>NZ_JACJRV010000027.1 GCF_014697475.1 Nostoc sp. FACHB-152
GTCAACCAATCGAAAAATCGCGCATGACATAGCTGTTCTAAAAGCATCTATTGCTTCACTAATGGCTGCGGTAGTGGTTTCTTTCATGAGCTTTTTTCAATAGATCTTCTGCAAGCGGTTGACCACAGCCGCCCGTTCTTGAACCAAATTAGTACGTTGACGAGTTAAATCCCGCAAATCCCGCTGTGGTAAAGGTGGAATAAAGCTTCCTCGCAGTAACCCGTGACCTAAGAGTTCAGCTATCCATTGTGCATCTTGTACGTCTGTCTTACGTCCGGGGACATTCTTCATATGTTGGGCATTGACGACCAAAACTTCAAAGCCTGATTCCAATAAGTTGTATACAGTCGAACAGTATTCTCCTGTACTTTCCATTGCCACCTGCTGAACATTTTGACTATGCAGCCAATCGGACAGTTCTAGCAGTCCTACTGTTATCGTACTGAAACTGCGGGTAACTATATTAACCTCGCCCTTAATTAAGGGAGTTATACAGCAGGCAACTACTGTTTTTTTATGGACATCTAATCCCGCACAGTGAGTGTAGGTGAGTTCCATGTTTCACCTCCATTGATGTTGTCACAGCTGGTCAGATGTCCTTGAAAAAACGATTCTGCCTTGCGTGTTTCCCACTCTACTCAGGGGTATCACATTTCCTTGTGCCACTGGACATCTAGGTCTGTCTCCTGCTCAGGCTCGCAGCACTACTTTCATTCCGACCTTTGTACCAACTGCTTGAGCAAAATGTATCACATTTTCATTGTTCCTTGTGAGCGCAGCTCGTGGAGTCTCTTGCAAAAGTCCCAGATGCGTGGGACAAGTAGATGAGATTTGGGTAGCATCTATGACCTACGAACAAGTAAAGAGTCTGAAACCAGAAGATTTTAAACGCTTGTGTGGTGTACGTCCGGAGACTTTCAACCAGATGTTAGAGGTAGTGCGATCACAAAAGCGAACAAAACAAAAAACCGGACGACCAGGAAAGCTTTGCTTGGAAGACCAATTGTGGATGACATTGGAATATTGGAGAGAATACCGAACTTACTTTCATATTGGGCAATCTTGGGGAGTAAACGAGTCTACGGCATACCGAATTATCCGAAAAATAGAAGAGACACTGGTTAAATCTAGAGCGTTCACTCTTCCTGGCAAGAAAAGACTCTTCAATTCCGATTATCAGTTACAAGTAGTAATAGTTGATGTGACAGAAAGCCCAATTGAACGTCCTAAAAAAAACAAAAAAAGTTCTACAGTGGGAAGAAGAAACAGCGTACACTCAAGTCACAAGTAGTGGTAGATAAAGCCAATGGTAAAATCATCTGTACCGCGCATGGTAAGGGTAGAGAGCATGATTTCCGTATATTTAAAAATAGTAAAGTGAGGTTGGAAGAAAATATCGAATGTTTAGGAGATAAAGGTTATCAAGGTATTCAAAAATTACATCATAATAGCCGGATTCCTAAGAAAAAGCCCAGAGGAGCTAAGTTAAGTAATGAAGATAAAAAGAGTAATCAAGAGTTAGCCAGAATCAGAGTTTTAGGTGAACACGTAAATCGTAAGCTGAAGGTATTTAAAATTTTGTCTCTCACTTATAGAAATCGCCGAAAAAGATTTAGTTTGCGGTTTAATCTAATTGCTGCTCTCTACAATTACGAGCTTTCTCTTCCCAAAATCAAATCTTCCTGACGACTTTTGCAAGAGGTCTAGTATATGGGCGCGAGTTATACTCCTTGCTTTACTCTTGCCTGTTTTAATTAGCGATCGCAGTTTTTCGACTTCTTCTGTCTTCAAATCTACTGTATACTTCTTTACCATTATGCTATTCACCGCCACCCTTCAAATAGCTTACCAAAACCTGCATTCACCATGCAAAGTTGGCTTGCCAGACCACTAGGGGCTAGTATTTTTATTCAGCACTTTCACATCAGTCAATAATTGTGAATACCCACAACAAACATGAAAAACGTTCTTCTCTAGTCCCTAGCCTTAAGCCTCTAACCTCTATTTGCACGTGAGGAGTTAATTAACATCACTTAGCTAAATAAAGTAAAATCCTTGCAAATTTCAATCAAGTATAGTACATTAGCACTATATTAAGAGACCCTAATGAAATCACCCCACAGCACCCGTGGGGTTTTTCCATGTTTGTTCACCAAAAAATTAATCTTCTTTTACGACTCGTGCGAGATTCATCGTCACCTTTTTTTTACTACTGGGCAAGAAGCTTATAAATCTCTCGCTTTACCTGAACCAGCAGATCGCGTACTCGATTTGCTTGCTCCAAATTGCCACTGCGTGCAACCTGTGTGACCGCATCATTCACTTGGGTTAAAGTACGCCGCAACTCAATCAATTCCGAAGGTTTGCTTTCGGTAAAACTGTCGTGAGGATTTTGTGAATCAGATTGCTGGACGCGATCGCTCAATAATTGTCTACCACTCTCTGTAATCGTGTAAACACGCTTGCCATCAACTTGCTCACTGGTTAAATAACCTCCTTCTTCCAACATTTGGAGTGTTGGATAGACAGAACCAGGACTCAGGCGGTGAAAGCCTCCTCGACGGGTTTCTAGTTCTTTAATCAGTTCATAACCGTGCTGGGGACGTTCAGATAAAACTCCAAGCAAAATGAATTTCATTTCACCGCGACGGGTGCGAGGCTCATCTCCCCAACTACCCCTATAAGAACCTCTGTGTCCATGTCGTCCACTCATAAAAAATTGATTGTCAGATCCAACTCCTGCCCATGCTGGTATGAGATGACGTGGATGAAATTGTTTGAACATATATAATTCCTTAGGCTTTTGACGCATCACGATATATCGTTATCGTCAATAAATATATCGCGTTATATCGGTTTTGACAACCAGAACTTTTAAAATATAGCGGTTCTCGTTCGGATGAAGTGATTGTTTAAGTACCGATAGCAGATCCTCGCAACCGCTCAACATCGCGCATTGGTGGCGCACCAAACATACGCTTGTACTCGCGGTTAAAGTGCGAGGCATCCTCATAGCCCACACGGTAGGCAGCACTGGTAGCGTCAAGGTTTTCCCCCAGCATCAGACGGCGAGCTTCTTGGAGCCGCAGTTGCTTCTGAAACTGTAAGGGACTCATTGCAGTAACAGATTTAAAGTGATGGTGAAAGCCTGAGACGCTCATTCCCAGTTCTCGTGCGATGCTTTCAATCCGCAGCGGCTCCTTAAAGTCTTTACGAAGTCGCTCAACGGCTCTGGCGATATGGTGGGTGTAGCCACCCAGAACTGCAATATGCCGGAGCCTGTTACCTTGCTCTCCCATCAGGAGCCGATAAATGATTTCCCGCTTAATTAGTGGTGCGAGAACATGAGCTTCAGCAGGGGAATCTAGAAGCCTGACAAGCCGCACCACAGCGTCCAACAGATTTGCATCCAACAGACTTACGTCAATTGCTTTCACATCAGCACGGTTGCGTGATGCGGGATGCCCTGCCTCGACCATCACGGAGCCAACGAGGGTAGGATCGAGATCGAGGCGGAGGCTCAGGTAAGGTTGCGTCTTGGACGCTACCAGAATTTGGCTGATAATCGGCAGTTCGACCGTCGCAAGCAGATAATGCATCGGGTCGTACTGATAGCGATCGCTACCCAGCATAACTTCTTTGCTGCCCTGAGCAATTACACAAAAGGCAGGGATAGAGACACTATGAACGCATTCGGAAGGCGAGGAGGCGCGGTTAAGGTGCAATCCTTTGAGCGGCTCAATCGTCCCATCATGACGGATAGCCTGTACAATCCGCTCTTTCAGTTCATCTCTGTTGGCTTGCGCCCTGTCTGCCTCGCGCTTTGCCTGCTGGTCGTTGATCAAATCTATATCGGACTTTTCAATTGTTTTGACAGCGTTCATTTCTAAGTTTGCAGGATTGTACAACAATCTTAGACTATTGTTTTATTACTTGCCCTTCAAGATTCTTAGAATGAAGCTAAAGCAATCAAAAATGATTCCGGCTTCTTATAAACATTCTGGATTTTTATTCAAGAAACAACTCAGTTTTAATTGGGCAAGAGACTTGCCTGCTAGCCACGCCACCAAAATGGCATCAAGTGAAGGAATTAAGAAAATGGACATCAAAAGAAGTGGCTCACAGCCTTCCGCCAAAGGGCCGACCGAGTATTTTACCGGCACTGTCCGCATTGACCCTCTGTTCGAGGCACATGAGTCAGCCAGATGATGTGAATGTGAACGAGATGATGTTCCGACTTTTAATACAAATAATACAAAGATAGGAGTTCAAAAAATGCAAAAACGCCAACTTGGAAACAGTAACTTGGAAGTCTCAGCAATCGGGCTGGGCTGTATGGGAATGAGCTTTTCTTATGGGCCGCCTAAAGACATACAGGAGATGACCGCTCTTCTTGGGGCTGCCGTTGATCGCGGCGTAACATTCTTTGACACCGCCGAGGTCTACGGCCCGTTATTGAACGAAGAACTGGTGGGTGAAGCCCTCGCTCCCTTTCGTGGGCAAGTGGTCATCGCCACCAAATTCGGGTTCGACATCAGTCCTAATTCCGATCCACGTGGAATGAAGGGTTCGCCGGGACTGAATAGCCGACCAGAACATATCAAGCAGGCCGTTGAGGGTTCCCTTAAGCGTCTCAAGGTCGAGACAATTGACCTACTCTATCAGCACCGGGTTGACCCGAACGTGCCGATTGAAGATGTAGCAGGAGCCGTGAAGGAACTGATTGATGAAGGAAAGGTTAAGCACTTTGGACTCTCTGAAGCAGGAGTGCAAACGATCCGGCGCGCGCACGCAGTTCAGCCTGTGACTGCTCTCCAGAGCGAATACTCGCTGTGGTGGAGAAAGCCTGAAGCGGAAGTGATCCCAACTCTTGAGGAACTCGGAATCGGCTTTGTCCCGTACAGCCCGCTAGGTAAGGGCTTTCTCACTGGCAAGATTGACGAAAATGCCACTTTCGACAGTTCCGACTTCCGCAGCACCTTGCCTCGCTTCACGCCAGAGGCTCTCAAAGCGAATCAAGCCTTGATTGATCTGCTTGGCAGCATCGCCCAACGCAAGCAGGCGACACCTGCTCAGATTGCCCTCGCCTGGCTACTAGCACAGAAGCCTTGGATTGTTCCGATCCCAGGTACTACAAAGCTGCATCGTTTGGACGAAAACATCGGGGCAGTCTCCGTCGAACTTACGCCCGACAATTTACGCGACATTGATGATGCGGCATCTAAAATCATGGTGCAAGGGGCGCGCTATCCTGAAAAGCTGGAGCAAATGACTGGTCGCTAAACGACGAAAAATAGGTTCAAATAAACCAAAAGCGATCGCAACATTAGCAAATGTACTGTTGAAGCCTTCTCAAATTACTGAGGCTAAAACAAATCATTGCCATTCCAATCAGTGCGATCGCTTTTGCGGCTATCGATTTGTTTGCAGTCTAAATTCCCCATATTCCGCATTGGGTAGATTTAAACACGTTCAGGTGACTTTAAAAAGGTATGCTCAATCTGAATTTTGCGGCTATCCATTATTTGGGTAAACAAATCTGTTGGTAGTGCATTTTCTACAGGTAAAACCCCAGGCTTATTAAGTTTACCTTCGAGGATTAATTGAGCGACAGTACCAGTACCGCAGCCAGTGGCTACAGCCGCATTATTATGCAATACCGTAGAAGCAAAAACGCCTGTTGCACCATTTTTCTTGCCGATAACTTCAGAGCGTACTGCTACACCAATACCACTAAATCGGTTGGTAACATCTGTCATTGTATGACTAACATGAGATAAAAATTCAATCATGCCACGACGCTGCATTAACCATTTAGGAAAAATATGCGCCGCCATCCAAGTTAGATGATTATAATAATCGGGAAACGAACCAAACTTAGTAATTACACTTTTAACTGAAGGAAAAGCATAAGGCAATGTAAAAGTTTCTGGCATATCAAACCAGTAAACGCCATTACGTTGATAGTGGGGAAATTCAACTAGTTCTCGTTCACTATAAGGTTTAACTACTTGCCATTTACCATCTATCCAGGCTTCAAAAGGATGTTGTAAGCCTAGAAAAGTCGTTCGCATGACGGTTACGCCAGCACCACCAGAACCAGCTACTAAATAATATAGTTTTATCTCTTCTGCTTCATCAAATTGCTCGACCCCCTGACGCACCATACTGTTAGAAATGCCAGGGAAAATACCTGTGTTAATGACTGCTGTTACACCAGCAGCAACAGCTTGTTCATGATAGGACAAAGCTTTGCTAGTGAAAGAGCGATGGTCACTAACATCTACGTAGTTAACACCTTGTTCTATACAAATTTTTAGAACATTGGCATCGCGGTAGTGAAACGGGCCAGCACAGTGAACTACTAAATCAGAATTAGCGATCGCTTCCCGTAGTCTATCAACTTCTGCCAAGTCCAAAGTTAAATACTGCTCTCGCTCTCCCAAAGGCAAGCTATGAGTCTCTGGGGAACGGCCAGTAATGGTAATTTTTGCTTCTGTATGGGCGGCTAAATCTTGGGCAACACTGCTCCCAATTCGCCCCCTACCTCCAAGAATTAAAACGCGGTCTGTCATTACTCCGGTGTGGGTAACATTAATTGTATTTCACCAGTTTCCTGTGGTGTTTGTCATCGGTTACAAGTATGACTCGCCTACTCATCTGAGGGTAGAGGCTAGAAGGGGAGCAGGGGAGCAGGGGGAGAAAAAGATTCTGATCAATATAGTTGAATAATTTAATTTCTGGAAGTCCCGAAAAGTATGATTGTGTTGATTATGCTCATGGTATTTATTACGTAATATAGGCGGCAAACTTCCTTAAATTTTCCTGTCGCCACTTAGCATCTAACTTCCGATTTGTTTGCAATTCTAAAACTCTGATTCCTTTAGTTGGCAGTGGGTTTAATTTTTGTTGCAACTGTTGCCAAGTTGTAATCAATTCATGCTCTACACCATAAGTAGTACATAATTGGGCAAAATTAATATCCTGGGGTGTGGCAAAAAACTCTTCAAAGGGTGGTTCAAATTTGGCAATGGGTAACATTTCAAATATGCCACCGCCATTATTGTTGATTAAAATAATTGTTAAATGTCCGATAAATTTATTGCGGATTAAAAAGCCATTGGTGTCATGCAATAGTGCTAAATCTCCGGTCAACATGACGCTGCTTTGTTGACGATGGGCAATTCCTAAAGCTGTCGATAGTGTGCCATCAATACCATTAGCACCTCGGTTAAAGTGCGATCGCACTCCTAAGTTATTTGGTTGCCAAAAAAATTCTACATCCCGCACAGGCATACTATTAGCAATAAACAATGGTGTCCCAGGTGGTAATATTTGCGACAATAGCCAAGCTGCTTTACCTTCAAACAAATCTTCCATTGTCGCCATAGTTTGGTCAACAGTAGCCCTGACTTTCGCTTCAACATGACACCAAAGTTGTAAATATTCAGAGGTTAACTGATTGTTGTCTGATTTCTCTACTACTAAATCTTCTACGTTCACTCGTAGATGTGTCGTTTGACCATGCAGAGGGTCGAGGTTTTGGTCGCTAGGGTCAATTACCCATCGTCGGGGTTGGGTAGCAGTTATCCAAGTACGCAGTTCTTTACTCGTAGGTAAATCTCCAACCTGAATCACCATTTCGGGTGCTAGCTGCTTTGCTAATTCCTGATTTCGCAAAATCAGGTCATAGGTGGAAATTAAATCAGGGTTGAGGTCTGCATAATTTCGCAGTGGGGAAAGTCCCTCGGCAAGCACTGGCCATTGCAGAGTTTGGGAAAGTTGCGCGATCGCTCTACAATACTCTTGGGGATTTTGAGGTTGGGCAACTCCAGCAATAATTATACCGCGATCGCACTGTTGCCATTGTTGGGGAATGGGGAGTCGGGAGTCGGGAGTCGGGATAGTATTTGTAATGGCGGCGAAGAATGCGTCTACGTTTAACTGTAAGTTACTACCATCGGGAATAGGTGCGAGGGGATCACGAAAAGGAATATTTAAATGAACGGGCCCTTTTGTTGGTGTTTGGGTTCTCTCCCAAGCATAAATTACCGTTTGTCGCAAATAAGCCAGCATTTCCAGATCTGGGGAGGGAATAGCTAACTCAGCTTGCCAGTTGGGATAACTACCATATAATTTTACTTGGTCGATGGTTTGTCCAGAGTGACAATCTCGCAGTTCTGGTGGTCTATCGGTAGTTAACAGCAACAGTGGTACCCGACTTTCTTTTGCCTCAATGACGGCTGGGTAAAAGTTTGCGCCTGCTGTCCCCGAAGTACATACCAACGCCACAGGCTTTCCGGTAGCTTTCGCAATTCCCAAGGCAAAAAATGCCGCAGAACGTTCATCAAGAATCGGAATTGCTTCAATATGAGGTATTTGTTGGGCAAAAGCGACTGTTAGAGGTGTGGAACGGGAACCAGGACAAATCACAGCGCAAGTTAAACCTAGGCGTTTTAGTGTCTCTGTTAAGACAAAAGCCCAAAGCTGATTAACATTCTTATAGGCGAACAGCATCAAATCCAAAATAACTATCAGACAATATTCAATTGTGACATCCTCTGTTTGGTAAATTTTTGGATGGCAAATTAATTGCAACTCTATCTACAACACTTATGGACTGTATTCATTTAACCGATATTCGCTGCTATGGCTACACTGGCTACTTACCAGAGGAACAGGTACTAGGCCAATGGTTTGAGGTGGATGTGAAATTATGGTTAGACCTTTCTCAGGCTGCTGTGACTGATGCGATCGCAGATACTCTTGATTATCGCAGTGTGATTAGCTCGATTCAAAATCTGGTGAAAACTTCTCAGTTTGCTTTGATTGAAAGATTAGCAGGTGCGATCGCTGACTCTATTTTGCAACAGAGCGATCGCGTCACGCAAGTTCAAGTCATTGTCACCAAACCCGCAGCACCCATTCCTGATTTTGGCGGCAAAATTAGCATTGAACTCACTAGAACTAAAGTTAATTCTTACAGCAGTTTTCATCCCAATGAGGTAAATTCCTCTAGCCTCTAGCCTCTCGCTCCTAGCTACTTGTACTGCACTCAACCGAAAAACGCTGTAAATTTAAGTCAGTAGACCGAAAAGTTTATTTTGAAGTTTTGTTAAAAAAATTGCTGCTGATTGCATAAAAGCAAAGAGTCAACCGAGTAGTAGTCAGATTGAATTTCCATGCTTATTCAAAGGAGAGTTGAGATGGTTACTAGTACTTACACTGTTGGTTCTTTAGGTGAAACACCCGTAGAGCGTAGTAATTACCTCGGCAATTACTTTACTCAAGACGTTTACAACTTCAGTACCAGTGGTACAAACAGCATTAACCTGAGCCTACATAATATTACTGTTGGTGATGATGCTGATCTCAAACTGTATCAGGATGTTAACAGCGATGGTAGCTTAGACTCAAGCGACACACTGATTTTAAGTTCTAGTAGAGGGAGTAATTTAGATGACGCAATCAACTATGTAGGTAGTGCTGGTAGTTACTTGGCTGTAGTTGATAAATACCTTGTAAGTGATAATGACGGTTTAAACTACGAACTTGACCTATCAGCTACCCCACAGTTTCCTTACTATACGTCAGCACCTAACCTGTTGCCAAAAGAAATAGAGTTAGGCACTATTAGCACAAGCAATCAAACTGGCTCGCTAGGTGATAACAACACGGTTGATACCTATTTTTTCTCAGTAAGTAGCATTGATAGTCTAGAACTCAATGCATCCCTCACGGGATTAACTGGTGACGCTGATATTAGATTAATTCAGGATAACAACGGCAATCAAATAGTTGATTCTGACGAAATCCTTGCATATTCTAGGCTTGGTAGTAGTTCTAGCGAGTCTTTGAATTATGGCGTGAATTCAGGCGATTATTTTGTCCAAGTTTATCAATACTCTGGCAGTACCGACTACAACCTATCGATAACTACTTCATCAACTTTGCTACTTAATCAACTCTCACAGAACCTTATTGCATGAAAAAAGAGTTGTGAAAACTGAGTGAATAGACTAACTAAAAAGAGCGATTACTCATGGAAGTGGCGATCGCTCTTTTTAGGCTGATCCTACTTTCCTTCCTAGAAAATACTCTGATATCATGTCCGGCTGATCAGTTGTGATTAAATGTGTCTGTGCAGAAACAGCAAACCTTCTCCCCTCCTCCCCTGCCGTCTTAATGATAACGTGAGTTCGACCGATGATAAAGAACCCCTCTCCAAACCTCTCCCCGAAGCAGGGAGAGGCTTAGAAAGCTTAATTTTTTGTTCCTAACCAAGATATTAAAGCCCCTCTCCGAGACGGAGAGGGGTTGGGGAGAGGTTCATCGAACTCACGTTAATGATAAGTCTTTAACCGGACACGATATGACTGGAGGATTGCAAATATGACCAAATTGGAAGAAGGTGACTAGAAATTTACTGAGTTTTTTCAAAAAGCAAATATGAGTTCTATATTAATAATTAATATTTAATAAATAAATGATGACAGGGTATCTAAAAAAAATCCTGAATGCCCTTCTCTAAGGAAGTGGTGAAGATGATATTTTCTTACGCTAGACCAACTCAACTGTGGTTAGAAATCTCCTCAAGACTCTCAGCAGAAGCTTGGGAACAAAGCCAGCATTTTTCTGACACCAGTAGTGTCTGGCGAGGATATTTGAATCAGATTTGCTACCAAGTTTTTTTCCCTTGGATACAGGAAGAATATGCACCCAACGCAGCAATTTGGCTCACCACTTCTGCTCTACCTAGTGTATGGGAATTTGTGAATGGCACTGTTATTGTTATGGGGACAAAAAGATTAATATTATTACCTACAGAAATAATTGACGAAGACGAATTACGAGTACCACAAGAATGGGTTGATATTCCTAGCTGGGTTGGAGATTATTATTTAGCGGTGCAGGTAAATCTGCATGAGAAATCGCTGATAATTTGGGGTTATACTACCCATCAGCAATTGAAGCATGAAGGCAGATATGATCCCAGAGACCGTAGTTATAGCTTGGACGGGGATGACATATTTCGAGATATGAGGGTTCTCTGGGTAGCACAGCAACTTTGCTCAGATGAGGTGACGCGAGAAGTGGTAGCCTCTTTACCTAGTTTACCAATGGCACAAGCTGAAAATTTAATACAACGTTTGGCTAGTCCTAACGTTGTGTTTCCTAGATTGGCAGTACCATTTAGTTTATGGGGAGCGTTGCTGGAAAATGAAAATTGGCGATCGCGTCTTTATCATCAGCGTCTAAGTGCGCTACCATCTATACCAGTACTGGTGAATCTAAGCCGATGGGGCCAGAATATCTTTGCAGATGGTTGGCAATCTTTAGCAGATTTATCATCGTCGTCAACAGGTTTAGCATACAGTTTCAGTAGCCTCAGAGGAGATAATTCCTTTGAGGATGACCTAGTGCAGGGATGCAGGTGGATTGATTTACCATCAGGTGAGTCTATCGCACTATTGGTAAAATTAACAACACAAGCAGATAACAGAATTATGGTGCGAGTACAGCTACATCCGCGTCCGGGAAACCGTTATCTCCCTGCTAATATCAAATTGATTTTGCTTTCCTTCTCCGGAAAAATACTGCAATATGTAGAGGCGGGAAGTGAAGATAACTACATTCAAGTACCAAGCTTTAAATGCTCATCAGAATTTCAGTTTAGTGTGAAAGTGGCATTACAGGAATTTGAGATTACAGAATATTTTGTAGTTTAAATAATAGTTAATCAAATAGCTGGATAATACACATCTATTTACATAATAAATAAGTAATTATTCTAATTATTTCTGTAATTAGTTTATAGCTCATAATATCCTAAATTTATTAATGTGCCAGGGCGTTGATATGTTCCACGATCACGGTAAAAGGACATTACTTGTTTTTAATTTAGGCAAAGGGAATTTGCAGCAAGGCTTTCCTAGCATTATCGCTCAATTGTGGCAAACAGAGAGCCTGGCTCCGATTCAATTTGTAGGAAGTTTACCTGCTAATTTGGAACTAGTAAAAATTTACAAACGCTGGAAATTATTATATTGCGCTCTTGCTGCTCGTTTTCGTAGGCTTCGCAGTATTATTCATCCAGAAATAGAATTTTTATCAGAGGATATTACCCATGTTTCTGATACAGAATTTAGAAAAGTTTGCCAGGAATTAGAAAACAAAATTAATATTTGGCTGAATACAGAATCATTTCAAAAAATTGAGAGAAGGCTGCGGACTAAACTTTCACAGCATGATGAAATTCGAGTAATTATTGCAACAGAAGATGAGCAACTGCTCAGATTACCCTGGCATTTGTGGCATTTTTTTGAAGATTACCCAAAAGCAGAAATCGCACAGGGTACTCAAGAATATGAAGGTGTAACATCTGTGCGTCGTCAGATTTCCAAAAAAGTGAGAATTTTAGCAATTTTGGGAAACTCCCAAGGGATAGAAATCCAAAAAGACCGTCTGTTATTAGAAAATCTACCAGATGCAGAAACAGTATTTTTAGTAGAACCGCAACGTCGAGAAATTGATGCTTGTCTCTGGGATGAACGGGGATGGGATATTCTGTTTTTTGCGGGACATAGTTCCAGTCAGATGGATTGTGCAACGGGAGAGTTGGAAATTAACTCTCAGGATGCAATTAGTATTCCCCAGTTAAAAAATAGCTTAAAAGCTGCGATCGCTCGCGGTTTACAATTGGCAATTGTCAATTCTTGTGATGGTTTGGGATTAGCGCATGATTTGGCTGATTTGCAGATTCCCCAACTAATTGTGATGCGAGAACCTATTCCAGATATTGTTGCACAAGAGTTTTTGAAGTCTTGGTTGCTGCTGTTTGCCTCTGGAAAGTCTTTCTATATGGCTGTGCGAGAAGCGAAAGAAAGGTTACAGGGGTTAGAAGATGAATATCCCTGTGCAAGCTGGTTACCTGTAGTTTGCCAAAATTCTATAGCTGCACCCCCAACATGGGAAGAATTACGTTTTGGACGGCAACACAGAGCAGGATTGAGGCACAATCTCATTAGAGTAACATCTCCAAGCCCTATCTTCTTGCAGCACAGTCGAAACCTCTGGACAGTTAGTTTGGCTTTTACCATTGCCATGATGATTGTGCGACTAATGGGGGGATTGCAACCTCTAGAAGTGTGGTTTTATAACCATTTGCTGGGATTACCGCCTACTGCAAACATAGATGAACGGTTGCGGGTAGTGTTGGTGACACAAAAATATATCCAAAATATGGATCAAAATACTCTGAGCGATCGCACTCTGTGGGAAAGTCTCAAAAAAGTCGATGTAAATCAATCACAAGCAATAAGTTTAAATATCAATAGAAGTTTAGCAGTAGAAACGGCTGATGCTGATTTGTCCGCTTATTTACAATACAAACCCCGTCTGACTAAAATCTGCGAAGTCAGTAAAAGACTTCCCACGCAGAAATTATCCCCAGAAACAGGACTTACGCACTAAGGTTCAGAACTTACGCACTCAGATCCCCAACCCCCTTAAAAAGGGCTACGGTGTACACACAAATCCTCTGATCCCCCTAAATCCACGCCAGTCGCCTCAAGTCGGGAAACCCGCCCACGGCGCTGGCTCCCCTTAAAAAGGGGGACTTTGAGAAAATTCCCCCCTTTTCCCCTTCGCCTTTCCCCTTTAACCGAACTGTATTGACCTATACACCTTGTTTAAACCATTGATTTTCCTTATCCGAAGTCCTGATAAACTCAAGCATTAGGATTCTTGAAAAAATAATTATTTTAATATCGACAAAACAAATTGAACATTTTCTGGTGTTTTGCTTTATTTAGTAAAATTCATGCATCCTCGTCAAACCATCATAGAGTCATTTTCCACTTTCCTGGAATTTGCAGAAGACCGGGTTAAGGGTTGGGTATCAATTCCACATTTGCGTCGTAATATGCGAAATTGCTTACAGCAATTACCAGAATCAAAAAGCTCGGAAAATTTTTGGGCAATATACTGGTATCAGCTTTGGCAACAATCCCATAGTTTGGCGAGACTGCATCTGTCAGCTTACCTACAAGAAAGTTGTTATTGGTCAGCCTACAAGATTGTCAGCAGTTTAGCGAATGCACAATATAGGTTATCAGACTGTTTTCAAATTGCGATCGCAGAAATTGACAAAGTTTTGAAAGGATTTAAACCCCAGCAAGGTTTCAGCTTAAAAAGCTACGCCAGTGCTACTTTTAAAGGTGTAATTATAGATACACTTCGCCAACATCAAGAAATAGATTTTTGTAGTGATTGGACTTTATTACACAGAATTAGCCAAAAACGTTTAGAAAAATCGCTGAGTAACGCTGGTGTAAATTCCGAGCAAATTGAACATTATTGTTTAGCCTGGAATTGTTTCAAAAAACTATACACACCAAGCAATACAGGAGATAGACAGCAACTTCCGCCACCAGATCCCGCGACTTGGAAAGCGATCGCTCAACTCTACAACAGCGAACGCCACAGCCAACTGACTGCACCAGGAGAGGAATGCAGCCCAGAAACTCTAGAAAACTGTCTAAAACAGTCTGTAAAGTGGGTGCGTCATTACTTATATCCCCAGGTAACTTCCCTAAACCAACTAAAACCCGGAAAAGAGTCCCATGAACTGGGAAATTATCTGCTAGACGAACAAGAATCTTTACTGACGAAAATTATTGCTGAGGAAGAAACCCAAAAAAGAGAAGCCCAAAAACATCAAATCCACACTGTTTTAGTATCAGCACTTGAGCAACTCCAAATACAAGAACAGCAGATACTACAGCTATATTACGGTCAAGGATTTACCCAGCAGCAAATTGGGCAACAGTTAGCTCTAAAGCAATATACTGTTTCACGTAAACTTGCAAAAGCCTGTGAGTTTTTGTTGATGGCCCTGGCGGCTTGGGGTCAGCACACATCCCAGATTTCTTTAAATTCAAATGTGCTGAAAGATATGAGTGCTGTGATGGAGGAATGGTTGCACGAGTATTTTGAAAATTCTCAGCATTTTATTTATCACTTTCAAAATGAAGGGTGAAGCATTGCTTCACCCTTCATTGGCATTCTACAATCTGGTGCGAGTTCCTGTGACTTCATTGGGATCGCGGTAAGCTTTGGGTTCTTCCCGCTTACGCGCTAAACCAGCTAAACCAGCTAAACCGGCTAAACCTAACCAACCCCAATTATTAGAACCGCGATCGCCTCTGACATCACTAGTTCCTTGAGAAGATGTATCTGTAGTGGTGCCAGTGCTTGTTGTGCCGCTAGTACCTGTTGAGTCAGTACCAGTGGTACCTGTACTACCTGTACCTGTGGTGCCACTGGTACCTGTTGAATCAATACCTGTGGTACCTGTTCCTGTTGTGCCAGTACCTGTAGTACCTGTGCCTGTAGTACCTGAGTTACCTGTGCCTGTACCTAAGCCTGAGCTACCTGTGCCTGTAGTACCTGAGCTACCTGTGTCTGTACCTAAGCCTGAACTACCTGTGTCTGTACCTAAGCCTGAGCTACCTGTGCCTGTACCTAAGCCTGAGCTACCTGTGCCTGTAGTACCTGAGCTACCTGTGCCTGTTGTGCCATTGGTACCTGTGTCTGTACCTAAGCCTGAGCTACCCGTACCTGTTGTACCTGTGGTACCGCTAGTACCTGTTGTACCATTGATACCTGTACCTGTGGTACCGCTAGTACCTGTGCCTGTCGTGCCTGTGGTACCGCTAGTACCTGTACCTGTTGTGCCTGTAGTACCTGTGCTACCACTACTACCACTACCACTGCTACCAGTCTGGGCAGAAACAGGTATAGTTACTACGGTGGCGAAACTGATGGCAAACAAGCTAGCCCAAACGGATTTAGATAATTTAACAGATCTCATGTTTATAGTTCCTTAAATGTTCTATACTTTGTGGTTTCTTGATTGCTCAAAATTTTATTTCTCTATTATTTTTCTAACATCATCTACTGTGATAAGCACTCTACAATTAGGCTTATATTAATTGCATATCTACTACTCAATTAGAAAAATATTTTCATCATTTCCAGAAATTTTATGTATTAATATAGACTTGATTAAGAAAAAATCTAATCTAATATAAATTATTTTAGATTTTACTCTTGGAATTGCAATACTTGATTTGCATTTTTGATTAATAAAAATGCAAAAATATGTAAACTTTGCCAAGTTAGATTGTCGCCAAGTATCACAAGATGAACCTCTTTCTTGAGGTATAAAAATCTCCGTTATTTAAGTTACAAAGTCTGGAGTTTTAAATCGAGGTTGTTGTATCTAACCCTTGATTGATAAGTATTTCCAAGCGTAAACAAAATAAACGCACTCTTAAATATAAATTAATCCCTAAGACAGTTACATAGGACTTAAGCATGAAAACGAAAAATCAAGTATTTGGGGAAGGGTGCAAGGGTGTGTGGGTTAAGAGGCAATACGGTACGGATAAGCATTTTGAACGAAGAATTGGTTTGGCGAACCCCAAAGGGGTTAAAGGGTAAGGGTTAAAAGTTTTTTCTTACCTTTCCCACTTCGCCTTTCCCCTTTAACCGAACCGTATTGGGTTAAGGGGTGGATCTATTCACAACCCTTACACCCTATACCAGTAAACCCCTACACCCAGCCTCAACAGATTATCGAAACAATCTGGTTTAAAACCTCGCCTTAAAAGGCGAAAAGTTTTTGCAACGGGGTATAAATCCTCGTTACAAAAACGGACTCCTGCCCCCTGCCTTCGTTAAGCAATAAATGTGTGTTTTAGCACTATTGAATGAGAATAATTGCCTCTTGAACTTTTGTAGAAAGTGCTGTTTGAAGCCCTTGCTCAACTTTTTGACTCAGTTCCTCAAAAGCCTCTTGATTTGTTGTTAATTGTTCTCGGAGAACTTTTTCTAACTCAGGCTTGATTTGAGTACACATATCCTCAATTTTTTTGTCGTTCATAAAACTAGAACGCATCCAACTGGGTAGATCCACATTTGTCTTAATCGCTTCTTGGACACTCTTACGATTTAATTCCATACCAGCTGCCATGACCGAAGCACCGTATACTAATGCGATCGGCCAGGTAAAGTGTCCTGTAAGAATCAGGGTGATGATGCTAGCAAGAGTTCCTCCACCAATGACTACATTGACAATCAACCCTACTGTCTCGGCAAGAATAGCATCTCCAATACGTAGTTCTGGGTTGGCAAACGTCGGCTCAATGGTGTCTTCAAACCTTAAACTGCTTCTAGGTATTTGAAACTTTCGGCAGATGGGGTCGGTTTCTGCGGCTAAGTCGGGTTGAATTTTATTGTTAAACCAACTGATGCATTGTTTGTTAATTATCTGCTGAGAAAGATCACCTTCTAGCCACTCTTCGGCACGACTTTTCATTGATGTTTCCAAGTCGGCTAAAGTGCGGATTTTGTTTTTTTGCCAGTCTTTTACTCCTGGTCTAACTGCGTTTTCTATCAAACCTTCTGCTAGTGGCTGAGTCAACAATTCTATTAAATCTGGGATATGCCTCCTAATCAGTTGTTCGAGCTTTTGTGAGTCTAAAAGTTTATTAACTTCTTGTTCAAAGGCTGTCGCACGCAAATCCCAGCGACCGACACGGGCTAAACCCAGTGCAATGCAGCGTTCTGGTTCGGGATCGGGGCGCAGGAGTGTTTCTGGTTCGGGAAACATTTGTTGACAAATTTGATGGGTAAATTTCATCCGCGATGCGCCACCAGTCATCAACACGAGTTTTGGTACAATCCCAAGTTGCTCAAGCTTTTGTTTCGCTTCGCTTACTGAGTTCTGAAACGATCGCATCCAACTTTTTTGTCCCAGTTCGGCTAAAGGTTGATTTAAAATTTCCTCCATCATCAATTTATTGACTTGCGGAATAAAATAAATCTGCTCGTTAATTGACTCAAAGCCGCGCGCAAAAGATTGGGGATCACTATATAGCTGTTCGTTAGAAAAGAAATCTTCTTTGGCTTTGCGACAAGCCAGTTCACAACGCGCTTGGTGATGGGGATATTCTTGAAATACTTTTTCGAGTAAGGTCTTTTGTTGATGTTGCGCTAAAGTTCGGGCAAAAATCGCTTTGTCAATTAAAGATGCACCTAAAGTATTACTCCCGAAATCTATGGGGATTTCGTGTAAGCTTTTTACCAAAGTAAAATCTGTGGTCGAGGAGCCAATATCAACAATTAGCACCGATGACAGTAGTTTGTCATATTCCAACTTCCCGGCTTCTTTGGCTTGCATGAAAGCAGCGCGAGATTCGGGTATAACATTCAGTTGAGGAATTCCAGCTTCTTGCAATAGCTTTTGATATTCGGCGCGATCGCTTGTTGACCATCCCGAAGGACAACCAACGTAAAAATAACTACTTTCGCCGCCTTCAATTTGTTTGCTTTCTTTTAGTTGGCTGTAGTAAGTAGCGAGAAATGTAGAAATTGTTTTTCGGTACTCAGGATCATTGTTAGGTTTTTGTTTAAAAGTTATCGCCAGTTGGGTCACGCCAGCTTGAATTAAGGCTTGTTCTCCGACTAGATAACCAAGTTTAGGATGCCAACCTAAAGCTGTAATTTGATTCTTTTTATTATTAACTTCTAGCATTTGGGGTGGTTCAATACTCTCCACAATAGCTTTTGCTACTGCTGTTTCACCGTGTCCCAAATCAAAACCGATTGTTTCAATAATTCTCATACTTTTAAAGCAATTTTTATCTGAATGAGGTATTTTCCTCTATAGCAAATCATGTAGGTTCCAAACAAATCTGTTGCCTATTGCCTATTGCCTGACTCCACGACTAGTTTGTAAATTAATTAGGATTGCTCTAGTCCCTAGTCTCTAACCTCTCCTATTCTCTCGCCTCAGAATAAGCTGGCTCAATTACCCGACCGCGCCGCAGCAAGCGATCGCCTTTTAATAAGGCAGGTGTGATGGTAACGTAATCTTTAGTGTCGGGGTCGATACTTGGCTCAAAATCAAAATATTCACGTTCACTTTGCTGTGCTTGCGGTTGGTAAAGTTGCGCGCGGATTCCTTGAGACATTAAAATTTGTGGCAGAAGTTTAGCTAATGCGATCGCCATTTGGGGTTGATCGAGAAATGATGCGCCCATTAGTCGTTGCAGAAAATTCAATAACTCTGGTAGTTCTTCGATGGTGCGATCGTCTTCGTATTTATTACTTTCTTCAAATCTAGCAACTGCTAAGTCGATAGTGTTGAGAGCATCCGCCAAGTTATCAAGCAGGATGTTACTATCAACCCGTAGCACAGGTTGGGGTAGTTCTACCAGTTCAGCAGAAGTTGAATTAGTTTTATCAAGTTGCAAGACAACTTCTAACCCTAACAGCAAGGAAGTCAGCAAAATTGCCATCCAAGCACTTAGGTCTATTTTGGTTAACGAAAACAACGAACCTAAAATCCCCACATAAATCAGTACCTTAAGCAGCTTCAATATCAACCTATTGGGGGAAAATTGCGCTAAATCTAAATTAGGAATTTGCTTTGGCTGTTTGGGAGTAACTTGAGATTGGTTAGCCGCAGTCAGAGTAGCGATAGACTGTCGCAGCATATCCAAAAAAAAGGCAGCTAAACGCACTTGAGTCAGGTTTAGCTCACTAATATAAATTCTTTCTAAGCTATCGAGATGGTTTTGAACTAGCTTAACTACTTGCTCAATGCTAGTTGTGTTATCAATCTCTGTCTGAAGTTGTTTGCGTTCTTCGCTAAAAAGTGCGCTGATTGTTTTCATTACATAATTAAATTACAGCAGATTTTATCTTAATCCTAGTCTTGCACGCCGTTACTGTGCGTCTTACTTAAAAAGGATTACAAACACTTCTGTAAAATAAAAATATTATTCTAAAGATATATATAGCGGTAGTCACATAGGTTAGGACAAATGAATGCGATTGAATGCCAGGAATAGTAATACTTTTACCTCCTGCCTCCTGCCTTTTGCCTTCTGCTATATTTCTGGTTTAAGGTATGAAAACTCAAGTAAAAAGCTGATTCAATGCAAAAATTTCGCCCTAAAGTTCCGGCTGTAATTTTTAGCGGAACTTTAAGCACGATTTTAGCGATCGCTATTTAAAGCCAGCGCAGTAATAAAATTAGGCAAACGTAGGACATTTCATGTAGTGAAGTAAACAATACTTCTCAAAGCCAAGTAAAAATTTTGTTGTATTTCATACTTCATACTTTTTTTGTTCCTGTGGCCACGGAGAGGAAGGTAATTGAGCAATCGATTGTACAACACAGCCTTCCAAAAAGATGGGGGTTCGTCCACAGTTAGGACATTTCATTCCATCATCTTGCTGAGTATCAGGTTTATTCTTAGGACGAGGTTTGGAATTTTGGGGTGTCAAAAAAACTACATCAATAGATAGTGGAGTCGAGCAGTTGCGACATTCGCAAATTAACAGTTGCCCTGCATTGCTCGTTTGGTAGATTTTTAGGTGTTGGGTGGGGTAGAACTTTTCCGGTTCTTCAGGCTGGGCGTAAAAGTTTTCCCGTTCTTCAGACTGTGAGTGCTTTGGTTCAAACTTTTCTGGCATGGGTTTGGTTATGGTTGCTTTAAGAGCATTCAGTATAATTATGCGGGACTGGCGGTGTAGCATCAACCCACACATTGCATTGGACTTCTTGCAGAAGTCGGGAAAAGGGGAAGGGGAAAGGGAGAAAGGTTTTGTATTTTACCCTTTCCCAATAAAGATGAGTCCCTTTTCTCACAAGAGTGCAAAAAGCAATGAGTCTTGAGGTCTATTGTATTCACAAGAACATGAGGAATGGAGTACAGAATAATTACTATTGCCTATTGCCTATTGCCCGTTACCTATTCCCTGTTACTATTTTTCAGCATTTTCAAAGTCAGTTAATGCACAAGCAAACTCTCGAAAGGCTATTTTAATTAGAACTTCTCTCATGCTTCTTTCTAGGGAAGAATTACGGATCATGTCTGACAATTCTATAAATAAATGTGAAATAATAAAGCGGTCTTGGCGGTCGAACTGTTTTAAGCAAGACAAGAGAAACTCGTAAAGCTCGGTTTTTTTGGGTTTGCTTTGTTCTTCCCAAATGCGGAATGCAAGTTGAAAGGTTTTTAAGCGTATCTCACTCATGTTGTAGGAAGTGTCTTTGTAGCGAATCGATACGCGTTGAGGCAGTTCCATAGGTTTTGGTGTAAAAACTTTATATTACTTATTATTCAGTTAGATTTAGGCTGATCCGGAGAAACATAGTTAAAACTGTAGAATTGCAACTTGCTTGCTAACATCACCACTCCTTCCAATTCCCAGAAACAGTTATGACAAAGAGAAATCAGCCAGCATTCAAACATCGCACACTTGTTCTCTTTGTCAGTATGCTAGTTTCATCAGAGCTATTGATGGCGACAGCAACAGCTAGTATCAACATTGCTCAAAAGCCAACTCTTACTGCTCCAAATACCAGCCCTGAGAAACAAAGAGCCGCCACCAGAGGAAAACAACTGCTGCAAGAAGCGCAGAAACTATATGAACAGGGTACAGCAACCTCTCGACAAGAAGCGATCGCAAAATATGAAGCAGCATTAAAAATTTGGCGACAAATAGGCGATCGCAATTCTGAAGCCACAACATTATTAGCTATTGGTACACTTTACTATACGCAAAATGATAATCAAAAAGCGTTGACATATTTTCAGCAAGGGGTAACAATTCGCCGCGAACAAAAAGACCGAATTGGCGAAGCTGTGATGCTTAATTCTGTTGCCAATGCTTACGCTAATTTAGGTCAGCCACAAAAAGCTTTAGAATTTTATAACCAAGCATTGCCATTATTTCGGGCTGAGAAACAACCCTTTTTTATTACTAACACTTTAATTGGTATTGGTGGAGTTTATTTTAATTCAGGTCAGACAAAGAAAGCACTAGAAGCTTATAATCAAGCATTAGTAATTCAGCGTGAGCAAAAAGATTTAGATGGACAAGCTGATACCTTGCAAGTTATTGGTATTGCCTATACTAATTTAGGAGAACCACAAAAAGCTTTAGACATATTCCAGCAAGCACTAGAGATTCAACGGGCGAAAAAAGATTTAGGTGGAGAAGCTGATGCACTCAACACTATTGGTTTAGTTTACTTATCTATTGGAGATGAGAAAAAGGCACTCTTAAACCTTAATCAAGCATTAAAACTACAACAACAAATCCAAGGTAATTTGTCTGGAAATGCCTTGGCATTTAACCTGAGCAAACAAGCTACGATATTGACTGCTATTGCTGGCGGCTATTCTTTTAATGAACCACCCAAAGCACTAAGCTACTATAACCAAGCGCGATCGCTTTTGCAAAAAGCAGGCAGTCCCCAAGCCGAGGCAGAACTATTAGGGCAAGTGGCTCTAGTTTACGATAGGTTAGGTGAAAAGCAAAAAGCTCTTGATGTTTTAAATCAAGCATTAGTATTGCAACGTGGTACGAAAAATGGTGCGAGAGTTGCCTTCACCCTCGATACTATGGGAGGAATTTATGCATCCTTGGGCGACTATCAAAAAGCCATCAATTTTTATAACCAAGCCCTAGATATTCAACGCCAAGTAAAAGATATTGCTGGGCAAGGAGATACACTCAAACATATAGCTTTGGTTTATAGTTTCCTCGGTGATTATAAGTTGAGTATTGCAACTTATAATCAAGTCTTAGAGACATTTAAAAATACAGGGGATCGCGATCAAATAGCGCAAACTTTAGATAATATTGGCAGTGCCTACCGTGCGTTAGAAAATTATCCCAAAGCTTTGCAATATTACAATCAAGCGCGGCAGGTACGACGTGAACAAGGGAATCTAATTGGTGAAGTCAGTGCTATTAGTGGCATCGTTAGAGTTTACGAAGCTTTGAAAAATTATCCTCAAGCTTTGGATGCTGCTAACCAAATTTTGACGTTAGCACAACAAAAACAAAATAACTTTGCCGAAACTAGCGGCTATGCTTTCTTAGGTAGAGTTTATTTAGCAGCAGGTGATTATCAAAAAGCCTTAGACTTTTCGCAAAAAGCTGCCACTGGTTGGCAAAAACTAGGGCAGAAAATTGCTGAAGCCAACGTTATTGGGAATGTTGCTAGAACATATAATGCTTTAAAACAACCACAACAGGCGATCGCAACTTCTAATCAAGAATTAAAATTGCGACAGAAAATTGGCGATCGCACCGGGGAAGCAGACACCCTGTATTATATAGCTCAGACAGAACGCGATCGGGGCAATCTCAACGCCGCCCGCAGCCAAATAGAAAACAGTATTAAAATCGTTGAAGATATCCGCACCAACGTCACCAGTCAAGATTTGCGAACTGCTTACTTTGCATCGGTGCAGAAATATTACCAATTCTATATCGACCTGTTGATGCAGCTACACAAACAGCAACCATCTCAAGGCTATAATGCTTTGGCATTGCAAGTTAGTGAACGTGCTAGGGCGCGGGGTCTTTTGGACTTGCTGACAGAAGCTAACGCAGACATCCGCCAAGGTGTAAATCCGAAGCTGTTGCAAACAGAACGCAACTTACAGCAACAACTCAATGCTAAAGAAAAGTTCCGCATTCAACTATTAAATGGAAACTATACCGAAAGTCAAGTTCAAAATTTAGATAAACAAACAGAAGAACTTCTTAAACAGTATCAGCAAGTTCAGGCAGAAATTAGAGCCACTAGTCCACGTTACGCGGCGTTGACACAACCTCAACCCTTATCATTGCAGCAAATTCAACAGCAAGTATTAGATGATCAGACCTTGCTTTTAGAATACTCCTTGGGAGAAGACCGTAGTTATCTTTGGGTTGTGAGCAAAAATAGCATTACCAGTTACGAATTACCTAAACGTACCGATATTGAAATAGCCGTGCAGGAGTTTCGCAATGCCTTAACTACACCATCCCAAAGAACTAGTATCTCAAAGACAGGCAAAACTGCGATCGCTCTATCAAAGATGATACTTGCACCCGCAGCCCAGCAACTCGGAAAAAAACGCTTAATTGTGGTTGGTGATGGTGCTTTGCAGTATGTACCGATAAGTGCATTAGCAATACCAAACAATCAAAACTATCAACCATTAATCACAACAAACGAAATCATCACCTTACCCTCAGCCTCAACTATTGCCCTATTGCGCCAAGACATCAAAGGGCGAAAAAAAGCACCCAAAGCCATAGCTGTATTAGCAGACCCGGTATTTTCCCCAGACGACGAACGTTTGAAAGGTCAACCATCAAATCGCCCGTCCATGACTCCAGACTTAGAAACTTTTGACCAGCAACAATTAGCACGTTCCGCCAGAGAAGCTGACATTAGCTTTGAACGCCTAAGTTTTACCCGCCAAGAAGCCGAACAAATTCTCTCACTGGTATCTAATAAAGAACGCAAGGAAGCTTTAGACTTTACTGCTAGTCGTGATATTGCCACAAGTCCAGAGTTAGGACAATATCAAATCATCCATTTTGCTACCCACGGCATCCTTAATAGTACGAATCCCGAATTATCTGGAGTCGTGCTGTCGCTGTTTGATAACCAAGGGAAACCACAAAATGGCTTTTTACGCCTCCATGATATTTTTAACCTAAGTTTGCCAGCAGAGTTAGTAGTTCTCAGTGCTTGTGAAACAGGCTTAGGTGAAGAAGTGAAGGGAGAAGGGTTAGTAGGTTTAACTAGAGGTTTTATGTATGCGGGAAGTCCGCGTGTGGTTGTGAGTTTGTGGAGTGTGGATGATGAAGCTACATCAGAATTAATGCAGAAATTTTATACCAATATGTTACAGAAAAATTTAAAACCTGCGGCGGCGTTAAGGGCAGCACAAATAGAAATGTCTCGTAATCAGAATTTTACTGCGCCTTATTATTGGGCTGCGTTTACATTGCAGGGCGAATGGAAGTAATAGACTTCTTGCAGAAGTCGGGAAAAGGGGAAGGGGAAAGAGGGAAAGGTTTTGTATTTTTCCCTTCCCCTTTAACCTTTTCCCTTTTCCCACCTCTTGCAAAAGTGGTTTTTGCAAGAGGTCTATTCGTCACAAATGAGTTAGGCTTCTCTATGAATGAGTTCCCGTTCATAAGAAACTTGACAATGTTGGTCAATCGCTGTGTCTGCTTCTGGTTAGCAGTAGTTAAGTTTGATTTAATCAACACTCTCGGTTTGAAACAGTTCAATCACATCAGGAGTATGATGGGCGTGCATATTCAGAAGCCTCATCTTCCAGGGTAATTTTAGATTAGACTGCGCGATATCCTGCTAGATTTGCGATCGCTCGATGATACCACAGAGGATCGGTCTTAATATCTTTAACTATAAATATATAAGATGTATCTATGGTGGGCTAAAGTCTAGCCAGCAACAAAGTATTTTATTAGTAAATAAAGTAATATCTCTAACACCCCGACTTTTAATCACTTTTATATTAATGAACTCTAGGCGGTCAAAACCAACTCAGCCTCATACCCCTGACGAACAGCAACAGCCCAACCAAAATGAATTATTTCCGATTGTCGGCATTGGCGCATCTGCCGGGGGATTAGAAGCATTTACACAATTACTCAGCCATTTGCCGACTGATACAGGTATGGGATTTGTGTTGGTTCAGCACTTAAGTCCCGACCAAAAGAGTATGTTGGCGGAAATTCTGTCCCAGACAACCACCATGCCAGTAGTGCAAGTAAAAAATGGGATGGTAGTAGAACCAAATCATGTCTATGTGATTCCCCCTAACGCCATAATGACGATCTCTCAGGGAAAGTTACAACTGAGTCCGCGTCCGAAAATTCGCGGTCAGATAATGTCAGTTGATACATTTTTCTTTTCTTTAGCCCAGGAACGGGAAAGCAAAGCCATTGGTGTTGTATTGTCTGGGGGCGATGCTGATGGTGCTAAGGGGTTAGAAGCAATCAAGGAAGCTGGCGGAATTACTTTTGCCCAGTGTCAAGACTCGGCACAAGTTAGTAGTATGCCGAATATGGCTGTGGCTTCTGGACAGGTAGATTTTGTTTTAACACCACAAGAAATAGGCAAGGAATTAGCCAACCTCAGTCGTCATCCTTTCGTTAGTCGTACTACCCCAGAAAAAGCTGCTGAAGTTATACCCGCAGATGAGGATGCTATGACTACCATATTTAGTCTGTTAAAAGCGGCTACTGGTGTTGATTTTCATTACTACAAGCAAACTACCCTCAAGCGGCGCATCCTACGGCGGATGATTTTATCTAGGTTAGAGAGTTTAGAAGATTATGTGCGTTATCTTCAAGACCATCCGGGCGAAGTCAAAGCCTTGTATTACGATGTGCTAATCACTCTCACCTTTTTCTTCCGCGACCCTGAAGCTTTTGAAGCTTTAAAAAATAAAGTATTTCCGATTATTACTCAAGAACAGTCTGGTAATTCTCCGATTCGGGTTTGGGTGGCGGGATGTTCCACAGGAGAAGAAGCCTACTCCCTGGCTATCTGCTTACTAGAATATTTGCACGAGCAGGGAATAAAAAAGCCTATCCAAATTTTTGCCACAGATATTAATGAGGTAGCTATTGAAAAAGCCAGACTAGGTATTTACAAGCACAGTCAATTAGTAGATGTCTCTCCCGAACGCCTCCAGCAGTTTTTTGTACCCGTAGACGGTGGCTATCAAATTAACAAGCCCGTGCGGGAATGCTGTGTTTTTGCTAGACAAAACCTGATTAGTGATCCGCCCTTTTCTCGGCTCGATCTCGTTACCTGTCGCAATGTACTCATTTACTTAGGTTCTGCTGTCCAAAAGAAACTGCTGCCTATCTTACATTATGGTTTGAAGCCAACAGGCTTTTTGATGCTAGGCACGTCAGAAACAGTAGGCGAGTTTAGCGACTTGTTTGCACTGATTGACAAAAAGTATAAGATTTATGCCAACAAAATTTATCCGACTGGGCTGAAGATTGAATTAATTCCTAACAAGCCCGTAGAAGTTGTCCACCCTACGCCATTAGTCAGCGAACAGGTTTGGAATGAATTAGAAATGCAGAAGGCAGCCGACCAAATTATATTGCAGCAATATGCTCCGGTTGGTGTGATTATTGACCATAATCTAGAAATTGTGCAATTTCGCGGGCAGACTAGCCCCTATCTGCAACTACCATCAGGCAGACCAAGCTTTAATCTCTTAAAAATAGCTAAACAAGAATTACGGTTAGAACTACGCACTGCTATTCACCTAGCCAAAAAGCACCAAGAAGCAGTCAGAAAAGAAGGCATAGAAATCAAAGACAACGAGCAAATCAAACTGGTGAGGATTGATGTTGTACCATTTTATGCTCTCCCCGATAACACAAAAAGCTACTTTTTAGTTATGTTTGCCGAGACTGCCGCATCTTCTATCTTAAATTTAGCTGACGAGCAGCAAGCTTCCTCTTCAAGCACAAGCACTCGCAAAAGACGCAAAATTAATAACGAAAATGAAACTCAGCAACTCAAACAAGAGTTAGCCACAACTAAAGAATATCTGCAATCAATTATTGCAGAACAACAAGCTACAAATCAAGACTTGAGAGCCGCTAACGAAGAGATTCTTTCTAGTAATGAAGAGTTGCAAAGCACTAATGAAGAATTAGAAACAGCTAAAGAAGAAATTCAGGCAACTAATGAAGAATTAAACACTATTAACGAAGAATTACAACGCCGTAACGTCGAGTCAACTCAAGTCAGTAACGATTTACAAAATCTCCTCAGCAGTATTAGTATCCCAATTCTCATGTTAGGAGGAGATTTACGCATTCGTCGCTTTACTCCAGTAGCAGAAAGAATCTTTAACCTAATTCCTTCAGATGTGGGGCGACCATTCAGTGATATTAATCACAACTTAAATATTCCTGACTTAGAACAACAGATTTTGGAAGTGGTACGCACACTCACCTTTAAAGCCCAGGAGGTACAAGACAACGAGGGACACTGGTATGATTTACGCATCCGTCCCTATCGCACCATCGATCACAAAATTGACGGTGCTGTCGTAGTGTTGGTGGATATTAACGAACTCAAACGCAGTGCTAGACAAATCACAGCCGCGAGAGATTACGCCGAAGCAATTGTGGCGACAGTCCGAGAATCTTTAGTAGTGCTAGATACAGACCTAAAAGTAATTACCGCTAATCAGTTTTTCTACGAAATATTTCAGGTGACGGCAGAAGAAACAGAACAGCAACTAATTTATGATTTAGGCAATGGACAGTGGAATATACCGCAATTGCGATCGCTTTTAGAAAGCATCCTCTCCGAACAAAGCCAATTTCAAGACCTAGAAGTTGAGCATAACTTTGAGCATATTGGGCAGAAAATCTTGCGGTTGAATGGTCGCAAACTCTCTCACATCCACGATATGGCGATGATTCTGCTTGTGATTGAAGATATTACCCAGCAAAAGCAGCTAGAAGCAGAACGGACTCAACTTTTGGCGCAAGAACAATCAGCCCGTGAAGCCGCCGAGAGAGCCAACCGCGCCAAGGATGAATTTTTGTCAATTCTCTCCCACGAATTGCGAAACCCACTCAATGCTATGCTTGGTTGGGCGAATTTGCTGCGAACGCGCCAACTAGAAACAGATGTAGTTGAGCAGGGATTAGAAGCCATTGAGCGCAGCGCCCAAGCTCAAGCGCATTTAATCAGCGATTTGTTAGATATTTCTCGGATTAGCTCTGGTAGGTTGCGGATGGATGCCCAACCAGTCGAGCTTGCAAAGATAATTGAAGCAGCGATCGCAGTTGTGCGTCTAGCAGCAGAAGTCAAAAGCATTGAAATTCAAACTCAGTTAGATACTACACCCAGAGCGATCGTTGGTGATCCCATTCGCTTACAACAGGTCATCTGGAATTTACTGTCTAACGCCATCAAGTTTACCCCAGTCAGAGGCAAAATTAAAGTCACACTTAAGTACACCAAAGTACTAGCACAAATCCAAGTGAGTGACACAGGCCTGGGTATACCCTCTGACTTCGTTCCTTATATTTTTGACCGCTTCCGCCAAGCCGATGGCTCGAAAACTCGCTCCAATCAGGGTTTAGGACTAGGACTGGCAATTGTCCGTCACTTGGTAGAACTTCACGGTGGTGTAGTTGAAGCCAAAAGCCCAGGTGTAGGTAAAGGCACAACCTTTACAATTAGTCTACCGCTACAAAAGATCCAAGGGCAAATTTCTGTAGTCCATAGTAGTCAATCATTGGTTTTTCCAAGACCAGAATTATCAACCCAAAACATTGCCTCACTCGAAGGTGTGCGAGTGCTGATTGTTGAGGACGAAGCAGATATCCGCCTTTTATTCAAGTTAGCCTTAGAAGAATACGGAGTCCAAGTCACAACAGTTGCATCAGCCAGTGCTGCACTATCAACGCTGATGGCAAACCCTAACAGCTACGACATACTTTTGTCTGACATCGGCCTCCCCGGAGAAGACGGTTACTCACTAATTCGGCAAATTAGGGCGCTCGCTCCCGAACTCGGTGGGCAAATTCCCGCCGCCGCCCTCACCGCCTATGCTGGCGATGCAGAATACGCCGAAGCCTTAGCCGCCGGATACCAAATGCACATAGCTAAACCCATCGAACCCCCGCAATTAGTAGCTTTAATCGCCACCTTGACTCAACGGATGTAATATAGGAATCCGGTTTGATAAAGGCAATAGGCAATAGGCAATAGGCAAGGGTTTTAGCTCCCCTCTCCGCGTCGGAGAGGGGTTGGGGGAGAGGTCAAAATAAACTTGTCGAATTTACATTTTTTTTACGTAGACGCGTCAGCAGATCGCCGCAAGCTACCGCAAAGAACGCATAGAAACGAACTGTCTTCCCGCAGGGTAGGACACTAAGGAAAGAAAAAATTACTAACTGAATCGTATTGCCCAAGCACCGCAGGTGCAATTTCCTCTGCCCAAATGCCGCAACCATTACCCCTATTGCCTATTGCCTATTGCCTACTCCCTGTTCCCTGCTACTAGAAAATAATTTCTCAGATTCATCCTTTGAGTTTCTCGCAATAACTAAACACTCATTTTGAACCTTGGTCAGCATTTGCTTAAAAGCAGGAGTGTAATTACCATCTTCATCGACAACTCTACGCAGAGTGTACTCCCCAGCCCTAGAAATGCCACCAAACCAACGATTTTTTCGTTGCCAAATATCTCCATTTGGAGAGTTAGCTTCTTTATGTATTGTGGCATCTACCACCCATTTAGGAATTCTTATTCCTAAACCAAAAGGTATGAGTTGCCCATGCTGTAAACTTTCATCTATAAACTCAATTTTGTAAGTAAATCGAGTTAATTGAGATGAACGAAGTAATAGCCATCCGGCAATTGTGTTGTGAAAAGTCCACTGCAAAGGAGCAGAAACAGGTAGGACTAGAGTTTTATTTTGGCTGTCCCATTCTATGTTATAAAAGGTGATGCAATCATCTGGAAGTGGATTGCCATCCATATAGAAAACACCTTTGAGGACACTGGGTAAGTTCGTTTCTTTAATTGCTATCATCCATGTAGCAATATTGTCGAGTTGTTTTTTCTCGATTTTTCCAGTCATTACCTGTTTCCTTAATCACTTATTGTTTAGCAAAGCCTTGTAACACTAAATCATTAGGCGTAACGGCAGTCACCTTGGCAAAATCCCATTTGACTTCTGTAATTGAGTCCCATTTATACTTCTTGAAAAGATAGAAACAAAAAAGCTTAATTAAACCAATCGACAAACTTCTACCAGGACAAACTCGCTCATGACCTTCACCATTCCAAGATAAGATATCAGAAAAATCTCTTGTAATATCAAAATTATCTGGATTTTGGTATCTATTGGCATCTCGGTTTGCTGTGAAGATAGAACCAAGTAAACGAGTGCCTGTTTGGAATGGACATTTTTGCCCCCCGATTTCAACTTCGCCTGAATTAGTACTCAGTTGGCTAACAAATCTTACAGGTGGATAAAGACGAGCAGTTTCTAAGATTACTTTATAAAGGAGTTGGGACTGTTCGAGAGCATTTTTGTTAGGAGTTTCTTGACCATTCCATAAAGTATTTATCTCAGATACTACGTTGTTCTTTAAAGCAGTATCTAGGCATAAAACACCAATCACAGAACCTAACAGCCCACTTGTCCCAGCCGTTCCGGCAATATGAATCATATCGAAAATACTGTTAGCTATTTGGTGTTCGTTTAAACCATAGCTTGAACCTGTTTCTAAAAAAGATGCCCATCTGGGAGATTGTTTATATTTTTCAATTAAACGCTGGCGATGTTTGATATTTGGTGCTGTTCTAAACGCCAGGAGATATTTGCTGATGAAGTTAGGCAAAGATGCGAGAGCCAGACCTTTAATATAAGCCTGTGATCCCTCAATTTCTGCTTCAGTTAATGATATTTGCAGAATTCCTTGGTGCAGTATTCCTAACAATATTTTTGGCAAATCGTTGCCAATATGTAATTGTCCTTGTTGAGTAGCTTTTGACAGATATTGATCGACTAAACCTGCTAAAACTTCTACTTGTTCTAAAGGATCTGGTAAAGCTTGCAATAATACAGCACGAACACCTGTGTGTTCATTGCCGTTGGTTCCCAAGCTGAGGGGATTGTTGAGTAAATAGCTAGGTGCTAAGATTCTGATGATACCTAAATCATTACCCCGGACTTGCGGCTCCACGTGCATTAGTTCCTTCACCTTGGTATGAGATGAGTGCATGATTGCGTGATCTACCGCAAAATATTTATCCCCAATATTTTGCCAGCGAATATAGAGAAAGTCTTTCCAAGCATTGAGCATGATCAAGGCATCGCTGTAATATGCACGTAACCTTAACAGCTTGCCAAATGGCGTATTATAGCCGACTTTCTCTAAGGTTTGGGCAAGTTTGATCTGGCGATCGTGGTTTTGGAGAACCTTTTCTTTGAGTTCCATAGGGTTGATGAGGTGAGTTTATATATTGATGCTTTGGGGAATTCTGGAGGGGAGAAGATACTCATAGGACGGACGGTGTAAGTTGCGTTGATTGATGGTATCTTCTGTCTGTTGCAGATTTTCATTGAAGGCTTGCAACAAGGGTTTGACCTGTGGGTCTGTAAAGTATCCTTCTGGGTAATTACCAAGCTTGTTGTAATAAACAGAACCCAATAATGATAGAAGGTTGAGTTGCCTTTGTGCTTGATCTAAGGGTGGAAGTAGATTTAAGTAATCTTGCTCAGTCACTTCGTTTTTGAGGGTTGAGGCTGGCAAGTAACCTGCTAATGGTAACACAGGAGCGTATCCCATCAAATCTTTTTGCGGAAAGTTGACTGCCCCATGTTGGGCGCTGGCGGTGAAGATAATCAGAGTCACAGCTTCAGCTAAATATTCGCGTGTTTGAATACCGCCATTTTCACCAAAATCAGGTATTCGTCCCCCATCATAAGCTTGGGCTTCGGCTGCCCATGCTTGCAATGCTGCATCTTGTTGAATGTCTTTGTCTGTTGGGTAGTAAAGTTTGAGATAGTCTGATACCCACTGATGAATGGCATTCCAAATTAACAGGGCATCATCCCGATAAGGATAAACAGGTAATAAGTTGGGATCATCTACGCCACGTTGCTTGAGTTGTTTTGGTAACATAGCGTTATTAAACCCATAGCTTTGCAAACCGCGTACTGCTAAAACTCTAGCATTATCAACGGTAGATGAAAGCAGCCGATCAACTCCACCACCAGGAGCGATGAGGGCGCGTTGTGCAGCATCGTTAATTGCCAAGGTTCCCTCGAAATGTGGGTGTAATAAAATCCGCAGGGGATGATTGGGTGGTAGTTGGCGATAGGTTGTCATCACGAAGGGGCCAATAAACAAGTGAGTTCGGCCTAAGTGGCTCACAGCTTCGTGGAAGTTGGCATCTGCTATTAAAACAACGGTTTTGGCAAATAACCATGAGTATTTGCCAGAGTTAGGGGTAATAATGGGATAATCTGGGCCTGGTGTTTGACCGCATTGAATAGCTATAGGGCGCAGTAGGCGGTTTAGTTCTGAACCTCTGGGTACGGCAAACAACGCAAAGGGAGCATAGAGATATTTTTGCTCCTTTGGGAAAGTACCGTTGATTGCACCGTCTAAAATTCCATAGTCTGTGAGGTATAGTCTACCTTCTTGCCCAGCAGCACTTAAGGAATCTTCACTCCCCATGACTGCTTGGTAATGTTCGTCTGTGACGGGGAAGCGATCGCTTAAACTTTCGACTCGTTTTATCATTAAGGGATTGAAGCCTGCTACTTGCATATAGGCAAATACTTCATCTTCTTGATAGGTGCTGGCGATCGCAGGTAGCGGAATTTCTGGCAGTAACTTTTCGTAATCTTTGAGGTTGGTTACATGACCTCTAGGTTGGTCTTTATATAATAAATTAACAACTCTGTTTAGGGAATCTCGCAAAATTGTGATTCCACCTTCCTTAAATAGAGAAAACAACAAATCGTCAACTTCCCTAAAATCTTTAGATATGCTTTTAATTAAAAATTGGGGAAGAATTTGTAACAGTCTGGCAACTACACCAACCTGGAAGGGTATGGCTCCTTTGATTAAAGCTTCTAAAATAAATCTTTTGACATCATCCCGAACAGACGGAGAACCTTGATTCCCCCTATTGACAATCAATGTATTAATAAAAATTATACGTACTACCTGTGCCAGCAAACAAAACCACGCACTAGTGAACTGTTCCTGATCAGGAAGCTCATCCACCATCGCAATTGCCGGAATATGAGTGTAGTTGTATTGATATTGCTGTCTAGCTACCGCCAAGCTATCAGTGATTTGTGAATTTACGGCATTATTTGGTGATGAAGTAGTCACGGAAGCTCCTTGTCTATAGTGATTAGGAAATAACTTTAAAATTTAATTAAAAATTATTTATTAAATTTTTTAATTAAGATTTGATGCCATAAAAACATTGATTTATTCCATCGTCAATAGGTATATAGATGGGAGTGAGACAAGAATATTATCCCTACCAGATGAATATTTTGGATTTTTCTCAAGAAAAGTTTATTTTTTCTCGTTATACCAATTCTGTAGGAAGTTGCGCTTAATTAAGGAACTAACCGCAAAGTACGCAAAGTACGCAAAGAGAGGAATAAGACAGAGAGATTGGCGCAGCTTTACAAAGAATTGGCATTAGTTCATTCAGGGTAAATTGCTATAGATTGGGTGAAAGTGAAACTTAACAAATGACACATTCTCGATAATGTAAAGGTAAACGTGTTATCAGTTAGAAGTTAAGCAACAACTCCTAACATATTGTTTTTCATCGTGCTAGACCGACCTTTACCTGAACGCTCACAACTTCGCAGACGCTTACCGAATCAGCGTTGGCAAATTTACCCACAAAATGCAGATTTAGCCCAAAAGCTGGCAACTTCCAGCAATCTATCCCCCATCATTAGCCAGTTATTAATTAATCGTGGCATTGAAACGCCAGCACAAGCACAAGCATTTTTAGAGCCAGAATCGATAGTTTTACCTTCACCTTTAGAAGAATTTCCAGATTTGGCGATGAGTGTGGAGTTGTTGCAAGAGGCGATCGCATCTCAAAGTAGAATTGCTATCTGTGGAGACTATGATGCAGATGGGATGACTAGCACTGCATTACTATTACGAAGTCTGCGGGCTTTAGGCGCGCAGGTTGATTATGCTATTCCTAGCCGGATGCACGAAGGTTACGGGATCAACAAACGCATCATCGAAGAATTTCACAGCGAAGGTGTCAAGCTGATTCTCACTGTTGATAATGGCATCTCTGCTTATGAACCCATCGCTAGAGCCAAAGAACTCGAATTAAAAGTAATTGTCACTGACCACCACGACATTCCGCAACAATTACCCCCAGCTGATGCTATCCTCAACCCCAAACTCATCGCCGAATCTTCACCTTATCGCGGTGTCGCTGGTGTTGGTGTGGCTTACATTCTGGCGGTATGTCTTGCACAACAGCTAGGAGAAACTAGAGGCTTAATTCAGCCCATGCTAGAATTATTCACCCTGGGAACCATTGCAGACTTAGCTCCCTTAACTGGTGTAAATCGCCGTTGGGTAAAACGTGGATTAAAACATTTACCTAAATCTAAATTACCAGGAGTGCAAGCGTTAATTCAAATCGCCGGAGTGCAAGCGAAAGAGGCAGTAGGGCAAGGGAGCAGGGGAGCAGAGGTGCAGGCGGGCAGGGGGGCAGGGGAGAAAAATTCTTCCAAATCCCTGAAACCTGAAGATATTGGCTTTCGTTTAGGCCCAAGAATTAATGCTGTTGGACGCATTGGTGATCCTCAGACTGTGATCGATTTGCTGACTACCGATGATATGGGAATTGCGCTGACAAGAGCGATGCAGTGTGAACAAACAAACACTAGCCGTCAGCAAATGTGTGAGGAAATTGAACAAGAAGCGATCGCTTATGTAGAGACGCAATATATTGCGTCTCTACAGCAAGACCGGGTATTAGTTGTTGTCCAACCTGAATGGCATCATGGGGTGATTGGTATTGTCGCCTCTCGCTTAGTGGAACGCTACGGTGTGCCTGTATTTATCGGTACTTATGAAGATGAAACACATATACGCGGTTCTGCGCGGGGAATTCCTGAGTTTCATGTGTTTGAGGCGTTAGAATATTGTCGGGATTTGTTAGGCAAATTCGGCGGTCACAAAGCAGCAGGTGGATTTTCTTTACCAGCAGAAAATTTAGAATCGGTGCGATCGCGTTTAATTGATTTTGCTAACCAGTGTTTAGAACCGCAACACCTCAAGCCACTGCTCAAGATTGATGCTCAAGCTAATTTTAACCAAATTAATCAGCAGCTTTTTCAACAGCTAAATGCGCTGCATCCTTGCGGTATCGATAACCCCGACCCAGTTTTTTGGACAGCGAATGTGCAAGTTATCGAACAGCAAATTGTCGGCAAGGGTCATATTAAAGTGACACTAGCGCAAATTATTGATGATCAGCAATATACAATTAAGGCGATCGCTTGGCGTTGGCGTGATTATTATCCTTTACCAAAGCGAGTTGATATTGCTTACAAGTTGCGCGAAAACTCTTTTAACGGCAAGACTACTATTGAGTTGGAGTTAATAGGCGTAAGATTAACAACAGCATCAACTCAAATCTTTTACACTTCGCCACCCAACACACTCAGAACCACTTTTCAGTACAAGCAGCGTCACTATATTTGTGGCATTTATCAAAACAACTCTTTACCAGAACTAAGAATTAAAAATCCTGAAGGCAAAATTCTCGTCATGTACCCAGGACGCACAATCGGCCTGTTAGGAATCAGTCGTGAAGAGGCTATTGAGGTTGATGTATCTCAACCACAGTATGATTCCATTATCCAAGCCGCCTTGCAAGCATTATCATACATAAATGCTGAGTCATGAGTAGTGTTTCACTCAGCCTCACAACTCAGCAGTTTGTAATGTTACAGGTTGCCGTTGCGAAAAGCCAAGACAAAAATTACAGCTGGGCCAGCAATGACAATTAATGCGACAGAGAGCAACTGGAAAATAACTTCCCAATTGATGCTGGTGAAAGTGCTAATGATACCGTCTAACATTTTTTCTCTTTCCTCCCAATTGTCTTAAAAAGTTCGATAATCAATCAGTTGCAAAACCCGCATTTGATCATATCCGGGAACGGGATGTAATTTTTAATTTACTTAACAAAATTATAGGAAAAAACACAAAATGGCAAACTGGCAGTGTGTCAAGCAATGTGGAGCCTGCTGTAATCTCGACCCAGCAGATCGTCCTGATATACACGAATATCTCTCACCAGAGGAATTAGAACTTTACCTGAGTATGGTAGGCGAAGGCGGATGGTGCGTTAATTTTGACCACACTACAAGGGAATGCCAGATTTATCAGAACCGTCCCCGTTTCTGTCGAGTAGAACCAGAGGCATTTCAGGATATGTATGGGATTGAGCCAGAAGAACTCAATGATTTTGCAATAGATTGCTGTCGCCAACAGATTGAAGGGGTATATGGCGATCGCAGTTTAGAAATGCTGCGCTTCGACAAAGCTGTTGGGATTTAAAGTTATGTAAAGTTGATTCTAATCTACAACATCTTTTGTAGGTTGGGTGAAGGCGCACAAGAAATATTGGCAGCAACATGGTAAATGTATATCGCGCCGTAACCCAACACCAAATTATGACAGATAGAATAATTGCAGCGTCAATTTTACTGTTGGAATTGGGAGAGATATTTTAGTAGTTGAAAGCTATTGTAGGTTGGGTAGAGGCGCACAAAAAATATTGACAGCAACATAGTAAATCTAGATTGCGCCGTCACCCAACACCAAACTCTGCAATTTTCAGATAATCTTTCAGGTAGTTGAAAATTTTGCGGTTTTCTTCATAGCATTTGTTGGGTTACACTTCGTTCCACCCAACCTACGGACTACTAAAAAGTCAGATTTAATAGGAGTATTCGATGGTTAGTTTCTCATTCCAGACTGATGAAGACACTATACGCTTATTTCAAATAGTTATCTGGTGTCTCAAGAAATACTTCTGTCATACAGATGACTCAGCAGTAGAAGTTATAAACAGCTACTATGAAAAAAATTTAAAAATACATGACGATGATTTTTACCACCATGAAATGCCATTCAGAGTAGCACTAAGAATTCATTACTTTGAAGTTTTGAAGGGGGACGCTAATAAATTTCATGACTGGCTACAAGAATCTAATTATAATTCTTCCCCTAGAGAAGCAATTGACTACTTTAAAGAGCATTATTTTGTAAACAATTAAAAGGTAGAGAATCCAAACGCTGGTATCTATACACAAAACTCTAGTCACGTCGCCCCTGATCTTCTCTGAGACTGCGAATCAAATCTGTAGAGGCTGGTTGTATACCAGTTTTGGCTTTGATGATTTCGCTACGGGCAATAATTCTTTGATGTGCAGCCCATCCGCGCCTGCGTTTTACCTCTCGTTCTAAAGCCTCAACGATTAAATCATTAAACGATTCACCCTCGTTTTTGAGTTTTCTGGCTTTGGCAAGCAGTTCAGTCGGGAAACGGATTGTTAAAGCTTCACGTTCCATAACATTTTGTATAACCAATTATTGATATCTCTCACCATAACTATTTTATTCAGGCAATACAGTTGCAATTTATGGCAACTATCTGAGAAAATGAGAGAAATATGAAAATTACCTAGCAACAAAACTACTGCCTGTGAAACTTGACACTGCACCTGTAGCTATTTCTGCAAAAGACCTGCCAGAATTAAAGGAAAACACTACATCTCAACTCACAACTGCCACTATTGAGCCACTGCAACCTGTAATTACTGATAGTCCAAAAAAGCGGGAATCAGCTTTTGTAGTGTTTGGCACAACATTCGTGACGATATTTCTCGCAGAAATTGGTGATAAGACCCAGCTATCAACTTTGTTAATGAGTGCAGAATCTCATGCACCTTGGGTAGTGTTTCTCGGTTCTGCGGCTGCACTGATCACCACAAGTTTACTAGGTGTGCTGTTGGGTAGTTGGATATCTAGCCGCCTCAGTCCCAAAACTGTAGAAAAATCAGCCGGAGTAATGTTGCTGTTAATTTCAGTCATGCTGTTTTGGGATGTATTGCAAGGTTAGTTTGTTGCAATAGCCAAGGTGATGATTAAATCCATAGATGATAAAACTTAGACACCAAAAAACTTTTAAGTCTGTCACCTATCACCTGTCACCTCCTATATATTCCCTACTCCCCTTAAATTTATGGATTGGCATCTTTTAGGAATAAGCTTTATTACAGTTTTTTTATCAGAATTAGGTGACAAAAGCCAGTTAGCTGCGATCGCACTTTCTAGTCGCGGTCAATCTCAAAAGGCTATATTTTTTGGTACAGCAGGCGCATTATTATTAACCAGCCTTTTAGGTGCATTAGCAGGGGGTGCGGTAGCAGAATTATTACCTACACGTATTTTAAAGGCGATCGCGGCTTTAGGTTTTGCCATCCTCGCTGCACGTCTATTGTTTTTTAACAACGAAGAATCACAAGATTCTGAACCAACACCATAAATCATTACCAAAAAAATGATAACCCCAGTTTTTTAGAAAGACTGAGGTTTTTTAACTTTCAATTTTCACAACGGGGATCTATGATTTTCACTAATAGGCCATAGGCAATAAGTCTCTATGAAGAAGTTTTTGAGCCTTTACTCCCCATTGCCTGTGAGTATCTTTATTCAGCTTGCATCCGCCAGCATTGGCTCAACAATATTCCACCAGTCACCAGCTTAACTGCTTCTAATATCCAGTAACTGCCGTGTAGTAAATTCATGGTGTCAGGAATTGTAGATGTTTCAAACAGATTGAGATGAATTCCTGCGGCGCACATATTCGGCGTTAAAAAATAAGTTTCTAGCACAGCTACTGTGAGCAAAATAATGGCAAACACAATAGTGTTAGGATGCCAGTTTGGTTTGGTTTTACTTAAAGCTAATACACCAGTTAAAATTACCGCAGCAGATAATAACTCGATGCGATTAAAATTCCAGAAAATTGCATAGCCAGCTGTAGTAAAACTAGCTCCGTTCATCATGCCAGATAGATAAAGACTAGGCATTATTACCCAATCTAAAACCACGCTAGCACTTAACCAAAAACCCAAGGTCAACATAATGGCAGGTTGCCAAAATGACCGCTTGAATGCAACTGTAGCAAGAGTATTCATAATACGAAATAATTGCTGTTCTCTTACTCTTAGTGTCTAACTTAAACAGTGACTTTGACAACAAATATCAATTAACTTTTACAAACTAGTTTTAACTAGGAGAACAAAAACGTAAAGAAAGGTTAATAAACTCAGTTGGTTAGTAAAGCTTCATGAGTAAGATCAACCAGGCTCTAAAGTATATAGAAAGACTGGAATAATGCAGCCTTGGTGTACCCAACCTACAATAATAATTAAGTATTCATCTAGAAAAAGTAATGCGTCCTAGAGTGTTGTTAGGTGCAGCGATCGCCAGTATAACTTTAATAGAAGGATGTCTTGTATCCCAGAGTCAAGCAATTCAGTTGCAAGACGGGACAGTATATTTTGCACAACCGCCGCGCCTGGTTGAAACAGCTACTACCTATAACGAAGTCTATGTATGGGGTGCGACATACTACTTTACAATCAGCTTGCCAGAGAATGCAGGCGAAGGGTTGCAAAGCCTCACAATTAATCAGCGTGAGGGAGTAGATAATATTCGCTTTGATTTGAGCGACACTGTTGCTTTTGAAGGTAAGCGTTCAGGTCGAGGACAGAAGCTAGGATTAAAAGATGTGAAGCGAGATCGCAAAACCAGAACCGTCAGTTTAACATTTGACCCGCCAGTATCTCCAGGTAAGACAATTACAATTGGTCTAAAACCCTGGCAAAATCCTCGGAATACTGGTGTTTATCTCTTTGGAGTCACAGCGTTTCCCCCAGGAGAAAAATCCCACGGACAGTTTTTAGGTTATGGAAGGTTGCAGTTTTATAACCACAGCGACTCGCTGTTTTGGCCTAGGGGATTTTATGGCATTTGGCCATAGTAATTTGCAATTAGACCCCTAATTCCAGAAATAGTATTTCTACTCCCCACTCCCAACTCCCACTCTAGGTTACTATCTTTGGCTGCAACTCGGTATTACTTCTCATTAAACGTCCAAACACCATCATCCCAATCTAAATCAGTTGGGGGTGATTGTAACCAATGCTGACAACGCAAAAGATGCAACATTGCGGCTTTGTCTTGGTTGTCAAATGCTAAAACTTTGGCAAATTCAGCCCTAGCATAGGTAAATTGACGCTTGAGGTAATACTCACGTCCTTTGTGATAGTGTTCAATAACTTGCAGTTTGTCGCTGGGAATTGGATCAGAACGTAAACCAACTAATTCATATATAGATACTGGCTCATTTCTACCTTTGACGCGAATGAAATCTAATTCTCTCGCCCAAATATATTCTTGACAGGGTTTAAATGTATTATCACTAAGAATAATGTCACAACCATATTGTTTACTAACACTTTCTAGCCGCGAACCGAGGTTAACTCCATCACCAATAGCGGTAAATTCCATCCGCTTACTAGAGCCAATGTTACCGCTAATTACTGTATCGGAATTAATCCCAATGCCAATATTAATTCTCGGTTTATTAGCAGCGTAACGACGTTGGTTAAATTCATGCAAGCGATGACGCATTTCTATGGATGTTTGAACTGCCATCCAAGCGTGTTCTTCTAAAGGTAAAGGTGAACCAAACACAGCCATAATGGCATCGCCGATGTATTTATCTAGAGTTCCTTTATGTTTAAAAACGGCTTCTACCATTGACTCAAAATATTCGTTTAGCATACTCACCACTTCCTCGGCTTCGAGGTTTTCTGTCAAAGTGGTGTAGCCACGAATATCAGAGAATAAAATCGAAACTTCTTTGCGATCGCCTCCAAGTTTAGCATCATCTAATTTCAGCAATTCTTCCGCTAGTTCCTGAGTCATGTAGCGGTACATTGTACTCTTGAGGCGTTTCTCATCACTAATATCTTCCATGACCACCAACGCGCCGCGCACTTGCTCTTGGTCATTCACATCAGCAATAGAATTAATCGATAAATTAATGCTGTGTTGTTCTTGTGCTGTACTAGTGCTTATAAGTGTGCGGTCAGGATAATATTGCTGACGGCGTTTGTGGTCTTTGGCGTGTAATGCGTCTTCATACCATTTGCTAAAGTCGCCTTCTTTAATAGCGATCGCATCATTAATTAATCTACCTTCTAAACGCTCTTCTGCTTCTAAACCGAGCAGGCGTTTAGCACTGTCATTGGCAGCAATAATACAACCTGATTTATCTGTAGAAATTACACCATTAGACAGACTCCGCAAAATATCCCGTTGCATTTGTTCTTGCTGCTTGACTGTGGCAAACAGTTGAGCATTTTGCAACGCCACCCCAGCTTGGATGTTAAAAGCTTCCATGAAATCTTCGTCATTGCGGTCGAAACTAGCTTGGAAGCATTCGGGAGCTTTCGGCCAAGTTGCTGGATTGTAAGGCGGAAAATCACCAGATTTCTTTTTATTTACCAATTGTGTAACACCAATCAACTCTTGATCGGCGTTAAACACTGGCATACACAATAGACTACAGGTACGATAACCATTTTGCTGGTCAATTTGTTTAGCTGTTGTTGAGTCAGGATGGTCATACAAATCAAAAGGAATATTTAGTGTTTTCCCGGATGCAGCTACGATACCCGCAAAACCTTTACCGATGGGTACGCGTAACTCTCGTGTGGAACCGTCATCTTGAGTAATTTTTGTCCACAATTCATGGCGATCGCGATCTATCAACCAGAGGGTACTGCGATCGGCGTTCATCAATTCTTTAGCCTCGTCCATTACCCGCTTGAGGGTATCTTCTAAGTCGAGACTGCTTTGGCTAAGAGACTTCACCGCCTTCATCAGTGCTGCTGCGGCTCGTTGTTTTTGCGTAGCCATGTAAAAAGAGCGCGATGATTCTAAAATCAAGCGAATCGAAGGCGCAAATTCTTGAAATAATTGTTCATCGTTGCTCGTAAAACCTACTGTATCAATGCGCTCTGCTAAATGTGCGTCAGGATGAGCTAAAGGCTTTAATTTATTAAGTAATTGTACTACTGCGACTAATTGCCCATTTTCGTTTAACAGTGGCAAAGCCAACATTGTGTAGGTGCGGTAACCAGTAATTTTTTCTTGTGCTTGAGCAAATATGGAACGAGGATCGTTATAAAAATCGAAGGGAATATTAACTACTTGTTTTAAAGTGGCGACTTCACCTGCAATACCTTTATCGGCTGGAATGCGAATTTCGAGTGGGCGATCGCCTTCTCCCGCCGCGACGATTGACCACAGTTCTTGTTTTTCTTCATCTAATAAAAATATAGTTGTGCGGTCTGCTCCTAATAATTCCCCAGTTTTTAAAGTAATTGACTGCAACATTTCTTGCAGAATTGTTTCAAACCCATGAGAATCCAGCATGGACAAGGTTTGATGGACAATCTGTAATTTATGCTCGACATCGGTAACAACTTGTTTAAAAGTATCCTGAGTCAGAGGAGCAAGAAAAGTTGAAATAGTTCCTTTTCTTCTAGATAAGGCACCCACAGGAGCAGAATTGGGTTGTAATTGGTGATTTTCTTGGTTGTGAACACCAATAATTAAATCAGCGGTCTCCCCAACACTACGTTGATGCACTGTCATAAGTAGTTTGTTTATAGCAGGATTAGACTTTATGAATCATTAACAATGTAATTAGCTTTATTTATGTGTCGCTTTTAGCAACAACTGATTAACATTAACCACAGTTTAATCGCTTGTCGAGCTAGCGTCATCATGCTTTACCCCTGTTTTTGGCAAATAAATATAGTCCGTATTTTGACTATATTAGCTGTATTATTCGCTCCAGCTACTCAGGCATGACTAATTTGACTGACAATATTTTTGGGGGTCAGTACTTTTACAATTCCCAGAACTTTGGCAAAACTAACATTATGCAACCATTCAAGACTTTACTGCGCGTCCGACACTATGAAATGGATGCTTTAGGACACGTGAATAATGCCGTCTACCAAAATTATTTAGAACAAGCGGCCATTGAACACTCAGAAAATCTGGGCGCAACTTTGGATATTTATAGAGAGTTAGGTGGCGTATTTGTGATGCGGCGGGTAGAAATTGATTATCTGCGTCCCGCCGTGGCTGGTGATACTTTGGAAGTTACCACCTGGTTAAAAGAAATGCGTGGTACTCGTGCTTTTAGACGCTACGAAATTCGCAAACAAGACCAAGAAGATTTGTTAGTTACGGCCGAAGCATTATGGGTTTGGGTAGATGTCAATACAATGCGTCCGCGACCAATTCCCCGCGAGATTATGGATAAGTTTTTGCAAGTTCAAAATTTGGGATGATCATCTAAAATCTCTTGATAATATTCCTCAGGCGCACTAGGTAAATATGTCGTCATTTGCAAAGCTTGATTTTTCAATTGAAAACTTTGGGTAATATTGATGCGGCTGAGGAAATCAATATCGTGAGAAATCACCCACAATGCACCTTGATATTCATTGATACCTGTGACCATTTGTTCTACAGTTTCAATATCTAGATTGTTAGTTGGCTCATCAAGAATTAGTAAATCAATTTCACTGATGCTAATAATTGCGATCGCTAGTCTTGCCAACTCACCGCCACTTAATACCGATGCTGGTTTGTGAACATCATCATATTTGAATAAGAAGTGTCCTAGTTGTTGACGCAATAGCTGATAGCTGAGATGAGGATTCGCAGCTTGCATATTTTCCAGAATTGTCTGCTGGCGATTGACTAGTTGGTAGGTTTGGTCAAGATATACAGCGTTCATTGTGGGTGCAATGGAAACCTCACCCGATTTTAGACTTCCGGTTTGTCCTAGAATTGCCTTGGCCAAAGTTGATTTACCAGAACCATTTGCACCGACAATGGCGATGCGTTGATGCGAAAGCGTCTTGCCGAAGGCATCGCCTGACGACACACGCAACTGAATATTTTTAATTAGCAAGCGTTCTGATAGCCAAAGATTTGCACCTTGAATATCAATCAGATTTTTGCGCTTGTGGTTTCTTTCTTCTAAATGAATACTGGTGACTTTGGTAGTTTTAACCTTCGTCTCGGCTACCTTTTGCGTAGCTTTGATCACAGCCGCCTCATGTTTCTTTTTCGCAGTTCCAGCTGATGTTTCCGCTTGACTTTTAAGTGATGCAGCTACTTTTCTGTCGATACTACCATTGAGCAACTGAGTCCGAGCATTACGTTGGACTTGGGCGGCGCGTTGCTGTTCTTGCATGGCGGTTGTTTGAGTGCGTTTGAGTTCCTTTTTGGCTAGTTCGTGCGATCGCATCGCTGCTTCAAGCTGAATTTCCTTCTGTTGTCGAAAGTGAGAATAATTTCCCCCGTATACCTTGACTCCGTTAGGTGTAAGTTCCCAGGTAATATTTGTAACCTGATCTAAGAAAAATGGTTTATGAGAGACAATCACATATGCACCAGAATAATTTAAAAGCAACTGTTTTAAGCTTTCTAAAGCTTGCAAATCCATGTGATTAGTCGGCTCATCCAATAACAACAAATTTGGCTGTTGTGATAAACCAATCGCCAGAAATAATTTCGTCAATTCACCACCACTTAAATTAGCAAGTGGTAGCGATAAGTCAATGTTTGTTTGGAACTGCGTCTGTAATACTTCTTCAATCTGCCACCACTCATCAGAAATAGAAATTAAATAGTTCAATACCGTATCTGCATTGATTTCTTGCTTGATAGTGCTAATTTGTGGCAAATAATAAATACCACAATTTCGCCAAATCGAACCAGAACTCGGACTAGTTTGTCCTGCAAGTATCTTTAAGAGAGTTGATTTGCCTACACCATTGCTACCAACTAAAGCAATACGATTATCCGTCTCAATACTCACCAGAACTTTTTCAAATAAAGTCCTAGCATAGCCGAGTTCATAAGCTAAATTCTCAGCTATTAATATTGTTTTATTCTGCATTCTTTCGCAACCTCAAATCATAATCTATTCACCCGTCTATGCACAAAGAATACGGGTGAATTATGCATACAAAACTTAGCTGCAAAAATTTCCTCAGCAGCTTAACTTATAAATCAGGGATGACAGTATTTTTAGTTCATGACTGTTTTGAAGTAACCTTGTCAAACTTGTTTTGTTGATTTTGTTTTGACGTTTTTTACGTGGTACTACTTCATTGTTCTATATATACGGTTGAGTTTTTGGAGTACTTCTGGAAACTGCTGAATGCTGAGTAGCAGTTTAAAATGATTTTACTTCATTGGAAGCAGGTTTGTATACAGGCTTAGGATATCTTATCATAACCCCTTGATTGCCAACAAGCCAGCCCCATAAGCCGGTTCGTATCTAGGCGAAATCACTTTAGCAAGCGGGAAATCCTGAAAAATAGATGCTGCAAATCTCTCCTGTATTTGAGACTTACCTTGCCAAACACTGCCAACTGTAACTATTTCAATATTTGAATTGTTATTAAAAATTTTATTAATTACTGTGGATGTAGCCTTTACTAATTCTTCCACAGCATCATTAATTATCGTATTAGCTAATTCATCGCCAGAAGCTGCTGCTAAATCTACAATTTGTGCTAAAGAAGATATCTCTTTAACTCCCCATCCTCGCCGATATACTACTTCAATTAAATCTTGTATATTTTCTAAACCAAGATGTCGTTTAAAACTATCTACTAAACTCGTTAATATTTCACGTCCATCATAAGATTTTAGTGCTGCTTGCATACCAGAAACAGCAATTTTATAGGCACTACCTTCATCTCCTAAAATATAACCCCAACCACCAACACGGTGAGTTTCTCCCTGCTGATTTCGCCCGAAGACTATTGAGCCTGTACCTGCTGCGACAACAATTCCCACATCATCACCGATACCACCCACTAAAGCAATTAAAGCATCATGGCAGATAATAATATTAGATGGTTGTATATCCCATAAAATCGGCAACCAATTACTTCTTTGTAGCTCTTGTACTACTCCTTGAATTATTTTAATGTCGGCTGGACGACCAACCCCAGCCAAACCTAAACAGATCGCTTTAATTGTAATTGCCTCAGTAGATTTGAGGGCTTCATTAACAGCCTTATATATAGCAGAATGAATTGATTGTATTGCCGCTTCCACACCTACACTTTGATAGTTAGATGCGCCCCCGATACCATGTCCTAGTACTTTAGCAGTATCATCCATCAGGACACATACAGTTTTAGTACCACCGCCATCTATTCCTAAAACGTAACTCATGAATTGTTTTACTGTTCGATAGGTTTTTGTTTTGTTTATTCTTTTAAAGGAATAAAAAATAAAATAATCATTCCAGGGATAGTCAGTAAACAAACTAAACTAAAAAATAATGTATACCCTAATACTGGTTGTAGATATCCGCTAACTATTCCCGGTACCATCATACCCAAAGCCATAATACCCGTAGAGATAGCAAAATGTGATGTTTTATATTCTCCTTGAGAGATATACATTAAATAAACACTAAAAGCAGTAAAGCCAAAACCATAGCCAAATTGCTCTAAAGAAACCAGAGGATAAACAAAGTTTAAAGAAGGTTTAGCTGAAGCCATATAAACATAAAATAAATCTGGTAAATTCAATGCTAAAGCCATAGGAAAGAGACATTTTTTTAAACCATACTTCGCAATTACTAATCCGCCTAAAATGCCTCCTATAATTAGGGATAGCACGCCAAATGTGCCATATACTAAACCAACATCTGATGTTGTTAATCCTAAGCCGCCAGCTTCTGGTTTATCTAGCAAAAATAAGGAAGCAAACTTGACTAGCATAGCTTCGCCAAATCTGTAAAGCAAAATAAATCCTAAAATGAAGATAATTTTTTCTTGAGCAAAATAGGAACTAATTATTGACCAAAACGGTAGATTATCTGTTTGTAGCTGGCGGGGTTTATCTGTATCTGGTAAAGGCAGAACTAAGCTGTGAAAGATACTAAGGATAGCTAAAACTACTGCTGCAAAGCCAATTGCTATCGTCCAGCTTAAGGGAATGTTATTTAAATATCTTTCAAGCTGTCCTGCTAAAACTACTAGTAATCCTGAACCAAAGATAACCGCAAGTCGATAAAATAGTGAGCGAATCCCAACAAAAAATGCTTGTTGTTCTGGACTTAAAGCTAGGAGATAAAAGCCATCTGTCGCAATATCATAAGTCGCGGAAATAAATGCTCCTACTGTTAACGCAGCGAGGGAGATAAAAAAGAAGTTGGGTAATTGTAAGCAAAATGCGATTAAACCCAAACAGCAAAACATAGCAAATTGGGTGTAAAGTAGCCATTTTCTTTTAGTTGAGTAAGTATCTACAATTGGCCCCCAAAACATTTTGATGACCCAAGGTAGATAAAGAAGGCTAGTCCAGACGGCGATTTGTGTGTTGTCTATGCCTAGTTTTTTGTAAAAAATGACGGAAACTGTGTTGATGATGATGTAAGGTACACCGGAGGCGAAATATAAGGTGGGGATGTAATACCAGGGGGAGCGTGACATAAGATGAGGATAATTTTTTGAACGTAGACGCGTAAGCGGCTTGCCGCAGGCTACCGCCAAGAACGCCAAGAGGAGATTAAGAAGAAAGAATAATGCGTTTTATACCGTCTTTTAGAAGAGGGACATTAAAGTTTATGAGGAGGCCTAAGGGACAGTTGGTTATTTTCAGGCACGAGAGAACTTGAGCTTCGTGAATAGGTGCTAAGTTGTGGACTGCTTTTAATTCCACAATTAAAGAATTGGCAACTAAAAAATCTAATCTACCTTTGCCTACTTCATGACCTTTGTAATTAACTGTTACAAACTTTTCAAACTCATGAGGTATCCCTCGCCTTAAAAATTCTATAATTAATGCCTTCTGATACACTTCCTTTAAAAATCCTGGCCCCAAAACTCTGATGTACTTCTATCGCTGCTCCAATTACAGCATAAGCTAACCTATCTAACTCTTGGCTAGGTTCTCTTCTCTTGGCGTTCTTGGCTTCTTGGCGGTTCGTTTCCATAACAACCCTGTGGCAAAATTTATTAAAGTCCTTCCACACTTAGTTTTCCCCGCATGACCGCAACTATCCTAAATCTTCCCAGTCTCTACGAACCCTTCTCCACTGAAGCTAAGTGGCAAAAATTCTGGGAAGACAACCAAGTTTACAAAGCTGACCCTAATCACGGTGGCGAACCTTATTGTGTCGTCATTCCGCCACCGAATGTTACTGGCAGTTTGCACATGGGTCACGCTTTTGAAAGTGCATTGATTGATGTGCTTGTGCGTTACCACCGGATGCAAGGACGCAATACTCTGTGGCTACCCGGAACTGACCACGCTAGTATCGCTGTGCATACGATGCTAGAAAGACAACTCAAAAAAGAAGGTAAAACTCGCTCTGAGTTGGGGCGTGAACAATTCCTAGAACGCGCTTGGCAGTGGAAGGCGGAGTCTGGGGGAACAATTGTTAATCAACTACGCCGTTTGGGTGTCTCGGTGGACTGGTCACGGGAACGCTTCACGTTAGATGAGGGCTTATCTAAAGCTGTGGTAGAAGCTTTTGTAAGTCTGTACGATGAAGGATTAATTTATCGTGGTGAATATTTGGTGAACTGGTGTCCGGCTACTCAGTCGGCTGTGTCGGATGTGGAGGTGGAATCTAAGGAGGTTGATGGTAATCTCTGGCATTTCCGCTATCCACTGACTGATGGGTCTGGTTATGTTGAGGTGGCGACGACTCGACCAGAAACGATGTTGGGTGATACTGGGGTAGCGGTGAATCCCAATGATGACCGATATAAACACCTGATTGGTAAAGCACTCACGCTGCCAATTATGCAGCGCGAAATTCCCATTATTGGCGATGAGTTGGTTGATCCCAGTTTTGGTACGGGTTGCGTGAAGATAACGCCCGCCCATGATCCCAATGATTTTGAGATGGGTAAGCGTCATAATTTGCCGTTTATTAACATCCTGAATAAGGATGGCACTCTCAACGCTAACGCTGGCGAGTTTCAAGGACAAGACCGCTTTGTGGCGAGAAAGAATGTAGTTGCTCGTCTGGAAGCTGATGGGGTTTTGGTGAAGGTAGAAGATTATAAGCATACCGTTCCTTATAGTGATCGCGGTAAAGTCCCAATCGAACCTCTCCTCTCGACTCAATGGTTTGTCAAAATTCGCCCAATGGCAGACCGCGCCCTAGAATTCCTCGACCAACAAAATTCACCTGAGTTTGTCCCTCAACGCTGGACTAAGGTTTACCGTGATTGGTTGGTCAGTCTGCGCGACTGGTGTATTTCCCGTCAGCTTTGGTGGGGACACCAAATTCCGGCTTGGTACGCTGTTAGCGAAACTGACGGACAAATCACCGATACTACCCCGTTTGTCGTGGCGAAGTCTGCTGATGAAGCTTGGGAGAAAGCCAAATCACAATTTGGTGAAAATGTCCAGATACAACAAGATCCAGATGTTCTTGATACTTGGTTTTCTTCGGGGCTATGGCCATTCTCAACTTTAGGCTGGCCAGAAAAAACCCCAGATTTAGCAACTTATTACCCCACTACAACCCTAGTTACAGGCTTTGACATCATCTTTTTCTGGGTTGCCAGAATGACGATGATGGCGGGTCATTTTACCGGGCAGATGCCGTTCCAGACAGTTTACATCCACGGCTTGGTACGGGATGAAAACAATAAAAAGATGTCGAAGACGGCGAATAATGGCATCGACCCGTTAATTTTGATTGAGAAATACGGCACTGATGCCCTGCGCTACACCTTGGTGAAGGAAGTTGCAGGTGCAGGTCAAGATATCCGCCTAGAATACAACCGCAAAACTGATGAGTCATCCTCAGTGGAAGCATCGCGCAACTTTGCCAATAAGTTGTGGAATGCGGCGCGGTTCGTGATGATGAATTTGGATGGACAGACACCGCAACAACTCGGTCAGCCTGTTGCTACTGAATTGAGCGATCGCTGGATTCTTTCTCGTTATCATCAAGTAGTTAAGCAAACTACAAATAGCATCGATAACTACGGTTTAGGGGAAGCAGCCAAGGGTCTATACGAATTCATTTGGGGCGATTTCTGCGACTGGTATATTGAATTAGTCAAATCTAGGTTACAACCAACTGCTGATCCCGCATCCCGTCGCGCAGTCCAACAAACCTTAGCCTACGTACTGGAAGGGATTTTAAAACTACTGCATCCCTTTATGCCTCACATCACTGAGGAAATCTGGCAGGTACTCACCCAACAAGACCCAGATTCTCAAAAATCTTTGGCTTTACAAGCCTACCCCAAGGCAGATGCCAATCTCATTGATCCCGCTTTGGAAGAACAGTTTGAATTGCTGATTGGCACTATCCGCACAATTCGCAATTTACGCGCTGAGGCGGATGTAAAGCCAGGGGCAAAAGTAAAGGTATATTTGCAAACCGACAGCATCAAGGAACAGCAAATCCTCACTGCTTGCCAAGCTTATATCAAGGATTTAGCTAAAGTGGAAACTTTAAGCTTTGCTGGTGAACAAAAAACCCCAATAGCAGTAGCAACTCAAAAACCCCTACAGGGTTGGAAGACTATTGGTTTAGTTATTGTGGGGCTTGTCTTTGCCAAAGTTGGTTTCGCAGCTGCTAACACAGTTAACACCATTCCCTTGATTGGCACTTTCTTTGAAATTGTCGGTTTAGGTTATACTGCTTGGTTTGCTGTTCGTAACTTTTTAACTGCCGAAGCTAGACAACAATTCTGGGCTGGGTTGTTCCCGCCAGATACACAGCCAATACAGCAACAAGCAGTCTTAGAACAGCCACAAACACCAGAACAAACCATTGCTGGGGTTGTCGGTACAGTCCAAGTAGTAATTCCCTTGACTGGTGTGGTAGACGTTGACGCACTACGCGCCAAACTGGAGAAAAGCCTTAGCAAAGCTGAAGCTGAAGCCCAATCTCTCAGAGGTAGGTTAAGCAATCCTAAGTTTGTCGATAAAGCTCCCGCCGACGTGGTAAAAGGAGCGAAAGATGCCTTAGCCGAGGCTGAAAAACAAGCCGAAATTTTGCGCGTACGCCTTCAGACATTGTTGTAGCGATCGCCTGCTGAGTCTGTCATAACTGTAATGGGTAATGGGAGAGTTTTGAGCCAAACTCTCACCAATTACCCATAAATAAAAATTCCCAAATATTCATTTGTCACCTGTCCCCTCTCGCCTGACTTATCACTTATTTTTTAATTTTTGGTTGTAAAGTGGAGCTAAACAACGATCATGTTATACCTAGCTCAGGTACAAAAAAACGAATTTTTAGACCAGTACCAGTTGCACTTGTTAGCACGTCAAGAAGCTGAAAATCTCTGGGCAATTATTCCCGAAGAAGCTTTTATTCTTTTGGGTAAAGGCAACTCTATGAGTGAAAAATTGCTAGTTCTAGTAGAACTTTCTCCTACAGGTGAAATTACAAAGCTAGACGATGCCTGTAATTGGGTACTGAACTTGGTACAAACTTACCTCAGCAGTGGCATGACTCCAGAATTTTTACAACAAGAAGCAGAACGTGCCGAACAGTGGCGACAATCTTTAACCTTGCAAAATCAAGACTTAGCCCGTCGTTCTCTAGAATTGGAAGCCCGTCGTGAACAAATTCAAGCTTTAGAAGAAAGTCTCAAGCGTGAGAGGAACGGTCATCACAAAGATGAAGCGGCTGGTAGTTAAAAATATTAAGCTTTGTGTGCAAATCACTAAATATTTATTGTTAATTGCAAAATTTTACTTAATAATTTTCTCTTCTCAAACTCAAAAGATAACTTTACTTAAAGTTAAAGGTGCTGGGCTATAAATATTATCATATTTGCTTGGCATTGACATAAAATCACAAAGGATTAATAATCCTTGGGTGCTGGGTGCAATTTCCCAAAGCTGGTAGTTGAGAACAGCAAACTGTTAAACCCCAGATTTACGTATGTTGGATTAATTTCTAACTTTTGACATACGTGTAGCAATTGCAAAAAAATGCAGTAATATGACAGCTAACTTCAGTCTTAAATAGCGACAATAGCTGGTATAGCGTGTTTTTATTGAACTAGTGAGGTTATTTTTAAAATTATGAACGCCTTCCAACCATCTAGACAGCCGTTACAACCTATACAGAAACGCCAAACGCCTCGTCCAAAACGGCATCTTCGTCAACGTTCTTATCAAGTGATGGCTCTTGAAGCCTCAGTCAAGATAGGTGTCAATTTTGTCATCTTAGCAGCAGCAGCATCCGCGCTAACACAACTTTTGCCTTATCACTTGCTACAGCAGCAAAAGCTGCGAGAAGTTCGCACTGAAGTCAAAATTATGGAAGGCCGTGTTAATACCTTACAGGCAGAATTTGTCCGCAACTTTGATCCCCGCCAAACTAAAACTATGATTGAGCAGCAAGGATATAAATTTCAACCTAACCAGCGTCTGGTTGTGTTAACAAATCAGGATGGGAAAGAAATTAAACCCTTAAATTCCTTACCCTAAACGCAATTTTGATTTAGGAATTTGCACTCATTACAGTTCCTTTTATGCATAGTTGCGTATATAGAGATATACACATAATGATTAAAAAGCTATATAGTTATCACTGATTAGCTATTAGTAATACAGGGTCTCAATCTGCCGTTATATCGTGTTCGGTGAAAGACTTATCATGAAGGACGCAGGGGAGAGGGTTCTTTAGTTTCTGCACAGATACACCCACTAATCAGCTGAAGATGATGTCAAGCTTCATTTAACTGCTGTTGAAGATTACTAATTCACCCTAGTACTTGCCAAACAACAGATCATTTAGCCAAGTGTCAATTTTTAAACGTAAACGGCAACCCGAAAAACTACCGCTATGATCTAGTAAGGATACTTTTGTTAGCGCACGCCGATAATCTGCGATCGCACAATTCCAGTCGCCCCAAAGATGGTAAGTTCTGCCGCGTTCAGCCCAAATATGAGCCTCTAACTGACCAAACAGCAGTGCGATCTCAAAATTCTCAATCGCCTCCTCATATTCTTCCAAATCCCGTAAGGTAATACCTCGGTTAATCCAGGCGCGCACATAACTAGGATTCAAATCAATCGCTTGGTCATAGTCATCAAGTGCAGCAGCCAACTCTCCGCAAGCTGCGTAGTAATTTGCCCGATTATTATAAGCACCAGCTAAATGAGGATTTAATTGTAGTGCTGTATTGTAGTCACCCAAAGCTTTTTGCTTGTCGCCTGTTTGAAAATAAATCAAGCCCCGATTGTTGTAATCAAGCGCATTTTGGGGATGATGGTGAATCAATTCGTTTAACAGGGCGATCGCCTTAGTATAATCTCCTTGTTTAGCAGACTTCAAAGCACAAGAGCGCAAGTAGCTTTCTTCTAAAGCAGATTTACCACTACCATCAGCCTCATCCCCTAGAGTATTTGACGTATCAGCTACAACAGATTGGCAACTGTTATTTTGCTGTTCACCAGAAGTTAAAAATGAGTGACTGTTCATGTCTCCCTGCCTAAGATGCTTGCTCTTGTAAATTAAATTCAAGTTTTATCTATGGTGGTAGTCATGCCCCGATACATTTTAAATGTGTCTATAATTACTTTAATTTAAGTAACTCAGACGAAATTGTCGGTACTACAACCAGTAAAAAACTTGGACTTATACCAACAATTCATGCACTAACTTATTAATAGATACTTCACTCGCAAGTAGAATTCCAGAAAAAAACAAAATCAATCTTTACGGGGATTAGATCTTAGCTACTGGATACTAAAAAAATTAACTATCCTTTTTCCGTGTGTCTCTTGCCTGTTTCCTAATTCTGAATGAGCAACAACTTGATAGAATCCTACTAGCCGTTCATAAGAGATGGAGAAAAGGGTACAGAGACATGGCAACCTCAAGAGACTATAGGAGTTTCTTTTTGTTGCTGTGTTTCTCCCTTAAAAAGCCACTAACACACTCCAAGTTTTCCGTTACAGAATTTTAATTTTTAGGTCTTGTGAAAATTTCCCATGACAACAGCAATTTCTGATCAAGATACATCCGATTTAGCAGCCGATGATTACGTCGTTATCGGTCTAGCAACTTGCTTTATTAAAGAAGATGGAGAAGTTCATCAAGTGGATGTGATAGAGCCAATTCCTTCTGCATCTTTAGAAGCATTAATGAAAGATATTCCTACTTCCTACAAACTAGCTTGTGCCACAACCTTAGAAGCAGTCTTGGATGGGGATACACCACTACTGCCAGAAGGCTTTCCCGACTCCGCTCAATTTGCAGATGAATTTGCACAACGAGTTTTTGCAGCCGCCCGCACCTATAAGCGTACAGAAACTGCCAAAACCTTAATTCCTCTTGGTACAACCTACACTGATTTCAAGTATTCAACTGAGCGAAAGCGTGTGTTAAATGCTGCCAGGGTAGTAACAAAAGACGACAATGTAAAACAGCACTCACATACTCACAAAGTTCTTTAAATATCTGTAATTATGCTAAAACTTTACGGCGGTGCTATGAGCCGCGCTTCCATCGTTAAGTGGTATCTAGAAGAACTACAAATTCCCTATGAGTTTGTGCAGCTAGATATGAAAGCAGGCGAACACTTGCAGCCTGAGTATCTGAAAATTAACCCGATGGGTAAAGTCCCAGCCATCATTGATGGAGATGTACATCTGTGGGAATCTGGTGCGATTCTGCTGTATTTAAATGATAAGTATGGCAAAACCTCAGTTTCGCCAGAACAGCGTGCCGAATTTTACCAATGGGTATTATTTGCCAACGGTACTCTCGGCCCAGGAATTTTTACAGAAACAACCAGAGAGCGAGAAGTACCCCGTTTGTTGACTCCCTTGAATGAAATTTTCGCGCGGCAACCTTTCTTACTGGGTGACGAATTCACAGTTGCCGACGTTGCTGTTGGCTCTATCCTTGCTTACATTCCCATGATGCTGAAACTAGACCTCAGTGCCTATCCAGCAGTTTTAGACTACATCAAGCGTATGACTGAACGACCAGCATTCCAAAAAGGTGTTGGTAGCCGAGCTTAATTGAATGGTGGGCAAGTCCCACCATTTTCCTAGCACAACAAGGCAGCAAGTAAGAGCATTGATTTCTTAAGTTCTTCGCCTGTTTCAGCTAATAGCTTGATTTAAGCCGCACTATAATAATAACTTGGCATAAAAAACCAAACTACAAAACTCCTATTGAATTTTTGAAAAAACTTGGTACTTCCGTCTGCCTTTTAACAAGGCTAACAAATTTCATAACTTTGTTATGTTTACCATACTCATCGATTAAACTACCAACAAGAAAACCATCTATACTATTAAGTTTCGATAAAGAGACTTAGAAAAGCTTAGGTTTGAGGATTGCTATAGATATTACAACGATATTTATAACGTTATTGTTAGCGATAGTAAGAATTTTTTGCCTACTGGGAATAATTAAACCAGAACCCCTTGTGTTTAAGAAAAGGGGCTAGTGCTAACTTTTGTAACTTGTAGTCAAAAATCAATGGCAAATCTTACTGGATACCAAATTAACGCTACCCTTAACGAAGGAGTCCAAACAATTGTTTATCGGGCGCAAATGCCAGAAAAGCAACAGCGAGTAATCCTCAAATTGCTTAAAAATGAATTTCCTACTCTTGAAGCCTTTACTCGTCTAAAAAACGAGTATCAAATTCAGCAAGGTTTAGACCATCTCAATATAGTTAAAGCAATTGCTCTAGAAAACTTTGATCATCGTGTAGGGCTGTTATTAGAAGACTTTGGAGGGCAATCTTTAGCAGAAATTTTAAAAATAGAAAAAATTGATTTAATCAAATCTTTAAAAATTACTATTCAGTTAACTAAAGCTTTAGATTATCTTCACAAAAACCAAATTATTCATAAAGATATCAAACCAAGCAATATCATTGTTAACTACCAAACAAATCAAGTTAAACTTGCAGACTTTGGTATCGCCTCACGTTTAAACAAAGAAACTCCCCAATTTACTAATCCTAACTGTGTTGAAGGCACACTTGCCTATATGTCTCCTGAACAAACCGGGAGAATGAATCGTACTCTTGACTACCGGAGTGATTTTTATTCTTTGGGAGTGACTTTATACGAAATGCTTACCAAAGAGATACCATTTTTTAGTGAAGATCCTCTAGAAATAGTTTATAGACATATAGCAGTTCAACCGTTAAACCCCCAGTTTTTCAATCCAGAGATTCCTATAGCTATCTCAGAAATTGTCATGAAACTGATGGCAAAAAATGCTGAAGATAGATACCAAAGTGCGGCAGGTTTATTATTTGATTTAGAACTATGTTTAAATTCTTTAGAAAACCAACAAGAAATTGTTAATTTCGTTCCAGGTCGTTTAGATGTTTTAAGTCAGCTATTAATTCCTCAAAAGTTATATGGACGGGAAACACAAGTTCATGAACTTTTAACAGCTTTTGAACGCATCACATCTGGAAGTAATGAAGTCGTATTAGTTTCTGGCTATTCTGGTATTGGTAAATCTGCTTTAGTAAATGAAGTCAGTAAACCTATTACTCATCGTCAAGGTTACTTTATCACAGGTAAATTTGACCAGTTAAAGCGTAATATTCCTTATGCTTCGTTAATTCAAGCATTTACCTATTTAGTTCGCTGCTTACTGACAGAAAATCAAGAAAAAATTGCTACATGGCGAAATAAGATTTTATCAGCTTTGGGAAGTAATGGCAAAATAATTATTGATGTCATTCCTGAAGTTGAATTAATCATTGGTAAACAACCAGAAGTACCTCAACTAGGAGCAACAGAATCACAAAATCGCTTCCATCGAGTTTTTGAAGAGTTTATCCAGGTATTTACACAAAAAGAACACCCATTAGTTATATTTCTAGATGATTTACAATGGGCAGATTCTGCTACATTAAATTTAATAAAAATTTTAACTACTAACGCTAACAGTAAATATTTATTATTTATTGGAGCCTACAGAGATAATGAAGTTAATTCTACGCATCCTTTAATTCAAGCCATTGAAGATATTAAAACTAATGGTACAGCTATTAATAACATAGTTTTACAACCTTTAGATTTAAATCAGGTTCAGCAACTAGTAACTGACACATTACAAGCAAGTCGATACTTTGAAAGTAACATTCAAAATAATGAGTTTTTTAATAAACAAATTTGCCCACTAGCAGAGCTAATTTGTAATAAAACTGCTGGCAATCCGTTTTTTATAACGCAATTACTTCAAGCACTTTATCAAGAAAAGCTTTTGCAATTTGACTTTAGCAGTGCTATATGGCAGTGGAATTTACAAGAAATTCAAGCTATTGGGATTACCGATAAAAATGTAGTTGAATTAGTTGCTAGTCGGCTAGAGAAATTACCACAATCTACGCAAGATGTCTTAAAGTTAGCAGCCTGTGTCGGCGATAGATTTGGGTTGGATGTCTTGTCAGTTATCTATGAACAATCACCATCTGTAACAGCATCTGATTTATATGCAGCTTTACAAGCAGGATTAATCTTACCCTTAAACGAAGCTTACCGTATTCCTTTAGTTTTTAATCAAGAAGAAGCTGTTCAGTACAAAGTAGATACTTCACGAATCAGTTACAAGTTTTTACATGACAGAGTGCAACAAGCAGCTTATTCACTAATTCCCGAATCTCAGAAGACAGCAACTCATCTAAAAATAGGTCAATTGCTATTGCAAAATACACCTAAGGATGAGATTGAAGCTAATATTTTTGATATTGTTAATCAGTTAAATGTCGGGACTGCTTATTTAATTGAGCAAGCTGAAAAAACTGAGTTAGCAAAGTTAAATTTAATTGCAGCACAAAAAGCGAAAGCATCTACAGCTTATGAAGCGGCTCTCAAGTATTCAAAAATAGGAATAGAACTTTTAAGTAAAGGTGCTTGGAAAACTGAATATAAATTAACTCTGGGCTTATATGAAGGCGCAGCCGAGGTTGCTTATCTGAGCGGCAATTTTGAACAGATGCAGCAATGGGCTGATGTGGTATTACAAAATGCTGATAATTTACTAGATAAAGTCAAAGTTTATGAAGTACAAATTATCTCTGCTATCATTCAAAGTCAACAACTAAAAGCTATTACAACAGCATTATCAGTACTGCAATTGCTAGGAATTGATATGCCTGAAAAACCAACTCCTAGCGATATTCAGCAGGGGATAGATGAGATAGTTGTTAAGTTGCAAGGAAAAGCGATCGCTGATTTAATTAACTTACCCTTAATGACCGATCCGCAAAAAATAGCAGCAATGCGAATCCTGATGGGCGTTCTCCCCGCAGCCTTTCAAACTGCCCCAGAGATGATGCCTGTTATTGCCTGCAAAATGGTCAATTTGTCTTTAAATTATGGGAATACATCTGTTTCTGCCTATGGTTACAGCCTATATGGATTAATTCTTTGTGGCGTTCTTGGACAAATTGATTTTGGTTATGAATTTGGTAAGTTGGCATTAAACCTAATGTCTCAATTTAATTCTGAAATTAAAGCCAAGATTTTAACTGTAGTTAGCGCCCATGTTATGCATTGGCAAGATCATCTCAAGGAAACGCTAACTACAGCAAAAACAGGCTATTTAAGTGGTGTAGAAACTGGAGATTTAGAATACGCTGGTTACTGTGGTTATATCTATCCTTGCCATTCATTTTGGCTAGGGAAAGAACTGTTAGTTTTAGAAGCAGAACTTGTGGCTTACTGCGATTCTTTGCAAAAAATTCAGCAGCTAGTAGCTTTAACTTGGAACAAAATCTATCTGCAAGCAGTATTAAATTTGCAAGGCAAGTCAGGAAATATTTGTTGTTTGATGGGTGATGTCTACAATGAGCAACTGATGCTACCAATTCATCAGCAAGTAAACGACCTTTACACAATAAATCACTTATTTATCAATAAGCTTATGCTCTCTTATATATTTGAAGAGTATGAGCAAGCTTTAGAAAATGCTGTCATGGCAGAAAAATCTTTAGCTGGCGTAACAGGACTGTTTGTAGTTCCACTATTTTCTTTTTATGATTCTTTAGCACAACTAGCAATTTACCATACTGCTCCAGAATCAACGCAAGTATCGATTTTAGAAAGAGTCCGAAATAATCAGCGTCAGATGGAACTTTGGGCGACTCATGCTCCCATGAATCACTTGCATAAATTCTATCTAGTTGAGGCTGAAATATATCAAGCTTTGCATCAAAATTTAGAGGCAATGGATTACTATGAACTGGCAATTATCAAATCTCAAGAACATGGATATCTTCAAGAAGAAGCCTTAGCCTACGAATTAGCGAGTAAATTTTACAAAGCTTTAGGTAAAGAGTTAATTCATCAAACTTATCTCACTAAAGCTTATTATGCCTACATTCGTTGGGGCGCGATCGCTAAAGTTAAGCATTTAGAATTAAAATATCCTTTCCTAGTTCAACAAACTAGTATCCCCGCCGCGTCTAGACTCAAACTAGATGTAACCCACATGACTACTAATACCACTACTAGTAGTGGTTTGAGTGATTTCTTAGACTTTAATACCTTCGTCAAAGTTTCCCAAGCGATAACCAACGAAATTGTTTTAGAAAGTTTATTGAGTAAGTTAATCAAAATATTACTAGAAAATGCTGCGGCACAGAAAGCAGTGTTATTACTAGTAAAAGATGCTGAACTCTATATAGAAGCTTCTGGTAATGTAGCTGATGATTCAGTCACTGTTTTACAATCAGTGCCTGTTGATAACTATCAAAATCTACCCCTATCAGTCATTAACTACGTTTTCAAAACTCAGAAAAATCTTGTTTTAAATGATTCTATATCGACTGATCCTTTTAAGATTGATAACTATATTCAGGCATCCCAATCAAAATCAATTCTGTGTTTGCCAATTATCTATCAATCAAAACTTTCTGGGATTATTTATCTAGAAAATCAGACATCAACAGGCGCATTTCTTCCCGAAAGAGTCAAAGTCTTACAAGTTCTAGTTTCTCAAATGGCTATTGCCATTGAAAATGCCCGCTTGTATACCACAGAACAAGATAATTCCAGACAATTAGCACAGTCGCTTCAAGATTTGCAAGCAGCACAACTACAAATTATTCAAAGCGAAAAAATGTCATCTTTGGGAAATTTAGTTGCAGGCGTAGCGCATGAAATTAATAACCCTGTTGGCTTTATTGCCGGTAATGTTGACTTAGCAAAAGATGCTGTTAATGATTTAATCGATTATCTAAAACTTTACGAGTGTACATTCCCTAACCCAGGCAATGAAATTGAAGAAAAAGCTGAAGAGATCGATGTACTTTTCTTAATGGAAGAGTTACCTAAAATGATTGAAGGCATGAAAACGGGTACAAAACGCATTCGAGAAATTAGCACTTCACTGCGGACTTTTTCTCGTGCTGATACGACATCTAAAGTAGTAGCTAATATCCATGAAGGTATTGATAGCACTTTGATGATTTTACAACATCGAATCAAAGCTAGTTCTGACCGCCCTGCCATACAAATCATTAAAAAGTACGGTGATATTCCTTTGGTGGAATGTTATTTAGGGCAATTGAATCAGGTGTTTATGAATATTTTAGCTAATGCGATCGATGCTTTAGAGGAGGCAATTATTACTAGGAACTTACATGATAACTCTGTGAACCATCCTAATACAATTACCATTACAACAGAGATATCTGAGGATCGCCAGAATGTATTGATTAGGTTTAAAGATAATGGCAAAGGTATGACTGAAGAAGTAAAATCATGTATTTTTAACCACTTGTTTACTAGTAAGCCTGTAGGCAAAGGTACTGGCTTAGGTTTGTCTATTAGTCAGCAAATTATTGTAGATAACCATAGTGGGAATTTAACTTGTGAATCTGTTGTCGGTGAAGGTACAGAGTTTATAGTTTCTATTCCCATTTCTGGTTAATTATTGCTAAATTCATGCTTATCTCCCCAATCTCTTAAAGTAATTGGGGATATTTTGATGCACAAATAAAATATATTTTTTAATTTTTATAATTAAATTTATTCAAATTATACAAATTCATAAAATATTTATAAATAGAAAGAGTTTTTACTGAGAACTTACAGAATTTTGACTACTGTTAACAACTTCTTATTTAATGACAAAATCGTTATATTTAACAGTTACTTTTTCTGGATGAATTGTTATAAACATTATAGGTAAAATTTCTAAGTGAATTTTTAAGTAACTTTTAGATATTTGATATTAAATGCATTATCAAATTGGGCTAAAAGTTTTATTTAAAATCACTTCATTTGTGTCCATTGCTAATAAAAGTACGGGTGTAATTACATGGAAAAAATAAAAGGAAGTAAGCAAGTAGTATATAAAAATATTTCATTGGTATTACAACGTTTAAGCTTGATTGTAATTGCCATAGTAATGGTTTTAGCTTTAGGGGGTAAATTTGAACTAGCAAGTGCATCTACACCCAATGCAAAATCAGAAATTCAAGAATTGGCAAACTGCTACGCTTTAGGAACTGATGCTATTGGCAGAGGAAACCTGCAAGAAGGAAAAAATATTTATCAAAATTGTTTTACTCCAGATGCAACAATCACTGCTGTTTTTCCTAGTGGAGCGAGTGAAACAAGATATGGTGCAAATAATTGGGCAGATTTCGTCTATGCGGTATTTCAGGCAAATGGATACCAAGCTACACAGCATTTGATAGGGACAGTCAATATTTCAGTGCAGAACAATAAAGCATCTATGTCGTCATATCTCCATGCAACTCACAAGCTTTCAGACACTAGCATTGATGTTGCTAACGGTACATATGTAGACGAAGTTGTAAATAAACAAGGAAGTTGGAAAATTAGCCGTCGTACTTTGACACTCATCGATTTCTTAAACCTTTCTTCTCCTGGTGCTTCTGAGTCAGATTCTTCTAAGTCTAGTGCGGCTGTTTCTAATTTTTCTACTGCTGAAACTTCTACTAATAGCTTGAAACAACCACATAGACCATATATACCTCTTTCCAACAAATAATACCAATTCAACCCCACAGGTTTGATTTAATCTAGCCTGTGGTTTCTAATTTTAATAGAATTAAATTTTTCTTTGTTTGGTAAGTGCGATCGCAGATCATTCTCTAAGAGTCTGTTTTAAAAGTATGGGGCGAATAGAATTCGCTACTACATAAACTAAGTCCGCCTGTGCGGACTGAGGAAAAATCAAAGTTTTTAACCCGCGCAGGCGGGTTTTGCCTGTATAGGTGCGATTTCCAATCGCCGAGGATAGTATTGATTTAGACTTGACAAACATTCTCTACGAAACCAAAACATCCTGTAACTTCGCCACCATCTCCGCCCTGGCTGACACTTCTAGCTTGCGAAACATCCGCTTTAAAGCCTGCTTCACAGAGTTTTGCGTAATCCAGAGTCTCTCACCAATTTCGGCATTAGTTAAACCCTGCGCCACCAACTCAGCGATTTCTAACTCGCGTGGTGTGAGGCGACTAACTAAAGGTGAAGCCGAAATTGTGGGTTTTGCCCGTAAAGTGGCAAGTTTCGCTGACAAATGCAAGCATACAGCACTCAAGTCAGCTAAGTCGTTGCCATCAAAGGCAGGCTTGCCGCGATCGCGTGCTAAGTGTAATGTACCTATCAACTGACCATCGCAAACAATTGGCCCAGTCATGACGTGTTCGTGGTCAGAACGAGAGCAAAAATGTTTCCAGTCTCCTGGGGATAATAATAATTGCTCATGGGCGGGAGCGTGACGCTCAACTACGTAACGTCCAACAGGATTACCCTCCAAACATACTGCGGGAATAGCAGGAACATCAATTTCAGTTGGTGCTTGTTCATCTAAAAGATAAATACCCCAATGCTGTACGCCAAAATGCTCGCTAATCTTATCCTTAAGAGCGAGATGCAGCTCTTGCTCATTACGGACACTAGCGATCGCACCAAATACAGCATGAAGAGAATTAGCCATAAGTGTACCCAAAGTGTACCCCATTGGGGACTATGCTCTACTCAACAATTACTTCTATGCTAATACCAGCAACAATAAAACGCTATTTATTACTGGATACGCTAGGAGAAGCACATGACAGTTACAAAACTCTCTGCTCAGGAACTTTTCCGGGCTGCTTATGAAAACCGCTACACATGGGATAATAAATTCCCCGGTTACACCGCAGATGTTACCTATAAGTACGACGATAAAGTTACTACAGGTAAAGTAATCATCAATGCTGAACTCAAGGCGGAAGTTCTGGAAGTAGAAGACGAGTCCGTACAAAAAGCCATCCACGGTCAAGCTTGGGAAATTGCCATTCACCGTATCCGCCGCAGCTTTGAAGCCACCCACGGCGAAAACACCTTTAGCTATGGTGACACCGACTTAACTGATGCAGTCGAGATTTTAGTTGGTGGTAAGGCTGCTGGCGATAAATATAAAGTCCGCAATAACGAAGTTTGCCTTGTTCACCGTCAAATTCATGGTATTTTCGTCACCATTAACACCTTCAGCAGCCACCAAACTGGCGAAGGTTACTTGTCTCACACTTATGATTCTATCTACCGTGACCCCAAGACTGGCGAACAAAAGGGTGGTAGAAGTGAATTTACCGATGAATATGAAAAGGTAGGTAAATACTTCATTCTCAACCGTCGGGAAATTCGCACCGAAGTCAACGGAAATCTGAATATTCAAGAATTTGTTTTCTCGAATATTAAGTTGTTGGAACCTGCGGCTGCTTAATAAAGAGTTTAAGAGTCAGAATACAGAATTGAATTCTGACTTCTAGATTCTTCTTCAAACTGAAATTTCAATCAAAAACTCTGTACCCTCACCTAAAACAGAGTAACAAGTTAATTTTCCACCGTGTGTTTCTTCGACGATTTGTTTTGCTATAGCCAATCCCAACCCCGTCCCTTTTCCGACAGCTTTGGTAGTAAATAAATTGTCAAAGATTTTTTCTTTAACTTCTGGACTCATCCCCTTAGCATTATCAGCAATAGCAATTTTGACGAGACTATCTGCTATGGAAGTGGTAATAGTAATGCGATTGGGTAAAGCTTGAATATCTGCCAAGTTTCGTCCATGATTTGACTCCTCTAAAGCATCAATAGCATTAGCCAAAATATTCATAAACACCTGATTTAATTGCCCAGGAAAACATTCAATTTGCGGTAAATTACCGTAGTTAGTGGCAACTTCGATAGCAGGACGTTGTTCGTTAGCTTTCAGACGATGCTTAAGAATGAGAATGGTGCTATCAATACCTTCGTGAATATTAAACGGCACTTTGTAATCGCGATCGGCACGGGAGAAAGTACGGAGTGAAGTGCTGATGTTTTTTAGCCTATCGCAAGCCAAAGTCATAGAATCAAGCATTTTTGGAAAGTCTGATAAGCTATATTCCAAATCGATTTCATCCGCATGGTCTTCGATTTCTTCACTCTTGTTAGGAAAAGTTTCTTGATATAGTTTTAAGTGTGCAAAAATATCCGCAATGGTGGGTTTAGCTTGTTGAAGACTAGCAGAAATAAAACCCAAAGGATTATTCATTTCGTGAGCCACACCAGCAACTAAGTTACCCAAAGCAGACATTTTTTCACTTTGGATCATTTGTAATTGAGCGTTTTGCAAGTTTTGTAATGCCTGTTCTAACTGCTGGGCATATTCCTGAGAACGTTCATAAAGTCGAGCATTTTCTAGGGAAATGGCGGCTTGGGCGCAAAGTAAATTCAGTAGTTCAATGCGTTCGCTCGTGAACGCCCCCGTAACTAAACTATTTTCCAGATACAAAATCCCCATCAACTTGCCTTGATGCAAAATCGGGCTACACAAGATACTTTTTGGCTGTTGACGCACAATATACAGGTCATTGGCTAAAAGCGGATCTTCTGTTGCATCCACTAGCACAACAGTTTGATTATTGTGCTTCACTTGATAAATTAGCTTGTGGGGAATATCCTGACTCTCCTCAATCGGAATTCTTTGTAACACAACTGGCTGTGTTCCTTGGGTAATTGAACCCTTAATTAACAGGCGATCGTCTCGCAACAGCATTAACACGCATTTATCAGCTCCCGCATTTTCCATGACCGTGAAAAGCAATGATGAGAGCAGTTTTTCTAGTTCGATTTCACCGGAAATAGTATGGGAAACTTTGAGAACAGCTTTTAAATCTAAGGTATTTGAGATACTGGTGCTAGAAGTCGCAGAACTTGTAGAAGTAACAGTAGTCCCCACGGCGAAGATAGTTTCCTGGGTCGAAAGGGGAGAACGGGTTTGCTGTAATACTGGAGCGAGTAATTGGGGATAGCATTTTTCTAAATCAGCGACTTTGGCTTTTGCACCCCAGCGAGCATAGCCGTAGTATGCTGCAATCATATATTCCCTGGCGATGCGCTGTTTATCCCAATCTAGGTAAAATTTAGCAGCCAGTTCGTTAGCCAGTGCTTCTTCTTGGATATATTCGTTGGCTTTAGCTCCAGATATTGCCCGATCATATAATTCACTGGCTTCTGCTTTTTTTCCTAACACTCGACATTTTTCTGCTTCCACCAAATCAACCTTATGTTGATAATTCATCGGAGCATATTGCGACCAGTGTTGTAGTTGAGTTTGGTTCTGCTCTAACCGTTGCAATACCTCTGATAGTTGTTCTGATTGCAAATTTAAACCTGCTAGAGCAATCAAAGAATCATAAAAATAAAACGCTGGCTCGTATACTAAGCCCTTAGCAGCAGTTAAATAACGACTGCACTCAACAGTATGGTTTTGCGCTGGCTCAATTTCACCAAATAAGAAATTGAGCATAAGTTTGTATGAATGAAACACACACAACTCAGTTACATCATTATCAGAGATTAGCTGCGGCAGAAGTTCTGTCTCTTGTACAACTTCCCCAGATAAAATACAAGAATGCTCCCCAAAACCCAGCAAATTTAATGCCGACTGCCAAGCAAGGCGACAATGATTAGCTAGTGCCGCTTGGTTAAGTTGCATCAATCCATTGTAGTAAGCACGAGCATTTTGTTCTACGGTAGCAAGAGGCTGATTACTCCAAAAAGAAGCGTTACAAAAAGTACGGGCATGATATCCAGCAAACTTCGTGCTGCCAACTTCTAAACCAGTTACGTAGCCTTCTTGCAAAAGTGGGAGGGTATCTTTGATGTGAGATTTGCGATGCAGAACAAAAGCTCCTAGCACCAGAAGCACTTCTGGTTTAATAGCTTTAGCATCAAATTTGGACATAATTTGCAGTGATAATTGACCAAACTTTGTTCCTGTATCTACATCTTGGAAAAGATTGCATAGAAGGAAGCCATAGTTAGCGTAACTAAATGCAGAAGTTACTGTATTTCCATACTGAATGGATAATTTAACTGACAACGCCATCAGTAATGGACAAAAGATAGAACCACAGTTGTATGCTGGTGGGATGAGATTACTAGCAATCTGGATAATTGCCGAGACTTCCCGATTTGTCATTACAGGTAAATCAACTAAATCTGCAATTTCTCTATCTCCAATCAATTCTTTAATTTCTTGAATTGACTGTTGCAGATCTACTGGTGTGGGTGATTCAGGAAAAGTTACGCCAAGCTGTTGCAGAAGTTTTTGTCCGACATCAAGGGCATCGAATGGTTTATTCTGAAAGACGTAAGACTGAATTATAATGCAGTAGACATTGACCTTTTCTAGCAAAGAGTGTGCCTGTTCGATAACACTATCAACCAACTGTTCCATTACTGCAAATTCGCCGCATAAAGAAGCAATTTCCGCAGCTAATTCATGGAAAGCGAGGCTCATTTCATATTGCTGTTGCCAAGCTTTATTTCCTAACAAAGATAATCCAACTTTGGCATATTCACCCGCAGCTTGATAAGCGGTGGAATTTTTGGCTTTGCAACAGGCAATCAAATTGAGTTGAGCTAATTCTTCTTTTTCTGCTTGCTGGGTAATTAGAGTAGTACCGTAATTTAACTGATTAACGATTTCAAAAATGCCTTCTTCTCTAGCTGTTGGGGAAATCTGTTGGAGAAGCAGTTGTCCGATTTGGTGATGAGTAATCTGTTTTTGGTCATCAGGAATTAGAGAATAGGCCGCTTGTTGAATGCGATCGTGTAAAAATTTGTATGTAACATTCTGTTGATTTGCCAATGTACGTGCTTGATTTTCTTGCCCGATATAAAACTTGTAAACATCTCCTATCGGCAAAATCAATCCTTCTTGTAATGCTTTCCACAAAGCAGTAGCTGTCTCAAGTTCTGATTTTTCAGAAACAATTGCTAAAGTTGCTAAATCAAATTGATTGCCAATACAAGCTGCTAACTGTAATAAATCTTGGGTAGATTGCGGTAGTTTTCGCAATTGAAAACCCATAAAAGTGACAACATCATCTGTAATTGCTTGAGTTGTCACTTGGGTAATGTCGCATTGCCAACAACCCAACTCAAAATCAAAATGAATTAATCCATCTTGATGTAATGCTTTGAGAAACTGGACAGCAAAAAATGGGTTTCCTTTGGTTTTTTGATAGATTAATTGCGAAATAGACCATGCCAAATTTTCTGTACATTTTAGAGTATCAGCAACTAACTTATTGACTTGCTCTTGACTCAGTGGTGCTAGAGTTATTATATTGATTGTGGCTTGAGTTTTTTGAATATCACTCAAAGTCAACATTAATGGATGTCCTGGAGTGACTTCGTTATCACGGTACGCACCAATGATGAAAAGATGACTTGTATCAGCCATTAATAGCTGCATTAACTTGAGCGATGCCGAATCTGCCCATTGCAAGTCATCTAAAAATATTACTAATGGATGTGATGCACTAGTAAAGACTTGGGTAAATTTCTGAAATAATAAATTAAAGCGATTTTCTGCCGCCGTTCCTGATAACTCTATTGCTGGTGGTTGTTCGCCAATAATTCTTGATAGTTCAGGAATGACTTCAATAATTACCTGACCATTTTCACCAACAGCATCTAAAACTTTATTTTTCCATTGCTGGATTTGCACATCATTTTCTGTTAATAATTGCCCCATTAAATCCCGGAATGCTTGCACAAAAGCACTGAAGGGAATATTACGTTGAAACTGGTCAAATTTACCTTTGATAAAATAGCCGCGTTGTCTAACAATTGGTTTATGCACTTCGTTGACAACCGCAGTTTTACCAATCCCTGAAAACCCAGCTACCAGCATCATTTCTGTTGCACCCTGACTGACTCTATCAAATGCTTGCAGCAGGGTTTCTACTTCAGTTTCCCGTCCATAGATTTTATCAGGAATGAGGAAGCGATCGCACACATCCCTTGTTGCTATTTCAAAATTCTCAATCTTATCCGTTTTTTGGAGTTGCGCTAAACAATTTTCTAAATCGTGTTTCAATCCCAATGCGCTTTGATATCTATCTTCAGCATTTTTTGCGATTAATTTGCTGATAATTCTGGAAATGACCGCAGGAATTTTGGAATTAATCTCATGTACTAATGGTGCTGTTTGAGCAAGGTGACAATGCACTAATTCCATTGGGTCATTTGACGCAAAAGGTAATTCGCTTGTGAGTAATTCATAAAAAGTTATACCGAGCGAATAGAAGTCTGTGCGATAATCAATCCCGCGATTCATTCTCCCTGTTTGTTCGGGAGAAATGTAAGCTAGTGTCCCTTCTAATATATTGGGATTGACGAGTGTTTGTGTTTCTCGTGGTAATAAAGAGGCAATACTAAAGTCGATTAATTTAACTTGTTTGGTTTCGGGATTAATTAATATATTGGCGGGTTTAATATCTTTATGAATAATGCGCTCGTGGTAGAGTATATCTAGTGTGTTGCAGAGTGCGATCGCTATTTCTAAAAACTCCTGTAACTTCTTCCCGACTCCCCATTCCTTAAGAGAAATTCCACCAAAGTCTTCCATGACTAACATATAGCCATTTTGGAAGGGTTCGAGGCTATAGGTTTGAACAATCAAAGGTGAATTGAGATTTTTGGCAATAGTATATTGATTGCGAAATGACAAGAGTTCATGGAAACTGGGATAAGCATTTTTCAGCAGCTTAATCACTACAGATTTTTGATCAGTTTCTCGATATCCTCGATAAACTTTTGTTCTAGAACCTTTGTAGAGTTCTTCGTTTACTTTATATCCAGGAATACTTACTGAAGCCATGATTTTATCACCACAATCTTGACAAATTCTGGTTTTAGTTTGCCCAAAATGATCAAGTAAGTTCACAAATGTCAAGTGGGAAAAAACTTGATAAAACGTGCGCTTCCGTATGAAAATCGTGTTTATTCAAACTAAAAGCGATCGCACTAATGTTAGGGCGATCGCTTTTAATCTTTGGGTAGAGTGATGCAGTGAATTTGATGCAAGATTCACAATTTTCGCGCTGTTGTTATGTCTTAGCACTGATGCGTGTAACTAAGAACTATCATTTACACCACGTTAGACAGTAATGGCTGCTGATGTTACTTACCGTGTGATAAATGGATTTTTTGATAGGGTGCGATACTGCTGAGATTGGCACATTTTATCTGGAGTTAGCGGCTTTCTTCTCTAACTTGCAAAAAGCAGCTTGGCTAATAGGAAGCACCTTATCTACCAAAACCTACTCTCAGAAGAATATTTTTACCAATTTATTCTCTGGAGTAGCAGCAAGAAAGTTTTCAGCTATCAGCGGTCAGTTAAACAGTGGAAAGCTGACGGCTGAATGCTGAAAGCTTTTTAAGCCATTTGATTTTCAATCGCCCACCGCGCTAATTCAGTGCGGTTATGGAGATTGGTTTTGCCCAACATATTGGACACATGGCTTTCAACTGTACGCTGACTGACATTTAATTCTTCAGCAATTTCTCGGTTAGCTAAACCCCTAGCCACGAACTGTACTACTTTTAGTTCAGTTGGGGTTAACTGCACATCGAAGGGAACCTGAATTCGAGAACCGTTTTCTCCTCCTTTGGTTTGGTGTTCTTTCCAACGGATGGTTTGTTTCAGGGAAGATTCTACTTGTGCCACGAGTTCTTCTGGTTCAAAGGGCTTGACCATATAAACATCAGCACCTTTATTTAAACCCTTCACTCGGTCTGCACTTTGTCCCTTAGCTGAGAGGAAGAGAACAGGAATCCAACTGGTGCGTTCGTTTTGCCGGACTTGTTCTACAAAAGTGTAACCGTCCATTTCCGGCATCATCACGTCACAGATGATCATATCTGGAACGTCATGCTCTAGAATCTCCAGAGCTTCGCGTCCATTTTCAGCTGTGACGACTTCATATCCTCTAAATTCCAAGTAATCCTTCACCAGCAAGATGAGGTTAGGGTCATCATCAATCAGTAGAAGGCGTTTGTGATCTTTCATGCTGGGCTCTTTCATAGCAGTGGCACTTGTCGCGCTTCGGTCCATCAAGGTTTTGAATGGTTATCCTTAATATGGTGGATCATGGAGATGTTGTTTTTCCCACTTAACTTGCCTTTGCTTCCTCGAAGTCTCAAAAGCGGTTATCACCTTATTTAAGACCACTAGCTCATCGGCAAAAGTCCGGTAAGGATACGTAGAGCAGTAGTATTTATAATGCGCTATTATATATCGCTTTGAAAGTAGCGGGTGGAAAAACACTGATTAAATAATAATCATCTTCCATTCAAAAGTAAGTATTGGCTTCAGATGACCCTAGCTTTATCACAACCCGCGCTTTCATCAGCTTACTGCTTTACTATATCCTGCGGATGTGAAGCCTTATCAGATGTTAACAAGCAAGTAGGTAACTTTCCGGCAAAGATGGGTTAAAAATGCAAATTCTTCCACCACCATTATGCTGATCAAGTATGTTTCGATGATCCGCTCAACAACTTGCAAATTTGCTTGGCGATACCAGACACCACCATCTGAGCAGACAACCATTATCTGTCTAGAACAACAAACTAGCAAGCAATTGTTTTGAATTGTCAAGATGCAGCCAGGAAAACTTTCATGGTGCTAAATCAAGTTTTAGTTTTGAAATAGCTGATTTCAGCTTTCCCAGGATTCCCTACTATCTTGCTGTCAACCGCAGATAGCAAGCGTGTTGTCAGCATACATAAAAATATGTCGCTGAATTTTTGCAATTTCTAAAGTTTTTACACAATTACTTAAGGTTTTTTAGTCGTCTACATATTTAATGGGTTTGTCGATGTGGTGGTTTTTTGAATCTTGGTATTGTTACTCATGATTCAGATCCCTGTTTACTGTTCTATAACAATTTCCAAGCTTTGCAAATAAAGTTGACCATATAAAAATATTCGTAACTTACGGAAGGAAATCAGAAAATTAAACATAATTAGGTACTTATACTTAAGTGAACCTCCGATTACTGAGGGTGGGGAATAGGGAATGGGGAATAGGAAATGGGGAAAAGAAGGGCAGAGGGGCAAGGGAGCAGAGGTGCAGGGGAGAGAAAACAGCAATGACTCAAGTGTATTACGTCTGTATATTAACCTTCTGCCTCCTGCCTTCTGCCCCCTGTCTCCTCCCACTGTTCGGGAACCCGTACATAAGCAAATGTTGCCATTGCAGGCTTTCCTTCGGTAAATTAGCACTCAGGAGTTGAGAGTGCTAACTCTGGAGAAATTTGTATGGCAGCTGTATCTTTAAGCGTATCTACAGTTAAACCTTTGGGCGATCGCGTTTTTGTAAAAGTAAGCGCATCAGAAGAAAAGACCGCAGGTGGTCTTTATCTGCCTGACACCGCCAAAGAAAAGCCCCAAGTAGGGGAAGTTGTTGCTCTTGGTGCTGGCAAGCGTAATGACGACGGTAGCCGTCAAGAATTGGAAGTCAAAGTAGGAGACAAAGTGCTGTACTCCAAGTACGCTGGCACTGACGTTAAACTCGGCACCGACGAATATGTGCTGCTGTCTGAAAAAGACATTCTAGCAATCGTTGCCTAGTCAAATTTGACAGAAAAATGACAACTGAGTAACTAAAAGCTAAACAACTATGGCAAAGCGCATTATTTACAACGAAAACGCACGTCGCGCCCTAGAGCGAGGCATGGACATCTTAGCTGAGGCTGTAGCTGTAACCCTCGGCCCCAAAGGTCGTAACGTAGTTCTAGAGAAAAAATTTGGCGCACCGCAAATCGTAAATGACGGTGTGACCATCGCTAAAGAAATTGAATTAGAAGACCACGTTGAAAACACTGGCGTTGCTTTGATTCGTCAAGCTGCTTCTAAAACCAACGACGCTGCGGGTGATGGTACCACAACCGCGACCGTATTGGCTCATGCGATCGTTAAAGAAGGCTTGCGTAACGTTGCAGCTGGTGCTAACGCCATCCTGTTGAAGCGCGGTATTGATAAAGCTACCACCTTCTTGGTCGAGAAAATTGCAGAACACGCTCGTCCTGTAGAAGATTCCAAAGCTATTGCTCAAGTTGGTTCTATCTCTGCCGGTAACGACGATGAAGTCGGTCAGATGATTGCCCAAGCAATGGATAAGGTGGGTAAAGAAGGTGTAATTTCCTTGGAAGAAGGGAAATCCATGACCACCGAATTGGAAATCACCGAAGGGATGCGCTTTGACAAAGGCTACATCTCTCCCTACTTCGCAACCGATCCTGAGCGGATGGAAGCAGTATTTGACGATCCTTACATCCTGCTAACCGATAAGAAAATAGCTTTGGTACAAGATTTAGTACCTGTACTTGAGCAAGTTGCACGTCAAGGCAAACCCTTGGTAATTATTGCTGAAGATATTGAAAAAGAAGCTTTGGCAACCTTGGTTGTTAACCGCCTGCGTGGTGTACTAAACGTAGCTGCTGTGAAAGCTCCTGGATTTGGCGATCGCCGCAAAGCTATGTTAGAAGACATCGCTATCCTCACCGGTGGTCAACTCATCACTGAAGATGCTGGTCTGAAGCTAGAAAATACCAAGCTCGACGGTTTAGGTAAAGCTCGCCGCATCACCATCACCAAAGACAACACCACAATTGTTGCTGAAGGTAACGAAGCTGGCGTTAAAGCCCGCATCGAACAAATTCGCCGTCAAATGGAAGAAACCGAATCTTCCTACGATAAAGAAAAATTACAAGAGCGTCTGGCTAAATTGGCTGGCGGTGTAGCTGTAGTCAAAGTTGGTGCAGCCACCGAAACCGAAATGAAAGATAAGAAACTGCGCTTAGAAGACGCTATCAACGCTACCAAAGCTGCGGTAGAAGAAGGTATCGTTCCTGGCGGTGGTACAACTCTCGCTCACCTCGCTCCCCAACTAGAAGAGTGGGCAAACGGCAAGCTTACAGGTGAAGAGTTGACTGGTGCTTTAATTGTCGCTCGTGCATTGCCCGCACCTCTGAAGAGAATTGCTGAAAACGCAGGTCAGAACGGTGCTGTAATTGCTGAACGCGTTAAAGAGAAAGAATTCAACATCGGTTTCAACGCTGCAACCAACGAATTTGTAGATATGTTGGCTGCTGGTATCGTTGACCCCGCTAAAGTAACTCGTTCTGCTTTGCAAAACGCTGCTTCTATCGCGGGTATGGTGTTGACAACAGAATGTATCGTTGTTGACAAGCCAGAACCCAAGGATGCTGCTCCTGCTGCTGGTGCTGGTATGGGCGGCGGTGACTTCGATTACTAATACTCTGTAGTCACTTAAATAAAAAACAGCTGCTTCCCTTGTGGAGGCGGCTGTTTTTTTATGCCAAGATTCTAGTGTTTTAAATGAGAAAATAACAAAAAGTTCGCCAAATATGGAAGATTACCAAGCCGCATTTATGCAGCGTCACCTTGATACTGAAATATTATGTAAAAAGGAATCGGAAAGAAGAATAGCCGCTATGCACTTTGGAGGCATAACGATTGAGTGTTTATTAAAAGCTATGATTTTTGCTACCTTACCAAAGGCTGCAACTCAGGAATGGAAAACAGATTCTAATAATCCTGGGCATACAATTACTAATCCAGGACATAGTTATACAGAAGCATTAAATCGGCACAATCGACTTAAATCTAGAATTGATAAATTTCCTCAAGTGCGAAAGTGGCTTGATGAAGTAGAAAATCCAAACAGCCAAAATTTTATCGATATGCGTTATTCTGGCCTTGAGCCTGATGATGAAAGTTACAAACGTTGGTTCAAAGCCTATCAGATTCTCAAGGGGTGGTTACAGAAGCAAACTACTCAACTTTAAAGAGGTGATCAAATGCAGGAAAATTGGCAAGTTTTGTTAAAACAGCAAATTATAAACCAGTATGTACATAATTTACAAGAATGGGCTGATTTAAATATTTCGACATCAGGTTTATTGAATTTGACGATTGTGAGTAATAATTTTGCCAATTTATCTATTCCTCAACGTAAAGAACAAATTCATAACTTACTTAAATCACAAGTTCCTCATTTATCTCCTGGGTTTATTTCTTTATATACTCCGCAGGAAGCGGATTCACTAAATCTTTCAGCACCACAAGTTTTTAATCCAGCTTCTATACAAACTTGGCAAGATTTAGCAATTCAAGCAGCAAATCCCCAAAATCAACCTCAACATACCCAGCGCGAACCTCAGATACCCAGAACCATTACATTTTACTCTTTTAAAGGAGGAGTAGGTCGAACCACTGCATTAACCCATGTTGCTTCAATTTTGGCAATGCGTGGCCGTAAAGTTGTAGCTGTGGATTTAGATTTAGAAGCACCCGGATTAAGTACAGCATTCAACCTCAAACCACAACCAAAATATGGAATTGTTGACTATTTTTATGAGCGTTCCTACTTACCAGAAGGAGTAGAACCGAGCATTTCAATTGCTGAAATATTTGGTGAAGTAAAAATTCCTAACGCTACAGGGAGATTATTTGTTGTTCCTGCTGGTTCTCTTAATCTTGATTATGTCTCTAAGGTTGATGATCTCCATGCTAATACTATTATCGATGGATATCAAAGTCTATGGTCTATTTTTAAGCAAGAAATTTACGAACAATTGAAGCCAGATATTTTATTAATTGATTCAAGAACTGGAATTAATCAATGGGGAGCTTTATCATTAATTCAAGCAGCAGATGAAGCGATTGTTTTTCTTTTTCCTAATGAGCAAAATAAACAAGGAATAGAAGTTCTTTTACAATCATTACAAAGTCTCAATAATTTATCCATTAATTTTGTTTTTTCCCCTGTACTTGACAGTAATAATAAAGCTGTTGTGTCAAAGATAAATGATATTTGGAAATCATTACTCAACAAAATAAACGCAGAAATAAATAAAAATTCTGAAACAGATGAAGATAAGCTAGATTTTGACAACTATCAAACCTCAAAAGAAAAGCCTTTAATAATTCCTTACTTTACACCAATTGCTTTTGCAGATAGCTATCCTGTAGCATCTTTTCTAGATTACTATAATCAAATTGCTAACTGGATTGATGAAGAAACTGAAGAAATCGAGCGCAGAAATATTTTAATTAATTCAGAGAAGCGGTGGGCAATTATTGAAAGCCTACAATTTTCTGAAGTAAATGCTGCTGATACTCAACAGAAATGGGGTCTATTATTTCAGCGTACCACTGATTTTGAAAAATTTTTAGATGATACAACCTGTTTAATCAGAGGAAGAAAAGGAACAGGTAAAACCGCACTATATTGGCTTTTTCTTCAGCACAAAAATGTTGCTCAAAAATTAGCGCGTGGACGTTTAGACAATACCAGATTTTTGTCAGCACACGGTAGATTTCAAAACAGTCGCCTATCTCGTGATGAATTCCAAATCATCGATCAAAATTTGCAGCAAAATAGTGGTACATGGGAATCTTTCTGGAGAGCTTATTTACTAGTTAGATGTTATCAGGAAAATTTATTGACTTTTCCTAAAGGAAAGAAAGGTACCAAGTTTAGTGAATTAAAAAAAATACTTAATAATTTACCTACAGAAAAATGGCAGTCTGAGTACACTCAAGCTTTGCTACTATTATCCACTAATTCTGAATTAAGGCTCTTAGTTAAAGATGCTATAGATATTATTAATGAATTACTTAAGAATAATGACCAAAAATTATGGGTACTTTACGATGATTTAGATGAAGATTTTCGTGAAGTAGGGGGAGTAAGACAGCACGCTCTTACTGGTCTATTTCAATTAGTTCAATCTTGTGATGCTAAAAGATTAACAGAAATTAGATTTAAAATTTTCTTAAGAGAAGATATATGGAATCGCTTAATTTTTGACAATAGAAGTCATTTCAATGGACGAGATATTATATTACAGTGGACTAGGGTTGACTTTTTACGATTAGCACTACGTCAAGTAATACAATCTGAATCTTTCAAGGATTTAGTTGATAGATTTTCTCCTGTTGCTGTTGAAAGTATTGACCAAGCTAGTGAAGAAGTTCTTGATAAAGCCTTAGAATTACTTTGGGGCAGCCGCCGCAGAAAAGGAGACAAAGCTAAATATGTATCCAGATGGGTTTATGAAAGATTAACAGATTCAAGCGGTACTACCTTTCCTAGAAGTTTAAGCATATTATTAGAAGGAGCAAAAGAACATGAATTAACCTATCGAGGAAAATCATCAATTCAACCACCTACAGACCGTTTACTGCGAAGTAAATCTTTAGAAAGTGGGTTGCAGAAAGCATCAGAAAAACGCTGCAAAGAAATCAAAGAAGAATATCCTGATTTAATTAAATTCTTTGATTCCCTTAAAAATGTGTCAGCCTTCTTGCCTAAAGAACAATTACAAGAAGTATGGAGAGAGTCAGCACATGATATAGCAGACTTTGAAGAATTTGTTTCTTTTTTGAGTGAAATTGGCATTATTGAATGGCGCGAAACACGAAAATGCTATAAGGTGGCTGATATATATGTATATGGTTTTGAAATGATACGACAAGGTGCTATGTAAGAATATTTTTACGGTAATACCATATTTTATCCATGACTATGATTAATTCTAAATCTAACTTTCAAAAACTACCTGCAATTGCGACTAATTTAATTGATAATAATCCTATTTATCAAGAACACTTAAATAAAAAGGAAATGGTTGAAGTAATTAATCGTACTTTTGACCCAAGCTCTGTTCCTGATGTTAATGATATTCCTGAAGAGGAATTAACAAAACGAGTTAAAAGTATTTTATCTTTGCATTTAGTTTCAGGAATGCTCAATGATTTTACTCCTGAGCAAATGCAACTTTTTGATGAAGCTGTAAAACGAGGTTAGATGGGTTATTTATTAGATACTAATATTGTTTCAGATCATTAAAACAAAATGCTGCACTCAACTTAAAATTGCAAGAATTTAGTAGCTAACAAATCGACATTATAATTATTTATAAAATTCTAAAATTATAGTGATAATTTTAGAATTTAGTCACAAACATCAAGACGCACTTATAAAAATTTGGCGTAATTAAAAGCATAAGTTTTCAGATAAACTAAATTTTATTGTTGTTTAAAAAAATAAGTTTTGAGTTACGATAACGCTTGTAAATATTTAGCAGAACAGTATCCAGCAGAGTTTGTGCGCTGGTTACTGGGTGTAGATGCACAACAAATTGAAGTATTAAAAACTGAATTAACACTTGAACCAATTCGCGCTGATTCTGTCACGTTTCTGCGTACAGACAACCGAATTTTGCATATTGAATTTCAAACTATAACAACTTCTACTCCTGCGCTTAACTTCCGAATGCTTGATTATTCTGTGAGGTTGAAGCGACAATATCGATGCCCTGTAGTACAAGTATTGATATTTCTCCAAGAAACTACTAACGAAGTAGCATTCACTGAGGAATATCGAGACGACACAACAATTCATTACTATCGAGTTGTGCGCTTATGGGAACAAGAATCAGCGCAATTTTTGGCAAATCCTGCACTTTTACCGTTAGCAACTCTCACTCGAACTAACTCACCGCCAGGATTGCTTGCACAAGTAGCTGAACAAGTCGCTACAATTTCCGATAGGGAAGAACGACAAAATATTGCTGGTTGCGTAGAAATTTTAGCGGGTTTGCGATTTGAAAAAGATTTGATTCGTCAATTATTACGGGAGGACATCATGAAAGACTCTGTAATTTATCAAGATATTGTTCAAAAGGAAGCATTGAAACTGATTAGCCGTCAGCTTAAACGGCGTTTTAGTGAGTTAAATACACCATTAATTGAACAAGTTAGTAGTTTAACAGCTGATCAGTTGGAAGAATTGGGAGAGGCGTTATTAGATTTTTCGGAAGTTGCTGATTTAGAAACTTGGTTAAACCAGCAAAGTCAGGGTTAATACAGATACGATACGTTCATTCCTAAGAATGCTCAAGGAATTCATCTGGCTCAATACCTGCTTGCTTTAAAATTGCGCGTAATGTCCCCTCTGGCATATCACCAGAATGATTGGGAATAGTAGTGTAACGATTAGTTTCAGGATTAAACCAAATTTCGTGACTACCTGCGGCTTGGCGATAAAAAACAAAGCCAAATGTTTTTATAATTTTAATAATTTGTCTATAGTTAAATCCTGCTAGGCGACCCATGATTTGACTACTGACTTATTATTAATGGATAGTTAAATTGCTCGGCTATTGGTAGCAAATAATCTGGTTCTTTATTTAAAGACTGTGCTTCAATTAACTTACGCGCTACGTCACGAGCAATTTCTAAAGTTTCAGCAACTGTTCGTCCTTGAGCTACTAAACCTTGAAGCTCGTCAGATGTTGCTAAATAAACACCTTCTGGTAATTTTTCTATCTGTATATTTAATAATCTTTCCATTGGCGTATAGAAATTTTACTTTTTAGAAGGATTAATTAATATCATATCGCTTTTTGGCTCTCCCAGACTAGATATGATAAATTAGTAGCAGAAATACCAATTGAGTAGAATTCTTCTTCTAAAATTATCAAAGTTAGTTAAACCATAAGCTCTTCT
>NZ_JACJRV010000028.1 GCF_014697475.1 Nostoc sp. FACHB-152
TTAAATAGAGCTTATTGCGAATAAATGCTCTTTTTCTTTTACCACAAATTGCTACACTCTTTGTAAGATAAGCATTCTAGACCATTTTGTCCCCCCGCAAGCTATTATTTAGCTTTTCTCGAACATATTTTGATATCACATCTGCGGTGATAGCTCCAAACGCTTTGTTTTTTAGCCTTTCTACTAAGGTACTTGTAAAGACTCCGCTATATGATTCCTCTGAACTAAGAGAAGAAGCCAGAATACAATAGCTGAAACTAGGAGAAAGCCGACTTAAAGCCGAACGTAAAACTTCATATTGAATAGCAAAACCACTATGGCAAGCGTCAATCCAAAGTACCAAATTATTTAAATGTTTGGCATCACCGATCAATTCGCTCAGGCGTTCAAAAGAGAGACCATATCTTTGTTGATCTAACTCTCCGTTCTTATTCAATAAAAGCTCTGAATCATACGTTCCTAAATATCCTTTGTACCTTTTTTGTTTCTTCGTATCCCCATCTAAAATCTGATAGCCATGACCAGAGAAATAAATTAAAACGTTTTTGTAGGCTGGCTGAGTCAACAACTCCTCTAGTTTTTGATCAAGAATTTCGCAGGTGATAGGTTGTTTTGTTAACGTAAACTGAGGCAAGACCTTATATTGACTATGATTTAACTCCAGCCATTCCATAACATCTCTAACATCTTCCGTAGGGGTCGCATCTCCTCCAAAATTCTTTAAGCGTTCATCTTGGTATTCGTCAATTCCGACTAAAAAGGCGACCCCTTTCTCTATCATATTTTAATCAACTCCTTAATTTTTGCCGCTCAACCCAACAAAACTAAATTCCGATCACCGCGCTCCACACTGCATGAGCTACTTCCGGCTCATCGATGGAGCTATGCGCCCCTCCCAAACCCGCATCTGGAGAAATTTTGCAAATATATTTACTTGCCTCTAGGTTATAAATCTTACCTGGCTCAAAGTGATACACGCGATCGCAAGGCAACATCTCAATATCACTGATTTCCAAGCCATCACCCTGAATTCCGAACGTTCCAATTCCCCCATACCTGGGTGGATCGCCAAAAGCTGGGTCGCTCATCACAATTCCACTAGCTAGGGGATATAGAGTGCCAATCGCACTATCATGCTCTGACCGAGTTGTGATGATGGGGCCTGCAACCTTGCCATCGGCAATAAACGGATAGAAGTAACCCGGCTTACCTTTGGCAACTGGAATGTCTGCACAGTATGACCAGAGAGATAGCGCCCCTTGAATCAACGATAGAGAGTTAACTGGACGAGGTAAAACGCCTTTCCCCTTCAGACCAGCCAGGGAGGCTGAAACAACAATACACCCAAAACTGTGACCAATTAGATGAAATCGGGTCTGTTCACCCGCCGCCAGCTGGAGTTGGCTAAGAAACTGAAAGCCTCCACGCTCACCAAACTGACGTGCCCGTGCTTTCATCTTCCAATAAGACAGCGATCTCAGTGGCGAAAATATACGACTGAGAATAAAACCATCTGACCCATCAAATGGAACAGAGTCCTCATCAATCTCAGTTTCTTTGTAGATCGTTTCAGGATCAAAAGGTTCACGGTCATTACCGGGTGCTGCTGCTTCGCCCTCGCTACCAAGTGCTGCTTCCTGATTCAAAACTTGGTAAGCTTCAACCGTCTCACCCGATAGTCGCTCTGGAGCCACATCTTCTAGTGCCTCTGTGACAATAGTCCTTAAAGCATTCCGTGCGGGTTCGGTATCGGCAATTCGCTCTGCATATTCCGAGACGATTGACTCAACAACCGCTTCCTCTGTTTTAGCCGTTAAAGTTTCATTTCCCCAGGGCAAACTGGGCCAGTGTAACCCAATGAGTAAAGGCTTGAAGTTCGGTCGCACTTGTTTCAGCTTCTCAATGTCAGCCGTATTTGCTGCCATTGCCGTAATCCATTTTGTGTACTGATTCCGTGCCGCAGGGATATCTCCTAGCCAACCGTGGCTGATAAAGAACACATCAGTGATTGGTTCGTTTGCCAACACCTGAATCAGTGTCTGACTCATCTTCGTGCCATCCGCTTCGTCCCGTTCGTTACCTAAAGCATCAAAGTTAACCAGATAGTAATGTAGCGAGGTACCAGGGACTAATTCAAATGGCATACTTATAAATTCCTCAAAATCAAATCATTAGCTTGAGTTGTGTACCCTACTTTTACACAAATAAATCATCATATCAACACCGTAAATATACGTACAATTTTATTTTTAACGTACAAAATTACCAGTATCTTTATTACTGCGCTGCGTTTATACCTTCTGGTGACTGGAGTCCAATGCAAAAGTAAATTGGCTTTGAGAGGTTAGGCGAGTGCCCCATGCTATAGGCATCAAATAGAGTGCGATCGCACTCAAGTGCAAAGCTGAACCAACAGCTTGAGTATCTAAGAGATGCGATCGCCTTCAAGAGATTTTTTATAGCTATAAGTAGACGGAAGCTAAGTTTGAGTTTGACCTCTTAAACCGCCTCACTAATTGACCTCTAGTTTTATGACTGCTTAGAAAGGTTTTTTAAATGATTTAAACGGAAATATATTGCCTGAAAAGCACACAGGACTATGGTTTGAAAAATTCTACAACTTTTTTATATTTTTACAACAATTTTAGAGGAATAATTCGGTTCAACAATTCATAAAACTATTGAACAATAACCTCTAAGTAAGTACAGTTGTACCAAGTAAAAGTGCGATCGCTTCCAGAGGTTATTTTTATGGTTAGGGGCAGAAGCGAATGGACATAAGCAAAATATAAGCGATACATAAAAAAAGGTCGCGGTCGAGGAAGTGGTAAAGATTATAAACATTGGCTTAAAATCTAAGATTTTCCCTCAAAAGGCTGCGTGACAACAGTAATCAGGCTCTGATAAGACTAATGCCAAACTTTTTTAACCATAAATCCTTATTTATACTAAAATTCTAAAACTTTAATTCCAGACTAAAATTCCTGAACAATATCTCGCCCAATTCCTGAAAATCTGACCCAAACAACTGGGATATAGTAATCTTCGCCTTCTCGCACACAGGAATAATCAACTTCACCAAATGATAAGGTTGACTTTGATTTGTTGTTGAGGCTATCCTCAACGATTCCATGATTCCCCCTAAATCTCCCAATAGCTTCAAATCCTTTCCAATTGCTTGTTCAAACACGAACCACATTAATTGTAATTTTCGGGTTAGTTCGATTGGGATAGGTTTATATACTAATTGGGGAGTAAGTGCAATTAATTCGCTAATTCCTTGAATATTAACTCGATATTTCTCTATTTCTTCTTGGCCTTTAATTTCCTGTCCTAACCACCCGTAACAACTAGAACAAAATCCCGCAGGTGAAAACTTAGTCATTACAGGTAAACGTGAACCACAATCAGGACATTCTTGGATTAATCGCTGTTTGTGAATCAAACAAAATTCTACATCCTTAAATGACCATAATAACGGTTCATAGATAGTTTTGTTCTCCTGCTTCCACTCCTCCCAACAACAAGGACACCAAGCGCGATAGTTGCGAAATAAGCCCTTGTCATAAATCATTCCTTTCCAGCTTAAAAGGGTCAAAAAGCGTAAATCCTGACGCATTGTTAACTCTTCTAAGACAGTGACTAACTTTGCTGTCATTTCTCGCATTCCGTTGATAGTCGGTTTAGCGTCGCTATTTCCCAATAGGTGACTCAGATTTTTTGCCAATAGCTCAGATTTATCCTCATCTTTGAGGATAAGTGGCGCAATTTCTCCCATAACGAGCTTTTGAGTGGTTAAACAATGCGCCTGCGCCAAACGATGAAGATAGCTACTAAGACTTTCTGCGTAGGGAGTTCCCACCGCCACAGGTTCAAGAGAAAATAACCGACTTCGTTGCGGTATTTCTGGAGATTTTAGGTTCCAATGTTCTAAGTAAATAGTCATACCTCTTGGATTAACCTAAACGCTGGCACTTTAGTTGTAAAAACCAAATTTCAAGAATTAGTTTCTAATTCACTCTTAACCTCAATGCCGTAATTAACAAAGAGATCGGAGACAGATATCTCCAAAGCTGCGGCTAACTTAACAATATTTTTTAACGAAGGGTTACGCTCTCCGTTTTCGATACCTGAGATGTAGTTGCGATGAAGCCCTGACTTTTCAGCCAGTTCTTCTTGGGATAAATCTAGCTCTCGCCTTCGCCGCCTAATTGCTTTGCCAAAGCGGTACTCAATACTGAAGTGTTTCTGTGTCACAAAACAATACTGAACCAGTATCGTCATTAAATCCATCTACTATCAGTGGATTTTTGCACACTATAAGTGTTATAAAGTTAAGTATCATGGCATCAGATAAGCAAGTTGCTAACTTTATGGTCTTATTTTCATAGAGAAATAAAATCAAGCGCAAAGTGCTTACTAAGGACTATATGAAAGAGCAATTGGAACAATGGGTTGCTCGCCTTCAAATATCCGAGGCAGGGCAAAAAATTATTGAGAAAGTTTGCTCATCTGAGCCATCCCGTCGCGTAGGTGGCGGTAGTAAGAATGTTTCGGGACGCTACCCTAGCCGCAAGATGGGAGTCACAATTCAATTTGAGTCTCATCGGGTTGAACTGCCAATTATCTATCAGTTAGAACACGATGACGATGTTCTAGAATTCTACGATCAACCACCGCAAATTAAACTTGACTATCAAGCAAGTAACGGACGTAGATTAGGCGTTTTACACACCCCAGATTTCTTTGTCATCCGAACCAATTCGGCTGGTTGGGAAGAGTGTAAAACTGAGCAGGATTTAAAAAAACTAGCCCAGAAAAACCCCAATCGTTACTTTTACTCTCAAGAAGATAATCAATGGCATTGCCCGCCTGGGGAAGTCTATGCTGACCAATTTGGGCTTTATTACCGCATTCGTTCAGATCGGGAAATCAATTGGGTTGTGCAACGTAATCTGCAATTTTTAGAAGATTATTATCGCTCAGAATTTCTAGTAGTGGAAGAAGCGATCGCTCAATCATTACTTGCAACTGTGTCATCTCAACCAGGAATAACTTTAGCAGAAGTACTCAATCGGTCAACAGAAGCTAAATCTGACGATATCTACACCTTAATTGCTCAAGAGCGAATCTATTTTGATTTAAATGCTACACCACTTGCGGAACCAGAAAGATGCCTAATCTTTCGTGACGAACAAACTGCTAGTGCTTATAGGTTAATGGTTGAGCAGCCAAGTGTAAATCTTCCGGCTATCTCTCCTGTAATCAATATTGCCACTGGAACGCTTGTTAGTTGGGACGGCAAAGGTTTAAATATCATTCATGTTGGAGAAACAGAGGTTATACTTGGCGCAGAAAATAATCAGTTAATTGAACTCAAAAAAGTTGTATTTGAGAATCTGGTTCGTCAAGGAAAAATCACCAGTCTCCAAACACCAGAAAAAACAGCTATTAGCACAGAATCTTGGCAGCGATTTTATCAAGCTAGTCCAGAAGACCAAGCAGAAGCCCTTGAACGCTACAAAGCTATCGAACCTTACTTAAACGGACATCCCCCAGAAAACAAAACAATACCAGCCCGTACCATTCGTGACTGGAAAGCTAAATATCTAACTGCAATTCAAAAATACGGTTGCGGCTACATTGGGCTTTTGTCCCATCGCAGTGTCAAAGGTAATCGTCAGCGCAAACTGCCCGAAGACACCTTAGCAATTATGGAGAAATTTATTTTAGAAGACTATGAAACGCTTAAACAAAAAAGAATGTGGGAGGTTTACGGGGCTTTAGTTCGAGCTTGCGAACAATCTGGTGTAATTACTCCGAGTTACAAAGCATTTACTAAAGAAGTAAAATGCCGTACTGGTTACGAACAGACTAAAAAACGCCAAGGTCGCCGTGCCGCGTATCAACATGAATCCTTCTATTGGGAACTTACCCAAACTACCCCAAGACACGGCGATCGCCCCTTTGAAATTGGACATATCGACCATACCCAGTTAGATGTAGAGCTAGTTTGCTCTCGTACAGGTCGCAATCTTGGCAGACCTTGGGCAACATTTCTTGTAGACACTTACTCACGGCGATTGCTGGCAGTTTACCTAACGTTTGACTCACCCTCATATCGTTCTTGCTTAATGGTGCTAAGAATTTGTGTCAAGCGTCACGGTAGACTTCCCCAAATTGTAGTCGTAGATAACGGTACTGAATTTCATAGCGTTTACTTTGAAACACTACTAGCTACTTTTGAATGTACAAAAAAGCAAAGACCGCCAGCTAAGGCTCGTTTTGGGTCGGTCTGCGAACGTCTATTTGGAACTTCAAACACTCAATTTGTCCATAACTTACTAGGTAATACGCAAATAACTCGTAATGTGCGCCAAGTCACCAAGTCCGTTAACCCTAAAAATCAAGCTGTATGGACACTTGGTTTACTTTATGAATATCTTTGTGCTTGGGCTTACGAAGTTTATGATACAGACGAACATCCAGCACTATTCCAAAGTCCGAGGGATGCGTTTGCAGCGGGTATGGCGATTGGTGGCAGTCGGGTTCACCGCATGATTCCTTACGATGAAAACTTCCAGATTCTTACGCTACCTACCACCTCAGAGGGAAAAGCAAAAGTTCAAGTTGGACGCGGCGTAAAAATTAACTACATCTACTACTGGTCTAATAGTTTCCGCGATCCCCAAATTGAAAATACCTCTGTGCAGATAAGATATGACCCGTTTAATATTGGTATCGCTTACGCCTTTGTTCGAGGACAGTGGGTACAGTGTACCTCTCAATATTATGTAGAACTCCAAGGTCGTTCAGAAAAAGAACTGAAGTTAGCTAGTACCGAGTTACGCAAACGCTCCTCAAATCATGCACAACAATCTCAAGTTTCAGCTAAGAATCTAGCAGAATTTTTAGCATCGGTAGAAGCTCAAGAAGCTCTATTAGAACAGCGTTCCTATGATACAGAAGCTAAGGAAGTCTTCAGGGTAATTGAGGGCAAAAAAGCGACAACAAGCCGTAACGAACAACCAAAACTTATTCAAGTTCCTTTTGAAAATACTGAGACTCAAGTAGCTAAATATGAAGCGATCGTCCCAGAAACACTTGTAGTATATGAGGACTTTTAATTATGACAATACTTGATGCATTTCCTCTTGAACTCCTCACGCAACCAGCTACAGAAAGGCTTGCTTACTTTAAGGAGAAAACCGTAGCGCATCCTCGGCTTCAAGAAGTCAATGAAATTCTCATGCGAACAATTGCTGAACCCGCAGGAGCCTCATTTATCTTTGTTTATGGCCCTAGCGGTATCGGTAAAACAACTTTGCGACTCCGTGTTGAGCAGAAATTAACAGAACTAGCATTAGCTAAACTGGAAAGCGATCGCGGTCGTGTTCCTGCTGTTGGTATTGAAGCTATGGCCCCAGAATCGAGATACTTCAACTGGAAAGAATACTACACACGCGCCTTAATCGCCTTAGAAGAACCCTTAATAGATTACAAGTTTGATTACGGTGTGCGTGGTATCTCTCGCGATAATTTTGGCAAAATTAATGTTGAGTCGAAAGTAGTTGCACCTGCTCTACGCAGAGCTTTAGAAAATGCTCTCATCCATCGTCATCCAGACGTATTTTTTGTAGATGAAGCACAACATTTTGGTAAGGTAGCAAGCGGATACAAGCTACAAGATCAATTAGACTGTCTCAAATCTTTAGCAAATATGACAGGCATCTTGCACTGTCTATTAGGAACATACGAACTACTTACATTCCGTAATTTGAGCGGTCAACTCTCACGTCGTAGTGTTGATATTCATTTCCGCCGTTATTGTGCTGACAATCCAGAGGATGTACAGGCTTTTAAAAGTGTATTGTTAACTTTCCAACAGCATATGCCACTAGCAGAAACTCCAGATTTAGTTAGCCATTGGGAATATTTTTATGAACGTACTTTAGGATGTGTTGGCATACTGAAAGATTGGCTGAGGCGCGTTCTTAAAGATGCCCTGGCTCGAGAAGCAACAACAATCACTGTTAAAGACTTACAAAAATGTGAGTTGTCGGTTGCTCAGTGTCAGAAAATGTTCAAAGACATTCAAGAAGGCGAACGACAATTATCTGAAACAGAACAAGATGTTCAAGACTTACGCTCTGCATTAGGACTTGGCGAAAAACCAATTGTGCTACCCGAAGAAACCCCAAAAACTAGTCGTCCGCCAGGAAAGGTTGGCAAACGCAAACCTAAAAGAGATCCCATTGGAGTGCCGCAAGATGTTAACTAATGAACTAACAACATACGAATATTGGGACTTAAAAAAGGTTGCTATTCCATCTCGGAGTCATTTGTATCAATTAGAGCCTGTTGGTCTAAGAACACCAATGGTAGAAAGCCTTACAGGATATATAGAAAGATTAGCTGAGGCTCATTGTGTACCTCCAGAGGTATTAATTTCACGAACAATTACACCATTGCTAAAACAAATATTTTTGAAATCTCGAACTAGTAGAGATTTACGTTCTCTTTTCGACCGTGCCACAGCTATAAATGGTACAGGAGATATAGCAATAGATTTAGTACAAGCACTTCAAAACCTAACGCTTATAGAAGATTTGCACTTGCTGACCCTGCTATTTTGGGCTGAAGTCATTCCCACGCGAAATTTGTTTCGTACCCAAAGTGCTTGGTGTGCTTTATGTTATGAAGAATGGCGTTTGACTAAGCAAGTAATTTATAAACCATTAATTTGGAATATAAATTCAGTAAAAGCATGTCATTTACACAAAATATATCTGTGTTTCCAATGTCCTCACTGTCAGCAGGAATTTCCGCTACTAAGTTGGCGATCGCAACCAGGTTACTGTTCCAAGTGTGGTGGTTGGCTTGGTATGAAACTTGCTGCCAAGTCATCCTCAGAATATATGGATTGCTTAACTGTCTCTCAAGAAGAATTACAATGGCAAACTTGGATAGTAGAAGTTATTGGAGAATTAATTTCTTCTACCCTATCTTTTAATTTTCCACCAGCAAAAGAAGAAATTGCCAAATCTTTGAGTCTGGTCATAGATATAGTAACTGATGGAAATGTAGCAGAGTTTGCCCGTTTGATGGAAATCCCAAAAAATACTTTATGGATGTGGCAAACAGGTAAAGCTTTACCAGTGCTTGATATGCTTCTCAAAATTTGTTATTGCTTAGAAATATCCCTGCTAGATTTGCTAAAACCAGAACAACTTGCTGCTAAATCTTTTAAGAAAATCTCACACAAAACTATTCGGCGATCGGCCGCACAGAGAGTATCTCCAAAACTTTTCGAGGCTAATCAAGTACAAGATGCTTTGTTAGCAATCCTTGAAAGCAACAACGAGCCACCACCGACAATGGAAGAAGTAGCTACAAGCCTGGGATATAATAGGCGAACAATTTTCAGGCATTTTCCAGATTTATGCCGTGCTATTTCTGCCAAATACCTTAGTTATGGTAAAGCATGTCACAAAGAAAAGATACAGCAGTCTTGCAGAGAAGTTAAGCAGATTGTGCTTAAGTTGCATCATCAAGGAGAATACCCTTCAGAAGCTCGTGTGTCTGAAATAATGGCTCATCCTGGATATCTCCGTTACAAACAGGTTCGTGCTGCTTTAAATGAAACACGGCGTGAAATTGGAGTGTAAAGCTATTAAACTTAAAAAGGTAGACTTAGTTAGCCTCTTTCTCTACAGATGGAAAATTGGAAGCATAACTTTGCCGCCCTTTATTGGAACCATAAGCTTGCCATTGCGGCAAAGTTATGGGTAAAGTCACAAAAATAATTAGTCACTGTACAAATAAACAATGGACGTAACTGGATTCGAACCAGTGACCTCTACGATGTCAACGTAGCGCTCTAACCAACTGAGCTATACGTCCTTAACCACACAATTATCTAAATTAGCATATTTATCTAATATAAGTCAATAAAAAACTCAGTATTTATAAATCATCTGTTAGTTGTTTTCTTCTAGCAGTAGCTAAATCAGCAGCTAATTGGATTGCGGCTTTCATACTTGTAGAGTCAGCAATACCCTTACCTGCAATATCAAATGCTGTGCCGTGGTCGGGTGAGGTACGGACAAATGGCAAACCAATGGAAGTGTTAACGGCTCGGTCAAATGCCATCAGTTTCACGGGAATCAGGCCTTGGTCGTGGTAAAGTGCCAGATAAGCATCGGCTGAATTATTTACAGGAGAGTTACCATACCAAGCTTGACCAGGTTTGACCCACATTGTATCTGGTGGTATCGGCCCAGCTAATTGCAATTGTGGGTGCTTTTGCTGTTCCTCCTTTAACCACGGAATGAACCAATCTAATTCTTCGGTTCCTAACTGTCCCTGTTCGCCACTGTGGGGATTTAAACCTGCGATCGCAATTCTCGCTTCAAAAATGCCAAAATCTTGCTGTAAACACTCTACTAATAAATCTAGTTTTTTGGTTAACAATTCCGGTGTAAGTGCTTCTGGAACTTGGCGTAAAGGAATATGGGTAGTAGCTAACAGTGTGCGGAGTGTCCAACCAGTATAGGGCGATCGCGCCACAAATAACATCCCAAATCTTTCCACACCAGATTTTTGCGCTAAAAGTTCCGTCTGTCCGGGATAGTTATAACCTGCGGCTTTCCAAGCAGACTTAGCGATGGGGCCTGTGACGATAGCATCAAATTTACCAGCTAGTGTTTGGGCGATCGCATATTCCATATAAGCGAAACTCGCACTACCACTAGCTGCATTACCTGTACCTATCACAATCTCATCCACAATATTCTGACCTAATGGCACATCAATCACATTTAAAATATCTGGATTTGCCAAAGGTGCTAAATTACCGCCTAAATTCAACTGTTCATAAATCTGCGCCAGCAAATCCCGATTTCCAATCACAGTAATATCATAGTGTTGACTCAATTCTGGGTCTGCCAAAGCTTTGAGAATTACTTCTGGCCCAATTCCTGCGGGGTCTCCCAAAGTCACTGCTAAACGTGGAGTATGTTCTGTTTGGTTGTGATTGATTGGATACATAGAATCAGCACAGTTGGAAATAGAGATTAGAGGCTAGGGGCTAGATAAAAGAAATTTTTTAGCTATATTGCCAACTTTAATAGATGAACGGCCACCTTGAAAAATTACTACAGAAAAATCATCCAGTCTGAGTCTGCGTCAATCGCGCCTTTGATTAACCTGATCCCTCAATGCTAGGGATTGTCCATCAAACTAGTTTAGAATTATTTACACAGGTCTAATTCAACCGTAGTTGTTGAGTAGCGCAAGTAGATCTCACATCTATTCCAGGCTATCTGGGGTAATTAACTGTGTAGCAGGACTGGCAAAAATTAGATTTGAGCAAACAAGTCTAACGTCAGCACACAGCCTGAGAAACAGAATTCTAAGGTTTAAACCATTAGAATTATTACAAACCATACACAAAGGAGAGTCATCCCAATGGGCGGCGAAATTTTTAGTACAGCTTTTCTGGCTTTTAGTTTAATCTTTGTTGGCTGGGCTATAGGGGCTTTATTGCTGAAAATCCAGGGTGCAGAAGAATAATTTCTCTGGAGTCTGAAAAAATAGCGTGTCCGAACCACGGACAACGCTGTTTCTTTATTTTCTGAATATTAATAAACTTCTGAGAAGAGTGTAAACTTTTGTTTACGGATATAATTCTGTTAAGATTCATTTCATAAAACTTTAAGATTTAATACAACCCTCATGACATTACTAATCGTCGGTGCCACTGGCACCTTAGGAAGACAAGTGGCTCGTCGTGCTATCGATGAGGGGTATAAAGTACGCTGTCTTGTCCGGAGTACTAAAAAAGCTGCTTTCTTAAAAGAGTGGGGTGCAGAACTAGTCGTCGGAGATTTGTGTTACCCTCAAACCCTCCCAGGTGCATTAGAAGGAGTAACCGCAATTATTGATGCAGCTACTTCTCGTGCTACCGATTCCTTAACTATCAAACAGGTAGACTGGGAAGGCCAAGTAGCTTTAATTCAAGCTGCAAAAGCTGCGGGTGTAGAACGTTTTATCTTCTTTTCTATAATTGATGCCGATAAATACCCAGAAGTACCGTTGATGGAAATCAAGCGGTGTACAGAACTTTTCTTAGCTGAATCTGGGTTAAATTACACCATCTTACGTTTAGCAGGATTCATGCAAGGGTTAATTGGTCAATATGGCATACCTATTTTAGAAGGGCAACCAGTTTGGGTAACTGGTGAGTCATCTCCTATTGCCTATATGGATACTCAAGACATAGCTAAATTTGCCGTGCGGGCTTTGAGTGTGCCAGAAACAGAAAAACAAGCTTTTCCCGTAGTTGGGACTCGTGCTTGGAGTGCAGAAGAAATTATTAACTTGTGTGAACGCTTATCTGGCAAAGATGCCAAAGTCACACGGATGCCGTTAAACCTATTGCGTACAGTACGCGGATTTGTCCGCTTCTTCCAGTGGGGGTGGAATGTCGCAGACAGACTAGCATTTACAGAAGTTTTGGCTAGTGGCAGACCTTTAAATGGCCCAATGGATGAAGTATATAAAGTCTTTGGCTTAGATCCAAAAGAAACAACTACCCTGGAAAGCTACTTACAAGAGTACTTCAATAGGATTATGAAAAAACTTAAGGAGCTAAACTACGAGAAAACCAAGACCAAAAAGCAAAAAAATAAAAGGTCTCCCTTTAAAAATGTCAATAGTCAATAGTCAATAGTCAGCTGAAGTATAAAATTACCTCAGCCATCAAGTAATGGGGCATATACCAAAAAATTTTTTATACTTCATATTTTTTGGTCAATGGTCAAAATTTCTAACAATGCCGATTTTGTTCCCAGAAGCTAGACTTTAGACCATTGACTTTTGACTTTTGACTAAAATATGTAACGATTACATAGTACAAAGCATCTGCAAAACTTGGATATTTGAATGTGCCGAAAGCAGGCATTATCTACAATGATGTAAAACCGATAGCGAGTCGCGTCGCTATCGAACTTAAAGACAAACTCACCGCAGCCGGTTGGGATGTATGTGTCACAACTAGTATCGGTGGCATACTGGGCTACTCAAATCCAGAAAGCCCTGTATGTCATACCCCCATTGAAGGTTTAACACCGCCTGGTTTTGACTCAGATATGGAGTTTGCGGTGGTACTAGGGGGAGATGGCACTGTTTTAGCAGCTTCTCGTCAGGTTGCCTCCAGTGGTATACCACTGTTAACGGTGAATACTGGCCATATGGGGTTTTTAACAGAAACTTACCTCAATCAACTGCCCCAAGCCATTGAACAAGCAATGACAGGGCAGTATGAAATCGAAGAACGGGCAATGCTGACCGTGAAGGTATTGCGAGGGGAGTCGGTATTATGGGAAGCCCTATGCTTAAACGAAATGGTGTTGCATCGGGAACCGTTAACCAGTATGTGCCATTTTGAAATTGCCATAGGTCGTCATGCAGCAGTGGATATTGCTGCTGATGGGGTAATTGTTTCTACACCTACTGGTTCTACGGCTTATTCACTTAGTGCTGGTGGCCCAGTAGTTACGCCTGGAGTACCTGTTTTACAATTAGTACCGATTTGTCCGCACTCCTTAGCGTCTAGGGCTTTGGTGTTTCCAGACACAGAAACAGTCAGCGTCTACCCTGTGAATATTCCGCGTTTGGTGATGGTTGTAGATGGTAATGCAGGATGTTACGTCTTCCCAGAAGATCGGGTATATTTAGAGCGATCGCAATATAGTGTCCGATTTATTCGCCTGCAACCACCAGAGTTTTTCCGCATCTTACGAGAAAAACTTGGATGGGGTCTACCGCACATAGCCAAACCGACCTCAGTGGAGTTACCTTAATGCTTAGTCAATAGTCAAGTAGTCAAAATTGTTTCTTGTGTTTTTTTCCGAATTTCTACTTTAAAAATGGAATTGGGAAACAGCAAGTATAGTGTTTTTCATTTTGCTGCTCTTGACTATTGACTATTGACTCATCATATGTGGCTTACTTATGACAATTGCTCACAGTCCCTGTGTTTTAGTAATTGAAACAGATGAGAGTCTAGCAAATCAGCTATCTTGTGATTTGCAAGAAGCAGGTTATGACTCAATTTTGGCTCACGATGCCGCTACTGGGTTGCAACACTGTCGTGATTTGCAGCCTGCTTTAATAGTTTTAGACCGGATGCTAGCGGGAGAATCGGGACTTTCATTATGTAAAAATTTGAGAAGTGCGGGTCTGCGTTCTCCTGTGCTGGTATTAATGGCCAGAGATACAGTTGACGACCGTGTAGCCTGTCTAGAAGCCGGAGCCGATGACTACATTCTCAAACCTTATCGCTCAGAAGAATTTTTAAAATTAATTCGGATATATTTAAAACCTGATATTGATACTACAGAGCAGTTACGCTTTGGAGAATTAGTTTTAGACATATCAACCCGTCGTGCCATTCACAACGGACGGGTGATTGATTTGACAATGAAAGAATTTGAGTTATTAAAATTTTTAATGGAACATCCTCGTGAAGTTTTAACTCGTGAACAAATACTAGAAAATGTCTGGGGTTACGATTTTATGGGTGAGTCGAATGTTATAGAAGTATACATTCGTTACCTCCGCTTAAAAATTGAAGATGAAGGTCAAAAGCGGCTAATTCAAACAGTGCGCGGTGTAGGTTATGTTTTGCGAGAGTCTTAAAGCCTAAACCTGACAGTGCCACTCAAAAACTCCTATTCTTCAACAGGGTAGGAGTTTTAATTTTGAATATGTCTATCTACCTCCGTTACCAAAAGAACACTAAAAGAAGTGGGCTTTCTGCAATAAATTCTGTAAAATCAAAATTTAAATAATAAAATGGCAAATTTTATGATAAGTTGGCTAAGTTTACTCCCAGTAGTGTTGAGTCTGTTACTGATGGGGTGTTCTACGCAAACAACTGCTAAAACCCCCGCAAATACACAAACTGCCCCAGTTCAAGCCCCAGCCAACCTCGGTCAAACACTACCAATTTCGGCTAAGGCTGTTGTTCCTAACGGTACAACAATTGACTTGGAAGTAGCACTGACTCCAGAACAACAAGCAAAAGGTTTGATGTATCGACCGGCTTTACCAAATAATCGCGGTATGTTATTCAAGTTCCCTTCGGCACAGCCTGTTCAGTTTTGGATGAAGAATGTACCTGTAGCTTTAGATATGGTGTTTTTACAAAATGGAGTAGTGAAGTATATTGAGGCGGCTGCCCCTCCTTGTGCCAGTGAACCCTGCTCTACTTATGGCCCTAATGTACCAATCGATACTGTTATTGAGTTACGTGCAGGAAGAGCCAGCGAATTAAAGTTACAGCCAGGTAATAAGGTAAAAATCAAATTTTTAGCTAACAGTAATTTACGCAAATAAAAGCTAAATGCCTTGTACAGTTAGCTATACAAGGTTTCAATGCATATATTTTTTGTAAAAAAAACTGTTAAGTAAAGATGAAATAACAAATTGTATCTAAAGCATCTAATATGATGACAAAGATAGTAAAGAATACTACTTAAGAGGTAAAATAACAATTTAAAAGATTCATGGCGAAAAATCCTCCTTTTGACGTAAGTGTAAATAGTAGTTCATAGGAGAGCATTAGCAATGGAATCTTTGTTACTCAATGTGTAATTAAATAAAACACTGAAGCAACTTCAGGATGAAACCAATTTAACTTGCAGGACGTGCTACTAGAAAACTGAGCAAACCGATGATTATCAAGCTGAAATTTCCCAGTTTTCTCGAAAAAAGCGTTCTATTTGCGGAATCTCAAGCAATATTTTGGGATCATAATCCGGTAATTGCACAGTCACAGATGAAGTAGTAGCTGCGGACAAAATGAGAAATGGTAAATCCATATATGACGACTATACATACTAGACAAGGAGGTGAGTTACAAATGTCATCATCTACATATTCACGTTTGATTCATTTTTTGCAGGAAGATTTGTCAATTTCGGCAGCATCTCTTGCAGTCGCTTTACGGCATCGGGAACAAGATCCTGGGCCTTTGCCGATGATTCTTTGGCAGTATGGTTTGATTACTATGGAACAGTTAGAGCAAATTTACGACTGGCTAGAGACTGTAGTATAGATATAAAAGCTCATGCAGGATAATTGATGTATGCCACATCCACTCTGTCTGGTGCCTAAGTTAAGAGATAGAAAAATTGTTTTTTGCCAATCTAACTATTTAAATACAATTTAAAAGAGCGAGTTATAAACAGTGATTTAACTCGCTCTTTGATTTTGGCTATGTGTCTCAAGTTTTAATTGATGACTTATGACCCAATACCTTTCGGCTAAAGGGGAAAGGGGAAGGGGAAAAAGTAGAATAAAACCTTTAACCCTTACCCTTTAACCTTTTCCCAACACCAGATTACAAGTTAAAAATGCTTAACCGAACAGTATTGACTTCTGACCAATAATTAAGCACTACTGAGCCAATACTCTGGCTGCTGCCGCTACACCAGCACCGGGGGTAAAGTTTTCGTAACCTAGTTCTAGCAACACAACTTCTAGAGATGCTATGCAGCTAAGGATATCGCGATCGCTGACAAAGCCCAAGTGACCAATCCGGAAAATTTTATTTTTCAGATGGTCTTGACCACCAGCTAAGGCAATATCAAAACGCTTGTTCATCAACGAGCGAATTTTATCCGCTTCAATACCTACTGGTGCTACTGCTGTAATTGCTGGACTAGCACAGTTATCTGCGGCAAACAATGGCAAATTCAACCCTTTAATAGCAGCGCGAGTAGCATTCTTTTGGCGTTCATGTCGCCCAAAGATGGACTCTAAACCTTCTTCTTTCATCATCCCCAAGGTGGTATGCAGTGCCACAATTAAATTGACAGGGGGGGTGAAAGGTGTGGTATTTTTGTCGGCAGATTTTTTGTATTTGCCTAAATCTAGATAATATTTCGGCAATTTAGCTGTTTTGTATGCTTCCCAAGCTTTATTGCTCACAGAAACAAAACCTAACCCTGGGGGAATCATGTATCCTTTTTGAGAACCAGAAGCTACTACATCTAGTCCCCAAGCATCCACAGGCAAATTAAATGCGCCTAAACTAGTCACCGCATCCACAATAATTAGCGCTTGACCATGTTCTTTCACGTGGCGGTTGATAGTTTCTAAGTCATTGAGAACACCAGTTGATGTTTCACTATGGGTAATAATGACGGCTTTGATTTCTTTGGCGGTGTCTGCTTGTAGTTTTTCGGCAAACTGCGCTGGGTCTAAAGGTTTACCCCATTCCGCAGTAATGGTTTCGACATTTAAACCATAGGCTTGGCCGACTTCTGCCCAACGTTCACCAAATTTACCATTACAGCCAACCAAAATGCGATCGCCTGGAGAAAGAAAGTTAACTATCCCCGCCTCGACTGCACCTGTACCGCTAACATTCAGCATCAGTACATCATTTTCAGTTTGGTGCAACCATTTCAGATTGGCAAACACTTCTGCCAGTAAATTACTAAATTCACTGGTACGGTGGCCAATAGGGTGCTTGGCTAAAGCTAGTAAAGCCGCTTCTGGCACCGGGGTGGGGCCAGGAATCATCAGCATCAGCTTATCTTGCATATGTTTGTCCTAGTAAGCAAATAAAAGTTAAAAGTTTGCGGGATGGTTAATTCTAGAGCAAAAACTATACATAGTCATATGCACATACAGTTTAATTTAGCTCCAGTATTTTTTGTATTCTTTAAATCCATAGAAATTGTTGGTCAGCTTGACCTTTACAATTTGAGAACTCTAGATAACCTAATCTTCTTTAAGGAAATTCCACCAGACGCATCAATCTTCGCATCTGATATGTATAAGCTTATTTTCAGCTAACAACAAGGAGACATCTAAGTTTATTACCCAGTTTGTTTAAGTTTTATAGCGGCGATTCTCTAGAATCTCACAAATTGGGGTACAGGTACAATGAATTATCAAATTTTTGTAGAGACGTAGCATTGCTACGTCTCTACTGGTGTAATCACTTATTTTCCCCAAATTAAATCTAAACGCTCTTGTGCTTTTTTCAAAGCTCCTTGGGGAGATTCACCTAACAATGTAGCTTCAATTGCTCGGCCAAGACTATCAGATAAACGACTATAACCAGCTAAAGTAGGTCTTGCACGTGCCACAGGCATTTGCTCTAAAAACACTTTCATCCAAGGTTTTTGGTTAATGTATTGCTGATAAGCTGTACTTTGGGCAGCTTTTAGATTCACTGGTAAAAATCCTGTACCAATTGCCCATTCGGTTTGAAATTCTTCACTTAAAACATACTCTAAAAACTTGAGTGCAGCTTTCTCTTTCTCTGGCGTGGTTTTCATCACATAAAAATTGCCTGTACCTGTGACTGTTGCTGGACGAACATCATTAGGAATAGGAAAAACTTGATAATCAACGTTAGATTTAGTGATATAAGTCCAAGGCCCGGTAATTTGCATCGCTACCCGACCCCCAATAAAAGCATCTTCTTCATAGCCACGTTCTGGAGGAGAAAGAGTAGCTGAACCATCTTTTAACAAGTCTTGCCAAAACTGTAAAGCATGAACCGTTTGAGGGTTATTTAAGTTGGGTTGGCCATTAGTGACAACCTCACCACCAGCACTCAATAAAAAGGGAAACCAACTAAAAACAGTCCATTCTCCCTTACCCAAAGGGAGCAACATCCCATACTGTTCTGGCCTTTTGTCACCATTGCGGTCTAAAGTCAATTTTTTGGCTACTTGTCGCAATTCTGCCCAAGTTTTGGGTGTATCTGTAATACCCGCAGCTTTAAAAAGTTTGGGGCGGTAAAAAATGCCTATATTACTCGTATACAGTGGTAATGACCATAAATGTCCATCTAATGTTAATTCTTCTAACAGGTTAGGGCTAATTTCTGATTTAAGAGGTGATTGGTCTAGCCAACCTTCTAAAGGTCGAATTGCCCCTAGTTCCACAAACTGACCAGTAACTTGTGGGTAAAAGGAGAGAATATCTGGCGGTACTTTACCGACAACTGCTGTTAAAATCTTTGGCAGTTGTTGATCGAGTTGACCAGCATAGATAGACTCCACCTGTACATCAGTATGAGTCTGGTTGAATTTATCTACCAATTTTTGAAATACATCACGATTTACAGGAGGATTAATAGCGTGCCATAGTGTCAGATGAATAACGTGGTTATCTTGCTGTACAGTCCTCTGGCAACTCGATAAAAATATCACACATCCACTTAATATAGTGAGCAAAATCGCCAGTTGGCTTGTGGAATAAAGAAATCGGCGAATGAATTTCATAAATGGTGATAAAAAAATAATAGGTTTCATAGTTGGTGTGTAGTCAGATTCAACAAATGTATTATTGCAAACAGTATTGATCTATTTGTAAATTACTGATATTTCTGTAAGTTTGAGCTATAGCTATTAGCTAATTTTTACTATTTGTAGAGAATTAAAAATTTAAGTATTTAGAAATATTATTAATATGCTAAGTATTCATAAAAATCTTATGCATAAGTAAAAAATATAGCGCATATAGTAACATAATAACTGCTAAGTTAATTTTATAAGATAGTTTATGCCAAATTTTCCTACCCCTAGCTTTTTGGACAATTATTTGCAAAACTCGTTTTATTTGAAGCAACATCTCCAAGAATTTTTAAATTTAGAGCCAGAGATTCTCGATAATAAATTAATAAACAAACGTGAGGAGATTCAAGATTTAGGACACAAAGATTTTGACTGGGAACAAGTCAATGCTTTTTATAGTGAAAAGGTTGGGGAACTTTATTTATTTGAACTTGGTGCATGGCATTTAGAAAGTCATGAATACATTGGAGATACTTTAAGATTAATTGCCGACCATGCCCAAGGTATAGTTTTAGATTTTGGTGGTGGAATTGGCACTCATACAATTGGGGCTGCAATGTCGCCCAACGTAAAGCAAGTAATTTATTGCGATCTGAATCCTGTTAACCTTGATTTTGTAAAGTATCGAGCTAAAAAAATGGGATTATTACACAAAATAACTTGTTATCAAAAAATGCCAGCCCAAGAACAAGAAGTATTTGATACTATTTTATGTTTTGATGTTTTAGAACATTTACCAGAGCCTAGTCAGCAGTTATTAAAATTTCATCAAGCTTTGACGGCTCAGGGAAAAATTATTATGAATTGGTATTTTTTTAAAGGTTTCAACTATGAGTTTCCCTTCCATTTAGACGATCCAAAAGTTATTGATCGCTTCTTTGGGACACTGCAAAATAAACTATTAGAAGTATTTCATCCTTATCTGATTACAGCCCGTTGCTACCGTAAGCATAATTAACAGCAGGGAAATAGCTTGTAGCTTGATTAATTTCATTCAAAAAATCAATGGCAGACAAATCACACAAAATATTAATTATGTCCACACCAGTTGGTGCGATCGGTAGTGGATTGGGAGGCGGGGTAGAATTAAATGTATTAAATTTCGCCAAAGAACTACAGCGAAGAGGACACCAAATAGAGATTGTGGCTCCACAGGGTTCGGTTTGTTCTTTACCGATTACAGAAATTCCGGGCGCAATCCAAATACCGGCCCAAAATCAGTTGCGGGTTGACCCGGTTTTAATACCCTGTAATTCTGTGTTGGCGAATATGTGGGATTATGCCCGGCAAGCGCAAGCAAATTATGATGTGATTTTGAATTTTGCTTATGACTGGTTGCCTTTGTATTTAACGTCTTTTTTTAACTGTCCGATCGCTCATTTCATCAGTATGAGTTCATTGACAGATGCAATGGATAGAGTTATTGAAAAGGTAGCGAATGAGTTTCCTGGTAGCGTTGCTGTTCAAGGCAAAGTTCAGGCAGATACTTTTACATTTGCTGAGAAATTTGTTTATGTCCGTAATTGCGTAGATGTATCTGCTTATCAGTTCTGTAGTCAACCTAGTAATTCTTTAGCTTGGATAGGCAGGATAGCATCAGAAAAAGGTTTAGAGGATGCAGTCGCTGCTTCTCAAATTACAGGTATTTCTCTGAAGATTTTTGGACTGTTGCAAGATACAGCTTATTGGCAACAAATTCATCAACAATATCCTGAAGCTCCAATAGAATATATGGGATTTTTGCCGACCTATGAGCTACAACAGCACTTAGGTAAGTGTAGAGCTTTATTAGCAACGCCCCGATGGATCGATGCTTACCCAACAGTCGCCTTAGAAGCAATGGCTTGTGGAGTACCAGTAATAGCTTATCGCCGAGGTGGATTAGCTGAAATTGTAGAGGATGGTAACACAGGTTTTTTAGTAGAACCCGATCGCGTTCCAGGTTTAGTAGAAGCTATTCATCGTCTTGATAAAATCGATCGCCTAGCTTGTCGTCAGCGTGCAGAAGATGAGTATTCTTTAGAAGCTATGGGCGATCGCTTAGAAAAATGGTTTGCTGACATTTTGAGCCATCAGAGCAAATAAGCTGTCAGCATTAATCAGGAGCAACCACTCTCTCCGCGATATGATGGTTGAGCGACCAACGGTGATCCACAGGCATAGAAGAAACCTGACAAATTTGTTCTAGCCGTTTTTGTTGGACTGCGGCTTTGCGGAGAGTAATAATTAGCTGATTTACCTGATTTCGTAAATCTGGATTCTGATTGACTGCTAACATAGTTTGTCTTTCTAAAAGTTGCAGTATCAGCTCGTAGTGAATGGGTGACGGCAGAGGAATTTGCTCCATGTGGCTTAATATTGCAGATGTATAATTTGTATTCATCAAAATTTATCTCTTGCTATGAATTGTTACACAAGAAACAAATTTTTAGTTGTAGGGTGTATGTATTTAGGAATTAAGTTTTAGCAAAGAGGTAAGTAATACGGTAGAGATGATGTTGCCGTCAGCACAGAGCAATATAGCATCGCCTTTAATAACTTTTAGGTAAGAGTTGGGCGATCGCTACTTCTGGATCTGGTTTTTTGACTAATGATTCGCCAATCAACACGGCAGCTGCACCTGCTTTTTCTACTATACTTAAATCGTCGGGGGTATGTAGACCCGATTCACTGACAACTAAGATATTTCGTTCACGTAATTGCTCACCCCTAGCTTCTAAAAGTTGGCACGTAGTTTGTAAGTCTACGGTGAAATCTTCTAGATTGCGGTTGTTAATCCCCACTAAGGAAACACCATCTAAAGCTAGTACCCGATCGAGTTCTTCTAAGCTGTGGACTTCAATCAAAGCTGCCATATTCAGGGCTTTAGCAATTTTGATGAAATATTGTAAGTCTTGGTCACTGAGGATAGCTGCAATTAATAAAACCGCATCTGCACCATAAATCCGGGCTAAATACATCTGGTAAGGATAAATAATAAATTCCTTACACAATAAAGGTATATCAACGGTGGCGCGTACCTTAGCTAAGTTGTCAAAGCTGCCTTGAAAAAATTTAACATCCGTCAATACAGAAATACAACTAGCACCACCTTGCTGGTAGGATAGAGCGATCGCTACAGGGTCAAAATCCTCCCGTAAAACACCCTTACTCGGTGAAGCTTTTTTGACTTCGGCAATCAACGCTGGTTTTGTCTTACCTTGTTTAAGGGCGGCAACAAAATCCAAAGTTGGCGGTGCAGAAAGTGCTTGTTTTTGCAACTCTATCAACGGCTGCTTTTCTCGCATTTGGTCAACTTCAACTTCTTTTTGCCAGACAATTTCTTCCAAAATATTGTTGGGTGCTGCATCTGGCAGGGCAACCTGATAGCGCAATATGGATACATCTATAGCTGGGCTAGGTGGACGGCGACGGATTTGCATATAACTATGAAGTGTGAAGTGTGAAGTATGAAAAGTAAAGGATGAAGTTTATATTTCAGACTTCATCCTTCATACTTTTTTAAGCTACTGCCCGTTTATAGGCTTCATCTAGGACTTCCGAGAGGGTGGGGTGGGCATGAACTAGATGGGCGAGGGTGTGGACAGATTGACGGTTAGCGACGGCGGCGGAGGCTTCGTGAATTAAGTCAGAAGCGTGCATCCCGAAGATGTGAACGCCTAAAACTTCACCTGTGTCTTTGCGATAGATTACCTTAGCAATACCGTCGGCTTCGTTTTCTGCCAACGCCTTGGAGTTACCTTTGAAGTAACTCTTACTAGTACCAACTTCAAAACCTTCTGCTTGTCCCAATTCTTTAGCGGCGGTTTCTGTTAAACCAACGTAGCTAACTTCTGGGTGGGTGAAGGCGGCGGCGGGGATGCTGCGATAATCTACAGTACGCGATCGCCCGACGATATTTTCGACAGCGACAATACCTTGGGCAGAAGCAGCGTGAGCTAACATCATTTTGCCATTGGCATCACCGATTGCCCAAAGATGTGGCACAACTTCACCTGCACTCAGCACTGCCATGCGATCGTCTACAGGGATAAAGTTGCGTCTATCTAATTCCACACCCACAGATTCTAAACCGAGGTTTTGGGTAGCAGGGATGCGTCCTGTAGCTACCAAGCAAGCATCGACTTCCAAGACTTCTAAATCTTCCTTGGTTTTGAAGTCGGCTAACTCAATTACCACTGGCGAACCAGGAATGACTCGTTTCGCGTAAATGCCGACTTTAGTTTCAATATCGCGGGGGGTAATTAATACCCGTTCAGCGAGTTTGGCAATGTCGCGGTCAAACCCTGGCATTAGCTGATCTAGGGCTTCAATCATCGTGATTTCACTGCCCAAAGCCGAATAAACATCAGAAAATTCCAAGCCGATGTAACCGCTACCAATAATTGCCACCCAAGGCGGTAGAGATTCAAGTTTTACGCCTTGGTCACTGGTAAAAACTGTTTTGCCGTCTACTTCAATCCCTGGAGGGACAAAGGGAACTGAACCAGGCGACAGAATAATGTCTTTAGCGGTGATGGTTTTTTCACTGCCATCGCCCGTGACAGTGACTTTCTGTGTACCTGCGATTTTGCCCCAGCCCCGAATGATATCAACACCCAGACGCTTGAGGCTATTGGTTAAATCGCCTTGAATTTTCGAGACTAGATTGCCGGCATGATTAGCGATCGCTTGGCGATCGAACTCCACATTGCCAATTTGAATGCCCAGTGACTTGAGGTGGTGGGCATTGCGTAACTCCCGCACACGTCCTGCTGCTGCTAACAAAGCTTTTGATGGAATACAGCCCCTGTTGACACAGGTTCCTCCCATATCTGCTGCTTCGATAATCGCCGTTTTCAAACCGCAGCTTACCGCGTGTAGGGCTGCGCCATGCCCGCCTACACCCGCACCAATAATTACTAAATCGTAATCAAATCCTTGACTCACGTTAGTTTCCCCGTGTGCTTCGCCTATCTATTCTCAACTTGACTAGCAATCCTGACAACCCCTTGAGGTTGGGAGTGGCTAAATCAACTATTATGATTCACGCTAGCAGGCGAATAGATAAATTTATTAACAATTTTAGTAAACATTATTTACTTATTTAATTTTATACTGATGTAGCTAATTTTTTTTGAAGAGTGTAATAGCTCATTCAGGTTGTAAAAATAGTTGCTCACCTTTGACACTCTTTTATTTTTTGTTACATCAATAAATTACCCAAAAATCTTAGTTAATTAGTATTAGAAACTACTAAGAAATATCAGTGTAGAAATCAATTAAATGTTGAAGTAATCATTTTATCGGCTGCTTTATTGTACTAGTATCGTATTGTTTGAAATTTCCGAAACAGCCTAATGGGTATGACTGGGAATTCAAATATGGGTATAAGCCAAAAAGCCAACCTGAATTTTAAATTCATATTTACGCATAGGATTTTCGCACTTCGTCTGCCCGATGTCTATTCCCAAAATCAGTGAATTTACCATCCGTCGTTACGCTAACGCCAAGTCTTACCAACGAGGTGAGGCTTATTTTGAGTCAGGTGCTGTTGATACCATTACTCGGCGCGGTAATCTGCTACAGGCAGAAGTTGATGGCAGTGAAGCTAGACCTTACCGTGTCAACCTCAGTTTTGATGGTCATAGTTTAACCTCGGCAAATTGTACCTGTGCCTACAACTTTGACGGATGGTGTAAACACATTGTGGCAACTATGCTAGTTTGTGTCCGCCAGCCAGAAATTATTGAGCATCGTCCGACATTGGCGCAATTACTAGATCGTCTAGATCATGTGCAAACTCAACGGCTAGTGCAAGAATTAGTAGCAGAACAGCCGCAGCTGATTGAAGCGATAGATCGTCATGTCACCTGGATGACAAATACTGTTGCCCAGCCAAAAAAGCTAAAATCCCTGCGTCAAAATATTATTGATACGAATCCTGTGCGTCGGCAAGTACGGCAAATCATCCACGAAGCTGTGCGCTATTTTGAGGATGGGTGTGAAGAAGACCCAATTTCAGAAGAATTGTTGAGTTTAGTACAGAGTGCGGTAAATTGGAGCGAGCAGGGAGAAGGTAAAAAAGCGATCGCAGTTTTAGAGGCAATTACTTCTACCTGTATCGAAAATTGGTACGAAGTAGCGGAGTATGGTGCTGAATATGACGAAATTGCTTGGGAATTAAATAATGCTTGGTGTGAAGCTATTCTCTCGGCTGAACTCACTCCGGAAGAAAAAATTGATACCCAGGTAAATTTGGAAGTTTGGCAAGATGAATGGGAGGTCGATTTTAGTCTAAGTTTAGAGGCTTTGCGCCAAGGTTGGGATTACCCGCCATTAGTACAAGTCCTCCAAGGCAAGATTTGCGAAAGGGGAGCATGGGAAGCAACAATTCCAGATTATGCCGATGAATTGGCTTTAATTCGGCTCAAAATTCTTGAACGTCAAGAGCGTTATCAAGAATACTTGTATCTTGCCGAGGCGGAAGGGCAAACTCGACAATACTTAACGATGCTAGGCAGACTCGGTAGGGTAGAAGAAGCCTTAGAAGCTGCCCAAAGTGAAATGAATTCAATGGAAGAAGCCTTTGCTTTAGGGAAGACTCTCAAAGAACAGGGAGCATTGCAGCAAGCATTACATATTGCTCAACTTGGCTTGCAATTATCGGGTAATTGTCAGTATGACTTAGGAATTTGGACAAGTGAGTTAGCCCAGAAGTTAGGCAACAAAACAACAGCTTTACAGGCAAAAAAGATAGCTTTTCAGGCTCACCCATCTTTAGAAGACTACCAAAATATTCAAGATTTGGCTGGCGAAGAATGGGAAACCGTTAAAGCCGACTTGCTCAAGATTCTCCGTGTCTATAGTAGTTGGGAAACTAGCCCCGTCAAGGTAGATATTTTCTTACAAGAAGGACTGATAGATGATGCAATTGCGATCGCAAATGAACTGAGTGAATATCAGAGTGATATTATTCATCGTGTCATGAATTCTGCCATTCCCTATCGTCCTGAATGGGTGATTAGCCATGCTTCTCGCCGTGCCGAATCAATTATGAATGCAGGGAAAGCCGAATATTATGATGCCGCAGTCGAGTGGTTAAAAAAAGCCCGCGCCGCTTATTTAGCATCAAATAGACAAGCTGACTGGTCAAAATATCGAGCCAAATTAATGGCAACCCACGCCCGCAAGCGGAAATTGATGGGAATGTTACAGCAAAGAGAGATGGAATAAAGCCTTTCAATCCTGTTTTCTACTGTATGTTCAAACAGTTGATGCTATGGGAAATATAGGTAATATCTATACCTAAAGTTTCTCAGTAATACCTGTCATGCCCTATCCTCTATTACGTGACTTGTTTCAAGTTAGGCAATACAAATCTGTGCTAAAAAAGCAACTACCTAATTTGAAAACACCACTGATTTTGATTGGCTCTACTTTAGTAATAGGCATAGTTGGTATTACTAGTTACTTGGTAGTCAAAGAATTAATTGTTCAACAACTTCAGGAAAAAGCTCTGCTTCAAGTACGTCAAGGAACTGATGAGATTGATCAATGGTTAGCAATTTGCTCTACGGAAATTCAAACTATTGCGAATACAGAAGTGGCGCGTTCCTTAAATTGGGCTGTTATTCAACCATATTTAAAGGCAGAAATTAAGCACACTGATAGATTTTTTAAAATTGCAGTTTCGCTACCTAACGGTTCCTATTACAACAGTGAGGTAGGTAAAACTGATACCAACAACAAAGATCGGGATTTTATTCAAAAAGCACTAGCAGGACAAGTCAACATATCAGATCCCTTCATCAGCAGGACTACTGGAATTCCTTCTGTGGCAATTGCTGCTCCTATTCGTCAAAGTTATGACATTAAAAGTCGTCCTATTGCAGTGTTAAACGGTAGCTTGAAAGTAGACCGAATTACTCAAGTAGTTAATAAACTGCAATACGGTAATGGTAGTTACGCATTTGCACTTAACTCCAAGGGAGAGCCAATTATTCATCCTAATTCTGCGCTGATGTCAACGCAAGAAAAACCTGCCCCCAGTTTTCTACAGTCAACTGATTCTAACTTAGCGACACTTGCTAGTCGGATGGTGAACAAAGAGCAAGGAATTGAACTCATTCCTATTGATGGCACTAAAAAATATGTTGCTTATTTTCATCTCAAACAAGCAAATTGGTCGATAGCATTGGTTATCCCGCGTGAAAATATTGAATCTCAACTACACGCGCTGAATTTACTTGCTTCCATATTGGGTGGACTGCTGGGAATTGCAACAATTATTGCTTGGCGACAAATACAACTATCTCAACGAGCCAAAATGCAGGTTGTACTGCTTAGTCAACAACGCAAAACATTGCAACAGCAAGCACAAGAACTGGAGCAAACTTTAAAAGAATTACAACAAACTCAAGCTCAGTTGATTCAATCTGAAAAAATGTCTAGCTTGAGTCAGTTAGTAGCAGGAGTAGCACATGAAATTAATAACCCAGTCAGCTTTATTTATAGTAATATTACTCCTGCGAATGAATACCTCCAAGATTTGCTGAGATTACTGCAACTTTACCAACATCACTATCCCCAACCAGTACCAGAAATTCAAGATGAGGTAGAAGCTATTGAATTAAATTTTTTGATAGAAGACTTGCCGAAATTGCTAACTTCGATGGCAGTTGGAGCCGATAGAATTAAACAAATTGTGCTATCTCTGCGAAATTTCTCACGCTTAGATGAGGCAGAAATAAAAAAAGTAAACATCCATGAAGGTATTGATAGTACACTCATGTTTTTAGAGAACCGTCTCCAAGCTACACCAGATTATCCAGCAATTGAAGCTATCAAAGAATATGCTGACTTGCCACTGGTGGAATGCTACCCTGGAGAACTTAATCAGGTGTTTATCAATCTTCTAACAAACGCAATTGATGCCATACAAGAGTCATTTGTTAATCGTCCTACCCACCAGCATCAAGATGAAGAAATTGCGTCTACTTCATTAATTAGGAAAAAAGGTCAAATTCGCATTCAAACTGAACTTAATGCTGATAAACAAATAGTTATTCGCATTGCTGATAATGGAATTGGAATTCCTAAAAATTTACAAAAACAAGTATTTAATCCCTTTTTTACTACTAAACCTGTTGGGAAAAGTACAGGACTAGCTTTATCTATCAGTTACCAGATTGTTACTGAAAAACATCAGGGTAAATTGCAGTTTACTTCCACTTTTGGTAAAGGTACAGAGTTTGTCATGGCAATTCCTTTAAAGCAGGTGATAGGTGATAAGTGATAGGGGACAGGTTTATAAAGTTTTTAGGTTTTTATATGGTCATCTGTCATCACAAATGACCAATGACAAATGACCAATATTAACAACCCTAAATCCTTGAGCGCACAAATTTTTCTAACCTATCCAATCCTTTTTCGATGGTGGCTAAATCGGTGGCGTAGGAAAGGCGGATATTGTCATCTGCACCAAAGGCAATTCCGGGAATAACTGCAACTTGATGTTCTTCTATTAAGGCGTTGCAAAAGTCTAAAGATTTGAGTCCGGTTTTGCTGATGTCGGGAAACAGATAAAATGCGCCGTCTGGTTTGGGACAATAGAGACCAGGAATAGCATTGATTCTCTCTAACATGACTTGTCGCCGTTTGGTGAAAGCTTGAAGCATTTCGGCTACACAGTCTTGAGAATCTTGTAAAGCTGCGATCGCACCATATTGGGCAAAAGTACAAACATTCGATGTACTATGGCCTTGAATGGAATTGGCTGCTTTGATAGCTTCTACTGGCCCGGCTAAATAACCCAGTCGCCAACCTGTCATCGAGTAAGCTTTGGCAAACCCATTACTAATAAAAGTCCGGTCAAAAATTTCCTTACCTAGAGAACCAATGCTAATGTGTTCTGCACCGTCGTAGAGAATTTTTTCGTAAATCTCATCGGAAACCACAAGGATATCTGCATCAACTATTACCTCTGCCAAAGCTTTAATTTCATCTGGCGTGTAAACCATCCCAGTCGGGTTGGATGGGGAGTTGAGGACAAATAACTTAGTTTTGGGGGTAATGGCTTGGCGCAGTTGTTGAGGTGTAATTTTATAGCCTGTGGAAGCATCGGTGTTGACAATTACTGATACACCACCTACCAAAGTTACCATTTCCGGATAACTGAGCCAATAGGGAGCCGGGATAATTACCTCATCACCTGGATCGATCAACGCCACAATCAGATTGTACAAAGAATGTTTACCGCCATTAGTGACGATGACATTTTCTGCCTTGTAATCTAAACCATTATCATTTTTCAGCTTCTGGGCGATCGCTTCCCTTAACTTTGGTTCTCCTGCGGCGGGGCCATATTTGGTTTTGCCTTCTGCCAAAGCTTTGGTGGCTGCGGCTTTGATATGTGCTGGGGTGTCAAAATCTGGTTCTCCAGCACTAAAACTACAAACATCTATACCTTCTGCCTTCATGGCCTTAGCTTTAGCTGCGATCGCTAAGGTTAGAGAAGGCTTTACCTGACTTACTCTTGCTGCCAGTTTCATTCTTACTTATTCTTCGGCAAATCTCTAACTTACTTAAGGATATCCCAGAAATCCTACCGAGTTTTGCCTTTTAGGGAATTCCTTAATATAGGACTAAGGGTATTGGGGTATAGAGGAGCAGAGGCGCAGGGGAGAGGTTACTGTTCATTCTCCCTATCCCCCCGCTCTCTTGCATACCTTCACGGTGAAGTTAAAATACAGTCCGCTTTTAATACAGAAAAGTTCTCTGTTTCTATAACAGAACAGCGAGATACTAATTTGGCGATCGCCGGAATTTTCCCTTGTTCTAAATTATCTAAAGCTTCAGCAAACACTGGTTGAAAACTTTTTAGCCAGGTTTTTTTTGTTAAATACTCAGGTTGAAAAGCTGTGCGTTCCAGTAACCAAAAATCTACGCCATAATTTTGAATCAATTGTTTTGCTGCTGTTATGTCAAGACTGTATTGGCTGCGAATCAAATCGATACTGCGTTGGCGAATTTGGGAGTAATAACCGATATGGAACGGAAGCGCATATTCTCTACCAACCAAAATAGGTCTTTGACCAAAAGTTGGAATATTATCTGCCTCATCCGCGAGAGTAGCAACCAAGGTTTCTTTAGGCTGCTGTTGCAGGAATTTATATAAATTTAACTCTCTAGATACTCTGTAATCTGTAGTTGGGAAACGTCCTGACAAATTAGGATATAGAAAAAGTGCAGCCGCTACAAATATTGTCAATCCTAATCTCCAAAATCTGCGTTTTCTTCCCGCAGCATTCATTTGTTGATTAGCCAAGAAAAACTTATCTAACATTACCGTTAAAGTAATACCACTAGCGATCGCCATGACAATTCGTATTGTATGAACTATATATCGCGTTGGGAAAAACAGCTTTAGTAATAAGGCATGAGCGGCAAAATATAAAATTAAAGATACTATGACAATTTGTAATAATAGCTTGATTTTACTGTTAACTAATCTAATTAGAGGAAAGCGATCGCAATGTTGCAATACCATTGGAAAAAACAATCCCATCCAAATAAAAGGCGGCAGCAACGGTGGTAATATACCGCTATGTTGTCCAATCAACCAAAATTTCCAGGGATTGTCATTAAAAAAAGGATGCCTGCCATCTGGCCAGTATTCTGGCATTGTTAAGGCTTGAGTACCACTAACACTTGGCCCATATTGAGCAGCCATGAAAGCGTAAGGCAATATTGCTAAAAATCCTAATCCTAAGATTGTGGCAAGTAAAATATAATTTTTGGGCATCCGCAGGAGTAAAATCCCTAGACAAATGAATAGCAGTATTGGATAAAATAATCCTGCAAACACAATTACCAAACAGATACTAACCCAAGATTCGCGCACAAGATAGTAAAGAAAAGCTAATATCAAAGGGTATAAAAAAGACCTAGGCGTAGCAGAAACCAAGTCACTTTTAAACCAGAGACTTTGATTTAGTAGCAAAGTACTAATAAAAGCCGCAAGTGGAACTGGAAATATTTCCAGACACAGCCAAAAACAATAGCTTGTTATAATCAAACCTAAAAAAATAGGTAAGATTTTACTCAGCAATAGAGGATTAATGCCTAGATAAGCCATTAGCTTATAAACACTGGCATATCCTAACGGCGTAATCGATTTGAAATAATCAGCTATTAAATCATTATGAAATAATTCAGAATCGACAAACCTCTGCATCCAAAATACGTATTCTCTTGCATCATCTTGAACAACATATTCACTTTTGAAAGCTTTCTGTAGTCCCAGGTAGCCGTAAAATATTCCAAATCCCAAACTGAGAATTAACCACAATAAAACTGATATAGAAGTACTTCTGTTGTTAGCAAAAGATGTAGGCTTAATTGTTGCAATTAAAAATTTATGCAGAGATGACATTACTGATATAGCAATCCTATTTAATTTACAAACTACTCGTGGCGCAGGCAATAGATTGGTTTGGATATCATTTAAGTTTGCTATATCAAATCCTAGCAATAACTAACAAGCATCTAGCCAAACATCATATCACTCGATTATTTAGATGATGTTTGAAAAGTTTTAGGGAGTCAAAAAATAAGCCAGTCGCTTCAGTATAATACGGCTCATTGCAAGACTGACCACATATCAACTTCACGCTTGCGTTCACCGGGTTTTGCCTCTGGAATCAAGTCACTGAGAAATTCATATTGGTCACGGGTCAGATTGCTGGTGTGAACTTTACTCATCTCACTCTCTCGGTGCTGTTTACTATTCATTCACAGCTTATACTAAGAGAGCTTTTTTACACCCTGCCTGACTTTTCAAACACCCTCTTAGGTTACTAAAATCTTTACTGTACAAGTGCTTGTCACTGTACAATAATTAGCAATAAATAAAAAATTAAGCATCAAGGCGAAAATTTCACCTTATGCTTTTTCAAATTCCAAATATTTTATTGTTAATGCATTTCGTCGTATTCTGGTGCTTCTACTCGTCTAGCTTCGCCACGAGAAGGGGGCAGAAACTCAGCGCGACGAACGGGAACTAAAGGCGTTGTTGAGCCTTGATAAGGATGAATAACCTGTACTGTACGGGTAGGACGGTTACGTGGGCCAAACAAAGCCAATACTCCAGCGACAACTATACCGCCACCAACCGTGAGTGTTGCACCTCCCACAGCCCAAACGATTGGTGATGACCACCAAGCAGCATTTTGAGGCTGAAACGCTTCAGATGCTACTTTTTGGTTGTTTTGCTGGGCTAATAGCAACTGCTGGGCGTTCTGATTATCAAATAGTCGTTGGTTTGCGCCTCTTAGCTGTTCATTATCGGTTTTTAAACGATTCAATTCAGCTTTTAACTGATCAACTTCTGCCCGTATCTCAGGGTTAAGTGCAGTGGGTGGCTGTGTATTCGGATAGGGTTGCTGTCCGTAAGGAGGGTATTGCGCGGGTGGCTGCATTACCTGAGGTGCCATTACCGTGGGGATTTGGGGTGCAACAGCAAAATTAGGTTGTAAGGGAGTATTTGTTCCCTTGAGCAAAACAAGAGCCGCCAGCCCAGCCACAGCGACTCCACCGATAAATGCCATACTCTCACTCATCGCCTTTGCCCCTCAACTGCGACGTTCTTTTTTGTGACTGACACACTCTCACACTCATAGTTTTTTGCTTACTCAACTTTACCTAATACTTTAAGTATAAGCGGCAGTATTAGCTAGTTTTTTTACAGCCTGCAATCTGCTGTTAATATTCAAGACTATAAACGTCAAATTGTCTACTAAACCAAGGTAAAAAAACTATACTGTTATACTTTCTTAATCTACTTTTTCTTAAAGAGTCAATGGTCAGTGGTCATTTGTCCTTTGTTCTTCTCTCCTCTGCCCCCCTGCCTCTTCCCCCACTCCCTATTCCCTATTTAACCAGAGCAGCTTTTAAACTTTGGCAAAATTGAGCGATCGCACTTAGTCCTTCTTCAGGAGTACCTTCTGCAAGACGCTTGACAAAAGCACTACCAACAATTGCTGCATCGGCTCCCCATTCTTTTACCTGACGGGCTTGTTCAATTTGGGAAATCCCAAATCCTACACCAATTGGTTTGTCAGTGACATTACGAATTTGTTGCAGTAAATCTGATACCCGCGATTCGATTTGTGATCGCATCCCGGTGACACCAGTCACACTAACCAAATAGATAAATCCTTGGGAAGCACGGGCGATGGCTTCGATTCTGTCAGCAGAACTAGTAGGTGCTATCAATAATGTTAAATCAATCCCCATCTCTCCAGCCGGCTTTAACAAACCAGCAGCTTCCTCAAGGGGTAAATCAGGTACTACCAACCCTGCTACCCCAGCCGCCGCAATTTGCTGAAGAAAATTTTCAATTCCGCGATGCAAAATCGGGTTGTAATAACAAAACAGAATAATTGGTGCTTGCAGGCTGGGAGTTATTTCTTGCAGCATTTCCAGCACTGCTTCTAATTTCGTTCCTTTTTGCAAAGCACGGGTAGCTGCCGCCTGAATTACTGGCCCATCCGCCAGAGGATCAGAATAAGGAACACCCAATTCAATCATGTCAGCACCACTGCTATCTAAAATTTTCAAAGCAGATGCGGTGGTTGCTAAATCTGGGTCACCAGCAGTAATAAACGGAATCAGAGCGCACTCTTGATTCCGTCTTAAGATTTCAAAGCGATCAGAAATGGCAGTCATAAGTCAAAAGTCAAAAGTCAAGGGGAGCCAGCGCGTTGCGGAGGTTTCCTCCGTTGTAGCGACTGGCGTTCAATAGTCAAAAGAATTAATTAGAAACTAGAAAACTGGGAATCCTTATGGAAGTCAATATGTCTTATCCCCGGAATCAGGAATAAAAAGTAGAAAATTCTGAAAAATTTCCCTATTGCCTGTTCCCTGTTCCCTGTTCCCTTCTTCAATGACTATTGACTATTGACTCATAAAACGATCACTTTACACCTGAGATTGCTTTTCTTGTTCAATCTCAGCTTGAATTTTTTCTAGTTCTTCGGGTGTAAGTTCGTCCAGCCGCTTTTGGAAAAAAGCTTGTTCATACTCTTCCCGTTGTTGATGGTAGGTCATATTTTGATTGACAGCGCGGAAAAGATAAGTGCCTAACCAACCAATCAACCCAATCATTAGCACAGCTTGGCTCCATATCCCAGCTTGTTGGCTATCTAAACCAAATAGCTGTAATCCCACATAAGCCAAGCCGCCAGCAATAAAAATACCCAAGCCAATTCCAATAGCGTCAATGCGTCGCATGAGAGTTATGACCTACCAATCTCGTTAGACTTCAATTTTTCGCGGTTGTGGTCGGAGATTTACAAAAGGTGATAGAACTAACAAACCGGGAAAGAAAAAGAAAACCAAAAAGTACATAAAAGCACGCTCAAATGAGCTAGCTACATACCAGCGCAGTTTGAGGTAAAACAGTACAGCCACGGGGATGACTAATAGATAAGCTCCAGCCAAACTCAGATACAGCAGGGCTACGATCATAGATTTTTTCTCTTTATAGACAAGGCCATTCAGTGCATCTGTTTCCCATCATAGGCTGAACGTGCAGCCACAGGAAAGTCAAACTATAAAGCTTTTTTATAACTGTCCAAAAATTCCGCACTTTTACCTGGACAAAACTCAGGATGATGCTACAATAGCAAAGCCAGTATCAAATCGGCGTGCTTGTTCACTCAGATTTTAAGATACCTGTCTAATGTGAATTGCTAAGAAAAAAGCAGCGATCGCATAACCTAGACAAAATTTCTGAAATCTAGTTGCCAAAAATGCACAATTGATGTTGGATAGATAAGGAGGTATTTGCTGCCTCCAAAAAATAACTGACTCCTAAGTAAATCTGGGGGTGTGGCGGAATGGCAGACGCTACGGACTTAGCTAACTGAGCCTTGATCGAGAAATCTTTCAAGTGTCAGCTCTCAAACTCAGGGAAACCTAAATCTGTTTCCAGACAAGGCAATCCTGAGCCAAGCCCAAAAATTTTAGATCTTGGACTCCATTTAAATCCAAAATCAAAAATTAAAGGGAAGGTGCAGAGACTCGACGGGAGCTACCCTAACGTAAAGTCGAGGGTAAAGGGAGAGTCCAATTCTCAAAGCCCAAGGTAGATAAAACTACTAGGCAGTAGTGAAAGCTGCAAGAGAATGAAAATCCGTTGACCTTAAACGGTCGTGAGGGTTCAAGTCCCTCCACCCCCATTAAAAAACAAAAATTAGCATAGTCTAGATTGTGACTTTACCTATTGTATAGTGACTAGTTGTTCATCGCATTAATTCTGCTGGGTGAAACTTGGTTCTATTCCTTATCTTTTTCTTTCCCTTTCGCGTACTTTGCGCCCTTTGCGGTTCGTTATTATTCAAAAACATATTTTTCAGCTACTTTCCAATAGCGTGAGAACCGCTTTAAATCGATATAACCTTCATACTCAAAAAATGGTTCTACTGCTAAAACTTCCAATTCCAAAGAAGCTTCGATTTCAGCGCAGATATTATCAAATCTGGGGCTAGGGCTTTCGGCTGTGATTACTAAATTAGCATTATGCTCTTTAGCAAAAGCTAAAATTTCCTGTGCCACATTACCACGCCGGATTTCTACTGGTAACTCTAGCAAGCATTCATAAATAAAGGCAATGCGTTTTAGACTTAATTGCCATTCTTCAATCAAAGCATCATCCCAAACCCAAATTGCCGGGGCATCGGGGTATTCTTGAAGTGCAGGGTTGGATGGACTAAGACAGTCTCCGTGTACCCAAATAATTGGTTTACTCATTTTTTACCTCTCTTACCACGTTGCCAACTTTGACTATTAGGTTTCTGATTAAATTCACCTTTAGGAAATAGCCGTTGTTCTAATTCTTCATAGCTACCTTCAAAGTCACAATGACCATAAAGCGGACATTTCTGACAGTAAATTCCTTTCGTGTAGCGTTCTAAGTTCTCACGGTTGAAAAAATATGGTTTATGGCTAAAAGTGCTAGCAACCCACTGCCAAGACATATTATTACTTGCAGGATCACCATCTAAAAGATGTTCTAAAAACCATTTAGCACCTGTTTGCCAACGAATGCGCCGCCAATGGACGATATAAGCCGCCAGCCACATCCGGCTATGGTTGTGTAAGTAGCCAGTTTCACGCATCTCCTGGCTGAAACTATCAATGCACACTCTCCCTGTGCTACCTTCTTTAATATCTTGAGGTAACTCTGTGGTGTAGTCTTGGGGCGTATAACCAGTTTTATATTCTTCTTGGTCTTGCCAAATATTATCGCCTAGCTTGACATACAACCTCTGCCAATAGTCACGCCAGCCTAATTCATTAATGAGCTTTGTGGTATCGTCTGGATGTTTAGAGTTATCAAGCACGTAATCTCTAATTTCTGCTAGGCTCAAAACTCCATAGCGAATGTAGGGTGAAAGTTTTGTGACTGCGCCTGTTAAAAAATTACGTGATTTGCTATAGGCAGCTGGGTCTACTTTTTGTAACACTTTTTGAGCGGCTTTGCGTCCCCCTATAGTATCGCTGATATGGTTATCTCGTTCTGCGGCTTGAGGAAACTGTTCACGCAGATAAGCTATCAACTCATCCCGGTTAGTAAATTTACGTTGCATGAATTGTAATTTTTGATGTTAAGTATATATAAAAGTCTAGGTGGACAATCAAGGTGACGATGACTTCAATCAGGTGTGTTTGCGGTTTGATTGTATATCGTCTATATCAATTATTAACAAATATTAAGCTAAAAGCAGAATTTAGCAGGGAAGCGATCGCCTGCTCCAGGTAAAATTTTGAGGCGCGTAATTTTTCTCACTCGGATAATGAGCAATATTCCCCAAGTTGGACAACCTGCACCGAATTTCTCTAACCCAGACCAAAACGGCAATTTAGTTACTTTAGATGATTTTCAAGGTCAGTGGGTTGTCCTTTATTTTTATCCCAAAGATGACACCCCAGGTTGCACCACAGAAGCTAAAGACTTTACTCAATTGAACCCAGAATTTAGCAAATTAGGAGCAAAAATTTTAGGCGTAAGTCCCGACTCAGGGAAGTCTCATTGCAAATTTATTGATAAATATAGCTTGTCAATAACCTTATTAAGTGACCCAGACCATCAACTAGCAGAGGCTTATGGTGCTTGGCAGTTGAAAAAATTTATGGGTAAAGAATATATGGGAATTGTTCGCTCAACTTTCCTGATAGCACCTGATAGGAATATAGTTTATGCTTGGCCAAATGTAAAAGCAAAAGCTCATGCTGAAGCTGTATTCACAAAATTGCAAGAATTGATTAATAAGCTAGAAACGTAGTAGATTCATCATTTTATGACTATTTATTTTTATAGCATCCGTGAACAATACGGCTGCTTCTCTAACTTTTCGCCCCACGGCTTTGTATTAGATGATTTGTACTGGTATACGAGTGAACATTATTTTCAAGCACAAAAGTTTGTCGGTACTGTTCATTTAGAACAAATTCGTCTAGCAAAAACGCCTAAAGATGCTGCGAATATGGGACGCGAAAGAAGCCGTCCTCTGCGTCCAGACTGGGAGCAAGTAAAAGACAATATTATGAAACAAGCGGTGTTACGCAAATTTGAAACTCATACGGATATCAAGGAAATTCTACTTTATACAGGTAATGCAGAAATTATTGAAAATTCGCCTATTGATTACTACTGGGGTTGTGGGGCCGATGGTAGCGGTAAAAATATGTTAGGGATAATTTTAATGGAGGTGCGAGATATCCTGCGTTGACGCTGACAGCCTCAAGGCCAAGAACTTTATTGTAAAATAATTTGTCGTTGTAATTATTAGTTCTTGCAGATATAGCAAAATATATATTTTAGGGATAACTATCTCCAAGTGTTACATCCATTAAGATAGCTACTTTGTCTAGCATCTGAATTATACACAAATACTAAGCCTTTAACGTTTTTATAGATGTTAGCTTAGACTGTCAAAAAGCGTATTTTTTGTAGATTTGAGTTGAGAGTAGGAATCCTTCAAAGGAGGAAAAAACTATGTCTTTATCAACCAATGTCAAGAAATATTGCAAGTGGTTTTGGGATGAAACCCTGGGCGGTGAGTTCGATGCTTGGGGTACTAGCACCTATTTTCTAGAAATTGGTCATAATTTGTATCCCGTAAGACAGATAGAAGTCTACGAAAACGGCAACGTACTGTTTTATGACAGTAATCACTTTTTAGATGATTACGGAATGTTATGTGATCAGCCGATAGAAGAAAGAGATATTCAAGAATTTGGCATCACTAGAGCAGAATTTGAACAAGTATGGAATACAAAAAGTCCCATGAATAGATTAGGCTTAGTAGTACAGTCCGGGTTTAAGTTATGTGGATGATAGCTAATTATTTGCTAAATGATTTTAAATGGTAATGGCGATCGCTTAGATGAACAATTGCCACACATACCAAACCAGCAGTCATCCGTTGTGTATGAAAGATAAACCTGAATTTTGGGCAAACTTGATTTATTAGCCCACTTAACAGGAATTGGTCGATGTCAGACGGTGAATGGAAAAATAACATCAACAATACCTCTCCCGCGCCAGTGCCTGCAACCAAGCTCAAAACCATCAAGCGCAACACCATTACCCATGAATTTGACCAAAATGCGTCTGGAGAGATGGTACTGGCTGAAAAAAATGATGCTCAAATATTAGAAGCATCTAAATTGCTCCGACAAGGAGTGCAACAGCAGCAAGCTGGAGACTTAATAGCGGCGTTGAAGTCGTTGCAAAGGTCTTTAGAGTTATTTCAGGCAGTTGGTGATATACAGCAACAAGAGCAGGCTTTATCTTTATTAGCAGTAGTAACTTACGCTTCTGGAGATTATAAAAGCACTATTTCTTACGCCCAGCAGTGTCTAGCCTTAAAAAAAGATACACCCAATTTATCTGTGCAGATGCAGGCATTTTCGCATTTAGGTAATGCTTACCGTCATCTGAACGACTATAACAAAGCTATTAAATATTTAGAAGACTGCTTAAAAATTACTCAAAAATTGCAAGATAAGCGAAGTCAGGTTGCAGCCTTAAATAATTTGGGATTAGTGTATAAAGCTGCGGGCAATTTTATCCAGGCCATTGAGTATCAAGAGCAAAGCTTAAAAATTGTCGAAGAACTTCAAGATAACTGGGGCATAGAACAGGTACTGAAGAACTTGGGTAATGCTTGGTATGCTTTGGACAATTATCCCAAAGCGATCGCTTATTATGAACAGTGTGTCAAAATAGCACGCCTTCTCAACAACCCTCGCAGTGCTGTTCAGGTACTCAAAAATTTAGGCAACGCTTGTTATGCCACCAGTGATTATCGCAAAGCAATTACTTATTATGAAGAGCGTTTGCAATTAGCCAGAGAACTAAAAGACAAGCGTAGCGAAGAACAATCTTTAGGTAGTTTAGGGGTGACTAGTGAAGCCTTAGGAGATTATAAAAGAGCCATTAAATATTATGAACAAAGATTACTCCTAGCTAGGAGCATTAAAGACCGACGCATTGAAGAAGAAACCCTTGCTAGCCTCAAAGTTGCTTGCTATGCCTTAGGTGATTACGCTAAGGCCATGCAATATCAACAGTAAACAGTTATCAGTTAACTGTTTACTCTAATTACTGCTTTCACTGTTAACGGTAATTCGCTGCTAAAATGGAACTCGTGCTAATCTTCAGTATTCAGCAATAAAAAGCTCTAGCAAGATTTTACTGAAATTAACATCAGGTGCTGACCCCAACAAGCGTATTTCCATGAGCAGCGAAATTCAACTCAGCCTCTTCGATGAGTCAAGCTCAAATCCCACAGAGCTAATTCCTACAGATGGTAAAATTCCCATACCTGCGGGAACCTATACCCACATGAGCGAGTTAGCCCAGCACTGTAACCAGTGTCAGCGTTGCGAATTAGGGCAAACTCGCACTCATGCAGTAGTAGGAAGGGGTAATCTCAACGCCGAAATCATGATTGTGGGCGAAGCACCAGGTCAAAACGAAGACGAAACAGGCTTACCATTTGTCGGCAGATCTGGGCAATTATTAGAGAAAATTTTAGCATCGGTCAAACTGACTACTGAAGACGATGTTTACATTGCCAACATCAATAAATGTAGACCACCCAATAACCGGGTTCCTACCCCTAGCGAAATGGCAGCTTGCTTACCATATTTACTAGAACAAATTCGCCTAGTTGATCCCAAAATTATTTTGTTAACAGGCGCAACAGCACTCAAAGGTTTAACAGGCGAAAAGCAAGCAATTACAAAAATTCGTGGACAATGGATAGAGTGGGAAGGACGTTTGTGTATGCCAATTTTCCACCCTTCATACTTATTGCGTAATCCATCAAAGGAAAAAGGCAGTCCTAAATGGTTAATGTGGCAAGATATCCAGGCGGTGCGTGCTAAGTATGATGAAATTAAGCAAAGTCTTTCATGAAGCTAAAATTTAGCTTGACTGTTTCAATAACTGCCGTTCCTGCAATATTCTACTACAAAGTAATAATTGGAGAGCGTAAATAATGCAGACTGATGACAGTTTAAAGCAAAGGCTAGTAGAAAAAATCAGCCGAATGTCGGTTGAACAAATTTTGTTAATTGACAAGTTTATAGATTCCTTAGCTCAAAAAGATTCAGACCAAATGCTTATCCTAGCAGCGGCAAAGCTAGCTGAACCAGCTTTGCAAAAAATCTGGGATAATCCTGATGATGCTGAATATGACAAACTTTAACTTCGGAGATATTGTTTTAGTACCCTTTCCTTTTACTGACCAAACTACTACTAAAAAACGTCCCGCGATAGTTATCAGTTCTATTGAGTATCAACGTGAGCGTTCAGATTTGATAGTAATAGCTGTAACCAGTCAAACTAACCCAGCAACATCTTTTGGCGAAATAAATATAACTAAGTGGCAAGCAGCTGGACTAATTAAACCTTCCATTATTAAACCAGTTTTGACAACTATTGATAAAGAACTAGTGATTAAAACATTAGGACGGCTTGAAGAAATAGATTGCCAAGAATTACAAAATCTTCTACAAATTATTTTAGGATGATGAGCGATCGCATCCCCTATAAAAGCTTAAACCCTAGTTCGGATACGTACACTTCCTGCTTGACAATCCCGCAACCAAGCTTTAATCCCTTGGGCAACTGTACCATTACTACTATCTCGTGGCGGTGTTGGTGGTTGTTGTTTTGGATAGCCGCCAGTTTGGGTAAACATTAATACTAAACGCCAACCAAGTTTAGTTTTTGTTAGAAATACCCAATGAAATTCTTCTAATTCAATTGCTTTTCCATCTTTATATTGCCGAGCTAAAGTAGTAAAAAAAACTTGCTCAACTTCTTCTGCACTTTTTTGATCGTATGTACTATTGCCAGCAGGATTTAAGGGTAGAGGTTGAAATTCAGGTCTTCCTGCAATAAACATATAACTGTAAAGATCACTGCTTCTGCGGAGACGGCGACCACGTTGGCTGGCGCGGTTAGTATAGCTAGGTAAATCGCGTAGAAGTTGAGTAGTTAATGTTTCTAAATTTTGTTCATGGCAAGCAAACTTCTCACCCCGATTTATTTGTGTAGAAGGAGTGAGGGTTTGTGACAATGCTGAGTTATTAGTACTACTAACAATTACCAGCCAGAAAGCCGAAGTTATAACAATTGGGAGGAGAGAGTAGGGAATAGGGGAAGAAACTTTTTTCATGCTGAGTTTTGCAATTTTCCCGTAAGTAATTGACTGACTTAAAAAAGTATTGAGTCCAAAAACTAGCCCCTAATCCCTAACTTCTAGCTCATATTGTGGTTAACTCATCAGAAATTTTCTTCCAGGCTAACTCAGGTTCAGCAGCAGCAGTGATAGGACGACCTATTACTAAATAGTCTGCACCAGCTTGGATAGCTTGTGAAGGAGTGAGCGATCGCTTTTGGTCGCCTTTATCTGCCCAAGTTGGACGCACACCAGGACAAACTAGCAAAAACTCATCCCCACAAGTCTGTCGCAACTGTGCCACTTCTTGAGGCGAACATACAGCCCCATCTAACCCTGATTCTTTTGCCATCAGTGCCATTTCTAGAGCGAATTCTGGCAACTCTAGAGGAATTTTTAAATCAAAAGCTAACTGTCTGGCAGAAATACTCGTCAACAAGGTAATGGCAATTAATTTCGGCGGTTGCACACCAGCTTGGGCTGCACCAGCTTGGGCTGCTTCGGTAGCGGCTTTGAGGGCATCTTTACCGGCTGTCGCATGAATTGTCAATAAGTCCACCCCGTAACGCGATGCACTCCGACAAGCACCAGCCACAGTATTAGGGATGTCGTGGAATTTTAAATCTAAGAAAATGCGCTTTTCCCTAGACTTTAAAAACTCCAATATTTGCGGCCCAACGCTGGTAAACAACTCTAAACCAACCTTCCAAAAGCTGACTGATTCTAGCTTATCTACCAGAGCGATCGCACTTTCTAAATCCGGCACATCCAAAGGGACAATTATTTTATTAATCACAGTGAACAGTGAGCAGTGAGCGTGAACAGTGAGCAGTGAACAGTGAGCAGTGAACAGTGAGCAGTGATTATTTATCTGATAACTGATAACTGATTTAAGGTACTAAACGCACAAACTTATTTTTACCAACTTGCAGCACACGTCCGTATAATTCACTAGGTTCTGGGAAAGTAGTATCAATATCGGTAATGCGATCGCCATCTAAGCGTACACCACCTTCTTGAATTTTGCGCCGACCTTCGCCTGTGCTTTTACACAAGCCACTGGCGTTGAGTAGAAACGCTAACTTGGCAGGAAACTGGGGTACACCAGCGAGAGAAAATTCTGGCACAGCACCTTCTTTACCACCGCTTTTAGCTGCTTCTTTGGCTTCATTTGCCGCTTGTTCGCCGTGGTATTGTTTGACCACTTCCCAAGCTAAAAGCATCTGGCGATCGCGCGGATTTTCTGGCAATTTATCTAAAGGTAAATCTGTCAGCAGTTCAAAATACTGTTCCAGCAAATTATCGGGAACCCCTTGCAACTTCTGATATTTTTGTCCTGGGTGTTCCGACAAGCCAACATAATTCCCCAGAGATTTCGACATTTTTTGTACGCCATCTGTACCAATTAAAATTGGCAACAGTACGCCAAATTGGGGTTTTTGTCCAAAGTGACGTTGCAAATCTCTGCCGACAGCAATGTTAAACTTTTGGTCAGTTCCCCCTAATTCCACATCTGCCTCAACAGCCACAGAATCATAACCCTGCATTAACGGATAAAGGAACTCATGCAAGAAAATTGGATTCTCTTTTTTGTAGCGTTCAGCAAATCCCTCTTTGGCAAGCATTTGGCTTACCGTCATAGTAGAGAGTAACTCTAAAATTTTTCCTAAATTAAGCTGGGAAAGCCATTCGGAGTTATAACGTACCTCTAACCGTCCGGGTGTGTCAAAATCCAAAATAGGACGCACTTGATCTAAGTAAGTCTGGGCATTTTGTGCCACATCAGCCTCTGTCAGCTGACGACGCACTTCCGATTTACCTGTAGGGTCGCCAATGCGTGCTGTAAAATCACCAATAATTAGAACTGCTGTATGACCAGCATCTTGAAACGCTCGCAGTTTTCGTACTGGTATGCTATGACCAAAGTGAATATCAGCACCCGTAGGGTCAATTCCCAACTTCACCCTGAGAGGTCTGTTAGTATTTGCTAGACGCTTTTCTAAACTTTCAATTTCGCTATCAATATCAGTAGGTTGTGGGAATACTTCCACTATGCCACGATGTAGCCAAGAAAAATCATGCGCCATAATAGGAGATTCGTTTTTTACTACACTTTTTATTTGAGAAGTTAAGTTAGTTATGTTCACTGGCGATTTGTCCGATCTTTCATCTGCCAAACTAATATAATTGCAAAAAATTAACCATCTTGATGCATTTTGATGAATTACAGTTAAATCTACAAGTGAGGAAGTGATAACGTCGTGTCGTCTAGGACTCTTGAAAATAAGCAACCACAACGTCGGCCTTCATCGGGTTTTGAGTTTTTAAAAGGAGTTGGTCAGATTACTGGCGGTACTCTTTTATCAATAACCATGCTGACAAGCTCTATTGTAGCTGGAGGGCTAGTTGGTTTAGCGATTAGTTTCCGTAATTTACCGGATGTTAGGCAACTACGTAACTTTTTGCCTTCAGAAACGACTTATATTTATGACATTAAAGGAAAACTGTTAGCCAGTGTCCACGGGGAAGCTAACCGTGAAGTTGTACCACTAGATAGAATTTCGCCCAATTTAAAACGGGCGGTACTAGCTAGTGAAGACAGCCATTTTTATTATCATCATGGTATTAATCCTACAGGTGTTGGTCGGGCGATCGTAGTTAACGCTGTAGCTGGTGGTGTGAAAGAAGGTGGTTCTACCATCACCATGCAGTTGGTCAAAAATCTGTTTTTGTCGCAAAAACGCGCCATTACCCGTAAACTAGCTGAGGCCGTGTTGGCAATTCGCCTAGAACAAATTTTGTCCAAAGACCAGATATTAGAAATGTACCTCAATCAAGTTTATTGGGGTCACAATAATTATGGTGTACAAACAGCAGCCCGCAGTTACTTTGATAAATCAGCCGAAACCTTAACTATTGCTGAATCTGCCATGATGGCAGGCTTAATTCAAGCACCAGAAGAATTCAGCCCGTTTGCTAGTATGAAGCTGGCAAAACAGAAGCAAAAAGAAGTGCTAGGGCGGATGCTGGAATTGAAGTGGATTACCCAGCAAGAATATGATGATGCCCTGAAGCAAGAAATCAAACTAGGCAGAATTCGGTCTTTCCAAGGTAGTGCCTTACCTTATGTCAGCAATACAGTGGCGCAGGAGTTGGCGAAAAAGTTTGGTCGTGATGCCTTACTCAAAGGTGGAATGCGCGTACAAACCACAGTTGATGCCAAATTCCAAATTATGGCAGAAGATACTGTGAAAAAGTGGCATAAAACCCTCAGTGGGCAAGGATTATCAAAAAATCAAATTGCTTTGGTAGCGATTGATCCGCGTACCCATTTTGTGAAGGCACTAGTAGGTGGTGTAGATCCTAAGGCCAGTGAATTCAACCGTGCTACTCAAGCTCTGCGTCAGCCAGGATCTTCTTTTAAGCCGTTTGTTTACTATACGGCCTTTGCTACTGGTAAGTATGGGCCAGATACAACAGTAATTGATGCGCCGGTGAGCTATCGAGATGGTGACGGTTGGTACTTTCCGAGAAACTATGATGGTAGTTTCGGGGGCGCGATGACAATTCGTAAAGCTCTATCCGTATCTCGCAACATCCCTGTAATCAAGCTGGGTAAGTCTGTAGGGATGTCTAAGGTTATAGAAACCTGCCGGACTTTAGGCATTATGAGTCCAATGGAACCTGTCACTTCTTTACCTTTAGGTGCGATTGGCGTTACACCATTGGAAATGGCTAGTGCCTATGCCACTTTTGCTAATTACGGCTGGCAGTCACAACCAACTATTATTGCTCGGATCACTGATAGTAGTGGCAATGTTTTGCTAGACAATACACCCAAACCCAAGCTAGTTCTTGATCCTTGGGCATCGGCAGCAATTATCGATACCATGACATCTGTAATTACTGAAGGGACTGGTAAAAATGCTGCCATAGGTCGTCCTGCTGCTGGCAAGACAGGTACAACATCCTCAGAAAAGGATATTTGGTTTGTTGGTACAGTACCTCAGCTAACCACTGCTGTCTGGGTGGGTAGAGATGATAATAGACAGTTAGCCCACGGTGCTACTGGCGGTGTTATGGTAGCTCCCATCTGGAAGGATTTTATGACTCAGGCACTTAAAGGTGTTCCTGTGGAAAAATTTAAGCCGCCTTCTAAGTTTCCTCGTCCTAAGTCAAATTAATTTTAGATTTTAAATTTTGGATTTTGGATTGGTAATTAACGTCTGATGTGAATTATTCAAATCAAGGAAATATCAAGAATTATCTTTCCTTTGGAGACGTTGCAATGCAACGTCTCTACAACGATAAATCAAGGGTTTTAGCTCCTAATCCACATAATGCGTAATTAATCTAAAATCTAAAATTCTCTAGGGTTGTTTTTCGAGTTCCGCTTTCATCCGTTCTAGGGTGAAATGCATTTGATCAAACATCTGTTGTGGCGTAATTCCAAATTGACCTAACTGGGTTTTTAGTTGTTCTACTGTCATCTGCGCCATAAAATCTTCTGATAGCTCGAAACGCTTCATAAAGATGCGATAGCGATCCATCATGGCTTCCATTTGCTCAATAAACAGTTTTTTGCCTTCACGGTCAAATTTGCCATAATTGTTACCAAGCTTGATTAATGCTTGATAATCTTCAAACAGATGTTTTGCTTCTTGCTGAACTATCTCAGAGTCAAAGAATCCCATGTTGCTTCCACTTAACTGAGTGCTGACCCTCAGTCGCTTATAGTGATGCTTATATTTTTATTCTAGTCTAGGGGATATATATATAAAACAAACTTCGGTTAATGTACGGTTTTTCACCGAAATTCCAACACTTGACTTTAGTTGCTTTCTATTCTGGGAACAAACTTGCTTAATAAAGCGGCAATACCTACTGCTTTCGCCATTGATTTAGGATGAATGCTGTTGTTGGCATTAATTTTTAGCTTATGAGCATACTTTAAAGCTATGAGATTTTGTGGGTTAAGTTTCAGTGCTTGTCGGGTGTAAACTTTTGCCATGCCTAAAAGATTTTGATGGAAATGTACTAATCCTAATAAGGCATAAAAATCGCTGTTGTTTGGCTCTAATTTAATAGCATCGCGCAACTCGCCTACAGCTAGTGTCCATTTTTTTTGTTTGCAATATTGAATGGCTCTTTGGTAGTGGCGTTGAGCATAGTTGATGGGAACTGGTGGGATATTTATATCTGACTGATGTTGAACTTGGGAAATTACCACCGTGGGGACTGGAGGAATTGATGGCTGGGGTTTCTGCAAGCCCAAATAAGCTAAATTCAGTTGGTTTAACTGTTGAGTTAATTGGTAGGTTTGCTGTAGCGATGTATATTGGCTTTCAGCATAGGAAGCGATCGCTTGTTCATAAACACTCGCGGCTGCTTGTGCAGATGCTTTCAGTAGTTTTTCGACCACGAGATTTTGTGCAGACGCAGCTTTTGATTGCCAAGCTTTGGCTTCTAAACGCAATGTCGCTACAGTTTCTGCACGTTTTTGTGTATGCTTGACTTGTTCGTAAGCTGGATTAATCAAGCTAGTAAATATGGCTGTGGCTAATTTTTGGTTTGCATCACTACTTTGAACATAGCGATCGGGATGCAGTTGTTTAGCTAAGGCACGATAGCATTTACTAATCTGACGCTCATCAGCAGTTACAGGTATTCCTAATACAGCGAAAGGGTCAGATAGTAGTTTTAGCCATGCTGATGGGAGCGCATTCTGAGACATCGTAGTCAGATTCGCAAATGAAAACTTTAAGATAGCATCAGAATATATTTAGATGTTGGCTGTTCACCAAGACTACACAATGCTGATTTTATCTAGCTATTTTGCTACGATCGCTGTTTAATTGTGAAAACTGTGAAAGTGGTAAATTTATAGTAAATTATGTTAACTAAGCGCAAAAGTCGAAGTATCGCTGCTATTTTAGCTTTTTCTGGGACGCTGACCATTTCTGGATTACATAAGTTTTATTTAGGGCAGCCTTTATGGGGAATTTTATATGTTCTGCTTTCTTGGACACCTATCCCCAAGGTGGCTAGTGCGATTGAAGGTGTTTGGTATTTAGCCCAAGATGAGGAAGCTTTTGACCGCAATTTTAATCAAGGCAAGTCAGCAGTTAAGTTTTCTCAGCAGACTAGCAATCAAGTAGAAACTATAGCTAGTGCTTTGCGTGAGTTGGATGCACTACGCCAAGATGGTTTAATTTCTGAGTACGAATTTGAGCAAAAACGCCGCCAGCTGCTTGACCAAATTTCTTGATGCAATTGAAAATGATGAACAACTGGCTACCTTTAAACTTCAAGTTGCAAAAACTTCGGGCTAAACTGCTCAATGATCCTTATTATCGATTGCAATCTGGGGAAGAAATTCAAATAGCGGCACAATTAGGTATCCGCATTGATGCTAATCAAGCGACAGTAGATGATTGGTTACGCTTACCAGGATTGTCGATTCACCAAGCGCGATCGCTTGTAGAATTGTCGCGTTCGGGTGTTAAATTTTATTGTATTGAAGATATTGCAGCAGCTTTAAGTTTGCCAGTGCAGCGCATCAAGCCTTTAGAGCCACTGCTGAGTTTTGTTTATTATGATCACGAATCTTTGGTTGATCCTACCCATTTAGTCAACCCAAACACGGCGACAGTTGAGACGTTAGCAAAAATACCATATATGGATTTGTCTCTTGCCCAAGCAGTGATTGAAAATAGAGTAGCCAGCGGCCCATATCGTAATGTAGCTGATTTTCAACGACGATTGCAATTACCTGCTGAGGCGATCGCTCAATTAATGTATTTTTTGCGGTTTTAACCTTTTTAAACGCGGAGGATCGCTGAGGTAAACGCAAAGTAACGCGGAGTTTTTTAATCCCCATGCATTGGATGCTGGGGAAAATTTCAATAATTAAATCAAGCCAATACGGTTGAGAGGCCAAAAGCGAAATACTGCCCGACCAATAATATTTTGTCTTGGTAAAAAGCCCCAGTAGCGGGAGTCATTACTGTCGTTGCGGTTATCTCCCATGACAAAAAACTGGTCTGCTGGGACTTGTACGGGTGGGAATGGTTGATTTGGTGGTTCTGCAATATAGTCTTCTTGCAGAAGTTGACCGTTGAGATAAACTTTACCATTGGCTACCTTGATAATTTCTCCAGGTAGCCCAATGACCCGCTTGATAAAAGCTTGATTTTTGGGATAACCACGGCGTTGCAGTTCTTCAGGTGGCTGAAAAACGATAATATCCCCAGTTGTGGGCGGTTGAAAATGGTAAGAAAGCTTTTCTACTACTAAGCGATCGCCTTCATATAAAGTAGGAACCATCGATTCCGAAGGAATGTAGCGGGGTTCGGCAACAAAAGTCCTGATTAACACTGCCAAACATAACGCGATCGCTACCAAAATCAAATTTTCCCGCCAACTACGCCATCCTTTTGGTGACGCAGGCGTTTCTTGTGCATCAGTTTCCTGAGGAATCATAAAGGTTTTCAGCCAGTTCAAAAATTGGGACAACTACCTTGATTATTTTAAGACTCAAGGTAAGCTCGTTGGGTTTGTGTATAACCCATGTAAATACTAATATTATGCTGGCTGCGATCGCCTAAGACACTCTGTAAAGTTCTTGCCTTGTAATTCATCGCCATAACAGCCATGACTCATCAATTATCATTAATTCACCTTGCCTAAATTTAATTACCAGTTCCTACTCATCTAGAGGACTCATATTTGATTTTGAATAAAATCAGTACATTGTTACTTGCCTTCTTTTGGGTTACCTATTGCCTGCCCCCACCAGTAGTTTGTAAATCAAATAGGATTGCTATATATCTGCGATTAAATATTTTTCCTATATTTCACTGATGTGAAAATCTACATATCATAAAACTTACCTATTTTGTATTATCTAATTTACACTATTTATCTAAAAATAATTCAATCAATATTACCTAATATATATTGAAAAGCTAAACAAGTATATTTAATATGGTTCTTAACAGTTCTTAAAAACTGTTTTTACTAATAAACTTACGATTTAAGTTCCTACAAATTGTGGGAGTGATGTCGTTTCTTTCTGGACGAAACAGGACAATATATGTTTAGTTCAAATATTGGCTGGCTTATTCCCGCAGCCCTAACTGTAGTTAGTTTAGGGTCGAATATACAAAGTGCAACAGCGCAGATTTCATATAATACCTATACATTTAGCAATAACTACAATACAACAGTTACTATTGATCCGACTTTTAGACCGGACTTAGGTATTGTCAGAGCAACCATTACAGGTAAAAGTGTAGAACCTGCGCCTTATGGTTTGGATTTTTTTACGAGCAACACTTATGGCAAGTTGCAACCTAGTGAAAATCCTTCTATCACCAAATATGCCTTTAATTCAGATGCTAACGTGTTTGGGTTAGAGGGACAACAAGTATTTTCTGATAGGTATTACGGCGGTGCTAATGAATTATTTGGCAAAGCAAGTGATAGTGCAGAAATTAATTTTGCAGAAGGCACTATTAAAGGTGGTGGTAATATAACTATCTTTGGTGGAACAGGTTTATTTGAGAATGTTACAGGTACTATAAGTTTTACGCAACAAGATAAACTTGGGCCGCCTGGTGTACCTTCACAGGGGTTAGCTACACTGAATTTTAGTTTGCAAACACCCCAGCAAGTACCAGAACCATCAGCCACCCTCAGCTTAATTATTATGGGTATAACTGGAGTTGGTTCTCTAATTAGCCGGCATAGTAGTAAAAATACTTTAGGTTCATAAAAACTTTTTGTAGCACTATCAATCTTTTGCTATTTATCCTTTCGCTCTTTTATTAGTTCATGCAAAGCACTGATAAAGGAGCGATATTTATATTGCTATCAAGGGGTCTAGACTTTGACCAATGGCATTGCAAGGGAAAAATCTGAACAGGAAATGTCTCTGCTCAGATTTTTGGTGCTGTTCTGTGTCACTATATAACTTCAGCTGCCTTGACCCGGATTACGCAAATCTCTAAAAAATAATTTGAGAATTTTTTGATTTTTTTTCGCAGACCTCAAAGCCACTAATTTTCGCTAATCCCACGGTTTCTGGCTACCAAAACCTTGACTTACATCTATTGAATAAATTATAATCTTAGATTGTCTGTCTAATTCCTGCTCGGATCAGGTAGACACATCACAAAGGCTAGCAAAGTGCGATCGCCCAAGCCAAGGTCAATCGCTTTATTTTTCAGAAGATAATGGCTAGCTACCTGTACGGCAACTTCAAGGACAATTTAATTGATGACTTACGCAATTATTGAAACTGGCGGTAAACAACTCAGAGTTGAGCCAGGTCGTTTTTATGACATTGAGCTACTAACTGCTCAACCAGATGAAAAAGTTACAATAAATTCGGTACTACTAGTACAGCACGATGGCGGACTAAGCATTGGTCAGCCGTTAGTCACCGGGGCAACTGTAGAAGGGACAATTCTGCGGCATTTGAGAGGCCGCAAAGTCTTAGTATACAAAATGAAGCCAAAGAAGAAAACCCGTAAAAAGCGGGGGCATCGTCAAGAAATTACCAGACTGTTAATTAATTCTATTACTCTCAATGGTCAGGTATTTTCTGCCCCAGAAACAGCAACTGCTGAAACTGCTGTAACTGAAGATTCTCCTGCGGAAACTGCTGCTGAATAATTACCTATAACAAAAACAAGAGGAAATTATGGCTCATAAGAAAGGTACAGGTAGTACACGTAACGGCCGCGACTCTAATGCCCAGCGTTTGGGAGTAAAGCGTTACGGTGGTCAAGTTGTCCGTGCTGGAAATATCCTAGTGCGTCAACGCGGAACTAAATTCCACCCTGGTAACAATGTTGGTATCGGCTGTGATGATACTTTGTTTGCTTTAGTTGACGGTGTAGTTACCTTTGAAAGAAAAGGTAAATCTCGGAAAAAAGTTAGTGTTTACCCACCTGCGGTAACAACAGAAGCAGTAGCTAGCTAACGATATTAGGTCACAGGTCACAGGGGATAGATGAGAGAGTGAAAACTCTGATGATTTCTAAGTTTATTCTCTCCTTATGTCCTCACTGTCTTGGCTGTTACTATGTGACCTAGTTATACATTACTCATCATCAATGATAAAAATGAGGGTTGGTAATTCCCACCCTCATTTTTGCTATATTTAATAGATTTTTAATAGCAATATTACTTACCACAAGTGTGTAAGCTGTGATAACTCTATGTGTGCCGCCGCACCGCCAGCCATACCTGCCAATGAAAATAAGGATGTCAACAAAAAAGCTTGTTCTTCCTTAAATCCAGATGTTTGAAAATCAATTCTTGCTAGTACGGCAGCAGCAATAATTAACAAGGTATCTAAGAAGAGGCGAAACCACGCAACCATCAGAAAAAACAAAAATGCCCCGAAAACTGCAACCAGAAAACTTCTACTACTGGATTTCAAAAATATGGTGGAATAATTTGCCACAGTAGACAAGGGAGCAGTTAGACTTCCTATCAATAATAATATGGCAATTATAACCACTGTCCAGATATACCAACGAGTATGGGTTTCGGATAAAACCCAGCCCAGGGTACTGTAACTAATCAGTACCAGGAGTAAGGACATCCAGGGAAGTCGTTTGAAAAATAACATGAGTTGGTTTTGCCTTCAGCAGCTAAAGCGGTATGTTCAATTATGCACGGAGTTTAGCAGCTGCTATGGCTGTCTTGCATAAGCCTGTTTGATGGAGAGAGTAAAGGTTATAGCCAACTACAAAAAACCTATCTTGAAGTTGGATAGATGGGGACAGCAATGACTTAGACTATTACTTTATCATCCTATTTTTTCTAGAGGCAATCAATAGGCTGTTATGCTCTGGTCGGGAGTTCCATAAATTTACAAAGAATTGCGGTACCAAGTAGTTAAATATTTTCGTAAACATTTGTAAACTGTTAGCAGCAGAGTAGCAAAGTATCACATCTTGATTAAGGAATTGTCATGAAACAACTTGTTGTTGCAGAGCGCGTATGCCTCATTGGTCATATCGTGTCAATGGTGTTTGGATTAGTAGGTATATTGCTGGTTGTACCTAATGCCGAAGTTGTTTTTCACCTGTCTGAGGTAGGACAAACTGCCATGCAGTGGAGTATGGCAGGCGGTGGTGTAGTTTATATGATTTTGGGTGCCGCAGCAGTATTGCTATATGCTTCGCGGACATTGGGTATTGGTCGTGCTTTAGCGTTTATGCTGCCTGCTGTATTTATCTCGTTAACCAGCGAACTATTAGGAACCAGCACAGGCTTTCCTTTTGGACACTACACCTATTTAAGTGGCTTAGGTTATAAAATTGCAGGTTTAGTTCCCTTTACAATTCCCCTATCTTGGTTTTATTTGGGTTGTGTGTCTTATTTGCTAGCCCGTGCAGGTTTAGAAGTAGATACAAAACCCAGCCTGTGGCGACATATGGGTGCGATTGGTTTGGGTTCTTTGCTGCTAACCTCTTGGGATTTTGTGCTTGACCCAGCAATGAGCCAAACAGCTTTACCCTTCTGGTACTGGCATCAACCAGGTGCTTTCTTTGGTATGCCCTATCAAAACTTTGCTGGTTGGTGGGGTACTGGTACAGTGTTTATGACCGTGGCAGCTTTGTTGTGGAGAAATCAGCCAATTAAATTTGAGCGATCGCAACTCAATTTACCCTTAGCAGTCTATTTAGGAAACTTTGGCTTCGCTACAGTTATGAGCTTGGCTGCTGGATTCTCTATTCCTGTATTGCTTGGTTTGGTGCTAGGGGTTGCTCCTGCTGTTGCCTTTTGGTGGAAAGCATCAGCTGTACCTGCTCAAATTAAGGTTGAGCCAGCAACTCAAGAAGTCTCAGTCGCTAGCGTCAAAGTAGCTTTGAAGTAAGTATGAATTATGAAGGATGAAGTATGAAGTATGAAACATAAGACTTCATACTTCACACTTCACGCTTTAGTAAATTGATTGCAAAGTATTTTTACCGTGGACAACGCTTTGACAGTAGAAAGCGCCATAACGCTTATATTGCTACTTATCCAACTACCAGCAACGGCGATTCTGCTGTCGCGTCTGCTTAAAGGCCCAAGAAGACTACCGCCTATTCAACCACAACAACCAACACCGGATTTGTTGGGTAATGTTAGCGTTGTCATTCCTACCTTGAACGAAGCTGGGCGCATCAGTCCTTTATTATCAGGTTTGAGTCAGCAAAGCTACGAGGTTCGAGAAATCATTGTTGTAGACAGTAATTCCCAAGATGGCACTCCTGACTTGGTAAAAGCTGCACAGCAAAAAGATCCTCGCTTTCGGGTGATGACTGATGACCCCCTACCTACTGGTTGGGTAGGCCGTCCTTGGGCGTTGCATAGCGGCTTTTTGAACACGTCAGAAAATAGCGAGTGGTTTTTGGGGATGGATGCTGATACTCAACCACATCCAGGTTTAGTTGCTGGTTTGGTGAAGGTAGCCCAAGCCCAAGGGTATGATTTGGTTTCCCTCTCACCCCAATTTATCCTGCAATATCCGGGTGAGTGTTTATTACAACCAGCTTTATTAATGACTTTGTTATATCGCTTTGACCCAGCCGGAATTACAACCGAACAGCCAGAAAGAGTGATGGCAAATGGACAGTGTTTTTTATGCCGTCGCTCTGTGTTAGCTGCTGTGGGTGGTTATCGTAGTGCTAGTAGTTCTTTTTGCGATGATGTCACCTTAGCTCGATATATTGCTGCTCAGGGATTTAAGGTAGGGTTTTTAGATGGTGCCAAGGTGTATAAGGTACGGATGTATGAGGGAGCGTTAGAAACTTGGAAAGAATGGGGGCGCAGCCTTGACCTGAAAGATGCATCGAATTCTGCTCAAATTTGGGGGGATTTATGGCTACTTTCCGCAGTTCAAGGTCTGCCGCTACTGATTGTACTCGGCGGCTTGATACTTCCCCTGCCTACCCTGCTGCCTGTGCGTTTATTGCTGGGGTTGAATGCCTTTCTGCTGCTAATTCGCTTTGGAATGTTATTGGCGATCGCACCTTCTTATGATCGCACAGCTGCTAAGGGTGGCTGGTTATTTTGGTTGTCACCATTGGCTGATCCTCTAGCAGTGCTGCGTATCTTCTTATCTGCATTCCGCACTCCCAAGGAATGGCGAGGAAGAAAGTATGGAACATAAGATGAGGGAATGGGGAGTGATGAGTGATCAGGAATTTTCTCTTCCCTACTCCCTACTCCCTATTCCCTATTCTTCTTCACCTCCAACGCGATCTCCTCGTTCAAGTTCCCAAAGAATTTGATTACCTTCGCGTCTGACGCGTGACACAATCCAGTTCCGCCAGCGCCACTGATCTCCCCTGCTAGTGACGGCACTGGCGTGGACATCCATCAAATCTGCTAGTTCAGAACTAGTAATTAAGTAGCCTTTTTCAGCAATTTCATCAGCGATACGTAGAGTTTCAACCAAGTTGCGGAGTTGCCCAACCCTGATTTCAGGGGTTGTTGTGTCTGTAGCCGCAGTGTTTGCGGTGGATGGTTCCATAACGGTTATATCTGATGCAGAAGTAATGGTTTCCGGTTTTATTTTGTTAATTATTGTCGAGTGTGCCTGATCTTCGTAAACTTTAGCTACATTTATTTCATTAGAAGTTAGTAAAGTTTTGTGAGCATCGGCAAGAGATAGTTCCTTGAGAGATGGAATTTTACCATTAGCAAATCCACGGGCGATCACATCACAGCGTTCATTACCAACATTACCAGAATGTCCCCGGACGTATTGCCAACTTACTAAGCGATTATTTAATTCATCTAAAATTTCCAAAAGGTCTTGATTTTGAACGGGATTACCATCTGATTTTTTCCAACCTTTTTTTTTCCAACCTTTTACCCATTTGGTAACACAGTTAATCAGATATTCGCTATCGGTATAAAGAGTAATAGGTTGAGATTGTCCACAAGCATGGAAATATTTTAAGGCTGCGATCGCCGCTTGCATCTCCATTTTATTATTGGTGGTGTGCGGTGAGGCATCGCCCATTTCGTGAACTGAGCCATCGTTGAAATAAACTACAACACCCCAACCGCCAGGGCCAGGGTTTCCAGTACAAGCACCATCGGTGTATATGCTTTGAATTATACGTTGGGTAGACATGATCAGGATATCGAAACCGCATTGGTACGCCGAGAGAATTCTGTGGACACATCAGCCGCTTCCCGCAGGTTGCAGAGTCAGCCTTCGCGCAGAACTCCGGTAGGATAAAAAGCACGAAAATTTAGCGGCAAAAGATGGGTAGAACTATATAGGTTACTGCCATAAAAATCAAGTGGACTGGAGACACACTAAATATTTTTTTGATAATCTCCTTAGTCAACAACTATTTTAGTTAAACATATAAAAATATGAAGCTGCGTTGTTATGTAGCGCAACGCATTATCTTTTTATTATTTATTAAGGTGCATTAGCCTACAGCATAACACACCCTGCATTTTAGGTTTTTGCGATTGAAATACTTAATTTTAATCAATTAAATATCTCAAAAACAGTGCTTAACTGATAAAAAATAAGTTATACAAAAGGGCATCTAATTATTTAGATGCCCGTCATGTAGGAAACCCCAAAAGGGTTGTCCTTACACCTTCCCAACTATCAGCAACATTGGTGAATTTGTGATGAGCAAATTCACCAAACTCACAGTCACAAATGTGAATATAGTAATCTTATTAACTAGAAAACCTGAATGCCTCCAGTGTAACCACTGAAAAATATCCAGGTCATAGTAGGGAGGAGGCAATAGGCAGCAGAGCATTGGAAATAGAGATTAAGTCAGCCTTTAAAACTTGATATTTATAGAAGTAAGTGTTTTTAACTCTTGGCAGAAATATAAAATAAGAGACAACTGTTGCCTATTGCCTATTGCCTATTGCCTTGTTTTGATGAAATACAACTCCACAAATAGCAGCTAAAAATAACCATGAGAGCGTATTTACTCGAAAATCAAATATGGTTACATCTACTGTATTGAAAAGTCCCCACTCCCCAAACACCAAGAGATAACTGAAAAAAATTAATTTATCTGATTTAGCTAAATAATTTGATTGCCGCAAAAGTTGAATACCTGCAATTAATATCCAAGCCAATAAGCCACAAAACAAAAGAGTTGTCAGAAATCCAGTTTCAGCAGATAACATTAAAAACAAGTTGTGGGGATGACCTAAGTCAGTTTGCATTTTTGTTTTGTAGAGTGCAGAGAAACTACGTAAACCCCAACCTGTCCAAGGATGCTGCTGTGCCAAGTTCCAGGCAAACTCCCATTGAGTTTTCCGCATTAAAGCTACTGGTCTATCTGGATACATTTGATCATTTAGCCGCGCCCAGAAGAAAGCAGGTACAATTTGGCGAAAAATTTGAGCAATGGATGAAGGTGCAAAAGCTGCTAAGAGAACGCTACTAACGATAGCGACAACGCCAGCAACAAGGATACGCCAACCTTGATAAAGTGCGTAGGCTAAACAAGCAATCATCGCGATCGCCCATCCGTTACGCGAGTTAGTTAAAATCAGAGCGGCAAAATTGGCAATGATAGTTAAGGTGAGGAAGAGAAGTGGGGAGTTTTTTTTACCTCTTAAGGGCAATTTTTCTAGGCACAGCCCTAAACTGAGGGTAAAAACTATAGACAAATAAGCTGCAAAAATATTAGCGTGCATAAAAATTGCCGCCATCCGTCCAGGCGGTTCTCCCCCAGGGGCGATCGCCCAATCTAAGACAATCCATAAAAACTGGAACTTCAAAGCCCAACCGAAAAACAATTGCCCAAAGCCCATCATTACTAGGGCTACAGAACCAATTACTAAAATCCAAGCTATTTGCCGCAATTGGGCGATTGTTTGAATTAAGCTACTTAAGCCACTAAATACAAAAAAGTAAGGTAGTAAATTAAATAACCCCAAGAAAGCATCAACTTTATTGACCGCAAATGCCGCAGTAATTATGAGTAATAAACTCAAAAGGGCAAATCCTTGATTAAGGGGGCGGCGAATAATTGCGGGGTATTGTCGCAGCCAAGTTATTAAAGCTGCTAAAGCGATCGCTACAAACCCCAAAAACGGACTTAGTGGAAAAACCAAAAGCCCGATTTGGAGAGAATTCCAAGCAAATTGTAAGCGAGGGTTGGGATGGTTAAAAGCTATTTTCAAGCTGGCTCCCAACATTCATCACGCGTGAGTCGAATTTGTGCTAATGCAAAGATTGTAGGAATGATGCGACCATAGTTAGTAGCGATCGCTCTCCAACCTAAATCTGCCAAAAACCAAGTCCACATCACCGGGCCGACAAAGGCAAACATCGTGCGGACTGCGCCATAACGGGCTGCACTCATAGTCATACCCTGCCTAGCCATTTGCATGGCGACATAGGTTTCAAATTGAATTGTTGAACCTGAGATGGCAGCTTGTTTAGCTACTTGATAAGTAGCTAAGTGTATGGCAAATTGTCGGGCAATTTGTTTTAGGACAAATGGTTGCAGCACCGAAGTCACAGCTAATGCACTACCACCTTTGAACAGCAATCCTAAGGGATCACGCTGCAACATCAAGGGTAGAGGTTCTTTCAGTTCGGTTTTCGCCAGATGATGTTGTACTTTGACTGTCAACTTTTGTTTGTCTTTTTCTGGCAGTTTTTTCCATACCTGCCCCAGCAGATGCAAAAATACTTCTGCTTCTAAATCAACAGTTGTTAAATGAGTAGAGTAAGGAATTTTTAAATATTTACATACTTGAACTAACGCTTGGCGGTAAGTTACTTGGTTTGTACGTCCCCGCAATACTGTCACCCCATCTGCTGCCAAAAACCGAAAGCGTTCTTCAAGAGAGTCTAACCAAGCTTGACGGTTTTGGCTTTGAATTTCGATAGGTTCGGGTGTCTGAACATAATCTAGAGGATTTAACTTCCGACTAAATAAAATTGCCGTTAAATCTTGCAATTCATCATCCGTTGCTAGCTCTAAAGCCGCCCTGAGTTCATCCAATTTCCTTTCCTCCCGTATGTGCCGCTTCTCTGTAACTTATTCTACTATTAGCTTTTGGCGGCCATTAGTAGTCTTTGTATCCTTCATCATCTGTATTTTGTCATTGGATAATAACTAAGGATGAATAATTAAGGACTCTTAACTAATGATAGATGTTGCCGTGATTGGTGCTGGGATGGCGGGTTTAGTTTGCGCCCAGCAGTTAAGGCAAGCTGGGTATTCGGTGTTAGTGGTGGATAAATCTCGTGGTTTGGGAGGAAGAGTGGCCACACGCCGCTTGCATGACACCTGGGCAGATCATGGGGCTTGTTATCTGAAGCCCAAGGGCGAATTTTTCGGACAGTTTGTAGAGTTATTGTATAGTCGCCAAGTTGTAAAAGTTTGGGCTGAAGAAATTCAAAACACTGCACCTCGCTATATTGCATCTGCGGGGATGAGTGCGATCGCCAAATTTCTGGCGCAAGGTTTGGATGTGTTGCTGAACCAACGTGTCATTGCTATTCACCCAACACCCGATCATACTTGGCGACTTACCTTAGAATCTAGCGATGAAGAATTAATCGCTAAAGCTGTGGTCATAGCAATTCCTGCACCCCAGGCTTTGATGTTGTTAGAACCATTGGGTGAAGATTTATTAGGGACAGAATTTTTAAATAACTTGCGTTCTGTGGAATTTGCTGCTTGTATTAGTGCGATCGCTGGCTATCCTGCTGATTCTAAACTACTACCAGATTGGACAGATCAAACTTTCCTTAATCATCCGGTTTTGGGATGGATTGGCTTAGATAGTAGCAAACGCCCTCACCCTGAACAACCCGTGTTTGTAGTGCAAAGTAGTGCTAGCTTCGCCCAACTGCATCTAGAATCCACAGATTTACAACCAGTCGCACAGGAAATGTTGCTGCAAGCTGCTAATATCCTGGGGCTTCCTTGGCTAGAGGCACCCGAATGGATGCAAGTACATCGTTGGCGTTATGCTTTTCCTAGCCATCCTTGGCAGGAAACTGTCTTATCTGCCAGCACTTCTCTGCCATTAGTTTGTTGTGGCGATTGGTGTGGCGGCAATCTTGTTGAAGGTGCAATGCTTTCGGGATTAGCTGCATCTGAGCAAATTAATAACTACCTCCATCAGGTAGATTTTTCAAATGTGAACTTTTTCCAAATTTTTACCGATTCTTTGTGAATATGCACTGAGTATTTATAAACGTAGACGCGTAGCGGCTTGCCGCAGGCTAATGCCAAGAACGCATAGACGAGCCTTCTTCGGCTTCCCACAGGGTAGAACGCCAAGGAAGAGCGAAACTAATTAAGTGCAAGTTTATAGAGAATTGGTATTAAACAAAACTATCAGGAGCTTTTTGCAAAGAAGTTATCCTAGCCCAGAGTAACTTATACCAATTTGCCAAAGAATAAGACAAATATGTTGGATAAGAGCGCATAGCTGTGCGCCCCTACTTGTTGGGAAACTTTTTCTCGCGCACTTCTTCAGAATAATCCTGCACGGCTTTGGTGATCATTTCTCGCAGATTAGTGTAAGTCTTGGCGAATGGTGGTTGCTTGGCGGAAAGCCCAAGGACATCTGAGGTCACTAACACCTGTCCATCACAGTACAACCCTGCACCAATACCAATTGTCGGAATGCTCAGTTTTTGAGTAATCTGCATTGCCAAATCTATGGGGATATGTTCTAACACAATAGAAAATACACCTGCTTGTTCTAAAGCGATCGCTTCGTTTAAAATTCTCTGGGCTTGTTCTTCGGTTTTTCCCTGCTGACGTAAACCCAATTGATGCACTGACTGTGGTGTTAAACCTACATGACCCATCACAGGAATTCCGGCTTCTACTAAACGGGCTATTGTGTCTACCATTGCTGGGTAGCCGCCTTCTAATTTGACTGCCTTTGCGCCTGTTTCTTTTAATATCCTGCCGGCTGAGTGCATCGCTTGGGCAATGCTTTCTTGATAGGTTAAAAACGGTAAATCAACGACAACTAAAGCACGTTTGGTTCCACGACATACAGCTTTGGCATGAAATAACATTTCCTCTAAAGTAATGGGGAGTGTGGTTTCATAACCTAGAACCACTGCCATTGAGTCCCCTACCAAGATTAAGTCTACACCAGCTGCATCGAGGAGTTGGGCGATCGCATAATCCCAAGCGGTTAACGCCACAATCGAACGTCCCTGTTGTTTCCATTGAATTAATTGCTGGGTAGTAATTGCCATAGAGGTTACAGGTTAGAGGTTACAGGGTATAGATGATAAGTGACAGTTGTTTACTGTAACCTGTCACCTATCACCTGTCCCCTCATTTCACAGCACGACTGAAAGCAAGATGGGGTTTTGCACCGTTCATTTTGGGCATTAACCAAGCTAAACCTTCACTAGTACCAATCCATAATTTATTACCGATATCAGGTACTAAAGCAAGCACCCGGCTAGAAGGAAGCCCCGCAACTTGATCTAACAATGCGCCTGTATTTGGATTTAATCGTAACAAACCATTGGTTGTCCCTACCCAAACACTACCATCTTGGGCAAAATTGACAGTTGTGACATTCCGCCCCCGCAGTGGAGTCACTGACCGCAACACTTTGTCAGTTTTTGGGTCAATAACTAAAAGACTATTCGCCATTCCTGCCCAAATTAATCCTTCGGGACTAATAGCTAAAGCTTGCACAGTCGTACCTGGTAAGCCGTCAATCCGCTTCATAATGTAAGCATTGGCTGTATTCACCCGTACTAGACCATCTAAAGTACCTACCCAAAGTTGCCCTTCAGCATCTAAGGTTAAAGCATTAGCACTCACCCCAGGTAAGTTTTTCACTGTCGTCATAATTAAGCCTTGGTCGGGGCTAATTAAGGCTAAACCGTTATCAGTCCCTGCCCACAAGTAGCCCCGTTTGTCAACTAACATCGACAATACCCGTTTAGAAGGTAAAAACAAATTCTGCGCTGTAATTTCGTTAGTCCCAGAATCTACGCGCATCAGTCCTTCATAAGTTCCTACCCACAGACGACCTACTTTGTCTTGAGCTAAAGCACCGATAGCAACATTAGGTAAACTTACACGCGCTAATATCTTACCTGTCTTGGGGTCGATCCGTGATAACCCCCGCCAAGAACCGACCCAAAGATTACCTTTAAAATCTTTCAATAAGTTGCTAACACGATAATCTGTTTCTATCGACTTTTCTTCTATGATGCGCTGGTTTGGTAAAGGATCGATTTGCGGTGGTGGTGGCGCAACTGGATAATTAGGAGCTAATTCAGATGGTTTAATATCTGAAGCTTTGCGTGGTGGAATATTATTAGTTGTTTGCGCCTTGGCTGGTGTCATCAATACAAGGCCAATGTTCGGTAAAGTTATTAACCCCAGCAAAATATAAGTAATCAAAAAACTAGTACGCTTGTGAAACAATACCACGGTGACATTTCCTCAAGAGACAGTAAGTATAGCCATTGCCTAAACTGGCTGGCGGTTACACTCAGTGTTCCCCTTGTTGGTCTTGTTTAAATCGTCTTCATGAATTTTTTCTAGTAATAGGGAGTAGCATCTGTTATGCCGTAGGCTAACGCGCCTAAAATTTTTCATGGTGCGTTGCGCTTTGCGACAACACACCCTACTGTTACCTATTTCCTATTGCCTATTGCCTATTGCCTCTCACTAAAACTTATCTTTCATTCCCCGAATGCGGGCAAATGTTTGCACCGGATCATGACTTTTAGTTGCTGCTTGTAGGGCTGGTTCTTGCCAACGCAAAAATGGATTTGTGCGCTTTTCCTCTCCCAAGAAGGAGGGGACAGTTGCTTCTCCTTGGGTACGCGAAGCTTTTACTTGTGCATAGCGGTTTTGTAAGTCTGTATTCTCACCATCTACGGTAAGAGCAAATTTTAAATTGTTTAAGGTGTATTCGTGCGCGCACCAGACACGGGTATTATCTGGCAGGGCGCGGAGTTTTTCTAAGGATGACACCATTTGTGTAGGTGTACCTTCAAACAAGCGACCGCAACCACCAGCAAATAACGTATCACCACAGAACAATTCTCCAGGTTCATCGGTGGTGCTGGGTGGAAAGTAGTAAGCAATATGGGCGCGAGTATGTCCAGGAACAAAAATTACCTCAGCAGTGCGATCGCCAAATTTGACGCGATCGCCTTGTTGCAAAAATACTTGCTGTCCTGGAATTCTACCTTGATCCTCTGCTCCACCATATACTGTCAGGTTGGGGAAATGTTGCATTAATTGCTGATTACCACCGACATGATCGTGATGGTGGTGCGTATTAAAAATAGCTATTAAATCAGCCTTAAGTTCTTCAAGTTTACTTAATACAGGTGCTGCTTCGGCTGGGTCTACAACTGCGGCAATATTTTGTTGACAATTGTATAGTAAAAATACGTAGTTGTCTGAGAGTGCCTCAAGACGGAATATCTGCATTTCCTCTAACTCCCTTGATAAGTTGCTGTTTGGTAATCTGCAAACTTAGTCCTCAGTAAATACCTGAGCTACTTGTATCAGCACTGTCAACAATTTATGTTTTATTTTTTCTAACTATGACAGTTCATAAATTATGATAATATACAACCGTACTAATACGTAGAATATAGTAAATTTTATTCAAAATTATCAGTAAAATTTCTCTGGAAATCAAGTAAATACGAGTCTAAATTTGGGTTGTTATTTTTATATTAAAAACAGAAAACCTGTACATTCAAATTTTAAGTAAAAATTTTATCCAATAATTTTTTATTTAAAATTTGATTATATAGTTTCTCACAAAAAAATCCAAAAATTAAAATATTGTGAGTCCAGAAAAAAGCAAAAATCAATTGAAAGTTTCAATCCTGGTCAGCGACCTCTCAAGTGCTGGAGCCGGACGGTGGGGAGGTGGAGGAGTTCGCTCATTTTTAATAGCGCAAGCCCTCCAAAAACTTGATTATCAAGTAGAAATTATTGGCTTTAATTTTGGTGATGAGCCAGCAGTAATTCCTCAATCTGAAATTTTAGTTAGTCATATTGCTGGCTATAACTATCCCCAATTTATTAAATCAGCATCTCAACTTTTAAAAAAATTAGATGGTGATATTATTTATGCTATGCGACCTAAAGCTACTACTTTTGGTCTAGCTCTAATAAAAAAAATAAAAAATCATCGACCAGTAATTTTAGATATTGATGACTGGGAATTAAGTTGGCATGGCGGGGAGAAATGGCAATATCGCCCTTCAGTCAAGCAACTTTATCGAGATATTTTCAAAAAAGATGGTGCATTAAGATATCCAGATCATCCGCTTTATTTAAAAACATTTGAAGGCATGGTAAACAAAGCCGATGCAATTACCATTCATACTCAATTTTTAAAAGAGCGATTTGGTGGTGTTTACTTGCCTAATGGCAAAGATACGAATCTGTTTAATCCCGATCTTTATAATCCTGAAGAAAGTAAGACACGTTACGGGCTTTCAGGATATCGAATATTAATGTTTCCTGGCGCGCCAAGACCATATAAGGGCGTTGAGGAGGTATTGATAGCATTAGATCAGTTAAATGAGCCTGATTTAAAACTAGTAATTGTAGGTGGCAGTCCCTACGACGATTATGATGCCCAACTTATGGAAAAATGGGGACGTTGGATTATTAAGTTACCAAAATATCCCTCTACACAAATGCCGCAAATTGTTGCAGCAGCAGACGTTATTGTTGTCCCACAACGAAATACACCAGCTGCTTTAGCTCAGTTTCCACTCAAGCTGACAGATGGCATGGCAATGGCAAAACCAATACTAGCCACAAAAGTTGGAGATATTCCAGAAATTTTAGGCGACACAGGTTATTTAGTGGACTCTGATTATCCTGAACAAATTGCCGCACAAATTAAATTAATATTTCAAGATTTAAATGCAGCCAATGAACGTGGCAAACAAGCAAGAAAGAGGTGTATAGAAAAATATAGTATTGAAGCAATGGCTACGACTCTCAAGTCAGTAATTACTCGGTTGTAAGGGTTAGTTTTAGATGCTAGGGTAATGCGTTGTTCCAACTAATTTGTAATTAATAATGATAAAAATCAATTTAAAAAATATTTATCTGGATCAGCAATTTACTTGAGGAATAATGTTAAAAGTAAGTAAATTTTATACATATACCCAATGTCTACGAAGCAGCTACTACTAAGATTTGCCAAACCCTATCCAGGTTTAATTCTACTGACTATAGTGTTAGGATTCTCTGGAGCTTTATTTAACGGTGTCAGTACAACATTGATTGTGCCAGTAGTTTTAAAAATTGTCGGGCAAGAAGTTGATTTAACAAAAGCCCCGGCTATCCTGAAAAAAATTATGCTCCCGTTTGATAACGTACCAGATGAATACCGCATATTAGTAATGTCTGGAGCAATTATATTAACAATAATTTTAAAAAATTTAGCGACCTATGCAAGCTCATTAGCATCTAGTTCTTTAACGCGAATGTTGATGGCAGATATGCGCGAAGCCGGACTAAAGTTATTATTGGAAATTGATATAGATTATTATGCCAAGATGAAAGTTGGTGATTTAATCAACCGACTTGGGGTAGAAATTGGACGAGCAGCAACAGCAACAGGTAATAGCTTCAAATTAGTAACTTTAGGAATTACAATTATAGTTTTTGTTGGCTTGTTACTGTCAATTTCTTGGCAATTAACTTTAGCATCAACATTTTTGTTGTTTTTGGTAACTTTAATTAATCAGTATGCCATATCGCGTGCGAGAAAATTTGGTAAACAGCTAAGTGAAATGTCGAAAGCTTATTCCATTTCGATGTTAGAGATTCTGAACGGCATTCGCTTAGTTAAATCAACAGGAAATGAAGTTAGAGAATATCAAAAAGTTCAACAGTTAATTCGTCTCCGAGAAAAAGCCGATTTTCTTTCTCAGGCTAATTCCGAAGTGATTGCACCTTTGAGTGAAGTCATGGGAATTACAGCCTTAATTTTGATTGTATTTTTAAGCAAGACTTTTTTTACTAACCAAATTGCTTCTCTTTCGACAGTATTATTAACATATTTATTAGTACTCCTGCGATTGTTACCATTAATATCGCAGTTAAATGGGATTCGCAGTAGTTTTGCTAGCAGCACTGCCAGTGTAGAAGCAGTAACAGACTTTTTAAGGTTAGATAACAAACCTTTTATGCCCAAAGGGCAAATTCTTTATACACAGTTAAACGAAGGGATACATTTTAATAGAATTTCTTTTACTTATCCTGGTCATGACAAGTTAGTTCTGCGGGATGTCGATTTATATTTACCGCGCGGTACGACTTTGGCTTTAGTTGGTGGTTCAGGTGCGGGGAAATCAACAGTAGCAGACCTTCTGCCCAGATTTTATGACCCGATCGCCGGTTATATTACTCTTGATGGTATAGATTTACGGCAATTTGATATTGCATCGGTACGCAAGAGAATGGGAATTGTCAGTCAAGATACCTTTCTTTTTAACGATACGATTTGCAATAACATCGCCTATGGCAGACCTGACGCGACTGAAATGGAAATCATTGACGCTGCTAAACGCGCCAATGCTTACGAGTTTATCAATAAGTTACCGCAAAGATTTCATACTTTAATTGGCGATCGCGGTGTGATGTTATCTGGGGGGCAAAGACAAAGATTAGCCATCGCCCGTGCATTGTTACAAAATCCCGAAATTCTAATTTTAGATGAAGCCACCAGTGCTTTAGATACTGTTTCCGAACGTTTGGTACAAGAAGCCCTAGATGATTTAAGCCGCGATCGCACTACCTTAGTAATTGCCCATCGCCTATCTACAGTCCAAAAAGCTAATCAAATTGCTGTTCTTGATCAAGGGCGTGTCGTAGAGGTAGGAACTCATGACGAACTCCTACGAAAAGGCGGTTACTACTCACGCCTCTACGGAATGCAATTTAGCAATCAGGTAGAAAGCAAGACCAAACAAAATCAAAGTTTAACCCGCCTATCGCACGAAATTCGCACCAGGTTAAACTCAATGATTGGTGTTTTGAGTTTGCTAATAGACGATTTAATCGATAATACTCAAGAGCAGGAAGAATTAATTCAAGAATCTTATAAATCTGCTTTAAGAATTATCACCACTCTTGATATTTTTCAGGATATTTTGCAGGTACAAATTCAAGAGCGGTTTCTGCCATCAACAGAAGCCAACCAAAACCGAAATTATCAATATCAACTCTTTAATTTAATGGTTTCCGAGTTCCGCGATTGCTTAAATATTATCTTTAACAGTATGCGTTCTTTGACAGATAATGCAATTTATACCCCAGAAGAGCAGCATCAATTTATTAATGATGCTTATAATTCTGCAATCACCCTGCTAGATAAATTAACACTATTTGAAAATAATATGCAAGAAGAAGCTCATGAAAAATGCTAACTCTAAAAAAGACTATGTTTTTTATATTCAATCAGAGTTACCCCAGCCAGAAGCTCATTTAGTTCAGTCAACCAACGCTGCTAATGGAGCAGCCAATTTAGGTTACTCTACTCTTTTAGTCTACTTGAACAAAAAAACTAAGCTAGTTAATTTAGTCAGCCCTTGTTATTATCAACAAACTCCAGAAAATCTAGCTAAATACTATAACTTACATGACAAGTTAAAAGTTGCATCGTTGCCAATGCCTTGGCCGATAGACCAGATCAAAAACAAAATTACTAATTCTAGTACCGTCGCCACAAAATATTATTTACCATTTCATATATTTCCGACTACCAAACTTATACACAGTCGTAATTGGAATGTAATCAAAGCCGCAATTAAGCATGGTATCCCTGCTATATACGAACATCACCATCATGAGGAGAAAAAATTTGAACCAGAAATTGTAAATAATCCGCTACTACAAATTACTATTACCGTAGTAGATGCAATCCGTGAAAGCATGATTGCTAATGGAATGCCACCAGAAAAAGTGATTACATTACATAATGGATTTAATCACTTCTTTATGCAGAGGCAGCCAGAAAAAGCAGCACAATGGCGAGAAAAACTGCTCAAAAATGGACAATCAAATTTAGTAGTATATGCGGGAGCATTACAACACTTTAAAGGTATTGATATCTTAATTGATGTTGCTAAAGAAATGCCAGATGTCCAATTTGCTTGTGCTGGTGGTAAGCAGTCAGAAGTTGATCATTATCAAAAATTAGCACAAGCAAAACAGGTAAATAATATAACTTTTTTAGGTTATGTTTTGCATGATGAATTAGCACCTTTATTACAAGCTGCTGATATTTTGGCTCACCCTCATTGTTCCGGAAAGGCTGCTACATTTACATCACCGCTAAAACTGTTTGACTATTTAGCTTCGGGAAATCCGATTGTAGCTACAGAAATTCCTTCATTAATGGAGTTTAAAAATACACCAGCGATCGCAGCTTGGTGTGAACCAGATAATCCTAACCAATTCGCCGCAGCACTCCGACAAGTTCTTAAAACTCATCCTAAAAAAATCGATGGTTATCCAGAAATTATCGAATTTGTAAAACAGTTTTCTTGGGAAAATCGCGCTGCCAAGATTCTTAGTTACGTTGATGAACGTTTTCGTCCGCAAATTATAGCTTAATTAATACTAATAAATTCAAATGAATATTCAAACTGTCGGTATGATTAGCAGCTATAACGCTCTCAAAACCAGAGGTGATTGGCTGTGGCAACAAACTCCTCATCCCTTTGGTGTTTGGGGTAATATGCAAATTCAGGCACTTGCCCAAAAACCAGATTTTCTACTGATGTATCAGTTCGATTTTCCGAAACCTACTCCACAAAAATCATGGTTACAGAGGTTGCGTCAAAAAGAGAAAAAAACAGAATTCGATATTCACTCTGTTCTGCGCGGAGTTCCGAAAGAAAGAGTAATTTATCTGCTGCGAGAACCGCCTCTTGATGAAGTTCTTGAGAGAAACAAATTTAACTATCAACAGGCGCAGAATTGTTCTAGTTACGTTTCTGGCCCCGATGATTTTGCTCCTGTTCCCGACTATATGCCGGCAATTTGGTATCACTCTAATTCATTTCGAGAATTAAATGAAATGCCACCTCCAGCAAAAGTTGCTCCTTGTAGTTGGATTACTTCAGGAATTAATCGTACAGCTAGCCATCGGCAAAGATTGAGTTTTTTAGAATCCTTAAAATCTAGTGGGATTAAATTTGATTTGTATGGACGTGATTTACCTAAATCAGCACAATCTAAAGGTGAGTTAGGTAACAAATGGTATGGCATGGCTCCTTACTATTACAACTTATCTATTGAAAATTATGCAGACAATAGTTGGTATGTAAGTGAAAAGTTGTGGGATGCTTTATTGGCATGGTGCTTACCAATTTATTATGGTGGATCGGCGGCTGATAAATTATTGCCACCCGGTAGTTTTTTGCGTTTACCAAGTTTAGATGAAAAGGGCATTGCCTATATTAAAGAAATTACATCTACTCCTGATGCTTGGTATGCGGCTAAAGATGCGATCGCCGAGGCAAGACAAATTATTTTACACAAATTAAATTTGCTCAACTGGCTCTCAGAATACGTGAATAAATTCTCTTAAAATTAGTAATTATATGGATGGTATTTGTACCCTAGCAAACGATAGAGTTTATGACCAAGTTATTGCCTTATTAAATAGTATTGAGGCAATATATGGGCAAGAAATGCCTGTTTGTATCTATCCTTATGATGACAATACAGCACAAATTACGGCTGAAATTGCTCGTCGTCCCCAGGTACAAATTTATAATAATCAAGAATCTATTCAACGTTGGGATGAATTTGCACGCACAATTTGGGATATTCACCCTACTGCCCAACAAAATTGGCTAAAAATCGGCAGAGACAAATATCATCGATTTGGTACTCATCGGCGTTACGGTGCTTTTGATGGCCCTTTTGAACGCTTTGTCTATATGGACGCTGATACGTTGTTAATGAGTCCGCTAGATGCAATTTTTAATCAGCTAAATAATCATGACTGGATAGTATATGACTTTCAATATACAGATTTGACTCATGTTTATAATCCAGATTCACCAAAATTAACCGAGATATTTTCTCAGCAACGACTAGAAACGGAGATATTTTGTTCTGGATTGTATGCTTCTAAAAAAGATATATTTCCCCAAATAATTCGGGAATCACTATTAGAAAAACTCACCCAAGGAGAAGCTGAAATTCTTTATCCTGACGCTCCTGACCAAACTATTCTTAACTACATGGTCATGCGCTCAGGAATTTCTAGTTATAATTTCGCCAATCATTTAAGTGAAAGCGAAAAAACAGGGTGTTGTGTGACTTCTAATCATTTTGAAGCCCACAATAATATTTTATATGACAGGGGTAATCGCCTAACTTATATTCACTATATTGGCTTGTCATCCAATATATTCAGGCAAATATGTCAGGGAGAAAATATTGATTTTCCCTACAGAGATATTTTCTTACATTATCGCTATTTGCACGAGCCAGAAAAACGACCACAGTTTAAGTCTAAAGCCAGAGCTTACAATGCTCCACCCAGTTTCAGCCAACGAGTTTTAAAAAAATTAGGATTAGTAAGTTGAGGTATAAGAGATGAGTCGGGGAATTTATATTTTTGCAAATGATAAAGTCACAGATCATGCGATCGCGCTTTTAAATAGTATCCGGTTATCTGACCCGGATATCCCGATTGTCATGATTCCCTATAATGAAAACTATCACAATATAGCTGCACTGCTTAACCAGCACTACGGAGTACAGCTATATGAAGATTTAGATTTTATTAACCACCTTTCACAAAAATTATTTGATATTTTTGGCGGACAGTTTTTCGCTAGCCCAAATAAGCTTCGCAAACCAGCTTGTTGGTTTGGCCCGTTTGATGAGTTTTTGTACATTGATACCGATGTTGTTGTTTTTGAGAAACTTAGTAATAACTTCAAATATTTAGAAGAATACGATTTTATTTGTTGTGATTATCAACATTTAGGTGGGATTAAAAATGTTTTTAGTCCCCAAGTTTTAGAATTAAAAGTCTTTAGTGAAGCTGATACCAAAGATATTTTTAACAGTGGTTTTTGGGGTTCCAAAAAAAATATATTTTCCGAGCAAGATTTATATGACACATTTGCTGAGTGTGCTGCCCATCCAGAGTATTTTGACTTCAGCGAAAAAGTTTCTGACCAACCCATCCTTAATTATCTAATGTTAAGGCGAATTCCCCGCCACTTTAACATTGTACGTCGAGCAGAAAAAGCTCCTGGAAATTGGGCAGGTAGCCCCCAGTTTCAGCAACAGGGTAACATTCTCATTGATCCGAGAGTTAATCAACCCCTGCAATTCCTGCATTGGGCAGGTATTCAGATTCAACCAGGGTGTCCTTATTGGGAAATTTGGGAACATTACCGCAACTTAAATCCAGCGTTACCAAAAGCAGACATCCCCGCCCCTGCCAAACAAAGCCAATGGGAAACAACTCTACGGACTGTGAAAAATCAAGTGCGGAAAATTTTCACTTAATTAGGCTTCTGCAAAGGTTAAAATTACTAAGATCCTACGATAGGGGCGATCGCAATCTAATTTTTCGGCAAATAGGAGTTGCGATCGCCCCCTGGCATTCGCTAGGATCTGTAAGCTTTAGGGTATAGACAAAGCTGCTTGGGATACAGCTACACTCATGTAGGTTATCCTGCTGCAACCCAAGTTATTGAGATTTTACAGGAAAAACGGAAAAAAATGGCGAAACGCGTGCAGTTAGTTTTAACACAAGATGTCAGCAAGTTAGGCAAATTAGGCGACTTAGTAGAAGTAGCTCCTGGCTATGCTCGAAATTATCTCATCCCCAAGAGTTTGGCAACCCGTGCCACTCCTGGTATTCTCAAACAAGTAGAACGCCGTCGTGAAAAAGAGCGTCAACGGCAATTAGAACTACAACAACAAGCCTTAGAGCAAAAAGCAGCTTTAGAAAAAGTTGGCAGCTTGAAAATCGCCAAGCAAGTTGGTGAAAACGAAGCTATTTTCGGTACTGTCACCAGCCAAGATGTGGCAGATGCAATTAAAGCAGCAACCAGCCAAGAAGTTGACCGTCGTGGGATCACCATCCCCGATATCGGCAAGCTGGGTTCTTACAAGGCTGAAATTAAGCTGCACTCAGACGTAACAGCGCAACTAGATATCGAAGTCGTTGCCAGCTAACGATATGTTGAATGGCCACAGATACACAGATGTTTTATCAGTGTTAAATCTGTGGTTAAAGACAAAAAGCTGATAGTACAAGCTTTCTAGTCTCCTAGCTCCTGCCTCCTCCGTAATTACGCAGATTTTGGACTATAAGAGTAGTAGAGACATCCTCATTACTCAACCAAAATCGCATATGGCGGAAGAATTAAGTTTTCAAGGCGATGGTAGTAATCGCCTACCACCCCAAAATATTGATGCAGAAGAAGCGATTTTGGGAGGAATTTTACTAGATCCAGAAGCGATTGGTCGAGTTAGCGATCGCTTGGTTCCCGAAGCATTTTACATCAGCACTCATAAAGATATTTATCAAGCCGCCCTGCGTCTCCACGCCCAAGGTAAACCAACAGATTTACTTTCAATTACTAGTTGGTTAGCAGATAATGATTTACTAGCAAAGATTGGCGGCAGAAATAAACTAGCCACCCTCGTAGACCGTACTGTTTCAGCAGTTAACATCGACGCTTTAGCAGGGTTAGTCATGGAAAAATACCTGCGGCGACAGTTAATTAAAGCTGGCAACGAAATTGTACATTTAGGTTACGAAACAGAAACCGAGTTACCACTAGTTTTAGACAAAGCAGAACAGAAAGTTTTTGGTGTCACCCAAGAACGCCCGCAATCAGGTTTAGTCCACATTTCTGATACTTTAGTCAACACTTTCCAAGATATTGAAACCCGCCATCAAGGTATCGCTTTACCTGGGATTCCTTGCGGTTTTTATGATTTAGATGCCATGACTAGTGGTTTCCAGCGTTCTGATTTAATTATTGTCGCTGGGAGGCCGTCAATGGGAAAAACGGCATTCTGCCTCAACCTAGCGCATAATATTGCGGCTGGTTATAAATTACCCGTTGCTGTGTTTAGCTTAGAAATGTCCAAAGAACAGCTAGTACAGCGACTATTGGCGAGTGAGGCGGGAATTGAATCTGGTTATTTGCGGAGTGGGCGCATCAGCCAAACCCAGTGGGAACCGTTAAGTCGGGCAATTGGTATGCTTTCCGAGATGCCAATTTATATAGATGATACGCCGAATATGACAGTCAACGAGATGCGGAGTCAAGCCAGACGACTGCAAGCTGAACAGGGGGCAGACTTAGGCTTGATTGTGATAGATTACTTGCAACTAATGGAAGGCGCAGGTGATAACCGCGTACAAGAATTATCTCGAATTACGCGATCGCTTAAAGGTTTAGCCCGTGAATTATCTGTACCTGTAATTGCTTTATCACAATTAAGTCGCGGCGTAGAAGCACGTACCAACAAGCGTCCCATGTTATCTGATTTGAGAGAAAGCGGATCGATCGAGCAGGACGCGGATTTAGTGATTATGTTATACCGCGATGAATATTATTCACCAGATACCCCCGATCGCGGCATTGCAGAAGTAATAGTAGCAAAACACCGCAACGGCCCAACAGGTACAGTCAAATTGTTATTCGACCCGCAATATACCAAATTTAAAAACCTAGCCAGACCAAATTATTAAAGGATGAAAGCTGAAGTATGTAGACACCCTTTGGGTGGCTTCCCGTTCGCGTCTACATACTTCAGACTTTATTTCACATCGAGCAATTCCACATCAAAAAGCAAGGTAGCGTTGGGTGGAATTACGCCACCTGCACCCCGCGCACCATAGCCTAACTCTGGGGGGATGATTAATTGACGCTGACCGCCAACTTTCATTGTGCTAAGTCCTTCGTCCCAACCTTTAATCACCTGTCCAACGCCAATGGTAAAGCTAAAGGGTTGGCCGCGATCGCGGGAACTATCAAATTTCTTACCATCTTCTAAAGTACCGGTGTAGTGAACTACAACCGTTTGTCTAGGTTGAGGAGTCGCACCAGTCCCTTCTTTTATCTCTACGTACTTCAGTCCAGAGGGAGTAGTGACGACATTAGCATCATCAGACATAGTGTTGCTCGCTATCAGAGTATTGTTTTCAATGACAGTAGTAGGTACTGCTGGAGTTTGTTGGTTCAAGTTAGCTGCAATGGCAGTATCGGTTTTACCGCCTAATTGCGCTAATACCAAAACCACAACACAGACCAGCATGAAACCCACGCTGAGTAAAATCGCTTTCAAAATAAGTCCTCCCTACTTAGGTAGTTAGGCAAAAGTAATACCAACAGGACACAATTAGTTTAAATCAGAAAGAACATTTTAACGCCAAAGCTTATTTTCTAAATCGCGTACTTGACGCTCTAAACGGTCAATTCTACCCCGCAGTTCATCCACCTCAGACTGACGCGCCACGCCCAAATCCTGCATCATATTCCGCATTTGTCTTTGCATTTGGACATCCCAATTGCCCTGCTCTGACTTCAACTGCTGTACAATATCATCCATTACCGCCTTAGCTTGCTCAGGATTCAACTTCCCGTCTTTGACTAATTCATCACTGACTTGTCGCAGTTTTTCTGCCACCAAAGACGTTGTACCAATTCCCACCATCATTAGCTGTTGCAACCAGTTGTTGCTATCCATACTTCCTTCCTGTTATTTAATTCAAACCAGCCTCCTTGCTCTTGAGTGTATGCAATCAAGCTATGCTGGAAGCGTAGTTAATTCTAGCCTACAACTCTATTCTGGCAAATTGACAAACACAGGGGATGCATGGGTGTGGTGATAGAACTGCTAAAATTTCAAGTTGACCCAAATGGGCGCGAAAATTTTATCCAAAAGGATGCGGAAATTTGGACAACCGCCTTGGCTAAGTATCCAGGATTTCTTGGTAAAGAAGTCTGGATTAACCCCAACAACGCCACAGAAGTTGTTTTCATTATTCGTTGGGAAAGTTTAGAACAGTGGAAAGCTATTCCCCAAGTTGATTTAGAGGCAATCGAGCAGAAATTTGCTCAAACTCTAGGAGATATCTATCAAATGGTAGAAGTCGCAGAATATCAAGTCAGAAAGTTTCCTCATACTTATTCTTAAAGATGAACTATATCAACTTAATATCCCCGAATTCTTTAAGAATTCGGGGATATTATTATTCACAAATATAAGTTTAAAACTCAAGTATAAATATTTTCTAATTGAATTTATCTGTGTCCTATTTTTTCATTGCGTAAGTGATATTTACTTGAACCAGTCAGAAAGTAATACTAATTAATTTCAATTAACACAATAGGATTATGAAATTTATTCAATTATTCTGAAATCTATAATAATTATGGAACCAGTTAGATATACTCAAAATCTAAAGCTGGGCAAACACGAATATGGTAGTAGATTGGTTAGCTGTTTGGGGCATAACTCAGGCTGTCGGGTTTGCTTTTAAACCTATTTTTGAAGACTTAGCAAAAGACGTTGCTAAAGACTGGGCTAAAGATTTATTAAAAAGTATCCCCAAGAACATTTTGCAGCAACTCACAAAAGAAGATATTGAAGTTGCTGCTGGCAAAGCATTAAAAGAATTTTTACAGCTGATGCAGCAGGAATTAGAAGATTCAGACATAGAAGAATCAGAACTTCAACAATATACTCAACCGTTAAATCAATTTATTCACGATCAAACACTTACTGATATTTTAAGCAACACTTTTCAGCCAGATTGTCAATCATTAGATACTCAGGTATTGTCTCATACTTGGTATAAAATTAACTTGCCTAATTTACCTCCGAAATTTGATTGGGAAAGGTTAACTAAAAGATATCTAAAAAAGGTCAAAGCTATTATTCGAGAGTCAGATAAATTACGTCCTATTCTAGACAGTCAAAATTTAGAACAAGTAAAAAATAGCCTGCAAGAACTTACTGATATTGCTCCAGATTTTGATTTACCAGGGTATCAGGAAGGGCTACGTGAACGCTATGGAAACTTAAAGTTAGATAGTTTAGATACAACTGGTTATGCTTATAACGAGTTGAAGTTATGGCGAATGTTTATCGCTCAAAATGTGCGGGAAGTTCACCAAGTTTTACCGCAAGTGCATGAACTACCCAAAGAACACTTAAGAAAACTCAGTGACAGTAATCAATTAGAAGCTGAAATCTTATTAGAAGAGTTAGAAGGCTATCGCAGAGTTTATTTTGGGCAACCTATAGTATCAGTTTTAGATGTTATTAACAATCCAATTTATAAATATTTAGTTATTTTAGGTGATCCCGGTTCAGGAAAATCTACTCTATTGCAATATTTGGCGTTAACTTGGGCAGAAACTCCACTAACTAATGTAATTTCTCTACCTATTCCGTTATTAATCGAGTTACGCACATATATTCGTAGACGAGAGAATAATGAATGTAATAACTTTTTAGATTTTTTCCATAAATGTAGTGGTACAGTTCATCATCTCAATCAAAATCAACTGCATGAACATTTAAAAGCTGGTAATGCTTTAGTGATGTTTGATGGTTTAGATGAAGTATTTGAATTAGCAAAGCGAGAGGATGTAATCACAGATATTCATCGCTTTACTAATGTATATCCTAACGTGCGGGTGATTGTAACTTCACGAGTGATTGGCTATAAACCACAAAGATTACGAGATGCTGAATTTCGCCACTTTATGTTGCAAGATTTAGATACAGAACAGATTCAAGATTTTATAAATCGTTGGCATGAATTAACATTTATTGATTCAGAAGATAAATTACGCAAACGTGAGCGATTACAAAGAGCAATTGATACTTCAAAATCAATTGCTGAGTTAGCAGGAAATCCGCTTTTATTAACTATGATGGCAATTCTTAATCGTAATCAAGAATTGCCGAGAGACAGAGCAACGCTTTACGAACAATCCTCACGAGTTTTGTTACACCAATGGGATGTAGAACGTGCTTTAGTAGAAGATTCTCGGCTCGACCCCAAAACTATTGATTATAAAGATAAGCAGGCGATGTTGCGTCATGTGGCTTATCATATGCAAACTAGTCCTAGAGGTTTGAATGGCAATTTAATTAGCGTTAGCGACTTAGAAAAGATTTTGATTAAATATCTTAAAAATATTGAATTTGAGAACCCAGTCAAAGTTGCTAGGGTGATGATTAATCAATTGCGAGTTCGCAATTTTATGTTATGTTTTGTAGGTGCAGATTATTATGCATTTGTACATCGCACTTTTTTAGAATATTTTTGTGCTTGGGAATTTGTCTGGCAGTTTAAAGAATCCCAAATCCTATCTATTAGCGAATTGAATAATGAGGTGTTTGGTAAGCATTGGCGTTATGAAACTTGGCATGAAGTTTTGCGCCTAATTACCGGTATGATTGAGCCGAAATTTGTCTGCGAGATTCTTAATTATTTAATGGCACAAAATGGTGAACAAGAAAAGTTTATTAATCTTTTTTTAGCAGCTAAGTGCCTTGCAGAAGTGCGGAATCGAGTGTTAGTAGCGACAACAGCTAGTAAATTATTGAATCGGATAAAAGAGTTAACTCAATATGATCTGAGTTACTATTACCAACCATATCGAGATGAAGAAGAAACTAAGCTAGTTCAAGAAATTCGGACTCAAGCAGTTTTAGCTGTAGCGACAACTTGGAAGGATGATTCTGATACTTTGCTGTGGCTGAAACAACTGGCTAACGCAGATGAACATGAAGATGTGCGCCGTGCTGCGGTGCAAGAATTAGCGAGAAATTTCAAAGATCATGCTGACACTTTGCTGTGGCTAAAACAACAAGCGATCGCAGATAATAATTGGACGGTGCGACAAGTAGCGTTGCAAGAGTTAGTTAGGAATTTTAAAGATGACCCAGAAATTCTACCTATGCTAAAACAACGCGCCACCACAGATGAAAATGAATATGTTCGCCAAGCTGCGGTGCAAGAATTAGCGCGAGGCTTTAAAGAAAAACCTGATATTTTAGCTTGGCTACAACAGCGCGTCACGGCTGATAGTTCTGGTACTGTGCGGCAAGTAGCTGTGCAAGAATTAGTCAGAGCGTTTAAAGATAACTTTGATATCCTAACTTGGCTCAAACAACGTATTACAGATGATGATTGGACGGTGCGCCAAGCGGCGGTGCAAGAATTGGTGAGAGGTTTTAAAGAAGACTCAGAAACTTTGCCAATTCTCAAACAACGGGCTATCACGGATGAAAATGAATATGTGCGTCAAGCGGCTGTGCAAGAATTAGCCAGAACTTTTAAGGATGATGCTGAAACTTTCTCTATTCTCAAGCAATGCGCGACCACAGATAAATATTCAGGTGTGCGACAAACAGCAGTAGAGGAATTAGCTAGGGGATTTAAAGAGGAACCCGAAGTTTTAAACTGGCTGAAACAACGTATAACTGCTGATAATGATCAGTATGTGCGCCGTGCTGCGGTGCAAGAATTAGCTAGAAGTTTTAAAAATGACCCAGAGACTATCACCATTTTGCAACAACGGGCGATCGCTGATCAATATTCCGATGTGCGCCGCGCCGCCGTGCAGGAATTAGCTAGAGGTTTTAAAGATCATCCTGATACGCTATCAATTCTCAAACAACGCGCCAGCAACGATGATAATGAATATGTCCGCCGCACCGCGCTGCAAGAACTAGCCAGGGATTTTACACATGACCCCGATATTCTCCCTATTCTCAAAAAACACGCAACATCTGATAAATATGCAGATGTGCGCCAAGCCGCATTGCAAGAATTAGCCAGAATATTCAAAGACGATCCTGATATTCTCGCTATTCTCAAGAAACGTGCTACTGCTGATAAATCTGCAAATGTGCGACAACTAGCACTACAAGAATTAGCTAGAGGTTTTAAAGACAACCCAGATATATTTGAAGTCTTCTATACTTGCGCTGTCAATGACCCCTTTGAACGGGAATATAGTTTTCAAGACAATCCACGTCAAGTCGCATTAGAAACTATTACAGAACAGTATCTCAACCATCCGCAAACATTACCACTGTTGCGTGATAAAGCCGCAAATGACCCAGATGAACAAGTGCGGGAGTTTGCGAAAAAGAAGTTGGCAGAGTTAGGGTAAGACTTTTTTATTTCTTAAAATAACGTGAGTTCGACGGAGCTAAAAAACCCCTCTCCAAACCTCTCCCCCTGTGGGGGAGAGGCTTTGAAACCCTTATCTTTCGTTGAAATATCACAATGTTTTAGCCCCTCTCCGCG
>NZ_JACJRV010000029.1 GCF_014697475.1 Nostoc sp. FACHB-152
ATTCGGTTTATAGCTTGGGTTTTCTCTATTAACCAATCTAAATTATCTAAGTTTTATTTAATTTTCTTATATTATTTTACCATAGTTACTCTGGGAGAGCCATGATTTATAGCTTTAAGCTATATTAAAGTAAGTTTATTATTCTGATTCAAAAATTGCTTAAATGGAAATACTCATTGAATCAACTAAAGAATTTGAACAAGATTTAGAGAAATTTACGAATAGAGAAAAATTCAAAGTTATTAAAAAGCTAAATCGGTACGTTGAGCTTATTTCCAAAAATAAAAAACTCTTAGAAAATCAAGCCTTTAAGTTAAAAGATATTAAATTTAGTGCTGAGTATGATTCTTCTCTTTACGCTTTAGTTATCGATAAAAATTTAAGAATAATACTTACTATTGATGACGATCCAATTTTTGATGCAACAGTGGTAACTTTGTTTAGAGTTGTCTGTACTGAAGATGCTTCCAAAGCTTATGGCTCTATAGCTGAGTCTCTCTACCAAGATTTTAGTATGAAAAATCAAGAAATTGAGGTTCACTCTAGCTAATGCCACAGATTAAACCACTTTTAGATGAGCATGGTGTTATTTATGAAGCTATGAAAATTTTACCTGAGAACTTAAAAATTGACTTTTTAGAAGCGTTAGCAGAATTAGAAGATAATGAATGCCATAGAACAAGGAATTTTCCGAAAACTAGACTGCGTAAAGTTAAAGGTATTAAACAAGCAATATACCGTGCTGATATCGATAAGTTATCTGGATGGCGTATTCATCTGCAATATATTGAAGGCAAAATTCATTTAAACGACATTATTGAAGGTCAACGTCATGATGATGTTATTGAAGTGATTAAATCTAAAAAGCATAGATATGAGTAGCTTTATATTTTACAAAATAGAACTGTTGATATTTTTAATATTTTATAAAAAATATTTTAAATCTATTATGCATAGCATATCTACCAAAGGTAGGCTATCTTGAGAAATATAAAAATATATTCTGTCTAACCTTCGACTGATGATTAATTAGATTAATTAAATTAAGTTTTAGGTATTATTATATATAAATTATGTATTAATTTGAAAAAAATAATGAACCACCAAAACTTTCAATTAAAAGTCACTTTTTCTCTAATAGCTAGTGTTACTGCTGTTTTGTTTGCTAACCATGCGATCGCTGCTGAAAAAGTTATCTTTAAATATCAAAGCTTCCGCCCATCTATATCAGTTGATGAATTAACAGATCTTGCCGAGACTGGGAAAGTTTCGCAAAACTTGAATTTTTATTTTAATCAGGCTCGTCAAAACCCAGAAACAGTTCGCAGTATCTTAACAAAAGAAGTAAAAGCTGAACCTGTAATTTTAGATCGTGTATTAAATAGCCGCGTAGGTGAATTGATCCTAGATAGAATTGGTAAGTCCGTTAGTACATCTTCTGGTAAAGCAAACCAGCAGGCTTTACGTTCAGCTATAGTTTTATCCGCTAACAAAGACAACAAAGTGTCACTAATGGAAATTATTCAGAATTACCCAACCACAGAAGTTGTTGTTGATGGCGAACGTTTAGCGCAGACTTATCAGCAACTATACATTCTGGCAGAAAACTTACAAAGAATTTTGCCAAGTCCAACATCTTCAAATTAGTTATCTAGTAAATAATCAAAAAACTCTTCCGGGACTAACCTGAGTTCACCAGACTTAAAGCGGTCAATTTCTAACCACAAAGCCCGGTGATGATGTGTTCCCGATTCCGAAAACATGAGGCTTTCTATTTGGTAAAACTTGGGTTCGGCAAAATCACATTGATAAAGTTGAATGATTTCATGCCCTTGCCGACCATTGTATATAAATATGTTTTCAATACAACCTAAATAGCGGATATTAGTTAACTGGGCTTGAATTTCTTCTTGAAATTCTCGCTGTAAAGCTGTATGACTAGTTTCACCAAAATCAACACCACCACCCAAGGCGCGGTAAAACTTAGACTGCTTAACAGGATCATAGCCTTCAGAAACAAAAATTCGTTCGCCATCTCGAATTAGTCCTAAAGCTATGACCCGAATTTCCCCTGATTTACCCATTTTGACCACTAATTATCGTAAATGGAGTAAGACCGGCTATCGCTGTCTTCGATAGGCCAATCTTCATTTTCGCCGCCAATATACAATTGTTCAATAGTGACATATTCTTCACTTAGCTGGGTGAGGGCGTTGATTAAAATATCTAAAGAGATCGCATCACTAGTTCCCAAGTCAAACCAGCAACGCGCCCATTGTCCTTCGTACTCAATCTCACCCATGTTGTGCATCAGGGCTAACAAGCTTTTGTCATAACCTTGGGGGTCATAATCCATATAGCTGATTTCTAAGCCTGTTTCTTGAATTTGCAGGTTTTCAGCATTAAATGCACCTAATTTGCCCAAATAAAACCAGGAGTTAAAAACTTCTTCTATATATTCTTTTTCTCGTTGCGAAGGTATAGTACTAAACTGCAACCAAATCCATACATCAAAGGGGTTAAATTCACGAAATTGAATGTGCATTCAACTATCTCATTTACTTTTACTCAAAATAAGCATATCAAAGAGAGGGTTAGAGGTTAGGGATTAGAGGCTAGAGGTTACAGGTTAGAAGTAAAGGATGGGCTAATATTTTCACCTAGTCCCTCATCTCTAATCCCTAGCCTCTAGTCCCTAATTTTTAGCCCCTACGCCCTGCTTATTTAGTTGGTTGACAGCACTATTGCGTTCTCGTTCAATTTGTTTAACTAAACTAGCTGGTAGTTGAGATCTTTTAGTCAAAGCTTTGTCAAAATTAGCGATCGCATCTCGAATTAACTGCTGACTTTTTTCTCTTCTACTTTGCTCTTTTAAGATTTGGGCTTTGAGATAATATAACTCTGGATTATCTGGCGTAGCTTTGATCGCCCGATTTGCGTAAGTTAAAGCCTGAGAATATTGTTTTAAATCTCGGTAGCCAATTGCAATCCCTCTATCTGCTAAATACTCAGGCGCAGCATTTCTGTCTAACCTTTCAATTGCTTCATCAGGATTAGCAAAAGGTAGACTGACAGATAGCATTAAATCCATGAAACCTCTAAGTAAATTCAGTTCTGGATCTTGAGGAGAAATTGCTTCTGCTTTATCTAAATATTGGTAAACTTGCCGCAACCGACTTAAAGCTTGAGGCGCACCTTTAACTGTACCCTCACGCGTAAGAATTACCGCCCCTTCAAAAAAATGTCCGACAGCCGTGTATATATTGCCACGTAGCGGGTCATTTGCAATTAATTTTTCTCCAGCTGCTAAAGTTTGCTTGCTGTAGTTATTTACTCCTGTTAAATCTCCTTTAGTGTATGCCAATGATGCTTGCATCGCATAAGCTAGAGGTTCATTTGGCTCTTTCTCTAATGCTTCTTTCAGGTGGCGTTCGGCTTCTGGATAATTACCTTGCTGGAAAATAGCTTTAAAAGCCGCTTCTGTTTTATCGCCAATTTGATGGGGTTGACTACGCCCAAAGGGATCGCCCGCTAGGGATGGAAGCAGCGAAAAATTAAGTGCGATCGCCACTGTAAAACTTGTCTGAGCCAGCCTAGTTAATTTAGTAAATACTATTTGCGAAGCAGTAAATAGTTTAGTCATCAGCACCCTCAGAATAATTGCGGTTGAAATGGTTGTATATGTTACTTAAAATGCAAAAAAGAATTTATGTTTAGCTAATTCTGTTTCAGTGAACACATTCTAAACAGGTTGACTTGGGTTATTTTTTCAAGTTCCCCTATATTGTTGCAGCTCTGATTGAAGGGTTATTCTGCCAAAATAGAGATATAGCCTGGCTGTGAGATCACGCTTGAAAGCAGGTAATATGGCATAAATTCATTCGGAATTCTTCAGTGGTATTTGGTGTAGTTAATTATTCGCCAACTTTTGGTAATCTTAACAAATGCTCTATCTCAGAAATTTAATTTATCATCCCACAGCTTGCCCAACAGCAATTCTCAAATCTATTAATCTAGAATTACCGCCTCAGCAGCTAGGTTTAATTATTGGCCCCAGTGGTTCTGGTAAAAGCACCTTATTAGAAATTTTGTCTGGACTTGCCGAACCAACTTCTGGTGGAGTGTTTTGGAGAGAACAAGAACTCATTGCTGAACAGTTACAACAATTAGCTGGGTTAGTATTTCAGTTTCCCGAAAGGCACTTTTGCGGTGGTACGATTTTAGAAGAATTGCGATTAGGGCATCCTGAGTTAGGGTCAGAGCGAGTCAGACAAGCGTTAAGTGAAGTGGGATTAGAGCATTTATCCCTTTCTGCTGCACCTTATGCTTTAAGTGGAGGACAGCAGCGACGTTTGGCTTTAGCAGTGCAATTAATTCGTCAGCCAAATGTACTGTTGTTAGATGAACCAACGGCTGGGTTAGATTGGTCAATGCGCCAGCAACTAGTAAGTTTATTGGCGAAACTCAAAAAAGACTGGACACTGTTAGTAGTAACCCATGATGCGGGAGATTTGTTAGCGATCGCTGATTGTTGTTGGACACTCAATCACGGCGAACTAAAATCAGTAGATCCGGCAACACTTAGTAGTAAAGTGAAAGAACCCCAACCAGCAGCCTGAGGGCGGATGAGGGTATGCGGGGAGTAACGAAAGACAAATGACCATTGACAAATGACTAATGACTAATTCCACAACTCCCTTGCTGCCAGAAATGGCAGAAATCTGGCAGCAAACTCTCAATTGGCAACCGACTATTCAACAGCAGTCACAATTTCAGCAGCTTTACGAGTTAATTTTAGAAGGTAACGCTCAGTTAAATTTAACTCGCATCACTGAACCTCAAGAATTTTGGGAAAAACATCTCTGGGATTCCTTGCGAGGAATTGCGCCTCAAGGGAAAATTATCCCATCCTTGCAAGCGGGTGCATCTGTAATTGATATTGGCACAGGTGCGGGTTTTCCAGGTGTTCCGGTAGGAATGATTGCACCAAATAGTACAATTACTCTGCTTGATTCAACTCGTAAAAAAATTAATTTTCTTGACCAAGTATTAACTAAACTAGAACTCAGCAATTGCAAAACTCTAATTGGCAGATCTGAAGAAATTGGTCAGCAAACCCAACACCGCCAAACTTATGATATTGCCCTTATTCGCGCCGTTGGTAATGCTTCTGTATGTGCGGAGTATACCTTGCCTTTGCTCAAACAAGGTGGTTTAGCAATAGTTTATCGCGGTACTTGGACAGAAGAGGAAACTAAAACTTTAGACAATGCTGTCAAACAATTGGGTGGCGAAGTTGAATCAATTGAACAGTTCGCTACTCCTCTCAGTAATAGTAATCGTCACTGTTTATATTTGCGGAAGGTGGCAAGTACGCCAAATAAGTTTCCTCGTGCTGCTGGTGTACCTACTCAAAAACCATTATGATTTAGCGATCGCTTTTATAGCAGGGGACAGGTGATAGGTGACAGGTGACAGGGTTAAAAGTCTTTAAGTATCTAAGTTTTCTCGTCTACTGAGGTCTTAACACTACTGGCTATAGCTTTTATCTGGCATTTGAGCAAGTACGATTTTTCTAAATTAACGTGAGTCTCCAACGGAGGCGCACGTTAATTTAAACAGAATTGCGATCGCAATCCTAGATTATTTACAAACAGTCTAATCTTGTGGTTCAATACCTGCTGCTCGTAATTGTGCAGCTAGGCGTTCAGCACGTTGTTTTTCTTGTTCGACTAATTCAGCACCCCAAAGTAGTAATTGTTCGCTTTCATCCCACCAGCGCAACCAATTTCCTGTGCGATTTTCATGTGTACCTTGCCATACGCCCAAGTAGAGATTCATTTCTGCTATCCAATAATGTTGACTATTATTGGGCGTTTGTATTGTGTACCTACCTGTATTTTGATCTAGGCGATAAACTTCTAAGTTGCCACTGGCTGGTTCAAAAATGGCATAATTAGGTACTTTTAAAATGCACTCATAAAAAAACCATTTACCAGGGGGATAGGTAGGTTTAATAGAATATTCCCCACCATCTTTGTCAGAAAGAAATTCCATGACAATTACGGGGAGGTCTCCTTCTAGTTGAGGGGTGTAACTGCGAATTACTTCTTCTCTAGTGACAATAATTTTGGGAATATATGCCCAGTCTGGGGCTTTAACTACTGTTTGACCATTTAAATTAGCACAGATGCCGTAATTTGTTGGCGTAAGCGCATTAGGTGGGAGTTTTCCTGCAAGTTCTAGGCTTTGGGTTAATGCTGCGGCTAAGGCTGGTTGGTTGATGTTGTCCACTGGCTCATCTGGAAGAATGTAATCCTCAGGTAGTTTTTCCCAAGTGATTTGGTAGTTTTGGGTGATGGTGGCTGTCATAAGTAAGGGGTGTAGGGGTGTAAGCAATACGGTTCGGTTAAAGGGGAAAGGCGAAGGGGAAAGGGGAAGAAAAAACCTTTAACCCTTACCCTTTAACCTTGTCCCCAAACAAGGGTTTAGGGGAAATTCTGTAACCTATCCCCTATCACCTGTTACCTATTCATCGTCTGGATCTAAATCGCTTTCTTCTATTGTGTGATGGGGGATGGCTGCAATAATTGCATCAATTACTTTGGAGACTGGTAAAATCTCAATATTATAATCGGGAAATTTTTGACCTTTTGGAACGATCGCTCGTTTAAATCCCAATTTAGCAGCTTCCTTTAACCGCAGTTCCATCTGAGAAACTGATCGCACTTGTCCCCCTAATCCAACTTCACCAATTAATACTGTACCTGGATCAACAATGCGATCGCGGAAACTAGCAACAATCGCAATGGCTATACCTAAATCAACCGCAGGTTCTCCAACATTTAACCCCCCAGCCGAAGCTACGTAAGAATCTAGCTTTGACATCGGAATTCCCACGCGCTTTTCTAATACGGCGAGAATTTGGACTAATCGGTTGTAATCTATACCAGTTCCCGCCCGTCGGGGTGAGGGATAACTCGTAGGACTTACTAAAGCTTGCAACTCAACGACAATCGGGCGTGTACCTTCGCAAGCTACAACAATGGCTGTACCGGGTGCAGGATCGTCACGATTGCCTAAAAATAACTCTGAAGGGTTAGAAACTTCTCGCAGCCCTTGTTCCACCATTTCAAAGATGCCGATTTCGTGGGTTGCACCGAAGCGGTTTTTAACTGTTCTTAATAAACGGTGGGAGGCAAAGCGATCGCCTTCAAAATACAATACTGTATCTACTAAATGTTCTAAGACTTTCGGCCCGGCGATCGCACCTTCTTTAGTAACGTGTCCGACAATTAACATCGTGATATCTTCGTGTTTTGCCACTTTCATCAAGGCGGCGGTACATTCCCGCACCTGCGCTACAGAACCGGGTGCAGAAGTCAGGGCTGGAAAAAACACGGTTTGAATACTATCAATTACTGCCACATTTGGCCTGAGGGAATCTATTTCTCGCAAAATTTCTTCCAAATCTGTTTCTGGCAAAACATACAAATTTGCACCTATACCCTCAGTTGGGACTATTTCTATTTCTGCTGGCAATACTTCAGTATTTACAGGGACTTCTGATTCTTCTGTATCTACTGCTGCTTCAGCTTTTTTTCCGTTCCCATTACCAACCACGCTTAAAGATTTGGAGACACCTAAGCGCAAAGCCCGCAATTTTACTTGTTGTCCTGATTCTTCGCCAGAAACGTAGAGGATGCGGTATCTCTGCGCCAGTTGATTTGATACTTGCAGCAATAAAGTAGATTTACCAATCCCCGGATCACCACCAATTAATACCATCGAACCAGGAACTACACCACCACCCAATACCCGATCTAATTCTCCGTAACCAGATTCCCAACGGGTGACTTGGCGATCGCTAATTTGATCAAATGTTAGAGAGGCTCGTGGTTTTGCTGGTTTTGTAGTAGACTTTCCATTGCTTTGCTCTTTATGCCAACTGCCGACTCCCCCTCTAGTGGGTACATCAACGGATGATTGAATGGCAATCTGTTCTTCTAAAGAATTGTAAGTACCGCAATTAGGACATCTACCAAACCATTGGGAGGATTCTGCCCCACATTCGTTACAAATATAAAAGGTTTTAGGCTTTGGCATTCTTAAATCTTAATTAAGTTAATTAATCTTAATTTTTTCTTAATTCTCAAAAAAAACTAAAGTCGAATAATAGTGGTTTTTACAGCATTTTTCAAATCAATTGGGAGAATGATATCTTAATATTATGGTATTAAAAATTAATCATGAAAAATTTTAGTTAAGGAGCGTTGAGAAACTTGGAAACTCATAAAGAAAAAATCCTAGTAGTAGACGATGAGGCCAGCATTCGTCGGATTTTAGAAACGCGCCTTTCTATGATTGGCTACGATGTTGTTACTGCTGGCGACGGCGAGGAAGCGTTAGATACTTTTCGCAAATCCGAGCCTGATCTGGTTGTTTTGGATGTGATGATGCCAAAGCTAGATGGCTACGGTGTATGTCAAGAGCTACGTAAAGAATCGGATGTCCCTATTATTATGCTAACAGCCTTAGGGGACGTTGCCGATCGCATCACTGGCTTAGAATTAGGTGCGGATGACTACGTAGTTAAGCCATTTTCCCCCAAAGAGCTAGAAGCGCGGATTCGCTCAGTATTACGCCGCGTAGATAAAACTGGTGCTTCCGGAATTCCCAGTTCTGGAGTCATTCATGTAGGAAATATCAAAATTGATACCAACAAGCGGCAAGTTTACAAAGGTGATGAGCGCATTCGTCTGACAGGAATGGAATTCAGCTTGCTAGAGTTGCTGGTTAGCCGTTCTGGAGAAGCTTTTTCCCGTTCTGAAATTTTGCAGGAAGTTTGGGGATACACTCCAGAACGCCATGTAGACACTCGTGTGGTAGATGTGCATATATCTCGGTTACGGGCAAAATTAGAAGACGATCCTAGTAATCCAGAATTAATACTGACTGCACGAGGTACAGGTTATTTGTTTCAACGCATAATTGAACCCGGAGAAGAATAAATAGGCAGAGAACCAGGGGAGCAGAGGAGTAAGGGAGAATAACTTTTGGCTATAAACAAATGACCAATGACAAAGGACAATTGACCATTAACTAATGACAAAACCTGATCCCAATCGAGTTCTGCGCCGTTTACCCATAGTTGTCGGTGGGTTAGGCGCAATACTTTTGCTGATTAACCGTTTATTAACACCAGAACTTACAGAGTCTCAATCTCGTGGTGATGTGTTGGGTGTAATTTTAAGTGCTGTGTTAATTTTAACAGGTTTAATTTGGCAGCAAGTACAGCCGCGATCGCCTGATGCTGTCGAACTAATTGGGGAAGAAGGTTTTGTGCTGGCAGCCGAATTACCAGAAGCCGTGAAAACCGAACTAGCTTGGGCATCTCATTTGATATTAACTAACACAGTCACGCGATCGCTGATAGTGATATATCAAGGCCAAGTTTTGTTACGTCGCGGTATTCTGGGTTCTAAATCTGAAGTCGTACCTGGACCAATCTTAAAACGTGTATTAGAAAAGCAACAACCAGTTTATTTAGTTGCTTTAAACGTTTATCCCGGCAGAATTGAATTTGATTATTTACCCGAAAATACTCAAGGCGTAATTTGTCAACCCATTGGCAATCAAGGTGCAATGATTTTAGGAGCAAATGCGCCGAGAAGTTACACCAAACAAGATGAAAATTGGATTGCTGGCATTGCTGATAAATTAGCGGTAACTCTCCAACAATTAGGAATAAAAGCTTAATAATTAAAAATTAAAAATTATGCTAATTATTTATTGGTTATTAGTTGCCTTAATGGTTGTCGGAATTATCGGTGCTGTAGTGCCGGCAATTCCTGGGAGTAGTTTGATTTTAGCAGCAATTATTATTTGGGGACTTGTTAGTGGTTCTTTTGCAGCGATTAAGATACCGTTAATAATCACAGTGATTGTTTTGCTTTTAAGTGTCGGAGTTGATTTTTTAGCGAGTTACATAGGAGCAAAACAAGCAGGTGCTAGTAAATGGGGACAAATTGGCGCAGTTGTCGGGTTAGTTTTAGGAATTTTAGGCTTATTACCAGCTTTACCCTTTGGTGGGCCATTATTAGGAATGTTATTTGGGCCTTTAATAGGAGCAATTATTGGTGAATTTATTTACCGTCGAGAATTATGGCCAGCAGTCAAAGCCGGTATTGGAATTGTCGTTGGTACATTAGTTGGTAATTTGATTCAAGGTTTGTTAGCAGTTGCAGCCGTTGCAGTTTTTCTCGTCACAACTTGGCCGCAAATATATGGCGGATAGCCTCAACTTAAACCCCAGAAAGCAAAGCTTAACTTTGAGAATCTTACTTATTTTTATCAGCTTGCTCAATACTCTGCTTAATTGCTTCTTCCGCTATCCGAATATTCTCTTCAATTGGTGTACGAAGCCATTACACTCACCATGTACACTTCTTGTTCTTCACTGCACATAGACCATCTGAGGCGATTGCTTTGAAGTAGAAGCACATCATCAATAGTGCAGTTAAGTTTCGAGAATCGGTTGTTGTCTCCGAAGCTGGCTTAATCTTGAAGGGGGGACTGAAAACCCAAAGAAAGCTCTATTTCCTGATTAATTCAGAATTTCTAGAGATTTTAAATGAGGTTAGTTCAGAAGAACCATTACCTGAAGCATTAATTTTTACCAGCTTAAAAGGAAAATTTATAATGTGTTAAAATTATCTGATCAGTGGCAGTAAAATTACCATGAACGGTCAACTCTTGGACGGGCGTTATGAAATAGTTCAAGTCTTGGGCGAGGGGGCTTTTGGAAAAACGTTTTTGGCAAAAGATCTCAAGCGTCCCGGTCATCCCGAATGTGTGGTTAAACAACTGATCTACTCTAGTAATGACACACAAGCCTTAGAAGCAGTCCGGCGTTTATTTAAAGCCGAAGCAGAAACGCTCGAAAGATTAGGGCAACACGATCGCATCCCTACACTGTTAGCTGAATTTGAATATAATCACGAGTTTTACTTAGTTCAGCAATTTATTCATGGTCATACTTTAAACCAAGAAATTTTACCTAATCAACCTTGGACAGAAGAACAAATTCTTAAGCTGTTAACAGATATTTTGCCAATCTTAGCATTTGTCCACGGACAGGGTGTGATTCACAGGGATATTAAACCAGCTAATTTGATGAGACGCACCTCGGATGGTAATTTAGTGTTGATTGACTTTGGTGCAGTTAAAGAAATTGACTCTAAAATTTCCCAAATACAATCAGACCCCAGCGTTGCTATTGGCACAGCCGCATATATGCCTGTGGAACAATTTCAGGGGTTTCCCAAATTTAACAGTGATATCTATGCTTTGGGAATGATATGTATTCAAGCACTGTTGGGTGTAACCTCTAATCAGCTAACAAAACTTATAGGTAATAGTATTACCAACACAAACCAAACCCCTTGGCGTAAACAGGCCAATATCAGCCCTGCGTTAGCAGACGTGATTGAAAAAATGGTGGTTTTTGATTGGCGACATCGCTACCAATCAGCAGTGGAGGTCTTGCATGATATTAGCGAAATTATTCAACAATCAGAAAATTTAACACCAGAACCTGTCTTAAGTTCTCAAAATATTGTTGTACCAAAGACTAAGCCAGCACTTCCTATAAAATTGCCACTTTTGTTAGGAATAGCAGGATTAATCATGGCTGGTGGTATAGGTTTTATAGTTTATAATCAACTACCTCAGACTAAAGCTATAGGGTTTTTCCAACAAGGGCTGAAAAAGTTAGATGAAAAAGATAAACAAGGAGCAATTCAAGCGTTAACCGAAGCAATCAACATATATCCTGAGTATGCTGAAGCTTATTATCAAAGGGCAAATGCTCAATTTCAGTCTGGTAACTATCAGCAAGCAGTAGAAGATGCAACTAAGTCCATTGAATTGAAAAGTAACTATGCAGAAGCTTTTACTCGTCGTTGCGCGGCTCATGTGCTTTTGCAAGCTCCTCAAAAAGCGGAAGAAGACTGCAATAAGGCTATTGACATCAACCCCAAGTATGGAGATGCCTATCTTAACCGTGCCAATGCTCGTCGCAACTTAGGCAATAAAAATGGAGCTTTAAATGATTTGAGCGAGTTAATCAACATTGCGCTCTCTGATCCACAAGCTTACATCAACCGAGGTGTGCTTTATATTGAACAGTTTAAAGATTACGACAAAGCGATCGCTGATTTTAACCAAGCACTCCAACTAGCCAGCAACAAACCAGAAATTGCTGCTGTTGCTTATGATGGTCGAGGTAATGCCCTAGCTGCTCAACAAAAACTAAATGCAGCATTAGATGACTTTAACAAAGCTATAGAAAACAAAAAAGATTTTGCCCAAGCCTATTTTAACCGGGGACTTATCCATGTTCAATTGGATAATAAGCAACAGGCAATTGAAGATTTTCAGAGAGCTGATACACTTTGTAGTCAACAAGGACTGACGAATTGCTCTAAATTAGCACAATCTGCTATTGAACAGTTGCAAGAGCAATAGGCGTTATCCCAATTTTTTATGAGGCTGCATAGCATTCTATCCCCCTTAGCCCACGCCAGTCACCTCAAGTCGGGAAACTCGCCCACGGTGCTGGCTGCCTTTATTAAAGGAAGCCACTGCGTTGCGGGGGTTCTCCCCGTTGTAGCAAGTGGCGTGGATTTAGGGGGATCGAGATATGTGCAACTTCACATTAAATTTACCAGGGGCTACCAATCATAGTGAAGGATGCCCAGAAAAATGGATGTTTGAGATTCAACTGCTTGGCTTCTGTAGGAGTAACAGCAATTTTTTCTAATGGAATACTTAAACTATTGTTGTCAGTAATTAAGTTTTTACCATCTTGGTCTATGCCAACTGCACCGCTAATCATGGCTAATTGTGCTTGTCTGAGTGCTTCTACTTTAATGGGTTGTTTCTGTAACTGGCGATGAAACTCAGTCATTAGCCCTAAAGTTCCTGTATCTGAAACCTGCCACAAACTTGCGACCACAGATTTTACACCAGTTTTTACTGCTGACCCTGCCAACCCCAACTGAGAGTCTTCATCTCCATAAGCTGTTTGACAAGCACTTAAAATTAGCAAGTCTACTTGGGGATTATTCCAACCTAGCTTTCTCACATTATTTAAAGTTAACTTGCTATCGTACAGTTGGATATATGAGTTCAGAGGGTCGCCAGGAGTAAATACTGCGTGGGTTGCTAAATGAATAATTCCAAAGGGTTCTTTAGGGTTGCGTTCTTTTTCGAGACGCGGAAGGGTAAAGTCTTTGTTGATTAAAATTTTACCTCGCCCTTGCCAAACTTGATTGACGATGGTTTCCGCTTCTATAGGAGCAGCCAGCAATTCTGTGATTTGGTTACTATTATCTGGGCCTGGATCAAAAGTTTCCGCTCCCATTGCTAAAACTTCTAAATTCTTAGAAGGAACATACTTCGGATTGATGAGACTGAAAGTAGGGATTATCGTCACACCGTACTTCTGAATCAAAAACTTTTCTTGCTCATCCATGAGTGCAGCTATGGGTAGCGATCGCAAACTTGCATCACGCATCACAAACATCAAGTTGTCAATGCCTTGATTTTTTAACTCTACTTCTATGGGAGAAATTAACCATTTATACAGTTGTTGCGCTGATTGTTTGTAGCTAGTGGACTTCAGTTTTTGCAGATCAGGAGGAGAGTCCAAATCTTCTTTAAGAGAAACTTCCTGATAAAATTTATCAGCTATTTTTTTGAAATTGCCGCGAGTCACACCAGGTACTTGATGACGAATAAGTTGGCCATCAGGAGAAACCATAAGCAACACTAAAGGGTCGCTATCTTTGATATCTTCCTTGGGTTTAGCAGTATTAAGTGTGTAACTTTCGCTACTAAATTCCACATAAACTAGCCCTGTTTTAATCCGAGTTTTATTTTGAATTTCTTTCAGATCAGCAATAATCTCTTGTTGCGATTTTCTTCTGACTCTACCTAGGTTGAGTTTTTGTTCAAACAGGCTCGTTTCAGTATCTTCTATGTTGACAATAGCTGATGCTACTGGAGAAGGAGTGTTATTGATGACGACTTGATTAGGCAGTTGTTCATCCTTTCCTGGTACTACCTGTCCTTGAGTGATAATTTGAATATTGCCTCTATTTTGAATACTGCCTATGGTTTCGCTATTAGTAAACCCTCGCAGAGGATCAATGAAATTTGCCTCGGTAGTAATTCTAGCAGCAGTACCGTTGGTTTTAGGGTCACCTATAGAGAATGGAATGGTACTATCACCACCGTGATCTATTTTGACAGTACCGCCATTACCAAACACTCCTCCAATAGTCGAAATACTTGCAGCAGGTGAATCTTTAGCATTAAACTGACCTTCAGCACGGAAGAATCCGTTGGTTTTAATATCTACGTCACCGCCGAAGTTTCTTCCTTCGGCATTGATCGATTGCACTACAATAGAGTCGCGGAAATCATTAATATTTTTATATTTATCTCTTGGAGTTTGAACCGTTATTGTTACATTACCTCCGTTCCCCTGCCTAGAACTACTATTAATCTCTCCAGCCTGAATTTTTACTGGATTCTCTCCGCCCGATTGAAGAGTGATATTACCGCCATTATTAGTTCTATCATTATTATTAGAATCTAATTTTTTAGTTGTAATATTGCCATTTTGACTAGTAACAGTAATGTCCCCTCCTTGCGTAATTAAATCGCCGGTTGTGACTGTGTTATTAGCAGCCAGAGAGATATTACCAGTAGTGTTGATATTGTTAGCAGCAGTATTGCCAGCACTAGTATTTAATGTTTGAGTCGTAATATTGCCATTTTGACTAGTAACAGTAATGTCTCCTCCTTGCGTAATTAAATTGCTGGTTGTGACTGTGTTATTAGCAGCCAGAGAGATATTACCAGTAGTGTTGATATTGTTAGCAGCAATATTGGCAGCATTAGTATTTAAACTATTTAATCTTGTAGTTCCACCTATCTCATTTCTAAAGGAAACGTTTCCTCGGGTATTTACTGTTAAATCGCTACTACCGTTAATTGTGTTGTTAAAGTCAATGTTATTACCAGCACTCAAGGTAGCGTTACCAGTTAGCTGAATCTGACTATTAAAGGTTTGATTCCCTGTGGTGGTGATGTTGTTGGCAATGTTGGTGTTGGCGGATGTGACAGTTAAGCCTGTTAATGGAGTTGTATTCCCAATAGCACCACCTAAAGTAATGTTACCTGTGCCTGCGTTCAAGGTTAAGTTGCTTGCACCATTGACTGTGTTGCTAAAGTTGATATTTCCAGCAGCAGACCCAGTAGTGATATTTGTGGCACCATTAGCCAAGTTAACAGACCCTGTGAAACTAATATTGCCGGCGGTGTCATTACTATCGGAGTCGGAATTTACATTTCCAGGATTAATTTGTCCACTGCTGCTAGTAACACTGATATCACCACTTTGTGTCTCAATATTACCAGTAGTGATATTTTGATTTGCTAGTAGAGTGATTGAAGCGTTGTCTATACCGAAGATATTTCCGGCAGTGATGCTTCCTGCACCTGCTGTTGCTTGAATTGTCACTGGATCTTGGAATGTGACTGGGTTAGTAACTGTAATCGCACCACTGCCATCATTACGCCCAATGGTGATGGAACTAAAGCCATCTGTTAAGGCAGACAGTTCACTGCTAGTCAGGTCTAAAGTGGTTGTACTGCTACTATCACTAGCTGCACCTATAGCCATGTTAAGGCTAGGTGTCGATGGTTGTAATACTAAGTTGCCAGTGCCTGTGATGGAGTTAGTTCCACCATTGAAGTTGATTTCATCTGCTGTCAGTATCAGGTTGTTAGTACCTGCGTTCACATTATTAAAAGTGATCTCTCCTGTGCCTGCGTTGACTGTGAAATCGCTATTAGTGGCTATAACTTGGTTATCAAAAGTGATGTTGTTGTTGGTCGTGGTGAAGGTTTTGGCATTTGCACCTGTGAGATTGACTTGACCACTATATTGTTGAGTGCCTGTGGTGGTGATGTTGTTAGGAATATTGAGATCGTTGGCGGCTGTGACAGTCAAGCCTGTTAATGCAGTTGTGTTACCAACAGCCCCACCTAAAGTGATATTACTGCCACTCAGAGTTAAATTTCTAGCTCCATTGATGGTGTGTATCGGTTCAAAATTAATGTTGCCACTGCCTGCATTAATTTCGGTGTCAGCAATCAAGTTGACATTACCATTGAGGGTGATGTTGTTATTGTTAGTGCTAATTGTGCCTTGAGTATTGAGTTGACCTTCGGGCGATTGAATCGTGATGGGGTGGAAGAAGTTAATGGGGTTGATATTAAAAATCCCACTGCTATTGTCACGTCCAATGGTGATGGAACTAAAGCCTTCTACAGGAGATTCACTTCTCGGTTGTAAGGCAGACAGTTTACTGCTAGTCAGGTCTAAAGTGCTTGTACCACTATCACTAGCTGCGCCTATAGCCACGTTAAGGCTAGGTGTCGATGGTTGTAATACTAAGTTGCCAGTGCCTGTGACTGAGTTATTTCCGCCATTGAAGTTGATTTCATCTGCTGTCAGTGTCAGGTTGTTAGTACCTGCGTTCACATTATTAAAAGTGATCTCTCCTGTGCCTGCGTTGACTGTGAAATCGCTATTAGTGGCTATAACTTGGTTAGCGAAAGTGATATCGTTGTTGGTCGTGGTGAAGGTTTTGGCATTTGTACCTGTGAGGTTGACCTGAGAGTTAAATTGTTGAGTACCTGTGGTGTTGATGTTGTTGCCAACATTTATGGTTCCGGTACCTGCGTTCAAGGTCAGACCACCTGCGCCAGTTACTTGGTTAGCGAAAGTGATGTTGTTGTTGGTCGTGGTGAAGGTTTTGGTATTTGTACCTGTGAGGTTGACCTGAGAGTTAAATTGTTGAGTACCTGTGGTGTTGATGTTGTTGCCAACGTTGGTGTTGGCGGCTGTGACACTCAAGCCTGTTAATGCAGTTGTGTTACCAACAGCACCACTTAAGGTAATGTCGCCTGTGCCTGCGTTCAGGTTTAAGTTGCTTGCACCATTGACTGTGCTACTGAAGCCAATATCGTTGTTGGTCGTGGTGAAGGTTTTGGCATTTGTGCCTGTGAGGTTGACTTGACCAGTATATTGTTGAGTACCTGTGGTGGTGATGTTATTGCCAACGTTGGTGTTGGCGGCTGTAACAGTTAAGCCTGTTAATTGCGTTGTGTTACCAACAGCAGTGCCTAAGGTAATGTTTCCTGTGCCTGCGTTCAAGGTTAAGTTGCTTGCACCATTAAGTGTGTTGCTAAAACTGATATCTCCAGCACCAGACCCAGTGGTAATATTTGTGGCACCATTAGCCAGGTTAACAGGGCCTGTGAAAGTAATATTACCGCCAGCATTACCAGAGGAATCAATACTATTGGCAATAGTAATGCTGCCACCTGTTGTGCTAAGAGAAATTGCTCCTCCATTATTGGTGCCAATGGCAGAAGAATTTAAATTACCTGTAGTTATGTTACCTGTAGCTGAAAAACTTATAGGGCCTCCATTAATACCAGCTGTTGTCGATGAGGTATTAATATTGCCTACCTGAATACTTCCAGGTGGTAGTAAAGGAGTTCCTGGTGTTGTAAAGTTAGTTCCTGCTTGGTTGGAAGGAAAATTTACAGGAGTAACTGAAGCTAAACCAGCCCGTAAAATTACAGCTTGACTGGTTGTTAAGGCTGTAAAATCTGGGTCGGTATTTGGAATACTACCGCTAGTATCTGGTGAAGTAATGGTAATATTTCCACCGGTAATACTTGCTGTTGTCTCTACTTTGAGTGCTGCACCAGTGTAGTTACCAAATGTAACATCTCCATTGGCTCTGATAATCGGATCGTATAAACTAACAAAATTACCAGGTTCACCTGACAAATTTAAAATTTTAAACTGCCCACCACTAGCAAAGTGAGCATCGCCAGAAATAATCCCATCACTGACTAAACTCAAATTATTGCTGCTGACAAAGGGTGTCGGTGGATGATTCAGGGCTAGGATATCGATGCCTTGATTGCCTTGAATGTAGAGGTTGCTGCCTGATTGTGCAAGGAAGGGATTTGTTGCAGTATCGCGCACACGCACTGTATCTCTAGCTAAGAGGTTTAAATCTCCTTTTGTGTTGAGTTGACTTGCTGGCAATGTTAAATTGTGGGCGGCTGATAGGGTAGCACTACCTGCTGTTATTCCGGTTGCGACTACATCGCCAGAATTGATGGGGAGACCAGTATTTGTTAACTGTACTTGTTGGTTGCTATTAACTGTCAAACCACCAGTATTTTCTAAATCAACATTAATTAATAACTTGGGCAAGGTGGCAACTGAGATATTTCCAGATGCAGAGGCGTTGGTAGGAATTTCTAAACTCAGGAGGTTTCCTGATTGGCTAATGCGTAATAAGTTTTCACCAGGAACGGCTGCAATGGTGATATTTCCACCTGGTGCTGATAATTGTCCAGTGCTAACTACTGTACCACCGATTAATCTTAAGTTAGCTTCATTAGCTACCGCCAAATTACCAAAGTTGACGATGCTTCCTGGTTGAGATGTATTGAAATTAAAGCTTGTCGGTGTGCCTACTAATGTGGCGTAGTTATTGTCTGCCAGCGCATGAAACCAATTTGTACCAAAGCCTATACTATTGGCTGTGCTGGCAACAAAGTCTGCGGGTAAGTTTAAACTGGCATTAGGGCCAAAGACGAAGCCAGATGGGTTGAGGAGAAAGAGGTTGGAGTTTCCACCGGAGACTTGAATTAATCCGTTAATCATGGAAGGATCTCCACCCTTTATCCGCCCTAAAATATTTTTGATGTTGGGATTAGATAAAAAGTTGGCTATTTGGTTGGTATCTAAACCAAATTTTTGGAAGCTATGAAAGAGGTTGATCTGATCTGCGGAAAGGGTACCACCACTAATATCAATCCGGTTTCCATTGGTGTTGATGATAGTGTTTGTGTCGTTATTCGGAGTAGGGGTAATTGACTGTGCTTGTACAGGGAGGATGGGGTAAACTCCACCGTAGGCGATCGCACCACTCGTAATCAGTACTAATATTTTTTTTATACCGCAGAAGTTCATAACATTCCTTTAATCAAATTGCAGTGCAAAACCTCCCCCGAAATAACTTATGGGGGAGTTTTTATTACTGAGTCAAGAATAAGGGTGTGGGGTGTAGGGGTTGGGGGCTTGAATCCTGATTGGTTTCGTTTCTGGGTGTACAAAAATATACCTTTTTTGTTTTTTTCTTACATCCTTACACCCTCATACCCATTTTTAAGGCAGGTTTATGGATGACTACTTAATCAGCCTCTGACTTGGTATGGACTATTTACTCACAGTCTCAATATCTTTTTCTTTGATGATTTCGGTAAAGTTAAAGGGGTTACGACCTCTGAGAGAAATTGTTAATAGTGGTGGTGTGGTTTGCAATCTAATTCGATATCTTCCATAGTTACGTAATATACTAAAACCTTTTCTTTTGCTACTTGCTTTTTGTTGAGTTGGAGTTTGATTGTAAATGGTTACAACTCGACCAGCATCATCAAAAACTGGGCCGCCTGTGACTCCAGCAAAATCATACTCACGCGGCGATAAGTTACTATATGTTTGTGAACCATTCTGTTCTTTTTTCCGCAGTTGGGTGATATGAAAAACTCTGTCTTTCACATCTAACCGAGAGTTAACAAATCCTGCTACGTACACACCGTTGCAAAGTTTAGGATCTGATAAAAAACATTCTTGGGGTTCAGGAGTTTCTATTAATTGGGCGGTTTGATACTTGCGATTACTACGAAAAGTAATTAAGGCTAAATCTTCACCCGCTAATTCTTCAATGTCCTGTTGTGTGGAAATCCTGATTTTTTGGCGTTTTGTAGTTTTGCCGTCTAGAGGTATGGGTGTAACAATATCATAGGTAGCATTCTTGTCTTGCACCAGTTTTTTAGCTGTCAATACCACATACTTGCCTTCTTCTGGTACGGTACTAATTATCACTCCCGAACCTGGAGTACCAACACTAGGTTCAATTCTGACTACTGTAGCTTTAGCGATCGCTACTATTTTATTAGGCTGCAATTCCTTTGCTGTTTCCGCAGTCTGTACAGGTGTTAAAGGCTTTGTGGGTTGCTGACTAAATACTGGCACGTTCAATGTCAGCACTGCGGCACCTATTAAACAACTTGACAATAAATGGCGGTTTAACATGGTACTCCGTCCTTATAAATATTAATTTAAGTGAATTCTGAAATTGGTTAGTCTTTACTTTTACAAGTATTTATGGTGTATTACCTATTCTCTGTATTATACAATTCCGGCATGGGTGATTTCGGTTTTCAATATTATGAACTACATTAACTTTTTTTACTAGTAAGGTATATTTTAAGACTTATCGAACTATTGATCAATTATTATAAAATTTTTGTAAAGCATTAAAAAATAAGCACACTTAAGTATAATATTCTGTTTGGATATGGAATATTTATTTTTTTACTTATAGGAATTAAAAAGTTTATTGCCACCATAAATATTTCCATAGGTGCAGTTACTCAATAACTATCTACTAGAAGTTTGGGTACAGGTTAATCAAGGCAAAAAAGAAACTGTAAAAGCTGTTTCTTTGCTTCCCATAAATTCAGTTGTGGGGAAGAGACAATAATATTATCACCAGCATATGCATCTAGATGTAATCTTTTGTTGAGTGCGGTGGCTCTAAAAAATTTTATGACCCAAATTACACTAAAAATAATTAAAAATAGTGTATTGTTTATTACATAAAGTCTGCAATTAAATCTTAAGTTATTTCCAGAAATACCTAACATAATAAAGATGCGCTTAATCTTGGGAAATAAATTATTGTGGTGTGTGTTACTGATATCAAATATTACTATTAATGCAACCACCTTTGCCAGTTATGCTAATGCCGAGTCGCTACCAGAAGTAGAAAAACAGAAATCGTCAGACACAGATATAGTAACTAATAGTTCTATATCTTCATTGATATCTGAATTAGCAACAGACAAAACAACTGCATCTGATTTAATTCCATCGTTGTCAGCAGCGAATGACAATGAGCAAAATTCATCGTTGCAAAGCACACCCAACTCCCCAAGGTTGCTAAGTCAAGAAGAATCTCAAAAAATCACTGTTAAGAAAATTGAATTGACAGGTAGTAGTTTTGCCAACTCTCCAACATTGAGGAAGTTGATTGAGAGTGTTGAAGGAAAAACAGTAAGTTTGGCAACTTTAAGAAATCTAGCTGATCAAATTACTGGTTGGTATTTTGAGCAAAACTACATCACGTCTGTAGCAATTTTAGATGAGTCGGCAATTCAAGATGGTATTGTACCGATTGAGGTGATTGAAGGTACGATAGAAGAAATTAGAATTGAGCCACCGACAAGACGCATCAATCCTAAATATGTGCGATCGCGCGTTGCTTTAGGTGTGAGTAAACCTTTCTCGCAAACAAAGCTAGAAGAACAGTTACGACTACTACAACTTGATCCTTTATTTACCAAAGTTGAAGGTAGCCTCCGTCCTGGTACCAAGCAGGGTCAAAGTATTCTTATAGTCAGAGTTACCGAAGCACAACCTTTTGAACTGATTTTAAATACAGATAATTACTCACCACCCAGCATTGGTTCCGAGAGATTAGGTGTGGATGCAGTGTATCGTAACCCTATAGGTTTGGGTGATCAACTGAGTGCGTCTTATTATTTCTCTACTCATGAAGGAGGCTCAAATTATTACGATTTTAGCTATCAGGTACCCCTAAATCCGATGAACGGCACTTTACAATTAAGGACAGCAATTAATAATGTGAAGGTCGTTCAGCCTCCCTTTGATGTCTTCGATATTCGTGGGGAATCAGAACTATATGAAATTAATTACCGTCAACCTCTGTGGCGATCGCTAAGAGAGGAATTTGCTTTATCCTTAGGCTTGAGTGTGCAGAATGGTCAAACATTTACTTTTGCCGGGCCAACTCCTTTTGGTATCGGGCCAGATGCCAACGGTAACAGCCAAACCCGTACCATTCGATTTGCTCAAGATTACGTAAAACGAGATACGAGAGGTGTTTGGGGGTTGCGTTCTCAACTCAACTTTGGAATTGATGTGTTTGACGCTACAATTAATCCTGAACCTAAACCTGATGGCAGGTTTTTTAGTTGGTTATTCCAAATCCAACGTCAACAACGCTTGACTCAAGATAATCTTTTCATTGCTCAACTTGATTTTCAACTCACGCCAGATGGTTTGTTACCATCTGAACAGTTTGTCATTGGTGGTGGTCAATCGGTGCGTGGTTATCGACAAAACGTTCGTGCTGGCGATAATGGATTACGCTTTTCTGTAGAAGACCGCATCGTTTTACAACGAGATTCTAAAACGAGGGAAGATTTATTACAGATAGCACCATTTTTTGATTTAGGCTTAGTTTGGAACGTAGATAACAATCCCAACATCATTCAAAGACAAAAATTAATCGCTGGTTTAGGATTGGGTGTGTTATGGAAACCTATACCAAATTTAAATGTGCGTCTAGATTATGGTTTTCCTTTAGTTGATTTGGAAGACCGAGGTAGAAACGCTCAGGATGATGGATTTTATTTCAATGTCGGGTATCGGTTGTAGTTTTATAGCATTTAATTACATCACATACACTGTAAAACGCACTAGATTATCCTGGCCAAACTGTAATAAATCACCATTCATCAGACGATACTGCACACCAGGACTCAAAGCGGTTCCGTTCAAATACATCCCATTTGTACTCATATCAATAATCATGTAGCTATTTTGCGACCAGTCCCAAGACACTCGCCCATGACGACGAGAAATTATTCCTTCGTGGGGAATACCAGTCAAGTCAATTTCTGGTGGAATATTCATAGCTTTGCTGCGACGACCAATAAAACCGGCTTCTCCTGACCATTGAAATTCTTTACCTGAAGTGTGGATAAATTTCAGGAGTGGTAATCTGGGAACCTGCGGGTTATAGGGTGGTGAGACTGGTTGTGTGGGTGGACGTTGCTGATAATCTGTTGGATAATCGGTGGGCGGTTGATAAGTAGGCTGGGGTGTTATCGGTCGCGATGGTACAACAGGTTGCTGTGGTGTGATAGGTTGTGATGGAGTAGGTTGTGATGGAATATATTGTTGTGGAATAGGTTCAGGGGAATTAGGTTTATTAGGTGTAGGTGCTATTACATTACCCAAAGGGGTAGAACACCAAGGGCAAACCTTAGCATTATTAGGTAGAGCGCGGTTAAAATATTCACAACTGGGATTAGGGCAGCGATTTGCAGGCATAGTTATCTATAACATCAGGTATAGGTTGTAAAGGGACAAGACCTACTTTGTTAAGTAAACATTGACCCTGACGAGTAATTAATAACTCAGAAAATTTAAAACCAGCTGGTGGACGGCTGTTGTCTTTAGGGTAAACTACAAATATAGGGTATCCTAAAGGATAACTTTTAAAATTATTGACATCAAAAAAATAGTCATCATGTTCGCATAAGTCATCTGAAGTTTTGATAGGACGGCGATCGCGCTTTTTAAATAAAGGTTGAATCGCTGGTTTGTTATCATCAGCTATCGCTAATGGATAGCCCGTACACTGACCTTTAACTTTACTGATAATTCCAAAAGCAATAGTCCCAATTCTTTTTTCCTTATCGCTTTCTTGACGAATCTGGTTTTGGGTACTGGTGGTATCTAATGAGGTTACTTTATCTGTAAATAAAGCTATATCCTGAGGATCATTTTTGAGGACGATTTCTTTAAATTTACTGATAGCTTCTGGTTCAGTTGGCTTAAAAGGGATAATTTCTATGTTTGGCAGCTTACTGCTAATTTGCCGCCAATTCGTAATTTTTTTAGTGTAAATCTGGCGCAATTGTTCAAGAGTTATTTTTTCATTAAGTTCATCCACTAGATTATCATTTTGCTGATCAAATGCAACATAAACCAGTAACCCATCATAAGCTACAGGCTTTTTATCTAACTGACCTGGGATATTATTTGTCAAACTTGTAATGGCAAAATCTTTCTCTCCTTTTACTACTGCTGCTATAGGTTTATCGGGATTCTCTAAATTTGAAGATACAGGAGTATATTCAAAAAATGCTTGTGCTTCTGGGCTAGGGTTTTTAAATAAATCATTGAGAACAATATTGTCCACTTGCTGCTTGATAATATAATTCCATGTTCCCCGATTTTCTCCTGTATACCCAAATTTACCTGAAGGTATATTAGGTACATCTAAAAATTTATTATTCAGTCCGTACCATGCTAAATATCTATTGCTATCTTCTCGTTGATTATTTAACAATAAATAATAAAATATTCCCCCTCCCAGCAATAAACAACCTAAAACTAATAACCAAAGATACCATTTTTTAAAATTTTGGTTTGCTGGCTCAGTTTCAGAGGATTGAGATAGATTATTTATCTGACCTTCTTTAGGTAATTGCATAAGTGCTTGACGAGCAGCTTCCGCACTGATAAAAGGTTTACCTAAACCTATTAATCGTTCAATAAACTGTTTTAGATGAGTATCTTTAGTAGACCATTGTTGATTGTCTCTTGGGTTAAAGGGCTGATTTGAAGCATAATCTACAGTCCGCCCTGCTAGTAAATAAGCAGCTACCAACCCTAATGATTCTAAATCTTTTTCTTTTTGAGCCGGTGCAGGTTGATGAATAGCTGAAGGAATAAATAAGTTCTCCCAGATTGCTAAATCACAAAGATATATAGAGAAGTTTTGGTTATTAGTAAATTTAATTAAAATACTATGCAAATTTATATTGCCATGAGCTATTCCTGGCTGTACTTGATTGGAGGGAAAACGTAATTTTTGACTGTGGAGAAATTCTAATGTTTGTAAAGCTTGGTTGAGTAGCTCTCTAACTTGAGAGGCTGTCATTTTACCTTTTTCTGTGATGTATTGGCTTAATGTTTGAGATGCGTCTATTTTTTGAGTGATTAAATAACAGCGTTCTGCTTTTTCATCAGCAATCGCTTCTATAGTATTAACTAAGCGAAAATTTTGGATTCTACTATCTGCTAATTTTACTCCGCCTACTCTTTGGAAAATTTGTTTACGATCTAGAGTTTCTTGTTCATTAAAACAACGGTTAGGGAGAAGATATTCTTTAATTTCTACAGGTTGTTTATCTTTAACTTGCACACCTGAGTATATACGCCCATAACCTCTTACGCCTAAATAATTATTTGCTTGATAAGTACCCCAATTGCCTTTAATTTCTATTTCTTGGGGTAAAGTAGCAGGAAAGCCGCATTCTAAACAAAATTTAGCACCTTTGAATTCTTGTGCCGTATTTAATGGGCGATCGCAATTTAAAGGATTATTGTATGCACAGGAATATTCTGGATAAATAGCACCAAATGAGGTCATATATAGATATTTGGCAAGATTTTGGCGAAATTATATTTATCATCATGCCGTATTTAAGCCTTTACTAGCCCTAGTTTCCAGGCAGTAACAATAGCTTGAGTACGGCTATTAACCTTCAATTTTTCAAAAATACTAGTAAGATGAGCCTTAACAGTTGCAACTGTTACATATAAATGCTTGGCTATTTCTTCATTAGAAGCACCTTGAGTTAACCAGTATAAAACTTCTTGCTCTCTTTCTGTTAAGTGCATCTGATGACAAGCACGCAAGCAAGAATCTGAATAAGTCTGAAAAAACCGGAAAAATCGACTAGCAACTTCTGAAGGTAAATAAATTTCTGACTTAGTTACTGTGTTAATGGCTTCAAACAGTTGAGTTCCTACATGATTTTTAAAGACATAACCAGATGCGCCTGCTTGCATAGCGCGAAAAACCCATTCGTCTTCTTGATGAGCCGACAAGACTAAAACTTTTCCAGGGTAAGCAATTTGTTTGAGAGAAACTAGAACTGTAATGCCATCACAGCCGATTAATTGCAAATCTAGTAAAATTAAATCAGGTAATTTTTCTTGTGTTAACTTTAATACCTGATCTAAAGATTTAGCCTCACCTACTACCTCTAAAGGTAATAAACTATTACTAGTATAAAAACTCAAGAGAGTACGTAAACCTTGGCGAAAGCGTTCGTTGTCTTCTACTAGTAAAACAGTCAGAGGATTGCCATCAGCCATTTTTGACACTCCTAAATATTTTTGGTTCGAGGCAAAATTATGTTAAATTGCGCTCCACCTTCTAATACACTTTGCGCCCATAAGTTTCCGTGATGGTCTAAAATAATCTTCTTAGCAATAGTTAAACCTAACCCTGTACCTCCCGAACGACGAGTATAAAAAGGGGTAAATATTTTCTGCATATCTTCTGGTGACAGCCCTTGACCTTGGTCGGAAATTTTAATTAGCACTTCAGTTTGAAAAATCTGCCAACTACAGCTAATCGTGCTAAATTCAGGGCTAAAGTATACAGCATTACTAAATATATTGTTAAAGACTTGTTTAATTTGCAATGAGTCTATTAACAACGTCGTCGAAGTTTCAGGAATTGAGATTTTAATTTGCTTTTGATTAAGTAAAGGTTGTAGTGTTTTGATACTTTCACCTACTAAATTTCGTAAGTCTTGTGGAGCCACTCTTAATTTTTCAGCTTGACCACAATTAATCAGTTCTGTAAGATTAGTATCTATATCTTGAATACTTTCACGAATAATTGTGGCTTGTTCATACTCTTGACTTTCTTTTAAGCTGAAGCATAAATTATTTGCATACAACCCTATTAAAGATAGATGGCTCCGCAATTGGTGTCCAACTCGATGCAGTACTTGTTCTAGCAGCCTAATTTCTGATTTTTGCCTAGCATAGTCTAAATATATCTCTGCATAGTTGCTCAGAAGCATCGCAGATTTTTTGATGTACTCCTGTACATTTTTGGCGAGGGGTTGCGCTGCCAATATTTGAATATATTCTGGTTTTTGATTCCTATATCCAGTGAAACAAATATATGAAAATAAATCCAAATCCTTTAAAGGAATCTCATATATTTGCCCAACAGGATAAAAATCTACTAACCATGATTCTGAGCGTAAATATGTTAAAGCCCTGAATGATAATGGTGATTGGTTTTCTGCATATTTAAGTACTTCTTGATGTTTCTTAGCAAAACAATCATAGTAGAAAATCCGAGCCACCAGTATTGGATAGCAATTCGTTAGTTGCTCAGACTGTAATTCGCAAAAGGATTGAATATTTGATTGTTTTAAACCATGAATATCATTTTTTTCTTTTGGTAGAAGATTTTCCCTGTTCATAGCTTGGTTAACCTTTACATACCCAAAAATTACTGACCTACTTCTACTGCCCAATAGTACAAGTCAACACCTAAATATGTAGAGATGGTATTTGATTTTTGACAAAAATCAGTATATAGCTAGTTACCTTCTTTACTGTTTTTTCTCTATCTACTCAGGTGTATCTGGTAATCAAACCGGGTTCCTATACGCTAAATCAATTGACATAATTACACGAGATTACGCCAATAAAAGTAAATTGAATACCTACCTCTTGCTGACAGTTATCTAAGTCGTCACCACTAACCAAATTTGCGCTAATCTACTGATTGCAGTCATTAGTTTTGGTATGGCTAAAAATTACTAGTTAATAGCTACCAATTAAATACACTACGGCTATTAGCAATTTCTCATGAGATAGAATAAATTTATTCTAAAAAAATAATTTCATTTTTTATTCAATTGAAAATATAGAGAACTTTGTTGATTGCAGAAGTAAGTGCGTAGGCAGAGATTACACAACAGTAAGAAGGTAAGTTTCAAGTTACTGAATCTTTTCAAAAATCAAATAAGTTTCCTATATTGATTTTGAGCTTTCCAGTAAGCAGGTACAATTACTATTGTAAGTATACTGATGACTAGTTATAAACACAACAGTATTAATTGCTGAAAACTGAAGATTATAAGAAAATATACAATGCTAATCATAGCAGCCAATAAAGAATAGACTCAAAAGCTGCTTGCTATTAGACTTTTATATGTAAGTTATAATTTATTCAGTAATTGTTATAAAACTCAAAAGTGTAAATTATTAAAAATAAAATTAAATTTATATGAACAATAGTTAAATTTGATGAAATATTTTTCCAATTAAATATTTTTAATCTTAATAAAATCTTAAATAGTTGGTGATTATTTATAGCGCGATCGCTTCATCTCCTGGAGTAGTAATATTCAAAAAATCTAGATTGATAGCCTAAGGTTCAATTTGGGCGATCGCTTCCTCTGGCGATACATTACCATAGATAACAGACAAAATCCCCGGCAAATACTCATCCATCATCATCACATTGGCGTAAACCAACCGTTGGATAAGTGCGGTGGTGAGTCTGTCACCTTCTACATCAATACTGGTTTTGTAGCTAATCTCGCCATCGCTAAAATCTAGCTCAAAGTTGCCAACCATCATACCAGCATTAGCTCTCGTGATAAACTCTGCTACAGCCAGTCGCTTTTCTACTGGTGCGTTGACTGGACAAATTGAGTAAAAAACAAATTGTTGTTGTTCCTCTCTAGCTCTAGCGTAACAATTCCACTTGCCATTCTCACCTTGAAAACCTATTTGTAAAGCTGACTGTCCTGGAAGTTGCACAAACGGCCACTCATTAGATGTGAAGAAATTAATCATTTCTTCATAAATATTGCCATCTGTAGAATCAGGTGGTAGATTTGCCTCTAATTGCTGGCTAATTTCCTCTGGATTAATATTATTTAATTCTGTTAAAAACTTATCAATTCCTTCCAGCATTCTGGTAGCAGATTTTTTAGTTTTCGCAGATAGATTAGCCTCACTCCAATCTTGAAAAAAATTAATAATTCCCTGGGCAATTTCTTCACCAGAATTTGCTGCTTGCGTAAGATTTGCTGGACTGATATACGACCAAAGAGTGCGGTAGCCGACTTCCCCTGATTCCTTTTGCTGTTTGACAGATAAAGCTAACCAACTTTCGGTAGATAGTAGTATATGGTCTGGTTCTTCTTGGCTTAATTTGAGAATGTAATTTGCAGGTTCTTCAGCATTGGTGGCGTGTTCTGCTAAGAGTGGTAATAAATCTGGTTTAAGGCTGGTTTCTATAGTAATTTCAGTTTCAGGGATAAATTTTACTGACTCAAAATTGCGGATATCTGGTTTGAGACTAAATAATTCTTCAGTTTCTATACGATTGTAGACTTGTGAGTTTACTTTAAACGTGAGGCGACAGTCGATAAGTTCGTTGTTTTGTTTGGTTATAGATAGGGCGATCGCATGAATTATTATAGGCAGGGATATTTTATACAAAAAAGTTAATTTGCTATTTATTTGATAAATTTCAAGCTTTCCTTGCATTAGCTATAATATTTAGTATTTTTATTTTTAATTATTCATACTTTAGTTATTTTATTTGTTTACATTCGCAAATCTATCAAAATATTCTTTATAGTCATTATTTGGAAATAATTTAGGTAGTATATTTAACATTTTTTCTAATTGGTTTCGTGCTGTAGCGAAGTAGTAATCTGATAAATCAACTTCACAAAATAAATACTGCCAGCCGTAAAAACCTTTTGTTTCTAAGGTTTTTTCCAAATAACTAGGATAATCTAAAAGCATTTTATGGCACATACCATTGCTATCATAAAGCCAAACTTCTGGAGAAGCTTCTCCATTTTCCATTTTAAAAACGCTCATAACTCCATCACCAGTATTGGGATGATCATCAAAAGGAACTAATTTTTTATAAAACTCCTTTTCTTGATCTTCCATTTCTTCATACCATAATTCAGCTTGATTACTGCTAATAATATGATAAAGGTTACTTAACCTAAATTCTCCTCCATTCTCATATTCATTTTCTTCTAACTCATAACCCCATGATAAAGAAATCTCATCAGTTATAAATAAGCAATCTTTTAGCTTCTCATCTAATTTATATCCTAAAAAATTTTCTATTTTCGTAAATTGATCATTTATTTCATCTTGACTAACTTTAGGAATTTCATCCTTTATCGCAGTAATATCAATTTTTGAGCAAGCTTTTATTTCTTTAAACATACCTAAAAATCTTTCTCGATAGGCATTCATTAACTTTACTCCTTGCTTTTACAATTTTAATCAATTACTTTAGCTAAATTTTATTTTTTTATTATTGTGAGCGTCCTTAATTTTATTCATATCTTCATCAAATTTATTAGCATCTCTTTTAGTTTTTCTAGCATTCATTTTCAAATTAAAATCTACTAAATTTTTAAATTTTCCATCTGCCTCTCTTACATAGACAACTTTTCTAGCAAACGATTGTCTTACACCAATTATATTTTCTATCTGTACACGACCATCTGAAGAATTTAATTCAATTACGGTAGTTTGAGTAAAATCAGGTGGTTGAGGAGCTTCTTCAAACTTTTCAGAAGAGGCTGGTTGTGCTTCCCACTTGTTTGCTTGGTTGACTTGATACTCGCCCCAAGTTGCTTTTACGTAACTTATATAATCTTCATTAGGAGAACTGTGGTAAGCAATATCAACTTTATACCAGATCATTTTTCCTTGGTTTACTGCATTTATTGCTGATTTCTCGGCAGTTCTGTAAAATTTGCTATTTGTTTGAGTTTTAGCAGGTGTCAAATTAGAATCAGTTGCCATTCCACCTAGCTGCTCTGTCAACAAGTGCATTTTTACCCAAGCGGCATTTTTAGTCATACCTTGTGCCTGAAGAGCATCCCAGCCTGCTAAATTACCGCTATGTTGATTAGAGTCTTGCCCTGGCGGAAAACTGCCCTTACTGATAAATTCAGCTTTGATACTCTTAGCTTTTACATTATCTGAAAATGGCGGCATAATAGCTGGTGGAAATTCTTGAGCATTAGGAATAAATAAGTTCTTCACAATTCCAGCCATTGTATTTATATTTTGAGTTAAATCGCCATATAATTTTTTATTTTCATCGTATGATTTTGATTTTTTACTTGCTGGTTTTCCTTTATTAGATTTTATTAAAGCATCTTTTTGCTTTTCTATTTGAGTATTTAGTTGTTCTGCTTCTTGTATATATTTATTCTGCTCTTTTTGCGACTTAACATCAGTAATTTTCTTGATTTCTTTCTTTTTCTTATTTAAGAAATTGCTTATTTCAATTGGCTCTGATGCCACGCATAATTTGGCATTTTCTGCTTTACCTTTAAAAAATATAGTGTGCTTTTCACCATCTTGGGCTTTGAAATTCTTCTTAACTTTCCACCATTCTATTATTGCTGCTAATTTTTCCTTACCTTTATTTACAGTCTTGTTATACTTGTCTTTTAAGGCTTTTTTCTTATCTTCAACCCATTTTTTAGCGGCTTGTTTCTTCTTACTACCCCAAGCTTTTGCTGATTCAAACTTCTGTCCTAGCTTGCTTTTATTAAATTTATTCTTGACACTTTGTTTCTTATCACTAACCCACTGCTCGGCAGCTTGCTTTTTATCATTAACCCATTTCTGACCAGCTTCTTTCTTATCCTCAACCCACTGCTTACCAGCTTTATATTTCTCCTTAGGCGCATCTTTAGCAGCGTTGAATTTATTACCTACCTTGCTATTGTTGAACTTGTTACCAATTTTCTTAAACGCCTTCGCGCCCTTATCAATGATCCAATCAACTGCTTTCTCCATTGGTTTCCGCAGTTTCTGGAAGATAGCTTGAATCTTACCAGCAATACCACCCAAGCCTAACAGGCTAGCTAGGAAACTGATGACTACAGGTAAAGATTTAGCTAGGGCATTTTCCACACCTTTGATTGCTTGGTCAATAGAACCAGATGCGATCGCCCCAATTGCATCCAGTATGGCATTAATTAGATCAGCAATCTGCGCTGCGCGTTCAATGAAGAATTTGACAATCTCATAAATCGCCTTCGCAGCTTTGATGAATGCTGACGCTGGGGTTAACAGGCTCAGAATCCACTCAATCCCTGCTGTAATTACTTTTTCAATGACGAAGTTCTTGATAGGTTCAATCACCAAGGTATTGAGGTCGCCAATTCTGTCTTGCACAAACTGCCACATCCCAGCTATTCCTTGACTAGCTAAGACTCTAAATACCTCAACACTTTGTTCCATCCGGCTAACTTTCTTCTCACCCAATCGTTTCACGGCTTGGGCGCGAATTACTTCATAGGTAAAGCCCAAAAGCTGCATTGCTAGGCTAAAAATACCTTTGATGTCAAGATTTTCTGGGATTTGAAGTCCACTTGCTGCCATAGTCCCAGTCAGCCAGCCGATTAAACCTGCCTGGAGATGCTTCCCAATATTCTTCATAAAGTTGAGGAAGCCTTGCTTCACTGCCTGAATCAAGTTACTCAAGAAACCAATCGGGTCTTTGAGGATTTGCCCAACGACACCAGCAACCCGTGCTAGTACTTGAAGCAGCATTTTTGTCAGTTCGATGATCGTCTTAATCACGCCGACGATGAAATCTAAGGCTTTCTGCACCAAACCTTTATTTGCCGCCTTCATCTCTTCAATGCGGGCATCCACAGCATCCAGGTTTTCTTTATACTTCTGGGCTAGGGTATCAATTAGCTCATCTTGCTTGCTGTCAACAGTCTGCTGTAATTCGGCAAATTTACTCTCGATGTCTGCGGCTGCTTGTTGACCAACTCCTTTCAGGTCTTGGGGTAGTTTGTTGACGTAATTTTGAATTTCCTGCTTACCAGAGGCGATTTCCGCTTTGGCTTGGGTCAGACCTTTACTGATAATGGCGACAACATTGTTGATTACACCATCCATCTGTTTGATGTAAAGATTGCGACCTTCTTCATAGAAAGCGTTCACCTCTGAGGGCATACCGAATAATTTGTCTCCCAGCCATTTTGCTGGCCCCAAAATGCCACTGTAGCGATCGCTCTTATAATCATCCATCCGCTTGCCGACGTAATCCTCAAAGGCCTTCTTCGCTTCAGCAGCACCACTATCAAAGGCTTGGATAACTTGACCGTCTAATTCACTGAGGGTTTTCTCAACTTTGACTTTAGTTTTCTCATAAATCTTGTTAATATCACCTGCAACTTTGGCCCGTGCTTGCTCATCCTTACCTTTGGCTCCCACCTGATGATCTGCTACCTGACCCAAATTTTGATTACGGGTATTGTGCATTGCATCTAGATGCTGTTTAGCTGTAGTTTCCGCCGTAGCTTGAGCCGTTGCGAGGATAGCTTGTTCTTGCTGACGATATTTAGGTGGTGCTTCTACTGCATTGGTTTGGGCATCCTTCTTGACCGCCAGTGCTTCTTGGAACTGCGGTTCATTGGATTTTGCTAACTGTTCCTCGGAAACATCCGCCTGACTCATCTGCTGCTCAAGGTGTTGACTATCGACTTGCAGAGGTGCTTCCACTTCACCTTGCCCTTTAGATTTAGGTGCGGCTTGCTCTGCACCTACACCTGATGGCGGTGTACCTGGCTCAGTGTTTGGCAATGGCGTGACTTGTTTCGCTTCAATACCGCTAGTATCTGGTTTTTCTTTGGTCTTCTCTTCTAGTGGTTCTTGAGTAGCTTTCTGCTCTTCTTTCACTTGACCACTCAACTCACCTTTAACTGAGTCAAGTTGGTTATTATTTTTAAAATTGTCAGCATCTTCTAATGTCTTGGGAGCCATGTCAGCAATTCGCTGCATCAATTTGGCTTTAAAAGCGGCTGCATCAAATGCGGGAGTTTCCGCCTGTCCCATTTCACCAACTTGATTAGCTTGCGCCTTACTATCTACTTCATTTCCCGGAGGTTCTGCTGCTGCTTGGGCTTCCCCTGCTTTCTTATCAGCAGGTGCGTGTTTTTTCTCCTGGTGTGCAACTTCTTTAGTTGTGTTGACTACCCCTTGAAATGCTGGGTCTTCTTCAGGGGAAGCCGGAGCCTTTTCACCATTATCAGCGATCGCTTCACCACCTACTGCTGTTTCAGGTATAGTACCAGTGTTACTAGCTACATTTGACGCAGGTAAATTACCTGCCGCTTGATTTGCTTTGACTCCCGGTAATCCTGTCGCAGCCTTTGGTAATTCAGGTTTATCTTTATCTTGTGCCTGGGGAGCGACTTCCTGATTATTAGTCTCTTTTGATACTTGCTTATTTTCTTGATTTTTCGGAGCCTGTTTCCCAGATGTATCATCTTTTGGCTCTGGCTGTTTTTGTGGATGCTCCTCAGCCTGTTTCTTAGTTGCAGATTTGGTTTGAGAAGATGCTACTGTTGCATCATCTTTTTTTGTCGGGGGTGGATCTGTTCCGGCATTTCCCTCATCTGCTGGTGGTGGAGAAGCAGTTTGCTGCTTTTGTGTCGGATTTTGATTTTGTTGTTTCCCTTCTTCCGTATCAGTTTTTACTTTTACTTCGTCTGTTTTTTGTTCAGTATTGCCCTCAGTTGGCTTTTGCGGACTCTCCCGCATTTGGATGGCTTGCCCAGATTCAGCAATATATTTTGTTTGAACTTTGTTTTCTTTTGGTGCTATGTGCAGCGATTTTGGCTGTAATGAACTGCTATTCTGCTGGATGACGTGGGTTAACTCATGGGCGAGTAATTCCTTACCTGAATTACTTCCTGGTGAATATTCGCCTTGGCGGAAGAAAATATCTTGACCTGTAGTAAATGCACGAGCTTGTATAGATTTATTTAAACTATCAGACTTGGCACTAGTATGAATACGTACACCGCCGAAATCAGCCCCAAATGCTTGCTCCATTGGTTGCTTGATATCATCTGCAAGCGGCTGTCCACTACCACGGGACTGTTGAATAGAAGTTTCTAAATCGGATGCGGCAGTTTTTTCAGCCCCACTAGGACGACGCTGCACCATCGGCTTCATTTGTAATTCTTCTTCCTGTGGTGCTTGTTGGCGTTGCAGCCAGGAAGTAGAAGAACTAGCCAGCGATTTCATTTGTAATTGTTCTTCTTCCTCTTCCTGTGGTGCTTGCTGTCGTTGCATCACAGGCGTGATGGAATTAGCCAGAGGTTTCATTTGCAATTTGTCCTCTTCCTCTGGCATTTGCTGAGGTTGCACATACTGGCGTGCAGGTTGGGCAATTCTTCGCATTACCTGCTGTGCTATGTTATCCGCTTGCTGTTCGTAAAAATCTCCTGGCTGGCTAATTGAGAGTTTGGCTTGGGGACGCAGGGAAATTTTACTGATGTCGTGGCCTGGAGGCTTGTCGAGGAGTTCGGTTTCGGTAACTGTTTGGGGTGAAGCTTCAGGCGACTCTAAACCGAACCCGCGCGTCGGTTGTTTGAGAGTGGGTATAGAGACAGTGGTGGTTTTCTTCCCCTGGCCTAGGTGTTCTCTCATGATGATTCTCCCGATGCCCAAGCAGTAGATATTTTGCCAGTATAAACAATTAGGTTACGGCGATCGCTCTCACAACGCAATTCTCCTAAAGTCTAAATTATAGTCATCGCACACAAATCATCCAGGCGATCGCATTCAACTAGCAATTCTTACTCCTGTTGCCGATAATAATTTTAGAGGTAATTGTTCAAGAGGTCTGATTGTGGTCTTTGCTCAAACTAGTCCCCCAGATGTGATAACAACTCACCTCACCTTAGACGAGTATCGGGCAATGGAGGAAACTAACCCAGAACGCCACGAATACCGCAATGGAGAGATTATTACTATGTCGGGAGGTTCAGAAGCCCACAGTGCCATCTCTAGTAACTTATTAATTTACCTGGGGTTTTTGCTGAGAGATACCGATTTTCGATTGTATAACAGCGACTTGCGTGTTTGGATTCCTAAATACCAGTGTGGTACTTATACCGATTTGATGGTTGTGAATGGTAAACCAGAGTTCAACGGAGAACGCAATGATGAAATTCTCAATCCATTACTGATTGTCGAAGTTCTATCGCCCTCTACTGAAGCCTATGACCGAGGCGAAAAGTTCAGAAAATATCGTTCTATTGCCAGCTTTTGTGAATATCTGCTGGTGAGTCAAACTGAACCTTACATTGAGCAATATTATAACCAGGATCATCAAAGTAGCGATCGCTGGTCATGGCAAGTTTACTCTGATATCCAGCAAGCGATCATTCTGCACAGTTTAAATATAGAAATTCCTCTGGCTGAAATCTATCGTCGCATCGATTTTTAAGGGTGGATAACTCTCTTAATAATCATACAAAAAGCAGGCGATCGCACTATACTTCGTTAACGCACCTTACAAGAGCAGGCGATCGTACTGTGGCTGAAATCTATCGTCGCATCGATTTTTATGGGTGGCTAACTCTCTCCATCATACAAAGAGCAAGCGATCGCACTCTTCTTTGCTCACGCAATCCCATCGAAATGGTGCAGGATAAAACCACCTGCACCGTTCGGTATAGCATCATAATAAAAATGATTGTTTATGGTTTTTCCCTTTTTAACTCTGTTCTTCCCGTCGTAACTGAACTCAAAAATCTTATAAGAATTGTCGGTTAAGAACTGGTTGTTGCCTGTTGACGGATTGACAACTCTATTGGCTGCAACTGCATGGTAGCCATTAGTTTCTCGATTATTTATTTCGCTGCGAATACTGCTCAATTCGTCTATTGAAATTACATGACATGCGCCTGGAATTGTGCCAGCCCGTTCTTGTGCAATATCTTGCGCCTTTTTAAAGTTACCCATATGTTGCTGTCTAAACAAATCAGAGATAACGCTGGCTGCACCCGATTTTCGTAAGGTTTTACCCAAGCTTGCTCTAAAGAGCGATTGCTGCACCGCCCCCCCATTCTGCTGCACAACGTGGGTCAACTCATGCGCCAACAACTCCTGACCCCCGCGACTCCCTGGATTATATTCCCCCTGCCGAAAGAACACATCTTGCCCTGTCGTGAAAGCCCGCGCCTGAATTGATTTATTCAACTGGTCAGATTGAGTATCTGTGTGAACCTTCACCCCACTAAAATCAGCCCCAAACGCCTGTTCCATCGGTTCTCTGATATCGTTCCCTAGCAGATGACCACCGCCCCTAGCTTGATTAATCGAGGTTTCTAAATCAGATGTAGCCGCCATTGCACCTCCACCTTGACGCTGTACCAGAGGCTTCATCTGCAATTCTTCTTCTTCCTGCGGCACTTCTTGACGTTGCAGTATGCTAGAGTCCAAAGATTTCATCTGCAATTCTTCTTCTTCCTCTGGTGCTTGCTGACGTTGCAACGTGTTAATCTCCAGAGGCTTCATTTGCAATTCTTCTTCCTCTGGTGCTTGTTGACGTTGAATAGACTGGCGATTTCCAGACTGCGCTATTCTCTGCATTACCTGCCGCGCTACACTATCAGCTTGTTGTTCGTAAAAATCTCCAGGCTGGCCAATTGTCAGTTTTGCTTGTGGATGATGCAGTGCAATACGGCTAATATCGTGACCCAGAGGCTTATTCATGGGTTGTACCTCTGTCACTGCTGGCGGTGAAGCGTTCAACGACTCTAAACCAAAGCCGCGTGTTGGTTGTTTGAGAGTCGGTATGGAGACAGAGGAAGTAGTTTTTTTCCGTTGAGCTATACGTTCTCTCATATTATGCTCCTAATAATTCAGCAGTGAATACTATTTTTGCCAGTATAAAGATAAGAATACAGCAATCATCATCATCACACTATTCGCTAAAAGTCTAAGACAGCAAAAATCAAGTTCGACTTTTGGCTAATTTTGATTCTCATGCAGTCCGTTTAGCCTGGATCTGAGGACTAATTTTGAGTTTTAGTTTATGGACTCAACTGGAAAGGAAAAGTTTTTCACACCCAGTAGTGATATCGGCGGTACGGCTGGTTATGCAGGTTCGGCGTTTGCATCCAATGCAAAAGGAGTAGGGAAAACAGCCGATAAATATCTTAATGATTCGTTGCTATTAAATCAGCTAACTGAACGCGTATATCAACTTTTACTAGAAGATATGCGTATCCAGCGAGAAAGAGTTAACTATGGTCATCAAAGGTGGTAGCTATGGCTGGAAACAATAACGGTAACGTGACTCATGAATTAAACTACGTCACTACTAATAGATTTTATGTAGAAATAGACAAAGCGATCGCTGCATCTTTTACGGAGTGTTCTGGCTTAAGCGTCCAAATTAAAAAAAATGTATTTTACGAAGGTGGAGTCAACGACCAGCAGAGAATTTATTTAGGTCAAACAGAATTTGCTGACGTAACTCTAAAACGTGGAATCACAGATAACCAAGGTTTTTGGAAATGGATTAGTTCAGTTTTTACTAAAAAATCAACTCGGCGTAATGTGAATATTTTAGTATTCAATCAAGCCGGAGAAACCATGATGAGTTGGACTTTGATTGGTGCTATTCCCATAGCCTGGAAAACTCCTGGACTGCAAGCTGATGGTAATGCAGTTGCTATTGAAGAATTAACTTTAGCTTATGAAGGTTTGGAAGTAGGCAAAGATAAAGGTGGCGGTAATCCTACATCACGTATGTCAACGGGATTTTTCTCATCGCATTAGGTATAACCTAATTTATATAAGAATATGCCAATTATTCAATCACTATTGGGTAGTCAAGGGAATCCACTTGGGCAAAAATCCTATCTTGGATATCAGCACAATATATCTTCACAATCAAACACTAACTCCCTGCATTATCGAAATAGCAATTTTATTAAACCTTTAGTTACAACAAAACCAATTTTTCAACCATCTAAATTTTTATTAGCCCGTAAACGTCACCCCTTTATAGATACACTAATTACAGATGGAGATAACTTTGGAATTCCAGAGATCGATTCTGATTTGCCAGCAATAGAATTAGACAAATCTAATTCTATTGCACAGGCAAATATTCCCGATGGAGGAACAAAGATAAAATTTGATATTAGCAAGATGTCAAATTTATTACAAACTCAAATAGCAAGTAATTTAGATAATAAGATATTAACTGAAAAATCTTCTCAAATAACAGCACCAAAAAATACAGCTAAAACTAAAAAATCATCACAATCAAAATCGGTTCACAAACCCAAAGCCCAAAAATCACCCAAGTCATATAATTCTCAAAGAAAAACAAAAATTATTGATAAAATTTCTAATAATAGTGATGGTAATTTATTAACTACAGATGGTTTGTACAGCGAAATAGATAATACCTCAACAATACAACCACTTAATTTAAATAATAGTGCGATCGCTATTAATCCAACCGAGACTATAATTAGTGATTCAGAAGATAACTTATCCTTGCTTAGAAAGTTGAATAGTGATAAATCATCAGTAATTACTGATTTACCATCTAATTCAACCGATATTTTATCTGATGTTGCTCATGCTGACAAAGAGGAAATATTAAATCAAAATAGTGAACCATATATTGATAGCAGTAATCTAATAGAAGATAAAATCTTAGAACTTGAATCATATCAGAATAGCCAAGATATTAATACAATAGATGAATTTTCTAATCAGCCCCAAGCACTAGATAATGAAACACAGCTAGATAATGATCCTTTCATTAATCCTGGGTATTCAAAAAACAATGAATATCCAAATTTTACGCAGCCAGATGCTTTAAGAGAACCTAATAAAATTTCACCATTATCAATTTCTCCCAAAACAGAATCACATCTATTTTATAGTCATAGCAATATAGATGAAGTTCCTGAAGAATCATCAAACACAGTCTTGGAAACAAACCAAGATTCTTCATCATCAAGTAATACCAATAATAGTAGTTTACTAGAAACGGAACCTTTAGTTTCAGAAATTATCTCGCCTAAGCTTGAGAATATACCAAATTCATCTAATTATTTAGATAATACTCAGGAACAACCGATGATTTATGATATAAATTATTTTGACAACAAAGCTAACTCTGTAGATGAGGTTATTGCGTTAGATACCAAAAAAAATATTATTAATATCCCAAAAACACAATCTATAAATACTGAAGATATTGAATTAAAGTCAACATCACCTATTATTGACAGCCAAACTAATTTATTCATAACGCGTGAAGAAGTTAGTACACCAAAACCAAAAAGAGTTACACCTGATATCACATCGACAGATTCATCAGATATTCAGGAAGATAACATCATACAAGCAACGACTATTCACCCAGAAATTCAATCCTCTATATCATCACAGGAAAATCTCGCACCGTTAATTACGATTCAACCTGACACTACATCACCAGCAGCACAAGAGATTGAAGATACTAATACATTAGAATTAACAGCAGTTACACCTGTTACTAATTCACCCATATCCCCACAATCTGAGGAAGAATATACACCAGAATTAACTACAATTCAACCTGATACCACCTCAAGCACAGCACCAAATATTGAAGATATTCACACAAAAGAATTAGCTACAATTACGCCTGATATATCACCTATATCACCGCAATTAGAGGCAGAATCTACACCAGAATTCACTGCAATTCAACTTGATACTATATCAAACACATCACCAGAAATTGAAAATCAAAACACAGCAGGATTAACAGCAATCACGCCTGCTAGTACATCATTCATATCACCACAGTCTGACGAAGAATCTACACTGGAATTAACTAAGATTCAAGCTGACGCTACCTTAATCACATCACCAGAAATTGAAAATCAAAACATAGCAGAATTAACAGCAATTACGCCTGTTGCTACATCTCCCCTATCACCTCCATTGGCGGAAGAATATACACCAGAATTAACTAAGATTCAAGCTGATACAACCTCAAATACATCACCAAATATTGAAGATATTCATCCAAAAAAATTAGCAGCAATTACGCCTGCTAGTACATCATCCATATCACCACAATCTGAGCAAAACTCTACACCAAATTCAAATATAGTTAACTCAGAGACTGCTGATATATCATTAAAAAATATCACTGAAGCTGAGAATTTGGCGACTTTCAGCAAGATGATAGAAAATGAACAACCAATTCAATCAGATGCAAGTTTAGCAATTAATAATTTTGAACTGTCCAACTTTGTACCTAATTTTAATACATCAGAAAACACATCTCCTCCAGACAATGTAGATAATACTTCCAGCATTGACATTGAGCCAGCACCTATCTTAAATAATTTACCAGCACCTAAAGGTTATGCTACTGGTGGTCATGTTACCGCAACCTCAGTAGAAAATCATCAACCAGTAGCACCCTCTGATACTGTACCTGCAATGCTGACACCTGGAGAATTTGTGATTAATGCTAAAGATGCACAAAAAAATCTCCAGATACTCCAGCATATCAACACCGGAGGTTCAGCCGAGGAGATGATATCTCCTAGTTTTGAGGAAAGTTATCTTCAAACCCCGGAAGCCAGGAATTTGCTAGAACATACGACTAAAGTCGATTCTTTTTTAGAGACTCCATTACAACGCCAAACTGCTGAACCTGATATATCTACAGAACCGACTCCTATAAGTTCGCCTTCTTTGGGTATGGAAATTGGGAAGCAAAGGCGATCGCTACTTAACCCTCCACAAATTAATATGGTGGAAGAAACAACAAATATTTCTGATCAATCTTCACCACATTATTCTTCACCTTCCCTGATTTTCCGTAAGACTAATTCAACTACTAACACTCACACCCCCTCTCAATGGTCAAGTGTTGAAGAATTATTAAATGGTAGTAATGATGAATTTACTAACTTTAACTTCGGCGGCGTAGAAAATAATTGGCAAAATAGCCCATCTTCTCAGTTTGCATCATCTTCCACATCAACACAGATTTTGACTAAGCGACTTCCTACACCTCAAGGTTTTGCTAATGGAGGTGAAGTAATAGCACCCGATATATCACGAGACATTGCACCCATCACCGAAACTATACAAAGCCCATTATCATCTTCAGCAACAGAAAATAATGATGATCATGATGATGAAAAAATTGAAGCTTTAGCCCAAGCAATTTATTACAGGTTAAGGCAAAGAATCGAACTCGAAAGGGAGCGTCAAGGAATATATGTAGGTCGCTTACCTTGGTAAAGTATTTAATAATTTGAGGAGCAATATTATGGCAAACCAGACACTTGTAAAAGCGAAACTCGTAGCCTATAACGGTGAAGCCCCAGACATAGAATTCATGTTTAATCCTAGCGATATTAGTTTTTCGCGCACAGTAAATTGGTCAAGTAATCAAGGTAATAGAGGAACTACTTTACTTCCGAAAGTAAACTTTTCTAGTGTGGAGCCTTATAAGTTTACTTTAAAACAGTTACTTTTTGATACTTATGAAACTAAAGAATCAGTAATGAATAAGTATATCAATAAGATAAAAAAAGGAGTAGAAACTATTAATGGTTCCCCAGACCAACGTCCACCAGTTTATATATTAACTTGGGGAAGTGAATATTTTTATTGTGTGATGACAAGTTTAACCTATACATTGAATATGTTTTTGAATGATGGTACACCAGTTAGAGCAATAGTAGAGATAGCTTTACAAGAAGTAGATAAAAATAATATGCCTGGAGGAAAAGAATCAGCTTCTCAAGGTGAGGCTCGGACAGCAGATCCTAAAGTAACATCATGAGATAATTATCAATAAAAATTTATAAAATCATTAATTATTATGCCAGACCGTAGCCTTTATTTAAGTGAACCAAAAATTCAGATAGAGGGGCAAGATGCTTCTCCAGAATTAGTCAAAGATATATTACAAATTACCGTTGAAGAAAGTCTGCATTTACCAGCAATGTTTACGCTGGTAATACATAATAGTTATCTGCCTACTGTTAAACGTTCAGAATACAAAGAGTGGCGACACCAAAAGCTATTTGAAATTGGCAAACAAATAAAAATCGGCTTTGTTTCGAGTACAACTCAAGATAGTAACTTTAAAAAAAAATTAGAACATGGCTTAATTGAGGGAGAAATTACAGGTATAGAAACTCACTTTAATGAGAAAACAGAAGCACCCATTATTATTCGTGGTTATGATATTTCTCATCGGCTGCATAGAGGGCGTTATAATCGTTCATTTTTGAATCAAACTGATAGCGATATAGTTAAGAAAATAGCCAATGAAGTGGGTATATTGTTAGGGAAAATCGACGCTAGTGGCGTAAATCATGAATATGTCTTTCAAGAAAACCAAACTAACATGGAGTTTTTGAGAGAACGGGCGGCTCGGATTGGATATGAATTATTTATCGAGGATGGAAAACTAAATTTTCGACAACCAGAAAGTAAAGAATCTCTAAACCTAAAATGGTTAGATGAAATTAGTAAATTTAGTGTTCGGGTGACAAATGCTGAACAAGTAAATGCTGTAGAAGTGCGTAGTTGGGATTATACTCGAAAAAAATTGATTGCTTCAGAAGCTAAATCAGAAAAAGTAATTACTGAAACAGGTAATGGCAAAGGGAGTAAAACCAGTACAGCATTTAAAGGTAAACCTCCCAGCCCAAAAATGATAGTTGTAGATCAACCAGTGGCGACAGAGAATGAAGCTAAAAAGATGGCTCAAGCTTTGTGTGATGAACTGGGAGGAGAATTTGTCTATGCAGATGCTCAAGCATACGGAAATCCGCAAATTCGTCCAGGGCGGATTATCAATCTTGAAGGTATGGGCGATCGCTATAGTGGTAAGTATTATGTAACAGAAACACGCCATTTCTACACTCAAAGAGTGTATACAACAGATTTTAGTGTGCGGGGTTTACGTCCAGGCAACTTATTTTCTACCTTATCCACACAAACACACCTGCAACCAGGGCAAACATTCTTAGTAGGAATTGTCACCAATAATAAAGACCCCAAAGGTTGGGGAAGAGTAAAAGTCAAGTTTCCTACCCTAACCGAACAAGATGAAAGTCACTGGGCGAGAGTAGTCGCCATCGGTGCAGGCCCTAATCGTGGTTTTGATTGTTTACCAGAAATAAATGATGAGGTCTTAGTAGGTTTTGAACATGGCGACATCCACCGTCCATACATACTTGGCGGTGTGTGGAATGGTAAAGATGCACCGCCAGAAAAAGTAGATGACTCAGTTGTTAAAGGTGTCCGATTACGTACCTTTAAAACTCGTACAGGGCATACTCTACAGTATATCGAAGAAGATAAGGCAGCGAGTAAAGCAGGTATTCGTTTACAAACAACTAAAGGTCACAAAATTTATCTTAATGATAGCGATCAGTTCATCGAGATTAAAACCACTGGTGGTCATAGTATCAAAATGGACGATAGAGGTAAATCAATTACTATAGAAACAACAGGTGGACATAGCATCAAAATGAGCGATGCAACTCAATCAGTCACCATTAAATCAACAGGCAATCTCGATATTAACGCAACTGGCATAATTACAATCAAAGGTTCCTTAATTAAACTCAATTAATCTCCATAAAATCTCCGCGCCACTCTGTCTTGAAAAGTTTGCTCAACGGGGGAAACCCCCGCACGCAACTTTTCGCTGCGCTAACCTCTGTGTACCTCTGCGTTAAAAAATCATTCAAATAATCATGTCTAAACCAGCCGCCAGAATTACCGATAACGTCGCTCATCCCTTACCCCCAGTATTAACAGGAGGCCCCGGTAGCCCTAATGTACTGATTGGCAATTTACCAGCGTGGCGGGGAATACCCGCAGCCGCCCTTCCCGCTTTACAGTCTGCCAAACAAGCATCAGATATAGCTGTTCAAACGGCTGAAGCCGCCAGCAAAGCCGCAACTGGTACTCCAGGCGCACCAGCAGCCATTGCGGCTGAACAAACTACAAAAGCCACCGCCGCCGCCACTATGAGTAGCATGATTTCTGCTGCTGCTGCTTCCTCTCCTCCCTCGATGGCGGATATTCACCAATGTGCCACTCCCTTACCTATCCCACCCCACGGGCCGGGTGTGGTAATTGATGGTAGTAAGACGGTTTTAATTAATGGTCTACCCGCCTGTCGTCTGGGTGATACTATTCTCGAAGCATTGGGGCCTACTAACAAAATTGTGAAAGGCGAGCCTACGGTGTTGATTGGTGGTTGAGTGAGGGGTTAGAGGCTAGAGGAATGACCTCATTGGGATGAAAACTGCTGTAAGAATTATTGTTCGACTTTTGGCGAATAGGCTTATGGCTATTGTGTCGGTATCTTTTTAAGGTATAGATGTAATAGCCATATCATACCTATGGTTTATGATCAGCGAAAAGATTATCTAGGGACTGGTTGGGCTTTCCCTTTGCAGTTGAGTTTGCAAGGGGGAATCCAAAAGACTAGTGAAGACCAAAAAGTTAGAGAGTCTATCTGGATTATTCTCCGGACGGGAGTTGGTGAGCGCGTTTATCGACCTAATTTCGGTTCGCGCTTGTCGGAGTTGGCATTTGCACCTTTGAATACCGATACTCTGCTGCGAATTCGTCTTTATGTCTTGGAAGCTTTGGAAGTGTGGGAACCACGAATCACTATTGATGAAGTTCTGACGGAACCCGACCCTATACGTGGCAGAGTGAACATCATCATCAATTATCGGTTGAAAGATTATGCCGATATTCACAGCTTTGTTTATCCATTCTATTTGCTGGCTGCTGGAGAGTAACTGTGAAATTTGACTTTTTGCCACAATTACCTTCTTCTAACTTAGACGATCGCACCTTTGATGACTTAGTAGAAGAAAGTATCATGCGTATCCCTCGGTACTGTCCGGAATGGACAGACCATAACCTCAGTGACCCAGGAATCACGCTGATTGAATTATTTGCTTGGTTAACAGACCAAATGTTGCTGAGATTTAACCAAGTACCGCGTAAAAATTATGTAGCTTTTTTAGAATTACTGGGTATTCGTCTTCAACCACCAGCCCCAGCCCATACAGAATTAACTTTTTATTTAAGTTCTGACTTACCTGAAGCCTATACCATTCCCGCAGGTCTGGAAGCTTCCACAGTACGCACTGAAACTACTCCAGCTATTACCTTTAGTACCGATTCACCTCTAATCATCGGTAAACCCCAGATTCAGCACTTTTTAACTGCCCAAACAACCGAAGAAATCCCCCAATCTCTGCGCGAAAGGCTGGCTAATGTCTGGACTCGTCAATCTAATGGCTTGTGGGCGGGGAGTGAACAATCTATATTTAATGAACAACCCCAACCGGGAAATTGTTTTTATTTAGTAATTAATTCTGATGATTCTCTTGATGGTAATGTCTTAGAAATTACCTTCCAAGGAGCAGCAGCCACCCCTACAGGAATTAACCCTAATCAACCGCCCCGCGCTTGGGAAGCTTGGGATGGAGAAAATTGGCAGCCAGTTTTATTAAAAGAAACCGACGACTATACCAAGGGTTTCAGCTTTTATGAAATTGAACAACAGGGTACAAATCCCGCTCAAGGTGCTGATGTTCGCCTGCATTTACCGCAGACTTGGCCTGTAACTAACTTCACCGTTTATCGAGGTCGCTGGCTACGCTGTCGATTCACTACCCCGCCAAATCAAGAGGGTTACAATCGTCCACCGCAAATTACGGGGTTAGCTGTACGGTCAATTGGTGGTACTGTCAGGGCTACCCACAGTACCCTGATTCAAGATGAGCGTTTAGGAATTAGTGATGGTAAGCCAGGACAAAGTTTTCAGTTATTGATGACACCAGTTTTAGAACGGCGAGAAAATGAGTATATTGTCGTGACTCCTCCCGGTGGTTTACCGCAGACTTGGCATGAAGTCAGAGATTTCGCTGATTCTAGCCCCCAAGACCGTCATTACACGATTGATTCCATCACTGGGACTGTGCAGTTTGGGCCGTTGATTCGGGAACCTGGACAACTCAAACGCCAAACAAAAATGCGATCGCGGATTCAAGAATCCATCGTCACAGATGAGACAGTTGTGCAAGCATCTGACCTGGAAAACGCCCAAGAACATCAGTATGGGGCTGTGCCGCCACGAGGTTCAGAAATCAGAATGTTAGCCTATCGTACTGGTGGCGGTAGAGAGGGGAATGTGCAAACTGGCTCAATTCAATTTTTGAAGTCTGCATATCCCTACGTAGCCAGTGTGATTAATTATCCACCAGCAATTAATGGTGCAGATGGGGAATCTTTAGAACAGGCAGTGATTAGAGCGCCACGCATCCTGCGTACCCGCGATCGCGCTGTCACAGCCGAAGACTTTGAAGTTTTAGCACAACAAGCAGGGGCTGGTGCGATCGCACGAGTTCGCTGTTTACCAGCCGATGCTCATAGACAAGCTGGTACAGTGGGTTTACTGCTTGTTCCCTATGCCAATACAGATGGTATTGCACTAGGCGAAGGTATTGCACCACAACAGTTTGCCCTCAGTCCGGCACTGCAAGAGCAAGTCCTGAAATACTTAGATGAAAGAAGATTACTAGGAGTACAAGTACAACTACAAGAACCAGATTACGTAGGCGTTTCTGTACAAGCAGAGGTAGTCTTAGAACCTACCTATAACAACCCTCTAGCAAGAGCCGAAATTTTGCGTAATCTGAGAACAACTTTGTATAGATATTTAAACCCTCTAACTGGCGGTATGGAGGGTAAAGGGTGGCCTTTTGGAAGACCCGTTTATATATCTGAAATTATGGTGTTACTGCAACAAACTCCTGGTGTAAGGCACTTAGAGTCAGTCTTACTCTTCGCCATCCGCAAGCAAGGAGATACATGGAGGCGGCAATCTTCTCCTGAACAAATAATAGATCCTGGGACTCAAGGTTTAATCTGTTCTTGGGCTGATAATAACCTGCGTTCTGGCCATGACATTCAAATCAGCAATCGCTAAAAGCAATTAGAAAGCCGTAGGCTGAATCAGTTATCAGGTGATGTTCACTGTTCACTGATAACTGTTCACTGATAACTGTTCACTGACACTCCCACTCCCCTCTGTAATTTTAAATTAATATCAGGTCACATCCTATGGTGCAAAGTCGTTCTAGTCCGGCTGTTCGCATTAACTTAACCCCGATGCAAATTCCAGAGGCTGTACCTGGTGCGGGGTTAGCATTCACCAAACCAGAAAGCATGGATGCAACAGCACAGAGTTTAGTTCTGCATCCAGGGGAACCGAGCGAGATGATTGTGCAAGTGCAGAACTTAGAACAACGTCCGATCACAGTAACTCTCAAAGTTGAAGGTAACTTTCCGGCTGAGTGGTGCCAAATTGGTACAGAAGGAAATGAAATTCCGCCACGGGGACAGATGGATGCTGTTCTCTATTTCACAGTTCCCGCCAGCTTTTTTGAGGATCAACAAGCTATCATTGCTGGGCAAAAAGATAAATTAAATCTTGACTATCGTAGCTTAGTTGCGATCGCTATTAACTCAGGCACAGACACAGAACAAATCCAGCACAGCGAGTATTTTAATTTATATGTGCGTCCTTACAGTGCCTACATGGAATTTTTGCCAGTTTTATATCGAGAAGTAGACTTTATCGGTCGCTTTATGAAGATATTTGAACAGGCTTATCAACCTGCGATCAATAGTTTTAACGCCATGTGGGCAAATCTTGACCCCTTAACAGCACCAAAAGCACTATTACCATTTTTAGCTCATTGGGTCGCATGGCAAATAGATTCTGTTTGGGATTTGCAGCAACAACGGCGTTTAATTCGGCGTGCAGTTGAACTTTATCGTTGGCGAGGAACTCGTAAAGGGTTGCGGCTATATTTACATCTTTATACAGGCTTACCTTTAGATGAGGATATATCTAATGAAGCTGACAAACATATTAGTATCACCGAACCCTTCGGCCCTAGTTTTGTTTTAGGTTCAGCACAATTAGGTAGCGCAGTTTTAGCAGGTGGCGACGCGTATAATTTTCGAGTCTGCTTACGCCCTAATCGTCCTAACATGAACCTCAATGAACAATTAATCCGCCGAATTATTGACCAAGAAAAGCCTGCTTTTTGTACTTATGAGTTGGTAATAGAAAATTTTAGTAACTCATAAATTATTCAAATAACAGACATGATTACTGAATTGGTCTATTTAAAATTATTAATATTTTTTCTCTATTTTCGTGCCAAAAATTAGGAGCAAAAACGTGACTCATCCTTTCCCACAACCAGAGATTCAACCGTTTGAACGTTTACATCCTACGGATGGTTTACTCATCAATGCTGAACGTTGGAGTAAAGCTCATGAATATCATCGTCTGCGGCAAAATACCCATTATCAAAGTTTAAATCAACCTGGAATTGTCTGTGGTTTAGGTGTGCGTTCAATTCCTGCACCGCGTCAAGTAGAAGCAAAATATCGAGATGGACGTTGGCTACAAATTCAGCCGGGAATTGCTATTGATGTCATGGGCAATTTAATAGTTGTGACTGCATCTTATGATTTTCCCATTGATTTAGAAGTAGCTAGTTCTGAACCACTCACGATTTACTTAGTAGTCAGCTATGTAGATCCTGATGAACTGCGGCGAGGACAGCAAAGAGATATTGTGCAAGAAACCTATCGTATTGACCAAAAAAATTCAACACCAGAAGCTTCGGAAATCGAAATTTGCCGCATACTTTTGGAACCAGGACAAAATGTAATTAGTCAAGCAGCAGATGCTTTTTATCCTGGTTATAACAATATTGATTTACGCTATCGTCGTTATGCACAGGCGCGTCCTCAAGCTTTAGTGAGAATAGCACAAGTTTCTCACGGTGAGGATGGTGAATATGCCCGGAATTTTTTCAATCTTGCTTACTTACTACAATCAGTTGAAGCTTTATATCCACGTTTACGCGGTGCTGATGAACCTAGTGAAGTGCCGTTATCAGAAAATATTCAAGAATATGATTTACTTTATCTGACAGGTAAAGAGTCACTATTTTTAAATGATTTTGAATTTAATGCACTCAAAAATTATTTAAACTTAGGCGGTATATTATTAATTGATGCTCCATTAGATGCTAATAACTTAATTGAAAGTACTCATGCCTTAGCTCAACAATTAGAAACTCCGTTAAAACCATTAACAGAGTTACAAAGAAGTCATCCATTGCGAACCAAGCCTTTCTTATTTTCAGCTTTACCCATTATCAACCAGCAGCTAATTCAATTATTTTTAGGAGGGGGAATAATTTTAATAGTTGGTGATTTAGCCTCTGCTTGGGGAATAGATAGAGAATTTAATTTACCCAGGTTAACTATTCGCACAGCACAGGAATTAGGAATTAATATATTGAACTATGCTTGGAAGCGGCGACAGTTGTTAGGGTTGCAACAAGAGGATAATTTAGGGAAGTGGTAGTATCCCAAAGGGCGCAAGGTCTTGCGCCCTTACAAGCCCACTGTATTTATTAGATGAAATTATTAACTTGCATTATTTGAATTTATTTCATTCCTGGTATTGTTCTGCACATCTCTCATCAGAGATTCTAAATCGCTATTATTATTACCACCTCTGCTTAATAATTTCTTGATTTGATTGGTAATTGAATTCATCTCTTTAGCTAACCATCTACCTAGGTTATTGATAAAGTTCTTCAACTTTTCAAACATACCTAATTCCATAGTTAAATATTCATTGCCACGCGGATAGACAACCTTACCCTTTTCGGTTTCATAATATTCTCCTTCTGGCATCAGCATAGATTTTAGTGGTTTTTCTTGCCTTGCCATGTCAGCTTCAGTGCGTTTATTGCTCAGGAATAAAACATCATATACTTTGTTGTTCCAAGTAGCCCAATAATGATTTTGGAAAAACCACCGTTTCCCGTTATCACAATTGCGTTTTCTGCCTTGATATAAAGTTTCAGGAGCTTCACTTAAAAAAGGTTTCTTAATTTGTTCAATGGCAACATTCTGAATGCCGAAATATTCTTGGGCTACTGTTTGGAAAGCTTCAGCTAATGTCTTACAATCTCCTTCTCTGGTTCCTTTTAATAGAGTTACACCTTGCTTGTAAGTCATGGTGTATTTGAATGATATATTTTTAAAATTGTTCAAGAGTTGATCAAGTATTTTTTCCTGTGGTAAAGTGTCATCTATTCCATGAACTAATTCTTTGGCTACTGCATAGTTACTGAGAAACGTTTGTTTTGGGTCAGAGGCGTTACTGTTTGCGCCTTCAGCATTACTTTTTTGATTTTGTTCAGTTGTAGTTTGTGATGTCTCTTGTTTTTGGATAGTTTTTTGATTAATTTGGTTAACTACAGTAGCTGCAACTTGATCAGCTTGCTGCTCGTTTTTGTCTCCTGGTTGAGCGATCGCTAACTTTGCCTGTACAATTGGCGACGGCATTCTGTCAGGATGATGCAGCGCGATTTTCTCTAAGTTATGACCAAAACCAGACCCTTGTTCAACTCGCCTTTGCAATACGTCATTCATCTTGGCTTGTAATAAGGTCAGTTGTGTCTGTCCTTCTGGGGTAATAGTGCCATGTTTAGCTTGAATTGCTAATTTTGTCGCCTCAAGTTGCTGCTGTTGAAATTCTTGATTTTCAACTTCCGTTTGCGAAAGCGGCGTATTTGTCTGCTGTTGCGTTTTGTGCTTCAATGGTTGCGATTGAAACTGAGCCTCTTCTGACACAGTAGCGGATGAGTCAGCCTTTTGAAGAATGTGCTGCCGTTGTTTCATCGCTAACCTCACAAATCAACAAGGTAATTAATTAAAATCTTATTATCTCACTCAGCTATAGGTAAGTTTTTCGACTTTAGTCTAGTTTTTGAGGTTTGCTGACCAGTGTTTTTTGGCGATCGCATCAAGGCGATCGCTCTCGACTAAAGTATAAAGTCATAAGCTATTATCCTTTCTTCTCAAACCCAACCGCCGATTTCTGCTTCTGTCAGCGATTTCTCTAACTTGGCATATTCTGTACGCGCTGCTCGTAATAAATGTTTCATTTGTACTGCTTCTTCGGCATCAGCAGCAAGGAAGGCAGCATTTAAGGCTATGTTGCGAATATTACCCCCTGCTACACTTAATTGTGATAACTTCTTCGCATCTAAGCCATCAGTAGGAGTGTTAGTTGGGTAAACGCGCCGCCAAATTTCGGCGCGTTGCGCTGCATCAGGGAAGGGAAACTGCACTACAAAACGAATGCGTCGTTGAAAAGCTGTATCTATGGAACTCTTGAGGTTGGTTGTCATAATTGCCAAGCCGGGATAGCTTTCCATTCTTTGCAATAGATAGCTCACTTCGATGTTGGCGTAACGGTCATGGCTATCTTTAACTTCGCTACGTTTACCAAATAAAGCGTCTGCTTCGTCAAATAACAAGATAACTCCACCTTCTTCGGCAGCATCAAATACCCGACGCAGGTTTTTTTCAGTTTCTCCAATATATTTACTAACTACTGATGACAAATCAATTCTGTATAGGTCAAGGTGCAATTCCTGGGCTAAGACTTCCGCCGCTAGGGTCTTACCTGTACCACTAGACCCAGCAAATAAGGCACTAATCCCTAACCCACGGCTATTTTTCGCAGCAAATCCCCAATTTTGATACACAGTAGCGCGTTGACGCACATGAGCGGCAATTTCTCGCAACATTTCTGCTTGGGCTGGGGGTAATACTAAATCCTCCCAGGTGGCGGTGGGGGGAATGCGTTGGGCTAGTTCATCTAAGTGAGGACGGGCTTGCTTACGACAAGCATCCCAGATGATTTGACCTACATCTTGTTCCTGTCCTGTAGTTAATTGTCCTAAAGCTTCTGCACAAGCAGCACGAATAGTGTTGGGGCTGAGGTTGAATTGAGTGGCTAATTTTTTCACTTGCCCATTTAATTGGGGCTGTATTTGGGCTAAACTGCTTTGCCAGAGTAAGCTTTGCTCTTCAATGGTGGGTTTGTGAATATCAAAACTGACTATAGGGCGTTGTTGTATTGATACTCTTTCTCGACTAGTGACAAACACTAAACCTTTGATGCGTTCGAGAAAACGTCCAATAGTATGTGTACGAGCTAAATCTGTCAGGTCAATTTTGTCACAGTCTATTAGTAAAGCACTGTTACTTAAAATCGACTCTCGCTCCCACAGCCGTGAGAGGGTTTCCATCTCTGCGGGTGCAGATGGCACAACTTGAACTGGCATAATGTGTAGTGTCACACCTAGCATTTTACAGACTGTGGTGGCGATCGCTCGCTTACTTGTCGGCTCGATGCCACATAGCTGTAAGATAGGTAACTTTTCTGTCTGGGATGACTGCATCCAGACGGCGGCTATTTGCTCGGCTATTTGCTGTTGGGAGTGGACTAATTCTCCTACTTCTGGTACAGGTTCGACAATTCCTGTTAGTCTTTCATCAATGTATTGTCTACCAATCAAATAGTGTAAGATTCGCTCATCAATCCGTAGAGGGCTAAGAGTTAAAGCTCTACCCTCACCTAACTCAATTAACCGCCAATATCGTAATTTAGCATCAGGAGCGATCGCATCCCAATGGGGATTAGGCAACGCGGCTAGAGCTAAACTTAAACTCGGATATGCTCTTTGTGTGTCTCCCTGAGCTAAACCACATAAAGCTGCAAAATCGCCATAAAACTCCATACAGGCGCACATCAGTAGTATATCCCTCTCAAACTGGGATAACCCGAATAGCTGACATATCCGCTCTAATAACGGTGGTGCTGTCATAGCCGCCATTGCAGCTTGTAAAGCTTGTTGTTTGTCCTGTTGTGCTTGAGATGTAGATGGCTGCGTTTTGTGTGCATATCTTTCAATCACATCACGTACCATACCTAAAGCAGCTAATAAGTAGCGTTCATTGGCCTCATGCCAATTGTGATTAACTGTTGTCGCATTCATGGAATTGTTACCTGTGGCGAATGGTACTCACCTGCTGGATTTGTTTCTAATGGACTAGCTGCACCGTCTACCTGTACTCTGACAAGATAAGTTCCTGGTTTGATATTTTTTGCAGTAATACTCATCACGTCTGTATCTGCTTGAGGTGACGGCACAACAATAGATTGGGCTAAAGTATGAGGACTAGATATTTCATTAAGTAGCAAAATTACTCGTTGGGTTTTAGCAAGTTTGGGATAAAACTTAACAGAGATTTCTACTGAACGGAAATCTGCGGTACTCTCTACCACCTGATGCGATATTACTAAAATTTTGGGATGTATAATCAAAGCCGCTACATTAGATATTAAATTTTCTTTGTGTCCGGCATTAGCCATAGTTAAATGCACAACTTGTATAGGTTGCACTCCGGCAGACAAATCATCTGGTAACTTCAAGCTAATTTGCGTTTCTTTAATATCTTCGGGTACTAATAGTTTTTCATTATGACCCAATCGAATACGGGTGATTTCACCGCGCAAGCGTTTACCGCGAATGATGACTATGCTACCTGCAAAAATTAAGGGCTGTGTCTGTTTTAGTGCTGTAACTTGCTCAATACTTGGTTCACTCCAAAGTCCTGTGTAACCATCTTCTGATTGATTTACGTTTTGACTATCAATTAATACCATCGAAACCTGATAACTAGCTGATGGTCGATAATGGGTTTGTAAGGCAGACCAGACTTTAGAATTGTCTTCCATGCTCAAAAATTCTGGCGAAAGTTTAATCTGCCCAATTTGTTCAGCCAACTTAGATATAGATACGCCAGCTAAAGCTTGTGAGAGACTGGTAGTATTGCTTTTTGAGGCGTTTTTTAAGGCATTTTCGATGAGTTCCGAGGTGATAACCGTGTTGGTGTGCAGTAATTGCATAGCATAACCTAGCAGCAGTTCTGCCTGGAAATCTTTAGCCCCATAAGCGGTTAATAAATAGTGTAAGTCTAAAGCTAGTGGTGGATTTAGAGAACGTTGACTTTTATTAACTTGTGAGTGCTTGTTCCGCAAATCTTGAGATACCCAATCAACGTTGCGATTCTGCGTCACATGATAGAGAAAGAAGTTGAGTTGCGCCCGCTCATCAGTTCCCACTTTAATTACGTCAGGTGGTAAGGCTGTAACCATAACATCACCAACGCTGGCAGTAATAGAGTCATTAACTAAACCATTTTCTAGCAAATCTTTTAGCACTGCTGTCACAGCAACTATAGAAAGCGCGTTACTCATCATCATCCTTGACGCACCTGCACAGATTAATCATAGACCCTACCAGATTTCACCAATACTTTTTGCTAAAAATTTAACATTCAAGTTAGTAGCAATCACAGTAATTTACCTATGAACTTATAATTTAACTGGTAAAAAATTACTCCTATATAAATAAAAAATAGTTTTGAAAACTTAGTAGGAGAACTCTAAGCCATAACCGGACACGAAACCAGCTAAAAGCAGAACAAGATAGTTAGAACAAATTGGATGTATAGGAATCCGGTTTGATTACTGAACATACTTGTGTAGTCAGGCAATAGGCAATAGGCAATAGGCAATAGGAAAGAAGGAATAAAGGTATACTGAGTTTTTTTCAGAAATCAAATATGAGTCCTATATAAACTCTTTTGGAGTTTCTAAATATTTTTTTGAGAAAAAATTTTAATTATTTATTAAATCTTCTTATTAAAACTATAAATTCGGCTTGACTTAGGTAATGATAGAAGATGAAAATCAAGTTAAGTGAAACTTTATCAGTATTATATCATTCAATATTTATTACAATTAATATTCTTTTTGTTAGCAATTTAGTAACTAAAATTAAACATAGGATGGCTGTTATCAGATGAACTCCCAACCTTCTTCAAATTATTGGAATGGACACTATATAGGTGAGAATCAGCGATACCGAATAGAAAAACCTTTGGCTGCTGGTGGTATGGGAGAAGTCTTATTGGCGACCGATACCCGTATTGGTCAGCAGGTGGTGTTGAAATTACTCAAAGATACTCTGGTAGCATCCCAAGAAATGAGAAAACGCTTTGAACGCGAGGTGGCAGTTTGTGCAGCGTTACAGAGTGACCATATTGTCAGAATTAGTGATTGCGGGGTGACTCCAGAAGGATATCCATTTTATGTAATGGAATATTTGCGCGGTCAAACATTGCGACAATTATTGCTGCGCGAACGGCGATTATCTGTGGAACGAACGGGGAAAATTATCTCTCAAGTTTGTCAGGGTTTACAGATGGCGCATCAAGGGGTGACTTTGCAAAAAGATGGAGGCCATGAACATATTCGGGTAATCCATCGTGACCTAAAACCAGACAATATCTTCCTGGTGCCTACAGATTTGGGAGAGTGGGTGAAGATTTTAGATTTTGGTGTCGCTAAAATCCGGAATGATTCTTCTGAACAGACAAATATAACTAGTACTTTTATCGGCACATTTCGCTATGCTGCACCTGAGCAGATCCAAAACAAGCAAAATCTAGATGCTAGGGCAGATATTTATAGTTTAGGAATCATTCTGTATGAAATGTTAAGTGGAGCAGATCCTTTTGGGTTCAGCACTAAGGGTAGTAATGTTAGTGAGGCTTCTTGGGTTTTAGCCCATGCCTATGAACCACCGACACCTTTGCGATCGCAACCCGGATGTGAGCAATTATCATCTGAAATAGAAGCGGTAGTATTAAAATGTCTACACAAAAACCCCGATAATCGCTTTGCATCGGTAGCCGAACTAAATCTAGCTTTGCAAACAGCAGCCCGTCTCGCTACAGCAAGTAACGCCACTGCACAGCCTGAACAAAATTTGGCTCACCCACAACCTAATTTCGGTCAGGAAACAGTTCTCCGACCACTACAGCCAGCCCAACCAGAATCACCTGTATATAATCAAAATTTAAATAACGAAACAGTTCCGCGACCACTACAGCCAGCCCAACCAGAACCCCCTGTATACAATCAAGCTTTAAATAACGAAACAGTTCCGCGACCACTACAGCCAGTCCAACCAGAACTACCTGAAGGGACAATTTTTCAACTACGTCCTTCAGCAAGTTCGGCTGGAAATAACGATACAGTTCCCCGCCCGCTACAGCCCTCAGAACCAGACCAACCTGAGGGGACAATCATGCAACTACGTCCTTCAGCTAGTCCTGGTGGGAATAACGACACAGTTCCCCGTCCGCTACAGCCCTCAGAACCAGACAAGCCTGAGGGAACAATCATGCAACTACGTCCTTCAGCTAGTCCTGGTGGGAATAACGACACAGTTCCCCGTCCGCTACAGCCCTCAGAACCAGACAAACCTGAAGGGACAATTTTCCAACTACGTCCTTCAGCTAGTCCTGGTGGGAATAACGAAACAGTTCCCCGACCACTACAGCCCTCAGAACCCGACAAACCTGAAGGGACAATTTTCCAACTACGTCCTTCAGCAAGTTCGGCGGGGAATAATGACACCGTTCCCCGCCCACTACAGCCACCCCAACCCGACCAACCTGAGGGAACAATCTTACAAATACGTTCTTCATCTAAGCCAGAATCTCATCAAAACTCCGCAAATTGGCAAAATAACAATCAGCCAACTAGCAATCCGGAAAATACGCTATATCAGCAAAGACCTACTGATTATCAAAGTATAAATAACACACAAGATAACACCATATTTCAACCAAGAACACACAAAGTAGTTGAATCAAAAAATGCTCCTATTTTTGGACGAAATCTTTGGGTTGGGATAGCAGTTGTCCTAGCTTTTTTTGCAGGAATGTTAATCTTTCAGTTACAAAGCAATCAGAGTTCTCAAGATCAGCCTAGTGTACAGGACTCAAGCCAAAATTAGAGGCTAGGGGCTAGATAGGAGATGTGAGGAATGGCTATAGACTGTAACCTATGAGCAAAACAGGGTTAGTGGTGCTTGGTGTGGGGGGAGCAAGCTGTGTTTTGTACACCCTGCCCCAATACGATTCGGATTAAGCATTTTGAACTCAGAATTGGTTTGGGGAAAAGGTTAAAGGGTAAGGGTTAAAGGTTTTTTCTTCCCCTTTCCCCTTCGCCTTTCCCCTTTAACCGAACCTTATTGCACCCTGCCGTAGCCAACTGGAAGCCGCCACTGATTTTTCCCTACACCCTACACCCAACCCCCCACACCCTTCTTCTTGACTAAATTATCGACAAAAGTCTAATTACCTTTAAATGGTGAGTCCAGATATTCTAGATGCATCTGGATTAATACCAGCCTCACACTTTCATGCTTATCTCTGTTGTTCAAACATTAGCAGAAATTCTAGCTGGAGGAACTTCACTTACCAGTACTGAGCAAATTGACTTTAATCATCCTAGCCATCGCAGGGAAGAGGGTGCAGGCCCGACGCTTAACTTGTATGTTTACGACTTACGCGAGAGTAAACAAATACAGCATTCCGGTAGGCAAGTGGAACGCAAGTTGAACAACAGTCTGCAACCTTCAACGGTCAATTGGTCACCTAGTTGGTTTGATGTCTCTATATTATTAACAGCTTGGGATAGAACTGCTTTAGGCGAGCATCACTTGTTAAGTGAAGCTTTGAATGTGTTGTTACGTCATCGGTCTTTGCAAGAGGATTTTTTAGTTCCAGAATTGCGGGGTTATGGCAATTTGTCGATGACTGTTGCTCTTGATCCAACAATTGAGATCGGCTCTTTATGGAGTGCGCTCAATGTACCCTTACGGGCTGGTTTGTATTTGACGGTGACAATACCCTTCGAGCCACAACCGCTTCCAGTTCCATTGGTGTCGGAAAGAATTTTCAATTTACAAAACCAATTTCATGCTAATGGTAATACCTCCGTTGCTACTAAACGAGTAGCGATCGCTGGAATTGTGAAAAGCGCAGTAGCTAACAGACCGTTGGTGGATGCAAGAGTCTCTGTCTTAACAACTGAAAAATCTGTAGTTAGCAATCAAGAAGGGCTGTTCTTTTTTGAAAATCTGCGTATAGGCAATTATGTTTTGACAGTCAATTGTCCTGGCTATTTATCCCAGAATGTCAATGTCTTGGTCGATAGTCAAGGTTATACCTTCAAAGAAATCTTATTAACTCCTGAATAAATTTAGGTTGCTTTTATGGCTAGACTTGATTACTTTGCCCCTGGTGTTTATATAGAAGAAATTGACCGTGGGAGCCGACCAATCGAAGGTGTGAGTACGGCGATCGCTGGTTTTGTCGGTTTTACAGAAGACATTCGTGATGGGGCTGAGTTATTCAAGCCCATGTTAGTTACTAATTGGACGCAATATCTCAACTACTTTGCTCGTCCTAATTCGGATGGATTCACCGACTTTAACGCTTACTTACCTTTTTCTGTCTATGGCTATTTTATGAATGGTGGTGGTCGTTGTTGGGTCACTAGCATCGGTACTCAGTTACCCGGCGCACCCAAGCCACCAAATCCAGAACCAGCCACTTTGAGAATTACTGGTAGAGGCAATCGTCCTGCACTACGTTTGACTTTACGCCCTGAACAAGCAGCAGGCGGAGCAGTCAATGTATTGATTATCGATGGTGGGCCTCGTGCTTTACCAGAAGGGACAGAAGGGGAAGCCCCTCCTAACACGGGTGAGTATTTTACTGTGCAGATTCGTCGTGGAGATGAGGTGCTTGAACAGTACGAGAACTTAACCATGAATCGTGAAGCTCAAGCCCAAGTTGCAACTTATGCAGTCACTGCTTTGCGAAACTCTATGTATGTCATTGCAGAAGACGTTTCTCAAAGTGGACAGCCACTATCACGCCGTCCAACGAATGGTCAATACGAACTAGCACCACCGATTGTCCCGGCTTCAGTTGATAGATTGTACAGCGACTTGGAAGGGGTACGTGATGATCGGACAGGGGTACGGGGGATTTTTGAAATTGATGAAATCACCATGCTGGCTTGTCCTGATTTAATGCGGGCATATCAAGCAGATGTTTTAAACTTGGATCAAGTCCACGGCATCATGGAACTGATGATCAGTATGTGCGAAGGTTCAGCCAGTGGTGATATTCCCAATCCACCTAACCGCATGGTTTTGCTTGATTCTCCTCCCGAATGTGCCAAACCCCAGCAGGTAGTGGAATGGTTGAATAGGTTTAACCGTCGTTCTATGTTTGCCGCCCTGTATTATCCTTGGATTAAAGTTGCTAATCCACGCGATCGCGGTAATCCGATTCTTATACCTCCCTGTGGACATATGATGGGAGTTTGGGCGCGTACCGATGAAACCAGAGGTGTCTACAAAGCCCCAGCCAATGAAGTACCTAGAGGCGTAATTGGTTTAGGTTACGAAACCAACTTCCGCGAACAAGAACTATTAAACCCCTTGGGAATTAACTGTATTCGCACCTTCCCCAATCGTGGTATTCGCATTTGGGGTGCTAGAACCCTCGTTGAACCAGATAAAACCGAGTGGCGTTATATCAGCGTCCGTCGATTGATTAGTTATATCGAAAAATCTATTGAACTAGGTACTCAGTGGGTAGTATTTGAACCCAACGACGAAGATTTATGGGCGCGTGTCAGACGTACTGTTAGTAACTTCCTAGAAAGAATTTGGCGGGAAGGCGCATTATTTGGTGCTAGTCCACAGCAAGCATTCTATGTGAAGTGCGACGAAGAACTCAATCCACCAGAAACTAGAATCTTAGGTCGTCTGTATATTGAAGTTGGAGTTTGTCCCGTTAGACCTGCGGAGTTTGTCATCTTCCGCGTTAGCCAATGGAATGGCATCGAAGATGAACAGTAGCAGAAGCAATCTTGAACTTTTTTCTCTCACTTATTGCACAGGAGTTTAAACCACTATGCCAGGCGAATTTTTAACGGCGTGTAAATTTTACTTTGAAGCCGACGGAGTTACTGATAAATTTATCAAAGAGATTAGTGGATTAGGGGTTGAAAGCACACCAGCACAAGATGTACATGGTTCATCTAAGTCTGGTAAAATCATGCGTCAAGCAACACCGACAGTTGTAAAATTTACAAATATTACACTTAAGGTTATAGCTACTGATGATGTAGACCTGTACCAATGGTATCAAAAATGTAACGAAGATATGGGAGATCCCAGACAGTGGTCGCAAAATCGTAAAACTGGTTCCGTAGTTGCATACGACCAGCAAGGCAGTGAAAAAGCACGCTGGAACATTGTTAACTGTTATCCCTGTAAATATACTGGCCCTACCTTAACTGCATCTGGTGGAGATATGGCCAATGAAACTATTGAGTTGGTTCACGAAGGCGTTAAACGTGTCAAATAATTTAGTTTAAGCAGCAATTAACAGTGCCACAAACAGCAGGTCAAGTTCCAGAAATTCTCACAGCCCATCGGTTCTACCTAGCTTTGACTCTAGATGGTCAACAAGATAATATTGATGGCTTCTTTTTGGAGTGTCAAGGCTTTAAAAGAACTCAAGATGCGATTGAAATTGCTGAAGTCACCTCCAATAAATGGGGTAAATCAGATAAAGGTCAAGTCGTCAGAACCAAAATTCCCGGAAATATTAAGAGTGGTAATATCACTCTCAAGAGAGGTATGACCAATTCTCTAACTATCTGGAAGTGGTTTGAAGCCGTTCAAGAAGGTAAATGGGCTGATCAACGTAAAAACGCTTCTTTGAGTATCTATGACCAAGCAGGCGTAGAACAAGCAAGATTTGAGTTAGCTGGTGCTTGGCCTGCTAGTTATAAAATAGCCGATTTCAGCGCTCGTAGTAGCGACATAGAAATCGAAGAAATCGAAGTTGCTTTCGAGGAATTTAAGCGGGTGAAATAGTCAGTTAACAGTTATCAGTTGACAGTTGTTAGTAGTTTTATTCTCATCTGCTTCCTTGTCTTCCCCCTACTCCCCACTCTCCCAAATATGTTTCCCACAGAGTTTGAATTTACACTTCCTAAAGGTTATTTTGACTCAGAAGGTAATCTTCACCGCCAAGGTGTCATGCGTTTATCAACAGCTATAGATGAGATTGCACCTATGCGTGATCCTCGTGTCAAAGCTAATCCTGCTTATGCCACAATTATTATTTTGTCGCGTGTGATTACTCGTTTAGGCGCTTTATCTGAGGTGAGTCCAGCGATAGTAGAAAACTTTTTTGCCCAAGATTTAAATTATCTTCAAGACTTTTACCGTCATATCAATGGCTTAGAAGCAGAAACTAACCTCCCAGAACAGAAGGTAAGTCCCTCTGAGCCACTTCTGCAAAATTAAATTAACTAGATAATAACTACCTCAAAGCAGAAATATACAAACTGCTCCTTTATTTATGAATTTGGAATTTCAAACTAAACAAACTTATATCATTTCACGAAATAAATGATACAAATAATTTCTCCTCTGCTCCCCTGCTGCCTATTTGTATCAAACTTAAAATGAAACGGTATTACCTATGCCACGTAAACAGGATTATCTCTGGACTGAATTTGACTTCACTCTGCCGCGAGGTTTGATTGATAGTCAAAACCATGTACATCGTCATGGCAAAATGCGCCTAGCAACGGCTAAAGATGAAATCTTGGTACAAAAAGAACGCCAAGTGCAAGAAACTCCTGGTTACGGTGCTTTGGTCATGTTATCTCGTGTAATCACACGTTTAGGGAGTTTAAATTCTGTTAGCCCCAATCTCCTTGAAGGACTACTTTTACATGACATTGCCTATTTAAGAGAATTTTACAATCGAATTAATCAGCAAGGTAATACACATATACCTACTTTGTGTCCCCACTGCAATACGCAGTTTTCTGTCGAATTAACCCTAGCGGGGGAGTCATAAGCTACCCCTCTGATACTTTATATGAGGAGGTAGCTTTTATTGCTTATCATTTCCATTGGTCGCAAGATGATATTTTAAATTTAGAACACAATTACCGTCAGCGATGGGTAACAGAAATTAATAAAATTAACCAAAAATTAATATGAAAGTCAAAATAACATATTTACCCGCACCAAATGAGGTAAATGAATTTGATTTAGTAGTAGCAACTACACCAAAAGGAGAGTGCGTCATCGGTCGTTCTCCTGATTGTGACTTACCTCTAGAAAGCGCAGATGTTAGCCGTATACATGGTAAGTTTTTTGTTCAAGGTGGTAATTACTATTACTGTGATACTGGTAGTAGGAATGGTTCAATAATTAATAATAAATTAGTCGAAAAACATCAGCCATATATTTTAAAGCATGGTGATTCTATTCAAATCGGAGATTACATTCTGCTGATGGAAGGGATTACACCTGCGGCTGAACAATTACCAGAAACAGTATTTAGAGTAATAGATCCTGCACTATTTTCTAGGCCAATATCAGACAATTTTAATGTTGCTAGCATTAGTAATGAAGCATCAGAGGTAGTTAACGAATCTACAAAAGAAGTTGTCAGCAAACCTGAAGAGGAAATTGCAGTCCCTGAAGTTCCAGCACCAGCAATTGTTGATGCTGTCTCCTCAGAAAACCAAGAAATAATCACTGCATCTGAACCTCCAGTTGTAGGAGAAGTAACTTTTGTACAACCACAGGATATTACTACTGAAGAACCAGACATAATTGGGAGTGACGAAAATCTAGATTTAAGTTCTGCAATTGCGGAAGAAAGAACCTTTGTGCAGCCTCGCGATCTAGCACAACCATCACCATCAGTCAGTTATTTGTCTACAAGCGATGATAGTCAAGATGTAGATTTAGGTACAAACATTTTACAAGAATACACTATCGTACAGCCTCGTGATTTGGCAATTCTAGAATCTCCAACTGGTAGTGATGAAAATGTAGAGGTGGTAACAGCTGAAGATAGTAATGTAGAAACCTCAGAAGTTGTTACAGAATCTAATACAGTGACAGAAGACAACCCCACTGAAATAGAAGATTCTGTTAGCACACCGCCAGAAGATGTTTGTCATATAGATGCAGTAACAATAGAACCAAATATTGAAGCATTCTCAGAATTGCAGACTGAAGCCGTAACCTTAGCTGAGGATAATATTCAGACTCAAAGCGAAGTTATAGAAGTTTCGCACAGCGACTCTAGTGATTTAAGTACTACTAGCCTAGAAGAAATAGGTGAGGAAGCAACAACCGCAGATGTGACTGCTAGTACAGAAACTGTAGAACCAGAAACCGCTATTTCTACAGCAGAAGTAGGCGAGGAAGCAACAACCACAGATGTGACTGCTAGTACAGAAACTGTAGAACCAGAAACCGCTATTTCTACAGCAGAAGTAGACGAGGAAACAACAACCGCAGATGTGACTGCTAGTACAGAAACTGTAGAACCAGTCGCTATTTCTACAGCAGAAGTAGACGAGGAAGCAACAACCACAGATGTGACTGCTAGTACAGAAACTGTAGAACCAGTCGCTATTTCTACAGCAGAAGTAGACGAGGAAGCGACAACCACAGATGTGACTGCTAGTACAGAAACTGTAGAACCAGTCGCTATTTCTACAGCAGAAGTAGACGAGGAAGCGACAACCGCAGATGTGACTGCTAGTACAGAAACTGTAGAACCAGAAACCGCTACCTCTACAGCAGAAGTAGGCGATGCACCTGAGCTAGTTGAGCAACCACCTGAAGAAGCACTCGCTATTGGAAATGTAGAAGCAGATACTGAAAGCGAACCAAGTCAGATGACAATTCAAAAAAATATAGTTCTTATTGCTCACGAAAGCAAAAAATCAGAATTAGCTGAATTGGTTGCTAAAAATCAAGAATTTTTCTCTCAAAATCTGATACTTAGCTGGCCATCTGTCAGCGAAGTTTTAAAGCAACAGGCTGGTATTACTGTGAGTGAAGAAATTCCTTCACCAACATCTGGAGGATATCAAAAAATTAATTTGCTACTCAACTCTGGAGATGTGTTAGCAGTAATTTTCTTAAGAGATTTTCTTACACCTGCGCCTAGTCCTACTAATGAAGAAACTTTGTTGAGAACCTGTAATATCAATCAGGTGTTAGTGGCTACTAATTTGAAAACAGCAGAGGCAATTGTACATTATCTGAAAGACATTATAGAGTGATACTATTAACCCAAGCTGCTAGTTATGGGTGAGTGCGATCGCCTGATGTCTATTTCGGATAATTAGTGATCATTGTAGTACTAACGTTACTCCTTCCCAACCCTTAGCAAGGTGAAGCTTGGGGAGGGGTATTTCGATTTATAATTAAGTTTAACGACTAGGTAAAGCAGGCGTTACTTGAGGTATAGGGATGGGGAGAGTAGGAGTAGGTTGAGGTGGTTTGATAACTGCGATCGCAAATGCTCTATCTTGCGGAGTCTGCTTACCTGATTTATCAGTAACTTGCAACTTGATTGGGGATGGTAAAGCTTGATTGACTCTTAGTTCTTTAGAGCCAATTGGAGGTACATCACCAAAAGGCTCAAGCTTGACTTGAATATCTTCTCCCTCAACTCTCCAAGATAAAGTAGCTGTTGTTCCTTCTTTTAACTCCTGATTGGGTTGTTCACTACCATTAAGTGTGAAAGAAACTATTCTAAATGGTTTTGGTAATATCTCAATTGTTGATTCTGTCTTTTTAGCACTATTTCTGTCACTGCCGTTATTAGATAAAGCTTTGATCTGAAAAGTATATTTTCCAGCTTTTAAGGCTGGTATAGATATATTTTGGCATTCTAGTTGATTTTTATCTTGTATTTCTCTACATTGTTTCTGAAGTTGCGGATCAGCGATCGCACCTTGATTAAATTTATAAATAAACGGTTGACTTATCAATGTACCGTCTTCTGCATTTCCCGTTACTTGAACTTCTCTTAACAGCAAAAAGTTAGCAATTTGCCAACTTAAATTAATGCGATCGCCCTTCCCATACTGTAATTTATCAGTCTTAATACCTATAACTTGAGCAATTGGTTTTTCGCTAACTTCAACTTGAACAGATGGAGCTTCTGTTTGAGCAACTTGAGAAAATAACGGTAAACCTTGACGATAAAAGCCCTTCAACTCAAAATTATATTTTCCTTTAGTTGTTGCCCCTGTGTTAACATTCCTACAAGTAAGCTTTTTTCTTTGTTCTGTTACACAACTCTTAACTAATTCTTCTGGAATTCCATTTTTAAAATCATATATCGTAGATTTAACGGGTTGTTGACCTTTAACAGTTAACTCTAATTTTTGTAAATTTTGATAATTTTGAATCTGCCATCCCAATGTTACTTCTTGTCCTTCAATAATTTGCGAACTATTAGCAGCAAAATTGTCTAATTTTACCGGGTCTGGATGTAAAAGCCGCCAAACGATAAATCCTATCCCCCCCAATAAACCTATGCCAACCAAAAGTAATAGTAAAAACTGCCACAAAGGACGGGGTTTCCATACAAAACTTAGTTGAGTTAATGTATTAGCTACAGGTAAATTGTGTGTGTCGTGGATGTTAGGTTGAAAGTTAATTACTAACCCTCCGCCCAACCAAGGTCTACGCCACCAGGGTCTAGGTGTGACTGTTAAATAAACTGAAGAAGTCTTACTAGGTAATAACCTAATCTCACTAGGCTGAAATTTATAAGTATAAAGTGCTTCTTCATCTCGGCTTTCCAAGTTAAATGTCAGTTCTCGCACGACATTTCCTTGGTTAACTAATAATAATTCATACTTAGCAGGACTACGGCTGACTTGTGCCAAAATAGTTTGCACACTGACATCTAAACGATAAATTGTAGGAATTTGAATATAAACTAAATCTAACAGCACCAAGTCAGGAAAATTTTCGGAATGTAGGCGAATAGTAGGCGAATATATTCCAGCTAAAGTGTCTCTTGGTGGGTGAAATGTCAGTAAAATTTTGCCTTGAGAAGCAGGGTTGAGTCCCAGTGCTGCCACTTCAGATAATCCCACGCCCTCGAATCCAGTTGTGGGATAAATAATTGTAAACCAGTCCTCGTCTAAATCGGGACAAGTTAAGTGAAAACGGTCTACACGGTTAGAGCGGTTATCTACCGTTACTTCTACAGATAAAGAATTTTCATTAGCATTGAAAAGCAGAGCCTTATTAGTATTACTGCTAGGCTTGATTGCAAAAGTTGGATCGTTAGCTCGAATAACTGTTTGTTCTTTGAGCAGAACTTTAAGTTGCAGAGGAAAATTGATAGGCGTATCTTGAGGATAATGCTGAGGCGCATCTACAACTAAAGTATAATCATAGGTTCCTGGTAAAGCATCAACAGGAATTTGTAACTCAAATTGAACTTCATCGCTACTCTGTTGAGGTGCTATACCTAAGCTTGCTTGCGGAGGGCTAGACCAACCTGTGAGATTTTTAAACTCATCATCAAAAATAAAAGATAATTCAACAACTGCACTCTGCGTTCCCTGATTAATAACTACAACATAAAGTTTAATAGTATCTCCTGGCATTCCAAATTGAATTCCAGGTGGGTTGAGAATAATCTGCAATGGACTAGCTTGATTAGGCATACCGTCAAATCCCTTACTTGACGCGGTGTAGTTTGACTTGGGAATCTTCATCACCACTTACAATCATGTCACCTTTCAAGTCAACACTCTTAATTTTCTTAGGACTTTGGTAAATTGTTCGGCCTGTTGCTGCTTGAGTTTTGTCTAGCTTATATTGTTTGGTTAAATACCAAACAATAACTCGTCCATCATCTCCACCACTGACAAGAAAACCGCCATCTTCACTAAATTTAAGAGTTCGCACGGACATTTTTGAGCTTACTTGCCAACGATCTAATTGCAGACAATCAACTGTGGTAATTCCATTTTGAAGGCTAACATTTTTCACAGGTTGACATTGATTTAAATTCCAAGTAGTGATATTGCCCGCAGAGTCAGAAGTTGCTAAAATCTTTTCTGGCTTTTCTGGCGAGTTAGGTGCAAAAGCTAACCCCCAAATATAGTCTGTACGCCCTGTCCTTTCATCTATTTTGTCTAATGTTTGTACTGATAAATTCTGTAATTGATTATTAGAGTTACTGCTATTCAATGACCCTAATAAAAAACGCTTAAAGTTTCCTGCTATCACTAAAGTTTGATCATCTGGACTGAGAGTTAAAGTGCGAATTTCAAAAGGCAACTTGAATAAGTTTTGAATATCGATGACTTGCGGATTTGCCTGAAATTTACTGTTAGTAGATGTTCGTGACCATAGCCTTAATTTCCCACTCCCATAACCACTAAATAAAAACAATGAATTTTTAGTAAATGCTAAATCAAAGACTCTATCACCTTTAGCTTTTGGGTCTTCTTGGTCTATAAGTTCTTCTGTTTTTTCTCCTGTAGGTACATCTCTGAGTTCAATCACACCATTATCTAACCCAACGGCGACACGGTTATTTTCAACCGGCATGAAGTTTGCAACTTGTACCGGGTCATTGGTAATTGCTAACAGACCGTTGGGTTTGTGTTGGCGATCGCAAGCCACAGGTTGTTTACTATAGTAGATATTTGCTGGCTCTAAACTTTTGTTGTTAATGTTCCACAGTCTTAATGTGCAATCGTCTGAACCACTGAGAGCCGTTAACCCAATCCCATTAAAAGCTACGGAATTTACAGAACGAGTGTGCATAATTGGCTCTGGTTTGAATAGTAATGCTAAGAGCAAAGCTATGAGTCCCAAAACTGTGGCCTGTAACCATAAAGGAATAATTGGTAAGCTCTGTATTTCTATAGTCTGCGTTGCAGGATCTGTAGTACCCAAACGCTGATCAGATAATTCTGCTCTGGCTTCTAGTAGCAAAGTCTTGGCTAGTCCTACCCAAGGACGTTTTGTTTTGACATTGAGGATGAATTGGCTCGTTTCTCCTAAAGGCAAATTGACTATTGCTGGAATCGTTTTGTAACTACATTTGCGCCAGTCTCTACCCTGAATATTAATATTAACTCCTTGGTATAAGTTACTGGCATTTTTGAAGTTTAATTCAAAGGCTGTTGTATCAGATTTCCAATCAGGAACCCATCTATTTTTACTAGGAATTTTTTGTTGTTTTTGGGGAATATCAAATTTAATAAATCCTACGGGTAAAACTTCTAAATTACCTGTTGCACTGGCTGGATAACCATTATTACTTGTAGCTTCAATACTAAATGGATAGTTTTGGCTAGGTGATTGCACTACTGATGGAGGTTGGCATTCAAAGGTAACTTCTGTATAACCGCCTGGGTCTAAAGAAAACCGTCTTTCTAAGTTACCAACCAACCAAGAGGAATCCACACCGACAAAACGCAAGACAACATTAGTTGATTGTTGACTTAAATTCTTAACTCGTACTGGGATACTTACAGTATTACAAGGATAAACTTGGAACTCCCGGACAGGCAATTCTACACTTAAGAGGGTAGGTTGATGATCTCGCTCGATTTGCAGACGCAGCAATAGCCTACGTTCTTGTCCTAGTTGTGGTGAGAAAATTTTCACTGTTAGGTTAACAGTACCTACAAATCCAGGAATTGGAGTGTTGAAAATAAATACTTGAAAGTCTGTACTACTTCCAGGAGGTTTAGCAGCAGCAACTTCTGGTTCAAGCTTATACCAGTGATATTCGGGATTGCGTTGCTCTCCTGCGGCTGTAATTTCTATCTGAAAATTAGTAAATTGGCTGCTGTCATTGTTAACAGTTACTGTAAAAGACGCAGGAGTGGTACCTGGTCTAAATACGACATTTTGGGTAGACAGACTGGCATTTATTAAATTACTTTCCATTCTGTTAACTCCTTTCTGATTAGACTTGAGCGGACTAATTGGGGCTGCATCAATTTATTAATAGTTAGTATCAATATTCTCACCTTCCAGGCTCAAGCGATTTAATTCACATAAAGCGTAATTTGGCATAAATTTTGTTTCACGCAAAGGCGCGGAGAGATTATAACAAGGGTGTAAGTAATCGGGATATTCTCACTGCTAACTTGAACCACAAAGGCTTTTTATCATACTCAGAAAAATCTACTGCAATACAGGCAGATAAATCTGTTTTTAACATTTTCTCGACGCTGTTGACAAATTGAGAATCGATAATAAAACTCATAACTTCAAAGTTAAGAAAGAAGGAGCGATTATCGAGGTTGACTGTGCCAACTCCCGCCAAATCATTGTCAATAAGAAAAATTTTTTGATGCATAAATCCATGTTCGTAGCGATAAAACTTAATATCGATCGCTTTCATTTCGTTGTAGTAAGAGAAAGAACACAGATAAACAAATAAGTGATCGGGTCGGTTTGGTAAGATAATTCTGACATCGACACCACGCATCGCTGCTAGTTTTAAGGCTGTGAGGGTGGAATCGTCTGGGACAAAATAGGGAGTGGCTATCCAGAGGCGAGTTTGCGCTTGATTAATGGCATTAACGAAAAACATTTGGCAAGCTTTGTGTCTGTCTGCGGGGCCTGTAGGCAAGATTAATGCAGTTTGATTGGCTTCCCAATTGGCTTGTACTTGCCAGTTAACATCGATAACTTTGCGTGTAGCCCAATACCAATCTTGCAAAAAAGAACTTTGCAGACTTTGAACAGTTGGCCCTTGTAGTTTCATGTGGGTGTCACGCCAAGGACTCAGGCGGCGGTTTTTACCCACGTAATCATTACCAATATTTAAACCACCAGTAAATGCTATTTCACCATCGACAACTAAAATTTTGCGATGGTTGCGAAAATTAAGTTGGAAACGATTACCTCTACCTTTAGTAGTATGAAATGCACTTACTTGAATCAAATTTTGGCGTAGAGAGTTAATGTAAGAGCGAGGTAGTTTGTTAGAACCAATTTCATCGTAGAGAAAATATATGCGTATGCCTTGTTTTACTTTGGCAATTAAAGCTTCTCTAAATTTATTACCTGATTCGTCATCATCAACAATGTAAGATTGCAACAAGATATAGTTTTTTGCAGAAGCGATCGCACTTAACATTGCTGCATAAGTTTGCTGTCCATCAATTAATAATTCGGCTGCATTACCTGATGTAAAGGATATACCTGTAAATATTTCCCCTAAGATTTCTAGCGACTTTAATTTTTCTGGTACTGCAACCTGATATTTAGTAATTTCACTATAAGCTTGGTGAACTAATTTTTGGTGTTCGGCAAACACTGAACGCAGGGCTTCAGCATATCCATGAAATTTAGTTCTGCCTAAAATCCAGTATAAGGGGAGAGCTAACCAGGGAAATGTGATTAGAGAAATACTCCAGGCGATCGCACCACGTGAAGAACGCACAGTCATCACTGCATGGGCAGCATGGGCAATTCCCACAGCATGAACTACAACGGTAGCTGCACTAACAAAAGTGATGATGCTAATATCTACAAGCATCTTGATTTTTTACGTATCTACATAACTAAATTCTGCCAGCAATGGTTTGTGATCGGATGAAGAAATTTCGTCTAAAACCTTAGAACTAGTTGGTTTTTCTGTTAATCCTCGATAAAAAATATAGTCTAAGGGGGGTGACAATAAGAACCTTTTAATCTTTTTGCTTTCGTGAGGGGCAAATTCTACTGGTTTTAATCCCAATTTAGTTACAGCTTTGTCTAAAAATATTGCTCTTTGTCGATTCCATGTATTAAAATCACCTGCAAAGATAATCGGCCCGTGATGTGTAGATAATGCTAACTCTATTTCTTGTAATTGAGTTTTGAACTTATTTATATCTACAAAATTAATTAAATGACTATTAATAGTTAATAGTGTATTTTGTTGATGAGATAAGGTATATTCAGTAATTAGTGAAACTTTGGGAGTCTTAACAAGAGGTTCATAGTGTTGAGTAACTATGGCTTTTTTCGTCAAAGGACTGATGTTAGCTGCTGTTAAAATACCGGAATACGTTTGATGATGGGCATCAATAAAATTAGGAGCATAAGCCCAACTGAAGTTGTTAAACCCAATAATTTGTTCTACACCTACGCCCATACGAACTTCTTGGAAAAAGATTAAATCTGGCTGATACTGCCTCAGAATTCGGAAAAAATCTTTAAACCAAGGTTTATCAAAGTTATTTTTGGCAATATTCCAGTTTAAAACTTTAATAGAGTGAGGATTTAGTTCTGTTTGCAGTTCATGACTGTTACCAAGCGTGGATTCATGGGTGCGAATGAATCGATAAGAGGGAACAAACTGTCTGGCGAACGTAGCGATGTTTTCTTTGAAGTCAGACATGACTCAAATTTAACTAAACTTTATATAGCTTAACCCCTGATTTTTTGATTGCAGGGATGGGAAGTAAGATTTTAGTTAAATGATGCGGGTTGGAAGTCGAGCGATGCCTGCGGCGGGCTGCGCCAACGCCCTTTTATCTCGACAAGTCATGTTCTGAGGTTGAAGTTTCGTGTTCGGAAGTTGAGCGATCGCCTTATTCTCTCGACAAGTCGTGTTCTGAAGTCGGAGTTTCGTGTTCGGAAGTCGAGCGATGCCTGCGGCGGGCTGCACCAACGCCTTATTAAGTAATTGGACAGAATTAATTACACAAATAAGTAATAAAATAAATGGGAATAAAAACTGTGTAATAATTTTGATTTTTTCATGATACTTATCAGAGAAGTAAATTCCCTATCATTAAAATTACTGGAACGAATTTATCGCCAAAGCCGACATCATCAAGTAAGACAAAGAGCGCATTGCCTAATATTAGTTTCACAAGGTGCCAAAATAGAAGAACTAAGTAGGATTTTTCAAGTTAGTTATAAGACTCTCTATAACTGGATGAGTCGATGGGAATCAGAAGGAGTATTAGGATTGTATAACAAACCAGGGAGAGGCACTCCATCTAAATTAAATGAGACGCAAAAACAAAAGATTAGAGAATGGGCTAAACAACAGCCGAGGCAGTTAAAGCAGGTAGTACAAAAAGTTAAAGAAGAATGGGGAATTACAGTCAGTAGTAAAACAATTAAAAGAATAATAAAAATGCTATCCATGAGTTGGCATCGAATGCGTCGAGATGTCGGTGGAGAGCCAGACCCTATAGAATACAAGGAAAAGTCAGCACAGTTGACCCAGCTAAAACAATTAGAAGATGAAGGTAAAATTAATTTATATTATTTGGATGAAACTGGATTCTGCCTAATTCTATCTGTTCCATATGGATGGCAAGAAATTGGAGAATACTTAACAATTCCAAGTCGGCGGAGTCCGCGTTTAAATGTCTTAGGTATTATGAATCGTAATAATCACCTTGAAGCTTATGTTTCATTTCAAAGTATTAACTCGGATGTGATTATTACTTGTATTGATACTTTTTTTCCTCAAGTAGATAAGCCAACAGTGATTGTTGTTGATCAATCCTCAATTCATACTAGTAATACCATTCTGGATAAAATTGAAGAATGGAAAGAAAGTGGTATTACCATTTTTGAACTGCCTACTTATTCACCACAGTTAAATTTAATTGAGATTTTATGGCGATTTATTAAATATGAATGGCTTGAAATAGATGCTTACAAAGATTGGAAAACTTTTGTTGCATCTGTTGAAAAAATTCTTAGAGAATTTGGCAAAGAATACGTAATTAATTTTGTCTAACTACTTATCTCGACAAATCGTGTTCAAAGGTCAAAGTTTCGTGTTCAGAAGTTGAGCGATCGCCTTATTATCTCGACAAGTCGTGTTCTGAAGTCGAAGTTTTGTGTTCTGAAGTCGAGCGATGCCTGCGGCGGGCTGCGCCAACGCCTTATTATCTCGACAAGTCGTGTTCAGAAGTCGAAGTTCCGAGTTCGGAAGTCGATTTGTCAGCCTTCAAGGTCAATTAATCGCTTTCCGAAGTCAAAATTTTGTGTTCTAAAGTCAAATCTTCGTGTTTGGAAGCTAATTACTTAGGAGTGAAGTTACATTATTAATTAACTCAATTTCTCGGCTGCGTGTCTCAGCAGCACTCATCGTCAGACATCATCCTATAACCATCTACAAATGACTAACGAAGAACTGCTGCATCTTATTGGACAAGCTAACAGAGACAAAGTAACAGAACTAGACCTTTCTGGCAAAGGCTTAACAAAACTGCCTGCGGAAATAGGACAACTGGTTAACCTGCGATCGCTCGACCTCAGTGACAATCAACTGAGCAGTCTGCCTGGGGAAATTGGACAACTGGTGAATCTCCAATCGCTCGATCTCAGTGACAATCAACTGAGCAGTCTGCCTGGGGAAATTGGACAACTGGTGAATCTCCAATCGCTCGACCTCAGAGGTAATCAACTGAGCAGTCTGCCTGGGGAAATTGGACAACTGGTGAATCTCCAATCGCTCGACCTCATGAGTAATCAACTGAGCAGTCTGCCTGGAGAATTTGGACAACTTACCCATCTACAAAAGATATACATTCAAAATAATCAATTGAGCAGTCTGCCTGGGGAAATTGGACAACTTGTTCAACTAACAGAATTACGTGTATGGGGAAATCCATTAACTACACTGCCTTTAACAATAATTCAATTAGTCAATCTATTAACTTTTAGCTTTAACTCTAACTTGCTTAAAGAGTTACCTAGAGAAATTTTTGAGTTAAAAAGTTTGACTTGGCTTGACATTAGCGGTAACTCGACACTTAATGTCCTCTCAGATGCTATTGTAAATTTAACTAACCTTGAAAGACTTAGTTTAAGTAATAGCCAGATAACTACACTTCCACCACACATTGGACAACTTACTCACCTAAAAACGCTAAACCTCAGCAGTAATCAACTGAATAGTCTGCCTGCGGAAATTGGACAACTCAAAAGCCTTGAAATTCTTGAGCTTGACAATAATCAATTGATTAATTTGCCACTAGAAATACAGCGACTGACTAAACTCAAGAAGCTAGATTTACGTGGTGAAGGTAATGCTAAGTTGCAAATTCCGCCAGAAATTTTAGGGTCTTCATGGGATAACTTAGGTGAACCTGCCAAAATTCTCAACTATTATTTCTCTCTGCAAGCAGAACAAGAAAAACCTCTCAATGAAGCTAAGGTATTAGTAGTAGGACAAGGTAGTGTAGGTAAAACTTCTCTAGTTAAAAGGCTGATTAAGAACCTTTACGACTCCCAAGAACGCAAGACCGAAGGTATCAACATCCAGAACTGGCAAGTTCCTATTAATAATCAATCTATCCGGCTGAATGTCTGGGATTTTGGCGGACAAGAAATTATGCACGCTACCCATCAATTCTTTCTCACCAAACGCAGCCTTTACTTGTTAGTGCTAGATGCACGTGTAGATGAACGGCAAAACGAACTAGAATACTGGCTGAAAATTATTCAAAGTTTTGGTGGTGATTCACCAATTATTATTGTTGGCAACAAAATTGACCAACATACCCTCGACCTCGACCAAAAAGGACTACGCGATAAGTACGTCAACATTAAAGATATTGTCGCTGTTTCTTGTGCTGCTGGGGACGGGTTAGAAAAATTGCGGTCAGTAATCACCCGCGAACTAGCAAATTTAAAACATATTCACGACCCTTTACCCCAAAGTTGGTTTCAAGTCAAAACTTGCTTGGAACAGATGAAAGAGAAAAACATTGACTACATTTCTTACAAAGAATACGAAGATTTATGCACCCAGGAGCAAGTTACAGGTGAGATGAATCAATCTACTCTGATTGAACTATTACATCGCCTCGGCATTGTCCTTAACTTCCGTGGCGATCATCGCTTAGAAGATACTAACGTCCTCAACCCCTCATGGGTAACAAATGGTGTCTACAAAATTCTCAATGATCGTCAGTTAATTATGGAATTTCGCGGCATTTTAAACCGTGAACAACTTAAACGTATTCTCGATGATCCTTGCTATCCCCGCAACAAGCAGCGATTCATTGTCGAGATGATGTTCAAGTTTGAACTGTGTTTTTTATTAGAGGACGGTACAGGCGATCGCTATCTTATCCCCGACTTACTACCCAAAGAAGAACCCGCTACAGGTGAATGGGAAAACGTTTTAGCATTTCAATATCATTACAATGTTCTGCCTAGCAGCATCATCTCCCGTTTTATTGTGCGGATGCACCATTTAGCAGACAAACAAACTTGGTGGCGTAGCGGTATTGTTCTCAAGGAACACAACAATCGCGCACTAGTCAAGAGTGACAGAGAAGACCGCAAAATTTTCATCTTTATTAGTGGTTCCCAGTCTACTCGCCGAGAACTGTTAAAAGCCATCCGTACTCAATTCAAGGCTATTCATAAAACCATCACAGGTTTAATAGCCGAGGAGAAAGTACCAATCCCTGGACATCCTCACATTATTGCAGACTACGAAAACTTGCTAATTTATGAGGAAAAGAACTTACCTTATATTCCTCCAGGTTTAACAGAACCTTTCGATGCCAGACAAATACTTGATGGTATTGAACCAGAAATAAAACGACGAGAACGACAAGGCGATCGCGAAGATAAATATATAGACAAACGCCCAATCAAAGGTTCACCTACACCAAAATCTGAGCCAGAAATTTTTATCTCATATACATTACGAGACAAACATAGTGAAAACTGGGTTCAACAAATAGAGAAAGCATTTCAAAAAGAAGGCATCAAAATAATTCGTGATCAAAATGCGCTTGATTACAAAGAAAAGTTCAAAGAATTTATGCAACGATTAAGCCGTGGCAAATGCATAGTTGTGGTAATCAGCGACGCGTATTTAAAATCTGAAAACTGTATGTATGAACTAGTCGAAATTGCCAAAAATGGAGAATTTTACGACCGAATATTTCCTGTCGTTTTAGAAGATGCCAAAATTTATAAAGGTATTGAAAGAATTCAATATGTTGATTATTGGGAACAGCAAATTGCAGATCTAGATGAAGCGATTAAAAACAGAAAGAGTGGTGCTAAGTTGAAGGGATTTCAAGAAGAACTTAACTTATATAGCGATATTCGCAATACATTTGACGAACTCACAGATTTGCTGAGAAACATGAATACGCTTAAGCAAGACATTCACAGCCAATCAGGATTTGAAGCATTGAAAAAAGCGATCGCAGACCGTCTAAATGAATAATTGTAACGCTCAACGCCACCTGATATTATATTTGCAGCGTCAGCTTAACTTGTGGTGCAGACATCGCTTACACCACAAGTGAGATAGAAGTTAGAAGATTTTTGCTAGGCTGCTTAGTCTTTCATAAACAGGAATGAGGCGATCGCCTTCCAGTGCGATAGAATCTTCTGGATAATGACTAATTGCTTCGAGTAGTGTCACTTCACCATCTCCGCTAACAGATTTAGTTACAGCTGTTCGCAACCCTTGTCTATCTAATTCTCCTCCTGGCGGATGAAATACTTCACCAACTTGACTAACTAGAATTGGCCCTGCCCAACTAGAGAGTACGCTATCGACATAATCAGGTTCAGCTTTAAGTCCTGCTGTCAGTGCTTGACGGGCTATTGCAGGGTCTTGTTTAGCTGTCTGCAAATAAGTTTTCAATGTCGGGGTAGTCTTACCTATTTTGACAAACTGACTCAATTCTTGAACAGAAACAGACCCTTGAAACCTACCATACTTTAAAATTACCTGTTCAGCAGCATGAGCATCAGTAGCAAAGAGCAAAATACTAGCAGTTACTCCTAAAGCTACTGTCTTGCTTAATAATGTGGTAAGTTTCCATCTATTTAATTGATGAAATTGAACAATCTGCATCTTAATTAAGTTCCTAATTGGAGGAGCGTACACAGCCACGAATATCTCAAAGTTGCTATTACAACATACCTACTAGGTTATCTCAATCAATACTTTGGCCAAGACATCAGATGAAGAAATATATGTATGTCTTGAGTAGGATATTAGCTTGGCTATTAGTATCTATTTATAAAGTAAATGTTAGTAATGTACTCCTTTTCTCGGTGCGTTAAGCGTTGCTATAATGCACCCTACAATTTACTATTGCCTATTGCCTGACTACATAAGTATTTTCCGTAATCAAACCGAATTCCTATAGTTATATATTTCTTTTGCATCTCCCTGATGAGGGGTTAATCGATATTGATATTGCTCTTTTTGCAGATAAATTTGCTCACAATACAATGCCCAAGCAACCCCTAATAAAGCACTGACTGAACCAGCAACAGCAGCTGTAAAACCCCATCCTAGCGGCCCCATCCAGTTGCTAATTTCTTTTAAAATTGCTGTACTGACTTTAGTAACTATATAAGCTGTTCCAGCACCACCAATGGTTACTAAACCCAATTGAGCTAAAATCTCCGTAATGGTTTTTGAGGAGAGTTCTTCTTCAAAATAAATTTTCCAAATGGTGGTGTACATTAGAATATCAGCAGCAGTTAAGAGTACCTGCTTGGGAATTTCTCCACCGGGAGTTGGCGCGGCGGTAGCTGTAGCACCACCAATTGCATAGGTAGCTACTGCCAACACAGCATCTAATCTTTTTGGCTCTCCCAGAGTAACTATGGTAAAATAATATAAGAAAATTAAATAAAACTTAGATAATTTAGATTGGTTAATAGAGAAAACCCAAGCTATAAACCGAAT
>NZ_JACJRV010000003.1 GCF_014697475.1 Nostoc sp. FACHB-152
GAACTCCTTTAATAAGTCTTTTAGCTCCTTTAATGAACCTCGGAACTCCTTTAATGAGTCTTTGATACTCATTAATGAGTCTTGGAACTCCATTAATGAGTATCTCATCGTGATTAACGAGCTTGAATATAGGACTGATATTTGATTTGTGAAAAAATCAGTACCTTTCTACCTGCTTTCTTTGCTATTGCCTATTACCTGTTGCCTCCATACACCCATACTAGATTTTCTTGCTTGATATTCTGGAAGTTCTACAATGGCACTTGACCCTTGAATGCCATAGCGAGTTACCGCAGAAACCGCTACATCTTCAACTTGGTTATTACTTATTGAAATTGAAGTCTGCCCAGCAGGTAAAATTTGTGTATTCCAATCATTTCCTGTTTTTGTTTGCACAACCCATAACCAAACTTGTTGTTTACCTGTTGGTTGCCATTTGATTAAAAGCTTACTGGCAGATGCATTTGCAATGCTTAAATCTGGTTTTTCTGGCAATGTTTTATCTAACCAAGGTGATGATGGTACTAAAGCAGGAAGATTATAAACATCCTTGGGTAATAAATCAGAAATACCTCCACGATTTTGCATCAGAGGTTTCATACTGAAATGAACATTACCATCTGAACCTGCATGACCTTGAGTAGTTTTAATCTGATAGATGATTTCTTTAGCAGGCCAAGCTGTATTGCTGTTTTGACCAACACGGCTAGTAAAAATTCCTGGCCAAATATGCCTACCTTGAGTATTTTGTTCTAGCCACCAATTCAACAGTACAGGATAACTTTGTTGAGCTTGTTCAATTTTCCAATAAAGTTGTGGTGAGAGATAATCTACCCAACCATTCATTAACCATTTACGGGAATCGGCATATAACTCTTCGTAAGCATTAAATGCCTTATCTTTACCTATTTGTTTTGGAAATCCTGGTTGCCAAACGCCAAACGGACTAACACCAAATTTTACCCAAGGTTTAGTGCTTTTAATATTTTGGTATAAACGCTGTATTAATGTGTTGACATTTTCTCGCCGCCAATCATCACGGCTTGCTGTTCCACCTGATTGCTGATATTTATGCCAACTAATTTCATCAGGGAATTCAAGATTTCTATTTTTTTTATCTTTTTCTGGATAAGGATAAAAGTAATCATCAATATGAACACCATCGATATCATAACGATTAACAACATCCATAATTACGTCAATGGTGTAATCTTGAACTGCCTTTTCGCCAGGATCTAACCACAGATATTTGCCGTAATGTTTGACTAATTCAGGATGAGTTTTGCTGATATGATTGGCAGCAACAATCGATTTTGATTGAGGATGACGCGCGCGATAAGGATTAAACCAAGCGTGTAATTCTAGCCCTCGTTTATGGGCTTCTGCCACGGCAAAAGCTAAAGGATCGTAATAAGGTGAGGGTGGTTTACCCATCCGTCCAGTTAAAAACTCTGACCAAGGTTCATATTTAGATTGATATAGAGCATCACAGTCAGGACGGACTTGTAAAATAACTGCATTGAGTTTTAATTTTGCGGCACGGTCGAGTATGGCAATTAATTCTGCTTGTTGTTGATTTGTGCTGAGTCCTGGCTTAGAAGGCCAATCAATATTTGCGACACTTGCAACCCAAGCACCCCGAAATTCTCTACTAGGGGAAGGGGGAGTAATATCGTGTTTAGTTAAAGACTTATTATTCAGGCCGCAGGGATGCAGGGGTGCAGGGGTGCAGAGGGAATTTTGCGGTTGCTGGAGAGATGCGCTGGGTTGTGTTGGCTGAGGTGAGGAGTCAGCAACTTGAAATGGGAGGAGGGAGAAAACAGAAGGTAAGAGGCAGAGGGGAAGAAGCTTTAAAAAAGTAGCTTTTGTGTTGTTTCTCACTGTGTAGTTATCTTTGCCGTGCTGTAGTTGGTGTAAAAATCTACGAAGAAAAATGTCTTTGATATTCACAAAATTTTAGAGGAGCGTTTAACAGATTAGACTATAACTTTATGGAAAAGTCCTCAACACCCTTTAAGCGTCTCGCTTCCCTTGATGTGTTTCGAGGAATTGCGATCGCCTCTATGATTTTAGTGAATAATCCCGGCAGTTGGGATTATATTTATCCTCCCCTGGAACACGCTGAGTGGCACGGTTGCACACCGACAGATTTAGTTTTTCCCTGCTTCTTATTTATTGTCGGTGTCGCAATGCCGTTTTCTTTTGCCAAGTACACACCCCAAAATCGTCCAACTGCGGCTGTTTACCAGCGCATTCTCCGTCGGGGAGTAATACTGTTTGCTCTAGGTTTGTTTCTGACGTTGTTTTCCTTTACCTTGGACTGGTTAATTAAAGGTATCCCGCCAAATTTCAGCACGATGCGAATTATGGGAGTGTTGCAGCGCATCAGTCTGGCTTATGTACTAGCGTCCCTGGCAGTTCTCAACTTTTCTCGCCATTGGTTGTGGATACTCGCAGTTATTGTCCTCATTGGCTACTGGCTGGCAATGCAATTTATTCCAGTCCCCGGCTTTGGTGCAGGTAATCTCTCCCCAGAAGGCAACTTGGGCGGTTACATCGACCGGATAATTTTAGGCAAGCACCTTTATCGTGGTGGCCCCTTTGACCCAGAAGGTTTATTTAGCACTTTGCCAGCAGTTGTCACAGTTTTGTTGGGCTATTTTACAGGTGACTGGTTACGAACTCAGCCAATCAAAAATCGCACAAGTATAAATTTAGTAATCTTCGGATTAATTGCGTTAATTATTGGGCAATTGTGGGGATTTATTTTTCCTATTAATAAACAATTGTGGACAAGTTCTTATGTTTTATTTACTGCTGGTTGGGCAATATTAATTTTGGCTTTATGTTACGAATTAATCGAAGTCCGTAATGTTAAAAGATGGAGTTTCCCATTGGAAGTGATGGGACTAAATGCCATATTTTTATTTGTTGCTTCTGGCTTATTTAGTAGAATCTTAATTAAAACTTATATTGGCAGCAGTACAACTTACACTTGGATTTATGAAAACCTGTTTCGCCCTTGGGTTGGTGCGTTAAATGGTTCTTTATTATTTGCCATAGTTATGGTTTTATTTTGGTGGTTAATTCTATATGGAATGTACCGCCGTCGCTGGTTTTGGAAAATATAATTTGTGAGCCATTGCTAGTACATTGCGGATGGCAGATGTACCTCTGCTGCTGCTTCCATTTGTTGGGCTACGAATACAAGAAGGCGATCGCGCGTTAAATTTACTCACAATTTCCACATTTTTTACTTTTAATATAACCATCGAAGGGATTGCCGGATATCGCCAAGGTAACAAGGAACCGAGGCGAACTGACTTTTTAAAGTATGTAGAAAAGTCAGATAAAAGGGAATTCTATGTCTAGAAACTAAGGTTGCTATCAAGCAGCCAAAAACGGATGATTCAAAAAAAATTCCCTATGTTTCCTCAAACGCTAAAACGAATCGGAGGCATTATTGCTCTGGCGATCGCCTATTATGAGATGGCTGAAATTTCCCGCCATCTTGCTTCCACACCTCAGGATGTGACTCCAGTTTGGCCCCCAGATGGAATTGCTGCTGGGGCTGTTCTGTTGTTTGGTAACTGGATGGGTTATGGTGTGTTGCTGGGTTCATTTTTCGCTAACTTTTGGGCGTTCCGAGATGCAACAAGTTTTTTATCTTTGCTGATTTCAACGTTACCAGTATTGGGGATTGCGATCGGCACAACGCTGGGGACTATATTAGGTGCCTTCCTGCTGCGGAAAACCACTAACCTTCGCTATCCTTTAGAGCGTGTTAGCGACGTGTTCAAATTTTTGATTTTGACTGGGATGGTGGGGCCACTCATCAATGCAACGGTGGGAGTGGCTTGCTTGGCATTGAGTGGTAAAGTTCCTTGGACAGCATATGGAATAGTTTGGCAAACCTGGTGGATTTCTAATGTTTCAGGAATTTTTATCGTCACGCCAATTCTGCTGAGTTGGGGACAATTTACACAAAAAAATCGAGATTCATTCTGGCAATGGTTATTTCTCCGTTCCATCTCAGATCATGCTGCAAATCTCTCTCATATTCGACATTCCCGATTTTTCTCACATCATTTAAGATTCTGCTTCATCTTAGTAGAGCCAATTATCCAGATGGGGTTGGTAATTTTCATCGGTAAAGTGGCTTTTAGTGAGGGATACCACCTGGAGTATATGTTGATTCCGATTTTGATTTGGTCGGCTTTTAGGCTGGGTCAACCGGGTGCAACACTGTTAACTTTTTTTGTAGCTGCGATCGCAGTAATTGCCACCGTCAATGGCAAAGGTGGTTTTGTGGGCGAAAATCTCAATCAATCTTTGATCCAACTGCAATCGTTTATTGGCGTAATTACACTCACCATTCTTGTACTGACCGCAACAATCGAAGAACGAGCGCAAGCAGAAACTAGGCTGCGTTTAGCGTTTGCCGAATTAGCCAGAAACAATGAAACTCTAGAAGTTAGAGTTCAGCAGCGAACTGAAGAATTGCATGAAAAGAATATAACTCTGAAGCAAACTCTACAAACGCTCCAACAGACTCAATTACAGATGTTTCATAGTGAAAAAATGTCTGCATTGGGACAGATGGTGGCAGGGGTTGCCCATGAAATCAATAATCCGATTAATTTTATTCATGGCAACTTAATTCATCTTTCTAACTATATCCAAGACTTATTAAGAGCATTGCACGCTTACCAAACGCACTATTCAAATCCGCCCCAAACCCTACAGGCAGAATTGGATAAACTTGAACTGGAATTTTTACAGTCAGATATGGCTAAAATTCTTCAGTCGATGAAAAGTGGCACCGAGCGTATTAGTACTATTGTGTTATCGCTGCGGAACTTCTCGCGCTTAGATGAATCAGAATGGAAAAAGGTAGACATTCATCAGGGAATTAATAGTACTTTAGTGATTTTGCAGCATCGATTACAAGCAACAGCAGATCGTCCTGAGATTCAGGTTATTAAAGAGTATAGCGATTTGCCACGAATTAATTGTGATGCTGGTTCCCTAAATCAAGTATTTATGAGTATTTTGAGCAATGCTGTTGATGCATTAGAAGCATCTAATCAGGGGCGTTCCTTCCAAGACATTTCTGCCAACCCAAATACCATCTGCATTCAGACTCGTCAACTTGAGCCAAACAAAGTGACGATTATGATTGATGATAATGGCATAGGTATTCCAGAAGAGATTCGCTCTAAAATATTTGATCCGTTCTTCACCACCAAGTCAGTTGGCCAAGGTACTGGCTTGGGTTTGTTTATCAGCTATCAAATTGTCACCCAGAAGCATGAAGGTAATCTTTGGTGTGAATCCACAGTGGGGCAAGGCACAAAGTTTGTGATTGAAATTCCTGTAAAAGCTAATACAGTTAATTGAAAAACCCTTATATAGAAATCCAGGTAAAGAAGGTAGGTAACAATATACTGAATTTTTTCAAAAATCAAATATGAGTCCTAGAGTCATAAAAATTAAATACTGTAAAACTACTGCATAACCAAAAAAAGCGTGATATAGTGTCTAAGCAAGATTACATAAAAAAACCTGCTAATGCAGGCTAAATGTTTGATTAACGCTAAAAAAGATATAGCAAAATTTATGCATGGGTAAACATCAGTAGGTTATCGTTGCGCCTACCTACTTAATAAAGCGAATTTTCATCACTAATTAATTGTTATATTTTTAGCAAACGTAGAATCTTAGCTGTAAGCACAAGAGCGATCGCCTGAGCATTACAACTTTTGTCCGGTATAGATTGAGCGGACTTCACCATTACGACGAACTATCGCTTCACCGTTATTGACTTCTACTAAAGTCCAACCACTAGTACCAATGCTTTCTCCAATATTGATCCGGCGAGTCACCCCGTCAACTTGAAATAAAGCCGCAGATTTATTGCCTAACTCCATAACCCCCTCTAAAGTATGGCTGGGCGCAGGTGCAGAATTTGTTGCCACATAAACTTGTTGAGTCGTTGTCGCTGAAGCTACAGCAGCTACTTGAGGTGGTGCAGCACGCAGGGGAGCCACTGGTAATGCAGAAATAGGGCTGGCTGACTGCCTAACAGTGATAGGCGTGGTTCGCACATCAACAGGTTTGAGGTCTTTATGCACAGCCGCCAACATATTGATACTGACAGGTTTTGCTGCTGGCCTGACAGCACCTAAGGCAGTGGTCACAGCATTGGGCTGAGTTGTCTGTCTAGCATTGGCTACAGGCGGTAAAGGTAAAGGAGTACCGGGAAGGCGCGGCAGACCATAGCGCATAGGCGATGGTGCTTGATAAACAGGAATATAGATGCGTTCAACAACGTTAGTCGCAGAACGGTTAGGGGCTGGCGGTGTATTGTTGGCAGTGAGAGGAGATGGCAGATTACCTACTGGTGGACTGCTAGCATAAGCAACAGATGAAGGATTAGAATTCACCCTGTTAAGGATACCAGTGCGAAAAGATTTTTGATTACTGGTTGCGGCTTGCTGATCGATTACTGCTAGCGAACTTAACATATAGTCAGCTAAATCTGCCTCAACATCTGCACGTGTAGGTAACGGTGCTTGAGATATGGCCATTTGCCCAGTCAATTGCGCTGTGATAAAAGTAAATGCCCCAGATTGTAACCAGTAAATCGTACCAGCGATCGCCACGCCAATTGCTGTCCCTAAAATCACCAGTTTGCTCAAAGCCAGCCTGATTTTCTTAGGTCTTCTCTTGTTGAAAGTCACTGCCGGGGTATCAACCACAACTGTACTCGTGTGTTTGTTCCTGACTTGGGGAACGCCGTGTACAGTCCGGTTAAGTGTATTGGGTAAGACAATTTGCTGTAAATTAAGCGTTTGCAATGGTTCGTAATCTGAGTAGTACCAATCGCTGGTAGATTCCTCCTGAGAACGCTGTGGTGTACGGCTGCTATACCTTACAGTATGAGAAGACAAATGACCGCTAGTATCTAGAATGTCGTCAATATCGGCAAACAGATCATCCATCAAGCCATCAGCATAAATTTCTATTGACCAAGGCTCGTCGCTGATCAATTCGTCTAATGGTTCCGGAGCGATGAATTGGGTGCTGAATTCTTGTAACATAGGCATAATTTTAGGTTTTGGTTGCCAGAATGGGGCAACACCGCCCCTAGTCGCTGGAAGTTAGGATGTTGCAGAAATATCAAACTGCCCGCCTAGACTTGACGAGTAAATGTTTATGTGATATTAATTTCAACTGTAATCTAGAGACGGCTAGTGATGCCAGTCACGAATTCGTGTCATCGATCATACCAATCCCTTCACTTCTACTATACCCACGTTTGTTAAAACTTTAACTTAGGTTAAGGCTGGTAACTCTGGCTGGCTCTTTGTTTTACGCAATTCCAAATAAATTAATAATGCGTTAATATCCGCCGGATTTACCCCACCTATACGGGCGGCTTGACCAATAGTAAGTGGTTTTACCTTACTTAATTTTTCCCGTGCTTCCTTAGAAAGAGTATCAATTTTAGCATAATCTAAATCCGCAGGTAGCTGGCGATGTGCTTGGCGGGCAACCTGTTCAATTTGATTTTGTTGTCTGGCAAGATAGCCGGAATATTTAATGTCAATTTCTGCGCCTTCTCTCTCTGCTTGGGTGAGGCTGATGTTACCTAAACCATACCTGTTAAGGTCAATATAATGAAATCCTGGTCGCCGCAGTAAGTCAGCGAGGGTGATAGAACCTTTGATGGCTTGTTGAGTATCAGCTGCGATCGCTTTCCCTATTTCTTCATGTTCTTTGATGCGGGTGGCGTATAGCCGTTCTTTTTCCGCAGTAATCTGGGCTTGTTTGTTGGTAAATAAATCCCAACGGCGATCGTCAATTAACCCAATTTCTCGTCCCAAAGGTGTCAGGCGTTGGTCAGCATTATCAGAACGCAACAGTAAGCGATACTCTGACCGACTAGTAAGCATCCGGTAAGGTTCGCGCAAGTCTTTCGTACACAAATCATCCATCAGCGTGCCGATGTAACTTTGCTCACGCGGAAAGATAATCATGTCCTGACCACTAACAAACCGTGCCGCATTAATTCCCGCGACTATTCCTTGGGCGGCTGCCTCTTCATAACCTGTTGTCCCATTAATTTGCCCCGCACAAAATAGCCCTGCCACCTTCTTCGTCATCATTGTGGGATAACACTGTGTAGCAGGTAAATAATCATACTCCACAGCATAAGCCGGACGCAGCATTACACAATTTTCCAAACCAGGCAGACTCCGCAGCATTTGTAATTGCAGATTTTCGGGCAACCCAGTCGAAAAACCTTGAATATATAGTTCAGGAATATCTCGCCCTTCTGGTTCAATAAAGATTTGGTGGCTTTCCTTATCCACAAAGCGCACAATCTTATCTTCAATACTAGGGCAATAACGCGGGCCTTTCGCCTCTACCCAACCACCATAAACAGGAGATAGATGTAAATTCTCTCTAATTAAACGATGGGTTTCGGCTGTAGTACGAGTCATATGACAAGGCATTTGTTCCCGTTCTACCCATGCATCTGGGTCAAAGCTAAACCAACGAACTTCTGCATCCCCAGGCTGGACTTCCATCTTACTGTAGTCAACCGATCGCTTGTCTACCCGTGCAGGTGTCCCAGTTTTTAACCTTCCGGTTTCAAAACCCAAACGATTTAAGGTTTGTGTCAAACCCTCAGCCGCAAACTCTCCAGCGCGTCCCGCCGCCATTGATTTATTACCTACCCAAATTTTGCCACCTAAGAAAGTCCCAGTGGTCAAAATTACAGCCTTGCACGCAAACGCCACGCCAAAGTAAGTTTCTACGCCGACGACTTCATCGTTAGCACCCAAAACTAAATCTGTGACCATGCTTTCGCGGATGCTCAAGTTTTCTTGATTTTCGACAATTGCTTTCATCACCGCAGCGTATTCGCGCTTGTCTGTTTGGGCGCGTAATGCCCACACCGCCGGCCCCCGTGAAGAGTTGAGGATGCGTTTTTGCAAGTATGTGCGGTCTGCAATTTTACCAATTTCCCCACCCAGGGCATCTACCTCGTGGGTCAACTGCGATTTAGCCGGGCCACCCACTGCTGGGTTACAAGGTTGCCAAGCAATTTTATCTAAATTCAGCGTCAACAGCAGAGTCCGACAACCAAGACGGGCAGCGGCCAGGGCGGCTTCACAACCTGAGTGACCTGCACCGACGACAATGACATCAAAAGCGTCTTGGAATTCAATGGAATTGTGCATGGTCATACTTATACAACAGCGAGCTATGAGTCAATGCTATTTTAGCCGATCCAGTGCTTTCAAGGATGCGCTTTGTTAATAAAAAAGCTATCAAAAGAACTATTCATCTAGTAGTAGTAGATTTCTTTTTAGCAAAATTATAATTATTAACTAAGTCTAAGAAATTAGACCGAGTTAATTGTGGTTTTTATGTCTGTTTTCTAACTATTGTTGCAATCAAATTATTTCTAAGGCTAATGAAAAATATTTACATAACTAAGTTATTTAGGAAACGTTTAAGTAAAAAAATCAGATTTATGATTATTTCTGTTTGTATTTGTTTGGTATTAGTAGCTAGTAGTAGCATCTATCGTCAAGTAGCTACTAATGCTCAACCTATCAACCAATGTTTGTTGGCAAAAGCATCAGGCTGTAATACTAATGTTCAAGAATCAGTTTTGTCTACCTCTGGGTCTAGCCAACCTTTAACCCAACAAGAGCGTTTTGTATCTACCATTACACAAAAGTTAAAAGTAATTCCCCAACTTGGTACTTATGAATATACTTTACTCCGTTCTTATGGGGCTGCTTTTGTCAATCCATCTAACGATGTTAAATTGCCAGATAAGGTGCTTTTAACTACTGAAGAAGAAACTCAAGAATTTCAAACTCAACTGACGTTAGAAAAAGTTGTTGGTACAAATGACTGCTATTTACAAAAAGCAGCAGCAGATGCATTAAACAAAGCCAAAATACAACAGCATATTCCACTAAAATCAGGATATGGGAAGAGTGATTGCACTCGCAATTTTGCTACTAATTTAAGATTTTGGCAGAAATACGCTAATAACACAACTTTAGAAAAAGTCAAAGAAGGGAAGGAAACTGCCATTTTGGGTGTAGTTGCACCACCAGGCGCATCACAACATCTTTGGGGATTAGCAATTGATTTAGGCGTAAATAATCAGAAGCAAAGACAAGTTCTCAATCAAAATGGTTGGTTTCAAACAGTAGTTAAAGATGTACCCCATTGGACTTATTTAGGTATACCAGCAGAAGACTTACCGAAGTTTGGTTTTAAAAATCAAGTTGTACAGGGTATTACTTATTGGCTGACACCTTTGTAAACGTTAGATTTTATACATTTATGGGAATAATAAAACTAGCATTACATTTTTGAGTATAGATTTATGCCAAATAAAGTTAGTAATTCAGGGCTACTCTTCCTACTTAATTTATTAAAAGCAACTTCCCAAAACCAAGAAATAAACTTACTTTTAGACCAGAACTTAGACAAGTTAAATAACGATTTTGCTTGTTTACTCAGAGAATGGGCAATTGACCAGTTTAAGAATAAACCTGATTCAGCTATTAATATAGCAAAAGTCATTTTTAAATTTAGCAATATAATTCAAAAGTTTGAGCTAGGTAATAAAGATATTAATTTAGAAATTGCGATCACTGGCTACGAGACATCTTTAAAGGTCTGTACTTACGAAACTTCTCCGATTGTCTGGGCTAATCTACAGCAAGCATTATCTGAAGCTTATCAACAACGTCAGCATATTCTATCTAATACTATTGTTAACCTGATTGAGCAACATCAAAGTTATATCAACTCTCTATCTGAAAAATTACCACAGGAATTAAAACAAACACAGCTAGAGGTTGAACAATTAACAAAAACATTAACACAGTTAAAAGCAGAATCAGTTAATTTGGCGCAAAGCGAAGACATAAAAAATTTAATGGCTGATTATCACGATATAAAACAGAGCCAAAAGATTATTAACAATGATTATCTTTTATCTACTAAACAACATTTCAATACAGCAGTTTTTTATGATATTGAAAACTTAACAATGGGGAGAAGTAATCCTAGTTTTAACTTTTCTCTAAAACTAATTCAAGATAATATCAAGAAAACTAATACAGTCAAGGAAATAGCTTTACAATATGCATATGCAGATTGGAGCGATTCGAGATTAAAATCTCTGAGAACTGAAATTCAAGAATTAGGAATTCAACCAGTTCAAATTTTTGATTTTGGCCCTAAGAAAAATGCAGCAGACATACAACTAGCAATTGATGTTACAGAATTAATTACTCTTCGCCCTAGTTTACAGGTATTTGTAATTGTCTCAGGAGATGGTGGGTTTGCTTCTCTTGCCAATAAGCTGCATGAATATGGCAAAACGGTAATTGGATGTGCATATGAAGAACATTCTAATCGTTTTCTCAAGTCTGTTTGTGATTATTTTATTCCTATAAATAATCCCCAAGAATCAATAACAGAAATCCTGATGAAGGAAAGGAATTATTTTTACGTTGATATTTATATCCACACAAAAGAAATTTTATTGAGTTTAAAAAATGAGCATCAATTTGTAAAATCTGGAATTCCCATTCCTCAAGTTCATACAATTCTGAAGAAGCTCATACCTAATTTTGACGAAAGGTTGAGAAAGGAGCAAAACTATAAGAATTTAATAACTTTTTTAAAAAAAGCTATCGAAGGCACAGAAATTTGTATTTCTAGTGATAGCAATAAAATAATTTTGAAAGAAAGTTTATCGAAATATACTACTGAAGCATCAAGTAATATTTTGGTTGAGACTTTGGCAAATAAGTAATGTTTTATCTGAGGACAGATGCTCCGATGGGTAGCTCAATAATGAACTCTAGGCCTTCACCTGGGGTTGAGTTGTAATATAGTTTGCCATGATGATTGTTAACTACAATTTGGTAAGCAATTGATAAACCTAGACCTGTTCCTTTGCCGATAGGTTTTGTTGTATAGAAGGCATCGTAGATTTTGCTTTGATTTACTTCACTAATTCCTGAACCATTGTCGGCGATTTTAAGAATAACTTTTTCTCCAATGACCTCTGTTTTAATGCGAATTATACCAGGATGTTTGGTAATTTCCTGGTAAGCTTTATTTTTTTGGGTTTCTTCAATAGCATCGATCGCATTACAAATCAAATTCATAAAAACCTGATTAATTTCCCCTGGATAGCACTCAACAAGCGGTAAATATCCATACTCCTTGATTAGTTGAATGCCAGGACGATGAGCATTTTGTTTGAATCGATGACCGAGAATCAATAGTGTGCTTTCTAACCCTTCATGCAGGTTAGCCAGTTTCTTTCCTGCCTCTCTATGTCGAGAGAATTTATTCAAAGATGATACAATTTCTGTAACGCGATCTGTACCAAATTGCATAGATTTAAGGATTTTAGATAAATCTTCTAATAAATAACTTAAATTAGTTTTTTTAATGGCTGTTTGAATTTCTGATGGTGGCTCTGGTAGATACTTTTGATAGAGTTTGAGTAAATTAACTATCTCCTGAACATACTGTTCCACAAAATTTAAATTACCAGCTATAAAATTGATGGGATTATTTACCTCATGCGCAATTCCGGCTGCGAGTTGACCTAATGTTGCCACCTTTTCGGCTTGAATAAGTTGGGTTTGAGTTTTTTGTAGTTCAGCGTTTTTAGCAATCAAAGTTTTAGTCAAATTTCTCAGCTTTAGGTGATGTTCGATTCGCATTAATACTTCTTCATGCTGAAAAGGTTTGGTAATGTAGTCTACGGCTCCTAATCGTAATCCTTTAACTTTATCGGCAGTTTCAGAAAGTGCAGTCATAAAAATAACAGGGATATCCTCAGAGCGAGGATCGCTTTTGAGATGTTGACAGGTTTCAAACCCATCCATACCGGGCATCATGACATCAAGCAAGATTAAATCGGGTAAATGATCGTTGTTTAATTTCTGAAGGGCTTTCTCACCACTACGAACTGCCCAAACTTCAAAGCTAGAATCATCCAAAAAGCTGGATAAAACTTGTAAGTTGGCAGGATTATCATCAACAACTAAAATAATTCCTCTAGGGTGGCGATCGCAAAAAGGCTTTTGGTCTGCTATTTTTACTGTCATACTGTTTCTACAATATATTTATTTAAAAAATTGAGGATCGCATCTTCGTTAAATTGCCTTGCTAGTTGCCGCAGTTGATTAGCAAAGATTGCAAAAGTCGGATCAGTTGTCTCTAGTTGATCAGCCCACCGGAGAATGGCATTGAAATTACCTTTATTTACTAATGTGATGAGTTCTTGCAACACTTCAGGTGCAGGAGGAATTAATGTATCTGATTGATTATCGGCTGTAACTAAGTTGTTGATGATTTCTCCCTCAGACTGAGGCTGCTTGTAAATCCATTTCAAACCTAAATGACGCTCTAATTGCTGTAGTAATTCATCTACCTGTATAGGTTTGCTGAGGAATTCGTCACCGCCTGCTTGGATACTGCGATGTTGGTCGGTTTCAAAGACACTAGCGGAAGAGACGATAATTTTCACATCTTGGATATCTGGGGTGCGTCGCAGATGTTGAATCAATTCAAATCCATCCATTTCTGACATTAGTAAGTCTGTAATGATCAAATCTGGTTTAAGTGCGATCGCTTTTGCCAAACCTTCTTTACCGTTAGTAGCTTCGACTACATTAAAGCCTAGTGGTTGCAGCAGGTTGGTAATGATTGTGCGATTCTCCCAGCGATCGTCCACCATCAAAATTGTGCGTGGGCTATCCTCAAAACCAATGATTTGTTCTGCTGATGCAGACATCGCAGACTGTACCCATTCACTGGCTTCTGGTATTTCCAATTCAAACCAGAAAGTGCTACCCTCACCAACTTGGCTTTTGACATGGATATCGCTATCCATCATCTGTACCAACTGGCGAGTGATGGCTAAACCTAGCCCTGTGCCTTCAGTCTGATGCTTTTTCTCACTGACTTGCTCAAATGGTAAGAAAATCTTGTTCAGTTCTGCTGGTGCTATCCCAATACCTGTATCTTCGATAGAAAAACAAATGTTGTATTTCCTAGCAGGTTGCGCGATCGCTGCAATTTTGAAGGTAACTTGACCCTCATCCGTAAATTTGATGGCATTTCCCAACAAATTCAACAATACCTGACGCAACCTTTTGACATCGACATGAACTCCTGTAGGTAAATTAATTGCGGGTTCATAGACAAACAAAATACCCTTTTGTTCTGCTCGAATTTGGCAAATTTCGGCAATTCCCTGGATAAAAGACGGGAAATGAACATCATGAGGATGTAGTTCTAGTTTCCTCGCTTCAATTTTTGAGAGATCCAATATGTCATTAATTAAGGTCAGCAGATGAGATCCGCATTGTTCAATGATGTTGACATGATATTGCTCCCGTTCTGGTAAACCTTGAGAACGCAACAAAATTTGAGCGCAACCTAAAATGCCATTTAATGGTGTTCGGAGTTCATGACTCATGTTGGCTAAAAATTCGCTTTTGGCGCGGTTTGCCGTATCAGCTGCGGATGCCGATTTTTTTAGTTGCGCTTGTTCAAATGCTTGCACGCGCCACAAAACAGTAATCATGGTGACTGTCAGCCCTGCGACAACTAAGGCAATCAAGTCGAGGAACTTCAAGCGAGATTCAATATTTTGGCGCGGAATCACTAAAGCTAAAGACCAATTAGCTTCTTGTAATGGAACATAAGCGACATATTTTTGAGTGCCGTCAATTTCCATCAACTGAATTCCCTGTTGTTTATTTACCATCTGCTGGGCGATCGCATTTAAATTGCGATCGGCAATTTTGAGCAGGCTGGGCGCAGGTTTTTCTACCGTTGACATTAACGTTACGTCAGGATGAACAATTGCTTGTCCTTGGGAATTTAGGGCGAAAGCATAGCTGTTCTTGCCGTAGCGCAGGGAGTTGACAACCTTAGTAACGCGGTCAACTTTCACATTGCCTTGAAAGACCCCAATTGGTGAATGATTAGTCTCAGAATTAGCCCATATCGGCGTGGCGATCGCAATTAAGGGAATTCCTGTGGAACGGCTGATAAAGGGATCGGAAATGTTGCTTTTTCCTGCTATTGCTTTTTGAAAGTAGTCTCGATCCTGAATATTCTTTTTTGTTCGACCAACCTTAGTATTAGAAAATGAGCCATCCTGGGTAGATATTTGGAAAAAGAAAAATTCATGAATTCGCTTGACTTCTGCTTGTAAATATGGGTCTGCTACAGACCAATTTAAGGTGCGTACAGTTGAAGTATTGGCGAGGGTTTGTACCTCTACCTTGCGGACGTGTAACCACTCTTCAATTTCATCAACGCCTCTTTGCACTTCTTGAAAAGCACTTTGTTTCAAATCTGCTAACGCCATGTTGCGTGCAGCTAGATAAGTGCAGTAAGAGGAAATACTTACGATAATAGTAGTGCCACCAAGAACAAAGCGAAGCAGTAAATTTCGTGAGCAATTTTTTTCAATATCACATTTTAATAGGCTTGAGACAGGTCTTCTCAAAAGCTTCATACATTCAAAAATTGTATTAATAAGAATTAGAAAGCTATTGTTATCTTGCCCAATTAAGTGTTTAAAATCACAGATTTATTTAACTTGCAATCACAGAGTTATTTAACTTGAAAATGTCAGGATGTGAGGGTGTAGAGAAAGAAATATTTATAAGTGTGTGTAAAATATCACTATTCTTTTGGATATTAAAGTACTGAAATTAAAAATTGTCTGACCGGAAGAGGCAGGGGGAAAGGGCGACCTTATAACATTTCACCAAATAAATGATCCAAATAATTTTTCCTTTGCTCCCCTGCCCCCTGCCCTTTTTCCTGTTTTTGACGGCTACTTACCGATCAATAGGCCAAAAGACTAATTTTCGGATGTGATAATTGACTACAATAAAGTAGTCACGCACCCGACCTCTGGAGTTCTGGCAGTGGGCTTATTTGATGATTTGAGTCGGTTTTTAGAAAACCGTTTAGAGGAATTCTTGCGGAATAATCCACAATTGGAGTTAGAGGCGCTGTTAGAGCAACTGCGTCAGCAAGAGGACGATACTTTAAAGTTAATAGCAGATTTACAAGTTCAAGAAAAGCGATCGCAAGATGATATTCTCGCCACTGCACAAGAAATTCAGCGTTGGCATATCCGCGTGCAGAAAGCCAAAGATGCCGGTCGAGAAGATTTAGCCGCAGCCGCCCAACAGCGAGAAGCCGCCCTCCTGCGCGAAGGGAATCAGAAATGGGGACATATGCAAGGGTTAAAAGACCGCATCAACCAGTCGCAAGAACTATTGCGAAAAATCCAAGTGCGGCGGCAAGAAGTCCAAGCTAAAGCCAAAGAAGCACAAACAGCACGCGCTGAAGCTCAAGCCCAACAACAACGTTTAGAAACCAATGGTTGGCGGAATTCACCTCAGAGTTCTTCTAATAGTTTTGATGATTTAGAAGAAAAGTTCCGTCGGTGGGAAACAGAAGACGAATTAGAACAGCTGAAACGGAATTTGGGTAAATCATGATAACAATATAGGATTTTAAATCGAACCGCAAAGAACGCATAGACGCGTTAGCGGCTTCCCGTTCGCGCAGCGTCTCCGTTAGGAGAAGGGTAGAACACGAAGGAAAAAAATAAGTAATCTGGTAGGAAGAAGCGAGTCTACCCAATTAATAGGTTCTGATATCACAGCCGTTAATTTATCCGTTTTTCTTCAAAAAATTAGGTGGGCAATGCCCACCTAATTTTTTGTAATTATTATTACCTTATTACTCCCACTCGATAGTTCCAGGTGGCTTGGAGGTAATATCATAAACCACGCGGTTAACACCTTTGACTTCATTGACGATGCGGTTAGAAATTACTTCTAAAACATCATAAGGAAGCCGCGCCCAGTCAGCAGTCATACCATCCTCACTGGTAACAATCCGCAGGACAATGGGGTAGGCATAAGTACGCTTATCACCCATAACACCGACGCTACGAATTGGTAGTAAGACAGCAAAAGCTTGCCAAACTTCGTTATATAATCCACGTTGATTAATTTCTTGCCGCACGATTAAATCGGCATCACGCAGAATATTCAAACGTTCGGCGGTGACTTCGCCGATGATGCGAATTGCTAAACCAGGGCCGGGGAAGGGTTGCCGTTGGACAATTTCTTCGGGCAAACCAATAGAACGACCGACTTTGCGGACTTCATCTTTAAATAGTTTCCGCAGGGGTTCCACTAGTTTAAATCGCAAATCTTTGGGCAAACCGCCAACGTTGTGATGACTTTTAATTTTGACTGCTACCCGTTCGCCTGTTTGGGGGTCAACGTTAGTGTCGGCTGATTCAATCACATCTGGGTAGAGTGTGCCTTGGGCTAAATAATCAAAGGGGCCGAGGCGTTTCGATGCTTCTTCAAATGTACCAATAAATTCATGCCCGATGCGACGGCGTTTTTCTTCGGGATCTGTCACACCTGCGATGGTAGCCAAGAAGCGATCGCGTGCGTTTACATATTCTACAGGGATATGAAACTGCTCTTGGAACAACTTCACCAACCGTTCTGGCTCAAATTTCCGCATGAAGCCTTGGTCGATAAAGACACACGTCAGTTGATCGCCGATCGCTTTATGTAGTAAAAAGGCTAGGGTAGAAGAATCAACTCCCCCAGATAGTGCCAAAAGTACGCGTTTATCACCAACTTTGCCCCGAATTTCGCGGATAGCTTCTTCTACAAACGCTGCGGTTGTCCAGGTGGGTTCACATTCGCAGATATGGTAGACGAAGTTACGAATTAAGGCTAAACCACCGATGGAATGTACAACTTCGGGATGGAACTGCACGCCGTACAGTTTCTTCTCGTGGTCGGCAATGGCAGCACAGGGAGTATTTTCTGTATGTGCCAATACTTCAAAACCAGGGGGCATTTTAATCACGGAATCTCCGTGACTCATCCACATAGTAGTGCCATCTTCGACATTTGTTAGCAAGTCGGTGGGATCATCTATATATAATGAGGCTTTGCCATACTCACCGCGATCAGCTTTTGCGACTTCCCCACCTAGTTGATTTACCATCAACTGCATCCCATAGCATACGCCCAAGACAGGAATTCCGAGTTGCCAAATTTCTGGGTCGCAATGGGGAGCTTTGTCACTATACACCGAACTCGGCCCCCCGGAGAGAATGATGCCTTTGGGGTTGAGTTGCCGTAAATGTTCGGCTGTAGTGCGATAAGACAGCACTTCTGAGTATACTTGAGTCTCACGGATGCGTCGGGCAATCAGTTCGGAATACTGAGAGCCAAAGTCGAGAATAACAATGATTTGACGCTCAAGCCGCCTCAATTCTTCTACTTCTTGAGGCGCTTGTTCGGTTAGTAGAGTCACCGCTGTATTCATGATGGGGGAGTTTGAATTAAGTAGTAGATAGTTGCACTGTGGTCTAACAAAAATACCATTTATCTGCCTAAAGAGGCTTGTAAATGGTAAAAAATTCCCCGACAAACACGCTTTATAACGCGTTTGCTTGGCCATTTATTTTGACATGGTATTAGAAGGAATAACTTACCCTAGAGTGGTTACGGAAAAAGTTATTTATTTGGATTATTAATGATTATTCATAATAAATTAACATAAATTTTCGATTACGAAACAAGCAGTTTTGCTTTTTACAATAATTTTGCGATCGCGATCAAACATAATTGAGCCACAAAGGGGTACTGCTGTGCCTCGGTTATTATGGCTTTGAATGTATTCTTGAGAACGCGTATCGATAGTTTGGGCGATCGCGTTATAAACTCTATTCACCCAATCACTATCACTAGAAGCATCTAATTCTCTAAGATATTTTAGTGCAGCTTCCGCAGTTGCACTTTTAAACACTGCTTGTATATCTGATGACTTCATTCCTGCCAAAGCACAGTGGGCAGCTAAAATTTCCCGCCGACCATCAGCTAAATGATGGTGGGTGTGAAAAATCCCCCCAGCTAGTTTCAGCAATTTGCCGTGATAGCCAAACAATAAGATTTCTTTAACACCTAAAGCATCAGCTTCGACCAACATCGGCCCCAACCAGTTAGCAGTTTTTACTAGCTGTTCAGGATTAATACCGAGTTTTCGCGCCAAATCTAAACCGTTCTCGCCAATGCAAAATACCAAGCTGGTAAAACGGCTGGCTTTTTGTTGTAATTCCGTCCGAAAAACAGCTAACTGATCAGGTGAACTTAGGGGTTGGGAAATACCTGTTGTGCCTAATAGAGAAAGCCCTTCCACGACACCAAAAGCAGCATTAGAAGTTCGGACAGCAAGCGATCGCCCGAACGGTAAAATAATCGTCACGGTGATTTTCTCACCCGGTGCTAGCAGCCGCCGCAAATTCTCTTGTAATAAGCTTTGGGCATAACTATAAATAGCAGGTCGCTCATCTGCATTGAGATTTTTTCCAATCCCTTCGCCACCTTTGATAGTTACTGCTGCCTCGGTTTCCCCTCCCCACTCTACCATTGACCAAATCGGTGTATCGCGTGTTAGGTCAAGATTATCACCAGGGTCACTACGAGTAATTGCCAGAGCCATATTTTCAGATAGCCCTGCTACTTGTTCGATTGCTATTTCTGCGACTTGTGCAGGTTCAATCAAATCAATCGCCACCACTTTTAATGGCTGACGCTGGCGTAACCAATGTAACGCCGCCACAGCCCCAGCACAAGCAAACACAGGTAAAGTGTATCCAGCCTTAGTCATTGGTCATTGGTCAATAGTCATTAATTCTTCTCCCCTGCTCCCCTGCTCCTCTGCCCCTCCGCCTCCCTCAAACCCCGACTTCCGCCAGCAAAGCTTGCATAGCTTCCCAAGAGATGCCTTTTTCAATATAACGAGGTGCTTCCGGATTATAAGGACTGGCGATGCGATCGATACTGATAATTGTGGCTGCATCTAGTAATACTGGAACATCAGGATCAAATGCAGTGGGGCGCATCAAAGAACTAGAAAAACCTTTGAAGACTGCAATTTTATCTTGCTCGTCATCTATTTCCACAGTGATCAGTAAAACTTCTTGGGGGCGTTTAGCTGTGTATTGTTCTAGCCGCTTGCCAATGGAATTATTCATCAAATTAGAATGCTATCTAGTTAATTACTGTGGTGTAGCCGAGCGTCCTTGTTTACCAAGCTTAAATAGAACAAAATAGCCTAAGTAAACCACATAAATTATTAAACAGGTTATACCCAGAAAACCCAGAAATGCTGGCTTGCTATTGTGATGGAAATAATCTTTAAAGATTAAAGGGGCTTCAAACCAAACTCGACAATAGGGAGTTTTAATTGCTGTTTGCGAAAAGGCACAACCGATAAAAGGGAGCAAAGCGATCGCACTCAGCAGGCTATATACTGTTACAGCCCAGCGCCAAGCAGTAAAAATCAACTTCAAAGGGCTACTGGGTTGATAGTCAATTTCCTCATTGAGATCCACCCAAAACCATAACGAAATGGGAACGAGAAGATGTGCTATCAACCCAGAAATAAAGCTGACTGGGTATGCAGCAATCATCAAGTAAATAGTAATTGCCAGCAGACTAGCAACTCGCCAGTAAATCATTAACAGGCGTTGTATTCCTTCTGCTTTTTGTACAAATGCCCAAATCAAAAGAATTAGCGGAATAAATAACGTAAATGCTATCCCCAGCCGGTAATCAGTCCATATGTAAGGGCGGAACCAAACTTCTTCCATTGTTTTTGCCAGACTATAAATAAAAAGTTTGCATGAAGATTCAGATATTTACTATAACGGATACTTCAGCAACAACTTTTAGCCAAGATAGGTAATTCTGATACTGGCACTTTACGGTGACTGAATTTTACCCATCTGGAGAAAAAAAACAAGCAACTCACAGATCTTTTACTTTAGTAACTTGTACAAAATGACAACTTATATTAAGGGGAAGTTAAGAAACGTACCCCAAAGAGCATGAAGGTACAAAGTCTGAGTAAAAAGATTCTGGTTGCTTGCCTGTTTGATGAATCGAAAACTTAGCAACTCAAGGTTTATTCATCATAAACCCGACACTCAGCTGCGTCTGGGTTATCATCACAGTACTGTTCCAGGGAATTTTTTGGCTTACTTTGGCGCTGGTGGGAGGCTTCAGCTTGCAGTTCTTCAACTGCATCCCAAGCCGCCGCACACTCAGCAGAATTGCTACCTGAGACATCACAGACAGCACGAGCTTGTTCTACTTCTACTTGAATTTGTTCTTGGATATCGCTCATAGCTTTTGTTGTGTGTTGTTAATACTAGTATGGAAAAGTTCAAAAATTGTGAGTTTTTGTACTATCACTGATCATTCTACCCAATAAGCACAACCACTTAGTCAGACAACTGGATGATTGCTATAGCAGTCCTAAATGAGATTCAAACAAATCTATTGCCTATTGCGTATTCCCTATTGCCTATCCACATAAGCAGTTTGTAAATCAAATAGGATTGCTATAAGTACGACAAAGTAAGATATCCATACTGTATGTTTGTCTATCTTTTAAGATTTTGTAGAGTCGGTACTGTGAAAGTACATTCATCAACTATATTTATTCCATGCAGTAGGAATTGATGAATATCTATTCTCAAAGGCAGCTAGGCTAAAGGCAAAGGGGAAGATAAACTTTTCATCCTCAGTTGTCAAATCTATCTATACAAGTCTTGTGCCTCTTTGCCTCGGCAAAACCTTGGGCTAAAAGCACGACGAACAAGAAAGAGCTAAAAACTCATGGCAGACCAAATGCAGTGGGCAAATGCCCTATCAACCCGTCCTTCGTTGGAAGCAGCTGTTACAGATGTAGTGCAAAGGGCTGTGTCTTCATTAACAGCACCAGCGCATTTAGGGCTGGTGTTTATTTCATCTGCTTTTGCCAGTGAGTACTCACGGCTTTTACCTTTGCTAGCAGAAAAACTTTCGGTTCCTGTAATGATTGGTTGTAGCGGTGGTGGAGTAATAGGTACTACAACTGAAGGGCAAACTCAAGAAATAGAATCTGACGCTGCCTTGAGTCTGACTTTGGCACATCTGCCAGGAGTAAATTTACAAGTTTTTCATGTTCTGTCGGAAGAATTACCCGATTTGGATAGTTCACCCGATGCTTGGATTAATTTGATTGGTGTACAACCATCTGAAAATCCGCAGTTCATTTTGCTGTCTAGTTCTTTCTCTTCAGGAATCAATGAACTTTTGCAAGGATTAGACTTTGCTTATCCTGGTTCAGTGATTTTAGGGGGACAGGCTAGTGCGGGTGGAATGGGTGGTCGAATTGCGCTGTTCTGTAACGATCGCCTGTATCGTGAAGGTACTGTAGGCTTGGCTTTAACTGGCAATATTGTCTTAGAAACTATTGTGGCTCAAGGTTGCCGACCCATTGGTGAGCCGATACAAGTCACCAAAGCTGAACGCAACATCATTTTAGAACTTGATGAAAAAGTGCCATTGGTAGTGTTGCGAGATTTAATTAACAGTCTCAGCGAGAAAGAGCGGACTTTAGCGCAGCATTCTTTGTTTGTTGGTGTGGCGATGGATGAATTTAAGCTGTCTTTGCAGCAAGGGGATTTTTTAATTCGCAGTATTTTAGGGGTAGATCCAGCCGGAGGTGCGATCGCAATTGGCGATCTTGTCCGTCCTGGCCAACGTCTCCAATTTCATTTACGTGATGCTGAAGCTTCCGCAGAAGATTTAGAATTTCTGTTAGAAAGATATCAAAATCAAACAAATACGACATCTTCGTCTATTGCTGCTTTAATGTTTTCCTGTGTAGGCCGTGGCGAAGGACTGTACGGCAAACCCGATTTCGATTCAGCACTATTTAAACGCTATTTCCCAGATCTACCCATAGGTGGCTTTTTCTGTGGTGGCGAAATTGGCCCCGTAGGTGGTAGAACCTTCCTACACGGTTACACCTCAGTTTTTGGAATTTGCCGCCAGCATGAAGGCTGAGTTAATAGTCATTAGTCAATGGTCATTGGTCAAAAGGCAGAAAGTCCCAGAAAAAGGCTTCATACTAGCCTGCGGCAAGCCGCTAAGAGCGTCTACACACTTCATAACTTTTTCCCCTGTTGCCTATTCCCTATTGCCTGTTCCCTGTTCCCTGTTCCCTTTATTTCTTTAAACAGTCGATAATGTAAATAAATGTGAAAAATTCTCAGGCAGGTCGTATTCATTCATGCGCGTAATTTTAATGACAGGCAAAGGCGGTGTCGGAAAAACCTCCGTTGCGGCAGCAACAGGGCTGCGTTGTGCAGAACTAGGCTATCGCACCCTAGTTTTGAGTACAGATCCGGCACACTCGTTAGCTGACAGTTTTGATCTAGAACTAGAACACGCACCTCGGCAAATTCGCCCCAACTTGTGGGGTGCAGAACTCGATGCACTACAAGAACTCGAAGGTAACTGGGGTGCTGTGAAGCGATACATTACTCAAGTTTTGCAGGCTAGGGGCTTAGAAGGTGTACAGGCGGAAGAATTGGCAATTTTACCAGGCATGGATGAGATTTTTAGCTTGGTAAGGATGAAACGCCATTATGATGAGGGAGATTTTGATGTCTTAATTATTGACTCAGCTCCTACGGGTACAGCCTTACGCCTTTTGAGTTTACCGGAAGTGGGCGGTTGGTATATGCGCCGCTTTTACAAACCTTTTCAAAACATCTCAGTAGCGTTGCGTCCTTTGGTGGAACCCATTTTTAGACCAATTGCTGGTTTTTCTCTGCCAGATAAAGAGGTAATGGATGCACCTTACGAGTTTTATGAACAAATTGAAGCATTGGAAAAAGTCTTAACAGACAATACTCAAACTTCTGTGCGTCTTGTGACTAATCCAGAGAAGATGGTAATTAAAGAATCTCTACGCGCCCATGCTTATTTAAGCCTTTATAATGTGGCGACTGATTTAGTAGTGGCGAATCGAATCATTCCGCCAGAAGTACAAGATCCCTTCTTTCAACGTTGGAAAGAAAATCAAGAGCAATATCGTCAAGAAATTCATGAGAATTTCCATCCTCTACCAGTTAAAGAAGCTCCTCTTTTCTCTGAGGAAATGTGTGGAATAGCAGCATTAGAAAGACTCAAGGATATTCTTTACAAAGATGAAGATCCCAGCCAAGTTTACTACAAAGAAACAACAGTTAGAGTGGTGCAAGAAGAAAATCAATATAGTTTAGAACTGTACTTGCCGGGGATTCCTAAAAACCAAATTCAACTGAGTAAAACAGGTGACGAGCTAAATATCACTATTGGCAACCATCGCCGCAACCTAGTTCTGCCGCAAGCTTTAGCTGCACTACAACCCGGTGGAGCAAAGATGGAAGATGATTATTTGAGAATTCGCTTTGTTGATAATGCCAGGGTTTAATGTTGCTGTTGTAATAAAATTTTAATAAACATTAACAATAAAAGTAGAGATAAAAATTATGTATCTCTACTTTTACTTTTATATATATATTTAGCAATAATTTATTAAACTCTAATTCAATCCATGTTCATCAGAAAAACATACTTTTTCTGGAAACTATTTATAAAATAAATATCATAAAGATATGTAACAAAAACATGGGAGTGTTTACTATATTTTGACCGTGGTTTTACTGTGGACAAATAGAAGATGAAAATTAACAATAAATTTAGATTTATAATGTTTAGTTATTTATTTTTTTGAAAGTTATTAAATATAAAAGCAATGTCTCCAATAACTGATGTCGACTTGTGGATGAGACAAAATCAAGAAACTGTATTGCGGCGTATTACCAACCGGATTCGTCAAACATTAGAGTTAGAAGAAATAATTACGACGACAACAGCAGAAATCAGGACTTTACTCGGAACTGACCGAGTGATGATTTATAAATTTCATACCGATGGTAGCGGTGAAGTAGTGAGTGAGTCGATTGATGGAAATCGCTTACCTTCGCTATTAGGGCTAAATTTTCCATCTGATGATATTCCTCCCCATGCTCGTGAACTGTTTATTAAGTGTCGGGTACGTTCTGTAGTGAATTTGGAGACGCAACAGATCGGTCACAGTTCAGTCAACATCCTAGAAACAGGTGAAATTCAGGCAGAAAATATCCGTTACCGCCCCGTAGATCCTTGCCATGCTGAATATTTAACGGCAATGGGGGTGAAGTCTTCTGTAGTAGCACCAATTTTTCATCAAGATAAACTGTGGGGATTGCTAGTATCTCATAGTTGCGAAGCAAGTTCTATTTCAGAATCTGAGCTAGAACTCATGCAAATGGTGGTAGATCAATTATCAATAGCGATCGCCCAAAGCAATCTCCTCACCCAAGCCCGTGCGAAAGCAGAACGAGAAAGTCAAATTAACCGCATTGCCACGTTACTACATTCCCTACCGACAATTGTTCTCCAACCTGCATTAGAAGAAGCGGTTGCTGCTTTTAAAGGTTCTGGTGGCAGACTGTGTATCAGAAACGAAGCCTTTCATCCGCAAGATGGTAGGGTTAAGAGTCTAGCCGAATGTCTGATTCCGGGTAGTAATTGCATTAAAGTTTATACCTGTGGACAGCAACCACAAATTCCTCAAGAAACTATCTATCCCTTAATGGAGCAGTATAGTGTCTGGCAGGAGCATTATCAGTCAGGTAGATATGATGTTTGGGCGATCGCTGACATTTATCAAACCTCAAATTTGCGAACTTTACAACTAGCTTTTCAACCTACTAAAATTCGCAGCCTTCTGATGATCCCACTTCAATATCGTCAGCAGTTAGTAGGTTATTTAAGCATTTTCCGAGATGAAATAGACACAGAAACCTTGTGGGCTGGACGATTTGATAGCGATCGCCGTCAATTATATCCCCGTCTATCGTTTGATTTATGGCGAGAATCGAAAAAAGCTCAACCTCAGCAATGGCAAGAAGAAGAAATTCAATTAGCTAGAGAAATCTCTAAACACTTTGCCTCAGCGATTCAACAACATGAACTGTACCAACAGGTACAAGCTTTTAATCACAACTTAGAACATCAAGTTAAAAGACGAACAATTGAATTACAACGTACCTATGAACAACAACAATCAGTATTTGGGGTAATTGCCAAGATTCGTGAGTCTTTAAATACTCACACTATTTTTCAAATCACCACAAAAGAAGTGTGTCAGTTAGTAAAAGCAGATCGCGTTTCTGTTTACCGTTTTACACAAGATTGGGGTGGTGAATTTGTTGGAGACTTTGAGGCGGCTAGTCCCAATTGGACAAATGAAGCCAAAATTCGGATAAATACCATTTGGAATGACACTTACCTCCAAGACACCGAAGGAGGACGTTATCGCCACAATGAAACCTTTGCGGTAGATGACATCTACAAAATGGGGTTCACTCAGTGCCATTTAGAAAATTTAGAATTTTATCAAATTCATGCTTTTGTATTAGCTCCGATTTTCGTTGGGCAAAAGCTGTGGGGTCTACTTTGCACCTATCAACATTCCGGCCCCCGCGAATGGAAAGATTCAGAAGTTACCTTCCTCAGCCAAATTGCTGGTCAATTGGGGATAGCACTCCAACAAGCTCAGTTACTCATGCAAACTCAGCAGCAGGCTGCTGAATTGCGTAAAGCAGCAGAACAACAACAGATATTATTTGAAGTAGTAACCAAGTTGCGAGAATCTCTTGATTTAGAGACAATTTTTGCTGCAACTGCACGTGAGGTGCGCCGTATCTTGAATGCTGACCGAGTAGTGGTTTACCGTTTCGATTCTAATTCCGAACTGGATGATGGCGAAATAGTTTCAGAAGATATTTTGCCAGGGTTTATCTCGACTATCACATTAAAAATTAAAGATACCTGTTTTAAGCAGAAATATGTTGCCTTTCATCGCCAAGGACGGGTTCATGTCATTACTAACGTTAACAACTCTGGACTCAACCCTTGTTATTTGAAGATGCTGCAAGAAATTCAGGTCCAAGCTAATTTGGTTGTCCCCCTAGTTAAAGGTAATGAACTCTGGGGTTTGTTATGCATTCACCAGTGCGCCCAACCTCGTGAATGGCAAGCTTCAGAAATTCAATTTACAACTCAAGTGGCGGCGCAGCTTTCCGTAGCCGTAGAGCAAGCTGATTTACTGTTTCATAGCCAGCAGCAAGCACAACAGTTACAGGAAGCATTACATGAATTACAAACAACCCAAACTCAACTTATCCAAACTGAGAAAATGTCCTCATTGGGTCAGTTGGTAGCAGGTGTTGCTCATGAAATTAACAATCCGGTGAATTTCATTTACGGTAACCTGTCTCATGTTCGGGAATACACTGATGATTTACTCGCTATGCTGCATCTTTATCAGCAGCACTATCCTCGCCCTGACGCAGAAATTTGCGATCGCGCCGCAGAAATTGATTTAGAGTTTCTGACTGAAGATCTGCCAAAAATTCTGTCTTCTATGCACATTGGTGTAGAACGCATTCGTCAAATTGTCATGTCTTTGCGTAATTTCTCCCGCCTTGATGAAGCTGAAATGAAGGAGGTAAATATTCACGATGGCATTGATAGTACGCTGTTGATTTTACAGCACCGTTTGAAGTCAACAACTGGTGGTGCTAGCATTCAAGTAATCAAAGAATATGGTGATTTACCATTGGTTGAATGCTATGCCGGACAATTGAATCAAGTGTTTATGAATGTGTTAAGTAATGCTATTGATGCATTGGAAACTTATCAAAACTTACCATCACAAACTCACCAACATCAAATTACGATTCGGACTACTGCTGGCAAGTTGCATGGCAATGTGCCTAGCGTCATGATTTATATCAAAGATAATGGACTAGGAATATCAGAGTCTGTGAAATCACGCGTATTCGATCCATTTTTCACGACTAAACCAGTGGGTAAGGGTACAGGTTTGGGGCTATCTATTAGTTACCAAATTGTGGTAGAAAAGCATGGTGGAACATTTCAATGTCAGTCTCAGTTAGGTGAAGGTAGCGAATTTCTGATTGAAATTCCGGTTCAGCAAAGTATTCATACATAAAACTTCAATCAATTCTGAATTTCTGTAATCTTATAGTAGCTACAGTAAAGTACAGAAAAAGTGACTACGTGCATTGATGCTACTTGGTTGAGTCGCCCCTCAACCATAATCGCACCTGAACTTATCGGTTGTACTTTAGTACGGCAGATGTCAGATGGCAGTATTTTGCGAGGAATGATAGTAGAGACAGAAGCTTATGCACCTGATGATCCGGCAATGCACGCTTATCGTGGCCGGACTACACGTAATCAGGTGATGTTTGGTGTTGCTGGTAAGGCGTATGTGTACTTAATTTATGGGATGTATTACTGTCTAAACGTTGTCACTGACCGAGATGGAGTAGCTAGTGCTGTGCTTCTGCGCGCCCTTGAGTTAGATCAAGTACCCAATTGGGTTAACCATAAGGAAAAACTCAAACCTCATCGCATTGCTGCTGGGCCTGGTAAACTTTGCCGCGCCTTAAATATTGATTCGACGTTGAATGCAACACCCCTAGAGTTTGGTCAACCATTATGGCTAGAACACCGCCATCCTGAATTTCAACAGCAACTAGACCAAGGACATTTAACTTTAATTCAGACTACCCGCATTGGTTTAACTAAAGGGGTAGATTTGCCGTGGCGTTGGTATTTATTTCACAGCCCTGCTGTGTCTAAAAAAGGATGACGCATTCAGTCAAATTGAACTCTTAAATAATGAGCTTCATGATCCAAAAAGAAAATTTTATTTAACCTAAATTCGGGTTAAAGATATAAAGGTAGAATCTAGTCCATCTGAAGACTGGGTTTTTTAGGTTGATGACAATAAGCAATTAATCTGCAAAGAACCTCAACAAAGAAATTAACAGGGCTAGAAATCTTAATTAATGTATTAATTTTACACTGATATTTAAATATTTATGGGAGTATCAATGGTACACAAATTTTGACATCATAATATCAAGCTAAATTTGTGGGCAATAGTGAAAGAAACCTATGGCATGAGGTAAATATCGTGGCTAGAATTTTGGCAAGGTTCGCTAGCACCACCGAACGGACAAGATTTCCTTCAGCTAATTTTTTGAGCGCAGCTGCTATATCAGGAACAGCAGCAACAGCCACTGCTAGAACTACAACTACAACTTTTTACCGCAAAAATATCCTTAACTTAACAGCCGATGAACTGGCGAACTTGAGAGAAGCATTCATTAAAGTCTATGAAATCAGAGCGACTGATGACCGCAGTTACCAATATATAGCAGGTATTCATGGTTTACCCGCTCCTATTTATTGCGCCCACGGTAATCCTCTGTTTGCTGTGTGGCATCGTCCATACTTACTTATGCTGGAAAAATCTCTTCAAGAACAAGTTCCTGATGTAACAATTCCTTATTGGGACTGGACATCACCAACAACCCGACAGGAGGGAATACCCAAAGCTTATACTGATGAAAAGGATGAGTCGGGAAATGATAATTCTCTCCTCAAAGCGAGGATTGAGTTTTCAGGTTCAAATTTCCCAGAGACTTCCAGAGACCCAGGGCCACTCGAAACTTTTGATCGACTTGCTGAACTGGTTAAACAGGCACAACAAGTAGATACTACTTACTCTAGATATTCATCTGCGCTGGAAAGTCCACACAACGGTTTGCATGGTTGGGTTGGTGGGACTATGGGAATAGTCCCCTATTCTGCTTATGATCCCATTTTTTGGTCACACCACTGTAATGTAGATCGCCTCTTTGCAGAATGGCAGGCAGCACATCCAAATATTGTTCCCAAAGAAGAAGCCTTTAACGGAAGATCGATTTGGACAACTCCTCTCACACCTTTTGGCGTTACTACCGAAGACGTATGGGATATTAAAAAGCTGGGATATGAATATTTAACTGATGAAGCACCGCCAGCTGCATCTACTGTTGCTGAAAAATTTTCTGGTACTCCGGTGCTTGGTTTTTCGTTAGCATCTGTTGAACCAACTTTTGAAAAAGCCGAACTAGAATTCCAGAATCTGCTACATCCTCGATCTTCTTGTGAAATTCGAGTGTTCCTTAATCAACCCGATGCCAATGCCAACACTCCTACCACAGGAAATGAGCATTACGCAGGTTCTTTATTTTTATTTGGACATGGCGAATGTCCGGGTGAAGCAGGACACTGTGCGCCTGAGCGTGGCCCCATCGATCAGTTTGACATTCGTCGTCCTTCTCACGTTCAACCATTTAATACTTCTATAGACGTAACGGAGGCTATTCGCAAGCTAGCAGGAGCTGATGAAGTCAGCGTAAACTTGATTGCGACTGATCCTAAAGGAAATCAGTTAACCAGTCCGGGAACTGACTTTGAAGCAATTATGCTAACAACGCTTTAATACTTACTTTTTCCTTATTTTAAAAACAAAGCATACATGACATTTAATGACAGCATTCGGCTCTATTTATTTAGAAGATTGCCGAATGCTGTAACTTTTAATAAATGTTTTCCAACCATTTCAGCCAAATAGAATGTTAAAAGTGTTTAGTCTACTTCTAAAGTGATGTAACCAAATTGAAAATCAGGATTAGCTAGTTTATGCCCTTTTAAATCAACAGTAGCAAAAGAAATAACTATATCAGAGTCGCCAATAAATTGATGTAGTTTGTCAGTAATATCAATATAAAGCGTAAATGGAGATATATTTGATGCGCCAGGACTAAGATCGTAGTCATTGCCTATTATCTCACGATTCGAGATTTGCCGTCTTTGTTCTTCTACAGAGTAACCTTGACCATAAAAAAACAAAGAACCTGCATATATGCCTTCTCTCACAGTAGGTATATTGTTATTAGCATTAGGATGACTTAGGAAAACTTGAACCTCATAGGAATCATGAGTATGTAAGACGTTATGGAATACTAAATCTGCTTTTTTGTAGTCTGCTCTTACTTGTTGTATGGGAAGTATAATCATAGGAAAGCACCAACCTATGTAAGAAGAGGTTATTGTTATAAAAAACATTACAGTTAATACAATCAGGATGATTGTAGACCTGAAAGTACTTAAAATAGAAAACTTATATCTGATTCGTAAACAAAAGCTTAAGCTGCTATTCACTTTCCCATTATATGAATCAATGATGCATAAAACATTGCTTCATTCACCTCCATTTCCAATTATAGTTTTTAACAGATATCAATGAAAGAAATGCGATCGCATTTCCCTCAAAATGCTGCTACTGAGTTTTAACTACGTAGCTGTACAGGCATAGCTAAATAAGTCATTTTCAAACCTCCAATTGGTGTAAAAATCACTGGTGTGAGGTTTTGATTGATGTGCATCTGAATTTCTGAAGATGGCAAAGCTTTTAAGCCATCCATCAAATACTTGACGTTAAAAGCAATCTCTATATCTTCTCCAGAGATTTCAGCAGGTATTGACTCTCTACCGCTACCCATTTCTTGAGCTTCGCAAGATAATATCAATTCTTGAGTGGCGTTATCAATTGTGAGCTTGACTATATTATTCTTTTGATCTGCTAGTACAGAAATTCGTTCTAAAGTGCTGACAAATTGCTTTCTATCTACTGTTACTTGTCGCTCAAATTGGCGGGGAATCAGTTGTCGATAGGCGGGATATTGCCCTTCTAAGGTGCGGCTAGTTAAGCGTTGATTTTGTAAATCAAAAACCACTTGACCTTGATCTAAATATAAGGCGATCGCATCATCGGAATCAGCGTTATGAGCTATCATCCGCTCTAATTCTCGTAAAGCTTTGCTGGGTACTGTCACCTCTAATTGTCCACTTCCACCCAAAGGACGCTCGTTTGTAGTTTCTACTACTGCTAGGCGATGTCCATCCGTAGCACCAAATTCTAAGGTGTCTTGTTTCACACTCAGATGAACTCCGGTGAGGACTTGCTTAGTTTCATCAGCACTAGTGGCAAATAATGAACCCCGCAGTCCTTCAATTAAAGCGGCGGCGGTTAAATGAATTGGTTCAGCATTTTCAATTATGGGGAGTTCTGGGAATTCTTCGGCACTCATAGCGCGTAATTGATAATACCCGCTTTTTGGAGTGAGGGTAACAATTAAGCCTTCGCCTGTAGATGCAGCTGATGCTTCGTCATCTAAGGTAATTTCTCCTTCTGGCAGACGGGAGGTAATATCTACTAAGAGTTTAGCAGGCAGTGCGATCGCTCCACTTTGCCAGACTTCGGCGTTAAAGCTGGTGCGGATACCCAAACTCAAATCAAAGGCGGTTAAACTTACCTGGTTAGTTTCTGCATCCGCTTGCAACAGTATATTAGCTAAGACTGGGTGATTCGGTCGTGAAGGTACAGCACGGCTGACAAGTGAGAGGTTTGTACTAAGATCGCTTTGAGAGCAAAGTAATTTCATAGTGTAGAGGTTAGTGTTTTTTACTCAGAATCATAAGCTACTATATTTTTTGCTTTGCGATCGCATTACTTTTAAGGCAATAGACAATAGGCAATAGGCAATAGGGGAATAAGAGCAGAAATTGTGTTTTTTTATAACTTGACTATTAAGCCATCTTGTACGCGAATAATTCTTTTAGTTTGAGCAGCAATATCTGGCTCATGGGTAACAATAACAATTGTGATTCCTTGCTCATTTAATTCTGTCAATAAATTCATGACTTCAGAAGAAGTTTCTGTATCTAAAGCACCTGTTGGTTCATCTGCTAAAACTAATGCAGGTCGATTAACTAAAGCACGTGCGATCGCAACTCTTTGTTGTTGTCCTCCAGACAGTTGACTGGGACGGTTGAGAATGCGATCGCTTAAGCCCACTCTTACTAAAGCATCCAATGCTCTTTGCCGACGTTTATTTTTAGGTAAGTTAGCATAAACCATTGGTAACATAACATTTTCTAACGCTGTTGACCGAGGTAGTAAGTTAAATTGCTGAAAAACAAAGCCGATTCTTTGGTTGCGGATATAAGCTAATTCATCATCATTAAAAGTAGTTAGATTTCTCCCTTCAAAAATATAGCTACCATTTGTAGGTCTATCCAAACACCCTAAGATATTCATCAACGTCGATTTACCTGAACCAGAAGCCCCCATAATTGACACATACTCACCCTCTTCAATTGCTAGATGAATTCCCTTCAGAATCGGAACCTTCATTTCTCCTAATTGGTAAGTCTTGGTAATAGATTCCATCCAAATCATGTTTGTCATTTTCTGACATCCTGCCTGATTACAAAGCCCCGTTGGGGCGGGTGTGGGGTGTAGGGTGTGTCTCTTTACCCACACCCTACACCCTGCGCGAAACGCTTGAAATTTAGTCGCTACGTAAAGCAGTAATTGGGTCTAATTGAGCAGCGTTGCGTGCAGGAATAACGCCTGCCACTAAACCAACAAATAACGACAATCCAAAACCAACAATTACTGATAAAATAGAAATTACAAAGGGAAATTTTAAAATATTAGCGGCGACCAAAGCAATTACAATACCGCTACCAATACCAATACCACCACCCACAATAGAAATCACGATCGCCTCAGCTAAAAATTGATTCAGAATTGCTGAATTAGTTGCACCGACAGCTTTACGAATCCCGATTTCGCGTGTGCGTTCCACTACAGAAACTAGCATAATATTGGCGATCCCAATTCCGCCGACGACTAAAGAAATACCGGCGATCGCTACTACCATAACTGTAAACAAACCTACGACATTAGTGAAGGTATTAACAATGTCAGCTTGGTTAGTAATCCGAAAATCATCTATTTGTGGGGGATAAATCTCGTGACGCAAACGTAATATATTAGTAACTTGAAACTGAGCCGCTTCTAACTGTTCTTGATTACTAGCTTTGATTAAAATTCCACTTACAGAAACACCTGTTAAAGCATTATTTCCTACTAATCTCCCCGACATACTAGTCAGGGGAATAAAAATTTGGTCATCTCGATCAAATGGCCCCTGCGCGCCTTTAGGTTCTGTGACTCCAATCACTTCATAAGTTTCTCCCTGAATGCGGATTTGCTCACCGATGACTTGGGTACTATTTCCAAACAGTGTTTTTTTGACTGTCGGCCCAATCACCGCAACTTGTTTGGCAGAATCTAATTCGTCTTGATTAAAAAATCGTCCTTCTTGAGGATAAGTATTTCTGGCTTCTGGATAATTTAAATCTGTACCGTAGATTGTGGTTGACGTATTTTCTGGGCCATAAACTACCTGAGCATTGCGTTGAAGATAGGCGGAAACTAGCTGTGCTGATGGTGCTTGTTGGGCTATGGCTTTGGCATCTTCCCAAGTTAAGGTACTAGTAGAACCTAAACCTTGACGAACATTGCTACTTCTGGGCGCACCTGCCAAAATTTGCAGCACATCTGTACCTAATGCTTGTATTTGTTGTTCAACGCTCTTTTGCACCCCTTGACCAACAGAAGTAATGGCAATAACAGAGGCAATCCCAATAATCACCCCTAACATAGTAAGTCCTGTGCGTAATTTATTACTCCACAGTGTTTCTACCGCCATCGAAAATATTTCTGTCAATGGCACTGTACGCTTACTCTGAGTTTTTTTAAGTTTATATAAACCCTGAATCATACTAATTTTAAATTTAAAGCATTGATATCTAAAGCTTTGAACTTTACTAGTTCTGTCACAGCAACTTTGCCGAGTTCATAGTCAGAAAATAAAATTCTTTCCCCCCGCTCCCCTGCTCCCCTGCGCCTCTGCCCCCCGGTATTTTGAGTTGACACAGCACTAGGGAGCATTACCACCACGACGGCCACCCCCTACACCTGGGAATACGCCCCCGCGTGGTGTTGATTGTGGTCTTGACCCTGGCGGAAAACTCAGTAAGACTTTCTCATTGCCTGTTAATCCAGACTTAACTTCAGTAAAGTTATTTACAGTCATGCCAGTCTGAATGCGAGTGAATTTCGGTTGTTCATCTGCTCCTAAAACAAATACGCCTGTAGCATTTTCGCGGCGGACGACTGAGGCTGTAGGTACAACTAGGGCATTTTCTAACTCACCAACTTGAAATTTTACATCTACATTCATTCCCGATCGCAGTAGAGTTTGAGGGTCTGACAGGGATGCTTTCACCTGAAAACTGGTAACGTTTTGCTCGACAGTAGCTTGAGCCGCAATTTGAATAACTTTCCCTTGAAAGACTCTTCCTGGATAAGCATCAGCTTTAATAGTCACTGGTTGACCAATACGAATTTTAGAAATATTTGATTCTGATACATTGGCAACAACTTGATTTGTCGAAGCTAAAGCCAAAATAGAAGAAGAAGTTGCGGAAGAAACAGAACTACCAGAAGTCGTTGGCGTAACGAAAGCCCCAGGATCAGAGAATTTTTGCGTGACAACACCAGCAAAAGGTGCGCGAAGTATTGTGTCATTAATTTGAGCTTGGATATTTTGCAGTGAGCCACGTGCAGATATTACTTGGGCGCGAGCGACTTCAATATCTTCGCTACGGGTTCCGGCTTTGAGTAACTCTAAAGCTTGTTGTCTTTGTTTGACTGTCGCCCTGGCTTGTTGAATATCTTCTGGGCGTGAACCTGCTTGTTGTAGTGACAATGCTTGCTGTGCTTCATTCACTTGCGCTTGGGCAGTGTCACGCGCTGACCGTGATTGGTTAACTGCTTGCAGCGCGATCGCTCCAGAGCTATATAATTGCTGATTGCGACGTAAATCGTCTTCTGCTTGCTGGAGTGTCGCCTGTGCGCTTCTTAAACGTGCTTGAGCTTGACCTATATCTTGAGGGCGATTTCCTACTTCTACCTTCCGCAGATTTGCTTGCGCTTCTTCTAGTTGTGCTTGTGCTTGGGCTATATCTTGAGAGCGATTTCCGGCTTGTGCTTTTTGCAGATTTGCCTCGGCTTGTGCTAGTTGTCCTTGTGCTTGAGTTAGATTGCCTCGCAGATTGGAATCATCCATGTAAGCTAGAATCTGCCCTTGTTTGACAACATCTCCTTCTTTAACTAGGAGTCTTTTCAGTATGCCTGAAGTTTTCGGACTGACGTTAATTGTACGCTCAGGCTTAATTGTGCCATTGGCAGAAACAGCGATCGCTAAATTTTGTCTTGTTACAGGCTGTGTTAAAATTCTTCGTCTAGCTTCTTGACGAGGCGCAACTGTTACTTGGTAATAAATTGCATAGCCAATTCCACCTAACAGACCAAAGATAAGTAACCACGAAAACCACCGATACTGGCGTTTCTTTGGCTGTTCTGGAACTATAACTGATGAATCTACAGTCTGTGATGTATCAATTTTCATAACCATGTCTATTATCAAAAAGGGCTACCGAGCTAGTTAGTCTGGGCTAAAACTTTAGCTTGGTAGCTCAGACTTTTAATTTCTTCATTTTCTTTAATCGTTATATGGGACTCACATTTAATTTTTGAAAAAATCAGTTCATTTCTGCCTGCCTTCTTGCCTATTGCCTCTCTACACAACTATGTTCACTAATCAAACTTGATTCCTAAAGTAACTATATAAATTGAGGTAATTTTGCCCAATGATTAATGGCTATATTTTCACCATTAATCCATTCGTAAGTTTGGATATATAATTTGCTCTTTTTTGCTATCCATCCTTCGATAGACTTTTTTTTGTAATAACAGGGGCGAAGAATAGATTTAAATAAATTCGTATCCAAAATAGGCATTGTACGATTTTTGGGCGACATCATCTAGCAATCCTATTTGATTTACAGACTACTTGTGAGAGCAGACAATCGGCAATAGATTTTTTGGATATTATTTATGACTTATCAATTGACTCATAAATAATAAAATTTTATAATCTCATATTGACAATGTTAGAATTAAAAAAATCATAACAATAATTTTAAACTAAATAGTTTAAACTTTTAGTATGACTAAAGTCACTAGTACTTACTAATTAATATATGACGAAAGTCACTAAGAGATAATTTATAAAGTAAACCTTAAATTGTAGGGTGCGTTATAGCAACGCTTAACGCACATAAAAAGATAGTGCGTTACGGCTAATTCTGGTTCTCTTAAGTTCCGAAATCTTTGCATAGTCATAACAAACCCTACTTTTATAAATGCTCACTCAGCAATTTAGTGATATAAATTCAGATGCTAATCCAGGAAACATATCAACAGCTTTTGTCTAATGTATCCTGGCTTTGAAAGCTATCTATCTACAATTAAAAGCGGTACTTTGGCAACTTCAGCTAATATTTCAGCATATTCCAGCAAGATGTGTCTGACTTGATTTAGTTCTGCTCTTAATTCTTGATTTCTCTCCCATAATTGTTCATGTTCAACAGGCGATGTATCTTTGGTTTTTCTGCTTTCGTAGTCTAATAATAAAGGATGCCATTTCGCTAAAACTGGGCGTAAAACTGTGTTGAGAACTGCTATTGCTAAATAACCAAAAGATATTTCGCTATCATCTTTGCATCGAGCTATAGAAGCACCATATTTTTTTAATATTTCTCTAGTAGTGGAGAAAACTGAATAAAGAGAAGACAAAGCTTCTCTTAATAAACCTTCATCGGGCTTAAGTTCTATAATAGATATACGTGTTATTAACTCTACATAAAGTTCCCAAGCCGCCTTTTCTTCGGTTTCATCAGGCTCCCAAGAACCTTCAACTTCGCCTATAAAAGGTAGCTTAATTTTAACTTTGATATTTTTACTAATAGGCATAATCTTTTACTCCTACTTTTTAATGTAAGATTGTCAATTTAGTCAGTCACTCTATATAAAGCAATCCTAAATCATTCATGAGAAATTTAGAACTAGTTGGGCGAATAGAATTCGCTACTACACAAACAAAGTCCACCTACATAGACTTAATAAAATAATCCGCGCTGGCGGGTTTTGTCTGTATAGCCGAGCCAGTACGTTGCGGAGGTTCCCTCGGTTGTAGCAACTGTCGTCGGCAAAGCCGACTCCCTGACTGGCGTGCAATTTATAATCGCCAGGGCGGGATAAAATGTGACTTTTTGTTTTGATGTCAGGACACGACATTACTGATAACCAGCCGCCTGCAAGAGAAATAATCTGGCATATAGTCCGCCAGTTTGCAGCAATTCCTCATGAGTTCCCTGTTCTATGACTTCGCCGTTTTCAATCACTACGATTTTGTCAGCCATTCTGACAGTTGAAAAACGGTGAGAAATCAAGAACACCATTTGATGTTGCGTCAGGGTACGAAAATGATTAAAAATTTCAAACTCAGCTTGAGCATCGATCGCAGATGTCGGCTCATCTAGGACTAGAATATCTGCATGGCTACGCATAAAAGCACGGGCTAAGGCGATTTTTTGCCACTGTCCACCAGATAGTTCCTGTCCGCCTTTGAACCAACGACCTAGTTGTGTCTGAAAACTTTGAGGTAATCTTTCAATAAAAGTTTGGGCTAAACCTTTTTGGGCAGCGATTTGCCAGCGATGTTTATCTTCTAAATTGTGAACATCGCCAACACCGATATTCTCTCCGACGGTAAATTGATAACGAACAAAGTTCTGAAAGATTACGCCAATACGTCGCCGCAATACATCGACATCCCACTCTTGCAAGTCCAAGCCATCTAATAAAATTCTGCCTGAGTCTGGGGTATAAAGTCGGGTGAGGAGTTTAATTAAGGTAGTTTTACCGGAACCGTTTTCACCGACAATTGCCAGTTTTTCACCAGGTTTGAGATGCAGAGAAATATTTTTTAAAGCGGGTTTAGAACTACCAGGATAAGTAAAAGATATATTCTCAAACCGGATACCATCTTGGGGATCTAAACCTTTGGTAGCGTCACCCCAAGCTTTGGTAACTTTCTCTTCTAAAAAGTCGTATAGGTTGGATAAATACAGGTTGTCTTCATACATTCCCCCAATGGAAGTCAAGGCGTTAGAGAAAGTGGACTGTCCTTGACGGAAGACGGTGAGATACATCGTCATATCGCCTAAGGAAATTCTAGCCGCCACGGCTTCTAGAACAATCCAAGCGTAGGCGATGTAAAAGGCAAAAGTACTTACCAAACTCAAAAGATAACCCCACATTCCCCGCCGCAGCGTTAAGTCTCTGTCTTCGCCGTAGAGTTGCTCAAATACATTGCGGTAACGTCCTAACAGCATCTCTCCCAACTGGTAGAGTTTGACTTCTGTAACAAAGTCTTCTCGCGCCAACAGATTTTCGATGTAGTGCTGTTGACGGGTTTCGGGCGCACGCCAGCTAAATAGGCGAAAGGCTTCGCCAGCAAATCTAGTTTCGGCAATGAATGCAGGCATAGCTGCTACTATCAAAACTATCGCTGCCCAAATTGAGAATTTAATTAGCAAAATGCCGTAAGTGACGAGAGATAGGGCATTTTGTACCAAGCCAAAAGTGCGGTTAACCAAAGACAGGGGACGCACAGATGCTTCGCGCCTAGCATTAGTTAATTTGTCGTAAAATTCTGAGTCTTCAAACTGGCGTAGGTCTAGGGTGAGTGCTTTTTCTAGGATGAGAACATTTACCCGTTGACCAAGTAGCACCCTAAGTAGAGATTGACAAACGAGTAGCCCTCGCTGACTTGCAGCTAATAAAGCAACTGCGATCGCCTCTAAACCTACATACAATAAAGGATGATAACTAGTGGTCAAATTACCACCAGCCGCAGCGACAACTGCATCTACAATCAGCTTACCAATATAGGCGATCGCAGCTGGTAAAAGCCCCGCTACTAAAGTTAAAACTGCCAAAATTATCGTTAAAGTGCGGCTGGTAGTCCACACCAAATTTATCGCCCGTCCACTATAGCGGAATACGGACAGTGATTGTCGCAGAGTGTTTCGTGTCTTTCTTATCCCCATTAATTATTTTTATAGCGTAAAAACACGCGCATGGTACGGAAGGGAGCAAAAGAAGTAATTTATTAATTGGTACTTGCAAAGACTATAGCAATCCTAAATCATTCGTGAATGACAAGATCCCCGAATTCTTATAGAAGTCGGGGATTTGAATCTCACTATTTTCATAAATCAAATAGGATTGCCATACACTACTGTTTCGTCTTTTTACCAAGCTAAAGAATAAATAATTAGCTTAGGTATTAGATAAATTGTATAAAATATTAAACTTTTCTTCTATCCTACAAACAATCGCTACAACTAACTCTCAGGTCTTCTTTTATAGCTTATGTTCTCTACTTACGTCCGTAATTTAAAAAATAAAAGTAGACGGTTATACAATCTATAAGCCAGGGTTAAAGAGATATTTTGTAGTGTAGTTGAATGTCGTGTTAAGGTAGAAGATAACGAAGAACAATAGAAATAAAATAAGATACAAAGATCCGATTGTTATTAGTTAACTATGTGATGTTATATATTTATGGAATCTAATAAGTACAAAATTGAGTACAAGTTTCATTCAATCACTATTGAAGAAGAATCATTAAGCAAAAAAGCTTATTATTATAAGATTTCTGGCGAGTTGTGTCATAACAGCGGATTTGTTAATTCCATTTCTGAAGCAGAACAAGAAGCCAAAGATAAAATTGACGAAAAGTTTAATCTGATAGATAAAAAAGCTGCCTTACACAGATATTGCGTAATGCGTGATTTTGAAAGCTTTGTTGAGTTGCTAAATCAGCAAAAGGAAATTTCTCAAGAAATTGTTTATCAAGTAGCTTCCCAACTAGCTTTAGCTTCAACTTTAAAATACTTTACAAAAGAACCTCTAAAGATTGATGTCAATGGCTTAGGCTCAGTAGATGTTAGTGGAGTGAGCAACACAGATAATTTGCAATAAGATAATTTTTTGGCAGAAAATTCTAGTGCCAGTTAAATATTGGCTATTTTAAACTTAGTAATTAGTGAGGGGAAATAAATATCTAAATTTGCACGTGGAACCAAAAGATTACATAACAACAGCTAAGAAAGATGACAGAAGATAAAGAATTAGTGCTAGGTCACATAAGTCTGGATGTCAAGAAACTGATAAAAATGTATGCTGATGTTAACAATTGTACACAAATTGAAATGCTAGAGCGCATTGTTTTGGAGTGGAACGCACAACAGAGCGGCAGCGAACGACCGCCAGGTGACGAAGATGAGTAACTTTTTTATGTAAACTTTAACGTAACGGGATAAGAGGAGCAATTGTATACAAACTGGTATTTTTACAGCATTGTTAGTAAAAGAATTACCAACCGCAGATGCGATCGCTCCTAAAATTATTGATACCTTTATTCTCATCTATCTTAATTCAACATTCTGCTCAAAAACCAAGATACAATCGTTTACCGTTTTTTTGTATTGAAAGCCATAATCAAGCAAAGCTTGCTTTAAAATTTCTACTTCTGGTTCTGTTAGAGTGTTGGTATTGGATTCTATCTCAATAGCTTCCTTGTTAACGGTAAAACTAAAACAATTTTTAAATTGCTCATAATCCCAATTCAATTTTCTAGCTACATTTAACTCGATAGCAGCTAATGTATTAGCAAAATTAGGCTCAAGCATAATTATATTCCTTATAGTGTCTTATATATTCTAACGATTAAAAAAAGAAAAGTCTGAAATAAAGATTAATGAATAATTTAAGCTAATTGCAAAATATTTGACATTAAAAATCAACCAACTTCTTACTTAACTTTCAAAAAAGTAACGAAGTAGGACTTTATAGTTAATAAATAGATAATACTTTGATGTGTGGTAGCTCTATCTCAAATTTAAAATTAAATTGAGCAATAATAAGAAAAATAACGGATTTGCGCCATCTCTGGTAACAACCGTCAGGATTTTCTGCCAGATGACCGACGAAGGATAGATCGCACTGTGCTACCTTAGTAATACTTGCAAGTAAAAGTGTTGAATAACTGAGAGGAAAGAATTATCGTAGTCCAAAAACAACTAATTAACTCGCAAATCAAGTCACCTCAAGTCTACTTGATTGACCATGAGAATAACAATCGTGGTTTGATAGACACCTATGAAGCTCTACAACTCGCTGAGAGCTTAGAACTTGACTTGGTTGTAGTCTCCCAAAACCAAGATATTCCAGTAGCAAAAATCCTTAACTACGGCAAGCTTCAATATCAAAAGAAAAAGCGCCAGGGACAGAGTTCTAGATCCACTGTGAAAGAAGTTCGCTTTCGTCCAAATGTAGGCACGGGCGATTATAATTTACGTATTAATCAGGCGCTTCAATGGTTGAATAAAGGCGATTCAGTAAAATTTGCTATTCGTTTACGAGGTCGAGAAAACCAATATCGCCAGCAAGCTGGCGATATGCTTGACCGCATAGTGGCTGATTTGGGACAAGTAGGTAAAGTGCAGTCGCTAGATAAACGCTCACTCATCGTCCAAATTATGCCTGCTTAAAATATTCTCAGCACTCTATGCTTTGCATAGAGTGCTTGTCTCTCGCTTCAAAAGATGATTTTACTTAGAAATAAAAATTATTAACTAGTTTGTGATAATGTGTGTGTGCTGAAAAAGCGATCCTTTCAGTGCAGAAGACAGTGTAGCTTTTATAGCTATCTATTTCGTGCAATTTTAATTTGATAGCGGAAAATAAAATAATGTCTACCGACACAGTTCCTTACATCCAAGAAAGCGAATTTGATACTTTCTTAAGTGAAGAAAAAGTTTTTGTTGTTGATTTTACTGCTAGTTGGTGTGGCCCTTGTCGCCTCATCAGTCCATTAATGGAGCAGCTGGCTAATGAATACAAAGGCCGCGCTAAGGTAGTGAAGGTTGACGTAGACAACAACAAGCCAATATTCAAAAAATTTGGGCTTCGTAGCATTCCAGCAGTATTAATTTTCAAAGATGGTGAATTGGCAGAAAAAATTATTGGAGTTTCTGCCTATGAGCAGTTTAGTAGTGCTGTTGAAAAGGTGCTTTAGCTGTAACATAACTCCTAATGTGCAAGTAATACACGGAAAAATCAAATTTCCATGTATTACTAGAAAGGATCAAGTTAAAATCTAAATATTACTCTGGTTAAGAGTTAATCCAGATTTTCTTGATGTGAGCGTTTTGCTATAAAGCTGACCGAATACTTACATTTACTCTTATGGAGAAGTAATCATCCTACTTTCTTGGAGACTGGTGACACAAAAATTAATATGGGAGCGGATAGCTCGCTCATAAACTGCCGTTTGCTGTGTGCGTATGCCTACAGCCTGATATATCAATTTAATTTCGGGAAATTCGCTCCAATACATCAAAAAAACGTCTTTAGCAGGAGTAGTAATTTCATAATTATTCTCTTGCTTTTTCTTTCTCAACTTACAATTATTTAGTTGTAATTTGTGTCTAAATAATTTCTCAAATTCTGGAATTATATTTGAAGTAGTTTCCATACTAGATACACCTGAGAATGGGTTATTAGGGTAAAGATTATAGTGTGATGTCACTAAGTATGACACTGACGCTACATGATATTAGAGGTAGTCATATCAAAGTTTGCAATTACGTTAAACGTAATGAGATGTGCTAAAATAATATGCCTTTTAAACTTTATTAGCCAAAAAATTCATCAATAGAAAGCTTCTATATTGTGTCGAAAAGCAATTAAGGCGTGTTTACCGCGTTCCTCTTTTAGCGCATCAAGAATTGCATCAGATACTTCCAATGAAACTATTATCTTAATTTCAATATTAGTGTTGTAGCCGGCTAAGTCTGCCAAGCGTCTTCCGTGACCGCCTTCACCCTGCACTTGGCTAATGGTGTAGCCGCTGACATCATAGGTTTTGAGCAGCTTAACAATACGGTCTTTTAGCACCGTTTCACCAATGATGGTGATTAAAACGGCAGATTCTAGGGGAGTGCCTAATTCTAACATGAAAAACTCCAGAGATTTTGTTTTGGCTGAGAAGGTTTAAGTTTTCGCTACTCAGCCCAGATTCTGTATTAAAAAAGCTCAAGCATTTCTGCCTGAGCCGGTACTAAATGCAATTAATGTACTTCCTGGATTAATGGATTAGCTTCAAGAGCTAAATTGGTAAAGCTTAGTAGCGGCTACGACCGCCGTAGCTGCTTCTACCACCGCCACCACCACCGCCACCAAAAGAACTTCTATTTTCTTTTGGTTTAGCTTTATTAACTTTAAGGTCACGTCCCATCCACTCAGCACCATCAAGTGCTTCAATTGCAGCAGTTTCTTCTGCATCTGTACCCATTTCCACAAAACCAAAACCGCGTAAACGGCCTGTTTCACGGTCGGTAGGTAGCTGAATTCGTTTTACAGAACCATATTCTGCAAAAACTGCATTCAGGCTATCTTCTGTAACTTCATAAGAAAGATTGCCTACATAAACTGACATAGATTCTCTCCGAACTCAAAAAGGTGTAGAGATTTAAGTTTCGGAGAAAAGTCTGTAAATACCAAAAGGAAAAAGCCCGTCAATACTAAAAACAAACGCGGTCGCCGAATTAACTCTCACTTACTAGTATGGCATAGCCAGCAATGATCACGTTAAAGTTGCACAAACCGTTATATAAAGTTATATAAGCAATTTATACCTAAGTATAAATTATTAAGATGCGATGTGGTGGCTATTCTTACGCCAGTATTAGTACTACCTTTGGTTGGTTAAGGCTTTCGCAGTACTATATAAGCACCCAGCTAACGCTCCAAAAATAGATTTACATGATGCCTGTACGTCAAACCTTAGCTAAATCTGATATTCAACTGTCTTATTTAGAGTGGAATCAAGGTCAAGAACCTTTGCTGTTACTACATGGGTTAGGCGACCATGCCCTTGTTTGGTCTAGCTTGGGAGAATATTTGGCCACAGATTACCATATAGTTGCGCCAGATATGCGGGGTCATGGTGAGAGCAGCAAGCCAGAGAATGATTATAGCTTTGAAAGTGCGATCGCGGATCTCGAAACCCTGATGGATAAATTGGGATGGTCATCAGCCCATGTTGTTAGTCATTCGTGGACAGGTAAATTATCTGTTATCTGGGCTAGAGAACATCCCCAACGGGTGCGGAGTATGGTTCTGGTTGACCCCATTTTCATCTGGAAAATGCCCGAATTTCTGAAAGCGACATTTCCAGTTTTGTATCGCTTCTTATCTTTTCTCAAAGGGATGGGGCCATTTGCTAGTTATGAAGAAGCCGAACAAGTAGCTCGTCAATTAAATCAATATCAAGGCTGGAATGAATTACAACAGCAAGTGTTTAAAACTGGAATTGAACAAAAACCCGATGGTAGTTGGGGTAGCAAGTTCACCATAGCCGCCCGTGATGGCATTTTTGAAGATGTGATGCGCGTACCGGGCTTTACCATCCCTATCGATACACCCGCCTTGTTCGTCAAGTCAGATAAAGGACTCAACCGCCAAGAATGGCAACTGAAACCTTACAAAACCAATCTCAAAAATTTACGCTTGTGTCAAGTTCCCGGAAACCATTGGCCTTTTTTGACCCAACCTGAGACATTTAACCGGACTGTGGCTGCATTCTTAGCAGAATGTAAATGAGTCAAGAGTCAATGGTCATTTGTCAATGGTTGATAGTTAAAAGCATCTGGACTGTTGACTGTTGAACGCCAGTTGCTTTAAGTCGGGAAACCCGCCCAACGCACTGGCTCCTGTTGACTGTTAACTGTTAACTGACCATGAGTTTTTGTATAAATCCAGTTTGTTCCAAACCCGACAATCAAGCTAACGAAAAAAACCGCTTCTGTCAAAGTTGTGGTTCAGCGTTGGAATTACCAGGACGTTATCGCGTTATAGGATTGTTGAGTGACAAAACTGGTTTTGGTAAAGTCTATGAAGCGTTTACACAAAACAGGGCAAAAATCCTCAAGGTACTGCGAGAAGATTTATCAACTGATGCAGAAGCAGTAGCAATTTTCCGGCGAGAAGTTGCTGTGTTAGAACAACTGCATCATCCTGGTATTCCTAAAGTCGATGGTTATTTCCAGTATCAAACGCGCAATGGTTTGGTGTTGCACTGCATTGTCATGGAAAAAATTGACGGCTTGGACTTAGAACAGTGGATGAACCAGCAGCAATATCGTCCCATTTCTCAAACCCAAGCTATTGCATGGTTGCAACAATTGGCTGAAATTTTAAATTTGGTGCATCACAAGCAATGTCTGCATCAAGATATCAAACCATCCAATATTCTGCTTCGCCCTAATGGGCAATTAGTATTAGTTGACTTTAGCATATCAAAAGAAGTTTCCCAGCAGTATCTTGCCCAATTTAGTAATAATGATGGCATGACCTCAATTATTTCATCGGGCTACGGTACGCTAGAACAAATGAAAGGTCAAGCTGTACCACAATCAGATTTTTTTGCTTTAGGACGCACATTTGTCTTTTTGCTGACAGGGCGACATCCTTTAGATATGTATGATGCCCGTAACAACTTGTTGCATTGGCGAAATTTTGCAAATCATGTTTCAGCATCTTTGTTAGATTTAATTGATTGGTTGATGGCAACGAATGTAGAAAAACGTCCAAATAATGCCCAAGAAATATTGCTACGGTTGGGAGAAATTGAACAACAACAAACTAAGCTGAATGTAGAAGATAATGCTCAAATAGCACCGCCTTTACCAACAATTGCTAAAACTGAAATCGGACAGAAATTACCGTTACTTGCCTTATTCGCCGCATTGGGCGTATCATTGGGGTTGCTTGGTATCATGGCTTTGGGAATGCGATCGCCTCAACTTTCTTTTCTAGTCATGCATACACAATCCCCTAAAACCAGGGGTAAAATTGATTTTTTTACTTATCAAGAAGGCAGAGATAGTCAGGGTAAAACTGCGGAATTTAGTATTGCTATTTTATCTAATGAATACAAATGGCTATTAAATAGTAATTTTCAAATTAAGCATAACGATAAAATCGTTAGTCTTGATTTTTTAAAATTAAATTTAGAACAACAAGGAATACAGCAAATGATGGAATATCCTACAGATATAATTTCTGTAGGTTTAGCGTCTTGTGAAGGGAATATAGCAGTTGCACAACGTCTTGGTTTAGAACGTGCCAAGCAAATACAACTTTTAGCTAAAAAATTATTTAGCAATACCTCCAGCATTAAACGTTATCGCTTATTAAATTTAGGAAAATTTCAGAAAAGTAACTGTCAACCTAATCAAGATTTAACTGCTTATCAAAGTAGTGTGATAATTATTGGTGTGAGAAAAAAATCTAAGGGCGTAATTTTAGATGAAGCTTTACGAGATAGATTAGTAAATAAACCATTCGCAGATTTTAAATTAGAAGATTATTCTTTAGGTTCAAGTGATAAATTTACAACTATAGCGCAACCTATTTTCATACCTGTGAAGAGATAAATAATACTTTAACCATGTTATCCCAGTAACTGTATAAAATATTGAAAATTTTCTAAGAATTGTATCAATAATTATTGCTTTATCAACGTTGTATATATACTTTACAGATAGTAAGTATGTTGGCGGGATCAAAGCCAAGTATATCAAGTTTGGTAAACTATAGCGAAATATAGGCTATTTGAACAACCGAATTTACAGTATTTTAGGATAGGGGTATGGCAAGAGATTAGCATTGGGTAAATTCATCTATGCATTTCAGCAACAACCCAAAAGATTGGTCATGGCCGTTCTGGCCTGTTGTCCCGCTTTATCCTTACAACAGACGGCGGACACTTTGCCAAGAAATAGTTAAAGATACTATCTGGACATTCGACCAAATGCACGGCATTCTCTACACTATCGTGCCGATTCGGATGACTATAATCAAGCTGACAGGTGGTGGTTTGCTCGTTTACGCGCCTGTTGCGCCAACAACCGAATGTGTCCGCATGGTTAAGGAGTTGGTAGCAAAGCATGGTGAGGTGAAGTACATTATCCTACCAACTAGTTCTGGACTCGAACACAAGGTGTTTGTCGGCCCCTTCGCTAGATGTTTTCCCCAAGCACAGGTTTTTGTTGCGCCTCATCAATGGAGTTTTCCCTTTAACTTGCCGTTGAGTTGGTTAGGTTTTCCGCAAAAACGAACTCAGGAATTGCCAGAAGATTCTAGGCTTGCGCCTTTTGCTGAGGATTTTGATTATGAGGTGTTAGATATTAATTTGGGACGCGGTTCTTTTGTGGAAGTGGCATTTTTTCACAAGCGATCGCACACTTTACTCGTAACCGATACTATACTATCTGTACCCGAAAATCCACCTGTTATATTTCAATTAGATCCCTACCCCTTGCTATTTCACGCCAGGGAGAATGCACTCCAGGTCATTGAAGACAACGAAGCAAACCGCCGTCAGGGATGGCAACGCATTTCCTTGTTTGCTATCTATTTCCGCCCCAGTGCATTGGAAGTAACTGGACTGGGAGAAAGTTTAAGCGATGCAGTCAAAGCACCAGACCATTCTCAAAAAGCGTATTTCGGTTTATACCCGTTTCGTTGGCAACCTAATTGGCAGCAGTCATTTCATGCCCTGAGTGGTAATGGTCGTCCATTTGTCGCCCCAATTCTGCAAACTCTGATTCTTCCCCAAGGGCCAAGACAAGTCCTCGACTGGGCAGACAAAGTAGCAACTTGGGATTTTCAACAGATTATTCCCTGTCATTTTGACGCGCCGATTAAAGCTAGCCCAAGCCAATTTCGGCAAGCATTTAGTTTCTTAGAAAAACAACCATCAACTAGTAAAGAAAGTCAACCTTTATTAGAGGAAGACTGTAAATTTATCCAGGAACTAGAGGCGAATTTACTCAAGCGCGGCATTGCTACTCCACCCAAAGAAAAGGTGTAACGGCAGGTATGGTATAACTCGTAGGATTTGCGTACAGGTTGACAATTGAACCACAGAGACGCAGAGAACACGGAGCAATGAGAGTTATACTTAAATTTGTAATTCTGGATAAAAACTTAAACAGATTTTTTACTCTCTGAAACCATCTTTACTAGTAAAGCTCCCATAAAATCTAAAAACTGATCCAATAAAAGACCAATAATTCCTATGTAAATTAAAGCTTGGAGGATGTAATTAGCGTTGCCAGCTTTATAGGCTTCCCAAATCATAAAACCTAAACCTCTGGGGCCAATTAACATTTCGATGGCAATAACTGTAAACCATGCTACCCAAATGCCAACTTTCATTGCATGAAATACATGAAAGATAGCGGCTCGAAAGTTATTATTTTGCCTTTTAAAATGTTGTAAGCCTATTGCTACATTAATAATCATTGTCCAAAGAGTAGCAAAAAATACAACAATAATAGTTGCAGGTTCACCATCTTGAAATATAGACAATGCTATCGGTAATAATGCCACAGGGGGAATACTATTAGGTATCTGAAATATCCTTCTTAAAATTTGGTAAAGTGTACTATTTATACCAACAAAATATCCAATAAAGCTGCCAAGAACAGCAGCCGGAATATAGCCCACAAATAATTTTTGCAGGCTGGCTAAAAAGTCTAAAAATATAGTCTGTTCCATGCGTCAGTTATTATTTGGAACGCCTAGATCATACTGTGGTAATCAACAAAAAACAGTCTATAGATAACCGAAGAGAATATATACTAATTGAATTAACGCTACTAAACTAAGGCAGCAAAGAGTTATTCAGGAGAATAGGATTGAGCAATAGTCGAGATTTTACGTAAGTCAAACATTGCTATTGCCTACTGGTTAGTTTGCTTGACTTTTCTCAGTTGGTAAAGTTTGTGTTTGTAACACAGTTTCTATAGCTTTTTGTTTTTGAGGGTCTACTCCTTGAGCATATTCTAAGGGGAATGGAACATTAATGTCTGGTATTACACCTTTACCTTCGAGTTTTTGATTACCATTTACGAACACATTCGTAACCGCAACATAAAGTAGGCTACCATCGCGCATTAAATAAGGACGACCTGCAAGTACTGCGCCCGCCGTTTGAGTTCCAATAACTGCGCCAATCTTATTTTGTTGAAAGCCAAATGCGAGAATTTCTTTACTACTACGGCTACCCTCATTCACTAACATGACTACAGGTTTTTTCCATTGGTAGTTGTAAGTATAACGACGTTGATTTCGCAGAATGTTAGTGACGCTGAGATTGTGTTGTGTATTAAAGATGTTGAGATAACTAACATCTCCGCCACCCCAACCATCTCTAAGATCTAAAACTAAGCCGTCAGCATTTTTTAAGCGACCATAAATTAGTTCATCTTGGAGTTCTTGCTGGTAGGGATCAGCCGCGTTTGACCATATATGGACATAGCCAACTTTTTTGCCATTTTGCTCAATTAGCTCAATACTGGCTGTCTGAGCTTGCAGAAACATTGTGCTAGCATCAAAAACTTGAGGTACTACAGCTATTTCTTGCTGGCTGTTGGCTGCTGGCGATCGCTGGATTAATATATTAACAGTTTGGCCTGCTTTACTAGCGAAAGATTGTATGGGGTGATATGGCGAACCATTCACATTTAAAATTTGGTCGCCTACCTTCAAGCCAGCTTTAGCAGCAGGGCTATCGTCAAGAATAGAACTAATAAATGTTCTGCCATTAATATCTTTAGTAAACAACCCAATACCAGTGTATTCAACTTTACCTTTGGGAAAAAACTGTTTTAATTGCTTTTGAAGCTCAGAGCTTCTAGGTAAAAAAATCCCTAAAAGCTGATAGTAAGCAGGTTCATCTTGAGTATAAAACCGAGTATGAGAAGATTTAAGTTGAGAAAGCATTTGATTAATTACAATCGCAACATCTTTTTGTGAATTAGTTTTGATTATTTGAGGTTGATATTGTTTCTTAATGGCTAGCCAATCTACTCCATTAAATTTGGGGTCGTAAAAGTTATCGTTTACTGTTTGCCAAACTTGTTCAAAAATTTGAGTTTGTGGTTTTGCTAGGATTGGCAGAAGTGGCGAACTCAACCACAACACAAGCAAAATGCAAATACTTAGTATCAATACTCTAGCTGAATGTTTGAAGTAAGAAAGTCGAAATACTCTCATATTTTGTTACTTTAGGTTCATATTGCCGTGATTGGTGAATCTCAATATCCGGGAGTTTTTTTTTGCTAAAAACTGCGCCAAATAGTCAGTATTTAGCAAAATTTTACTTCTTAGCTCCTTTAACTAAAGCAATTCAGGCAAGCAGAGGAATAACTTAAAATGCTGATTTCCGTCGAGTTCAAAGTTATATAGACGTTATGTTGCATTTTTCATAACGTCTTGGTATACATAGTCTAACTTTAACTTCCACTAAGCAGCGTAACGGAAAAAGGCAGCAGTAATTAAATTTAGATAGGATTATGTGATTTATTGTAGTTATTTGAATTAATTTAGGGTTTACCCAGTAGAACGTAAAAACGTAGACGCGCAAGCGGCTTCCCCCAGGATACCGCCAAGAACGCAAATGACACAAAGAAGATAGATTTTGCGTAAGTCCTATAATTATCAAATATTATTAGCAATTAAAATGCGATCGCCCTGAAAGCCAAATCGATTATGAAACAGCTAACATCAAAAAACTGGATTGTATTTCAACATAAATTAACGCCTTATTTATTTTTACTACCCGCTTTAATTCTCTTGGGTTTAACCGTTTTTTGGCCTGCATTGCAAGCCTTTTACCTTAGCTTTACCAGCTACGAAGATATTGCTGAATCTCCAAAATGGATAGGTTTTTCTAACTTTATACGGTTATGGAAAGACGCAGTTTTTTGGAAAACTTTAGAAAATACCTTTCTTTATTTAGTGGGTGTAGTACCAATTTTGGTCATTGCACCTTTAGGGTTAGCAATTTTAGTAAATCAAAAACTCCGAGGAGTCAGTTGGTTTAGAGCGGCGTATTATACACCAGTGGTAATTTCAATGGTAGTTGCGGGTATAGCTTGGAAATGGTTGTATGCAGAAAACGGTTTACTCAATCAGTTATTTAAAACTTTGGGAATTTTCCCTGAAGGAATTCCTTGGTTGACTAGTCCAGAAAAAATTTTTGGTATTGTACCAATTTCTTTAGCTAGTGTTATGGCGGTCACTATCTGGAAAGGATTAGGCTACTACATGGTAATTTATTTAGCTGGGTTGCAATCAATTCCGGCTGATGTGTATGAAGCCGCAGCTATTGATGGCTCAGATGGTATTCGTAAACATTGGGATATTACTATACCTTTAATGAAACCATATTTAGCATTAGTAGCAGTAATTTCAGCGATTTCTGCTACTAAAGTTTTTGAAGAAGTTTATATTATGACTCAAGGCGGCCCGTTGGATAGTTCTAAAACAATTGTTTATTATTTGTATGAGCAAGCTTTTAGTAATTTAGAAATTAGCTATGCTTGTACAATTGGGCTGATATTATTTCTAATTATTTTGGGCTTATCTGTGTTGCGTTTAATTATCAATCCGCAGGGAGGAGATAATATTAGTGTTTGATGTTTATTATTTTTTATATACCTCAAATTTTGCTGTTATTCCTCACAAATTAATTAGTTATAAATCAACACAGTTCAGTTAAGGTTTTGATCCCCTTGAGCCTCCCCTTAAAAAGCAGGGTGGTTTCATACGAAAAAATAAAAATCTATAAGTCCTGATTTCTCGTTTTGTAGCCCAGATTTTGACCCCTCTCCAAACCTCTCCCCCCGTGGGGGAGAGGCTTTGAAATACAGTTGTCATTTTTCTCTGCTTGTATGAAACCACCCTGCCTAGCCCCCCTTAAAAAGGGGGGAATCATACTCTTGAAGTCCCCCTTTTTAAGTGGGATTTAGGGGGATCAGAGGATTTGTGTGTACACTGTAGGTGAACGGGGAGAGGAGCCAAAACGTAGTTTTGGCGGGGTGGGGTTCTTCGGTGTAAGTAATCAAGCAGACATAATATCACAAGAGACTTTCAACCCTGTTGCCTATTGCCTATTGCCTATTGCCTGCTATTGATAGATTAGGCGTTTACAGTCTGTCTATTGTTGGTTGGGGCGTAATTTCTACTATTACTATCTTCAGTTTTAGCTAATGCTACAGATTGGTGTTCGGTAATCAATCTCGCGCTACGTTTGCGGGTGAGATAGTTCCATCCCCACTGAATCATCACTAATATTTTTTGGTCAAACTCAATCAAGAAGTAGATGTGAATTAGTAACCAGAATACCCATGCAAAGAAGCCTTTCAACTTAACTAAACCTAAGTCTACAACGGCTAAATTCTGCCCAATCATTGCTAGACTGCCATAATCTTTATATTTGAATGGTTTGAGGGTTTTACCTTGCAGGCGTTTTTGAATTAAGGCGGCGACGTATTCACCTTCTTGTTTGGCGACGGGTGCAACACCAGGGAGGGGTTCACCTGTTTGATGAGAGAAACTGGCTAAGTCTCCCACGACAAAAATATTGTTATGTCCTTTAATGCTTAAGTCTGGTTCTACAATCACTCTTCCAGAGCGATCACATTCTACCCCAGTTCGTTGGGCTAAAACTTTACCCATTGGTGAACCTTGAACACCTGCTGCCCATAATATAGTCTTGGCGGCAATTTCTTTGAATTGTTCGCCTTGTTTTACGGTGATGATGTCGTTTTCAATATTTGTGACTCTGGTTTTAGTCTGGACAATCACACCCAACTCTTGCAAAGATTCTGCTGCTTCTTGCGATAACTCTGGCGCAATAGCTGGGAGAAGTCGATCAGCCCCTTGCAATAGTAAAATTCTGGTTTCTGAGGTGTCGATGTTGCGGAAGTCTTCTTGAAGAGTTTTGTATGCTAACTCTGCGATCGCTCCTGCTAATTCTACGCCAGTGGGGCCACCGCCGACAATCACAAAAGTCAGCAAAGCACGGCGTTTTTCGGGATCTGTTTCGTGTTCTGCTGCTTCAAATGCTGTAAATATCCGGCGACGCATTTCGATTGCATCTTCAACAGTTTTCAAACCAGGTGCAAACTGTTGCCAGTTATCTTTACCAAAATAAGAATGCTTTGCACCTGTGGCAACAATTAATGTATCGTATGATATTACTTTTTCACCCAAAATTACTTGTTGTGCTTTGGGATCAATATCATTTACTTCTCCTAACACCACTTGTGTATTTTTGCTTTTGCTAAGTATAGAGCGCAATGGTGCGGAAATATCAGCAGGTGATAGCGTTCCTGTAGCAACTTGATATAAAAGCGGCTGAAATAAATGGAAGTTACGTTTATCAATGAGAGTAACATTTACATTTGTGTTAGCAAGTGCTTTTGCTGCATACAGTCCACCAAAGCCACCACCAATGATTACAACCTGATGCGGTGGATGATTCTCAAGTGAAGCTAACATAAGTAATATTTCCTTGTGTTAAGAGTATTGTAATTATTCTTAACAAATATGTAACAAACTCATAATATTAGTTGCCGTTTATCTTGAACAATTGACAAATTTATAAAATTAATCAAAGTTACCATAAATAATAATTTTAGGTCTATTTACTAAATATATGCATTACCAATATTTGGCTTGAAAATATTGAAACTCTTATCATACAAGCATCTTGTAAATTGACGCTTTAAAAGGAGTTAACAAGTTGCCGCCAATTAATTTTCTAATAATATGTTTTTATTGAGAATAAAAGATTAACTAATCAGCGTTAATAGCTGAGTTAGCACTCTCACATATATTAAGAAAAGCGTGAGTAATTAGTAGCGGCAGAAAAAAATGCCTGAAATTACTGATAATCACTTTTAATAACTGCTAATTATTGATTAATAGGTTATTATTGTTAGCTTCAGATTAGACCTTATTTTAAGTAATTACGCCGAAATGAGCTAACTCACCTTGGATCACCGACAGAGCGATCGCAGTTAAATTAGCATATAGAACTGTCTAGTCAAACAATTTCTTTTTTTAGGGAACTAAACAGAGGACAAGTTATGAAATTTGGTATTGATATAGGTCACAATTGCCCCCCCGACACAGGAGCATTAGGCGTTCAGAAAGAAGATGATTTGACGAAAGCTGTTGGTACACAACTGATGCAAAAACTTAAAGCCGCAGGTCATACCGTTGTTGATTGCACTCCTAAGTCTGCTAATGGTGTCAACGATTCTCTACTGCGAAGAGCAAATACAGCGAATGCAAATAATGTGAATATTTTTGTCTCTATTCACTTTAATGCTTTCAATAAAAAAGCCTGTGGTACAGAAGTTTTCGGTATTAGTAATGCTTCAAAAGGAATAGCACAGTCAGTGCTTAAAGAAATTGAGAAACTTGGTTTTAAAAGTAGAGGTGTCAAAAGTACACAGTTGATGGTTTTGAGAAAGACTCAAATGCCAGCTATCTTAGTTGAGTGCTGTTTTTGTGATTCTCCAACAGATATGGCTATCTTTGATGCCGAAAAAATGGCTGAAGCTATCAAAGTTGGCTTAATTGGTGAAGCAAAAGAAGAGTCAGCCAAAGCTGATGATAAAGACTACATTTTGGAGATTACAACACCAACTGTTTTAAAGCCATCTACAGAGCAATCATCTGACTTACCTAAAGAAAGTGTAATCGATATTGCTCCAGGTAAATACCCTGTTTTAGATGCTCATTTTGAAGAGCAGCATTATTGGGTGAAATGGCCTGATAAGAGCAAAGCCAACCGTAATGAACATTTTGTCTTTTCTGGACACTGCAAAATTTATGAAAAAGATTGATGTAGCCGTTCCTACAAGGAATAAATAAAACATAAGTTTGAATATTCAGGATTCAAAACATTTACAGCAGGGAACAGGGAACAGGAAACAGGCAATAGGCAATAGGGTTCTTGGATTTTTGAAAAAATCCGTACATTCTTAGCAGCATTTATTTATGGGGTTCAAAATTTTTGACTTTTAACTTTTGACTTTTGACTTCCCCGTTCGCATAGCGTCTCCGCAGGAGAAGGGGCTGACTTTGTTCTTAAAATCTTGTCCTTAGTTTACCTGTAATCTGCTGTAAGTAATCATGTATAGCAAGCCTAGAGGAGATCCAAACAAACCTATTGACTATTGCCTATTGCCTATTATCTATTGCCTGCCCCCACGAGTAATTTGTAAATCAAATAGGATTACTATATTTGTTTTTTGTTTAATGTAGGCTTTCAAGTTTTGAGTCCTGAATTAATTTTATATTATTTAAATTTGCAATACGTAAGATAAGTTTATGGCAATATTAGACGATTTAGTTAACAAATATTTTAATACTGATTTAGCTTTAATATTTACAAAAGTCGGAATTGATACACTCAAAATTAGTGACATTAATCGACAAATTTTAAAAGAAGTTACCCTCGCTCAATGGTTATTAGAGTCTGGTAGAGGAAACAGTGAGCTTGCTACCAAAGCTAATAATTTTGCAGGATTGAAATGGCGATATCCAGATATGCAAGGCTTTGCTGAACCGTTAAAAATCAGAGTACCTTCGGAAGACAAAGAAGTTGAATTTTGTCTATTTTCCAATATTGATGACTTTTTCATGGGTTATTGGAAGTTTTTAACACGCTCTCCCTATAAAGGCTTAGAAGAACATACCAATACTCCAGAAAATTTTATCGGCTTTATCAAGACTAAAGGATATTCTGCTGATCCGAATTATGTTACTAAAGTGATCAAATTGCTGCCAGATGCACAGAATTTACTAGCCAGTGCAGCTGGTGTTATAGTTTCTACCTTACCAGAGCAACTGCAACTTACCCGTGCGCCTAAAGAAGTTGCTGTAGGGCAGGTTTTTAGTGTGGAAGGTGTTGCACCTTTAGCTGACAAAGGCAAAGTTTTGTCCTTGACGATTGATGATAAATTTCCTGCCGAAGGTATCACAATTGGTCAAGATGGCAAATGGCAATTTGAATATGCTTTTTACAAAGAAGGCGATCGCAAAATGCTGATTGCGATCGCTAATCAAAGTCTCGAACTACGTTTCAAAGTCTTCCCTACTAACCAACAGAATGATTCACTATCAACTGACCCAGGCGCAAAGATAATTAAACTGACTGGTAGTGTCGGAGTTGGCGGAGTCAACAAAGCTGATGATGTCAAAGCCATTAAAGCACGGTTATATGAGCTAGGTTACACCTGGGTAGGAGATCCCAACACCTCACTGCGAGACAGAGGGTTAGATGATGCAATTCGACTGTTTCAATCGATTATTGCTGGTCGCAGCACTATTAAAGGCGACGGTAGAGTTGATGTAAATGGGATTACTCATCAATGGTTACAAGCAGCTAACGCGCCGAAGTGGGTCATGATGCCCAACAGCGAACCGCAAAATGGATTTATCAATGCCGAATTAGCACAAACCGATGATGAACATGATTTTGGTACACACTGGCTAGCTAATGTGATCAAAGATATTGCTCAAGATTATCAAAACACTTATCGCCGTACTCGTCCCAATGCTGCACCATTGGCGATCAATGATGTTAGCCTACCTCATGGAGGCGACACCCCCGACCATCAAGGACATGAAACTGGCATGATGTGTGATGTTTTCTTACCAAAAAAAGATGGGAGTTTTGGCGGTATTTTCTGGACAAGTCCCCAATACGATCAAGAAGCAGCACGAGCTATTTTACAGTCTATTCGCAAGCAAAAGTTAGTCCGGACAGTGTTCTTCAACGATCAGCAGCTAATTAAAGAAGGTCTTTGTCAGCCTGCTAATGGTCACGATCATCATATTCACTTTGAAATTAACCCACCATTTAGAGTTTAATATCGTGTTCTGTGAAAGACTTGTGATTGAGGGAGTAGGGAGGCAGGGGAGGAATTATTTGGTGAAATGGTATAAGCACAAAAGCAAATGAGTTCGCCGAAATAACAAATGCGTTCGCCGAAATAACAAATGCGTTCGCTGAAATAACAAATGCGTTCGCTGAAATAACAAATGCGTTCGCTGAAATAACAAATGCGTTCGCCGAAATAACAAATGCGTTCGCCGAAATAACAAATGCGTTCGCCGAAATAACAAATGCGTTCGCTGAAATAACAAATGCGTTCGCTGAAATAACAAATGCGTTCGCCGAAATAACAAATGCGTTCGCTGAAATAACAATTGCGTTGAGGGGAGCGAAATGAAAAATCTAGTTATACCATTTCACCAAATAATTCCTCCCCTGCCCCTCTGTTCCCCTGCCCCCTAAACTTGTATTACAACCAGTTACCTACCAAAACATAAGGCGCCCAATAGTAAGGATGCTTGTACAAGTCCTTATATGCAGGGTCTTTCAATAGCAGAAGTTGAGCTTGCTTCAAGGCTTCAGCTTTACTAACTTTAGAATTGGCAAACTGTTTATAAAATTCACCCATAACGGTGGCGGTTGCTTCGTCGTCTACGTTCCATAATGTTGCTAGGGTACTGCGCGCCCCAGAACGCAGAGCAAATCCGGCAATCCCTAAGCCAGCGCGTTTATCACCAGCAGCAGTTTGACAAGCACTCAAAACTAGTAGCTCGATGGCACCTCTTTGGTTTGTTTCTCTGGTTTGTAACAAGGAACTCAATTCGTTGACGTTGACGCGATCGCTATCTAAGGATGACTTATTTTCTCCAGGTGCTTTCCAAGTCAAAATAAATGTGTCTTCGGCTTTGGAAGCAAACTGGCCGTGAGTTGCTAAGTGAACTACTGGTGCAGCAAATGACTCTACTGTTTCTTCTAAGGCTGCTTTGGTAAATTGAGCGTTTAGCAGTACTTTTGCTGGCAGTTCTGCTTTAATTTTGTAGAGTTCCTCTTTAACGCTGGGTAATTCCTCAAAGTTTCCTAGTGCTTCTGTAATTCCTGCCGCAATGGTGCGCGGTCTGCTTTTGGCTAAAGAACGGGGAGGTAGTAGGTGTAACCCTGGTGTCAGGGCAATGTTATAGCCTTTCTCAATTAAATATTGTTTGCGATCGCTATCATAGAGTGCTGCCATTGGCACACTTCGTAAAGCACCGTCTAAAACAAAAACTAAATTTTTGATTTTGTATTCTTCTAACTTAGGTTCAATATCTCTAATTAGCCAGTTATAAACTTCTTCCGCAATTGGCAAAAATTCCCGTGTTGAGCGTGTTACTAGTTTTGCCCGTAGTTGCTCGATGGTATTCTCTACTTTCTCTTGGCTTAACTTAATGGGTTTTGGCCGCAGTAACAAGTTCTTTTGTTCGCCACTCGATTTATTAGGTAGAGAAACAATGACTTCTAAGCGATCGCTTAGAATGATCGGATAAATAACTGCGGCGGTACGATCAATTTGATCAATTTGCACAGGTTTGGCATCTAAACAAGCTTTGCGGAAAAAGTTGTCTAACTCAGCTAATTGGAGTGATTCAATCACATCTCTAGCAGTTTTGAGTTTTTCTTGTTCTTGAGCGGTGGGAGAATTTTGGGGATTGGGTGGTTCTTGTAGCAGTAGACTTACCAGTTCTCGATAGACAGGCTCAACTCCTTCTTGAAAGGAAAACTGGACTTCGCGGTTAATAGCCACCAAATCACTTCGCAAAGATTTGAGGTTATTTACAGCTTTGGTGTAAGATGCGATCGCCGCTTGTTGGTTGCGTTGCGGATTGTTGTCAGCTTTGAGAATTCGGCCTAATTGCCATTGCCAACGATATGCAATATCACCAGCATTAAGACCTTCAGCTAGTTTGATGGCTTGTTCGGTAAGTTGCTGGGCTTCTGGCCATTGTTGAGTTTGTTCATACAAGCCGCCCAATGTTCCTAAAGCATAAGCTTCTGCACGCGTGTCTTTGAGGGCTTTAGCTTGATTAACAGCAGTGGCAATATTTTGGGCGATCGCTTTCCATTCTGGATTAGCTGCGGCTAATTGAGCAGTTGCCAAATTTTTGACCTCGGCACTGCGAGCATCGCTCACAATCTCATCTCTGGAACAATTAATATTCGTAGTGCTGCTGAATGTCTCAGTTAGCTGTTTGAAGCAAATGAGATTTTGGGCAAAGTTAATTTGGGCATAGATGGTTTTGCGGCTGGCTGGTGCGGCATTGAGTTGTTGCTGAATCTCTGGCCACAGACTTTGTGCTTGGCTCAATTGTTGCTTATCCATTAACAGGCGCATCTGATTAAGTTGTGCCTGAATTTTGGTTAATGGTGATTTGGAGATCGCCGCTTTTTTGTAATAATCTAAGGCTGTGTCTTTGTTGTTCTGCGCTTGGGCAGTATTACCTAAACTCAAGTAGATTTCCGGAACTAATTGCGGGTATACTTGCTCGGCGATCGCTAAACTTTGCTTTAATATCTGCTCAGAACCAAGTTGGTCTATTTCTTTAACGTCGCTAACTTCTTGATTTAAATCGCCCACCACTCGCAAGGTATTGCCTAGGGTGAGCAGTCCTGTGGCTTTGAGAGGAGACGCTGGTTGTTTTTGTAGTGCTTGATTTACTTGAATTAAGGTGATTCTGGCGCGGCGATAAAGTCCTAGTGCTTGTAATGCCTGAGTTTGATTTAATTGGCTACCAATCTTACCAGCATGATCGCCAATTTTGTTGTAGGTAGCTGTTGCTTGCTCCCAACTTGCCAGTGCTTCTTGAGAATGCCCTGATGCTAATTGTATTTGTCCTTGAGCGTTGAAAGCTTGAGCAAGTATCGATAAATACTCTTGAGAATTACTTTGACCAGCGATTTTCAACAGTGCCAAACTATCAGTGATCGCTTGCTGTGCCTTTGGTAATTGCCCAATTTGCTGCTCTGCCAAGGCTAAGTAGTTCAGTGCTAACGCTTGATTGAAGCGATCGCCTTGAGTCTGAAAGCTTCCAGCCGCCTGTTGAAATAGCTTTGCCGCATCTACGAACTTTTGAGATTGGTAAAGTTGAATACCTTGTTCTAAAATTTGTTGCGGGTTTGCCGATAGCTGAGTAGCTGCTACAGGTGCGGTGTTTTGAATTGCAACTTGATAAGAGTTAGGTGTTAAGGCAACTGGATGAGAAATTTGAGATAGTGTCGCTAAAAAAATAAGTGCAGACATAATATTAACAGTTCCCACTGGCAAAGGCTGATGGATTTATCATGCAAGCCCTAATTAGGGCTAAAAAAAATAGGTTTGATAAAAGCTATATAAGATACGTTGTTTTATGTGGTGATTTCAGAAATCCTGTTTATTATTCTGAATTCTGAAAACAGACTTCAGACTGCAAACTTCAGACTTCTTAAAACGGTTGGCTATAAACTACAGAAAAATACAAACCCTCTTCTTGTAAAGTGTTATCGCGGGAATTCACATCAATTAAAGGTATACCCCAATCTAATCGGGCATTGATTCTGTTACTTTGCCATAGTAAGCCCAAACCAACAGAGGCGAGACTATTAGGGTCAGGATCAGCGCGGTTGGAACTGTTATACGCAGTCCCAAAGTCAACAAATGGTGTGATTTGTAATATTCCTCCGCCCAATTGGGGAGCGCGGAGGATAGGATAGCGCAACTCAGCAGAGGCAAAAAAGGCATTATCTGTCAAGAGCAAATCTTGGCGATAACCCCGCACGGTTTGTTGCCCACCTAAACCAAACTGTTCTAAGGGTACTAGCGCCCTGTCTGCTAACTGAGCATCGGCACGTACTAGAAATAATGTATCTGGAGCTAACAGGCGTACCCATTGCGCTTGTCCACGCCAAGAGAAAAATGTGCTATCTGGTGGCCCGACGGTGTCGCTGTGAGTTGCATTAAAGGCATCTATGCCAAAACTAAACTGCGATCGCGCAGCTATTACCTGCCTACTATTGCGTTGTGTCCAATCTTGAAAAAATCGCAGTACCGACAAACGTGTTTCCCCATTCTCAGATCCCGGTGAAGGAAAAGGCTCACGTCTACCAACCAAAGGTTCTAAATAGCCAATATCACTTTCTCGACGGTTAGCAGTAATCCCAACAGCAAATTCTGTAGTTGGAGTTTGGACTATTGGTTGGCGAAATGTCAGGGCAAAATCTTGAGATCTACCTTCAATATCTAAAATATCGAAGGGTTTTTCAATCACATTGCTAGTGGTGTAGTTATATTGAAACTGCAATGTCCCATTGTAGGGATTCACTGGCAATGTATAGCTGACATCAAAATCATTGCTGCCATCGGTATTGGCATAACCAATAGAAATTCCATCACCTAGTCCTAATAAGTTGGCTTGGGTAAGTTGAATTTGCCGTTGAAAGCTGCCAATACTAGGAACTCGGTTGTTGTTTAAGCTAACTTGGAGATTAAAAGTTTTGGCTTCTGCTGCCCTAACATCAATCACGCTAGTTCCAGGGCGAGAACCAGCCGCCAACTCCGCTGAGATATTTTGAATTAAAGGATCAAGCTGGAGTAGTTGCAGTGCTTGGAGTAATTTATTAACGTTCAGGGGTTTGCCTGTGGCGACAGCGATGCGGCTGCGAACATAATCTGGGTTAAGTCGTTTGAGTCCCCTAACTTCTATACTTTCGACACTACCTTCAATTACTTGAACTTGAACAATACTACCCCGTGCTTTAAAGGTTTGATTGGCGGGAATAAATGCCCCAGAAGAAATGTAACCTTTGTCTGTGTAGAGTTTTGTGACTGCATCACTCACTCTTAATAGTTCTGCAAAGGTAATTGGTTTTCCTGTAAATTCCTTGGTAACAGCTGCTAATTGTTCACGGCTGAATACAGTGCTACCAACTACGTCAAAGCGATCAACTCGGATTGTCTCTGGCACAGCACTAGGGCTAGTTTCAGGGCTGGGAGTAGTTTCGCTGGGAGTTTGGAATAGGTCTTCTGGTGGAGGTAGAGTAGGGGTTTCTTGTTCTGGTAGAGGTGGTTGCGGCGTTTGTGGCCGAGGTAATCTCTCTGGCGGTGGGAGGGGACTAGTTTGAGCCTGAGTTGGCATCCCTGTATTCCCTGTCTGGGCTGTGACTGGGCTAGGAGATAAACTGCTGAAAAACAAGGGTGTGAGAATTAACAGCAGCGATCGCCTGTGCAATTTCAGACTCAAAAAGTTTGCAGGGGACATGGCAGGTAGATTTAAACCAGGATGTGTTATTGTTTGCAGTGGCAACATAGGCTGTCAATGTAACTTCGCCCTTGTTGTATATCCAGCCAATAGCAGGAACCTTGAATATAGTACCAGCAGCCTTGGGTAATTGTGTAAAGCCTGTGCTGAATGGACGCTGTTGTACTGTCGTGTTGGGTGTACTTACAGCAGGAAACAGGCAATAGGCAATAGGCAATAGGGGTGAAAGCCTGTTGGTATATGGCTTTGTTCTTAAAATCTGTATCTCATTTACCTGCAATGTGCTGTATATCTAGCCAAAGTCCTTCACTAGTTAATGAATCATTTGGACTATCGGATTCATATTTGATTTCTGAAAAAAACTCAGTATCCTTTTATTCCTTCTTTCCTGTTCCCTATTGCCTATTGCCTATTGCCTAGACTAGAAGAATGTACCTCATAGGGATGAAAACTGCTATATTTATTGACTATATAAAAATAAAATTTAAGTTTTAGAATAATTGCTAATTTATGCAGTTAAATGATCCAGATTATTTAAAATATTTAATTATTCTCTAGAGTTCACAGCCCCATGAAAATAGTGATACACAGTATTTTCAGGTGCTAGGCGAACAGCTGTATTATAGTCCTCTATAGCTTTTTTTTGTTCACCAAGTTCATTGTAGGCTTGGCTGCGCCAAAGGTAAAAAAGCGCGTTTTGCGGGTGAATACAAATTGCTTTGCTATAGTCTTCTATTGCTCCCTCTTTATCGCCCAATTTTTTGCACCGAAAATTTGCTCTTTCGCCGTAAAGATAGGCACTCTGGGGATTAAAGCCAATAGCTTTATTAAATTCCTCGATCGCTTGTTGAGTATCGCCTTGTCTAAAATGACTATAAGCGCGTTTAATGTATGTGGAAATATCTGTTGTTTCTGTTTGGGAATTAGACTGTGCTTTAATAGATTGAGCAGTCGAGGGCGATCGCTCTTTCGGTATACTCTGTTTTAAATTGTTTTGATGAAACTGTTGTTGAACAACAACTTTTTTACTATTTTTCATGGCCAACCAGCCAATAACTCCTGCACCAGCAATTAACAGTAGACCAGACAATTGCTGCTCTACATCATTAGAACTAGAACTAGAACTCATCTCAACTACTTGATTGAAACTATCTCTGTAGCTTTGACTAGCAGGTGCGGGTTGAATTTCGCCCACAGGCGTGAACCATGTTATTGTGATTAAGGCTGTGGTGCTAAGGAATCTTGGTTTCATAATTTGCTGAATGAGACTATGGTGGGTGTACAGCCAAACTTGGATGCAAGTTATGAAAAGAGTGAAAATTGATCAATCTTGTTATAAACATTGCCCAGTCAGATTAATTTTTTGATCTTGCCCAGGTTTCCAAATCAGGAAGTTTTTCTTGCTTATAATTCTCCCAAAGTTATTCATACTTGACTTCTGTGTATATACTTACTAAGTATAGTGATATTAATAGTCCCTAAAAACATCTATTTTGCAGCCGATATGCCATTTATGACTACAATCTTTTGATCAGTAATTTCATGAAATTGTGCTTAAATTTCACAACTTAAGTTATAGATACTAGAGCGATCGCTTATGCCTAAAGTAGCAATGGGTGGAGTAGACACAAGCGATCGTATTTTTCATCTTGTACTAGAGTTTTTTCAAATCATCTAAAACTTCCTGAGCCGATTGATATCTTCGGAGATAGTCGTAAGCAGTCATCCGTTCTAAAATCTTCGCTAACCCATCTGAAGTTTTTGCCATATTTTGCCAAATTGGCACAGTTGTTTGCGGGTCACGTTGAATTTCTTTGGCACTTTTCCCAGTTAAAGCTTGAATTCCAATCATCCCCAAAGCATGAATATCACTGTTTAGCCTTGGCTGACCCATGAGTTGTTCTGGTGATGCATAACCAAGAGTACCCACTGCTACCGTTAAGTTTTCTTCTTCTGGCTGAGGTTGGATTTGTTTGACTGCACCAAAGTCAATTAAAACTATCTTGCTGTCAGCTTCTCGCCGGATCAAATTGCTGGGTTTGAGATCTCGATGGATAACGTTATGAGCGTGGACAAATATTAACACTTCCAAAACTTCTTTCAGGAGCTTGATAACTTCAGCTTCTCCAAGACAGTTACCAACACTAAGTTCCTCTTGCAAACAAGTCCCTTGAATGAATTCCTGCACCAGATAAAATTGCTGATTTTCTTCAAAATAAGCAAATAATTGCGGAATTTGATGATGCTCTCCCAATATCTCTAGTATTTCTGCTTCTGTTTTAAATAAGCGTCTAGCAACTTCTAGAAACCTTGGGTCACTTTGCGCTGGTTGCAGATGCTTAACAACACATTTAGGGAAACCAGGGCGTTTGATATCTTCAGCTAAGTAAGTATAACTAAAACCTCCTGCACCTAGTATTTGCGTCACTTTATAGCGATTATTGAGCAATTCGCCACTTTGGGGCATAGTATTCAACAGATGCTGATCATCAAAAGTCGTAGCCCCACCTTCTCTTAATAAAGACTGCAACAAAGAAATAGTTTTTTCTTGTTCTTGAATTTTAGAAGCGATTTCATCTCCCTGTTTTTTGTTCCGGTAGGCACTGTAGATTATTACACTACCACTCGCGGCAATTATTCCTAATGCAGGTGGTACCAGTGGTACCCATCCAGACAGGGTAAAGATGAAAAAACTGCTCCCTAGCAAAATTGCTAAAGACGCTCCACCTGCTAACCCTAGACGTAGTGGATGCTGAACTTGCGATGCAACTGACGCACCTAGTAAAGTCCAAACCCAAATCCAGATAATTTCACCCCATTCCGGCAAATACCAAAATATCGGTCGTTTGTCGAGAACTACGCTCAGAATTTCACTAATTATTTGGGCATGGATAACAATCCCTGGCATTTTGCCCACGTTATCTTTTCTGCCAGTACTGTATGGAGTATTGCGAATGTCCTGTTTACTCGGTGCAGTCGCTCCAATTAAAATAATTTTACCTTTGACCCAATCAGGATTAACTTTATTGTTGAGTACATCTATAAAACTTACCTGTCTAGCAACATTGTTTAGAGAACGGTAGTTGAGCAAGATTTGGAACCCACCATTATCTGCTTCGATGTAACCGCCAGAATTTCGTTGCAAGCGGGGAAATACAGTCTTACCTAATGTTAATGTGTCGCCTGTTTGGGTGATTTGCGGTTTGATATTGGCAGTTTCTTTTAAATATCGTAATGCGGCTAATACTGCGATTGAATACTGGCTTTTGCAGGGCGATTTAGATTCTGGGTTGGCAAACAACAGGGCGCGACGAATTACACTGTCGGGATCTTCTGGGAGATCAGCAAATCCGATATTATTTGGCTGCAATCCTTGGGGAGGAGGAGCGGTAGCACTACAAATAGCAAGAGTTTTATCGCTAGTTTGCAGGTAGGTTAATAGTTTGGCATGACCAGGTTCTACAGGTACATCCCGAAAGAAATCCAAAGCAATGACACGGGCTTGGTTGCTTTCTAATTTACTCAAGACCTTGCTTAATACTTCGCCAGATGGTGATGATTGTTTGAGTTTTTGAATATCCTGCTCAGTGAATCCGACAATCAACAGGCGGGGGTCGGGAGGTAGAACTGGGCGTTTCTGCACCATCTGGTCAAAAATTGTCAGTTCAAAAGATTCTAATAGCCCTAGCTTTTGGATTCCAGCCAAAACGAGTGTGACTATTACACTCGAAACAATCACTGGCTGTGTAAAGAACTTTTTCACCCCTGCAAGCATAGTGTTAAAAAGGTTTGATTTTGATGGTGTGTCCACTGCGTGGAAGCACACAACTTCCCCGTTGGGTTGAATCTCTATATTAAAAGCAATTGTAGGTAGATGGCTTCAACTGTCGATGCTATGTGTAGCTGGTTTTCATCGCTGAGTTGCTTTTAAGGAGGGAGCAGGGATATTCAACGCCAAGTTCTGCGAGGAAAGTTCAATTCTTTTCATTTACTTGAGTGTGCAACAAGGTACTAAAGGTTCTTTAACAATTGTTTCTAATCCAGCAGATCGTAACAAGTCTTCCCAGTCATTCTTAATTGCCAGATCATTGGGGCTTGATTGGCGTAATTGAGTCAAAATAGTTAATGGATTTTCCCAAATTCCTGATAACGCATAGATAGCTGCTTGCTCTTCGGGCTTGGCTTTTGCTAACTGAGTTTGGAGTGTTTGATCAGGTGCAATGCGTTCGATAGAACCATGAACTACATAGTCTGAACTTCGTTCTTTGCGATCGCAAATTAGCGAGAAGTACCATTGGTAGGACTTACCAACTTTCAATTTTGGTACATTGGCATCAACAGGCAAACTTAAACTTACAATTCCGGGTTGGCTAGGTACTGGTAAGGTTTTTTTATAAATTACCTCTTCTTGGTCATCTTGTAAAACCAATTCCATGACTGGTGCAGATGTCTGCGGTAAGTAGAAAAAGAAGGATGGGTTCGCTTTGGTTGTTCTTTGGGTGTCAAATTCCGGGGTAAGTGCTGTTAAGCGTTGTTTACCTTGAATGCAAGCTTCTCCTGCTTCATTGAGATGTATATAGCCAGAACGGGTAGCTCCTGGTATGCGCCTTTTAGCTACACCAAGATTTGTGGGGATGTAAGTGACGTAGGCTTTTGCGTTATTACTAGCCCGGCGATCGCGCGAGACATAAATTTCGAGATTACGTATGGCTATAGTTGCATTGCGATCGCCTGGCCTTTCATAAAGTGCTTGTTTAAAATAATCTATAGCTTCTGCGTAATTACGCTGGCGGGTCGCAGTGTAACCCAGTTGCATATATTTTTTGTAATCAATCCGGGCTTGCACAGTGCCAGGAAGTTTTGCTAGTGCTTTATTTAAGCTAACAGGTAATATAGAAGCAAGTATCAAGGCAACACAGAAGCATCTAATCAGAAAAACGGATTTCATAGTCAATCCCCCTACGTCCTGGGAATTTACGGTCTTGGGCTTTACTTATGTTGATACATTACATCTATGTTGCATTCCGTAGATGTATACAAAATTTCATTTTGATTTTCTGACATTAGTAGTGAATATTATACTTACCCAATACCTTTCGGTTAAGGGGGAAAGGGTAAAAAGTAGAATAAAGCCTTTAACCCTTACCTTTAACCTTTTCCCAAAACCAGATTACAAGTTAAAAATGCTTAACCGAACAGTATTGTATACTTACCTACAAACTTAGTTGATTAATTAAATAATCAGCTCCCCGGCTTTTTAAATAAGTCGTGGAGCTGAAACCCCATAATTTTACTAAATCTTATTTGATGCTTATTCTACCCGATCATATAGATCACAAATCCTAGAGTTTAATTAATTTGTTGCATCACATTTTCTTGCTTGGCTAAAGGTGCTTGAGCCAATTGTTTATCAAATTCTATGCCTTGGCTCATTAACAAGCTTTCCCAATCAGCTTTGAGTGCTGTATCGTAAGGACGGGAATAGCGCAATTGGGCTAAAGTATCAAGTAGATCTTGCCAAATACCTGCTTCTGCATAGATACTTAAACGTTCTTGAAGGTTAGCTTTTTTTACCTTACTTAAAACACTAGAATTGTTAACGCGTTTGATTGCTCCGTTAACTAATTTATCTAAAGAACGGTCTTCAGTATTGCAAATTATGGAGAAGCTCCATTTATAAGTTTGGCTTTTTTTTAGTGTATTAACGGGTAGAGGGATACCAACCACGCCAGGATTACCAATAGATTTATAGTTTTGCTTGTAAATTAGTTGGTCTTCTTCATCTGTGATCACTAATTCTAATTGTCGTGCTTGATTCTGAGGAATATAAAAATAGAGTGCGGGGTTGGATACAGTTGTTAAAGAAATATTTGATTTCGGAATCAAAGCAGTTAAATGTTGATGTCTAGCAACACAATTTTGACCGCGAGAGCCACCAGGAACTCTGCGTCCAGGTGCGCCTAGATTTGGTGGTAATTTAACTTTGACTTGTGCTTTTACTGGAGCTATGGAACAGACAAGCGCAAGTATTGTAATTCCAGAAATTACTTTAGTTGAAAGTTTTGGTAAAAAATTGTTCATATTAATCTACTCCTGCGTTCGGTTATTAAAATTTGAGGCTGTTTTCGGTTTCAATACTAATGACTCAGGAATTAGTGGCGGCTGCGCTATTTGCTTATTTAAGCTAACATCTCTGCTTGTGCTTAGTCCTTTCCATTCAAATGCAAGTTCTTGATTATTAGCCTCCAAATAGTGCCTTTGAGCTAGAGTGGTGATTGTATCTGACTCAATACCAGCTTCTGCATATAAAACTGCACGCTCTCGTTTAGTTACTTGTTTTAGTTTTCTTGCTAGTTGCGAATTTGGTAGTAGGCGTTGTCTTAAACCTGCTACACATTTATTTTGAGACTTATCGGCCAGTTGACAAACCACTGATAATTTTCATTTGGATTTTTTGTTTAATACTAAATAATTAACAGTTAGATTTAAAACAATTATTCCAGTTTTATTACTAAATTTGGCTTTTTGTTTGTAAACGTATTGCTTATCTTCATTTTGAACAATCAGTTTTAATACTAGCGTAGAAGTTCGAGGAACATAGAAACGCCATGTGGAGTCGGCTACAGTAGTTAATCCTGATTAAGATTCGAGAATCAAAGATATTACAGGAATTCCTCTCTGTAAACACTGATTATTAGCAGCAGACACAGGTGATCTCCCTCTAACTGGTTGTCTTCCTCTTGGGGATGCTCGTTGTGTTTCGAGAGAAGAGCTTCTTTTAAAGGCTCGAATTAGTTTTAGTGGCTGTAGCTGTGCTTAAGGATTTCTACTTGTATCTTCTGGCGACGATGATTCATAAACCCGTGTTCCCGCTAATATTAATTCATTACTTTTCCCACTATCTATGACCATTAATTTTAGGGATACTCACTAAAATTATTTGCTGAATGCGGCATAGCCAAAGGTAGCATTAAATAGGCGACACCAAATAGCTGCACTGGCGAAGTCTGCAATCTTCACACTGTCAGGAATAGCATAACGTTGCGCTCCAGACACTTTTTGTAGTGTCCCCAAAGTGACGTAATCTTGTTTTTTAAGACCAGAAATGGGTAATTTTTCTTGGCGGTGGAGAATTACAAACAAGTCTGGCCCATTGTCTGTTTTAAAGTTCTGGTCTAGTTCCAAAAAATTATTACCGTTTTCAGTGATAATGCGAGCCATCCCTGTGGTCTTGTGTTCTGCTTTCACAAAACTACCTGATTTCACAACTGTACCTGCGCGAGATGCAGTTTTCGGCGGTTGAATACTTTGAACACCTTGGCTACTAGCGTTTTGTGCAGGTTGTGTCGCTACCTCTTTGTTACAACCAAATATCGCCAAAGCAGCCAAACCCAAAACTAGGAATTTTCCTTGCATGGCTTAAACAGCCTCCAATTAAGCTACTTATGTAAATTTTTGCTCTTGTTGCTAACAAGCAGTGTATTATTATTTGCCTTATCTTTAATCTCAGGATAACTACTAACTGCGATCGCAACATAGCATAAAGCTACAGTAAAATACACAAGTAGTATGGAAAATTGCTGATAATTTTAGCAAGAATTTATAATTATTATCAAAAAAATTATATGGTGATCTCAAACTTGAGTGTTGAGTGTTGACCGTCAACACTCAACACTAGTTTTCCTAATCTTCTGCTTTCCTAAGAAGCATACGCTTCCATTGGTAGACAAGAACAAACAAAATTCCGGTCACCAAAAGCTGCATCGATACGACCAACACTCGGCCAGAATTTAGCTTCACGCGTCCAAGGTGCGGGGTAGGCGGCTTGTTCGCGGGAATAGGGATGAGTCCATTCGCCAGCAATGAGACTTTCGGCGGTGTGGGGTGCGTTCTTCAACAGATTATCTTCAATATCCATCTTGCCTGATTCAATTTCGGCGATTTCTTGGCGAATAGCAATCAAGGCATCACAAAAACGGTCTAATTCTTCCTTAGATTCGCTTTCTGTGGGTTCCACCATGATTGTACCTGCCACCGGCCAGGAGACAGTCGGTGCATGGAAACCGTAATCTATTAACCGTTTAGCAATATCATCAATGTCGATGTTGGCGGATTTTTTGAGCGATCGCAAATCTAAAATACACTCATGGGCAACTAAACCATTTTTGCCCTTATACAACACTGGATAGTAAGTTTCTAGCCGCTTCGCAATATAGTTAGCATTGAGAATTGCCACCTTGGTTGCTTGGGTCAAACCCGTCGCCCCCATCATGGCAATGTACATCCAAGAAATGACCAAAATACTGGCACTACCCCAAGGTGCAGCAGCAACAGCCCCTGTTGACTGTTGATTTGATTTAGTGATAGGAACTACAGCGTGTCCAGGTAGAAAAGGAATGAGATGGGCGGCTACCCCAATTGGCCCCATCCCTGGGCCGCCACCACCGTGAGGGATACAGAAGGTTTTGTGTAAATTCAAGTGACAAACATCTGCACCCACATCTCCCGGACGGCACAAACCGACTTGGGCGTTCATGTTTGCCCCATCCATATATACTTGTCCACCGTGGCGATGCACAATATCACAAATTTCTTGAATTGCTTCCTCAAATACCCCGTGAGTTGAGGGATATGTCACCATCAAAGCCGCAAGTTCACTACTATGCTTTTCTGCCTTGGCTTTGAGGTCATTCACATCAATATTACCGTCAGCATCGCAGGCAACGGCTACCACTTTCATACCACACATAACCGCACTAGCAGGGTTTGTCCCATGTGCAGAAGTCGGAATTAAACAGACGTTGCGGTGTGCTTCGCCGCGACTGGCGTGATATTCGTGAATTACTAAAAGTCCAGCATATTCGCCTTGAGAACCGGCATTGGGTTGCAGCGAAATTCCGGCAAACCCAGTAATTTCAGCTAACCACGCCTCAAGTTGCTGGAACAGAATTTGATAACCCCAAGTTTGCGATGATGGTGCAAAAGGATGTATCTTGCCAAATTCCGCCCAACTCACTGGGATCATCTCGGCTGTTGCATTCAACTTCATTGTGCAGGAACCTAAAGGAATCATCGATGTAGTTAGCGATAAATCTTTGGTTTCTAACTTGTGCAGATAACGCAACAACTCAGTTTCGGAGTGATAACGGTTAAATACTGGATGAGTTAAGTAGCGGCTTTGGCGAGGTAGAATAATATGACAAGTTGAGTCAGTTAATTCTTCTATAGTGAAGGGTAATTCATCTTTAAGCGCGAAAATTTGCCACAGGTCAATTAAATCTTCCGATGTAGTTGTCTCATCAAGAGAGATACCAACAGCAGTATCATCAAAAATTCGTAAGTTAATATTTCTAGCTTGGCAAGCTTCAAGAATAGCTTTGAGGCTGTGTGTGCCTAATTCTAAGCGTAGCGTATCGAAGTAATTTTCTGAACTAATCCTATAACCTAGACGCTTTAAGCCTACTGCCAAGATTGAAGTTAGCTGGTGAATATTCTCCGCAATATTCTTCAGTCCCTCTGGCCCGTGATAGACAGCGTACATACCTGCCATAACTGCCAGTAGTACCTGTGCGGTACAGATGTTACTTGTTGCTTTTTCCCTACGGATGTGCTGTTCGCGGGTTTGTAATGCTAGACGTAATGCTGGCTTACCGTTGACATCCTTTGATACCCCCACAATGCGCCCTGGTACTTGGCGTTTATATTCTTCTTTGGTAGCTAAGTATGCTGCATGAGGCCCGCCAAACCCTAAGGGAATACCAAAGCGTTGCGTACTACCCACGGCAATATCAGCACCAAATTCGCCGGGTGGTGTGAGTAAAGTTAAGCTGAGAGGATCGGCGGCGACAGTAACTAACGCCCCTAATTCATGGGCTTTGTCAATAAAGGCGCGATAGTCGTAAATAGTGCCGTCGGTGGCAGGATATTGTAAAACTGCCCCAAAAATTGGTTGAGTAAAGTCAAATGTCTGATGGTCGCCAACTATAATGTGAATTCCCAGAGGTTTCGCCCTTGTTTGCAACACATCGATAGTTTGGGGATGACAGTCACGGGAGACAAAGTAGCTATTAGCTTTATTTTTGCTGATGCCGTAACTCATACTCATCGCTTCGGCGGCGGCTGTTGCTTCATCTAGTAATGAAGCGTTGGCAATTTCCAAACCTGTTAAGTCAATAATCATGGTTTGGAAATTCAGCAGTGCTTCCAGTCGTCCTTGGGCAATTTCTGGCTGATAGGGAGTGTAAGCAGTATACCAACCGGGATTTTCTAAGATATTACGTCCAATTACAGGTGGTGTAATGCAGTCGTAATATCCCATACCAATGTATGAACGACAAACTTGATTTTTAGCAGCAATGTTTTTTAACTTGGCTAATGCTGCGTACTCACTTTGTGCGTCGGGTAATTGTAGCGTTTGCTGCAACCGGATTGCTTGTGGTACTGTGCGATCGATGAGGTCGTCTAAGCTGGAAAAATCCAGCAGTTCCAGCATTTGCTGAATCTCATGGGAGTTAGGGCCTATATGTCGTTCTAAAAAATTAGAGGACGATGAATTTACTGGGTGGGTGGACTTGGGGTGAGGGGCATGAAATACCACAAATTGAACTCCGGACGCAACTATTTAATATTTTGCAATAAAAAATTCTTTTCACAAGCCGACACTAAAAGAAAAGTACGAAGTATGAAATTACTCTGCGGGAAGCTCCCCAAAGGGCGTATACATACTTCATACTTCATACTTCTTAATGGCCTTCAACCAAGGCACTATACTCATCCGCAGTCAAGGCTTCGTCAAGTTCACTAGGATCACTAATACGTACTTTCAAAAACCATCCATCGTTGTAGGGATCATCTGACAGTACTTCAGGATCATCAATCACCGCATCATTACGTTCTACTACTGTACCTGTTACTGGTGAAATTAATGATTCAACGGCTTTTACTGATTCAACTGTGCCAAAATTGTCGCCCTTGTCAAGAGGAGTACCAAGGTCAGGCAATTCTACAAACACAATTTCACCTAATTCCTTGATAGCAAATTGAGTAATACCAATGGTAGCCATGTCACCATCTAGGCGCACGTATTCATGACTATCCAGGTATTTCAAATCTTCAGGATATTCAGACATATAAATTACTCTCCGATATCACAACAATTATTGTCCCAACAGTAATGCTAATCATCTTTGATCAGGAGCTTTACTCTAGATTAGACTTCATGCAGAAGTCGGGAAAAGGGTAAGGGGGAAAGGGTAAAGGGATAAGAAAAAACCCTTTCCCTTTTACCTTTTCCCTTTGCCCTCTCTTGCAAAAAGAGTTTTGCAAGAGGTCTATTGAGTAGTTCACAACACATTATTCCTTAAAAACTGCAAAGTATGAAGTAAGTAGACGCGTAGCAACTTGTAAGTTCAGGCTTTAGTTTTTGAGCGATAAAAGGGGCGTTTGACTACCACGGCTGGGTATGTTTTACTGCGAATTTCTACTTCTAGTTGCTGGCCGACGCTTGCTAGTTTGGTAGGAACGTAGGCTAAAGCAATGGGGTAACCAAGTGTAGGAGAGATAGTACCACTGGTAACTTCTCCGATGACTTGACCTGCGGATAAAACTTGGTAGCCGTGACGGGCTATGTTACGTCCTGGCATTTTTAAACCTACGAGTCGGCGTTGCAGTCCGTTGGCTTTTTGTTGTTCTAAGACTGACCGACCAATAAAATCGCCTTTGGTATCGAGGTGAACTAACCACCCTAAACCAGCTTCTAGGGGTGTGGTTGTATCGTCGATGTCTTGACCGTAAAGTGCCATTGCGGCTTCGAGACGCAGGGTATCCCTTGCACCTAGCCCACAGGGAACGACACCAGCGTTGTAAAGACTAAGCCATAGTTCTATGCCTACTTCTGGGTCTACCATAATTTCAAAGCCATCTTCCCCGGTGTAACCTGTACGGGCGATGAAGGCGGGTTGACCTAGTAGGGTTGCTTGTAAATGACCAAATGCTTTGATTGGTTGGAGGTTTTCTGCGACAAATGGCTGGAGATATTTAACTGCTTGTGGCCCTTGCAGGGCAATTAAAACTTTTTCTGGTGAGATGTCTTGAAATTTTACTTGATCTAAATTGAGGTTTTGCAATAGCCATGTTTTATCTTTGGTAGTGGTCGCTGCATTGACAACGATCGCCACTTTCTCTACACCTGTACTATCTTCACCTTGATAATAGACAATAATATCGTCAATTATTCCCCCTTGGGGATTTAACAATACTGTATATTGTGCTTGACCAGGTTGTAATCGATTCAAGTCCGAAGGTACTAAACCCTGGAGTTGGTCAATGACTTTTTTCCCTTCTAGCGTGAATTTGCCCATGTGGGAAATGTCAAACATCCCCGCAGCAGTTCTCACGGCTTCGTGTTCGCTGGTGATACCACCATATTGTACGGGCATTTCCCAACCACCAAAGCTGGTCAGGCGGGCTTTGAGTTCTACACCCAGTTGATATAAAGGAGTTCGCGCCAAGGATGTGGCGATGTTTTCTTGATTAGACACGTAGTTATGCTTTGCGATCGCACTTCAACTATATATCCTACGGGATTACCTTTAATTTAGCTGGCAAGGTATAGGAGGTGATAGGTAACAGATGACAGGTGATAGGTTACAGGTTTCAGGGTTAAAAGTCTTTTGCTGTCTCTGCTTTATTATTAGTTAATGCCCTAAATATATTGGTTGTTACTATCAAGCATCAAATACATACCCTACTGCTTACTCTCTACTCCCCATTCCCTAGTAATCTTATTGTTAGGAATGTTGAGATTTGTTAAGAAGACATTATGAAGTATTGGCGCATACTAGCTAGTTTTGCCTTAGCTATGATTCTATTGTTATTTCCTTTGTCAGCGCAGGCTGCTAGTTCTTCGAGTATTACTCGTTCTGCTGGCGATGAAGTTAAGGGAAAAGATTTTTCAGGACAAAGTTTAATTGGTAGTGAGTTTACCAATCTTGATTTAGAGAATGCTAACTTCAGCAATGCTGACTTACGTGGAGGTGTGTTTAACGGTACCGTCCTCGAAGGAGTCAATTTTCAGGGTGTAGATTTTAGTAATGGCATAGCTTATCTAGCCAAATTCAAAAACACTAACTTAAGCGATGCGATTTTGACAGATGCGATGATGCTGCGATCGACCTTTGATAATGTTGAGATTACAGGTGCAGATTTTACGAATGCAGTGTTAGATGGCCCACAGGTAAAAAAACTCTGTGCTAAGGCTAGTGGTGTCAATTCTAAAACTGGTGTGGATACACGTGAATCTTTAGGATGTAAGTAAATTAATAGAAACACCCTCCCGATATTTGGGAGGGTTATTGATTGCAAATGCCAAAACGCAGAGAAGCCCAATCATATAGTAAAATGTAGTGATGTAGTGGCACTAGAATTGCTGAATATTTTTAGCTTGGTCATCTGTTAATCGCAAAGCTTTTTCTATTTGAAATCTTTGTTCAGCATTGCGTAAAAAATAGCCATCCACCATAGCCGAACCTAATAACCTACCCAATTCTTCGCGGCTAGTAGTAATTAGAGTATTAAATCTATCATTGGGTAAATTTCCCAACATAGCTACAATAGCTTGATTAATTAACTGTAATACTTCTGGTGAATCTGGTTTAGATAGCTGAACAACCGTTTCTCGATTTAGAGATTGCACATATTCCCAAAACTGATTTTTGCTAACTTCTTCAGGTGTAATATTCTCTGGTTGGCGAGGAGAAAGATTACTCATAGTATATTTTCCGGTTGCGCTTCACTATATAGAATTTATCAAGTTTTTATTGTCTATATAGTCTGATAAACCGAACATCCACAATCTGGTTTTTTCGACATGAGGCAAATCTTGTATACTCATATCGCTTAATTTTAAATCTTCAACTTGTCGCAAATGTTCAATCAGAGACGCACCCATAATTTTTCCCCTCAGCACTGGCAATTTTACCTGTTGTAGAGGGTGATAAGATGATTTGTGTGTACACCGTAGCCTTAAGTAAGAGGCGCTAGGGTAGGCTAATTCTATGCAGCCTCATAAACAATTGGTGGTATAACTAGTTCTGCTTATCTAACATATCCATAGCTATGTTTAAACTATATTTCATCCGATTAAATGCTGCTGATAAACTACCAATCTCATCATGAGTATTTTCTTCAAATTCAGCAGTCATATCTCCAGTACTAACTTTTTGAGCGATTCTTTCAATTTTTTGAATTCGCTTAATTATGGTCTTTTTAATTAAGAAGTTAATTAAAAGCACTATTATGGCAAAGATAAACACTAAAAATGCCATAATTAATAACCAAGCTCTTTGCGCGCTATCAAATACTTCTTCAGAAGGAACAGAGACTATCTGAGCCGCCACTATCTCATTAAAGTTCCAACCAAAACCATTTTCTGAACCGTAAGTTCTTAACTGACTTTTAGGAGCTTTGTCTGGGGTAGAATGGCATTGCAGACAGCTTTGTTCTGTAACAGCTAGGGGACGAGCAATATAAAATACTGTGCCTTCTGGTAAACTACGAAAGTCAGCAATTTCTTTGAGTGCGGGATTCTTGCGAAAGCGATTGACAATTTGTGCTTCATAACTATCGGCTTTGTCTCGTAAATTAGTTGGATTTAAGGTAGCTTCTTTATAAAAGAAATTTTGATACTCTTCATTTTTGCGTAGATTTGCAAATACTTCTGTTGCTGAGTAAGCTGGTACTGTTTCTGGTATAAATAATGGGTCTGTTTCTAGTCTAGATAACAGTAAATTTCTCACTTGATTTTGGGTGTATTTTCTCACAGAAGTCATTGTTTTAATCAGAATTGAGGCTTTACTAGTTACTTCAACTTGCGCTCTATGCTGGAGTACACTAGATAAGACAGTTCCACTTATTACAATGCTGATGAGAAAAACTATGGTTAAAAGCAGGGTAAACTTAGTACCAATTTTTAAGTTTTTTAACATAATTTTTAGTTTTAAATGTTTTATTATACACGGTGATATGAAAGTTACTCTAGCTAAGTTTACTGATAAAAGCAAGTATAGTTGCTGTAACTAAAATTTAGAATGTTTAAAAAATTAACACGTCGTTTTTTTCTTGGTCAGTTGCTATTCTTAATAGTTCATGGCTGTAAGTCACAAAAAACACTTGAAGGCGGATTAACTATTGGTGTAATTGACTATGATGGGGGAACAGAAATAATTAATCAGTATGCTAAATTTAATCGTTATTTAGCTGAAGCGACAAAAACAAGAATTATTTTAGAACCAACTTTTAACGAAAATAAAGCTATTGAACGTTTGGAATCTCGCGCTTGGTCATTGGTATTTGCACCACCTGGTATAGCTGCTGTGGCGATCGCTCATTATCAATATATTCCGCTTTTTCCTTTAGTTGGGGTGAATAATGTACGCTCTGTATTGGTAAGTCGTGAGGATAGACCTATCCGTGATTTAAAGAATTTACAAGGTAAAACAGTAGCGTTAGGAGAATTAGGTTCAGCTACGGGTTATTATTTTCCACTGTTTAATCTTTATGGCTTAACCTTGGCTGAAGTCTTATTTGCTCCTACACCTACAACCGTTCTGGAATGGGTAGCACAAGGCAAAGCTGATGCTGGTGCTGTTTCCATCGAGGAGTATAATCGCTACAAGTCAACTCTACAAGATACTAAACTTCGCATCCTTTACACAGATCCACACTATGTTCCACCTGGTGTGGTTTTAATTGGTTCGACTGTAGAACGCAACCGCCAAGAGTATATTCGCAAAGTTATGAGTGAGTTCCCCTCAAAGTTAGCTCAAGAAGTTGGATATATACCCAACGCACCTGTCCCAAATTACAAATATATAATTAGTGTAGTTGAGAGGGTGCAATTATTAGCAGATAACCTGCAAAGCAAACCTGTTGATTTATTTGAGAAAAGGCAATAGGCAATAGGCAATAGCAAAGAAGGCAGGTAAAAATGTACTGATTTTTTCAAAAATTAAATATGAGTCCTATACAGATGAAGCTGTTAGTTCATATCTTCATCCCATTGATAGAAATGTAAACTATTCTTTTGATAGATTGTCAATTAAATTCAACTACTTAATATGAATAAATAGTTAAATAACTATTATAAAAAAATATTTTATATTACATTAAATTGAACATGATTGAGCGAAATTCATTTAAATCCAACAAAAATCGTCCTATTAGGAAAAGTGGGCAACCTCAAACAGCACCAGTACAAAAGATATCTTATAGCGTTGCCCATGCAATGCCAGGAAGAATTCGCTTTCGGATTCCTCGGCTATCTAAAGATACGGAATATGCTAAAAAACTTCAGTTAGTAATAGAATCTCAAACTAAGAATGCAACAGTCCGGATTAATCCTACAGCTGCATCGATTATTGTTCATTATTCAACCCAATTAATGCCAGTTGAACAAATGCGATCGCATTTAGTCAATCTTATTCAAACTGCACCAAATATAGCTTTGCCAACCAAAGTAGGCACAAAAACAATTGTCGGGACAATGTTTGATGCTTTAATTAGCTTATTTGAAAGTTTACGTAACGTTAATAAAGCAAGTACCGCTATTAAGCATCATCAAATTAAGAAAAACTTCTGGGAGCGATTACTCTCTAGTGGGGAAAACATAATTAAAGGTCTGAAATCTGCTATAATGTTTGTCTTGCCTAATCAAAAATTGCAATCACAGTCAGCACTAAACTCTGCTTGATTCTAGCATTGTGACGTTACGGTGGAATTATAAGTGCAGGAAATAAAGCTACTATCTCAAAGTAGAAAATAATTTTGATTTAGGTTCGTCAAGCACGTAATTTTGTGGTCGGTTTTTACTCTACCAGTCTTATTATTTTTAGCCAGAATGTAATTTAGTCGTGCAATATATTGCACTTTTATTTAGCTAAAACCAGAGGCAAAATATGTTTCCTTTTTGGGGTAACTTCTGTTATGGTAGCGAACCTATTTCGCACAAAGCTCATTTAGAACGTAAACTAAAGTTCTTAACTTGGATGCGAGATGATTTAGAATCAAGGCTATCGGGTATTAATGCGGCAATTGATACTACTCGACAACAGATAGAACGCGAAAATACAACCGTTTAACAGTTATCAGTTATCAGTTATAAGTAAAGAATGAGGTGTTTATCTTTGGCGAAACATCACACCAATTGGTAGTAGGTGTTAGTGGCGGGTTTAAATCCCCCACTATACGCCGTGATCACTGTTTACTGTTCACTGTTTTAAAAGTTCATTCTAAATCAAGGAGTCTAGGGTTTACCTAGACTTTTTTATTATTCGTATTTTAAAGAAAAAGAATTTATAGACAAAAATTTAACGTTAATACTGTTGGTAGTGAAATCTGTATCTATTTTATTTCTTTCGATAGATGACAAAATACTAAATTGACAAATTTATTTAAATAAAAATCTAATTATATTTCTAATAAAAATAAATTAAATAGAAAAAAGCTGGACATGACGTTGACATTAGGCTAATCAAACGTCAAGCTAGTCCAAAGGACTATCGACTAGCTTCTTGGCAATCACAGCCAAAAATTCATAGTCCTGAAATAAACTAGTACAGTACGTAATCAACATTTACGTGCGTTTTTTTCGTTTTGAGGAACTTATGACCGCAACTTCTCCCCGATTAAAGCACGAGGTTAAAGACCTCGCCCTCGCTCCCTTGGGAAGACAGCGCATTGAATGGGCTGGACGAGAAATGCCGGTTTTGCGGCAAATTCGCGATCGCTTTGCCCAAGAAAAGCCCTTTGCAGGTATTCGCCTTGTGGCTTGTTGTCACGTCACCACGGAAACAGCACATCTAGCTATTGCGCTCAAAGCTGGTGGTGCAGATGCGCTTTTAATTGCGAGTAATCCCCTATCTACCCAAGATGACGTAGCTGCTAGCCTCGTTGTCGATCATGAAATTCCTGTCTTTGCCATCAAAGGCGAAGATAGTGCAACTTATAACCGCCACGTTCAAATCGCTTTAGATCATCGCCCCAACATTATTATTGATGATGGTAGTGATGTAGTTGCCACTCTGATTCAAGAACGGCAAGAGCAAATTGCTGATTTAATTGGCACAACTGAAGAAACCACAACCGGAATTGTGCGTCTGCGCGCCATGTATAAAGATGGCGTTCTCACCTTCCCGGCGATGAACGTCAACGATGCAGATACTAAGCACTTCTTTGATAATCGCTACGGTACAGGACAATCAACCTTAGATGGGATTATCCGCGCTACAAATATTCTTTTAGCTGGCAAAAGTATTGTCGTTGCTGGTTATGGCTGGTGCGGTAAAGGTACAGCACTACGCGCGCGCGGTTTGGGTGCTAACGTGATTGTGACCGAAATCGACCCCATCAAAGCAATTGAAGCTGTGATGGATGGTTTTCGAGTCCTACCAATGGCTGAGGCTGCACCTCAAGGTGATTTGTTTATCACTGTCACCGGGAACAAGCACGTCATTCGCGGTGAGCATTTTGAAGCCATGAAAGACGGTGCGATCGTATGTAACTCTGGTCACTTCGACATTGAACTTGACCTGAAATACTTAGCTAGCCAAGCTAAAGAAATCAAGCAAGTACGCCCCTTTACACAACAGTATCAACTGAACAATGGTAAATCAGTGATTGTTTTGGGTGAAGGACGCTTAGTAAACCTTGCTGCTGCGGAAGGACATCCCAGCGCAGTGATGGATATGAGTTTTGCGAATCAGGCGATGGCTTGTGAATACTTGGTGAAGAATAAAGGCAAGTTGCAACCTGGTTTACATTCCATTCCCACCGAGGTAGATCAAGAAATTGCTCGGTTGAAGTTGCAAGCTATTGGTATTAATATCGATACCTTGACACCAGATCAAGTTGAGTACATCAACTCTTGGACTAGTGGAACTTAAACTCTAACTAGAATTCTTGAATAGATAAATCTGTAGAGACGTTGCAATGCAGCGTCTCTACAATTATTTTGGTTAGATTAAACTATCAGGTGTTGCAAGCGAGACAGACGCTCTGAATACTTTTTGATGACATTCAATGCAAACATAGGTGTTTCTTGCACAGCGAAGAGAAACCTTTTTTCATCAAGGTAAGCAAGTTTGCACTCTGTTTTGGCGATCGCAGTATATGTGCGATTTTTGATGCCTATAAGCACTCCTGTACCAAAAATATCACCAGATGTAATTGTCTCTACGACTTTACCATTAACTAATATGTCTACTTCCCCCTCGACAATGCCAAACATAACATCGCCAGGCTGTCCTTCCTCAAAGATGACCTGTCCTGCTGAATATGCTTGAGGGTCGGGTTGTTTTTGGAAGATACTGACTGTAACTACCGGACTTAACATTAGAGTAATACCAAATTCCTTTGCTTTAAAAATATTTGGCTAAGTAATACAATTACTGAGTCAAGTATACTACCTTCTGTTGATTAACCTGCAATCGTAGTTGACAGCTAGCTATGATTAGCAAAAATTGATTTTTATTAATTATCTAGATATATCGCTTCTTTTATAGATAAAATTCAGATTAAATAATATTCATCTCAAAGGTTTGTTTAGTTTTGTATCTTATTTAATTAAGATTTTTATATTTTTTTTGGATGCTTTTGTCTGATGTACATTTGTCATAATTCATGAGTTATTAATTATTTATATTCACCAAAATCAGATGATTAATGACGGATGAAATCATCACCACAATATAGCTAAAATCTATGTGTAGTTATGATAGGAGATAGAGGTTGTTATGCGACGCATTATTGAAGTTATATTATTAGTTTTTTGCGCCATGACTTTGATTCTGCTGGGAACACTATCAGCGATCGCATCACTTTTTACAAAATTTGGAAAACAGCAACAAAGACGTAAACATAAAAATTATCTGGCAGAAATTGACAGTTTATTTAAGGTGCGATCGCCTGATTTTCAAGATGCAGTAAATTTAAGTGAAGATGAGGATAAATATATTTATATTTTTGGATATAGAGAATGGTATAATTATAATATGTAATTAAAAATGCAATAAATTTTCTACCAAGATTACATCTGAAAAATTAGGGATGAGTAGATAAAATAAATTTCAAACGTAAGACTTAGATATAAGCTACAGAAGTTTCAAAGCTAAATACTAGCGATCGCCTTCGCATTCAAACGCTCTGTATCTAGGAAGAATTCTACTGCTCATTGCCCAAAACACCATTAGACCTGTTCGCAAAGCATTTCGTTGGCGTTGTAATATAGCCTCAGATGTAGTGTACATTTCATAATCTGGAAACTAAGCTTAACTCTCAAAAATATTACACAGAACTGTACTACTCTTGCATAGCCAAGTCATTGAGTAGTTAATATGAAAATTGTTCAAGAGGTTTCTTTGATCAGTGTTGGTAGTTTTGAAGAATCAAATGATTGGTCTATAATTCGGGCTGAAATTCGAGATGCTATTTCTTTAATCGTTCATCCTCCCGGTGCATCCAGCTTTACAATTAATCCATCAAAACACGGTAATGGTGTTAAGCCTATTAAAGAAGCTTGCATGATTGCATTGAGAGATAGATTTGCATGGAAATTGGAAACTCAGATTAACTATGCAACTAGATCACCAGGAAAGGTTGATGCAACGAAAGTCATTGATAACTATCTTTTTGCTCTTGAGTGGGAAACAGGCAATATCTCCTCAAGTCATCGCGCAATCAATAAAATGATTCTTGGGTTGCTACGTGGTGTTTTTCTAGGTGCTGCCTTGGTACTTCCAAGTAGGAAACTTTACCCTTATCTAACCGATCGCATTGGTAATTATGAAGAGCTAGAACCTTATTTTGATGTTTGGCGAGCAGTTAGAATTGAAGAGGGTTTTTTCGCAATTTTCGTAATTGAACACGACCAACTAGATAGCAGTGTACCAAAGATTACTAAAGGAACAGATGGTCGTGCGTTAATCTGAACGCTATGTAGAAAAAGGAATTGACAGTTGTGACGCATTGTTTTTTTGTTGCTTCGGTTTTTTGCTTCCCCTTGCTGATTCCCATTGCTCAATAACTCCATTAGCTAGATTAATCAATCTTTCTACTGCTGGTTCTGTGTCCCCAATTTCTGAACCAATCCAGTAACGGTGTAGTTTTTCGGCTGCATAGAATGTAGTCCCAGAACCCCCAAATGGATCGACCACAATTTGACCTGGATTCGATGCCATTGCAATAATCCGTTCTAACATAATGGGAGCAAGTTCATTTGGCACGCGTTTTTTGTGCCGACGATGCCGAACTGGTGGGATATCAGTCCACATTTCTTCTGCTAATGTCCATAAAACTTCAGTAGAATCAGCTTTGGTTGTATCTTCCCAAACATCTTCTGGTGCGTCCCAGACATCCATTAAATTAATACCTTTTTCATTCAGCTTCTTTCGATGTCCACCATAGTCACGAATTTCTCCACCACAGTGCCGACAAACTTGAATAGGTGTATAAACTTTGTTAAAAACTGCTGGCTCCCCTTTTGTGTAATAAATTAGACCATAGTGAGCAGGAGACATCCTTTTACCTCTAGGAAAAGCCTTCGGCATTCTACAAGCAATCCAATGGCGAAACCACATCCCCCGACGATTGAGGTAAGCACCATACTCCATGCACCATCTAGGCAGGTTGAAGACAAACAAACTTCCACCAGGTTTCAGCACGCGAACACACTCATTTAGCCACTGTTGCGACCAGTCTAAATACTTATCTACCTCCATGCGATCGCTCACACCTTCACCATATTCTTTACCAAGATTAAAGGGTGGATCAGCAAATACAAGCTCTACAGACTCATCAGGCAAAGCTGACAGCAGTTTCAGACAGTCTCCTTGATAGAGTATGCCATGCTGACTCATGTAAACCTGTTGCAGTCCTTGTTGAGTAGCAACATCAGGTGTGATTACTTGAAACGGAAGCATTCATTTTGCCTTGAGTACATAGGTTTCCACATTGCACCCTTAAAGGTAACTCAAATTCTGTAGAGAGGTAAACTGCGATCGTGCAACGTTACAGGCTGTCCATCCTCGCTTGTATGATATCGAGGGTAGAGGGCGTATATATAATTATGGCAAAGTGTGAACTAAAGAAAGTTTAGCTGATCTATTCAATATTGATTACGTGATGACGTGTCTTACAAACTACTGATATAACTAAGTAAGCTTGGAAGTAAGCACAAGTGTACTATCAGTTTTAACCTATGTATCTTAAAACAGTCTTCATTCGCTTTTATAAATCATTCAACGATGACTTCCTCAGAAAAAATGATCACAGGGTCAAACCTAAACCTTGGGAAAAAATAGATGATGCTTTTTACCCATATATTGAAGTTCCAATTCATCCAAAAATCACAACAATTGTTGGTGCAAATGAATCTGGAAAATCTCACTTATTAAGTGCTATCGAAAAAGCTATATCAGGGAAAAATATAGAACGCAGTGATTTTTGTCGCTATTCTCATTTTTTTACAGTTAAACAAAATGAATTAAAATACCCCAATTTTGGAACTGAATGGGCTGGACTCACTCAGACCGAAGAGGTTAGCTTAAGAAAAATTCTTGAAATTCCTGATAACATAATTTTTGAGAGATTTTTTGTATTCCGCAACAATATCAATAGTTTAACAGTATATCTACCGGAAAAAGGAGATTACAGACCATACAAGATAGGAACAAAACAAGCGAGCGAGTTGCAGGGCTTACTTCCAGAAATACTCAGAATTGAATCTGAGGTTGCGCTTCCATCTAGTGTTCCTATAAAAAAACTAGTTCACTTAGGTGAAGAGAAGTACATCGATAGCAGAAAATTTGAACTTCTGGATCGGGAACAACGAAGTAGAATCGTAGACGCACTTGATAACTTTAGTGATAACCCAGAATTAGTTACTAGAATTCGTCTGCTCTGGGGTGAAGACAAGGCCGTAGTTGATCCAGTAGCTATTGAAACAATCAAGTCAATTATTTCGGCACTGGATGAAGTAGGTTTTAGTTCTAAGGAAAAAGAAAGAAGAGAGAAACAATTTAATTTAGCTTATAAATTAATTTGCAAGATAGCCCAAGTGGATACTAATGCGTTGCTAGATTTAGCTAAGGCAATTAAAAATGGGATGCAAGGGTACGCAAATGGAATCATCGATAATATTAATAGACAATTATCTATTAATTTAAACTTCCCAAACTATTGGGTTCAAGACCGCAACTTCTCCTTAAAAGTTATGGCAAGAGACTATGATTTAGTTTTTACCATAACTGATAGAACTGGAACTGAATATTCATTTAATGAGAGAAGCCAAGGATTACGATACTTTCTCAGCTATTACATTCAATACCGCTCTCATGAACCTCATACAAGTAAAACAGAAATATTGTTAATGGATGAACCAGATGCTTACTTATCCAGTCAAGCACAACAAGACTTACTTAAAGTTTTTGATCTGTTTGCCAGTCCCGAACCAGGTTCGCATTTAATTTATCCAATCCAAGTAGTTTATGTAACACACTCTCCTTTTTTAATTGATAAAAATCATGGTGAGCGTATTCGAGTATTACAGAAGGGCAATGAGGATGAAGGAACAAGAGTAGTTAAAGATGCAGCTAAAAATCATTATGAACCTCTGCGGTCTTCGATTGGTGCTTATGTTGGCGAAACCGCCTTCATCGGCAATTGTAACTTAATGGTTGAAGGCATTTCTGACCAAATTCTTATTGCAGGAGCTACAACATATCTCAGATCAAATAACACTCCTAATTTAGAAACTTTAGATCTCAATCAAATCACTATTGTTCCCTCTGGTTCAGCATCACATATTCCATATTTAGTCTATCTAGCTCGTGGACGGGATATTGAGCAACCAGCTGTAATCGTTTTATTGGATAGTGATAATAGTGGTAATGATGCTAAAAGGCAATTATTAGGGAAAGGTGGCCAGCATAGAAGACCCTTACTTAAAGAGCAATTTATACTTCAGCTTGATGCTTTGAAAGAAGAATTCTGTTTAGTTGCTAATAATATTACACCGAAAATTGAGATAGAAGATATTATTCCATTACAAATATGCATACAAGCCACAAAGTTGTATTTGCAAGAGTTTCTCCAAGTAGAGCAAACAGAAATTGATTTTTTAAATGAAGACTTAGTTTTAAGAAATATCGATAACAAAACTATACTTGATGCTATACAAGCAAGTCTGTTAGAGTTTCCCGACAAAAATTTACAAATTAATAAGGTTGGTTTTGCTCGGAATGTTATTCAAGTAGTTAATAACTGGACACGACAAAGAAATTCTTTGGATGAGCATCAATATAAAGCACTTCAAAGTTTTGAAAATAACTTTAAAGTTCTGTTTAAAAAATTGAATCTTATGCAGCGCCGTGCCCAGCAGAGGTTAACAGATGAAAGACTATCTCAAAAAATAGAGCGTTTAAAGAAAAATTTCTTTGCACTTCATTCTATTGCTGCAAGACGTGAAGATGGTGTCATTCTTCTTGATGATATTGAAGGGATTTTGGATATCAATACAGACAATGAAGCGATTAAAGAAATTGAAGCCATTAAGAGCGCAATTCAAAACTTGCGTCGTGATTACAAGTTGGATATTGACATGAGTAAGATGATTCATGACTACACTGGATTTCAGTTAGGCTTAGAGAGAATTAAATACGCAGGACTTTTAGCTAGCCAAGAAGAAATTGATGATGAGATTCAAGCAGATAATTTAACTAGTTCCGAAAAAGTTTCTGAAGATACACAGGTAGATAAGTTGGGTGTCAATAGGCAAACACAAGTTAATAATGAGCAAGTATCAATTACCTCTGAGTTAGACACTGCTGAAATTGCTGATATCGCTACAAATTCTGATAAGAAAAGAAAGCCCAACCGACGGCAATAATTAAGAGTTATTGCCAGTAATCATAGCGATTAGATTAAATTGACGATAAAAAAAACCAATATTTCACAGAACTAATCAGGAGTGATCGCCTGGAAGCATTTTGGCGATAAGGTTAACCAAATTCATTGTTCAAGTCTGCCAATTTCGATATTGGTTGTAAGGTCAAGCTGACAGGCTAACCGTGCATTGAAAATGTTGGGTGCTAATGTATTCAGCATTTCCAACTCGTCTAACTCAGGCGGAGGAATTTCACCAATAACCTCAACTAAACAAGTTCCACAAATACCAGTCCGACAACCAAACAATACAGGCGAATTCTGAATTGTCAGATGCTCAGATAAATTTTCATGGGCTGGTAAAGTAATAGATGGGTAATCACTTCCCGGAAAAGAAACAGTACATAAATTAGACATAATATTTAAACCAAACTCTTCCATTCCTCTCCGCGCCTCTGCGTCTCTGCGTGAGACATATCCTGTTCAAATCGTCGAAAAGCATTTCTCTGAGTCTCCAAATACCGAGAAATCGAATTACCACCCATCACTGACATCTCTCGATTTTGCTGCCAAAGGTAATCAAGTTTTTCCACATACACTTTATAAGATTGCATTGCTTCCTGATGAGTTGCAAAACTGCGATGTAAGCCTTCAGACTCTTCTGTAAAACAGCGACGCATCATTTCTTTAGCATCAGTATCGCTCATATTGAAGATAGGCGATCGCAGCACATAATAAATCTTCCTATACAACGCTGGCTCATACCAAAAAATCCCATTAATCGCCGCCGAAAAATGAAAATGATCGCGCTGACATCCCACTAATCCTAAATTAGCAACTAATCGCTCAAATCCAGTTGGTTGTGGTAAACAAGTAACAACGTCATGAGATATAATTGTTGAACTATTAAAGTGAAAACTTTCATCTAAAAAGTGATAATAAGATATCTTAGCCGGAATCGGAGCAGCTTCAGGATGAGAATGTTTCTGATAATAATTACTGAGTTTATGCTGTACTAATTTACCATTTAGTGTCCTAACTCCTCGGACAGTAAAATACTGACAAGCCAAAAAAGTATTATTCGCAGAAATCAACCCAAAATATTGTAATTGAATCTTTTTCCACCAAGTTTTTAAAGCATTGGTATCTGCATAAACCATCGTTTCGGTAAACGGGCCGCGCATGGGGTAAGTAAATATAGGCTCCCCAAACAATGCTTGTTCAACTTGTTTCGCAATTGTACGGAAGGCGTTAATATGCGCCCTTTCTTGAGAAGATTCTAAATCTAAGGTATCGCAGATTAAGCGAAAATCTTCTTGAGCATAAAGTCCGGCTGCACTAGTTTGATTGAAATATATAGTTGCAATCTCTGCGGAAACGATTTGAGAATAGTATGCAACCCAGTAAAGCTGATTCAAAATTATCCTTTGGTGTTGGCTAGACTGTTCCCATAAAGGTGTTCCGTAGAGTAGGGAAAATTCTTCTGGATTCCAGTATTCATTTTGGCAATATTCATAGCGAAAGTTTGCAGTTGCTTCATCCATTAAAGCAGTATGGTCTTGCTGTTTATTGCGTGTGTGATTAATTTGTAATTTGCGATAAGTTGTTGGACTATCTGAGAGTTGTTGAATAGTATTTTGCATAAAAAATCTCTATATTTTTGTCAATGATGCAAGATGTAAACTAGAAAATAAGCAAAAGTCAGAAAACTTAATTAAAATCGCTATGAGTCTTTTTTGTTTAGTTCACGGTGCATTCCAAGGTGCTTGGTGTTGGGATTTATTAATTCCTCACTTAGAAGCGCAAGGTCATAAAACAGTCGCAATGGATTTGCCAATTGCAGATGCATCGGCAAGTTTATCGCAATTTGCTGATGTCGTCCTTCAAGCGTTGCCAAAAACTGATGATGATATTGTGCTGGTTGGTCATTCAATGGCTGGTACTGTTATTCCTCTGGTTGCAGAAGCTCATAAAGTACGCCAATTGGTATTCTTGACTGCGCTGATTCCATACCCAGGAATTAGTACAATTAATCAATTTTCTCATAATCTTGATGCTGATAGTCTTGCCTCATTAAATTACGAACCCAAAGAGTTAAATCAACTGCAACAATTTCATGATGAACCTGATATGTTTAATCCTGTTTCTGTTGGTAGAGACTTTTCAGATGAAGCAGTATTAATTGAACTGTTTTATCATGATTGTCAACCGGATGTAATGCGCTGGGCGTTGTCAAAAAGTCGATCGCAACAAGCAATGGCATATATTTATGAGACAAATCCTTTAAAATCTTTACCAAATTTAGACTATAAATATATTCTTTGTAATGATGACCGAATAATTTCTCCTGCATGGTCACGCTATACCGCACGTAAACGCTTGGGAGTTGATGCGATTGAATTGCCTGGAGGACATTGCCCACACTTGTCTCGTCCTGCTCAACTTGCCTCCGTATTAACTAATTAAAACACACATTGATAAGCAGGAAGTGGTTCAAAAGCACCTCGTTCATCTAAGGCTTGAACGATCGCATCCGCAGACGCACCACGCATGAGCGATCGCAATATTTGTAATCGGGTTCCACTGTGGATTTGGGTATCTAATTCTTCGAGGATTTGGATTTTTTGCGATCGCGTCAAATCTCCTTTCACTTTTTCAATGGCGGCTAACACGTTTTGCGGCCCCACCTGTACCATAAATAGAAACTGTGCCAATACATCCATGATTATTGCTTGACTATCAGCTGAAACTGACATTTGGTTAAATAATGTAGTTCCCGTACCATGATGACGAGATTCTGCTTGCAAAAAACTAGTGAAAAGTTCTGCCAAAATTGGATGATGACACTCTTTCGCCAAGCGGCGGTAATGGCTTAAACCCCATCCTTCTAAAACAACCTGAAGCACAAATAACAGTACTGTTTTGTCTGCACTTTCAACTACTTCTGCTAATAAATTCAAAAATGGATCGTTGCTGTTAGTTGATTCGATTTCTGGTAAAAAATGAATAATTTGGCTGAGGTGAGTGGCTTCATCAGCCGTAAATAGTCCGTAAAGCATTCGCTCTTCTACAGTTTCGGCTAACAATACCATTTTTGCCATATAACCAACACCTGCTTTTTCAATGAAATAGGATTCTGCTAACAGGCTGCGATTTGTCAACCCAAGTATGGCAGATTGTTCGGCTAAACTTGCTTGTTGAAAAATTTGGACTCTATGCAGATTAAAAAATTCAGCATCCCAATAATCTAATTGTTGTGAAGATTTATCACCTTGATTTGGCAATGCAGCTTTAAGTATGCGTTGCAATCGGTCGTTAGGATTTAGATGTGGTAAGTCGATTCCGGCAATTTTATATGACAAATCAATGTTTTTCATGTTCAAATAAAGATGTTGTTAAAACAACTTTTCAAGTTAGTAACTCATTACTCTATCTTGAAATTAAGGAGATGAGTTGATTGCAAATTCGTGAAGATGATCTGACAAGTAAAAAGATCGCTGACCTTCTGCGGGAACATCTCGAAAATATGTATGAGATTACCCCGCCGGAAAGCGTTCATGCTCTTGATATAGAAGCATTGCGATCGCCTAATATTACTTTCTTTTCAGCTTGGGAGGGCGAAGAATTACTCGGATGTGGTGCATTAAAAGAACTAGATGCGAGAACTGGTGAAGTCAAATCAATGCGTACCGCCAAGGCTTACCGTCGTAAAGGTGTCGCCTCCAAGATTTTAGAACACATCATCAAAGAAGCCCAACAGCGTGTTTACTATTACCTGAATTTGGAAACAGGAGCTTCCCCGGAGTTCGCGCCAGCACGAGCCTTATATATACGGTATGGGTTCGAGTATCGTGGCCCCTTTGGAGACTACAATGATGACCCAAACAGTGTATTTATGACGAAAAAGCTCGCTGGAAAAGATTTATGAACTCTGTTGTTTCCATGTTTCCCATAACAGATGCACATCATCCGGTTGTCCATCGTAGTTGAGCATCTCGTCTGAAATCGTTTATTAGTTTATATGACTCAGGTTATCCTAGAAGGGCTTTGTGAAACCGAAGAATCAACAGCTTCCCAAGTTCCCCAAGTTAAGGCTTTCTGATGATTAACGTGCTGGATAAATTGCAAAATTGACTGGTCTGCTTTAGTGGGAGTCTTTAAATCAAACTGAATTGTCTGAAATACCTGTGTATCGCCTTTGGCGAAGTAATTACCAACCTGTTGTGTTAACCAAAGCAACCCACGATTGATACTCCATCCCAAACATCCAAGACGTTTGCGAGTTATAAGAATAGTTTGTCCCTCAGTTTTACCACCTTCGGTCATCCGCAACGCAAATATGATGTAGAAGTGGAGGAAGTCTGGCCCTAGTGTGACAGTACCAGTACTGCCATACCAATAGCACATACTATAAGTAACTTCATTGCGGTATAGAGGACTAATCAAGCGGATTAACCAGGAATCATCGCCGCCTCTGGTAGTGTTGTTAAATGCGATCGCATTAGAATTCAAATCTTGGCAATCAAATACAATCTCCAAAGGTAGATTATGTACAGTATTGAAATGATGAGCATCAATGGCATTAATCAGCAATACATTGGGATGGCAGTTTTTCACAAACCGAGTCCCCAACATATAATCGCAGTCTACCTGTTCCAGTTCCGGGACGAAGGGCAGTAAACTAGGTGTTTCCTCTCCCGCCCAAACCCAAATCATGCCATATTTTTCTGATGTCTGCCAAGTTTTGATGCACACAGGTAAAGGCTTTCCTTGGGAAGGAACATCAATACAGATTCCGCGCTGGTCATATTTCCAGTTATGAAAAAAGCAGCGAATAGCATCACCTTCTACCTTACCTTCTGCCAAATGTGCGCCCATATGGGGACAATAAGCATCCACCGCCATCACCTGACCACTAACTCCACGATAAATTGCCAGGTTTCTTCCTAATAGCGTTACAGCTTTCACCTTACCAACTTTTAATTCTCTAGATGGCAAAGCCCAGTACCATCCTTCTACAAATTGTGTCGGATGGTTAAAGTTTGCAAGTGGATTGGTAGGATGCATAACAGTTAAATTAAAACCGAATCTTGAACAAATTTTAATAATGATTCTGACTGCCACATCCGTTGTCCAGCGCGGGTCAGATTTTCATAACTAATTTCAGTTAAACAAACTAATTCATCGCCTAGACGATAGCTAGGATTTTTTTCCTCAAAAAATTTGATATGCGGATTAGTTTGTCGTCCTGTGGGAATTTCAATTAACCCTTCGCGCAGAATTTGGGGATTCTGGAAGCGAACAATACCAGTTGTTTCTTGATAAGAATCGCCATAATATTCTTGTGCCAAATTCCCCATAAGATTTGCAAAATCGACAGGTGTGGCTGCATCGTAGCGAGGATAAAACTCTTGCCAAAAGGTAGGAAGAAAGCGATAGGTGCGAAAGCCAGAACAAATTAGCAACCAATATAATTTATTTCCCGCATAATATTCACGCAGAAAATTAACTGCGGCAATCCAACTACGCGGTAGAGTTGTACTTGACCAAGCACTCGGATCAACAATTGTATCGCCTGAATACACCACATTAATTTGCTCTCCAGCAAAGGTCGTTTGGCGCAACATCAGAGTTGAGAATCCTTTAAGAGTATTGGTGATGTCATCTCTCAACAACAATGTCCAGCTTTTACACTCTAAATCAGCCTGAAATACTTCCCAGGTTACGCCTTTAAAGTGATTATTTAGTAGTGTATACATAGCGATGCGATCGCTTGGTTGCAGCTTTTGAACAGGAACCAGCCAACTTTTCATTATTCAGAATTTACCTATACTCGTTTAGGAGAAGTCTTAAATTAACACTCTAATAAGCAAAATGGTGAAATTACTGAGTAATGTGACAGATTCGAGAATGGTTATTTACACTACTTATTAATAATTACTATAAATTGCTCATGGTGCAGTAATCTCGTCGATAACCCTACCATTAAATTTAATTAACTTAACTTTGAATCTTTTGCCAGATTTGACCATCTAGATGGTTCTAGCTGATTAACATACTGCATATATTGAACCAAAGGCTGATCAATACTCAGTAGCAACTGCGGATTAAAGCAAATATTATCGTAAATTTTGCCATCTTCATCTCTGAGCATATAGTAAGCCAATCGAGTACAAAACAGCAAAAACTTACTCATAAGATATCCGATGATTCCTTGACGTTTTTGGGTTACATAAATAGGTTGAATTCTTGTTCTCCCAGGCGCAATTGGAGTATAAGCATATATCATGTGCAATGGAGGAAAAAGCCGCACATTCTTCATCATGGTTAACAAACCGATGCAACCATCAGCATAACGCATTGAATACTCATAGGTAGATCCAAGAAATCTTTGCCCTAAGCGTTCTCTAAAAGTTGTTTGTGGAAATTTACCCCGCATCGTAAAGTCAATTTGTGTACCTAACTGATTACGATGTAGCGACAAATCCATTTTGATATCTAAATGATGAATTGTTTTTAAATGTTGAGCATCAATGCCATTCATCATACAAATATGATGATGGCAACTTCTTTCAAAGGCAGTATCAGCTTGTGCAGTAACTTCCTTACCCTGCAATTCATCAAAATCAGCCACACTTTCTGGTGCTACAGCATCAGGATAAATCCAAATAAAACCATACTTTTCTTCTGTTGCATAAGCTTGCACTTTTGCTTTAGCTGGAATCTCTGATTGACAGGGAATATTTTGACAAATTCCTGTTTCATCAAATGCCCAATGATGAAATGCACAACGAATCCAATTACCGTCAACCTGGCCAATTCCTAAATCTGTACCCAAATGAGGACAGTAAGTATCCAACGCGCGCACTTGCCCATCTTCACCGCGAAATATAGTAATTCTGCGATCGCAAATATCTACTGATTTGGCTTTTCTGATAGCTAATTCCTTACTAGGGCAGGCAATGTACCAACCTTTAGCAATAATATTCCAATTATTAAATATCTGCATATCTAGTTTTTTGGTAACTATATAATATTTCTTTTCTTTGGCGAATATCATCTTGATATTTACCAATTAAAACCCTGAATAGCATTCTACCTAAACAATAAGAAGCTCGCCAAGAAAACACAGCATCTTGCAAATCAATGTGGCTACGCTCAAATAAAAAATGTCCTGTTAATCCAATTAACTGAGTTAAGGGTAATCCTAAGAGTAACCATAGATTTTGCAACTTCCAAGCAGAAAATAGCAAACTGTAAAAAAAGACTATCCCTAAAATATGGAGAGCAACATTAACAGGATGCTGATGTTTAAGAACAAAAATATCCCAATAATCTGTAAAAGGATGCTCCAGAATTTGGTTATTAATCCGATTTCTTAACTGTTTTTGAAAGTTATTCATTTATGTCTCGTCCACTTGCACTGTATATAGTGTTCTTCTATTGCCTTTTTATCAGGTCTATCAGCCTCGCTTTCAGGAAGTGAGATTTTTCTCTGAAAAAATGCCCGACATTGTGTTTTCATTAATTTAGGTGCAATTAAAACTTTCATAGTCTCTGGCTCGATAGTAATTAGCTTGAGATCGAATAAAGTGTGAAGATCGGCTCTCAACAATAATCCGTTACAAGTATTATTAGTTTGTATCCCACGATAAGGAATAATGTGTGCTGCCTCTAAAGCCTGCTCTACGTCGCAGCCAGAAATAGCACATCTATCTTTGTAGGCTGTAAGAAGTTGCTGGCGAAATTGAGATTGTCCTCGACGACGAACTATTGACGTTAAAACTCGCTCTCTTGCATCTTCTAAAGTTATAGTGTTAAAAAAATTTCGATCCAGTTCTTGCTGAATGCTACTCAGCTTTGTAATTTCTAAATTCCGATACTGTGAGATTAATTGTTCTACTTTTTCGAGAATGTCTACAGTAGTTTTGTGTTCCCTTTGGGCATACCAAACGTTTGCCTGCCCCACCGCAGTAATTCCTTGATAATGTTTCATCCAACCGATATTGAAAAAAATTATTTTTTCCATATTTATAAAATTACTGGTATATTTCTGCATAATATCAATTAGTAAAAGACAGGAATTTAATGCTAAACTCGCAAAATTATCTTTGCGTCACTGCGTGAGATAGCCTACCTAAGAGTGAGACAAAACTGTTCCCAATTTTTCACGTCTCAAATAACTTTAGTGCTGCCTCAAGCCGCAATTTTGTAAAATTAGACCAAAGTTAAACCATAGCTCTTTACTCATGAGTTCCCATCATCTCTTAAAAGTTGACATTTCTGAACTCAGCGTTGCAGAACGTATTCAACTTGCTGAAGATTTATGGAACAGCATCTTAGCGCAACAAGAAGAACTTCCATTAAGTGAAGCGCAACAACAGGAACTAGAGCGACGGTTAGAGAATTACCAGAAAAACCCTGCAAGTGGTTCTAGTTGGGAACAGGTTAAAAAACGCTTAGGCTTCTCCCAATTCTCCTCATACAGTTCATTCTCAATCAGCACCAAATTTTTTCAAAGGGTCTGTGCCTACCAACTCCTTAGCTGGCTAGGTTTAGAGGTGATTGTCGCCCCTTGAAGACAATCACTCTTCTAGCACAGGATAGGTTAAAAGATTGACTTGTAATTGAGAGATTGCCGATTTAAATCGAGGGTTGAAAGATAGGAGTTCGATTCTCTTACTATATATTTTTTTGCAAAATTAAGTTTACAAAGCTTATTTGAGCAGTTACTTTAAGAAGTACGCTAATAAAAAGCATATTAAGGCTGACAATAATTTGTCACTAGTTCCCTACAAACGGGATTGAGCCTAAGAAGGCAAGAATTTGTCACTGTACATTACAAGTTCAAAGCTTTATTTATGGGCAGGAGGAGAATCGAACTCCTATGACCGCAAGGTCGCCACATTTTGAGTGTGGTGCGTCTACCAGTTTCGCCACCCGCCCTTGGGTGCAACTTTCCTAATATAACCTATTTAATCAATCTGTGGCAAGTAATTTTGCTAAATAATTGTATTTTTACCGGACTTAGCTAGAATTTGATACCAAGACTTCTAGGGTTTTACTGCCACTAAACTAGAGTCAATGTCTTTGATGCTTGTACAACCACTCAGAGCCATTGCCACACTTAACTCATCTTCTAACAGTGAGATGATATGAGATACACCAATTTGTCCTGCTACAGCTAATCCCCAAAGTATCGGACGGCCGATAAGTACGGCTTTTGCACCAAGAGCTAAGGCTTTAAGGATGTCTGTGCCTCGGCGGATACCACCATCTATCAAGATTTCTGCTTGACCATCGACAGCTATCACTATCTCAGCAAGGGCATCGAAAGATGCGATCGCCCCATCCAGTTGTCTGCCACCATGATTAGAAACTACAATTGCTTTGGCTCCATGCTCAACAGCACGGACAGCATCATCACCGCGTAAAATCCCTTTAATTACCAAAGGTAATGGCGATAAAGACTGTAACCATTCCAAATCAGCCCAAGTTACCGCAGGGTTTAATTGCTGGGCAAAATAGGTAAATAATCCAGATTCTCCCGATTCTTGGGGAATATCTAATCCTGAGATATTTGTGATATTCGCTAAATGTAATCCTGGTGGTAAGGTAAATTCGTTACGTAAATCTCGCTCTCGTCTTCCTAAGATAGGCGCATCTACTGTCAAACAAAGAGCCTGATAACCGGCGGCGTAAGCCCTTTCTACAAGATTCCGCGTCAAGCCTCGATCTTTGTGGATGTAAAGCTGGAACCATTGCAAAGCATTATGTTTGTAACCTACCGCAGCGACTTCTTCCAGGCTCTTTGTTGCCATTGTACTCAACACCATACCCGCACCTGCGGTAGCAGCTGCTAAGGCTGTGGCCAGTTCTCCCTGTGAATGGGCTAGACACTGGAAAGCCATTGGTGCGATTAATAAGGGTAGTTGTAGTGGCTGTCCTAAAATAGTAGTGCTTAAGTTGCGATCGCTTACATCTACCAGCATCCTGGGGCGCAATTTAATCTTTTCAAATGCAGCGCGGTTATCTCGTAATGTAATTTCATCCCAAGCACCACTACAGTAGTAATCAAAGGCCATCTGTGATAGATGCTGCTTTGCTAACTGTTCGTACTCCCACAGGTTAATTGGCTGAGATATATCTGTCATGGTATGGAATGAAATTGCCAATATAGCTCAAGTTCTTGACTATTTTATTGCTAAATGAGTAACTATTACGGCTGGATTCCTAAGCGAATTGCTACTTGCTTAGATTCTGCCAACGTTGCTGCTAAAATTTCTGCCCCTGCAAGTTTTACCAGTTTTGTGACTTTACCTGCTGTTTCCGGAGAACCAGCATTAAATGGTGGTTCAGGATTATACTCCAAAATCAGCTGGATAAACTTTGCTGTATTTTCATCACAGAGTTTCGCTACTACTACGAGTCCAAAATCAATACCTGCGGTAACACCGCCGCCTGTAATTCGGTTTCCATCAATGACAACACGTTCATGACTGACTGTAATTCCCATCTCAGCAAGACAATCTCGAAACATCCAGTGACAGCTTGCTTTGTAACCTGTAAGTAATCCAGCCGCCGCTAAAATTAGCGATCCCGTACAAACTGAAGTTATGTATTGGGCATTTTTTGCCTGTTGGTTGAGAAGTGTCAGCACTTCCACATCACGCATGATTTCAATCGTTCCCATTCCCCCACCGGGAACACAAATCACATCTAGTTGTGGACAATTAGCAAATGTCGTTGTGGGATGAAGAACTAAACCGCCTGCATCTTGTACTGGTTCTAAATTTTTCCAAATTAAATGCACATGGGCAGCAGGCAACATGGAAAATACTTGATAAGGGCCAGTCACATCTAATTGAGTAAAGTCTGGGTAGATCAATAACCCGATGTTGTATGGAGTTGAGTTAGTCATAGTTACTTGGTTGCTACTAGGTTTACTTTAGGCAAACATCAAAGTCAACAAGAAGGGTGTGGGGTAATTGGTGGGGGCTTTGACTCGAAAGTGGTTTCTCTTCGGTGTGTACAAAAATACAATTTTCTCTTCCCCCTACACCCCACACCCTGCACCCTACACCCTAGTTTTGGTAACTATCTTGTATGTTGTTGAGATTTTTTTGGTAGTTTATTGCTATTGCGATCGCATCGCTTTTGGAGTCAACCCAACTAGACGTTTGAAATGTTTAGTCAAATGACTTTGGTCTATAAAACCGCATTCTAAAGCAACTTCAGCAATGCTTAATTCTCGGTTTTTTAATAGAAGTTTGGCTTTTTCTATTCGCTTTTGAATCAAATATTGATGAGGAGTTATGCCAACTGATTGTTTGAATAAATGGCAGAAATAGTAATGACTAATTCCTAAAAGTTCGGCAATATCTGTTAATTTGATATCTTGATCAAGATTTGCATTGATATAGTCAATTGCTAGTTGCAACTTGTTCTTAGCCAGACCATCGCCGTAATGTTTAATTACTGGCTTACAGGTAGCATAAGCTTGTAGTAGATGAACGGCAAGCATTGTTGCAGCTGATTCACCAAACAGTGCATTAGGTGAGGATTCGGTTTCAATCGCTGCTTTTAGTGCTGCTGCTGTGTACTGTATAACTGGGTCAATAATAGAAAATTGTGGAATCAGTTCAAATGCATTTCCTTTGACTGATTCATAAACTACTTTCTCCATGAACTGAGGACAAAGGGTAACTATCAAAAATTCTCCCTCTCTGTCCCAGTGTAACCACTGACTAACGTTAGCAGGTGTTAATTGAATTACACCATTGTCTACTAGCTGAGTTCTTGATTTACTATCTTTTCGGACTTCTAATTGAAATTGATTGTAAGCGATCGCTAGGACATGATGAGTCAAATAGTGTTCAGTTGTTGAATGAGCAGGATGACGATAGTAAAATAACCCAACATTTGGCCATCCGGTGTTTTGGCTTGAGAGGATGGGAGGAGTTGGCAAAATTTGCAGTGACTCTTCCTGCTTGATAAAATTCACTACAAGCCTTTTGCTATCATTCATCTAGTAAATTAGGCGATCGCACTAAGTTTCTCAAATTTTAAAACATCTTCTATAGAAACCTATCCAACAGTTCTTCGCGTGATAATTGCAGTAATAAAGGAGTAAATTCTTCTGGGGCTAATGCCAATAAAGGTTGGATAATCCCTGCTAATTCCGTATCTACAGTTCCAAATCGAAATTGCAACAAATTATTTATAACCTTACGGCGTTCTGCTTGAAGACCTTCTTGAATACCTTCTTGAATACCTTCTTGTTTAGCTTCTGCTAATTTTTGCTCGTAAATAGGTGATAAGCGCATAATTAAATCCCTATCCTCTTGGTCTATATTTTGATTTACTTCCAAGGTCGTCTTCAAACTCAATAATAAATCAATTGCTTTGGCACGCAAGGGATTATCTTGGGGCAGCGCTTCTAGTTCATCTATGGCTTGTTGCTGAACTCTGCCTTTACCTAAAAGTCTTAGCCACAGTGTTTCTTCAATACGCGGTAGTTGATGAATTGCAACGATCGCGGTTCTAAAATACTCACCAAAGAAGTGTACACCCACTTCCCAGTTTTCTAGGTCTTGGCTAGTTCTAAAACCCTCTAATATAGATTCCGAAGCTGTCGGTGATAAAATCCATAATCGCGGTAATTCTGATTCTGCAACTCGGTTGTGATCAACTTTAGTCTGACGCTTGATTTGGGCAAATATATCAAATAATTTGTTCAGACAACTGCGAATTTCTGTAATTGTAGCCGCGTTTCTAAAGGGTTCAATTAATGCTGGTGCAGATGCAATTTTTCCTAATAATCCCAATTCTAGTTTATCGCTTGTTGATGGAGATGTAGGTGCGAAATAAACGTCAATTTCTCGGATTTCCGCAGAAACTTTGCGGCTAGTTTCGATTGTTCCTAATGGTTGTAATAATTCTTGAAGATAATCTTTGGCAAATTGGTCGTAGGGAAACCTGGTCATTAGCTAACTTGGACACTAGACTTCTTGCAGAAGTCGGGAAAAGGGGAAGGGGAAAGCGGGGAAAGGTTTTGTATTTTCCCCTTCCCCTTTAACCTTTTCCCTTTTCCCACCTCTTGCAAAAGCACTTTTGCAAGAGGTCTACTGTACCCATATCTTACATGAAGGCGATCGCCTACGACCTAACGGAGATTGCAGTTTACCAGTTACGCCAACCGCCTTTGTTTGCTACTTCATCCGAACTTTTCAACCCATGAGTTTGCAGTAAAGTTTGATATTCTTGACTACTAGCCCAACGGTCAATTTCTCTGGCGCGTAGCACTGGGACGGGATGGCTTAATTGGGCTGTGCGAGCTGCTTTTACCATTTCCCCCACTTCTGTCTTACTAATATCATCGTAAGCACGGGCTTGGGCAACAAAAGCATCAAGGTTAAGTTGCGGTGCGAGGGTTGGTGAACCACCTGCGAGTTTCATCAATACGGACATGACAACTTTGGGATTTTGGGTGGCTAACAAAGCGGCGCGATCGCAGGTAAACTCAGCACAGCGTACCCATTCTAAAAGTTGTGTTTGGATGGCTTGAGCAAGCAAATTACCCACATTCGGCACAATTGCCGCAGCTAAGATTAATAAGTTTACAGGCGTTAAATAAACGCTGTGGTCGCATTTGAGATGCCCTAACTCATGGGCAATTACCGCCTGAATTTCTTCTGGTGTCAGAATGTCTATCAAAGATGTGTGCAGCACCACAAAAGGCTGCTTACCCCGCATGGCAAAAGTATAGGCATTGGGAGCCGGATGTTGGCGAACATATAATTGGGGTGGCTCAATATCTAAAACTTTGCAAGCTTCTAGTAATAATTTATGTAAATCTGGCAGTTGATTTTCGCTGACTAAAACACTAGATGCAATATTTTCTACATAAAAAATTTGCTCTGCCATTGGCCCAAGCCAATTTCGCACCATCAAATCAATACCTGGTATTTGTTTGAGAGCTTTAGTAGATTCCAAGTCTAGGGGATGACGAAAGGAGTCAGCTTTTAAACCAGTTAGTGGGGTTTTAATAAATGACATGATGTAGGCAGCTTGAACACAAAGACTGTAGGAATTAGGCTGTTAAATTAACAGCCATTCACAGCTAGTATAACGATTAAGTAGGGTAAGCAATCTCCATCTAACTGAGCAGGAATTATGTAACAAGAGTGGGAGGGTGTAAGAGAAGAAGGGAAAAGGTAAAAGGTGAGCCAGCGCGGTCTTGGGGGTTTCCCCCATGAGCGACTGGCGTTAGCGCAGCGTTAGCGAGCTTGCGAGCGTCACCCCGAAGGGGTGAAAGGGAAAAGGGTAAAAAACAACCTTTCCCCCTTACCCTTTTCCCCTTTCCCAAGGCGAAGCCTTTCACCTACACCCCTACACCCTTATACCCCTTCATCCCTAACTCCTAAGTCGAAATCGTGATTGGCGGAGTATTGCCATTAGAAGCCACCCCTGGTGTTGAGACTTCTTTCACGCGCTTGATTTTAGCTCCCAATTGTTGCAACTTAAGATCAAGGCGATCGTAGCCGCGATCAAGGTGATGCAATCCTTGAAAGATAGTTTGTCCTTGTGCTGCTAGTCCAGCTAAGACTAGGGCTGCGGATGCTCGCAAGTCTGTGCCGATGACGGGCGCACCGGATAATGTCGGTACTCCACGGACAAAGGCGGCATTACCTTTGACGCGAATATCTGCGCCTAAGCGGTTTAGCTCGGAAGCATGACGCAAGCGATTTTCAAACACAGATTCGTTGATGATGCTGTCACCCTCAGCTAAGGTGAGCAACGCCATAAACGGTGCTTGCATATCTGTGGGGAAACCAGGATGGGGCATGGTTTCAATATATGTCGCTTTGAGCGTTTCCGCAGGTAGCAGTCGTAAGCAGTCTGGGGCTTCCTCAATGATTGGTACGCCAATTTCTCGGAGTTTGGCAATCACAGGAATTAAATGGTCTGGTACGACTGGGGATAATAAGATTTCAGAACGGGTAATCGCACCAGCCACCAAAAAGGTTCCGGTTTCAATGCGATCGGGGATAATGCTGTAGTCAACAGAATGCAATTGAGGGACACCCACAATTGTAATTATGCTAGTGCCAGCACCTTGAATTTTGGCTCCCATTGCGTTACAGAAATTCGCCAAGTCGGCAACTTCTGGTTCACGGGCGGCATTTTCGATGATGGTTTCACCATCAGCGAGAGTTGCAGCCATCATCAACGTTTCCGTTGCTCCTACACTGGGAGTGTCAAGATAAATTTTGGCTCCTTTTAATCTGCCACCACCTGGAACAAAAGCATTACAGATGCCATGTTCAATCTGCACTTCGGCTCCCATTGCTTGCAGTCCCCGGACGTGCAAGTCAACTGGTCTTGCACCAATTGCACAGCCACCAGGTAATGGCATTTGCGCCACACCTAGCCTTGCCAATATGGAACCAATGGCAAAGAAACTTGCTCGTAGTTGAGTGACGAGTTCGTAGGGAGCTTTGGATGTAGTAATATCGCGGGCATTAATGTCTAAGATGTCACCTTGGTGTGTGACGCTGACACCCAACGCTGATAAAACTTGTCCCATTTTTTCCACATCCGCCAACAAGGGAACATTGCGGATGTGACAATCTCCAGAACAAAGCAATGCTCCAGCCATGATTACCAGTGCTGAATTTTTTGCTCCGCTAATTTTTACATGACCGTGCAAAGGATGCCCACCCAAAATTTGCAAGACTGAGGAGTCTGCTTGAGGTGCAAGCTTGGCATCTGGTAAGCTGGTAGAAGAATTAATAAGCCTACCTCCAAAAGTAATACTTAATTTTCAAGGGTTTAAGTTTGGTTTTGATTCTACAGTAAAGATTTAATTTGTCTACATATTGTATAAAGCAATATATTATTTGGGCGGGAATCGGGGCTGAAAATAACCATGATTTGACCTGAGGTGTATGAGTAAGGCTCAATACTCCGTAGAAGCTTGGCTATGTTTCTTTGATACTTGACATTAAACTGTAGAAAACCCAACCACCTATCATAGTTCCCAATCTTCGATCTGCAATATCTATGACACAGATATTTGTGTATTACTTGACGAAAATAAATAATTAAGTAACAATTGGAAATTGTCGATATAAAAACGATGCCAGCGGAACTGGCGGAATTGGCAGACGCGCTAGATTCAGGTTCTAGTGCCGCAAGGCTTCCGGGTTCAAGTCCCGGGTTCCGCATTTAAAGGTAAAAAGTAAAAGGCAAAAGTACGAATATTTTACTTTTTACTTTTTATTTTTTACTTTTGCCTGAAATTGTGTTAACTAGTTTACAAAATCCTCTAGTCAAGCAAATCCGCAAGCTGCACTCTACTAAGGAGCGTCACAAGCAGGAACTTTTTTTGCTGGAAGGGACGCATTTATTAGAGGAAGCTTGTGCTGTCAATTATCCGTTAGTAACGGTTTGTTGTACACCACAATGGCAAGCTGCTCATACTTTATTGTGGGAAGAAGTGTGTAGTAGTTGCGATCGCGTCGAAATTGTCAGTGAGGAAGTTTTAGGTGCGATCGCCACTACAATACAACCAGATGGAGTAGTCGCCACAGCCAGACGCAGCGAATCTTTAAATCAAGTCCCATTCACTGGTATTGTTTTAGCCTTAGAAACCATCCAAGACCCCGGTAATTTAGGAACAATTATTCGCACGGCGGCGGCAGCAGGAGCATCGGGATTGTGGTTGAGTGGGGATAGTGTAGATTTAGATAATCCCAAAGTGCTGCGTGCTACGGCTGGACAGTGGTTTCGCTTAAATATGGCGGTGAGCGAAGATTTATTAACGACAGTCCAACAAAGTCAGCAAGCAGGAATGCAAGTTATAGCAACGTTACCAACAGCGAAATTAACTTATTGGGAAATAGACTGGCGCAAACCTAGTTTGATTGTGTTGGGGAATGAAGGTGCGGGTTTATCAGCAGACTTAGCAACAATGGCGGATAAACAAGTCAAAATTCCCCTAAGTCCAGGAGTGGAGTCGTTGAATGTGGCGATCGCAGCTGCTTTAATGTTGTATGAAGCTCGGCGACAAATGACGATAGCCTAGAGAAGCATCACTTTGTCTTTTCTTCTAGATATTGTTCAATATCAGCAACCGCATCCTCAAAAGCCGCTAAATCAATATCTGTCAACTGATTAAATAATTCGTCGTCATTTATCTCCTCAGTCTGTGTTTCTTCATCCTCAGTCAGACTGTCGTTTAAAATATTTTCCAATTGGTCGAGAGAGTGCTGAAATTCTTGGTTAGCGGCACTACGCTGTTGATGCTGATTTTGCTCCATCATACTGACTAAAAATATTGATTTACTAACTTAGTTTTAAATTGCTGTTCCTACAAACTTCTATTTTGCATATCTAAAAGCCTCATGGCTATGTGCTGTATCAACTTTACACACTCAATGGCTGAACAGCAAAATTACAGCAGGGAACAGAGTTGAAAGTATTTTAATATCTTACTTTTTTAGGAAAATTTGTACCTCATTCTCCTACAATCTGCTGTATTAAAACCCTTACACCCAATCTCAACAACTAAACTTGCATCTTCACGGGTGGTTGTGAATAATACAAAGGAAAGCTTTGCGCTTCAATCCTTATAATTACAGCTAACTATGACTACCGTAATCTTTGTACATGGCACAGGGATAAGAAAACGGGAATACGAGGAAAATTTTAAGATTATTGAGCAAAAAATCCATGCCCAAAGACCTGATATTAAAGTTGCACCATGTCTTTGGGGTGATGTGTGTGGGACAAAGTTAAATGCTAAGGGTGCATCTGTGCCTTTGTATGATGCAACACTGGCTTTAACTGAGGCAGAAACAGAAGACCCAGATATTTTACTGTGGGGGGAGTTATACCGCGACCCTTTGTATGAGTTGCGCTTGCTGTCGTTGAAATCGATTGAGGAAGGTAGCGTAAATCCTTTTGGGGAACAACCCGCAGATATTTTACAGGCGCGGGTGGAGAATTTTACGCCTACGGCTGAATTGGAAGCGGAATTATCCAAAGCGGGAATTGCTGGGGTGTTTGATGAAGCGCGAGAGGCGGTTATTCACTCTCAGCCGTATGAGGAAATTTTGCCGAGAGTTACCGAGTCTGATTTAAATGGGTATTTGGCTGCTGTGGCTAGGGCAATTGTCGCGCAAGCAATGTTTATTTGTGAACAACAAGAAAGATTTCCAACCATACTCACGGATGCTCAATTGCGCGATAGAGTTGTGGAATTGCTGATTTTGGCTTTAGCTGAGGCGGAGTTAGGTTTGGGTGGTTGGTTATTCAAACCATTGGCGCACCTGGGAACAAATTATGTTAAGGGAAAACGCGGTGCTATCACTGATAAATTTTCGCCTTTCCCTTGCGATATTGTGCTTTATCAGGCGCGAGGGGAGAAAATTCGGGCTTTTATTCAGGAACAAATTGAACAGGTAGAACCGCCAGTGGTTTTAATTGCTCATAGTTTAGGGGGTATTGCTTGTGTAGATTTGTTAGTACAGCAACAAATATCTCAGGTGGAATTATTAGTTACTGTTGGTTCTCAAGCACCATTTTTATATGAGCTTAATGCCCTGTACAGTCTAGAATATGGTCAACCTCTGCCAGAACATTTCCCCCAATGGTTGAATATTTATGATTTGTGGGATTTTTTGAGCTATGTGGGTAGTAGAATTTTTCCTAAAGTACAGGATGTAGAGGTAGATAGTAAACAGCCATTCCCCCGTTCTCATGGTGCTTATTGGACTAATGCGAAAACTTGGGAGGCGATTTTTGCGAGGTTGTGATGATGTCCGAATGTTTACGGGAAAGAAAAAACCCCTCTCCAAACCTCTCCCCGAAGCGGAGAGAGGCTTTAACATTTCCCCCTTCCCTACTAGGGAAGGGGGTTAGGGGGTTAGGTCAATGATTTATCCACATAACCAGAGAAACTAAGTCATCATGCAGTTGAGGGCTGAACCGAAACGCACTTATGGGCTGGTTGTGGGTATCGAAAGATATCACGAAGCTGGCTGGAATGTACCGGGAGGGGGACAAGCTGAGGATGCGCTGAGGTTTGCGCGGTGGTTGCGTGCGTGTGGTGTACCCAAGGAAAATATTCGGTTGTGTTTGTCGTCGTTGGCTGAAAATGAACACTTGGTTGGGGAATGCGTGTTAACAGTAGAGTCGGCGACGGAACAAAATCTCTACGATATTGTGACTAACTTTTTGTCTCTACAGTCTGGTGATTTACTTTACATTTTTTGGGCTGGACATGGTTTGATTTCTGCGGAACGAGAACGCAGGTTGATTTGTGCTGATGCGACGAAGCAAAGTTGGCTAAATCTAGATTTAAATTCGTTGCTGCTGTTATTGGGTTCAGATAGGTTTGGCATTCGTCATCATGTTTGTATTATTGATGCTTGTGCTAATTATTTCTTAGAAACTCAGGGAAGACCGACTAATTTAGGTGGAAGAATATTTTCGAGTGGGAAGCCGAGAACAGATAGTCAACAGTTTGTGTTACTGGCGACGCGGGAAGGAGAAACAGCTAAGGTAAATGCGGCAGAGAAAACGGGATATTTTTCGCAAGCGGTACATGAAGCTTTAGCACAAGTGACTGAAAGCTTTCCGCCGGATATGGTGGCTGTTGCGGAACAAGTTAAGCAGCGTTTTCAAAGTTTAGATAAAAGACAACTACCAACTTATTTTTATTACCGCAGTTGGGATGGAGATCAAGAGAAATATCATTACAATCCTTTTGATATTCGCCACAATATTCAACAGAGTAATGCGATTAAGTTTGTCGGTAGAGATGAGAAGTTAGCCCAACTACATCAGCTATTAAAGGAAAATGATGTAGTTGTAATTAGCGATGTCACTGGGCTAGGTGGGGTAGGTAAAACTGAGTTGGCTATTCAATACTCATGGCAGTATTTAGAAGATTATCCTGGCGGGTGTTGCTGGTTGAATCCCCAAGGGACTGAATTAGGAACACAGTTAGTAGAGTTTGGTATGGTAAATTTTCCTAACTTTTATCCGCCCCAGGAATTAAGTATGAATGGTAAGGTTGGTTATTGCTGGCGGAATTGGCAAGCAGGCAAGGTTTTATTAGTGTTTGATGATGTGAAAGACTGGAAGCAAATTAAAGATTATCTGCCAGCTAAAGGTTCGCGGTTTAAAGTGTTAATTACGACTCGTCAAAATACAGGCTTGACATATCCTTCGCTGCCGTTGGGTGAATTGTCAGCAGATGCCGCCTTAGAATTATTAACACAGCTATTGGGACGCGACAGAGTTGAAGGAGAATTAGAATTTGCCCAAAAACTTTGCCAGTTTGTGGGTTATATCCCAATTGGATTGTACCAAGTGGCAGCATACAGCCGAGAACCAGGGAGAGTGTTATGTTAAAAGACATCCTTGCAAGGCTACAGCAAAAGCAAGCAGCAACAGGTGAGTCTGGTGTAGCAGCTGCGTTTGATTTGAATTGGGAGTGCTTAGAACCAGAGGCGCAAAAGTTAGCTTATTTGTTGAGTTTGTTTGCTTTAGCTCCTATTCCCTGGTCTTTGGTAGAATCGGCAGCAAGTGCTAGTAATTTAGAATTTGACCTGAAAGCTAACTGCAATATTTTAGTTGAGCGTTATTTATTGCAAGAGTTGGCGGAGGAAACTTACCAAATTCATGAACGTATTCAGGAATTACTACGGCAGAAGTTAGAAGAGTTAGCGGAAGTTGACGAACTCAAGCGCGGGTTTTGTCAGGCAATGGTAGCAATAGCGTGTAATATTCCTAAGACACCAACATTGAGTGACATTGCTCAAGCAACCCTTGCTATCCCCCATCTTGAGGAAGTTGCCACAGTTGATCAAGCTTGGTTAAGTGATGATGATTTAATTTGGCCTTTTGTGGGTTTGGGTAGATTTTACGAAGGGCAAGCAGCTTATGAGCAAGCTTTGCCTTGGTGGAAAAAATGTTTATCAGTAACTAGAGAACACTTTGGGGATAAACACCCGTATGTGGCACTCAGTCTAAACAATTTGGCAGAACTCTACTTTTCTCAGGGAAGGTACAGCGAAGCCGAACCTTTGTTATTGAAAGCTTTGGAGATGAGAAAAAGCCTGCTGGGGGATGAACACCCGTATGTGGGACAGAGTCTGAACAATTTAGCAACACTTTACCGTTCTCAGGGAAGGTACAGCGAAGCTGAACCCTTGTACGTCGAAGCTTTAGCGATTTATAAACGTCTGTTGGGGGATAAACACCGAAATATTGCACAAAGCCTGAACAATTTGGCAGCACTCTACGATTCTCAAGGCAGGTACAGCGAGGCAGAACTCTTGGTTATCGAAGCTTTAGCGATTCACAAACACTTACTGGGGGATGAACACCCGGATGTCGCACAAAGCCTGAACAATTTAGCAGAACTCTACAATTCTCAGGGCAAGTATAGCGAAGCAGAACTCTTGGTTATCGAAGCTTTAGCAATGAGAAAACGCCTGCTAGGGGATGAACACCCGGATGTCGCACAAAGCCTGAACAACTTGGCTCTTCTCTACCATTCTCAGGAAAGATACAGCGAAGCAGAACCTTTGTTCATCGAAGCTTTGGCAATGAGAAAACGCTTACTAGGAAATGAACACCCATTTGTTGCACTCAGCCTAAACAATTTGGCAGCATTCTACCGTTTTCAGGGAAGACACAGCGAAGCAGAACCTTTGTTCATTGAAGCTTTGGCGATGTATAAACGCCTGTTGGGAGATGAACACCCGGATGTGGCATCTAGCCTGAACAATTTGGCAGCACTCTACCGTTCCCAAGGCAGGTACAGCGAAGCGGAACCTTTGTTCATCCAAGCTTTGGCGATTTGTGAACAGCGTTTAGGGGCAAATCATCCTAATACGATCGCTGTGCGAAATAATTTGGAAGATTTGCGCCGGAATAATAATTCGTAATTCGATAGCACAAACAACGGAAAATCGCACCACAGAGGACGCAGAGGACACGGAGGAATAAGAGTGGCAGAAGATTTTTGCGTCAGTCTTATTCGTAATTGCGTTGACGATGACGAGTGTTTTATTGTCGTAAATGAGGCTTATTTCTCCTTTAATGAGGCTTTGGACTTCTTTAATGAGGCTTATTTCTCCTTTAATGAGGCTTTGAGCTTCTTTAATGAGGCTCGGAACTCCTTTAATGAATCTTTGAGCTTCTTTAATGAGGCTTTTAGCTCCTTTAATGAAGCTCGGAACTCCTTTAATGAGTCTTTGATACTCATTAATGAGGCTCGGAACTCCTTTAAAGAGGTTTAGAACTCCTAATGTACTACCAGTTCTGGAATTACCCCACCCTAACCCTCCCCTTGGAAAGGGGAGGGAACTAGATTTCTCGGTTTCCCCCCTTTATAAGGGGGGATTAAGGGGGGTAATGGGGCTTGTGTGTACACCGTAGCTTGGAAGGGGGACTGGGTGATTTTGATACAGTCTGGTATTTGACAAACATCCTCTAGGCTTTGAGGGTAAAAATCTTTTCAATTATGTCTTCAACGACTTTATCTGGGGTGGATGCACCGGAAGTGACGCCGACGACGATTTTACCTGCTGGTAGCCAATTTTGCGCGATCGCTAATTCCCCATTTAGCTGTCGATGTTCTATAGCACTACCAGATTTAATTCGTTCTACGCAATCAATATGATAAGAAGGAATACCCCTTTCAAAGGCAATTTGCTGTAGTTGCGTGGTATTCGATGAGTTAAATCCACCAATCACGACCATTAAATCTAAATCATGTTGTACTAATTCCAACATGGCATCTTGCCGTTCTTGGGTAGCATCACAGATGGTATTAAAGCTTTGAAAATGCTCATTTAACTCAGCCGGGCCGTACTTCTGCATCATAGTACGCTCGAAAAGCTTGCCAATTTGCTCGGTTTCACCTTTCAGCATGGTGGTTTGGTTAGCAATACCCACCCGTGCTAAATCTTGATCTGGGTCAAATCCTGCGGAACAAGCTTTGGCAAATTTTTGTAAAAATTCTTCTCGATTACCACCTTTGAGAATGTAGTCGGCAACATATTGTGCTTCTTTTAAATTCAAAACAATTAAATATTTACCTGCAAAGGAACTAGTAGCAACAGTTTCTTCGTGTTTATATTTACCGTGAATAATTGAGGTGTAATCGATTTTTTTGTGCTTTTCAACGGTATTCCAAACTTTAGACACCCAAGGACAAGTTGTATCAACTATTTTGCAGCCTTTATCGTGTAATATCTGCATTTCTTGAACGCTGGCTCCAAATGCAGGTAGGATGACTACATCATTTGTCTCCACAACCGAAAAGTCTTTTTTACCTGTTTCTACAGGAATGAATTTAACTGCCATCTCCTGCATTCGCTGATTTACAGAAGGATTGTGGATAATTTCGTTAGTAATCCAAATTTGTTCTGTCGGGAAGTGCTGACGAGTTTCATAGGCCATTGCCACAGCACGTTCTACACCCCAGCAAAAACCAAAGGCTTGGGCTAGTCGGATGGTAACATTACCACTTTCGAGGACGTAATTGCGATCGCGGATTTCTTGAATCAAACTGCTTTGATATTCAGATTGCAACTGGGTTGTGACTTCTGCTTGATGACCAAACCCTTTGCGATTGTAATTTTCTGAATGTTGGAGTGTACGTTTAAAAGCTTTTGTATCCATGTTTAATTTTGTGGTGTCTCCTCTATCTGATTTTCGCGCGTGGAGACACAATTTAGAAGGGTGTCAATAGTCAATAGTCATTTGTCATTGCTTATTCTCCCCTATACCCATACATTCCTGTCCCCTGTAACCTATTGCCTATTCCCTATTCCCTGATTGAGTATAAATCTGCAATGCAGTGCGCCAAACTAGATAGCCGGCTGGGCTGAGGTGTAAACCATCAGTAGAAAGTTCGGGACGGAGATTGCCTTGTTGATTAGCAAACAAAGGATACAAGTCCAAATATTTTACGCCGCGTTTGGTAGCTATTAGTTGGATTTGTTGATTTAATTGGCGAATGCGATTGTTGGGAACAGCTAAAAGTTTATCTCGTCCTACCCAAGTTGCTTCTTCTGCACCATGTGGCAAAATCGACTGCACTACAACTTGGGCTGTGGGATGCGTTTTACGGAGGTATCGCATAATTTGCCGTTGATTCTCTAAAATGACTTCATCGCTTTCTCCACGAATCAGGTCATTAATCCCAATCATGACAAAAATCACTTCTGGTTTGGTGCGATCAAATATATCTAATCTTTTTAATAGTCCAGTGCTGGTTTCGCCGGAAATTCCTTGATTGAGCCAATATCTATTTTCTGGTAATAATTCTACAGGGAACCACAGACTGATAGAATCTCCTACTAGGATGCTTAAATTCTGAGGATTTTGCTCAGTGGCGGCTTGAGCTTCTTGTTTGAGAATATCCAACCACTGCTGGTAATTGAGTTGATGACGGCGGCCTAATTCAGGTGCAGCTTGGGATGTGATTGTTGATTGCTGCGGCAAACTACCAAAAACGGCGATCAATCTCTGACGTTGCAAAATTAGCAGGATGACCGCCAACATGAGTATGCCGTTGGTTGCCAATGAGATGAATGCCCAAATAGGGAAGGTTTTTAAAGAAGTGGTCACGGCTAGTGAATGCCATTAATTTGACTCAAATTTTATACGTTAGTTTTGAAAAGTTACACTATTTTTTGTAATTGCTTTTACACAGAAGTGCGATCGCATTCCTAAAATCATTCGTGAACAACAAGATCCCCGACTTCTATAAGAAGTCGGGGATCTGAGCAAGCGCGATTTTTGCAAATTAAATAGGACTGCTATATCAAGCTTTTAGTTTTGTCACTTGTTAGTTATCCCCTGACATGATTGGCCGATCGCCGCCAAATTCAGAGTTGTAACCTTCTTCGCCGTGTTCGTTAATATCTAAACCTTGTACCTCGGCTTCTTCTTTGACTCGCAGACCAACTGTAGCATCGATAACTTTGAGAATAATAAAAGTACCAATTGCGGCGATCGCGTAGGCGACTAAAATTGCTGCTAGTTCTACTCCTAGTTCGCCAAAGTTACCACGCAATACCCCATCTTTACCACCGCCGTTAACTTGGGTAGTAGCAAAGACGGCGGTTAAAATTGCCCCAACTGTACCACCAACACCATGCACGGGATAGGTATCTAAAGCATCGTCAATTTGCAGTTTATGCTTGTAACTCACAGCATAGAAGCAGACGAAGGAGGTGATAAAACCAATTAAAATCGCGGCTAAAGGTGTAACAAATCCTGCGGCTGGTGTAATCCCTACTAAACCTGCAACTGCACCTGTAGCTGCACCTACGGCAGTTGGTTTACCCCGTAGCGTTGCTTCTAAAATTAACCACATTAAAGCAGCAGCAGCAGCAGCAGTATTGGTGGCAACAAAGGCGGTGGTAGCTATATTAGTTACTAAATCACCAGAAGTTCCACTAGAAACAGATAAAGCACTACCAGCGTTGAAGCCAAACCAACCAAACCACAGCAAACCAGCACCTAACAAGATGAAAGGAACGTTGTGCGGAGGGCTGAGGCGGTCGGGGTGAGTTCTGCGTGGGCCAAGAACTATTGCTGCAACTAATGCAGAAACACCAGAACTAATATGAACGACTGTACCACCAGCAAAGTCGAGCGCGCCTAAACCACCATACAAGCCCAGAAATCCACCTTTTGCCCAGACCATATGAGCTAGGGGACTATAAACAAAGGTTGACCACAGCAAGACAAATAGACTGTAGGCACGGAAACTCATGCGTTCTGCGAGCGCTCCGGAAATCAATGCTGGGGTGATAATGGCAAACATGGCTTGATAAATCATGTATGCCTGATGAGGAATTGTTGCGGCATAAGAAACTACCTCTTTGGGTTCTGAACCCTGAAGATAATTAGTAGTTTCTAGCCCTACGCCGCTTAACCCTAACCACTGTAAGCCGCCGATAATCGCATTCCCTGGTGCAAAGGCCAGGCTGTATCCCCACAAAATCCAGGTAACGCCAACAATTGCCATCAACACAAAGCTCATCATCAAGGTGTTGAGGACGTTGCGCGATCGCACAAATCCACCGTAAAAGAATGCTAATCCTGGTGTCATCAGCAAAACTAATGCTGATGAAATTAGCATAAATGCTGTATCTCCTGTATCAGCAGCAGGTGGAGCGGTGGCTGCTGCTGGTGATTGAGCAAAAGCATTGCCCGTGAGTGGCCAAGCTAAAAGTAATAGAGTAATAGCAGCGATCGTGAAAACTTTCTTCAACACTTCTTTCCCCTTCTCCCACAAGTCAAGATTTTTTGTATACTAAAATACATTTCATACTTTTTTGCAACTCCTTTTTGTCTTGAAAGTTACTCAACCGAATTTTTTTCAAAGAATTAACAAAAATATAATTCTTATGACAGTTGCCAAGACATTAGTGAATTTGTATTGATGCAATTCTCGCATTTTTTGTTCTACTAATAGCATTTTGTTTGGACAGAAAATAATTTTTCTAACTAAGTTATTGTGCTAACTTCTGTAAAGAATTTATTTTTAATTCAAAGCAGCAAAAAATAACAACAGAAATTGTATTTAATTTCGGGGTGCAAACATGATAACTAAAACACTAAGCAATGCTAAGAAAGTACCAAATAAGTCGTAATTATCTGGAGTGACTTTATCTATTTGCCAACCCCAAAGCATAGCCATTGCAATAAATACACCGCCATAAGCTGCATAGACTCTACCAAAATTTGCCTCTTGAAGAGTAGAAATTACGCCATAAAGCGTTAAAGTAATTCCACCCAAAATTCCTAACCAGATTGACTGACCTTGCCGCAACCACAACCAAATTAGATAACAGCCTCCCAGTTCAAATAAACCAGTCCAGACAAAATAAACTAGAGACTTGATCATACAAAAAAACTATAGTTGTAAATTTAAACTTTTTATTTTTAAATAAAAATTTTAAATATTAAGAAAACCGCCCTCTACATGAAAGGCAAAAGTTGTAGAGGCGGATATAGGTCAGCAATAAAACTGGATATTTATAAACTTACAGGGTACTTGGTAAATCACTACTTGGGGAAATTTCTCCTGAATTTGTGCCTTCAGAAAATCCACTAGGACTAGCTTCTTTGAGGAACCCATTGTAGGCTTCCATACCATGTTCACCGATATCTAAACCTTCTAACTCTTCGTCTCTGGTGACTCGAATACCTAAAGTAGCTTTCAGCACTAGCCAAAAAATACTACTTAGAAGCACTGTCATACCACCTACGGCGGCAGCACCTAAGAATTGAGTAATAAACTGGCCTAAACCACCACCTGCAAATAAACCTTTAGCAGGGCCAAGTCCTTCACCATACCAAGAGTAAACACCAGGGCCGACTGCAAATAGACCAACAGCTAAAGTACCCCAAACACCGCAAACTAGGTGAACTGAGGTAGCACCTACTGGGTCATCAATACCGATTTTGTCAAAAAACGGTACAGCAAAAACAACTAAAATGCCAGCAATCAAGCCAATAACTATTGAACTAGGAATGCTGACGTAAGCACAAGATGCTGTAATGCCTACCAAACCAGCCAAAATACCGTTAATAATCATCGATAAGTCTGGCTTACCTAAGTACAACCAAGCGGTGATAGTAGCTGCAATCCCACCAACTGCACCTGCCATGTTGGTTGTTAAAGCAATGTGAGTAATTGCACTTGGGTCAGCAGCCATGACAGAGCCAGGGTTGAAACCAAACCAGCCCAACCACAAAATCAAGCAACCCAGGGTGGCAATACTCATGTTATGCCCTGGTAAGGCCACCACTTGTTTATCTTGATATCTACCGATGCGTGGCCCAAGAAATGCGGCTCCCATCAATGCAGCCCAACCTCCAACGGAGTGAACTACTGTAGAACCAGCAAAATCCCAAAAACCCCTATCTGCCAGCCAACCAGCGCCCCAAATCCAGTGTCCAGTGATGGGGTAGGCAATACCTACAAGTAACAGGCTGAAAATTAAGAAGTCAACAAACTTAATACGTTCGGCAACTGCACCCGACACAATTGTGGCTGCGGTTCCAGCAAATACTAACTGGAATAAGAACTTGGCAGCTAAAGGAACCCCTGCCCAACTGAGTGCGCTAAACACACCTTGATAAGCATCTCCGGTTGCAGGACTGTTATCTGCTCCTGATAGGAACAAGCCATTCAGTCCGATGAAGTCATTGCCGTCGCCAAACATTAAGCCAAAGCCAATCGCCCAAAATGCTACGGTCGATAAGGCAAATACAATTAAATTCTTGGCGAGAACGTTAACAGCATTTTTCTGACGGCAAAACCCGGTTTCTAACATACAAAAACCGGCGTTCATAAAGAATACTAAAAAGGCAGCGATCGCTACCCACAATGTATCAATAGCAACTTTAAGTTCTGCTGTTGTTGGGCCTGCGGGTGCAGGGGTTTGAGCAACGGCTGCATAACCCCAACCTAATACAATTAGACAAGCTAAAGGCAAACAAGCTTGCCAATTTGGAGAAAGTTGCTTAATTGCTAAATTTATTCTCTTGACTTTTGAGTTAAATTGTGTTTTTTTGGCAGAATTTCTGGCAGATAATCGCCTAATTTTTGTTCTCGATTTATTTCTTTGCATGAGTTTGAACACCATCCTCCAAACTATCCTGAAAGTAAAAACATATCGAGCAAAAAAAACTAATGCTCGAAGTTAGATGTAATGGTTTTTGATATTTATCCTTAAACCACTTGTCTCCACGCCAGAAAGCCACATAACCCAAATAGGACTTTAGAAAATTAACGGCACTCTGTAAAATTTGCTTACTGTTATCCTTAAGCAATTATTATGTATTATCCGAAACAGTCAAGTATACTTCACCTAATCTTTAATTATTGGGCTTAACTGCTTAATGGCTGACAACTGTCAACAGAATTCCTGACAAAAATTACAGAAAAAGTGGCACATTGGCGGCACAATACATCAAAACTATTGAAACTTTATACTATGAACTTATTAAGCATTAGCTGAGAATAATTATTAAAATGCATCTAAATTGGCAACATTGGTGAACTCATGAATAAATTTGATTGATTTTCTATTTATCAATAAGGCAATTCTGTATCTTTAGATACGGTTTTCTGAAGCTAGTTTTTTTTATTACTCTGAAGTGATTAGAGTCAGCAACTACATCCTTTACCATGAAGGGTTTTATCCTCATCCATAAGGAGTTTTAACAAAAAATATTAAGTTTTCATACAAAAAATAAATTGATTGTTACTTTAATTATGTAGTAACAATCATTGCTTAAATATATTTATCAGGGTTTATGCACGGATATTGTGTGTCAAAACTCAGTGCATAAATATCAAGGTTAATGCACTCAAATCACGTCTAAATGCGCTTATAATTCCTCTTTTAAATATTGTTCATAGCCTAGCTGTTCTAATTTGGCTTGTTTTGACATAACTAATTGGGATAGAGATTGGCGATATTGCTGTACTTTTTCGAGTAATTCTGGTTGGTGAGTGGCAAGAATTTGCACAGCTAACAGCCCCGCATTTTTAGCGTTACCAATCGCTACCGTTGCTACTGGGATACCTGCTGGCATCTGCACGATAGAATATAGAGAATCAACACCTTGTAAATTACGGGTGGCAACAGGTACACCAATTACAGGTAAGGGTGTGAGAGAGGCTACCATTCCGGGGAGATGAGCGGCACCGCCTGCACCTGCAATAATGACCTTAATACCCCGTTGATGGGCTGTTTGGGCATATTGCACCATCCGTTCTGGGGTACGATGGGCAGAGACTATCGCCACTTCCGTTTCGACACCAAACTCTGCACAAACTGCGATCGCATCTTTCATAGTGGGCAAATCAGAATCGCTGCCCATGATAATACCGACAAGGGGAGACATAAAATTTTGGCTTTTTGATTTTGGATTTTTGATTAGAGGCTGATTGCTAGATCTACAATCGTTTCAGACTAAGCTACTTTCAGTCCAAAGTAATGACTCAAGCAAAAACACCTATCGTTACAAACGTAGATATTATCAATGCGCGTGTACCTGGTTATCAAGATTTACAGAGGCTATTAGTTAATCACGAAGGTGTAATTGAACAAATCTTGCCAATGGGAACAGTATTTAAACGGGTTCCTACCCCTGATTTACAAGTATGGGATGTAGCTGGGGATTGGATTTCATTAGGTGGCGTTGATTTACAGATTAACGGTGCGTTAGGTTTGGCTTTTCCAGAATTAACAAAGAAAAATGCCCAGAAATTGCCGGAAATATCTCAATATTTGTGGGATTTAGGGGTTGATGCTTATTTGCCGACATTAGTAACTACTTCAGTCGAAAATTTAGGGCGATCGCTTGCTATTATTGCTGATTTTGCTTCTAGTCAAACAGCAGGCGCGAAAATTTTAGGCGCACATCTGGAAGGCCCATTTTTGAATTACGGAAAGCGCGGCGCACATCCGGCAGAGTATCTCTTACCTCTAACAATTGACGAAATAAAACGGGTATTGGGTGATTATGCCTCTGTGGTGAAAGTCATCACCCTAGCACCAGAATTAGACTCTACAGGCAAAGTCATACCATATTTGCGTTCTTTAGGAATCACCGTCAGTTTAGGACATTCTCAGGCAACAGCAGCCCAAGCACAACAAGCTTTTGATTTAGGCGCAACGATGGTGACTCATGCTTTCAACGTCATGCCGCCTTTACATCACCGTGAACCAGGATTATTAGGGGCAGCAATTGTGAATCCCAATGTAATGTGTGGTTTTATTGCCGACGGACAACACGTTGCACCGACAATGCTGAAAATTCTGCTGCGGGCTACTGAAGAACTTTTTCTAGTCAGTGATGCCCTCGCGCCACTAGGATTACCTGATGGTTTGTATCCTTGGGACAACCGCCAAATTGAAGTGAAAAACGGTACAGCCCGACTGCGAGATGGCACATTATCAGGCACAACTTTATCGTTATTAGTGGGGGTACAAAACTTGGTGAAATGGGGAATTTGTGACGTAGAAAAAGCGATCACGCTGGCTACTAACGCACCTAGAAAAGCCATAGGTTTGCCAATAATTTCCCCACATCAACGCGCCAATTTATTACGTTGGCATTGGGATGACTCCACAAAAGCACTAACTTGGCAACGATTATAGTTCTACAAATTTGAAGAATGATTTTGATATATGGATTGCTTAAAAAGTTATAAATTAACTTTCTGGCAATCCAAAATCTTAAATCAACAATTTTAATAGCCCCTTAGTTTGGGATCATCGCATCTTGTATCTGTCTCAGTTGGCTGCCAATCCAACTACCGCCTCTACTTATACATTCAGGACAAACATCGCCATAGCTATCACCCTGATTGCTACACACAACTAATCTTGCTGCTCCCATCTGAAACGGGTGATGACATATTAAGCACATTTGCTGTTTTTTTAAAGTGTTACATTCAATTGCGAATTGCATACTTTCTTATCCTAAAAAATTCGCTTTGATTTATGAAAAAAATATTTCTTAGTTTTTAAAATATATCTATGGCTATTAAAAAAGCATCTATCAAAGGAAGTGAAGCTAATAAGTTGAACTCGCTTTAATTAACAGAAAAAACCCCATCATGAAAATGATGGGGTGCTGAGGTTTGTATTTGCTATAAAGTGGTAATATTAAATTTAATTTATGCTTGAACTAATTGTATCTTCCTATTTGAATTATTATTCTCTACATCTAGAATGGTTCACAGTAAAATTTATAAGTTATCCAGAATACAATAAAGTACACCAGACAAATTGGTTTGTATCGATTTAGATAGTCAATCAACTGGTGAAATTGCTGTGTCTTGAAAACTATTCTAAAAAATCTGTGGAAGCGATCGCTCTTGTCGGTTCGCTTCAATGATAACTTTAAGGATCGGGAACCCTTAAAAATCGAAGTTTATGAACGCAGCCGACGATAAAACGATTGTACGCGAATATTTCAATTCCACAGGGTTTGACCGCTGGAAGCGGATCTATGGTGATGGCGAAGTCAACAAAGTTCAACTAGACATTCGCTATGGACACCAGCAAACAGTGGATAAAGTTATCGGCTGGCTGAAAAATGATGGCAATTTATCTGAGCTATCAATCTGCGATGCTGGGTGTGGTGTAGGTAGTCTGAGCATTCCCCTAGCTACAGAAGGCGCAAAAGTTTATGCCAGCGATATTTCCGAAAAAATGGTGGAAGAAGGCAAAAAAAGAGCCTTAGAAACCTTGGGTAACTCCACAAATCCTAACTTTGCCGTACAAGATTTAGAATCTTTAAGCGGTAGCTATCACACTGTGATTTGCTTGGATGTTCTTATCCACTATCCCCAAGAAAAAGCTGATGAGATGATTTCTCACCTTTGTTCTTTGGCACAGTCACGGATAATTATTAGCTTTGCCCCAAAAACCTGCGCCCTCAGCCTACTCAAAAAAATTGGCAGTTTCTTTCCGGGAGCAAGTAAGACAACTCGCGCCTATTTGCATCGGGAAGCTGATGTGCTGAAAATTTTAGAAAAGAATGGCTTTGCAGTGCAACGCCAAGAAATGACTAAAACGCGCTTTTATTTCTCCCGCCTACTAGAAGCGACTCGTCAGTAAAATCTTAAGGGTAGTGAAATTATTCTTGAGAAGATAGATCCCCGACTTCTTTGATAAGTCAGGGATCTGGACACCTTTAATCGCTGCTATATAAATTTCGCCGCCCTTTAAATCTCATCTGGGTTAATACCCAACTCCCGTAATCTTTGCGCCAGTCGTTCAGCACGTTGTTGTTCTTGTTGTGCGCGTTCCCTTTCTTGCTGCACTAACTCCTCTGGTGTGGGTAATCTCTGTTCAGCTTCGTCATACCAATATAACCACTCGCGCGTTCTTCCCAAGTAAGTACCGCGTTCTCGACCAAGTGCTAAACCAATTTCTGGCATCCACACCCGCGAACCTGGTTGTAAGATGTATTCACTATTTTCTAAACGATAAACTTCTAAAGGTTCTCGTTTACGCCGATATCTACGGCTGGGTACATAAATTGCATAATATAAAATCCCTAATTTCGCGTAGTCGATTTTTTTCTTTTCGTATTCGCCGCCGTAAGTTTGCGAAACAACTTCTAAGGCAAAAATAGGAACAATCCCATCTTCTTCCCATAGGACATAGCTTAAACGCCCCTCTTCACCAATAAAACGTTCTACACCCAAGCTGAGGAACCCATCAGGTACTAATTGCGGAGTGTTGGGTGCATAATAAATCCCCATATCAACACCGAAAAACCAATCGGTGCGTTGACTCCAGGCTAAAGCTAAAATGGCATCCAGTAAATTGGGAATCAGGTTTTGTAGTTCGTTATCCACTGGTGTATCATCAGAGTCGGGCAATTCTGCCGAGGATGGAAGACAGCTGAGGGGGTTGTACTGTACCATGAAATTCCTCAGTTAGATTAGCTAGTTATATTTTAAGGCTAAAATAATCAAGCCTTTGGGAATCTCTTTCTCAACAGCCACATTTCGCCTGTGACAGATAATATTTATATGAACGCTACACAAGAACAACTAAAGGTAAAATTTGGGCAGGCAATGGTTGCTGCTTTTGGCGATGATTACGCCACAGTAGATCCGATTTTAGTTCCTGCTAGTAATCCTAAATTTGGTGATTATCAAGCGAATGTTGCTTTGTCACTGAGTAAGAAATTAGGACAGCAACCAAGAGCGATCGCCTCTGCTATTGTTGAGAAATTAGATGTCTCGGAACTCTGCGAACAACCAGAAATAGCTGGCCCTGGATTTATCAACCTGAAACTAAAAACAGCATATCTCGAAGCGCAACTGGAGGGAATTTACACAGATTCACGCTTGGGAGTACCTAAAGCGAAAACACCACAAAAAGAAATTGTCGATTTTTCCAGTCCGAATATTGCGAAAGAAATGCACGTCGGACACTTGCGATCGACAATTATTGGTGATTCTATCGCTCGGATTTTAGAATTTCGCGGCCATGCTGTATTGCGGTTAAATCATGTAGGTGATTGGGGTACGCAATTTGGAATGTTAATTGCTTATCTACGCGAAGTTTACCCAGAAGCATTAACCACCGCCAACGCTTTAGATATTGGCGATTTAGTTAGTTTTTACCGCAAAGCTAAACAGCGATTTGATGCGGATGAAGCTTTTCAAGAAACGGCCAGACAAGAAGTTGTCAGATTACAAGCAGGTGCAGAAGATACGCTTCATGCTTGGAAATTGTTGTGTGAACAATCGCGGCAAGAATTTCAAGTTATTTATGATTTGCTGAATATTCAAATAAATGAACGCGGCGAATCTTTTTATAACCCCCTGCTATCTACAGTAGTGGAAGATTTAGAAAAATCTGGCTTACTAGTAGAAGACCAAGGCGCAAAAGTTGTCTTTCTGGAAGGGTTTACTAACAGAGAAGGTGAACCTTTACCATTAATTGTGCAGAAATCTGATGGTGGCTATAACTACGCGACAACAGATTTAGCTGCGTTGCGCTACCGGATTCAACAAGATGAAGCAAAACGCATCATTTATGTCACCGATGCGGGACAAAGCAATCACTTTGCTCAGTTCCTCCAAGTTGCGCGCAAAGCTGGCTGGATTCCTGATGATGTGGAATTAGTTCACGTTCCCTTTGGTTTAGTATTAGGGGAAGATGGTAAGAAGTTCAAAACTCGTTCTGGTGACACAGTACGGCTACGAGATTTGCTAGATGAAGCCGTTGTTCGCGCCCGTGCTGATTTAGAAGCAAGATTAGAAGCAGATAGTCGCCCAGAATCACCAGAATTTATTGCTAATGTTGCCGAAGTTATTGGGATTAGTGCGGTTAAGTATGCTGATTTAAGCCAAAATCGCACCAGTAACTACATTTTCAGCTATGACAAAATGCTGGATTTGAAAGGTAATACTGCGCCTTATATGCTTTATGCTTATGCCCGGATTCAAGGTATTAGCCGTAAGGGTGAAATTAACTTTGAGGAGTTGGGTGATAATGCTCAGGTTTTATTAGAGCATGAAACAGAATTCGCTTTAGCAAAGTATTTAATTCAATTTGGTGAAGTGATTAGTACAGTGGAGGAAGATTTATTGCCGCATCGTTTATGTGAATATCTTTACGAGTTGAGTAAAAAGTTTAATGTGTTCTATGATCGCAATCACGGTGTGCGGGTGTTAGATGCAGAAGAACCACAACGCACATCCCGCTTAGTTTTGTGTAATTTGACGGCTAGAACTTTGAAACTAGGATTGTCTTTGTTGGGGATTGAAGTACTGGAGAGAATGTAATTAATGGAATAACGAACCACAAAGGGCGCAAAAGACGCTAAGAAATGAGAGTTTGAGAGAGTTTTTGCGTAATACCAATTCTCTATCAAGATACGCCTAATTATTTTGGACAGAGCGAATAAAACCTCCGCGCAACTCTGCGTTAACCTCAGCGTACCTTTGCGTTAAAAAACTACGATTTGGCGTAGCTTCACACAGAAACGCCATACACTCTATCTCCCCAACAGATTGGGAATATCCCCACAACCACCAGGAATGGTAGACCTAGTTTTTTCCCCACCCCAAGCACAACAATAATAACGATTAGCCTCAGACATCCGTTGTACATCGCTGAAATCAGCATTCTCGATGACAGCACCAGTATGTTCACCAGTTTGGTAATTTGGTGCTTGGGTGCGGCTGCGGGGTGAGGCTTTCTCTACAGAAGCATAAAATAGACGCACCCCATTTAAGTCAGCACCGTTGAGATTGGCATCATATAGAATGGTACGGGAAAGGTTGGCTTTTACTAAATCACAACCACTCAGGTTTGCGCGCACAAGATTGGCTTCGCTGAGGTCAGTCCAACGCAAATCTGTATTAGAAAGGTCGGCGGCGGCTAACATGACACCTAAATCAATGACGCGCACCCCTTCTAAACGGTCTTCTGCATAACCACCCACACCATTGAGAATCGCTCGACCTAAACGCCGATCGCGTTTTAGGGGTGTCAGCAATTTAGAACGGGAGAGAAAGCGGAGAATTTTGGCTTTACCATTGCCATCAACACTACTAAAAATGGCTGCTGTACGTCCTTCAGCGATCGCTCTTTCTTGCGGCCAGTCTTCTAGTAATCCTTCTTCATCTAAGACTAAATCAGAAATCCCTTGAAAATACGAATCTATTGTCTGCTGTTGGGTAATGATGTTTTGTTGAACTGTCAGCAGGTTTTGTTGAATTGTCAGGTCTTTGGAAATTACATACTGTCGCCACGCTACGTAAACGGCAATAATTGCAATTGAGATTTGTCCCAACGCCCCAAACCATTCTGCTAGAGTCCCCGAAGCTTCCCAGTTAATTTTGCGTCCTAAAATTAACAGGCGATCGCCAATACCACTAAATTTAATTACGCCCACAATAGCGGCGATGATTCCCAAGAAGCCCACAAACACACTTCTATCTTCCGGCGAGAACCATTCTTTGAGGACATACTGTAACCAAGGTAACAAGATTACAAAAGATAACACCACATCCAGCAGAGTTCCACAAATACCAATGATCCAGTTATTGAGGATAACTCCTACTAAAGTAATGGCGATCGCTACTAGCGTAATCAACAAAGCCCTGGGCTTAACTATAAGTTGAAAAGCTGGGCGTTGCTGAATACCACGGGCTTGTTGCATGGCTGCGTTACTCTGCGCCGACTGCAACGATGAAATCGCAGCTAAAGCCTGTTGTGCTGCCAATGCTTCTGAACTTAAGCGATCGTTATTATTACCGTTATCAAAATCATCTGGTTGCTGTTCGTGTTCTGGTAACGGTTCTGGGGTTGGTAGATTAGGAGAGTTAGATTCAATCGTCATGCTTTCTATTTTGCCCCAGTAGGCTCAGGTCAACAGCTGTTCTATGTTAACCGCTACTAGGTAAAAAGTTGCCTTTAATCAACAGTTATCATACAGCAGCCACAATAATTAGTGGCACTAGTTTCACCATTGTCATCCACAAATTGTGATAAATCAAACTGTAAAATTTACCGAAATTTGGGGATAAATTTTTTTTCTAAACCTTGACTATGTTATGAATAGTAGACCTTATAAGATATTTAAAATATTAATCATTCATTTATCTTGATTAGTATTAACTTTTAGGCAATGATTGGTCATGATAAATCACAACCGCGAATTATTCATTATTCTGGAGGGTTGAATTCACCTATAACTTCTATATCTTAGGTATTAATTCATTATATAAATGTAATTTTTAGCCGGATTTGTGCAGATGAATGAAGCGAAATCAAAGTAATAATTTAATTTTTATCAACCTCATGTGGTAAAATTTTGCACAATCGCTTTGAAAATAGCTCAATATAGCCAAATTATGGTTATCGAAGTCATAAGCAAATTAATCAAAAAAAAGAGTGTTTCCTGATACTATTAGGAAATATCAAAATGATTTAACATCAAACAAAGGGTTCTGTAGGTATAGCATGGTCTTTTGGCGCTGCTTCGCTGCATCTAGCTTAATTACTGGCTTACTATATGGCTGCGGTAATGGGACATACTTATCAACAGAAAATACCAAACAGGTAGTGCAAGAAATCAATGTTTCGCAACTACTAACAGAAGCAAAAGCTAGTCAGAAAGCAGAAGATTTCTTTAATCAGGGCAATAGATTATTAGATGAGCAACGCTATCAAGATGCGATCGCATCATATGACAAAGCGATCGCTTTTAAACCAGAAAGTGCTGATGCATGGATTAACCGAGGCATCGCTCTCACAAAATTACAAAAACATACAGAAGCATTAGCATCATACGACAAAGCGATCGCTATCAATAACGATAAAGACGAAGCTTGGTATAACAGAGGCAATACCTTAGTTTCCTTGCAAAGATACACAGAAGCATTAGCATCATACAATAAAGCGATCGCTATTAAACCAAACAAGCACGAAGCCTGGATTAATCGCGGTATTGCTTTGACAAAACTGCAACGCTATTCAGAAGCACTAGCATCATACGATAAAGCGATCGCCATTAAACCAAACAAGCCAGAAGCTTATTACAACAGAGCTTGTACTTATGCCCTGCAAGGCAAAGTAGAATTAGCAATTAAGAACTTGAAAGCAGCAACACAGTTAGTTCCCAAAAAATTCCAGAAGTTAGCTAAAACTGATCCAGACTTCAAAAAAGTACGTAGTGATCAAAGATTTCAGGAATTAATTCAATAGCCGATTTTCATCGCTATCAAGCAGAAAGCAAGATACAATCTCTGTCAACTTCTAAGGTATGATTTGGATTAATTTAATCTAAATATCTGCATTAGACTCATCCGCAAATGGCAAATGCTTACGGGTACAGGGTTTGACAAATTTGGTTAGAATAGGCGATCGCTAAAAGTAGTGACGAAAAAATCGGTCTTTGAGAGCATTCAGAGGCAAAAAATTAACTTGCTTGAAACTCCGTTCTTAAGAACGGAGTCCCTACACCCCACATCCCTTCATCTTCCCACTGTAAACAAATATTTTTAATCTTGACTAAATACTAGTATTTACCGGAGAATAAATCTCACTTATACAAATAAGCAAGGAGCTATACCTTGAGTAACACAAATTTGGCACTCAAGAAAATTACGAATGAGATTAGTGGGACAGTTTTTTCACTGCCTTACTATGTAGCTCGCGATCAAGGCTACTTTGCGGAAGAAGGGCTAGAGATCGAATTTATCAAACGGAACTATGGCGATCGCCCTCCCAATATCACATTAATTGAAGATCACCGTCTGGTCAGTTCTTTTGGTGGCCCCTCTCTTTTTGAGCAAGGACAAAGCACCCTTTATCGCGCTTGCGAGTGGGGACAAGTACGCCGCACCTACGACAGTTCCCGTGGTGGACAGGTAATAGCCAAGCGTGCTGCGATTGCAAGCCAAGCCATCATTGTACGTCCAGACTCGCCCTATAACATTCCTCAAGACCTAGCTAACGTCCCCGTTGGTGTGAACTTCCATCACGGTTCTCACTATATCGCTATCCAAACTCTTGAAGGTTTCCTCCCACAAGAAGAGATAAAAGTAGTACACATTGAGGGTGGTAGTCAACCCAAACAATTCAACCGCTTTGTGGCTTTGCGTGATGGTCTTGTTGATGCGGTTGCTGTGATGGAACCTTGGATTACAGTTGCCGAAAAACTGGGCTACAAGATTATTGCCGAGGCTCATTATGTAGGTCTAGAAATTGCTAGTCCTGACCTAGATAAAGAAAGCTTCGAGGCTATTAACAAAGCCATCCGCCGAGCAGTTCAGGATCTGCAAAAAGACCCAATCCGCTACGTACAATATCTAATAGATGACGTATCTGACGAGATTGTACACTTAGAGCCATCGGACTTCCGCAAGAATCGCCTGCGCTACGCAGACCCCGCACCATATTCAGAAAAAGACTTTTCTCGGACATACAATTGGATGGTGAAGTGGGGACTTATTCAACCTGATGCTACATTCCAACAAATAGTTGATAACCGAGTTTTGACAGTTGGTTAAGTGTTTAATTTGCCCTACAAACGTGGGCTTACCCGAATCCGGCAAACCCACGTTTTTTGTTGATTGGGTAGTGCTGATTGAATAAATCTTGGATAAGCAAATGCACACACGTAGAGATTTTTTAAAATATGCTTCTCTAGGAGTCACAACTGCTCTAGCTACACAAGCTTGTAATAGCATTAATCAGCCTGCTGCTAGTCAAGGAACTATCAGCATTAAATTGGGTGCGGTGAGTGGGATTAACTCTATTGATGTTTGGATTCCAGAGGATTTAGGTTATTTTGATGCGGCTGGTTTGAATGCGGAAGTAATTACTTTTCAAAGTAGTGCCAAAATGCGAGATGCGCTAATTGCTGGAGAGATTGATTTCACAGCCCAAGCACCTTTACACGTCTATCTTTCTCGGTTAAAAGGAGTGCCTTTAAATGTTGTAGCCAATCGGCGTAATCTTGTTGATACTTCCTTAATTGTCCGTTCTGATTTACGTTCTCAAATTAAGAGCGTAGCTGACCTCAAAGGAAGAAAAATTTCAGCAGGTGAAATTGGTACTTGGAGTTGGGCTGTGTTCGTCAAATACCTGCGCCAAAATGGTCTGAGCGATAAAGATGTTGAATATCTTCAAAGTACAACCGCTTCTACTTATACATTAATCAAATCTCGTCAGGTTGATGCAGCGATCGCAGGTGCGCCCGACCTTCATAAACTACTTAAAGAAGGAACTGTTTTTCAACTATTGAATGCGTTAGATCCCAGCGTACATAAAAAATATTTTGGTGCTAACGAGGCGATGACTCGTGCGTGGCTTAGTCATGAGCGCGTTACTTACCAGAAGCCGGAAGCTGTGAAAAGATTGGTCGAAGTTGTAAATCGCACTTTTACGTATATGCATCAAACCCCACCAGAACAAATTCTCAAAGTTGTGGGCAAACATTTTGATAGCCAAAATTTAGACGCTATTCTCACAGGACTGAATACAGAACTTAAACGCTCAGTTCCTAAAGATGCTTCAATCAGTCAGGAAGCTTATCTTGCAGACCAAAGAGTATTTTTTGACACAGGAATTATTAAGAAAATAGTTCCATATGCTGAAGGGGTATTTGACAAATTTTCAGGTCGTCGTGCTTAGTTAGCTTGATAGAGTAATAGGGAGAATAATATGTCAGTCCCGACAATCAATACTCAAAATCTCTGCATTTCTTATTGGAGTAAGAATAAGCGAATTGAAGCCTTACAAAATGTCAGCTTGACTATAAATGCTGGTGAATTCGTGAGCTTAATTGGCCCTAGTGGTTGTGGCAAGAGTACATTACTAAATGTGATTGCAGGACTAATTGGTGTTGGTACAGAAATAAATGGTAGTTTTAATACGAGTGGTATTAAAGAAATAGGTTATTTATTTCAAAAGCAAACTTTGTTACCTTGGCGAACAGTCATCGATAATGTGACTGCACCTCTGGAAATTCGTGGTGTACCTCGGACGGAAAGAAGAAGAAAAGCCTTGGCAATGTTAGAAAAATATGGCTTATCAGGGTTTGAAAATAGTTTTCCTAGAGAACTATCGGGAGGAATGCAGCAGCGCGTGTTGCTAATTCGGACGTTGATTTATGAACCCGATGTAGTATTACTTGACGAGCCTCTGAGTAGTTTGGATGCCCAAACACGCGCGCTCTTACAAGATGAATTTCTGCGATTATGGCGTGATACGGGATGCACCTTTATTTTGGTAACTCATGACTTGGATGAAGCGATCGCACTTTCAGAGCGTGTATTTTTACTAAGTGCGCGTCCTGGCAGAATAGTTAAGGAATTTAAGATTGATTTACCCACAGAACGATCTGCGATCGCAATTCGTACCGATCCTAGATTTCAGCAAATCCAGCGTGAAATGTGGTCAGAGTTAACCACACAAGTATTACAACAACAAGATCGAGGATTTGCTATTTTTAAAACTTAATTGAATAATATGAAAACTACCCGCCATAAAACATTAACAATCGGACAGTCGGCTCTTTCTGCTAACAATAACAAACCAAAAAATTACAGTTCTTTACCCAATCAAGTTAGTTGGAAAAAGCGCATACTTCAAATAGCAATTCAGCTAACACCTCTGGCTGTGATTTTGCTGGTATGGGAAATTGGTACAGGCGCATTTAATAGTCCTCCGTTTATTGAACCGTCCCTTGTCGGTAAGCCGAGTGCTATTGTTCAAGAAATAGGGCAACTATTAGCTAGCGGTAGTATATTTCAACATATCTTTGTTACCTTTCAAGAAGCGATGACTGGACTAGCCTTAGCAATGTTTGGTGGTATCAGTCTCGGAATTGTTTTAGCATATTCTCCATCAGGAGCAAAAATTACTCTTCCTTACGTTCAGATATTTAATTCTCTTCCTCGCATTGCTCTAGCTCCTTTTTTTATTGTCTGGTTTGGCATAGGATTACTCTCAAAAGTATTATTAGCAGCTTTAGCCGCTTTTTTTCCGATATTTTTTACAACTTATCAGGGACTCCAAAGTATTGAGCGCGAGTTAGTTTCGGCTTTTCAAGTCATGGGTGCAAATCGTTGGCAGATGTTGTATATGGTTGTATTGCCTTCAGTTCTGAGTTGGGTAATTGCCGGAATTCGCACAAGTTTGGGTATGGCTTTAGTGGGGGCTTTAGTAGCTGAATATATCGGTTCAACCCAGGGGTTAGGTTATTTATTAATGGCAGCACAGGGAACTTTGAATGTTGATAAAGCTTGGGCAATATTGGTAGTTTTGGCATTCATTAGCGTATTCCTCGATTGGGGCGTACGTGTTCTAGAAGCTTACGTTTTACGTTGGCGACCCAATCCTAAACAATTATAATCACTCCGATAAAATTATTAGTTTTAACAAGTGCGATCGCTAAAAATCATACTTGAATCTCCAAAAATAGTTTCATCAAAAAAATGCCCTCACCAAAAGGCAAGGGGCTACGCTACGCGCCTAGGAAAAGAGAACGCTGACTATAAGATTCAAATTTCAGATTTATCACCGATTTTATACTCCTTATAATATATCGGAATACCGGAGTTGACAATCTATAATTTGGATGAAATTTTAGTAAAACCCAAGCCCATTAAACTTCGATGTTGTAATTGAGTTGATGCTCATCTCCTGGTAGACCTCGAAAACCCCAGTTGTGTTTAGGAGTTTCAAAAATAGTTATCTCTAAATCTTGTGTAGATATTCCTAGTGGCTGTACACGCTCAAATAGTAAACGAATCAACTGCTTTTTCGCTTCAACACTGCGTCCCTCGATCATACTAAATTCAATGATTGTATAACGCTCGGTTCTCCCCTGTGGATAGAAAAAATCATCTCTTTCCAAAGGAAAAAATCGGTGTGCGCGTTTTTCTGGGGGATATTTAAGTGCATCTATTATACAGGAATGAATAATATCGGAGAGTTTTGGCTTAATCGGGTTAAGATGTTCTCTCAATCCATAAATTTTGGTCTGTACCATAATATGAATAACCTCTTTTAGCAATGGGAACGGCAATTCTACCTGTACCAATACCAGTTTCATAAAACTTAGTTTCTGGTGTTGGCGAAACTAAGTTCAAAATAAAGTCAGTCACCTGCTCAGAAACCCCTGGTGGAAAGCCTCTGGTAGCATCGTAAATATCAGAAACTCTGTCAAAGGAAACAGTCGTGGTCATATATATCCTTAATACAGCTTGCTTAGAAATAAGTTAAAAATGCCATCATCATCCGGCTTCGGAATAAATTTCAAATCTTGTAGTGCAACCTATTGGAAGTGGAGATAACGAAAAATTATATAGATTTTTGATTTAATTGCACATTAGATAAATTAATTAGCAACTGGGTTTGTTCCTAATTGGATTAATTTCACCATTTGGGGCAATTGTTGTATGAATAGCAATGAACCTGAAATACAGACTACACCACCTAAAATCAACGTATTGGGAGCCTGAAAGTAATTGGCGAGAGTTCCTGCTAAGAGATTACCGAAAGGAGCCATACCCATAAAACACATAGCATAAAAACTCATTACTCTGCCCCGCTTGCTATCTTCCACAATAAATTGCAGCAATGTGTTACTTGCAGCTACCTGAAGTGTAGAACTCCAACCAACTAATACCAAAGCTAACTGAGAAATCCAAAAGACTTGAGAGATAGAAAAAAAGATAAATCCAATTCCCATCATGCCAGGGCAGAAGGCAATTAGACGCTCTAAACCTGCCACATTTTGCCGAAAACTCAGATAAACACAGGCGAAAACCGAACCCATAGCTGCGGCGGCAGAGAGAAACCCTAATGTTTCTGAGCCTCCGTGCAGAATTTCGACGGCAAAGATGGGTAGAAGTGTTGTATATGACATACCAACTAAACTAGCTGTTGCCAGTAACAGCAGGATAGAACGCACAGGTAGAAAATGGTAAGCATATTGAAACCCTTCTTGCAAATTCCGCCAAGGATTACTTGTCTGTATTGCTACTGTACGAGGTGTAATATCCATTGTAGCGATCGCCCAAATAGCCACAAGATAGCTGAGACTATCGTAGAGAAAGCAATAGCCTGCGCCAAACTTAGCAATAAAAATCCCACCCAGAGCAGGGCCAATCAGACGCGCTCCGTTCAGAAAGGCTGCATTGAGCGCGATCGCATTTGCCATCAGTTCACGACTAACCATATCACTGACAAATGCGTGACGAACAGGAACATCTAACCCTTTGAGCAACCCTAACAATGTACTCAGGATCAGCAATGTCCAAAAATTTGCCCATCCCAAAAATGTGATGACTGTCAAAATTACAGATAAAGAAATCCCCGCCACTTGAAGCAACAACAACAGGTGATGACGGTTGTAGCGATCGGCTAAAATTCCGGAAATTGGAGCTAAAGCAAATACTGGTAACTGCCCAAAAAATCCTGCTATTCCCAGTAGTAAAGCCGAATCTGTTAAGCGATAAATCAACCACAGAACCGCTACTTGTGTCATGAAGTTACCTGTCATCGACAAGGCTTGTCCTGCAAAGTAGAGGCGATAATTACGCGATCGCCACGCAGGCAAATCGAGATGCAAATTTAATCTAAATTTAGACAATAATTTCATGTATAAGATTTCACAACTTCTGAACTCTTCAATTCTCTGCGCCCCTCCCTTCGGGTTCGCCAGTCCCCCATCGTGACGGAGACCGCCAAGACGGGGGCTGGTCTCACCGCGCTAACCTTGCGTACCTCTGCGTTGAAAAAAGGAAGAAATCAAGCAACAGCCTCATTTCTTCCTCAAAACTTACACTGTTACTAATTCCCGTTTTCCAACCACAGACTCAGGCTTAACCCAAATCTGATCTAAACCACCACTCAACAGGCGATATTGTTGGTCGGGGTCTTGTTGAGGAAAATCCATGCGCTTGTGCATCCCTCTAGTTTCTTGGCGTTGCAAACCACTGTTGTACATCCAGCGTGCAGTCGCAACCATCGCCGCCGCTTCACGCGATCGCACAATTTGGCTATCATCTGGTGTGTGGCTATGGCGGATTTCTTGCCAGAGGTTATCTAGTCTTTCTAAAGATTCACCCAATACGGATTCACTGCGGAAGAGGTTGCGGTCATAGGGGAAAACTTCTGCTTGGGTTGCGGCGATCGCTTCATCAGGAGAAAATTTATGATCACCTTCACCACGTAATCCCGTTGTACCAACTGAGCTAACACTGCGCTGGCTGGCTTTTTCACCTAAACTTAGCGCATAGTTAGCCGCAGATTGTCCAGACCAATAGCCAGAAGACATTGCCCAAGCTGCGTTATGGCTACCACCACCCGTAAAACCGCCACAGATTAACTCTCTAGTAGCTGCATCCCCCGCAGCATAAAGTCCGTTCACTGAAGTAGCACAGGTATGCTCAGTAATCCGAATCCCACCAGTACCGCGTACAGTTCCTTCTAAACGCAAAGTTATCGGGAATCGTTGCGTGAAGGGATCAATACCAGCGCGATCAAACACTACAAAGAAGTTAGGCTGAGAGGCTCGCATCCATGCTTTTGTTGCCTCATCCATATTTTGGTCGAGACGTGCATACACTGGCTGAGTCAGCAATGTTTTGGCAATCACTGAACGACCACGCTTAGAACCTGCACCTTCAATAACTGTGCCATCTTCATAGGTGAAAGAAGCCCAATCGTAATAACGTGTCTTCGTGACAGAAGAAAACGCCGGAGAAATCGCATAGGCATTAGAAAATTCCATCCCAGAGAAGTCTGCACCAGCTTCGGCTGCCATTAAATAACCGTCTCCTGTCAGGACATTACAACCCAGAGCCTTACTTAAAAAAGCACAACCACCAGTCGCAATCACAACTGCTCCGGCTCTAACTTTCCAACGTTCCCCAGTTTGGCGATTAACGCCCTTCGCACCAGCTACTGCGCCTTCTGCATCCACTAATAACTCTAAAGCGGGACTATGGTCTAAAATTTTTACGCCTGCTTGCTTAATCTTTCTCCGCATAAAGCGCATATACTCTGGGCCTTGCAAGGAGCGACGAATCACTTTTCCCTCAGCATCCACACTAAAACGGTAGCCTTCATCGGCAAGGGAATTAATGTTGTCGTAGGTACGATCTAATACCCTTTTCATCCACTGCCGATCTGCTAGGAAACCTCCCATCGCTTCTCGGCTTGCCATTGCGGCTTCTCTTTGTTCGGGGTCTGGTGGCACATACCATACACCATTTCCAGATGCGGCAGCTGCACCACTTGTACCGCAGTAACCTTTGTCTACTAAAACAACTTTTGCGCCACTAGTAGCTGCACTCCAAGCTGCCCAAGTTCCAGAGGGGCCACCACCAATAATCAAAACATCAGCAGCCAGATTCAAGTAAGAAGCATTTTGATGAGAATCATTCATGATATTTACTCCTGTAGAAGTAAGAAATGGGGAATGGTGATTCCCCAAAGAGCGAGGTTAAACCGCATATATGACTAGCCAGGTGCATCTAGGCATAACTTTAAAAGACCTGAAAGGCTATTTTTTCATTTAGTACAGAGGGTTTTAGATAAAATACTAATTATTGACCGATTTAATGGGTTTAATTTAGCAGTATTGCATTGCACTCCAGAAAATTCAAGTCCTTAGCGATTTAAATATATGTATCACAAATATTTAGAAAAGCTAAGTATTAAGAACCGAGTCAAGTTAGATTCCTTAATAAGAATGTATATAAGCGTCAGATGTTGAAAACAAAAGATATTTTGCGTAATTCAAGCTTATAGCTAGATTAAATCCGAAAAACAGATATTCTAACTTATAAATGTTTCAATTTAACTTAGGAAGAACTGGTTGATTTTTTTAAAATTATGTGACATTATACTTAACACGACAAACAACGGTATTTCGATAGACTTAATGTAGTTACTCCTCTACTGGCAATTCTGATTTAACTAACTATTTATTAGTTGGTTTAATCAGAACCCCTTCCATGCCTGCGGTTTAAGTTGAAAAACACAACCTATGAGGAATTTTCCTCTCAGTTGAACATTGACCTCAAGAAAGTGAGTTTGGAGAATTTTGTATGGCAGCTATAGCGTTGAGCGTATCTACTGTTAAACCCCTGGGCGATCGCGTTTTTATTAAAATTAGCGAGTCGGAAGAGAAAACTGCGGGTGGCATTCTTCTGCCTGATAGTGCTAAAGAAAAGCCGCAGGTGGGTGAAATTGTCGCAGTCGGCTCTGGTAAACGCAACGATGACGGCACCCATCAATCTATTGATATTAAGATTGGCGATAAAGTTCTGTTCTCTAAGTACGCTGGCACCGACATTAAGCTAGGTACAGAAGAGTATGTCCTATTGTCGGAAAAGGATATTTTGGCAATTGTGTCATAGGCCGCCATATCAAGGAAGTCAGGAGGCAGGAAAGAGGAAAACAGCATAGCTGTAACAGCCCGTACCATCACAACAGGGTGAAACACCTCATCAAATTTTCAATTTGGTGGCTCTTATTAAGGAGGGATCTGAATCTCCTTCTTAATAAAGCCTCCTGCATCCTTCAATATTACTCCCCAAACCAAATAACAAATAATTAACCTACACACTCTAGAGAGAACTGAAATTACTATGGCTAAACGCATCATTTACAACGAAAATGCTCGTCGTGCATTAGAAAGAGGTATTGACATTCTGGCGGAAGCGGTAGCTGTTACCCTTGGCCCTAAAGGTCGTAACGTTGTTTTAGAAAAGAAGTTTGGCGCACCACAAATTGTAAATGATGGAGTCACAATCGCTAAAGAGATTGAATTAGAAGATCATGTGGAAAACACAGGTGTATCTCTAATTCGTCAAGCTGCTTCTAAAACTAACGATGCAGCTGGAGATGGCACAACTACCGCAACGGTTTTGGCTCACGCCATTGTCAAAGAAGGCTTGCGAAATGTTGCGGCTGGTGCGAATGCGATTCAACTCAAACGTGGTATCGACAAAGCTACAGGGTTTCTAGTCGATAAGATTAAAGAACACGCGCGTCCAGTGGAAGACTCAAAAGCGATCGCTCAAGTTGCGGCTATCTCTGCTGGTAATGATGAAGTAGTCGGTGCTTTAATTGCCGAAGCCTTAGATAAGGTTGGTCGTGAAGGTGTAGTATCTCTAGAAGAAGGTAAATCAGTTACCACCGAACTAGAAGTTACAGAAGGATTAAACTTCGACAAGGGTTATATTTCTCCCTATTTTGCTACTGATACGGAACGGTTGGAAGCAGTGCTAGATGAGCCTTTTTTGCTGTTAACCGATAAGAAAATTGCTTTGGTTCAAGACTTAGTGCCGATTCTTGAACAAGTAGCGCGTCAAGGCAAACCCTTAGTAATTATTGCCGAAGACATTGAAAAAGAAGCCCTCGCCACCTTAGTTGTTAACCGTTTGCGTGGTGTGCTGAATGTCGCAGCTGTTAAAGCACCTGGATTTGGCGATCGCCGCAAAGCTATTTTAGAAGATATTGCCATTCTTACAGGTGGACAGCTAATTACTGAAGATGCTGGTTTAAGACTCGATGCAACCAAGCTTGACCAACTCGGTAGAGCGCGCCGCATCACCATCACCAAAGACAGCACCACCCTCGTAGCTGAAGGTAACGAACAAGCTGTTAAGGCCAGAGTCGAGCAAATCCGCCGCCAAATCGAAGAAACCGAGTCTTCTTATGATAAAGAAAAACTGCAAGAACGTTTGGCAAAACTAGCAGGTGGAGTTGCAGTGGTGAAGGTGGGCGCAGCCACAGAAACCGAACTCAAAGACCGCAAACTACGCCTAGAAGATGCTATCAACGCTACAAGAGCAGCTGTTGAAGAAGGTATTGTTCCTGGTGGCGGTACGACATTAGCACATCTAGCACCTGAGTTGGAAAACTGGGCAAAGGCTAACCTAGTGGATGAAGAATTGACAGGAGCATTAATTGTGTCTCGCGCTCTGGCTGCACCTCTAAAACGGATTGCTGAAAATGCAGGACAAAACGGTGCGGTAATTGCAGAACGAGTCAAAGAGAAAGAATTCAATGTGGGTTACGATGCAACAACTAACGAGTTTGTTGATTTGTTTGCCGCCGGAATTGTTGACCCCGCCAAGGTAACTCGTTCCGCCGTACAAAATGCTGCTTCCATTGCAGGTATGGTATTAACTACCGAAGCCATTGTCGTTGACAAACCAGAACCAAAAGATGCTGCTCCTGCTGCACCAGGTGGTGGTGGCTATGGTGGAGACTTCGATTACTAATCCATATTGACTAAATTATAGAGAGGCGATCGCAACATCTCGTGATCGCCTCTCTTCTGTCCGACTTTTCCCGTTCAGTCTCGAAAAGCTTGCTGGCAAAGGCTAAATTCATTTTCTTAATTAATCAGCAATACAAAATTTCTTTTTGTGTCTGTACCTAACATGAAGACAAAACACTTCCCAGTTTTTCACGTCCCAAGCGATCGCAAACTTTACCCTGATCAACAACTCTAACTCCATTAATATAAACTGCTTGCACAATCTCATCTGAACCCCGCTTCACCATCCGAGGTTCCCCATCCAAAATTGGATCTGATATCTCCACTTGCGGACTGATTGGTTGATTTAAACCATTGGGGTTGAGTAAAACTATATCGGCTTTAGCACCAACTCTCAGCACTCCTGTATCCAAACGAAACCATTGGGCTGGTTCTCCCGTAACCCGATAAATCGCCGCCTCCGGTGCAAGGAACTTCGTTGACACCGCTTGTTTGAGTAAAGACAAAGCCCCATCGTAGTAGCCAAGATTACGCACGTGTGCGCCAGCATCCGTGAAGCCAGGGAAAATATAGGGATCTCGCATCATAGCCAAACGTGGTTTTAAGCGATCGTTAGCTCCGGTTGCCACCCAGCGCAAATCTGTATCGTAAGTCTGCAATGCTTGGATAAAGAAATCAACAGGTTCCTGTTGCTTTTTGCGCGCAATCTCTGCAAAGCTTAAACCTCGCCAACTATTTTCAGGACAATCAACAACTTCCATTAAATTTAACTGACGATGGAATGATTTACGCCACTTACTGAGCCATTCTTGACGAAACTGGCGGCAAAAACTGTTCGATTTCCAAAGTTGTTGGCGTTCCTGTCGTGACTCGCAACCATTCAGCTGTGCGCCTGTGGAGAATTCTTCAAATAAAGGTGTGACAGGGCCATCTGAGTAAATCGTAAAAGGTTCAGTCAGAGTTTGAAAGCGTACATTACCATTGAGTATGCGGTTCCAAATAAATAGAATTGGAGAAAATACTCGCCATAGTTTGCGATCGTGTACAGCATCCAAAGCTGAGAGAACAGTTAGCCGCAGAGGCCGTTTTCCAATCCCCAAACCCATCCGCAGAATATCTACAAAGGATGTGAGCTTTTGTAAGTTGGGAGTGACTTGAAAAACGCGATCGCTTTGCCGACAAAGTTTAGCTAACATCGCATATTCTTTAAATTTCGCGTGTTGTGAGGGAATTGTGTAACCTTGCCATTCTCCACTCATCCGATGCCAAGGAAACATATCAATAGAAACCCCAACAAATCCAGCCTCTAAAGCATCTGCCGTAATTCGCTGCATGAGTTTTAGCTCAAATTTGCTGGGTTGAACTGTTAAGCTGCGTTCCAATCCCATAACATGAGCGCGCAAGGCACTATGACCAAACAAAGGCGCAACATTGGGGCCAAGGGGTAACTGTTGCAAATGCTGTAAATATTCTGCTGGTGTCTGCCAAGAAAGCGATTTTTTCAGCCATTTGGCAATCAGACGGTGAGAAAGTGTCTCTACTCGCTGAAAAATATCTGCCAGCATTTGCGGCTCACCGATCGCAATTGATAAACTACAGTTACCAATCACAACACTGGTTACACCATGACGCACTGACTCACTCAATCCTGGTGCAATCTCTAACTCTAAATCGTAGTGGGTGTGAATATCGATGAATCCTGGTGTTACCCACAGATTGGAGGCATCAACCACTGCATGGGCAGGTAGAGTTAATGATGGTGCGATCGCTACAATCCGGCCATTTTGAATCCCAATATCTCCGCGCACAGGTGCAGATCTTAAACCATCAAAAATCAACCCGTTTTGAATCAGCAAATCCAACATGATTCTTTATTGCCCCTTAGTTGTGATTGGATCTGTATTATGGTCAAATAGAAACTCCAATTAATACTAAGCTGTTAAATGACCCGCAAAAATTAGGCGCACTATTACAAAATATTCCGCTTGGTCGTTTGGGTCAACCAAAAAATGTTGCTTCCTTAGTGACGTTTTTAGCTTCTTCTGAAGCTGACTATATTACAAGTAGCACTTTCTTTATGGATGGTGGTCTACTTTGGAACTATCAAGAACAATAAGGGGAAAAATGTGCTAGATTCATCCTTATTTATTCCACTTATTCTTGGCACTGCTCGTCAAAGGCGGCAAAGTGAATATGTTGCGAAAATTATTGTTAAACAAGTTGCCGCACGCAATGGCCTATAAACCGAACTCATCGATATTATAAAAATGGCGATCGCAAGTCAGTCTAGGGAAAAAAGATAGTGCATAAACCAGCATTTACTTACCAATCTTTTTATCAAGTTTAATCAAAACCTCAGCTATACCTAGGAGAAGAACGAGATACTCCAGATAGCAAATGAATAAAAATGCAGTGCTATGATGACACATCTTACCCAAGAAGAAATTAGATTACAAGAAGCCTTGCATCACGTAGCTCATTGGCGCAGATGGGGGCCTTATTTAAGCGATCGCCAGTGGGGAACGGTGCGCGAAGACTATAGCCCAAATGGTTCTGCATGGGACTATTTCACCCATGACCAAGCACGTTCTCGCACCTATCGTTGGGGTGAAGATGGGCTTTTTGGGATTTCTGATAATCATCAACGTCTTTGTTTTGCGATCGCGCTTTGGAATGGCGAAGATTCTATTATCAAAGAAAGGTTTTTCGGCTTAACTGGTAATGAAGGTAATCACGGCGAAGATGTCAAAGAATATTATTTTTATTTAGACAGCACTCCCACCCATTCTTATATGAAGGCGTTGTATAAATATCCTCAAGCCGCCTTTCCCTACTCGCAATTAGTTACAGAAAATCAATGTCGCAATCGTCGAGAACTAGAATTTGAACTTTTAGATACAGGTATATTTGATGACAACCGCTACTTTGATGTTTTTGTGGAATATGCCAAGCATTCTGCTGAAGATATCCTCATTCAAATTAAAGTAGTTAACCGAGGAACTGAATCTAAGACGCTGCACTTATTACCTACTCTCTGGTTTCGTAATACTTGGTGTTGGGACGGAGATACAATTAAACCTACCCTACAACAGATTAAATCAGATAATAGCCTTAACATCATTGAAGCATCTCACCCAACATTAGGAAATCGATGGCTGTATTGCCAAGCAGCAGACGAAATTCTGTTTACAGAAAATGAGACAAATACAGAGCGATTGTTTGGATATTCAAATACGTCACTTTATGTCAAAGATGGCATTAATGACTATATCGTAAATGGTAAACTCTCAGCAGTAAATCCTGACCAAATTGGGACAAAAGCAGCTGCTAATTATTTGTTGACAGTTGGTGCTGGCGAAACTAAAGTTATCAAGTTACGACTTAGTAATGCATCAAATATGATTGCGCCACTGGGCAAAGATTTTGATGCAATATTTGGGAAACGGCAACAAGAAGCAGATGAATTTTATCAGCGCATTACTCCATTTAATTTAAGCGAAGATATGCGGAATGTGCAGCGTCAAGCATTTGCTGGAATGTTGTGGAGTAAGCAATTTTATCATTATATTGTCGAGGATTGGCTTAAAGGCGATCGCAACACGCCACCCCCACCGCCAGAACGTCAAAATGGCAGAAATCAAGAGTGGTTTCATCTCTACAATGAAGACATTCTTTCAATGCCTGATAAGTGGGAATATCCCTGGTTTGCGGCTTGGGATTTAGCATTCCATACGATTCCGTTGGCAATGATTGACCCAGATTTTGCCAAATACCAATTGGATGTTTTAACACGAGAATGGTATATGCATCCCAATGGACAAATTCCTGCTTATGAGTGGAAGTTTAGCGATGTTAATCCACCTGTTCATGCTTGGGCAACTTGGCGCATTTATAAGATTGAACAAAAGATGTATGGACGGGCAGATCGGCAATTTTTAGAGCGAGTATTCCAAAAGCTGATGCTCAATTTTACTTGGTGGGTAAATCGTAAAGATGCCGAGGGTAACAATGTCTTTCAAGGCGGATTTTTAGGATTAGATAATATTGGCGTATTTGACCGGAGTGCAGACCTGCCGACAGGTGGGCATATTGACCAATCTGATGGTACTAGTTGGATGGGAATGTATTGTTTAAATATGCTGGCGATCGCTTTAGAATTAGCTAAGACTAATTCGGTTTACGAAGATATCGCTACTAAGTTTTTTGAACATTTCCTCTACATAGCTGATGCGATGAACAAAATTGGCGAAATGGAAGCCAGCTTATGGAATGAGTCAGATGGTTTTTATTACGATGTATTGCATTTACCAGAAAAGCAAATTACCTTAAAAGTCAGGTCAATGGTAGGCTTAATTCCCTTGTTTGCCGTTGAAACAATTGAACCAGATATTTTAAAAATGCTTCCTGGTTTTAAAAAGCGTTTAGAATGGTTTATCCAAAACCGCCCTGAGTTAAAACAAAATGTAGCTTGTATGGAAACAAAAGGCACAGGTGCTAGAAGATTACTGGCGATTGTTTCCCGCGATAAGCTCAGAAGTATTCTGCAAAAAATGCTAGATGAAAGTGAGTTTTTTAGTCCCTATGGGATTCGCGCTCTTTCTAGATTTCATGCCGAACATCCTTATACTTTTAATGTTAACGGTACTCAATTTCGTGTAGATTATGAACCGGCTGAATCTAGTAGTGGCTTATTTGGTGGTAATTCTAATTGGCGCGGCCCGATTTGGTTTCCAGTTAACTTCTTATTAATTGAATCTCTGCAAAAGTTTCACTATTATCTGGGAGATGATTTTAAAGTAGAATGTCCTACAGGTTCTGGGCAAATGATGACACTTTGGGAAGTCGCATCAGAATTATCTCAAAGGTTAACTAGAATCTTTCTCAAAGATGATTCTGGTCAACGGCCTGTTTATGGTGGAATACAGAAGTTTCAGACTGATCCACACTGGCGAGATTTGATTTTATTCTATGAGTATTTTCATGGTGATAATGGAGCCGGAATTGGAGCCAGCCATCAAACTGGCTGGACAGGTTTAGTTGCTAAATTAATTCAGCAATTTTGTGAATATGAAGCAAAAAACTACGAACCAGAAATTGAGCAGGATAAAGAAGCGATCGCTCTAGTTAAAAGTCAGGCAAAAAGCATAATTAGTTAATTGTAATAAGTACTCAACCTAAAAAATATAAAATGTAGGATGTGTTGTCGCACAGCGCAACGCACCATATCGTCTGCAAAATAAAAACTTACCTAACTGTCAAATTCTCTAGGTTGAAACAAGAAGTAGATGCAAAGACCCTATCGTAATGCTGTTTTCACCTCTAGCTGGAAAACAGGCACTCTAGTATTAAATCGCACGAGAGAATTGTTTATCTCTTGTTTGATTATGAGCATCAAAAACAACGGCAATATTTCTTACTAGCAATCTGCCGATATCTGTAATTTGTATGTGGTTGGAAGTTAACTTTAGCAACCCATCTGCTGCTAAAGGTTGTAATGCTTCTAGTTCGTGGGAGAAATATTGATCAAAATCGATGTGATATTTCTCTGCAATATCTTGTTTATACAGTTGGAAATGAGACATAATACACATGATGACATCTCGGCGGATAATGTCATCTTGAGTTAGTTTGATACCTTTACTTACAGGTAAAACATTATTGGCAACTGCCTGATAATAATCTTTTAATTGTTTGTGGTTCTGGACATAGGCATCGTTTAACATACTGATAGATGTTGCACCAAACCCAAACAAATCTGTGCCAGCGTGGGTAGTATAACCTTGAAAATTACGCTGGAGGGTGCGATTACGTTGAGCGATCGCTAATTCATCGTTAGGTTTGGCAAAGTGATCCATGCCAATAAATAAATACTGACTACTCGTTAATTCCTCAATGGTCATTTTCAAAATTTCTAACTTTTCTTGAGGTTTTGGTAATGCTTCTTGAGGAATATTTTTTTGTGCAGGCTTCAGCCAAGGAACATAGGCAAAGTTAAACACCACAATTCGGTCGGGATCTAATGCAACGGTCTTTTGGATTGTGTCTCGAAATGTTTGCAGAGTTTGATAGGGTAAACCATAAATTAAATCTACATTCACACTGTCAAACTTGGCTTCTTTAATCCAGTCCATGACATTGAATAACAATTCTTCTGGCTGGATACGATTGACAGCTATTTGGACTTCATTATTAAAGTCTTGGATACCAAAACTAACGCGATTAAATCCCAGTTCTCGCAAAAAGAAAATATACTCTTTATCAACGTAGCGGGGATTAATTTCAATGGAAATTTCTGCTTGAGGGTCAAACTCAAAGTGTTGTGTAATCTTCTTCCACAAAAATTCTACTTGCTTTAGTTCTAAGTAATTAGGTGTACCTCCGCCCCAGTGCATTTGTAATACTTTTCTCTCTGGAGAAATCAAGGTAGCCATATTCTTGATTTCTTGAGCCAAGTGTTCTAGATAAGGTATGGCAATATTCTTGTTGTTGGAGATTACTGTATTACAGCCGCAGAAATAGCAAGAACTTTGGCAAAAAGGAATGTGGAAATAAAATGATAGCGGAGAATTTCTTTGATTAGAAGCGGCGATCGCCGCATGAAAATCACTAGTTGTAAATGATTCACTTAACTCTGTAGCAGGCGGATAACTGGTGTATCTCGGTGCAGCCGTATCGTATTTTTTGATCAAATCCAGATCAAATTTGACACCAGGTGATACAAATACCATTAAAACCTCCAATGTATTAGGTAGACTGGATTTTCAAACTTGAAAATCAGCCTGAGTGGTTGGTTGTATTGCAAATAGAGGTTAGAGACTAGAGAAGAACTTTTTGCTGGCATTGCATAAATTCGGGATTAATTTTCTCACGCAGAGGAGCCAGTGCGTTGGGGAGGCAGCGCGTTGGACGGGTTTCCCGGCTTGAAGCGACTGCCGTCGGCTTTGCCGACTTGAAGCAACTGGCGTAGCGCAGAGGCGCGGAGAGTATCAGGAATTTTACATTTGAGTACCTGGAATTTCATCCCTTTTTCCTGTAATTACTTTTTTCCTGTAATTAATTACCTTGAAAGTGCCGAGTACAAATACTAGTCTCTAGTCCCTAGCCTAAGCGTCTCTAATCTCTTTTTCTTCTAGCTGCTGTCTAGTTTAGATATCAGTTGCAGCGCATGATGTGTTGACTCAAACCAAACAGCTTAATTTCGAGAAAATTAATTAGTTGCAGCTGCTTCAGTGCTACCTTGGTTATGAGAACGAGTCAAGTTATTAAATAATACTTGACCGATCGCTTTAATTAAACTTCCTTCTAATTCTTCAGCCATTTGCATATTGAAACTAAAAGCATTATTGGCTTCAACTACAATTTTGTCGGCTGTAACATCATCAACAGGTACGGCGTTTAAAGCATCACGGTATTTATCTTTGAAGGCTTTTTTGTCGGGAATTTGCTCAAAGTTATAAAACGATGTACCTTCGTAGTCAGAAAGCTTGAGGGTTGACTGGGCAATTTTTTGTAACATCTGACCACCAGACAGGTCGCCCATGTAGCGGGTATAAGCATGACCGATTAATAAGGCAGGTTCAGATGCAGATAATTGTTGAATGCGGGTGATATATTTCTTGGCATTGGTGGAAGGCGCGATTAAATTTCGCCAGTCGCTGCCATAGTAAAATACCATGTCTTTTTCTAAAGACGCGCGGCGATTTAATTCGGGAAAGTACACTCCACCAACTACAGGATTGTTTTGATGACTGGCTAATGCTGTTTCTAGTTCGGTGTATACAAAATACAAGTTACCGAGAAACTTCGCAAAGCAGTCTTTATCGACAACACCTTTCAGAAAACATTTCATGAATCCGACATTTTCTGCGGCTGTGTGAGCTTTTTGTGTACCAGCACGCAGTTTTAGGGCTAAGTTACTACTCATTTTTAGTTCCTTCATCACCGACTTACACTAAATCGAGAGGCTAGAGGCTAGGGATTAGAGATTAGGGGCTAGTCTTATTGCACGGGCTAAACGCCCCGCTACCGCTAACAGCACTTTGAAGAGAATTCACGCCAGAGTTAAAGGATTGTTATTCTAGATGGAGAGGGGAAAAGCATCGGCAGCACTTCAGCTAGCACATACCACTGCCGACATAGTTCTTGAGGATTTTTATTCTCCCAAAATTATTTAACTATCAATACTTGTATAACTATACAGCTATTAATATTTCTTTATATTCCTCTATTGGCAAAACGGAATTTCTATAGCAAATTCACATCCTTTACCGCATTCCGACACCAAATTCAGTTGTCCTCCATGCTTTTCTTCAATAATCTGCCGAGCAATTGATAGTCCTAGTCCTGTGCCTTTGCCAGGTGGTTTGGTGGTAAATAACGGCTCAAACAATCGTGACTTAACTTCCTCACAGATTCCCTTACCATTATCTGCAATCCGAATCAAGACCCGTTCTTCAGGAAGTATTTCTGTACAGATGCGGATTTGTGGATTGGGTCGTTCTTCCACAGCATCAACAGCATTAGCTAACACATTCATAAATACTTGATTCAGTAGACTTGGATAACACTCGACTTCTGGTATATTGCTATATTCTTTGATGATTTCAATTGCCGGACGGCAACCTACAGCTTTGAGGCGATGGTGTAAAATTAATAACGTGCTATCAAGTCCATCATGTAAATTTGTTAGCACTTTTGTATTAGTATCCAAGCGAGAGAAATTTCGTAATGATGCTGAGATTTCTTGAATGCGCTTAGTACTCAATTCAATAGTATCGAGCAGCTTCAAAAAGTCTTCTAAGATAAAATCTATGTCAATGTCTTTTAACGCCTGTTTAATTTCTGGTGTCAATGAGACGGAAGATTGTTGATAGAGTCGAATAATTGTAGTTATATCTGTCAGGTATTCGTGAGCGATAGGAATATTACTATAAATACAGCCCATCGGATTATTAATTTCGTGGGCTATTCCTGCCACTAGTTGACCTAGTGTAGCAAGCTTTTCTTGTTGTACCAATTGTATTTGTGCTTTTTGCAGGGCGCTGGTACGCTCTGTAACTCGTTGTTCTAATTGCTCGTTCCATTGCTGGAGGGTTTTGTTAAGAAGACGCATTTGCAAATGGACTCGCACTCTGGCTAAGACTTCTTCGCCTTCAAACGGTTTAGTAATGTAATCTACAGCACCCAGTGACAGCCCTTTGACTTTGCTTTCGGTATCTGTTAAAGCAGTCATAAAAATGACTGGAATATCTTGCGTTGTAGGATTTGCCTTGATTTGGCGGCAGGTTTCAAATCCATCAATTCTTGGCATCTGGACATCAAGGAGGATCAATTCGGGGCGATCGCAGTTGTCTGCAAGTTGTTCCAGCGCACTTTCGCCATCTGTGGCAATGCGGATAGATAAGCCTGCTGCTTTCAGAGTTTGAGCTAATACTGATAAGTTAGTTGGATTATCATCGACGATCAGGATAAAGCTAGTTTCTAAATTGGAAGCGAGCATAAATTTATAGCAGTAAACAGTAAACAGACTGGAGAGTCTTTTAACCTGAGGACATCTGAAGAATTAGGAACATTTAGGGATTAGCCAAATATTCTTTGATAAACTCCCGTAATGGATTAAGTTGAAAGTTCTCTGCTAAGTGAATTAATTTCTGAGCGAAAGGAACCAAAGTATGATCCTGCTGTTTCATTTGATTGGCTTGGTCTACAATTCCGTAAACATCGCCTTTTTTTACCAACTGATACAGATGGTTTAATACTTCTAGTGCTGGCGGGGCGATCGCTTCTGCTAACATCGGATCTGGTGAGGAGGCGATCGCTTGGTCTGATATTTCTTGATACACCCATTCCAATTGTAGATACTTGCAAAGCAGATCTAGCAGACTGTCCATTTGCACAGGTTTTGGCAAAAAGGCATTCGCTCCGACATCCAAACTTTTGTATTGATCTGTCTCAAACACACTGGCAGAAGAGGCAAGAACGACCACATTCTTGAGTTGGGGCGACTGTCGCAGATGTTTGATTAATTCCAAGCCATGCATCACAGGCATTATAAGGTCGGTAATAATTAAGTCAGGTTGCCATTGCATCGCCTGATCTAACCCTTCTTGACCGTTACTTGCCTCAGCGAGTTCAAAACCAATCGGTGCAAGCAAATTCACAATTACAGAGCGGTTTTCCCATTTGTCATCCACAACTAAGATTTTTTGCTTTCTGCCTTGATATCCCGAAATTATGCCTTGCTGTGATAACCTTGCTGCTTCTGCCCAATCAGGAACATTAGGTAACTCCACCTCAAACCAGAAACTAGTGCCTTTACCTAGCTCACTTTGTACCTCAATTTGGCTGTTCATCAACGAAACAATTTTTGAGCTAATTGCCAATCCTAAACCTGTACCTTCAGCTTGTTTCTTAATATCTCCTACTTGCTCAAAAGGTAGGAAAATTTTCTCTACTTGTTCTTTTGCCATCCCCACCCCTGTGTCTTCCACCTCAAACCGAATTTTGTAAATTGCAGATTGTTCTTGGGCTTGGTTGACAACTGGTTGAGATGTGATCCGAAAAACTACGCTGCCTTTATCGGTAAACTTAATAGCATTTCCAAGCAGGTTGATTAAAACCTGTCGCAGGCGCTTTTCATCAGCCCGAACGCCTACAGGTAGTCGAGCATCGCCTTGGTAAATAAATGAAATACCTTTTTGTTCGGCACGGATGCGACAAATTTCAGTAACGCCTTCAAGAAAGGATGGAAAATGAAACTCAATAGGATGGAGTTCCATTTTTTGGGCTTCGATTTTGGAGAGATCTAAAACATCGTTGATCAGGGTTAACAGGTGGGAACCACACTGATAGATGATATCGATGCCGTGAAACCCAGGCTCTGTTAAGGGTTCTGAACGACGGAGAATTTGAGCATAGCCAAGTATACCGTTAAGTGGAGTTCTCAACTCATGGCTCATGTTGGCGAGAAACTCGCTTTTGGCTTTATTGGCACTATCGGCAGCGACTTTAGCTGCATCGGCAGTTTCTAATGCTTGACTTAGCTGTTGGGTGCGTTCTTGTACCCTTTGCTCTAGGTCATCATTTGTCCTTTTGAGTGTTGCTTGTGCTTTGCGGTTTTCATTAATGACAGCGCAAAGGATAAAGGTAGTGATGGCCACAACGCCAATAAAAGATTGTAATAGTAACAGCGATTGATTGACCGACCCCAGTTTTGCAAATGCTCCTACACCACGAGCCGTAGTAAAAACTGCGATCGCTGACACAATAACTACAAGTAAAGTCGATTCTCGTTGTCCAAACCGAAACGCTGACCAAATTAACAGTGGAACTATCATGTACTCTACAGGATACCCTTGCCAAAAGGTAATTCGACTGATGGTAATTAAAGATAACAGCAGCAGTGCTAATTCAATAATTTTGTCTCGGTTGAGCCGTTCTTGTTTCCCTGATTTTTGGAACCATGTTAATAGCATTGGTGTGACAACAAGTGCGCCGCCAATAAGTGCTGTAAACCAACTCCGCCAGAGTTCTGCATAAGCAGTCCAAGGAGTGATGTTACGTAGACAAAGTGTGGTTGCGGCAAGGGTGGTTCCTACGACTGGAGTAGGCACTAAAAGTACTAAAAATTTGAAAGTATCACCAGATCGCTCTAATATATTGCGGTGTTTAATCAAACGATTGATCAAAAAACTTGCTACCAAGGAGTCAACGGTATCCCAAACAGAGATAAGGCTACTTGCCAGAAGGTCATTAGGATACAAGTGTACATACTCGGCAATGATGTCGCCGAAGAAAATTACAGGCCAAATTCGATATCCCAGTAATAAAAAACTAGCTAAAAAAAGACCTGCTGAAGGCCAAATAGCGGCTGATCCATTTTCAAAGGACATCGACACAGATACTTTGCAAAGGTAGAAGTGCATCAAGGGAATTATCAAAGATGCTATAAGTATTTTCCGCCCTGAGAACAATTTATATTTCCACTTCATGAGGCTGAGGCTGCACAAGAACAACTGATAGCGAATGTAGTAAATTTATAGTTCCCAAAAATAAATACAGTGTTTAACTATGATGTAAATTTAGTTACAGATACTTAAAAAGATATTTTTTTAGTTAGCAAATATACATATTAATTCTGTAGAGATGTAGCATTGCTTAGTCTCTCTTGAGCAAAAAATATGTTTTTCTTTTAAAAGAAATTGGTATAACCAGGACTTACGCAGAGAGGCGAAAAATCACCTTTTTGGGAAAGAGTTCAGGTGTGTAGAACTGTAGGTATTTCAAATACTTACACCCTGACGCTAGATTTCAAAAACTAATATTTGTGCGCCAGCCCTGACTTATACAAACTCTACGCAAAAGGTCTTTCAAGTCTGTTTACTGCTATATACCGCTTTTCAATAATTTAACTGATGTGGAATTAATAAAATTTATGCTTATATAACTATTGAAAGATAAAACAACATAAGGAGTCTCATGGTCAATACAGTTGCAACTCCAGAGCCTCAATTGCTGAAGCCAGGTATTAAAGCACCTGTTCAAGAAACATTATTAACACCTCGGTTTTATACCACTGACTTTGATGCGGTGGCGAAATTAGATATATCGACCAATGAGACTGAAATCAGGGCTATTATTGAGGAATTGCGTGCTGACTACAACCGCCATCACTTTGTACGTGATGATGAGTTTAAGCAAACATGGGATCACATTACAGGGGAAAAACGCCGCGCGTTTATTGACTTTTTAGAACGCTCTTGTACTTCGGAGTTTTCTGGATTTCTGCTGTTTAAAGAATTATCCCGTCGTCTGAAAAAAAATAACCCTCTACTATCCCAAGCTTTTGAATACTTGGCGCGAGATGAAGCACGCCATGCAGGATTTTTGAATAAATCAATGGCAGATTTGAACCTTTCTCTAGATTTAAACTTTTTAACTAAGAACCGCACATATACCTTTTTCCCGCCAGAGTGGATTATTTACACAGTTTACCTATCGGAGAAAATTGGTTATTGGCGGTATATTTTAGTGCATCAGCATATGCAGGAGCATCCTGAATATCAGTTTTATCCGTTGTTCCGGAAATTTGAGAGTTGGTGTCAAGACGAAAATCGCCACGGAGATTTCTTTAAAGCATTGTTGCGATCGCAACCCAAACTATGGAAAGATTGGAAAGCAAAACTCTGGGTGCGGTTTTTCTTATTAACTGTGTTTGCTACCCATACAATGACAGTATTTGAACGGGCATCATTCTACGAAACTATTGGTATTCATCCCCGCAAATACAACAACAGAGTTATTCAAGAAACCAACAACACCTCTGCACGGGCGTTTCCCCTCATCTTAAATACAAATCACCCCGAATTTTTCTGGCGTTTAGAACAGTGTTCCGAAAATAACTTGAAAATTGCGGCAATTCAACGAAATAACTTACCCGGTTTTGTGAAATTCTTCCAAAAAATTCCGCCAATTATTGCGATCGTTTGGCATATGCTACAGCTATATCTGATCAAGCCAATTGAAACAGAAGCAACACGCGGCACAGTTCTTTAATTGCTGTATAGCAGGTAACAGGTGATAGGCAACAGGTTACAGGGTTAAAAGCCTATTGGTGTCTGAGTTTTATCTTCTGTTAATGTTCTAACCACCTTGGCTATTTTTATATATTTCACTCTGCGTAAATCATACATTAGCGATCGCTGCCTAAATATATCCACATTGGTTCGGTTTTACCAGCACGCTGAAAACCACATTTTTTATAAAAATAGAGGGCGTTGCTATCTGCAATTAAGATTTGTTGATGAAAGCCTGCGTAACGTGTTGTTAGACGCTGGATAATGCCACTACCGATACCTTGTCGTTGATAATCAGGCAAAACTAGCAAATGTGGGTAATAAACAACTAAAAAACCGTCAGAAATAGCATTACCCAAACCAACTAACTTGTCTCCATCCCAAGCAGAAATCAGCGAGTCAGAGTTCATTAAACCTTTGTAGAGTAAATCTGGCTTTTCTGAGGATGACCAATAATTAGCTTTATACAAAGCAATAATACTATCTTGCTCAATCTCGCGCGTATCTTTAAACTCAATTTCTGCTTGGGCTGTCTTCATTGCTAGATATTATTCGATATTGATGTGTCCTTTCTTATGGCAAACTTCTGTTCCATTTGCAGAAATTGCGGAACGCCGACAAGTTCTTGAAAATCTTGAAAGTTCACCAAGTCAGTAAAATTAGCTGTAGTTCCCTGTTCTTTGAGTTGGCGGAAGCAAGTTGAGATGACTTGTGTGGCTGCAAACAAACCAGTCAGTGGGAAGAACACAATTTTGTAACCTAACTGTTGTAACTCAAAAGCAGAAAGTTGGGGAGTTTTGCCACCTTCAACAATGTTGGCTACTAATGGGATATCAGGAAAAGCAGAGGCGATCGCTTTTAATTCTTCCACAGATTGCGGTGCTTCTACGAATAGTATATCTGCTCCGGCGGCAATGTAAGCACGACCACGGGCGATCGCTTCCTCTAAACCCAGTGGCGCACGCGCATCAGTCCGAGCGATAATTACCAAGCCGCTATCACCACGCGCCTCAACAGCAGCACGAATTTTTCCGGCGTGTTCTGCGGTGGGGATGACTCGCTTTCCTTCAAAATGACCGCACTTTTTTGGCCATTCTTGGTCTTCCAAGAGTACCCCAGCCACACCCAACTGCACAGCATCCTTAATAGTCCGCATCACATTCAGCGCATTGCCATAACCAGTATCCAAATCAGCAATTAAGGGTACACTTACTGACTGAGCAATTCGCCCTACACTATAAAGGATTTCTGTAGCTGTGAGGAAACCGTAATCAGGCACACCTAAGGTAGACGCAGCAATCCCAAAACCACTAGTAGCAATCACATCAAAACCGATATTTTCTGCCAGTTTGGCACTTAGACAGTCATAAACACCAGGAATGATCATAATTTCAGGACGTACAAGTAACTGCCGCAGTTTTTGGCTATGAGACATAAATTAGATAGGTAGTTGGACAAAATTTAATTTTTTGGAATAAAAAATCAACAAGAAGCAATGTATGTAATCAATCAGATGTTCCAGATAAAGCTTGCATATTTAGTGGTGTTTACTGTTGACTGTAAATTCTAATTTATTACAGTCCTGAGCAAATAAAAGCTAAATTTTATTTTTTGAACAGATAAAATATATTTGTCGCGCTTGCGTTCTACTCAAAGCACCACAAGGGTTTTGATTCCCTATTTGCAGCGATTTTATGTAAATTAATTTACTTTTTTAGGAACCAACTATATTCGACTACGGCTTTTTAAACATCCTCTAAATTTTCTCAGTAATTTCTCACTAAAAATATTCATTTCCAGGCTGGCATAAGCTTTTATCTATCATTTTTATAATTAATTTTAATTAAAATCAAACAAATACTGATATAACTCTTCTTAACTGAAAACTTCTAGAGAATCTCTTATGTATTTTCACTATATTTAGTGTCTAACCATTTGCCAGAAAATAATAATTGCATCAATTTTTTTTATTCTCAGACTCTTTTCCGCTCCATTAATAAAGAGTTTGCAAAAACTAATCTTAACTGTAGACGTTCAAAACATAATTGCGTTACAAAGTATTTACCCAGAAAAAAGCCGCTCCCATACAACCAGTTTTATCCAATACTTATCAAGTTAATGATTTTTAGTTCATGACTTGAATACAAAACAAAAAATAACATCAGGTGCAATTACTTAATAGGACATTTATGAACAGAATTTGCGTTGGGTTGATGGCTGCTACTTTCAGTTTTACGCTTTCCACGGTAGCTTCAGCAAGTGCAACAACTTCTAATACTACATCTACAAAAGTCACTCCAATTCAAGAAGCTATCAAAGAAGCATCAGTGGCTGCTCAAAAAGTAAAAGAAAGTGCAGAAGCTCTTAAAAAAGCAGAAGACGCTCTCAAAATTGCTACCCAAGCTGCAACAACGGCTAAACAAAGTGCTAACAAAGCTCTTAGTGTAGCAGAACAGGCATTCCAAAAAGCAGACGCAGATTTTAATACAGCTAAATTAGCTGCTGATACTGCTGCAAAAAATCTAGCTGATGCTAAAACATCTGTTGATACTGCTACCAAAAATTTTGCTAATGCAAAAACACTAGAGGCGGCTGCTAAAACTAAAACTGAAAAAGACTTAGCACAAAAAGCAGTTAAGGATGCAACTACAAACTTGAATGCTGCTAATACAAAGCTGAACGATGCTAATAACAAATTTAATTCTGCAAATACTAAGTTAAATGACGCGACAACTAAGCGTAGTGCAGCTGAACAAGTTAAAAATCAAGCCAGCTTACAAGCAAAGACAGTGACTGAGAACGCAGATAACTCTGTTAAAGCGGCAGATGATTTTAAAAATCAAGCTAAATTAACAGCAGATAACGCCGTTCAGTATTTTTTAAAAGCCCAAGAAGAGGCTAAAAAAGCTAGTGACTGGAGTACAATGAAGCGGCTGACCATTAAAGATAGGTCAGAAGATAAAAATTTCTTACCTTTAATTCCTCAGTTTCAAGCTTTAGTTCAAAAAGAAAGAGTCGGAATTTCTGCTGATAAAGTAGAGGCACAAAAATTAGACTTTACTCAGCTATTTCTCAAACAAAAACACAATGTGCGTGTTTGGTTTATCAATGAAGGTGCTAGCTATAGAAATCAGTTAGCTTATGAAGCAATTAAAGGTGAAAAATATGATAAAGGCATGATTTTTGAAGATGTCTCTTGTAACAGCACAAGAAATAAGTGCCAATTAGGAGAGAAGGATGGTGTTTTAGATATTGGTGATTTTGTAGACTTGGGTAGTTTTAAGGCTGGTACACAGCTGAATTTCTTACTCAAAGCCGATGGTTATAGCAAAACATCAAGAAATGGCGATATTTATGGTGCAGATGCTTCTCTCAACCCAGATGGTTTACAGCACCTAATGGCTTGGAAAGTGGGCAATTACTTGATGATGGGTTTTGAAGATTTACGCAAGGGTGGCGATAAAGACTATAACGATACTGTATTTGTTATGGACTTCGGCAAAAATAATTTCAAAACTGCTGCGGTACCAGAACCTTCAGCTACACTCCCACTATTAGGTTTAGGCGCATTGGGGATGTTGAAGTTGCGTCGTCGTCGAGTTAATTAGACTTCTTGCAGAAGTCGGGAAAAGGGTAAGGGGGAAAGGGGAAAGGGATAAGACAAAACCCTTTCCCTTTTACCTTATCCCTTTCCCCCTCTTGGTTTAATGTTGAGGTATTTCTTGGTCTTCTTCAATGGAAGGAGAACGTAATTCTTCTACCATCGCCTGAATCTCTTCTGGTGGCGGTGGTGTGAGGCGAGACACAACTAAGGTTACTACTAAGTTTATTAGCATCCCCAAAGTGCCGATGCCTTCCGGAGAAACGCCAAAAAACCAAGGTTGCATACCAAAAAACTTCACGCCCATGATGTAGATAATTGTAAAAATTAAACCTGTTAACATCCCAGCGATCGCACCTTCTGCATTGGTACGTTTATCAAAAATACCCAGGACAATCACCGGGAAGAAACTAGCAGCAGCTAACCCGAAAGCAAAAGCTACCACCTGACTCACAAATCCTGGTGGATTTACCCCAAAGTACCCAGCCAGAACTAGGGAAAAACCAACCATGATACGCCCAACAAATACGCGTTTGCGTTCCGAAGCACCGGAATCTAAAATCCGGTAATAAATATCGTGGGCGACAGAACTGGAAATTACCAACAACAAACCTGATGCTGTAGACAAAGCTGCTGCTAAACCACCAGCCGCAACCAAAGCAATTACCCAAGGCGCAAGTTTAGCAACTTCTGGAGTAGATAGCACAATGATATCAGGGTCAATCTTAATCTCACTGGTATCTTTATTTGGCGTTAATTGCAGACGACCATCTTTATTTTTATCGTCAAAAGCCAACAGTCCTGTTTTTTCCCACTTATTTGCCCAGTCTAGCTGTTGCACTTCTGCTACTGTTTTATTTTGCAGGGAATCTATTAAGTTATAGCGTGCAAACATCGAAAGGGCGGGAGCCGTGGTATAAAGAATTGCTATAAATAACAATGCCCAACCTGCCGAAAAACGTGCCGCACGTACACTTGGTACAGTGTAAAACCGGACGATGATATGGGGTAAACCAGCAGTACCTACCATGAGTGCAATAGTTGTGAACAATACATCCAGCATGGACTTGTTCACAAATGGCTGGGTATACTCTTGAAATCCTAAATCAACTTGAATTTGATTGAGTTTGCTGGCAACATCACTAAAGGTAAAGGCTAATTGCGGAATCGGATTACCAGTTAATAACCAAGCGATCGCTACAGCCGGAATCAAGTAAGCCAAAATTAATACAAAATATTGGGCGACTTGCGTCCAAGTAATGCCTTTCATCCCGCCTAGCACTGCAAAAAAGCCGACAATCACCATACCGATGATTACGCCTGTGTTGATGTCTACTTGTAGGAAGCGGCTAAACACAATGCCTACACCGCGCATTTGACCGGCAACATAAGTCAGAGATACAAAAATCGCCGCAACCACAGCTACCAACCGCGCCACATTTGAGTAATAGCGATCGCCTACAAAATCCGGTACTGTATACTTACCAAATTTTCGTAGGTAGGGAGCCAATAACAACGCCAGCAGCACATAGCCACCAGTCCAACCCATCAAATAAATTGAACCGTCGTAGCCCAAAAAAGAAATTAGTCCCGCCATTGAAATAAACGAAGCAGCCGACATCCAATCGGCGGCGGTAGCTGCACCATTAGCAATTGAAGGTATCCCCTGACCAGCAATAAAGAAATCTTTACTATTTTCGACTCGTGATTGCCAACCAATATAAATATAGAGGAGGAAAGAAAGTCCAACTATTAAAATCGTCCAAAGTTCAACTGACACTATTTTTTCTCACTTTTTATTATATTTGCGGTCTATCTTGTCCATTTGAAAGGCGTAAATAAAAATCAATGCCACAAAAATGATGATTGACCCCTGCTGCGCCATCCAAAAGCCAAAAGGTACGCCAAAAAAACGTATTCCATTTAACGGTTGAACCAATAAAATACTAAAAACTAGAGAAACCAACGCCCAAACAATTAAAAGATTACGAATTAAAGCAGTATTAGCACGCCAATAAGAACGGCGTTGATGATCATCCATTGTCGTTTGCCGTAAGTGCATCAAAATGATATCAAGATGTCACCATACTTCTTTCTAATACTTAATATTATTTTTACTAAATTCTCAGTATTTCAAGCTAATGGTAGTGAAAATTACTTATATACGCAGTAATTACAAAAAATACCATTAGCTATTATTGTCTAACTTTAGTTTGCTATTTTATAATAAATATTACCTAAAAATTTAACAAATTGCGTATTTATAACTAAGTAAAAAAATAAATATATTATATTAAATGCTTAACGAAATAACAGTTTTAGCATATTAGCTAATTAGATAAATTCTGGTTATCACAAAAAATATACTAAGAAATACAGTGGTTGTTTAAGTGTCTTTTTAATAGCATTTGTATCAATAGACTGATATAACTACAGACGGTTTATCACAAAAATATCATGATTTGCGATCGCCTGTTTTGGGCTAAAAATCACCTTATTTTATTCATGTAGCCATTAATTAGCGTCTATTTCAGCCTTACTCATACCACAAACCATCATTTATGTTTATCAGGACACTCACCACCGACCCAATTTATTTTTTTCGCATAGTTGCAATTCTCATATTTTCTATCTGTTTGCACGAACTTGCTCACGGTTGGGCAGCGATGAGTCAGGGAGATAACACCCCGCAAAAAACTGGTCATCTCACCCTAAACCCTGTTGTTCATATGGGTTGGGAGTCTATTATTTTTCTTTGCTTTACAGGTATTGCTTGGGGTCAAATGCCCGTTAACCCCTCTAAATTTCGCTTTGCAAAACTCAGCAATATTTTAGTATCCGCAGCTGGGCCACTATTAAATCTTGCACTAGGTCTTGTATTCGTAGTGCTATTAAAAATTTTTTCTCACTCTAATGCGTCAGAACTATTAAGCTTAGACTTTCTTTATTTAGCAGCGCGAATAAATTTGGCATTATTTCTGTTCAACCTTCTACCAATTCCACCTCTTGATGGCTTTCATGTTTTTAGCGAAATTTTTCCTCAATTGAAGCCTTTAGAAAATACCAATTTTGGGATATTTGCAATGATGCTACTCTTCTTGATTCCTGGTGTGGGTATAGGCCTCAGCACTATTGCCAATTTATTTATATATGCAGTAGTCGCTATTTAAATATTTTTAAAACCTCCTCTTAAATTAGACTAGCTATTTAGTCTTAATAACCATTTCCCTGAACGCCACCTGTAGACTGACCTGGAACGTAAAAATTAGACTGTCGTAGCTGATTTCTTATATAGTCATATCTTGAGTTTGTATAACTGGCTGGTGTTGGTGGTGTAATTTGATTTGAATTGATATTTGGATAGACAGGCTGGACAGAGTAAGGTTGAGTATTAGTAGGTGCAGATGGAGTAACAGGCTGTGTTACAGCCGATGCTGGTACTTGGTAAGGTAATGGCTGAACAGGATTGTTGTAAGAATTCGGTAAATAGTTTGGTACAGTTGGCTGAATATAGCCTGTGCTGTTATTTAAGTTTGTGTTAGGTATATAAGTTGGGTTATTAGTAGATAAATTTTGGGGAACTCCGTTATAAGAAGTTTGCCCTGCTGGGTTACTCAAAATTGCAGTCCCACTATTGTTAGATAAATTCTGGGGAACTCCGTTATAAGAAGCTTGCCCTGCTGGGTTACTCAAAATTGCAGTTCCACTATTGTTAGATAAATTCTGGGGAACTCCATTGTAGGAATTTTGTACCAAAACATTACTAGGAGTAGAAACTCCACCATTTGAGTTAGAAAGTGTTGGCGTTGACGATGGTGGCAGAATTGAAGTTGAAGAACTAATTGAGTTGTAGGAATTTGTTGGGCTTTGATTAACTCCATTACTTACTGTGTTGGGGCTTACTGTAACTCCTTGAGGCTGTGACGACGTAGTTAAAGACTGAGTGTTGCTATTTTGTGTGCTGAACTTTAACAGGTTTTCGGTTTGTGTAATAAAAGGATTTCTCTCATCAGATGAAGATGAGTTATTGTTGATGTCTAAACTAGGAGTTAATTTAGTATTTTTAGCAGACTTTTGTTGACTCATTAAATATTGTAAAAAGTCCTTACCCTGATTTGTCTTGGAGTTGTCTTTAGGGGAAAGAATTTTGATTGGCCCAGTTGCTTGTTGAACATCATTATAAAGAACTGGTAAATTATCAATATCTGCTGCGATCGCTTTATCTTCAGCCGACAGGGAATCATCGGTTTTCTGTGTAGTAACTTCGCTGTTTTGCTTACCAATAAACGCATCTGGGTTAGACCAGTATTCTCTAATGACCAGCCCTAGCACAGATAAAAAAATTGCTGTTCCCCAAAAGGCAGGTCTGCTAAGATTCCGTAACCTGGCTTTGAGATAACGTAAGTTGGCGGGTGGATAATGACGATTTGACATGGCCGAGTTTCAAGGATTACTGGTAGATGTTATACCTGAGTGCAAACTTACAGCAAGCATCAATTGTGTAGTGCTTTTGCTTGACTGTTAGCAGAACGTTTTAGCCGCAGTTAGATGCTGCTGTGATCATCGTAGCTTGATCACGGATAAACTATGACATCTAGAGAATAAAATTTCATACTTTACATTCCATATTGTTTTGCTCACTAACACCTGCCACCCATATACCCCTACACCTAGTCTCAACCTTTGATTTTTCGTTTCACTGCGTAACTCCTAAATATGATTATCACGATATTTTACGCTTCGGTTACTTTCGATAACATCATGAATTGAAACCTGGACTAATTTATTGTTGTGGCTGGGCAATTTTCAAAACAAGGGAATAGGGAGTGGGGAGTAGAGAGTAGTGGCTAGGGAATAGACCCCTATTTCCTCTGCACCTTGTCTACCCTGCCTCTTCTACCTCGCCTGATATTTACCAGGAGACTACAGCAATGATGAAAGCTGAAGATATCATGACCAAGGATGTAATTACCATTCGCGGGTCGGCAAGCGTCGCTGAAGCAGTTCGGCTGATGAAGGAAAAAAACTTGCGTGCCTTGGTTGTGGATCGTCGCTATGATAATGATGCCTATGGCATGATTAGTGAAACAGACATTGTTTATAAAGTAATAGCTTACGGTAAAGATCCCAAGCAAGTACGGGTTTATGAAATTATGAGCAAACCCTGCATTGTTGTCAATCCTGAGTTGAGCGTGGAATATGTGGCGCGGTTATTTGCCAACACAGGTATCCGTAGAGCACCAGTTATTCAGGGTAAGCTGTTAGGCATTATCTCAATTACCGATATTCTAACCAAGAGTAATTTTGTGGAAGCTCCAACAGCACCTAGGTTGGAGGAAAAAATTCAAAAATCTATAGCAGCAGCACGGGCCATTTGTACCCAATATGGTGCTTATTCTAAAGCCTGTGCTGCTGCTTGGGATGAAGTAGAAGAGTTACAGGCAGAAGCCGCCCATCAAAAAGCTGAGGGCATGGTTTCGGCTAAAGTTTCTTTTGAAGAATACTGTCGAGAAAATCCCAATGCGCCTGAATGCCGGAATTATAAACCTTGAAATTATGAAGTCTGAAAAATAAATTTCATACTTCATACTTTCCTACTTTCCTACTCTTCGCTGTTGAGGATTTTCGGGACTTTAAAAAATTCACCTTCTTGTTCAGGCGCACTGTTGAGAATGGCATCGCGCTCAGGATAAGGCTGCAATTCATCCTCTCTGGTTACATTGCTGACATCGATTGCTCGTGTAGTTGGTGGCACATCGCTAACATCTAATTCACTCAGCTGTTCTACATAATCCAAAATATTTCCTAGCTGAGTGGTAAATTGCTCTTCTTCTTCTGGTGTTAAGTCTAACCGAGCGAGAAGAGCTACTTTATGAACTTGGTCACGATCAATCATGGTTTGGTTATAAGTCAATAGTCAAAAGTCCATAGTCAAGAGTCAATAGTCTATTGTTTTCGCTGATTATTAACAATTGACCATTGACTAATGACCATTGACTAAAAGAATACGTCAATTTGCATCCGCCCAGTGGTTTTCAGCCAGTTTTGAGCTTCAATATAGTTATTGGGAGCCATACGAATGGCTCTAATCCAATAATCTGCGGCTTGGTCAAACAGGGCTTCACCACCGTCATGATCTCCAGCTTCTTTAGCTTTTTCGCCTTGGTAATGATAAATTACGGCGATGTTATTCAAGGCTTGGGGTATGCGTGGGTTGATTTCAATTGCTCGGTGATAAAGTTCTAAAGCTTTCAGATGATCACCGTTACTGGCGTAAATTAGCCCCATGTTATAGAAAATATAACTGCGATCGTTAGGGTCTTCTTCTAGGGTTAGGGCTTCTTCATAATACTCTAATGCTTCGGCGTATTCTCCTTCTGCCTGTGCCGACATTCCATCTCGGTAATAAACAAATGCTTCTTTAGCTTTTCTGTTAGTTGGCAGAATCTTCAGAATGATATCCGCCATTACTGTAAAAGATTTGTCAATAAAGTTATCGTTTTTCTGTGTTCTTGGCATAACTGCCTCTATGGTTGTACAGCTACTAGCTCAAAAGATGCTCTTGGGAATTTAGTAACCCCAGACAAAAACTTCTGATATTAATTTTCGCTTGTGTGCCATCAGCACTCAATAGTTAATTTAACTGATTTGGCAGGTCATTCTCCTGACTAAGGGGGATAATACATTCTGGGCTGTTATGCTGAGGGCTGTTAACCAAGCTACTAACTGGGTAGGCTGTCATGGCCTCAGCCGGATAGGAATCTAGTAGTGACTGTAGTTTCTCTGGTGTTTGCACTTGAGTATCTAACCATAAATCATAATCTTCGGGAGCCAGAATAACTGGCATACGATCATGGATTGGTGCTAGTAATTTATTAGCTGTGGTTGTCATAATCGTACAAGAGGCAATTTCTTCTCCTTCTGGTGAGTGCCATATATCCCACAACCCGGCAAAACCAAAAGGTTGCCCATCTTGAAGCCGAAAATAAAAGGGCTGTTTTTTACCTTGTTGCTTTTGCCATTCATAAAAGCCATCAGCGATTACTAAACAGCGTCGGCGTTTAAAAGCGGATCTAAATGCTGGTTTTTCTGCCACTGTTTCTGCCCTAGCATTGATCAGCTTTACTCCCATTTTTGCATCTTTTGCCCAACTAGGAATCAATCCCCAACGTAACTGTTGAAATTCATACTGCTTACTTGTGGGGTTTTGTAGTACGGTTGGCACGATTTGTGTAGGTGCAATGTTGTATTGGGCAGCTAAATCTGGAATTTGCTGGATATGGAAAACCTTCTCTAGAAGGGCAGTTGGCTGATTTAATGTAAATCTTCCACACATATTTTTATGTTAACCCCTTGAATTAAATTAAACATTTGAAGTTTATAAAGTCTAGTAATTGTTAACTTTTTGTTTTTTATTTATTCAGATAAATCTAGTTTTTATGAAGATGCATAAAAGAGAGATGATGATCCTGTTTCTTGGAAAAAATTTTGTAAAATATTGTATTCTAGAGCTTAATTTTTCCCAATAATCTTCATCATATTTTTGACATGGAAACGCTACGTTTGTACGATTTTTTACCGTCTGGCAATGGTTATAAGATACGTCTTTTATTATCACAAATGGGGATTCCCTTTGAAAGAATCGAAGTGAATATTTTAAAGGGAGAAAGTCGAACACCAGAATTTTTAAGTAAAAATCCTAACGGCAAGATACCTGTTTTGGAAGTTGAACCAGGTAAATACTTAACAGAATCAAATGCTATATTGGTTTACCTGAGTGAATATACAGAATTTTTACCTTACGATCGCTTCCTAAAAGCCCAAGTTTTTCAATGGTTATTTTTTGAACAATATAGCCATGAACCTTTTATTGCTACATCCAGATTTTGGATTTCAATTTTAGGTAAAGCCGAAGAATATCAGGCTGCTTTAGAACAAAAGCGTGAACCTGGTTATGCAGCATTAAGAGTCATGGAAAATCATCTGCAATCTCATCTATATTTTGTGGGCGATCGCTATACTATTGCTGATATAGCCTTATTTGCTTATACCCATGTAGCTGATGAAGGTGGTTTTGACTTATCAAAATTTACAGCTATTCAAAGATGGATAGAACGAATCAAAGCTCAACCTGGATATATAAGTATTACACAAGAGCCAATGCCACAAGAAGCAGAATACTAAAATCAGTAAATAGTAATCAGTAAAAAAGCCTGAACGTTTTATATGATATGCCTTCATAAGGCGTTAATGGACTAACATATCTGATTACAGATATAGTAATTTTATTTGATTTGTGAAAATTGAGAACCTCAAATCCCTGACTTCTTAAAAAAGTTGGGGATATAGCAATCATAAATGAATTATAAACAAATCTACTCCCTATTACCTCACTGCCTCAACCAGTACTTTAGAAATCAAATAGGATTGCCATATATTTATTGACAAAGCTGATTTGTACATCATTAGTATAGGTGTTTTGATGGCGATAAACTTCTAATCCGCGTCTTGTTAAAAATTTACAAAATATTAGTCTAACTCATCATCTTCTAAATCTTCTAAATCATCATCTTCTAAATCCTCTAACTCATCATCTTCTAAATCTTCTAACTCATCATCTTCTAAATCCTCTAACTCATCATCTTCTAAATCTTCTAACTCATCATCTTCTAAATCCTCTAACTCATCATTTTCTAAATCTTCTAACTCATCATCTTCTAGATATAATTTTTGATTGCGTTTTTTCTCAAGATAAGAAAAGCATTTGTCACTGCAATAGTAACAGTCATCTTGAGGGCAAATCAGGCGACCACATCTTGAACAATTTTTATGTAGACCCATAACAAGAGGAGAAAATCCACATTTTCCTTTCCCCTCTACCCATCCACCGCAATAAGCTAAAATAGTCGTTAACAATTTTTCTGATTCTGACCTTTTGGCTTGTAGTAATCCTCTACCATTAAACTTAAAAATTTTAAACTCCGACAATCTTCCTTTTTCTCGATGTTGCCAAAGGATGTTTAAAGTATCAATAAAACTATCTATTATATGCAAAGGGTCATAAATTTTTAAAGGATACAATATTTTTTTATAAACTTCAGGAGTAAAATCATTACTTTTGTAAGCCAGCATAGATAAAAAATGTTTTAGCAATGCAAGAAATAGATATGGTAGCGATAAGTAGTCTACAGGTATTTCTGTTAATACATTTATAAAACTAGCTTGCCATTTAGGAAAATCAGCAAGCCATTTCTGTGGTAACTTGCGTCTAGCAGTTATGAACAAAGGCAAAGGATTTTCATCGTCTACCAATGATATATCTTCCCAGTCAGGAATATGCTCTTCTTGCAATGCTCGAAACTTTTTTGCTATTTCAAGCTGTTGAATATAGAAATATTTATTATAATCAAATACCCAAGGTGGTAAATATCTTTTAGGATCAAAATCTCTAGACACATCAATACTAAAAAAGTTATCGCTAAAAATATTTTCTAAATTTTCTAATTTTCTTTTATTAAATTCGCCCAAAATTTTAGGAGACTCAACAGAAAAACGAGGTGTTTCTTCTCCTATCATGTATTTTATTTGAAGATAAGGAGATAAAACACCAACTATTATCACATCAAAACCGCGCTCTATTTTAAAAGCAGGAACACAAAATTCAGAATAAAGTTCAGAGTTAACGGAATTACGAGTATTCTTGACATCAATTAAGTGTTTTGAATTTAATCGAATATCTGCTTTTCGCCAATATTGGCTTTCTTGTGTAATTTGATGAATAGAAATATCTTCTGTTGCAAAATTTAACGATTTAAAATATTTGATTACTAACTTCTCTGCACCACGAGCAGAAATCATTTGAGCTTCTTTAAATGAATCACCAGTAGGATTCCATTCTCGGATTAATTTCTTATCTGTTTTATCTAAATTATATAATTTATGCCAGCTTGAAGTGATAGCTTCACTATAAGGATAGTCAGAATCGTTGAACTGAGAGACTAGAGCAAAAAAAACTTTATATTTATTTTTTATATACTGTTTTTGATATTCAATCGGAGCAAGATTCCAGAGGAAATCCTTATATCTTAATTTTTCTTGGAGATATTTAATTTGGCTCCAATAAATTTTACGTTCTGAACTATTAGATTCTTCTAATTTTATTAAAACTTCATTTAATAGTTCTTGTTTTAACGAAGAATCTACTATATCAAGATATTGATTGATATAACTGCTATATGATTCTAAATCATATAAGCTAAGAATATTCCTAAATTCCAAAGAAGAAACAATAATATTGGGTACTTCTTTCAAAAATGTACGCAATAATTCTTTTTTTTGATAATTATTTAAGTTATTTATTTTGTCTGTTATTAATTTAACCAACTCTTCATTTGAAAGATTATAAATATATCGATCTAAAAAAATCTTAAAAATATTGTAGTTGTTACTATTAATACATTTATTTATAATATTAATATCAGTAGTATTATTATCTATTTTTTGTAAATTAATAGTATTTAAATCATTATATTTGTAATGTTGACGAATTCCAAAATAAACAATATCTCCTAAATTTATAACTTCATTAGATATAAAATTTATATCAGAATATCCTTCACATTTAATATATCCGCGTCCTCTTTTAACAGTATCAACAATACCAATACAAGTTTTTAACTCAACGTTAATGGCTCGTTGACGTTCTGTATCAATATCAAATTGAACATAAACTCCTTTTCCTTTACTCCCTTCTATTAGTTCTTGCAAATATTTCGGTACATCATCTCGATGCACATAAATACCTTCTTCAGGATTATTATTTTCAATGGGAATGATAAATCCGTAGTTATTAACTTTCTGATTTTTATTATTGATTCCACCAAACCAATCAATTTTACCTATAACCATAATTGATAAATTGATAAAGTATTTAATTACCAAGGTTTTTTATGTTACCAAGTATAATTATTTTCAATAATACCATTACTTAAAGCGATATCTCTAGTCTATATGGTGTAACTTAAAACACACCCCAATATTCGGCAGGTTCATTTAGTTAAAGGTTTATATAAATGAAATTCTTGATTGAGATTCAACAGAGCCAAGAATAAATATTATATATCCTCAATTTCAATCAGCTTTTGTCGAGAAGATAAACCTAATTTGATGGTAATACAAGATTTCGGCACATCAAATTTATCAGCCAATAATTTAATTAACTCTTCATTGGCTTTACCATCTACTGGCGGCGATTTTAAATGTACGGTCAAACTACCATCAGATTCTTCGACAATTTTTTGTTGTTTTGAATTAGGTTTAACTTTCACTCTTTTTTGCATTGCCTATTTCCCATAATTTTTGTAGCCACAACCAACCTAAAATAGAACCCAACACATAATAAACAAAGTCCCACCAAGAAAAAGTAGTGCCTAGCAATAATTTACCTATCAATGTGGCACGTATCGCATCTAGTATGGGTGGATGCCAAAGTTGCAGAAACTCTAATATACAAGTGATGACAAAAACCCAAATTGGAATTTGTACCACTGCTTTACGACTCTTGAAAAACCAAAATCCAAACAAGCACCAAAATATTTCATAAAATATTGCTGCGCCTGAGTTGTTAAACCACTGACGACCAGGCCCAGCGTAATATTTAAACAAAAAGCCCATCGCTGTAACGATGAGCAAAGACATGATGATGGATATTTTTAAGTTACGGTTGTGGCGCATTTTCTAAAAGCTAGAGACTAAACAAGATTTTAGCCTTCGTATCTCTAGCCTCCAAGAAAATTAAGGGTATCTTTTACTGCCTGCACCTACTACACCAATTTTGTGGCGATAGGAAAGTTCTGCACCAAACCAGCCAGAAGCACTAGTCAGTGTCCCAACTACGAGGGATATTAACAATCCCCAAGGTAAGATGCGGGCTTCAGCGTCACCCATACGCAGGAGGAAGTTTACCAAGGTTAAAACTAGGATAGAAACATTGAGAATCATGTGTACCCAGCCAGCAGTGCGCTTGCGGACGCGCTCAATTCTTAAAAAGTCGCTCATCCCAATAGCAGCTGCAATTAGTCCTCCACCTAGCCCAAGTCCAATCAACCATAAGGAAGCCCGCGCCCAGAAGAAATCACGAGTTAGCCAGTAGCCAAAATCGCTACCCAAAGCTGCGGCTAAAAAGGCGATAGGAAATATGACGCTGAGAGGATGTAAGGGATGTCCGGCGATCGCTACTGTACTAGGTACACCTGTATCACGATATTCTCTATCGTCACTTTCAATAATTGGTGGAATATTAGGAAATGGTGTAGAAGCTGATGATGTTGTTTCTGTAGTTTCCATAGTGTCCATGATTTAATATTTACGTTTTAAGCTGAGGGTATTTGTTCGACATACGCGTCTGCTTGCAGCGTTAGTTTGCCTGGTGCGACTAGAAGTTGCTTAACTCGCAGGCTCATTCCTTCTAAATCGAAGTTACTTAAATTTAGAATTTCACTGGTTTGCTCAACCAGAGCTTTTGTTAGTTCTGGCGATATTTCTTCACCTTCACCATACTCAACGTTATCTAAAGAAACACTTTGTCCATTAGTATTTACCTTAGGTACCGCTGTAAAAGCAATTTGTTGAGTTTCACCTGTTTCTTTGAGTTTTATATTTGCATTTAGCCCTATTTTCTGATTATCAAGTAAACGGAAATCTACTTGTTGGGTTTCTATACTTGTCGATTGCCCATTGATATGTACTTGCTGATTTTGAAGTTGCGATCGCACATATTCAGAATTAAAAGCACGGTTGATATCACTTTCAGTCAGAACCACTCTGGTGCTAGCTTCTGTAGGTTTAGTAAGTTCAATTTTGCCAAAAGCTACGCTTAAAGGATTGATGGCAACATTACCCATCTGCATATCCAATTTTTCCATGCGGAGGTCTTTCTGCATTATTAAACCTTCGCCTTCAATTTGCACTGAATCTACTTGTCCCTGAACAAGTTTAAGCGGGTCAGTTTGAATATTGACATCCAAGTTTTCTACTTCATCTAATTGGCTAGATAAGCCTATTTCGGCAGCTTTATTTAAAGCCTGCTCTCCTAGTCCAGGGCTTTCTGGCATTGTTCTTTGATTTCCTGATTTGACCATCTTTCGTCAATCTAGAAAATTAATTTTTAAAAGTTATCTATCTAACGATGGAGTGAAGTTTTAATACTTGTATATCTAAAAGTGTAATTAGAAAAATTTATATCTAAAAATTTGGCTTTCTACCCAGAGAAACGCACTTAATCGCTCAAAAGAAAGAGGAAAGATGTTTAACTCTTGTGACAAGCTGTGCTTAGTAATAATACGATTACTTTTTCGAGGAGAACTTCAAAATGGTATCAACACTAGATGATACAAAGCGTAATGCTATTGCTGCTAAATTAGCAGCAATCAGATTAGTTCAACAGCTACTTATTGAAAATGAAGAACAGTTTTTAAAAGAATCTACTGACAGCGAAATCTCCAAACGCCTTCAAGATTTCCTCGAAGACGATCGCAAAAACTTGGGCATTATCGAAACTGTAATTGTGCAGTATGGTATTCAGCAAGAGCCGAAACAAACAATTCGAGACATGGTTGATCAAGTTCGCAAATTGATGCAAGGCTCCCAACTGAGTTTCTATGAAAAAGTATCTCAGCACGAATTATTAAAGCATCAGCAAGTTATGAGTGGCTTGCTAGTACACAAAGCAGCACAAAAAGTTGGTGCTGATGTAATGGCAGCAATTGGGCCTATCAATCCTGTTAACTTTGAAAACCGCGCCCACCAAGAGCAACTCAAAGGTATTCTAGAAATCCTTGGTGTACGTGAGCTAACTGGACAAGACGCTGACCAAGGTATTTGGGCAAGAGTTCAAGATGCGATGGCAGCAGTTAGTGGTGTAGTTGGTAGTGCTGTTACCCAAGGTACTGACAAACAAGATATGAACATCCAAGATGTTATTCGCTTGGATCACAACAAAGTAAATATCTTGTTCACCGAATTGCTACAAAGCAATGATCCTCAAAAGATTCAAGAGTACTTTGGTCAAATCTACAAAGACCTAACAGCCCACGCGGAAGCTGAAGAAGAAGTAGTTTATCCCAGAGTTCGTTCCTTCTATGGCGAAGGCGATACCCAAGAACTCTATGATGAACAAGCTGAAATGAAGCGGCTTTTAGACCAAATTAAGGCTATCAGTCCTTCTGCTTCTGAATTCAAAGATAGAGTCAGAAACTTGATGGATATTGTTGGCGACCATGTTCGTCAAGAAGAAAGCACCATGTTCGCAGCTATTCGCAACAACTTGAACACTCAACAAAGCGAGCAACTAGCTACAGAATTCAAAGCAGCTAAGGCTAAAATTCAACAAAAATTGGGTGGAACTGCAACTGGCGCAGGTGTGTAATCTCAAATTCTGCTGACTTGATGTAAAAAACTCCAAAGGGGAAATGATTAAAAGGGAATTGGTGTAATGAGCCTTTCCCTTGCCCCATTCCTCACATCAGAGAAACATACGACTAATGCTCAATTACAAAGGGGATAGGTATATCAACCATCCCCTTTTTTGTTTAGTCGATTATGAGTAAGAAATTATTGTACTGTTAGCCTGATTACTTTAAGTGAGATGCAAAAATTGTAATCTAAAGAGCGATCGCTCTGTATCAAGACAATATAGTTAAAAACAGCTTGAGTATAATGCTATCACTCTCTGAGCGACAATATTTTAAACCTAACCTCCAGTACTTTCGCTAGACCCTTAGATTAGAGTAAAGTAAACAAGTGTAAAGAACTATCACTTTTCTCTCTTAGTTTTTAAAACAACTTGTTCACTTTTACTGTTGATTTTTGTATAAAAACATCCATGCAGTCTTGTATTTGGCGACGAATTCTGGTATCTTTTGCGGTATTTTTCTTAGCTGGGTCAATTTGGATAGCAAATCCCTCCTCCGCACTGGCATATGACAACCCCGACTTGCTGCCTAATTTTCAAACTCCAGTTGTAGATTTGGCTAAATCTCTCACTGATGTTCAAGAAGAACAGCTGGTTTCAGATATAGAGCAATTTGAAACCGACACTGGCTGGAAACTGCGAGTGTTAACCCAATATGACCGCACCCCTGGCCGGGCAGTAATTAATTATTGGGGTTTAGATGACAAAAGCATTCTGCTAGTGGCTGATTCTCGTGGCGGTAATATTCTCAGCTTTAGTGTCGGTGATGCAGTTTATGAACTTCTACCCCGCACATTTTGGATAGAACTACAAACTCGCTTTGGGAATTTGTACTTTGTACGTGAACAAGGCGAAGACCAAGCCATTTTACAAGCCCTAAACTCAGTTAAAGGCTGCTTACTCAAAGGTGGTTGTACTGTTGTACCTGGACTACCAAGAGAACAGTGGATTCTTACCCTCATTACCTCAGTTATTGGTGGGATCGTTTGTGGTTTTGCAGCTCAACCCCGTAATGATAAACAAATTTTTGCTTGGCAGTGGGCATTAATTTTTTCACCTCTATGGGGAATTTTATTTATCGCCTTCGGAATAGGGCCTGTAGTTACACGCACTAGTGATTGGCTGCCTCTAGTTCGTAATATTTCTGGCTTTTTCATCGGTGCTTTAGTTGCTTACCTATCTCCTGTTTTCAGCCGTCCTTCTTCTAGTGCTGAGTTATAAATTCTGAGTGGGAAGAGGAAATGAGGCGGGGGCAATGGGAAAATCTCACAGTACGTTTCTCCCCCTTGCTCCCCTGCGGCCTAAAAGAGCAAATAAAGTGTTTCACATCTGAACTAATTACTCAGCACTCACCTAAGCTGATAAGCTGAAAGCTGGTATATCAGCACTTAATAGTGATGGAATGGCACGTAACGGATGCTCAAAGTTTAGCAATCATTGATAGTGAAATTGGCGATCATGTCTTTTCACCCGCAGAGTATGAAATTGTCCGGCGGGTGGTATATGCCACAGCTGACTTTGAATATAAGTCTTTAATTCGTTTTTCGGAACAAGCTTTGCAAGCTGGGGCAGCAGCGTTAGCAGCACGCACCACAATTGTGGTAGACGTGCCAATGGTACAGGTAGGTATTGCCTACGACATCCAAAATACGTTCGCTAACCCAGTCTATTGCAGCATGGAAACTGTCACACGTCCCCAAAAGGAAAAAACTATGGCAGCTTGGGGAATTGAAACCTTAGCCAAGCGTTATCCTGAGGGAATATTTGTGGTTGGTCAAGCACAAACAGCACTGACAGTACTGGTTGATTTAATCGAAACTGAGGAAATTCGACCAGCTTTAGTCATTGCTACGCCAGTAGGATTTGTAGATGTAGATACTGCGAAAAGCCGCTTGCAAGACTCTCTAGTTCCTCATATTACAATTGACAGCCGCAAAGGAAATGCCGTTGTAGCAGCTGCAATTGTTGATGGCTTGGTAGATTTAGCTTGGCAAGCTTACGGACAGAATGCGAATCGGGGAAATTAGGGGTGAGAGGTTAGGGAAAGGAGAGACTTAGGGATTCGTCATGAAACATTAGAGTCTAGAAATAGGTGGTAAACATTTTTAGATATAAACAATGAAAAAATTAGTTTTAATTTTTCTAGCCCCTAATCCCTAACCTCTAATCCCTTCTACTCGTCATACTTCCGGCGACGGCGGCGTGGTCTGTCTCGTTGGTCTTCACGGAGGCGGCGACTGACTTCACCAAAGAAGTCGCGGCGGAGATAGGGATAATCATTTACCCAAAAATCACGGCTGGGGATGTAAACATCGCTAAAATCTTCGATGGTGCTTAAATCGGGGCGGTTTGACATGACTATCATTTCCGCTATTTGACCACGGGCGATCGCTTTATGAAAAGGACGTAGCGGTGCATCTAACTCGACGCTAAATCCGGTATCATCACCCACTTCTAGATTTATCCGTTTCTCCCGATTCTCAACAATTACCAATTCCCCTTTGCTATTGACAGTTTCTTGTTTTCCCATTACCTGGTCTGTAATCCACCAATCTAAAATTCGACCACGGAAAAAGCCGCTGTACTTATAACGGCGGCATTTTGCATTCCGTACACTTGCCTGAAACACTGGAAACCATAGCCAAAAAAGCGCGCCAATGACACCCAGAAAAAATAGGATGGGGCCAAACTCTAGCCCAAACAAGGCTTTAGTCAGTAATATTACAACTACAGAAACTACAGAAACTAATAGTCGCTGCAAAAAATTAGAAAATTTCCCCCAGTAGTACTTGTACTGCTGACCAGTAGCAATCAGGGGGATAATTTGTTCAAATTTCTGGCGCGTCAGTGGAACAAGCATGGGTGCTGGGTATTGAGTACTAATGTTTAGAGTATCTTTTCTAAACCATACACTAACGACTTTAACTGTGAGACCTTGCGAATTGCCAGTAGTACCCCAGGCATATAGCAGGCGCGATCGCTTGTATCATGGCGTAATGTATAAATTTGACCAGCTGCGCCAAATATTACTTCTTGATGGGCTATCAGTCCTGGTAGACGCACGCTATGAATTCTAATACCTTCGTCTGCTAGACTGCCTCTAGCCCCTGGTATTTTCTCTGTTTCATGTACAATTGCTGGGTTAAAAGTTTTACCCAATTCTGCTAATAACTGCGCGGTTTGAATTGCTGTACCACTGGGTGCATCGGCTTTTTGGTTGTGGTGCAGTTCGATAATTTCTACATGGTCAAAATACTGCGATGCGGTGACTGCGGCTTGCTGTAACAACACCATCCCAATGGAGAAGTTAGGGATAATCAAGCAACCTGTGCTGGCTTTTTCGGCAAAGTCTGCTAAATTTTGAATTTGTTCTGGGCTTAACCCGGTAGTCCCGACAACTGGACGAATACCATAGGCGATCGCACTCCGCACGTTGTCATACACTGAATCAGGATGGGTAAAGTCTACTATTACCCCTGGTGGTAGCTGTCGCTCCCCAGCTACATATCCCAGCATTGGTTCTAATTGGTCAGTAACAGGTACTTCCAAAGGTTCGCTTAAACCTGCTAGTTCCCCAATATCTTTACCTTGATGTTCCGGGTTGCGGTCAATTGCACCCATAAGAGTTAAGTCTGGTGCTTGCGCTACGGCTTTGACTACTTCACGTCCCATTTTGCCAGCAGCACCGTTAATAATTACCGGAATCGGAGCTTGATTTGTCATAGTTACAAAAATATTTTTTAGCCAACAAGGGTTTTATTGTAGAGAGTTTCGTGACCCGGTAGCTAGTCTTAATTTCGATATGGAGTTAATAGAGCGATCGCTACTGAAATACTTAATGGTAATAATTTAAACTATAAAATTTTACAACTTTTAACCTAGATAAGTTGATTTTTTGTTGAATAAAATAAACTTTCTGTATAAAAAGTAACTTTTTAATGGTTAAATATCAAACTAATATCACCATTTGAAGGTTCAACTTGAGAACCTGCTATTAGCTAGGTGATTAATTGAGGGTGGAACTAATAAAAATATGAGTAGACAATTTAACCGCCGGAGATTTTTAATTTTCAGTTCTGCAACTATGGCCAGCAGCATTTTGCTGAAGGCTTGCGCTAACAACTCTCCAAGTACAACAACCACTCCAGCCGCAAATAATACGTCTCCTATTGCAGCGACTGGTGGTAACACTATCAAAATAGGTTTGTTGCATTCCCTCAGTGGCACAATGGCTATTAGTGAAAAAAGCGTTGTCGATGCTGAAAAATTAGCAATCAAAGAAATTAACGCAGCCGGCGGTGTTTTAGGTAAACAAATAGAAGCAATTGTTGAAGATGGCGCATCTAATTGGGATACTTTTAGAGAAAAAGCAACCAAACTAATCGATCAAGATAAAGTAGCTGTAGTGTTTGGTTGTTGGACTTCTGCAAGTCGCAAAAATGTTAAGCCTGTCTTTGAAAGTAAAGACCATATGCTGTGGTATCCCGTGCAGTATGAAGGTCAAGAATGTTCTAAAAACATTTTTTACACTGGTGCAGCACCAAACCAACAAATTGAACCTTCTGTGGATTGGCTGTTAAAAAATAAGGGTAAACAATTCTTTTTAGTAGGTTCGGATTATGTTTTTCCTCGCACTGCTAACACAATTATTAAAGCGCAATTAGAAGCTTTAGGCGGCACAACAGTTGGTGAAGATTATTTACCGTTAGGAAACACAGAAGTTACACCTATTATCACAAAAATTAAGCAAAAATTACCTAATGGCGGCGTAATTTACAACACCCTCAATGGTGATAGTAATGTTGCTTTCTTTAAACAATTAAAAGGTGCAGGTTTAACACCAGATAAATATCCTTCAATGTCAGTAAGTATTGCTGAAGAAGAAGTAAAAGCAATTGGTGTTGAATATCTCAAAGGACACTATGCCGCTTGGAATTATTTCCAAACAGTAGACACACCTGCTAATAAGAAATTTGTCGCAGCTTTTAAAAAAGAATATGGCGAAAATCGGGTAACAAATGACCCAATGGAAGCAGCATATATCGCAGTTTATTTGTGGAAACAAGCAGTAGAAAAAGCCGGGACTCCTGATATAGCTAAAGTACGTACTGCGGCTTATGATCAAACCATAGATGCACCCGAAGGAAAAGTAACAGTAAATGCCAATCATCACATCTCTAAAATTGTGCGAATTGGTCAAGTTAGAGACGATGGTTTGTTTGATATTGTCTATGCTACACCTGAACCAGTTGCACCAGTACCTTGGAATCAATTTGTGAAAGAAACCAAGGGATTTGCTTGTGATTGGTCAGACCCAGCTAAAGGTGGTAAATATAAGCAAGCTTAATTAGTCCAGAGTCAAAGATCAATAGTTAAGAATCGTAGGTTGGGTGTAGCGATAGCGAAACCCAACAAAGTCTTGATAATTTTGGGTTCTTTTCCTCTACCCAACCTACTAGCTTTAAACTGTTGACCTATCACTAATAATCCGGGTAAAAAAGTGTTAACAGGTTTTTTAGATGCTGTATTTAATGGGATTAGTATCGGTGCTGTATTATTAATTGCAGCCTTGGGACTCGCCATAATATTTGGTTTGATGGGTGTGATTAATATGGCGCATGGCGAATTAATGATGTTTGGTGCTTATGCCACATTTGTTGTGCAGAATGGATGCAAACAATTAGGTGGTTTCTGGTTTGAAATTTATATCTTTTTGGCTTTAATAATCGCTTTTGTTTTTACTGCTGGTGTAGGGTTAATTCTAGAGAGAGGTGTAATTCGTTATCTATATGGGCGACCTCTAGAAACTTTACTAGCTACTTGGGGAGTAAGTTTAATTTTTCAGCAGTTTGTTCGCAGCGTAAATTGGGTGCTGATAATTGGGATAGTTTTATTTTCTCTGCTATTTTTTGGAGGTAAGAGATTTTTAAATTCACGAACAAATGTAGAGAGAATTCGTAAATGGGGTACGGCTGTGATATTGTTACTTTCTGGAGGAGTAGCGATCGCAATCACTAATTTATTAAGCCAAACTTATCAACTAACAGTAACGCAACCGTGGTTTGGCGCACAAAATGTGGATGTCACAGCACCTAGTTGGTTACAAGCCGGAATATCTTTGGGTGGTGTGCAAATACCATTTGCCAGATTATTTATTATTACTTTAACAATAATCTGTGTGGTGGGAATTTATCTATTCTTACAACGTTCTAATTGGGGATTAAGAATTAGGGCGGTAACACAAAACCGCAGCATGAGTGCTTGTTTGGGTATCCCAACTCAAAAAGTTGACGCTATCACTTTTGCTTTAGGTTCTGGTTTAGCTGGTGTGGCTGGATGTGCAATTAGTTTACTCGGTTCTGTTGGGCCAAATACTGGACAAAATTATATTATCGACACCTTTATGGTGGTTGTAGTCGGTGGTGTCGGTAATTTAGTCGGAACTATTGTTGCTGCTTTAGGAATAGGTACAGCTAATTTTTTAATTGGTTCTGGGACTTTGAGTTTATTATTTACGCCTGTAAAACCTTTAGCAGATTTATTTAGTTTTTTCGCTACAACCAGTATGGCTAAAGTGTTGGTATTTGCGCTAATTATTGGGTTTTTACAATGGAAACCTGCGGGGATTTTTCCGCAAAAAGGCCGGACTGTTGATGTTTAAACCGCAGAGGCGCGGAGGGTGTGTATGAAGCAGGGGGGAAGGTTAATTTTAATTGAGGTTGGGATAGTAGTAGCGATCGCACTTATCCTCATCTTAATTATGCCAGTGCTGCTTTCAGAATTCCGTCTGAATTTGTTAGGGCGATTTTTATCCCTGGCTATTGTGGCTTTGGGTATTGATTTGATTTGGGGTTACACTGGGCTACTGAGTTTGGGACATGGAATTTTCTTTGGTTTGGGTGGCTACGCTATAGCTATGTACCTGAAGTTGCAAGTTCCAACAGGGGAGTTACCTGATTTTATGGGCTTGTATGGTGTGACAGAACTTCCTTGGTTTTGGCTACCTTTTTATTCTTTTCCTGTAGCTGTAGCGGCTGTGGTAATTATTCCTGGTTTGCTGGCGGGATTATTAGGATATTTAGTATTTCGCAACCGCATTAAGGGCGTTTATTTTTCAATTTTGACCCAAGCGGCAATTATTGTATTTTTCAACTTTTTTAACGGACAACAACAATTTTTCAACGGCACAAATGGGTTAATAGATTTTACAACTTTGTTTGGGGCAACTGTTAGTGATGCCAAAACCCAATTTGTTTTTTATATTCTAACGGTAGTGTTTCTCGCTATTACCTATGCACTTTGCCGTTGGTTAACAAGTGGACGTTTTGGCAGATTATTAATCGCCATTCGAGATGATGAAAGTCGGGTGAGATTTTCGGGCTACGATCCTACAGATTATAAAACATTAGTCTTTGCAATTTCTGGTGCGATCGCAGGCATAGCAGGAGCATTTTACACCTTACAAAGTGGGTCTGTATCACCCAGAGCAATGGATATTGCTTTTTCGATTGAAATGGTAATTTGGGTAGCCGTAGGAGGACGTTCTACATTAATTGGGGCAGTTGTTGGTACTTTATTAGTCAATTATGCCCGTGTGCTTTTAAGCGAAAAATTTGCCGATATTTGGCTATTTTTCCAAGGCGCATTACTATTAATTGTTGTCACAGTCCTTCCTGATGGCATTGTGGGATGGTTACTAAATCAAAACATTTCACTTTTCCGCCGTCGTCAAAAAATCGCTACATATCCCAGCTTAGAAGAAGACGCAGAAGTGCAAAATGAACGCCAAAATCTTGGAAACTGAAAACGTCACTGTTAGTTTTGATGGTTTTAAAGCTATCAATAACCTAAATTTTAGTATGGATGTGGGTGAATTACGCGTCGTAATTGGCCCGAATGGTGCAGGAAAAACGACATTTCTTGATGTAATTACAGGCAAAGTTCAACCAACTACAGGACGAGTTTTATTCAAAGGTAAAAATCTGCGTTCCTTGCGCGAACATCAAATTGCCCGGTTAGGAATTGGACGTAAGTTTCAAACGCCTAGAGTTTATCTCAACCTTACACCACGCGAAAATCTAGAAATTACCAGCAACCGGAATAAAAACGTTTTTTCTACATTATTTGGGCGTTCTCATACTACTGAAAAAAAGAATATTGCAGGGTTATTAGAAACAATAGGTTTAACATCTAAAGCTGACATCCCATCCGCTTTACTAGCCCACGGCGAAAAGCAACGTTTAGAAATTGGAATGTTAGTAGCACAATCTCCTGACTTATTACTTGTTGATGAACCAGTAGCAGGTTTAACAGATGAAGAAACTTATAACATCGGCGAATTACTGTTAACTTTAGCTCAAAGTCATTCAATTTTAGTAATTGAACATGACATGGAATTCGTCAGACAAATAGCGAGAAAAGTCACAGTATTACATGAAGGTTCAGTCTTGTGTGAAGGCAATTTTGAGGAAGTGCAAAATGACCGTCGTGTTATTGAAGTATATTTAGGACAACAGCAAGAATGAAAAAATCCGTCTATTATATTTACGTGGTAATTATGGTCTATTTGCGCTATTAAACACCTGCTCTACTGTTAGCGTCCAATCTGGAATTACTACTGATTCTATAGAATTTGCAGATGTAAACACCTTATCCTCATACTGTCCTTCCACCCACTGACAAACCGTAATTTGTTGTATTTCTGGGTCAACAATCCAATACTCTAATATTTCTCTAGCAGCATATTCCGTCCGCTTGTAGCGATAATCACGAACACGGTTTGCCGTTCCCGGAGAAACAATTTCAATTACTAATGCAGGCGGTGGCATATCACGGGTGAGGGTAGCACGAGTAGTACCAACAAGGGCAGCATAAGATTCTTCTGTATGAACCATTAAGTCGGGTAAACGACATCTAGCCCTTCGTCCTGCAACCTCAATTTCTGTATCCTTATGAGCAACTAAATAAAAGGCAAAATGTTTGAGTAGTTCAACGAATAAAAATCTTGCCAGGTTACTATTTTCCTGACTTTCTGGTGGCATTTCAACTAACTCTCCATCCACCAACTCATACCGCGTGTCTGTACCATCGTCATATGCAAGATACTCCTCAAATGTCAACAATTTTTTGGTTTTCATCGTTTGAGTCATTTACTTTGCATAGCATCTATATATTATGAAGTATGAGCTATATACTCCAGTTAGCCAAATAGTCAATTTAATTTCTGACTCGAAAACCAATTTTTGCGACTCGAAAACCAATTTTTGCAACTCAAAAACCAATTTTTGCAACTCAAAAACCAATTTTTGCAACTCACAAACCAACTTTTGCGACTCAAAAACCAATTTTTGCGACTCGTATCAAGACGTAATTACCGCAAATATACTGTTATTTATGCTAAAAATCTCAAACCTCAACGTTTACTACGGTGAAAGCCACATTCTTCGCAACGTAGATATGACAGTACCATCCGGGCAAATGGTTTGTTTAATTGGCCGCAATGGTGTTGGTAAAACAACCATGCTGAAAACAATTATGGGTTTACTCAAACCCCGTAGTGGCACAATTAACTTTGCTGAGGAATTAATTAACGCCAAATCCCCAGATCAAAGGGCAAAAATGGGTATTGGTTATGTACCCCAGGGACGAGAAATTATTCCGCGTTTAACAGTCAAAGAAAATCTGCTACTAGGGTTAGAAGCTAGACGGAAACAGCCAAAAAAAGCCGAAATTCCCGAAGAAATTTTCAGCTTGTTTCCTGTGTTGAAAACTATGCTGTCGCGGATGGGGGGAGATTTGAGTGGTGGACAACAGCAACAACTAGCGATCGCCCGTGCTTTAATGGGACAACCACAATTACTCGTATTAGATGAACCTACCGAAGGTATTCAACCCTCAATCATCTTAGAAATTGAAGCCGCAGTCCGTCGCATCGTTGAAACAACAGGTATTTCTGTATTACTAGTAGAGCAACATTTACACTTTGTGCGTCAAGCTGATTACTATTACGCCATGCAAAAAGGTGCTATTGTTGCCTCTGGTTCGACTAACGAACTTAGCCAAGATGTAATTCAAAGATTTTTGGCAGTTTAATGCCTAAATCTGCAATGCTTTAAACCATCTATTTACAAGAGTATTAGCAGTTTGCAAAACTGTATTGGCGGTTTGCTTTAGCTGATTCTTGCGATACCATTTTTGAAAAGCCATTTCATACTCTTCACCTTTGGCATGAAAGTTATTCCAAAAATCTAGCCCTATTTTCAATCCCCAGAAGAGGAAAATGTACAGCGACCAAGGGAAAATCAAAATATGACCACTGGTAGCAAGAAAATTAATTCCTATTAAAACAGTATTGACAATCGCAAAATTGCCCAAACGCTTTTTAGATTTTGAGAGACGGTAAGCGTCAAAAGCCTGGCGTTGTTGAATTTCACTTTGTTGCGATCGCCAGTCTTTTTCTGCTAGTTGTAAACATTCAGGCGAAATGTCTAACTCTCCAGCAATTTCTGACAGCAATTCGTAAGAAAATTCTTTTTCTTGGTCATCAGATTGACGCGCGATCGCCAACTGAAGAATGCGTTGTACATCTTCTTGGCTATAACGATTGTGATTCGATTCAAATGCCGCCATAGTTTCTATCTCTTATTTAATTCAATAAAATAAATCACCTGTTAGCTTTAATATATCTAAGCTACTAACATCTACCATCTTTACACTAGCAAATCTAGAAGCTGCTGAAAGTAAAAATATAGATTTTATGACTGAAGCAAGAAGTCATAGCTGCTAGCCAATAATTCAATGCAATTATCCAGCTTTCTGCCAAATTAATATTTTAAAGAGATAATAAGCTGTGAGTTATAGATTTTACAGAAATTCGTGTTGATTCTGTTTATAGCAGGTTTACTATTCTGGTCAAGTACCGCAGCTTTTTTACCAACTTTACCGCTATACATTGAAGATGTAGGCGGTAGCAAACAAGAAATTGGCATTGTCATGGGAGGCTTTGCCATCGGATTATTGCTGTTTCGTCCTATGCTAGGAAAACTAGCCGACCAACATGGACGTAAACTTGTTTTATTAATTGGGATGACAGTAGCAGCGATCGCACCTTTTGGTTATTTAGCGTTTACTTCTATCCCATTATTATTCTGCCTGCGGATTTTTCACGGAGTTAGCATCGCTGCTTTTACCACTGGTTACAGTGCTTTGGTGGCTGATTTAGCTCCTGTTGCCATTCGGGGTGAAATTATTAGTTACATGAGTCTAGCAGCTCCCATCGGTTTAGCCATTGGCCCAGCACTAGGAGGATATTTACAAGCAAGTTTTGGCTATTCGCCGTTATTTTGGTTTACCGCAGCGATCGCTGTTATTGGATTATTGTGTGCATCACAAGTCATCAATCCACCGTTAAATAAACAATCGCCATCAGAAAGCCACAACAGTAATTTTTGGCAAATATTCCTGAGTCCGAGGGTGAGAGTTCCAGCTATTGTGATGTTGCTGGTGGGGACATCTGTTGGTGCTGTGCATATCTTTGTGGCGTTATTTATTAAATCTACTGGGGTCAATTTTCATGGTGGCTGGTTTTTCACAGTTTCAGCAGTCTCCAGTTTTACTATTCGGGTATTTGCTGGCAAAGCGAGCGATCGCGTTGGTCGTGGTTTGTTTATTACCTTCGGAATTTTTGCCTATACCTTGACTTGTCTACTGCTATGGCAAGCAAATAGTACCAATGCATTCTTAATTTCTGCGATCGCAGAAGGCTGTGGTGGTGGGACAGTAATTTCAATGGTGACAACAATGATGGCAGACCGTTCATTGCCACAAGAACGCGGGCGAATTTTTTCCATTTGTATGGCGGGGTTTGACTTCGGAATTGCGATCGCTGCGCCTATCTTTGGATATGTCAGTGAGCAGGTAGGCTACCGCAATATGTTTGGTTACAGTACAGCCTTAACTGTATTAGCATTAGTAATTTTTGTTAGCCTCTGCAATAAGGACTTACCTAGTTCTTTACGTTTTGCTATAGGTCGCGGTGAAGATGCCTATTCCTTGAATAAGATGAATTTATAAATATAAAAGGCAATAGATATATATCTACTGCCTCTTTTCTTTTAAATTAATTAAACGGGCGAGGAGGGATTCGAACCCCCGACACCGTGGTCCGTAGCCACGTGCTCTAGTCCACTGAGCTACACGCCCCTGCCAGAAAAATATAGTAGCACTACATTCCTTAGAAATGCAAGACAATTCTCCAAAAAAATTTTCTACCGACTTAACCCATCTAGACGCTCAAGGACAAGCACGGATGGTGGATGTTTCTGACAAAGCACTCACAGTCCGCCAAGCAGTTGCCGCCGCTAGGGTGCGGATGTTGCCAGAAACATTAGCAGCCATAGAAGCTGGCAATACTCCTAAAGGTGACGTGCTGGCAACCGCCCGGATAGCTGGGATTATGGCTGCTAAACAAACATCGAATTTAATTCCCTTATGTCATCCACTGCCATTGCAAAAAGTTGCTGTGGAAATTATTCCCGATCCCCAACTACCTGGTTATCAAATTCAAGCCACCGTTAAAACCAAAGCTGAAACTGGAGTAGAAATGGAAGCATTAACTGCCGTTTCTGTAGCAGCATTGACTTTATACGATATGGCGAAAGCCTTAGAAAAATCGATTCAAATTGAATCGATTTACTTAATCAGTAAAACTGGTGGTAAATCAGGAGATTACTTAAATACAAAAATTTAGTTTTGGTTAACATCTTTTGGGCTTTCAAATTCTGCGTCATCTGGTAATTCTTCTAATATAGAGATAACCTAGCGATCGCCTCCTTGCTTTTGAGCATGACTAACTAATTCTTGCTTACTGGCAGGATAGTCAACACCCTTCAAATGTTTTTGAATTTCGATTGGGTTTGTCTTAGCTAGGTTTACCTCCAACTTTTCATTATTTCTCCTATCTTTACTAAGTAATATATTGTCTTATTCTCACAAGAGTTAGAACTATTTTTAATAGGTATACAGATAAATATATTTCATTATTTAATGCAATTTTTTATTATTTAATATTGTATATGTCTGTTGATATTGTTCGTTAAATATAGAACTCATATTTGATTTTTGAAAAAAATCAGTGTATTGTTACCTCCTTCTTTACTGTTACTTATTGCCTCTTGCCTGACTACACAAGTATGTTCATTAATTAAACCGGATTCCTATATAATTTCTAGATTTAGTTTATTAATTTTATATATAAACAAATTTTTATAATCGAATAGGTAAATAATTGTATTTTTATAATAGTTTTTGAGCGATGACATAAACAACGCAAATACTTTAAAATGGTAATTTATTGCTAAAATCAATTAATTAATATAGACGTAATATCTAAGCTTATATAGTAATTTTATTTGATTTTTTCAAAAATCAGTGTGTTGTTACCTGCCTTCTTTACTGTTGCCTATTGCCTCTTGTCTAACTACAGAACTATGTTCATTAATCAATCCAGATTCCTATATTTACTAATCAAAAAACTATAAATGAATAATCAGAGTAGAGAAAAGCGTAAAGTCCTGATTGCAGATGATGATGATGATAATCGAGCTATGCTTGCGTTTCTGCTAGAGGAAGAAGGGTGGGAAACACAAGAAGCTAAGAATGGCAAAGAAGCTATAGAAAAAATTATTAAAGAGCAACCAGATTTATTAATTTTAGATAATATGATGCCGGAACTAACAGGAGTTCAGGTGTATCAGCATATTCAATCACAAGGCATTAAGGTAGTAGTTATATTAGTTACAGCCCACGGCTATCTAGACGAACTAGCCTCATCCTTGGGAATCGCTGATTTTATTTCTAAACCGTATGATATTCCAGATTTATTAAAAACTATAGAATCGGCTTATCAGAAATCGCACCATTAGTTATGCTCGAATTTATTCATTTTCAGTTTCTTATGCTGCAAACTGAAATTGTTTGTATAAATCAGCGATCGCTATCTCTACATTTATATTTCGGCAGTCGCGTTATTTATCAGAGCAATCTATAAAAACTTAAACAAACTAACTAGTGAGAGATTTTAACAACTTAAACTGCTCCATTCCAAAATATAAATAGTCAGATTTAGCTTCAAATAAATGACAACTATCATAACTGAAGTTAAACTCAAAGCCGATATCTTTTGAAGAAGTCAATAATTTCAATATATTAGGTAGTGCTAGGCGGTGAAACATAGGAAGATGAATACGTAAAATCTCACTCTCAACGGTGTACCATTGCCACAGCCATAAAATAGATGGGCTTGCAAATTTTGTCTCAATTCCTGCTTTCCTAAGATTAGTTTTTAGTTTAATAATTGAAGATTCATCATTACTATAAAACTTAAATCTCATTGATTGGCCATAAACGCTACTAACTTCCTTGTATGCGTCTCTTACAACTCCAATAGGAATATCAGGGCTTACTGTTAAACCGTTTGGATAAATTACACTTGCTTGAAACCCTGGATATGTTTGACTAAATCGAGTTTCTAGCCATTTTGATATGGGCATCTGGCGATTTGCTGCACGGCTAAAAGGATACTCATCAGAACGAAGATTTGTAGATTTTGCAGAATTTAATTTTTTGCCAGAAACTAAAACTTCAAATCTTTCTACGTACCTTATTCTTTCAGTAATTTCTTGATGTATTCGCATTATATTTAAAATTTTTTTTACTCCAATGCATTATTAAACTGCATTGGATGAGTGAGTTAAAGTAATTATTTACCGCCGCCGAACAGTTTGTATATTCCGTATCCAATAGCACCCGCAGCAACAACAGGTGCAGCAGCAACTATGGCAGTACCAGCAATTGCACCCCCTCCAACAACACCACCTATACCAGCAAGGGTACTCATAATTGCAGCACCAGAAGCACCAGCTGCTACTGTTACAGCACCAGCACCAGCGATACCAGCAGCAGCACCAATGTTTGTAGCTGTTCTTGCAGCTGCGCGAGCATTGCGTTCTTCCTCAGGTAAATCTGGTTGGTCTTTAAATAAAGTTTCATTCATTATTTTTGCCCCAGCATAAGCAGGGCCGGCTGCCAGTACCGCAGGAGCCGCAGCCATTCCACCACCAACCACACCTCCTGCTGCTGCTAGACCAGAGGTAATTCCTGCTCCTGAAGTTGCTGCCACAGATAGCCCTGTAGCAGCACTAACAGCAGCACCTGCTGCTGCACTAGTCTCTGCAACTGCTCGTATAGTTTTTATATCTTTAATCCCTAAAGTTTTTTCAACGGCAGTTTCTACACCTTTTTCAACAGCTTTATTAGCAATATCTTTTAAATCCATAAATTTAGTTTTTCCTAATTTTCGGAGACGATACAATATTAATAGAACATAATTTATACCAAATACAAATCAGTATTAACCCTGAGAAAATATCTGCGTACTTCAAATAACTCAGCAAGAAATTCTGGTAAAAAACTAATCTAGTTGGGGAAGAAACCAGGATAATGAAGCATAATTAACCTTTATAGGTTTGAGCGATGCCTAACGGCAAGTCGCAAAACGGCTACGCCATCAACCAAAATGGTTCATCGTCCAGACTTGTGATTCAACTTAAGTAATTAACTATGAGTACAGCAAATATTGCACCAGCTATACGTGTCGGAGTATTAGGTTTCGGTGGACTTGGACAAGCAGCCGCCAAGGTACTTGCTGGTAAACGAGAAATGACTTTAGTCGCAGTAGCAGATCAAAAAGGCTATGCCTACGCTGCTGAAGGTTTAAACTTTAAAGATTGTATTGCCACTTATCAGTCTCAAGGTTCTGTAGGTTATTTAGAACCAATTGGTACATTAACGAACAACAGTATTCAAGACTTAATTGATAGCACCCAACCTGTAGACGGGTATTTTTTAGCTTTACCCAACCTACCCAACGACTTTATTCCTTCTGTAGCACGTCAGTTTATTCAATCTGGTTGGCGTGGGGTGTTAGTAGATGCTATTAAGCGCACCAGTGCGGTAGAACAGTTAATTGCGATGAAAGAAGAACTGCAAGCCGCAGGTATTACCTACATGACAGGATGTGGTGCAACACCCGGACTGTTAACTGCGGCGGCGGCCCTAGCCGCCCAAAGCTATGCTGAAATTCATCAAGTAGAAATTACCTTCGGTGTAGGAATTGCTAACTGGGAAGCTTACCGCGCCACCGTTCGAGAAGATATTGGTCATATGCCTGGTTATACAGTAGAAGCGGCAAGGGCAATGACTGACGCAGAGGTAGAAGCCTTATTAGATAAAACAAATGGCGTGTTGACCTTAGAAAATATGGAACACGCCGATGATGTGATGTTAGAGTTAGCAGGAATAGTAGAACGCGATCGCGTAACTGTTGGTGGTGTTGTAGATACGCGCAATCCCAAAAAACCCCTCAGCACCAACGTTAAAGTAACAGGGCGCACTTTTGAAGGTAAGATTTCCACCCACACCTTTACATTAGGAGATGAAACCAGCATGGCAGCAAACGTTTGTGGCCCTGCTTTTGGTTATCTCAAAGCAGGTATGCAATTACATCAACGCGGCATTTACGGCATATTCACTGCGGCTGAAATCATGCCTCAGTTTGTGAAGTAATGGGCTAGAGGTTAGGGGCTAGGGGCTAGCCCCTCTTCATCCCTTCGTTCTTCTTCGATAAACAAATATGATGTTTGCATAACAAATGGTAGTTCTGCACCTATCAGACCGCGTTGAATGCGTTCTGATGTTTCACTAAAAACCACAAATAAAGGATAGATAGCATTAGCCCCTTCACTTAAAACATGACTATGGCGAGGAGGCATTAACCACTCATAGTCTTGATTTAAGTAAACTTGGGTTTGTCGCCAACGCCCCAATAAATCAGAAAAGTCTTCATGGGGACGATGAATAAATATTAAAATTTCGGCTCCAGTTTTAACTTTCCATTCTGGATCGCACATTATAATTGCTACATCACAGGGTAGACGCATTGCCTGTGGAGTCTCGGACTTAGTATTACGCAGGCGCACAATTGGCAGAGGAATAGTAATGACACTTTCATCTGGACGACGCAAACTAGGAATCATTTCTAAGTATGGTCGGTGTTGTTTAAGAAGAGCGATCGCCGCTTGATGATTGCTATACTCTGCCAAGCTGGCTTCATAATGAGATTTCTGCACAGGCATAATGTTATTAAGTATGAAATGTGTAGACGCTTCTAGCGGCTTGCCGTAGGCTAGGATGAAGGATGAAATTTTCTCTTCATCCTTCCGATTTTTCATCCCAGCTTTTCAAATACTTTGAATAGTGGCAGATACATTGCTAAAATAATTGTCCCAACCATGCCCCCTAAAACTACAATCATCAGAGGTTCCAAAATACTGGTTAGTGCTTTTACTGTTTGCTCAACCTCATCTTCATAGAAATCGGCAACTTTCATCAACATTGCATCTAATTCCCCAGTTTCTTCGCCAATACTCATCATTTGAATTGCCATAGGAGGAAAAATTTTCTCTTTTTGCAACGCAATACTAATCATGCCTCCCTGTTGAACTTCTAAACGCGCTGCATCTATGGCATTAGCAACGATTTGGTTGCCTGATGTATCTCGAACAATTTCTAAAGAAGTCAGAATTGGTACCCCTGAGCGAGTTAAAGCACCAAAGGTGCGGCTAAAACGAGCAACCGCAGATTTTTGAATCAACTCACCAAATAACGGCACTTTTAGAGAAAGACGGTCAATGGTTTGACGACCAGCTTCTGTTTTGTAAAACTGCTTATAGGCAAATCCTAAACCTATCAAACCTGCAATAATTACCACAGACCAAAAACTTCTCAAAATTGCACTACAAATCATCAAAAATTCAGTTAAAGCCGGTAATTCAGTTCCTAAATCTTTAAAGATACCAGCAAAAATAGGGATAAGAAAAACTGTCATCCCAACAAAGATAGTGACAGCTATAAAACCCACAACAACTGGATAAGCAAGTGCTGACTTAATTTGGTTTTGTAATCGAGCTACATCTTCTAATAACTTTGCTAAACGACCTAGTACTTCATCTAGTACACCGCCCACTTCGCCAGCTTGAATCATACTCACATACAAACCATCAAAACAGTCAGGATGTTTCCGCATGGCATCGGAAAGATTAACACCACTTTGAACATCGTTACTAATATCAATTAGTGCTTGTTTCAATTTAGGATTAGTACACTGATCGGACAGTACTCCTAAACCTCTGACAATTGCGACTCCAGCATTCACCAAAGTAGCAAGTTGTCTAGAAAAAACTGCTTTCTCTTTAATTGGAACCTTAACAAATGAATTTTGAAATTTTTTGAAGTCAAAAGTTAAAAAGCCTTGAGATTGTTTCAGTTCTTGGACTACAAAACCTTTATCTCTGAGATTAGTACGAGCTTGTGCTAAAGATTCAGCAACAACTGTTTCTTTCCGAGATTTGCCTTGAGGATCTCGAATGCGGGCAACAAAGGTTGGCATAAATTAATAATTTCAAAATTTTAAACTTCTTTTATAGGCAATAGTTAATAGTTTTTTTGACTATTAACTATTCCGTTCTTATTCGAGATGAATTTTTAGTGTGCTTTTGCAGCTCCAGGTTTTGCTGCTGCTTGAGGAGGTGTTGTAGCACCGATGAGACGTTGAATTTCATCTGGCTTAGAAGTTTTAGACATTGCCGCTTCAAAAGAGATAACTCCCGCTTTGTAATAATCTGCTAAAACTTTCTCCAGAGTTTGCATTCCCAATTTGCCGCCAGTCTGAATAGCTGAGTAAATTTGTGATGTTTTACCTTCTCTAATTAAGTTAGAAATAGCCGGAGTAACAATAAGAATTTCTTGAGCCATAACCCGACCATATTCACCTGGTTTGGGGTTTTTCTTGGATACTAAGGTTTGGCTAAATACGGCTACTAGCGAGTTAGATAATTGCACCCGCACTTGAGTTTGTCTTTCATGGGGGAAAACGTCGATAATCCGGTCAACAGTTTGTGCAGCAGAACTGGTGTGTAGTGTACCAAATACCAAGTGTCCGGTTTCTGCTGCGGAAATTGCCAAAGAAATAGTTTCTAAATCCCGCATTTCCCCTACGAGAATAATATCTGGGTCTTCCCGTAGGGCGGCTTTTAAGGCGTTAGCAAAGCTCTTAGTATCCTCTCCCAATTGCCGTTGGTGGACTAAGCTTTTAATTGGTTCGTAGACAAACTCAATCGGGTCTTCCACTGTTAAAATATGCTCTGCTTTAGTGCGGTTAATCAAATCGATCATCGCCGCAAGAGTAGTTGTCTTACCAGAACCAGTAGGGCCAGTTACCAGAATTAATCCTCTAGGTTTATCTGACATTTCCCGCACTACATCGGGTAAACCTAATTTTTCAAAGTTGGGAATCTTGGAACTAAGTGCGCGTAAACAAGCAGCGTAAGATCCCCGTTCTTTGTAAACATTCACCCGAAACCGAGCCAAACCTTTGACACCGTAAGAACAATCTAACTCCCAGGTTTGTTCTAGAGTCTTACGCTGGGTGTTATTGAGCATACTAAAGATTAATCGTTGGCATTGATCACCTGTCAAGACTTGATCGCCAATAGGAGTTAGTTTTCCACTAATACGAAAGTAGGGAGGCAAACCTGCGGATAAGTGCATATCCGAACCACCCATTTCAATCAGCTGCTCCATCAAGTCTTCAATCATCATTTCCATAGTTCTGCTTCCCTTTTGTTGTTTGTTATTTGTCCTTTGTCAATAGTCAATTGTTTTGACTATTCGCTAATCTTGAAATCTGGGTGTCATACAGTAGGGACAATCCAGCCATTCCGGTTTGAGTTCAGCACTACAAGTCCTACAGGTAAGACCAGTCTTACGTTTGGCTTTTAACTCGGCTTCTAAGCCTGTATCTGTAAATGTCACCCGATCAACTTCTTCTAAGGTGGTGGCTCCTTGACGCACTAAATCTAAGCTGTATGCCAACAAGGTTTTCATACCTTCTTCGACAGCAACTTCTTTAATACGGTCTGTAGGTGCTTCTTTGTTAATTAGGGTTTGCAGGTTTTCAGTGATCCGCATCACTTCATAAACACCACAACGTCCTCTATAACCACCACCATTACAATTTGGACAAAGATGATTTTTGGCTTTGGCTTCTGCTAAGGCTTCTGCGGTTAAGGTATTAGCTTTGTAAAATGTGAGTTCTACATCACCAGCAGCAGATAGACCATAGCGAGCTAGTTCTTCTGGGGTGGGAGTATAGGGAATGCGGCACTCAGAACAGACACGCCGCACTAAGCGTTGTGCCAACACACCAATTAAGGAACTAGAAACCATGAATGGTTCAATCCCCATTTCTCCTAGACGAGCGATCGCACCAGGAGCGTCGTTAGTGTGTAAGGTAGTTAATACTAAGTGACCTGTTAAGGCTGCTTCAATCGCTGTTTTGGCGGTTTCTTTATCTCGCGTTTCACCCACCAATAACACATCTGGGTCTTGCCGCAAAAATGCTCTTAATGCGGTGGCAAAGTCTAGCCCTTTTTCCCGAATTACCTGTACTTGGGTAATTCCTGGCAAACTATACTCAATTGGGTCTTCTACAGTACTGATATTAATTCCGGGTGAGTTCTTTTCTGACAATGCCGAATACAGCGAGGTGGTTTTACCAGAACCCGTTGGCCCAGTTACCAAAATCAAACCAAAGGGACGACTAACCATCTCTTGGACAATTTGTAAGGTTTCTGGGTCGGTGATTAACTTATTTAATCCCAACTGGGTAGAAGAGTTATCCAAAATCCGCAGTACAACCTTCTCCCCATAGCGGCTGGGCAAAGTGTTAACCCGGAAGTCTACTTTTCTACCCTCAAAAATCCGGCGAATGCGTCCGTCTTGAGGTAAACGCCGTTCGGCAATGTCTAGGTTAGCAATAATTTTAAATCGGGCGGTCACAGCCGGAATAATCTTCTTTGGCAGTTCGGGAAAGGCTTCATTTAACACACCATCCTTACGAAAACGAATGCGTAAGTTTTCTTCCTGTGGTTCGATGTGAATATCAGAGACTTTCTCGTGCAGAGCTTTGGCAAGAATTCTATTTACAAGGCTGATGACTGGAGCATCTTCTGCACCCTTCATTGCTGCTCCCAAGTCAGCTTCCATATCTTCAGGAGCATCTTGAATATCTAGATTTCCTAAATTTTCTAAGTCCTGATTGATATCTGTAAACTTCTCTTGTTCTAGATGCTTTTGCTTGACAGCCAGATCATCTAGATATTGATTGATCAGGTGTTGATAGTCTTCCTGAGTAATCACCATGCGCTGCAATGCCAACCCTTGAGGGCGCAAGATGCGATTTAGATCATCGGAAGCTTCTAAGTTATCCGGATCGACCATCGCCACTAAAACACTCGGTGGGTTTTGGTCTTCGTTTTTTGATAACGGCACTAAGCGATGGCGACGACAAATATCTACGGGTATGAGGGTTTCAATCAGGCTCCCTACATTCGTATTGCCAATGTTACTGACTTCTGGATCTAGGGATTCAACGCCGTATAGGATTTTTAATTCAAATAATTGTTGTTTTTTATACTGCCTGAGAAATTCAGGTGATAGTTGTCGCCCAGTGATCGACTCCAGCACTTCTGTCAGGGGCCGGCCAGATTTGCGACTTTCAATCAGAGCCTGTCTCATCTGTTCGCTATTAACATAGCCAGATTGCACTAGCTTACTGCCGAATGGCGAAAATTCTGTTCTGGTCGTGAGAGCGGTACTGCGCCGTTGCGGTGACGAGTGAGTCATAGGTGAGCTATTAGTAGGGGAAAACCTCTGCTTAGAGTATTCCCAAGCTATGGCACAGAATTTTCATTTAAACTTAATAAAATTCCGATGGAAGTCTGAAGTGTGAAGTATGAAGTATAAATTTCAGGCTTCATACTTCATAATTCATACTTCACCTTTTATCGTTCGGGTTCCCGTCCTCAAGGCGTAGGCGCTAATATGTTCACCATTTGTCACAATAAAATGACGGTGACATCACTTCCAGAAAAATGTAGGCAAAATCTACCTTTATGGTGATTTATTGTCCGCAAAAGTATCTGGAATAGACAATGATGGACGAAAATAAACAGGTAAACAATACAAGCCAGTAATTGGGTGAACCAATAGAGGTAAAGCAAGAAATGATGAGCGACTCCCCAGCCCAAATAAACTCCAACGAATCTGGCAGCGAGGTTACTGAGCAAGTGGCAGCCACAAGCAATGTATCAGGAGATACGGCTACGCTCAATCAGGAAGATGGCTTCGCTGCAACCAACAAGGCAGAAACAGACACAGCAGCAGGATTGACTCAACAAATTGAGTCTCTCAAAGTGCAGCTAGAAGAACGTAGTACTCAGTACATGAGAATTGCGGCCGATTTTGAGAATTACCGCAAACGTACTAGCAAAGAAAAAGAAGAGCTAGACGCACAAGTGAAGCGGAATACCATTATGGAATTACTGCCAGTGGTTGATAATTTTGAGCGGGCGCGATCGCACTTGAAGCCACAAACTGATGGCGAGATGACAATTCACAAAAGTTATCAAGGCGTTTACAAACAATTGGTAGATTGCTTGAAACGTCTAGGTGTTTCACCGATGCGTCCGGAAGGAGAACAGTTTGATCCCAACCTTCATGAAGCAGTAATGCGCGAACCTACGGATGAACATCCGGAAGGAACAGTGTTAGAAGAGTTAGTGCGCGGATATTATATAGGCGATCGCGTGCTACGTCACGCAATGGTTAAGGTGGCTGCTCCTAAAGAGGATACACTGCCTACGCCAGAAGATCAGTCGAGTCCAGCCAACAGTTAAACTGTGGTTACTCGCCTTGTTTTCAGTAAAAAGTCAAAAGAAAAATCAATTTCGCTTTTAACTTTTGACTTTTGATTTTTAAATTCTGGAAAAAAGGAGTAAGGGTGTCAGGGTTTTTACTTACACCCTTATACTAGATTTATTGCTCAAAATATCCCGTATAAACAACATCAAAAGCATTCAGTACAAATACTGTAAGTATGGGAAAAGTTATTGGCATCGACTTAGGCACTACTAACAGTTGCGTCGCAGTCTTAGAGGGCGGTCAACCGATTGTCATTTCTAATTCTGAGGGCGGACGAACCACTCCTAGTATTGTGGGATTTGGCAAGGGTGGCGATCGCTTGGTCGGTCAGCTGGCAAAACGCCAAGCCGTAACTAATGCCGAAAATACAGTCTACAGTATTAAGAGATTCATCGGTCGTCGTTGGGAAGATACACCAGAAGAACGCGATCGCGTCCCCTACAGCTGTGTCAAAGGTCGAGATGACACTGTTGATGTTCATATTCGCGGCAAAAACTACACGCCTCAAGAAATCTCCGCCATGATCCTGCAAAAATTAAAGCAGGACGCAGAAAATTTCTTGGGTGAAACTGTCACCCAGGCAGTAATTACCGTACCAGCATATTTTACCGATGCTCAAAGGCAAGCAACCAAAGATGCTGGCACAATTGCCGGACTAGAAGTATTACGAATTATTAATGAACCGACTGCTGCTGCTTTAGCTTTTGGGTTAGATAAGCAAGACCAAGAGCAAATAATTTTGGTGTTTGACTTAGGCGGCGGAACTTTTGACGTATCTATTCTGCAACTAGGTGATGGAGTTTTTGAAGTCAAAGCCACTAGTGGAAATAATCAACTCGGTGGTGACGACTTTGATGACTGCATTGTACGCTGGATGATTAAACGCTTCCAAGAACAAGAAAAAATTAACCTCGTTCAAGATAAGATGGCTTTGCAGCGTCTGCGAGAAGCGGCGGAAAAAGCCAAAATTGAACTCTCTATTATGGCAAGTACTTCGATCAACTTGCCTTTTATTACAGCTGATGAATCTGGGCCGAAGCATCTAGAAATGGAACTGAGCCGCTCTAAATTTGAGGAACTGGTTGCACATTTAATTGAAGCTACCATTGAGCCGATGATTCAATCCCTGAAAGATGCTGACCTTAAACCACAAAATATAGACCGGATTATTTTAGTTGGTGGTTCTACACGCATTCCTGCTGTTCAAAATGCTCTAATTAAGTTTTTTAATGGCAAGACTCCAGATCGTTCTATTAACCCTGATGAAGCTGTAGCTTTAGGAGCGGCAATTCAAGCAGGAGTTCTAGGTGGCGAAGTAGATAATCTCTTGTTATTAGATGTTACTCCCTTATCTTTAGGTATTGAAACTTTAGGCGAAGTATTTACTAAAATTATTGAACGTAATACCACAATTCCTACTAGTAAATCTCAAGTTTTTTCTACTGCCATAGATGGGCAAACCTCGGTGGAAATTCACGTCCTCCAAGGAGAACGGGTAATGGCGCGGGATAACAAAAGTCTGGGTAAGTTTCTGTTAGCTGGAATTCCCCCAGCCCCTCGTGGTGTGCCGCAAATCGAAGTATCTTTTGAAATTGATGTCAACGGTATTCTTAAAGTTTCGGCTCAAGATAAAGGTACAGGTAGAGAACAAAGTATTAGGATTACTAATACTGGTGGCTTGAGCAACAACGAAGTCGAACGGATGCGGCAAGAAGCTGAGATATTTGCTGAGGAAGACAAAAAGCGCAAGGAATTTGTTGAACTTAAAAACCAAGCAGACAATTTGTTAACCAGTTATGAATCCACTCTGAAAGATAATGCCAACTTCATTGGCGAGCAAATGAAAGCTTTAGCCAACGAAAAACTTGTACAACTACAAGCAGTCATGACTAACCCCGGCATTTCCTTGCAAGAATTTCAAAATTGCTTAGATGACTTCCAGCAAACTTTGTTCGCTATTGGTGCTGATGTTTACAATCGCGCTAATGGACAAGTTCTCAATGAAGTTGAAGGAGTTTCTGATGAGCGGTTGACATCAGCATCAGAACATCCCGCCAGTGGAACACTAATCCCACAATTCAATTTTGATTTTGATGAGGAAATGACAGCACAAGCTGATTACGAGGCGATAGACTAAAAATAAAGTATGAAGTCTGAAATTGGAACCTTCAACACTTTGTCCTTTATCTTCAATGGTGCCTGACTACAGATGCAATGTAATACAACTGGGGGGTTTTCCACACCTAATGGTGCGGGTAGCCCCTCTAGTTCATAAGTAGGGTTTTGCCGTATTGCGTAGCACAATTGTAAGAGAGGCAGCCAGATCGACAGTCGTAAGTCTTAGCATTTGCTAACTGTGCTGTTAAAATTCATGAGTTATTGTCATCTCCTAAGCAAAAGCAAATTTTGCTTCGTACTTGCTGGTGATTTTTGTAAAAGGTAAAAGGTACAATCAGTTATTAATAAAAATTAATCTATGCCTTCTGCCTTAAGAGTGCTAAGTGCTAATTCAAAATAACTAGTATTTGGCACCTACTCCCTAGTCTGTTTCCTACCTTCTAACTTTTACCTTTACTATATGGCCCGCGACTATTACGAAATTCTGGGTGTCGCTCGTGACGCCGACAAAGAAGAAATCAAACAAGCTTACCGCCGTTTAGCCCGGAAGTATCACCCAGATGTGAACAAAGAATCCGGTGCAGAGGAACGCTTTAAAGAGATAAACCGCGCTTATGAGGTACTCTCAGAGCCAGAAACCCGTGCGCGTTACGATCGCTTTGGGCCAGAAGGTGTTTCCGGTGCTGGTGTTGGCTTCCAAGATATGAGCGACATGGGTGGTTTTGCCGATATCTTTGAAAGTATTTTCAGTGGCTTTGCTGGCGGCGGTGTAGGCGGACAGACAGCGCAAAGACGACGCAGTGGGCCGGTGCGGGGTGATGATTTACGGCTAGACCTGAAGTTAGACTTTCGAGAAGCGGTCTTTGGTGGCGAAAAAGAAATTCGCATTTCCCACCTAGAAACTTGTGAAGCTTGTAGTGGTTCTGGTGCAAAACCTGGAACTCGGCCGCGCACCTGTTCAACTTGTAGCGGTTCTGGTCAAGTACGCCGTGTGACTAGAACTCCTTTTGGGAGTTTTACGCAAGTTTCCACCTGCCCCACTTGTAACGGTACAGGTTCGGTAGTTGAAGATAAATGTGATTCTTGTGACGGTAAGGGAAGTAATCAAGTTACTAAAAAACTCAAAATTACTATTCCGGCTGGGGTAGATAACGGTACACGCTTGCGGATATCACAAGAAGGTGATGCAGGACAACGCGGTGGCCCCCCTGGAGATTTGTATGTTTACTTATTTGTGAATGAGGATGAAGAATTCCAGAGAGATGGAATTAACGTTCTTTCGGAAATCAAAGTGAGCTACTTACAAGCAATTTTAGGTTGCCGCTTAGAGGTAGACACTGTAGATGGGCCAGTGGAATTAATTATTCCCGCAGGAACCCAGCCTAATACAGTGATGAAGCTCGAAAATCGCGGTGTGCCTCGCTTGGGTAATCCTGTGAGTCGGGGAGATCATCTACTAACAGTGTTAATTGATATTCCGACTAAGGTGACTCCCGATGAGAGAGAATTGCTAGAGAAGCTAGCTAAAATTAAAGGGGATCGTACTGGTAAAGGCGGTCTGGAAGGATTTTTAGGAAATCTGTTTAAGTAATGGTATCTTCTGTATCTACTCCTGATGCTCAACTGGATTTGCGCGGCACTCCTTGCCCAATGAACTTTGTGCGGACAAAACTCCGCTTGGAGAAAATGCCGCCAGGAGGTTTGCTGGAAGTATGGCTTGACCCTGGTGAACCAATTGAGCAGGTTCCTGATAGCTTGACTATGGCAGGCTATCAGGTAGAACAAATTACAGACTGCACTGACTATTTTTCTTTGTTAGTTCGCCGTCCTTTGGCTGTCCAATGACAGGGGAAACAGTAACGACTACTGGAGAGTTAGTTGGTACAGTCTTAGCTGTACAAGCAAATTTTTATCGTGTCCAAATTGATGTGACAGAAAACGAGGAGGGAGAAGGAACAGATAAAAATCCGTTGTCTCTCTCGTTGTCATCCCATCTCCCTGTCTTGCTTTGCACCCGCAGAACACGGTTAAAAAAAATTGGGAAGCAAGTGATGGTGGGCGATCGCGTCGTGGTAGAAGAAGCAGATTGGGCTGGTGGACGAGGGGCAATTTCAGAAGTTTTACCCCGCACTGGACAATTAGATCGCCCGGCAATCGCCAATGTCAACCAGATTATGCTGGTATTTGCTGTTGCTGACCCCCCATTGGAACCTTACCAATTGAGCCGATTTTTAGTCAAAGCTGAATCTACTGGCTGGGATGTGGTACTTTGCTTGAATAAAAGTGATTTAATTACGGCACAGGAAAAACAGCAAATTAGCGATCGCCTCCTGGGTTGGGGGTATCAACCGTTATTTATCAGTGTTCAAAATAATATTAATATTGACCAAATATTAAGCTATCTCAGCCATAAAACGACGGTGATTGCTGGGCCTTCTGGTGTGGGTAAATCTAGCTTAATTAACGCCCTTATACCTGATATTAACCTGCGCGTTGGGGAAATATCTGGTAAACTTGCTCGCGGTCGCCATACGACACGCCATGTGGAATTATTTGAATTGCCTGGGGGCGGTTTTCTGGCTGATACCCCTGGTTTCAATCAGCCAGACTTAGATAATCAACCAGAAGAATTAGTTTATTATTTCCCAGAAGCGAGAAAGCAATTAGCAGTTGCTAACTGTCGGTTTAGTGATTGTTTGCACCGAGACGAACCTAATTGTGCCGTGCAAAGTGACTGGGAACGTTATGAACATTATTTAGAATTTTTGGATGAAGCGATCGCCCGACAAACCCAATTAAATCAACAAGCTGATCCAGAATCAACCTTGAAGTTAAAAACCAAAGGTAAAGGGCAGAGTAAATACGAACCCAAACTAGAAAGTAAGAAATATCGCCGGATTTCTCGTAAGACACAACTACAAGCTTTGCAGGATTTGTATCAAGAGGATGAGGAAGAGAATTGATTAGGGGTTAGGGGCTAGAGGCTAGGGTTAGAGGTTCAGCTAAGTACTTAATTACCCAGCCCCTCTTAACATTAGTCCCTATTCCTCTGCCTCTAGTCTCTCTTAAAACTAGCCCCTAACCTCTAGTCTCTCTTCAGAAAAGTAGGAAAAATTACAATTTTAGCCTTTCATCTTACCACATTGTCTCCTAGACTAGGGGCAGCAACCTTATTCAAACTGGCAGAGGAAAGTGGAAATTGACTGAGGCGAACAACTTAAACTCTACCCTCCAAGATTTGTCCCGCAGAGAATTACGAGATTTAGTGCGGACTCAACTGCAAATGCTGTTAGAAGCAGGAGACTTACAAGCAGCAAAGGCAATTCTCATACCTGTGCAGCCTGCGGACATTGCCGAAGCAATTGAAGGTTTGCCAGAGGCGATGCACGCTTTGGCGTTTCGTTTGCTTTCTAAAGATGAGGCGATAGAGGTTTATGAATATCTCGACTATAGTGTTCAAGAACGGCTGATTGAAGAACTTAAAAGTCAGGAAGTCCGGGATATTGTCGATCAGATGTCTTCGGACGATCGCGCTAGACTATTTGATGAATTGCCGGCAAAAGTTGTCAATCGTTTATTAGAACAACTCAGTCCTACAGAACGCCAAGCTACAGCCCTGTTGTTGGGTTATGAACCTAACACTGCTGGGCGAATCATGACACTAGAGTTTATTTCTTTAAAAGAGAATATTACAGTTTCGCAGGCTCTAGAAAGAATTCGCCGTTTAGCTAATGCTAGTGAAATAATTTACTACCTTTACGTGACTGATAACGAAAGGCGGTTGACAGGGATTGCATCTTTACGTGATTTGGTAACATCTCAGCCTGAGCAAATCATTGGTGATATCATGACCCGTGATGTTGTATTTGTACGTACAGATACAGACCAAGAAGAAGTTGCCAGGATAATTAAAAGATATGACTTTTTGGCTGTGCCTGTAGTTGACAAACAACAACTTTTAGTAGGTATTGTTACTGTTGATGATGTCATTGATATTTTAGAAGAAGAAACCACCAAAGATATTTACGCTTTAGGCGGTGGTGTGCAATCTAGTGGTGACAACTATTTCCAGATGAATTTACTGGAGGTAGCCCGTAAACGCGTGCTGTGGTTATTTGTTTTATTAATAACTAATACTGTTACAGGCACAATTATTAAGTCGCAAGAAGATATCTTGACAAAAGTAGTCACACTAACCGCGTTTATTCCTTTATTGACAGGAACCGGTGGTAACGTTGGCGCGCAGTCTTCTACAGTTGTGATTCGTGGGATGAATACTGAAGAAATCCGATCGCTTGGGGCATGGCAGGTAATAGGCCGAGAAGCGATCGCTGGTATGCTATTAGGAGGAATGTTAGGAATAGTTGCTACTGTTTGGGCTTACTTTTTGCAAGGACGAATAGAAGTAGCGATCGCTGTTGGTACTAGTCTGGTAGCTATTTCGATGTTAGCTTCTATTTCTGGTTCATCACTACCGTTTTTATTTCGTCTGTTGCGTTTAGATCCGGCTTTGATGTCAGCACCATTTATTACTACAGCAGTTGACGTTTTAGGCGTTTTAATTTATTTCAATTTGGCACGAATAATTTTAAAATTATAGGTCAATAGTCTTTTGACTACTGACCTTAGAAACTAATGAATATTAAGTTTTTACAATTCTGACGCTGTATCTGGAGCAACAATTTCGCCAGTCCCTATTTGTAACATCATGTCTTGGTCAGTTATTAATTCACTTAGTTCTTTAACTTGTAAGTTCATTTCTGTACAAGCTTGTCTGAGTTCTCTGGCAAAAGTGTTGAGATCATCACCATAGCCACATTGATAAGCAGCAGTTTCAATTCCTTGCTTGGCATTTGCTCTGGCACAATCTACTAATTCTGTGCCATGCAATGGTTTTGAAGATGGCATAATTCTAATTGTTATGGATTAAATGTTACTAATTACTATAAATAAGCGATTTTTGTTGATTGGCACATCCCTCTATTGGAGGACTAAATAAATGAGCAACTTCAGAATTCAGAATTAGTTAAAACTAATTCTGAATTCTATATTGGGGATAATTCTGAATTAACCGTTGACGACTTCTCCACCGTTGGGATGAATGACTTGACCAGATATATAAGAAGCATCGTCAGAAGCTAAAAATACATAACTAGGTGCAACTTCTTCCGTTTGTCCTGGTCTTTGCATCGGTACTTGTTTGCCAAAAGTTTCTACTTTTTCTTCAGGGAACGTTGAGGGAATCAAAGGTGTCCAAATTGGCCCAGGTGCTACAGCATTTACTCTAATCCCTTTCTCCACCAAACTTTGAGATAAAGAACGAGTAAAGGCAACGATCGCACCTTTTGTTGAAGAGTAATCTAATAATTGTGGATTGCCTTTATAAGCAGTGACTGATGTAGTGTTAATGATGGCACTGCCTTGTTGCAAATGTTTCAGTGCTGCTTTGGTCAGATAAAACATTGAGAAAATATTAGTTTGGAAAGTTCTCTCTAGCTGTTCCTTTGTAATGTCTTCAATGCTTTTTTGCGGGTGTTGTTCAGCAGCATTATTTACTAAAATATCGAGTTTACCAAACTCACCTACTGCTTGTTGTATAGCGTGCTGACAAAAATTTTCATCGGTAATGTCACCAGCTATAGCTAATACACGCCGTCCGTGTTTTTCTACCAAACTTTTGGTTTCTTTGGCATCTTCATGCTCATTCAGGTAGACAATGGCTACATCTGCACCTTCTTTAGCAAAAGCGATCGCTACAGCACGACCAATACCACTATCGCCACCCGTGATTAACGCAACTTTATCTTGTAATTTGCCGCTACCACGATAGTTTTCATCCTCAGCCTTGGGCTTTGGAGTCATTGCGGCTTCACTACCTGGTGGTTTTTGCTGCTGTGGTGGTTGTAATTTCTCTTCTTGTGATGTTGGCATCAGATTTTCCTTGATAATTGATTTTTACAGTTCAAAAATTCCTATAAATAAACCTTGGATCGAAAACTCAACCCAAGGTTTACTTATAGATTTTGCTCCCGCTTGCCATCAGCAAGTTGAAGCATTTTTACCCCGGATATAAACCAAATGTACTAATTGCTAGCAAATGTACTCGACTGACGTTATTTTGCTCCACACACCAGAAACGCCATTCATCTGACCACGTAAAACAAGTACACAACTTTACTATTGATGAAGTATATAAGCTTCTTCATCTGCTTTTAAGTTAACTATTAGGTTGAGAAAATTTATCATCCACCAGATGGAATCAAAGGTACTTTAACTCAAACTTAAGACAGAAAATTAATCAAGATAAATAACTGATATTATCTATCTAAAGTTAAAAGAAAAATTATATCCACAACTAGAGCAATCTTATTTGATTTACAAACTACTCGTAGGTGCAGGCAATATATTTGTTTGGCACTCATTTAGAGTTGCTATAAGACTCATATTTGATTTGGGAAAAAACTCAGTATACCTTTATTCCTTCTTTCCTGTTGCCTATTTGCCTATTGCCTATTGCCTCTCTATACAAGTATTTTCAGTAATCAAACCGGATTCCTATAGGTAAATCTAAAATTGTATGACTACTCAAACGCTAGGCTTAGAAGCAAATGTGTATGAATATTTACTATCTGTCTCTGTCAGAGAATCAGAAATATTGACGCAACTACGCCAAGAAACAGCCCAACATCCGATGGGGAGAATGCAAATTGCACCAGAACAAGGACAGTTATTGGCTTTGCTGGTAAAGTTGTTAGGAGCAAAAAAAACTTTAGAAATTGGTGTATTTACGGGCTACAGCAGCTTAGTAGTAGCGTTAGCTTTACCACCAACAGGCAAAGTAGTAGCTTGCGATATTAGTGAAGAGTTTACCGCGATCGCTCGGCGTTATTGGCAACAAGCAGGGGTAGCCGAAAAAATTAACTTGCATATTGGCCCAGCTATGGATACTTTAGATCAATTGTTGGCAGATGGTGAGGCGGCAACCTTTGACTTTGCGTTTATCGATGCTGACAAAAGCAACTATGATGGATATTATGAGCGATCGCTACAATTAGTACGGCCTGGTGGATTAATTGCAATTGATAATGTTTTGTGGTCAGGTAGAGTTGCAGATCCTCAAGTTCAGGATAATCGAACTAGAAAAATTCGGGCTTTTAATCAAAAGCTTCATCAAGATTCACGGGTGAATCTTAGCTTGATCCCAATCGCAGATGGGTTAACTTTGGCAAGAAAACATTAAAGTTATATACTGTTAAACTTCTTTTGCAATCATTCCTGGAATTTGATAATCAGCATCATAGCCAATATCGCCCACAAAAGAAAATCGTCTGACAAAATTAAATATTTGTTTGATATTCTCTAGTGTTGAGTCTTGTGGAATAACTTTATCTATATCATGTTTGAGTTTCTGTGCTTCTTGATAAATATAGGGATGACTCCGATATTTAGGACTATGTTTTTGTAAAGATTCATGGAAAAACTTGCATAAATTATCATTAATTATTTGGTTGCGAGATTCTTCATAACAGTGTTCAATGTCTTGTAAAATATCACGCATCAAGTCAGGGTAACGTCCTGAAAAAGCTAGTAAACCTAAAATCGCCTGTTGTTCTTTGGCTGTAGATTTATGTCCTTGAATACGGTTAAGAACTTTGAATAGTTTGTAAACATTAGTCAGTCGTTTGAGGCTGCGAGGTGATAAATCTACTTCTTGACAACACTGCACTAAGATATTAAATTCTTCTGGGGAAAATTCATTAAATTTATTCCCACTAGTCGCACTATCTTGAACTACTACTTGCGCTTTAAGATACTGTCTTAATGCTGAGTCAGTGATAGGTGTGACTCGGTAAGGAATTTGAATAATTTTTTCAAGATAATCAGCAGGTGAAGGACGACCTTGACGAGAAAGTACACCTTGATATTGTTTAGCTAAAGCGCGATTAATATAGCGTTCATCTATTGCCAGCACAGCAATAAATAGCCGATTTTTGACTAGAAGTTGAACGGCTTCTAAGACTTCAACAACAATATTAGGAGGACAACGGTCTAAATCATCAATATATACAATCACCCGTGCTGGGCCGCGTGGGAAAGCTTTTTTAAGATTGTCAATTTTAGAGGAATAGTCTTTACTATCAACTGGTGGCGGGAGAATTTTATAGCTCAAATCTGCCAAATCTTTTTTAACTTGATGAATAATTCCCAGTTGTTTTTCGTAACTGTCATCTTTGAGGCGATCGCTGATAAATTCTCCTAAAGATGCATAATTATTTTTTGGCAGTTCTTGTTGCTGTTTTTCTAATTGGATGTTAAGTGTATTAATTTCCTCTCTTAATTCATTAAGGCTATCATCATTAATTTTTGTTTGTATATTTTGAATCTCTTGTTTAAGCGCTGTAATTTCAGAGTTATTAATGATTGATTCTTTTAGTAATTTAATTTTTTCGCTAATAGAAGTAATTTTAGTATCTTTTTTGATTTCTGCTTCTATGTCTTTTTCTCGTTGTTCAACTAACTCTTTAGTTCTCTTCTCTAAAGCTTGTTCGTATGATATTTTATATTCGTTGAGTGCAAGCTGAGTATCAGCGTACCACTTTTTACCTGTAGTTAATAAGGCTTGTAAAGTTGCGATCGCAGGTAGTGTTGGTGTCAAAAATCCAATTAATTGAGCAATAATATTAGGCTTAATTAGATTAATTGTGACAGGAAGGATTATAGCCAGAAATAAACAAAACACAAATATAGTAATCAATAAGCGATTTTTATTAAACCATCCCTTGAAGCTCTGCACTGTTATAGACTGGTAATTATTACTAATAGCTACCGTTACTACACCCTTGAGGAAGGAGCTTAATTGATTAACATTTTCCGGCTTAATATTAAACTTTTCTAAATTTAATTTTTGATTAACTTCGGCTTGGATTTTTTGATCAAAGATTTTCGTAAAACCTTCCGAACCCAAAGTCGCTTTAAGAACAACTGCGGAATAGCCTAAAGCTAAATATGAATTTTTTTTAACTTCTGAAATTTCAAAGTTTATTTCTTCATTGTGCTTTTTTTGAATAAGTTTTTTTTGCTCATCCTGAAGTTGTTCTTCTGCATTCTGCAATTGGGTTTGCAGTTGCTCTTTTACATTTTGTAGTTTGTTTTCATTTTCCCTTAACTCACTCAGCAATTCAGCTTCTTGTATTTTCAGCTTCTCTTGCTTATTTATTAATTCTCGTTTTGTCTGTTCACAAGAACTCACAGCATCTTGCTGTGATTTAGTTAATATCTTCCAGAGACTATCTTGTAAATCATGATTCTTGCTATTAGCTTGAAATTGTTGCAGTTGTTCTTCTGTTAAGACTCGTTCTAAAAACCATTTTCTATCATCATCATTCGACTGATATAAAACCTGCCAAACTTTAGCACCACTTTCTGCACAGGCGTTAATTCCAGCCTTGATTAATTGTTGTTCTAAAGTAATTTGTCTATCTAATTCCCAAAAAATAGTCTGCATTAAACTTGACCAAAGATGAGATTTAGCATAAGTCCAAGCATCAAATTTTATTTGATAAATATGTCCAACATAAGGATAAAGTTCATCACTATTCGGGTTTTCATTCCAAGCTTCATTTTCATTAATACCTCCGCTCCGAACTTCTAGCATTCGGTTTTGCATGAGGTGCATAATATATGATTTACCACCACCCCAACCGCCAAGAATACCCACAGCAACAGGAGGTTCTAAATCTCGCATCAACAACATATCAGCGAGAGCATCAATTTCGTCTTTCAGGTTAAGTAAATCTTGGTTGAAATCAGTATCATTACGAAAACTACCGCCACTTAAAGCATCTCGATAAGTTTTTCTGAGAATTTTTAGAGAACGGTACCAAAGCTCATGAGGAATTTTACCCTTTTTTCTTTCTCTGTCAATTTCCCGAACAATACGCAGAGGTAAATGAGGTTTAAGTGCAATTAAAATTTGCTTTTGTTCCCAGTGTTCAATTTCATTTTCCTGAAAGTAAGTGTTATTTTGAACAATTTCTGGTTGTATTGTTTTGAGTTCTAAATATTTTAAAATATTGGGTAAAATTTCTGGTACTTCAACTGCTAAACTAGATAAAAGTTTTATACTAGCTACAAAATTTTCTCGCTGATTTTTAAAATCTTGTGCTTGTCTTTGCGCTACGGCTCTGAATTGAGGAAACTTACAAGCTAAGGCAATTAAAGCTTTAATATTATAATATTTATCTTGAATTTCTTGAGCGACGCTTTGAGATTCCAGCATATTTTCAGGCTGGAGGTAAGGAACTAAGCTTTCGAGGTATCTACATTGCAAATATGGAGCATTAGTTAAGTCACGAATATAACGTAAGATGTTAATTTGGTCTTGCGATGAACCGGAACAAGAGGCTACATCAAGTAAAACCTCAGGATGCAGAAAATTAAACTTGATATCTTTTTGAGCTAATTCTCTAACTTCTGGCAGTTTTTCAAAAATACCACTTAATACTTTAGCTTTAGAGTAAGTCTGCTGAAACCCTTGGGTTATTTGCAAAGCTGTATTAAGCTCTTGTTGATTGTTAGATAATTTTGTTACTAGAAGTTTCAAAGCTTGGGCTTTATATCTTTCTTGAGTGAAAGCTCTGATAATTTCGATTACATATGCAAACTGAATAGATTTTAATTTTGGGATGACAATGCATAAGATTTGATTTTTATATTCTTCACAAGCTTCTAGATTGTTATCCTTAAGCAGTTTTAACATATGCTGAGTTAAAGCAATAGGAAGATTATTTTTTAAACTTTGATATACAGTTTCCCTATACTTTTGGTTACTAAATTTTTGGGTTGCTGCCAAAATTTTTTGTAGTAATTCCGGTTCAGAAGGACTCAACTGAGCAGCTAAAGCCGAAAGCACTTCAACTCGATATTTTATATCTCTAACTCCATTTGCAAGTTCTATAGCTTGTTGAAAGAATTTGGATTCAGCCTGATATAGTTTAGGAGCTAAGTCTATTAAAAGTGCAACTATTTGAAGGCTGGTTTCAGCATGAACTACTGCTTTAATCTTCCTCTGCAATTCTGCTATATCAGAAAAATTAATTTGTTTAAGAGATACTCTCTTGATCAAGTCTAATTCTTTTTGTAATTCTTCGGGAGACAATGAAGTTGCTTGGGAAGATATATCACTTGGAGTTTCAGATTTATTGATAGTTTCTGAAAAAATTGTGTTTTGTTTATCAAGTAAGTTAGATAAACGTGAAGCAATAGCTATTAAAACTTGCCAGTGATACGAATCTCCTCGAAAGCAATGAGCAATTCTCAAAGCTTCGGGAATTTGATCTATTGAAATATAAGGAACTAAACTGCTGAGAGCATCCGCCTGAGACGAAGGAATGATAATTTTGCTTTCAATCAAGTCTAGAGCTTCTGAAAACAGGTACGCAGGAATATAAGGAGCTAGGTTGCTAAATGCTTCGGCTCGATAAGCAGGATGGATAATATTTTCTATGATGAGGCGTAGAGCGCTAGGGAAAAGTCCTGATGAGAGACGAGGAGCTAATGCACTGAGAAACTTAGTTTTATTTTCATCCCCTTCAATGTATATTACACATTTAAGAGCAGTAGAAATAGAAATTTGAGCAGCAACTTCTTCAGAAAAACGAGTTGCTATTTGGCTAATAATTTTAAAAATTCTTTCTTTATACCTATCTATCTGATTATTTTGAATTTTTCCTTGGACTATCTCTAATATTTTTTGTAGTAATGGAGATTGCGGTTGTTTGATGCAAGCAGCGATATCAGATAAGATATTTATTAAGTTATCTATATCGTAATCATGCCAGATAGACTCTTGTATAATATCTAAAGCTTGTTGCAGAATTTCTGTATGCTTAGGTTCACTGAAATAAGGTGCGATCGCTACTAATGATTTGATTGGTGTATTGTATTCTTGAAATTTTTGTGCAACTTCAAAAGCTTTATTCAATATTTGAGGTTCAGATTCACTAAGATATGGCGTAATAGCAGCGAAAATCTCAAAAGCATATGTCTCTAATATTTGCTGCTCTAACTGTTCATTGATGTGTTCTAAAGCTTTTTCTATTAAAGATGGTTGTGATTCACCTAAAGCAATAATAAGAGAGATTAAATAATAATGCTCTCTCTCGGAAAAATTAATACTAGACAATTGTTGTTGGAATTCAAGTTTAAATTCAGGTAAGGAAGAAATAGTAATGGTTGATGCTGGTAATTGCTCTGAAATTTGATTTTTAAGCAGTAGTTTAATAACTTTTGGTAAAAACTGGCTACGCTCAGATTCTCTTAAATGAGGAATAATACCGATTATGGCTGAAATTGGAATTTGTTCCTGATGTTCAATTTGCCATTCATCTACTATTTTAATTATTTGGTTTAAGCATTTTACCTGTTCTTCTGCACTTAAATGAGGAAGTATATGAGCTAGTGCTTTAAATTGATGATATTGACTATATTCAATTTCTTCTGTGAAGCTGTAAGCCTGTGCTAAAAGTTTGGTTTGCGATTTATTTAAATGATTAACTAAAGTAATGAAACATTCTACCTTTTCATCTGTGCTATAGAGGTAATTGTTCCAGTCAAAAGCTTGTTGTAATAAATCTGTTTTTATTTGAGAGTCTGTTAAATTAGAGGCAATAATAGTTAAAGCTTGAACTTCATATATAGTAGGATTACCTTGTTGCTCATCATATTTTTGTGCGAATTGAATAGCTGTTTGTAATAACTGAGGTTGAAATTCATTGAGATGAGGAGCAATAGTACCTAAAATTTTTACTTTGTCCTCATTTTTAATGTTATTTAAAAAAATCAGAGATTGTTCTAAAAGTTTAACTTCTGATTCATCCAAACAACTAATAATAGACACTAAAGCGTCAGTACGATATTGCTCATCTTCAATTGTTTCAGCAATTGTTAAGGCTTGCTCTAAAACTTCTGTAAGCTCGTATTTATTTAAATAAATAGCAGTATCAACTATAACATCAAATGATTTATTAGAAAGTATACGTTGCAAAAATTCGGGGTGAAGAGATCCTTTAAAATGCTTAAAAAAAGCACTCAGAGGTGTAATATTATCTTGATTGAGAAATTTTTCTAGTATATCAATGGCTTGTTGTGAAACTTCTAAATTATTAGAATGAGCAGAAATCATTGCGATCGCAGTTAACTTTTCATTCGGATAAGCATCGGAAATCGAGTTGAAGATATCCAAAAATTGTGGCAATAATTGAATATTTTTTGCTCTAAAAGCAGATGCGATCGCAACAAAAGACTTAACTAAATCAGAATTAGAAATTTTTTCAGTCTTTTGTATAAAATTCAGGGCTTCTTGCAAAATTTCTGTATGCTGAAACTCATCAAAATGAGCAGCAATAGCAGCTATGGCTTGAAATCTCTCAACTTCCCATTGAAAATTTTTTGCTATTTTTAAGGCTTTTTCTAGTAAATCTACCTGAGATTTTGCCAAATAAGGAGCAATTTCCATGAAAGCCTGAAATCTTTGATTTTCATTCAATACTTGAAATTCAGCTACATTCAGAGCTTGTTCTATAACTTTTGTATGCTCAGATTCATTTAAATTAGCATCAGCAGCAAGAGCAACTAAAATTTTAACTCTATTGATTTCACTACCCTTTTCTGCCAGGTCAAACACTTTTTGCTGGAATTGAGTTAGAGATTCATCCAGATGAGAAGTCAGAGCAATTAAGTTTTTAATTAAATCACTTTCATAGTCAATATCATATTCAATTCTGTGTAAGATATCTAAGGCTGTTTCTAAAACTTCTTGGCGATGACTAATGCTTAAATAAGGAGCAATCAAAATTAAAGCTTTAGCTTTGTCAGGCTCATAACTAATATTTTCTATGACCTTAAAAGCTTGTTGTAAAACTTCTGTATGTTGGGATTCACTCAAATTAGAAATGGAAGCAATAGTAGCTAGTGATTTAACTTTGTTAAGTGCATTATCAATCTTATTTATAGATTCAAAAGCTATCGGCAACACTTTTGTAAGCCAAGCTTCACTGAGGTTTGGATGAGCAAGAATAACAGTGAGAGCTTGATAGTCAGCAAGATGAATAAATTGTTCAAATAATTGAGGTTGCGACTCTCTTACATGAGGTGCAATATTTACTAGAGTACCTACTAGAAAAAGTTCACTATATTTTTCTACAATGTCAAGAACTTGTTTAATTAATCTAGGTTGCGATGGACTTAAGTTAGAGGCAATATTAGCTAGTAACTTAGCATTGGATTGAAGCAGAAGCGTATTGACCGCCAAAGGATGAAGATGAGGAGACATTTCCTCCTTTGTTGAGCTTTCAATAAAATCCAGAGCTTGTGTTAGTAAAGTTGACTTTGATGGTGGCAATTCTGCAAGTAAACAGGCAAGGGCTTGGACTTTTTTCTCATCATTGGGAATGCTTTTAATTTCTTCAAGCCATGCCAATAAATCCTGAGTCCACAAGTTCTGATCTTGCACTGATAACATATCGCAGATAATGCTCTTAAATAGCTGTGTTTGTCCAAGGATAGCAGCTTGTTTTTAGAATGTAACTATATGTACACTGCGAATTTTTGTAAACTATAATTCAATGCTAGTTTAGTGATTTTTACACCCTTATTCAGTTTCTAAATCCAAAATTGCTATGCGACCTTATCACCATATCTCTATTATTGAATGCGATGAACCTCTGATAGAAATTCCTTTGCAACTGTTCGCAGTGGAATCACCCCATCCTTATGAAAAACTAGGTGCTATTTATGGGGAATACTCTCCGTATTATCTCCGCCAGAGTGTTGTCGAAAATTTAATCACAGCCCAAAATTACTTACACTCTCTGCTTCCTAATTGGCAGATTCAAATTTTTGATGGCTATCGCCCAGTGAATGTGCAGCAGTTCATGGTTGATTACAGCTTTGCTACAGCTGTACAAGAGAGGGGACTGACTGAAGCCCAGTTATCATCAAGTCAACGCCAAGAAATTTGGGAGGCGGTTTACCAAATTTGGGCTGTTCCTAGTCTGGATGAAAAAACGCCGCCGCCTCATAGTACAGGGGCTGCGGTGGATGTAACTTTAGTAAATGATGTGGGACAAGTTGTAAATATGGGTTCGCCCATTGATGAGTTGTCAGAGCGATCGCATCCCGATTATTATGCCAATCATCCCGAAAAAGACGCACAACAGTATCACGCCCACCGTCAGTTATTAAATGATGTCATGTTAAAAGCTGGCTTTCAACGCAATCCTAGAGAGTGGTGGCATTTTTGTTATGGAGATCAAATGTGGGCGTGGCTGAATAATCAAGCTAATCCAGCAAATAATTTTACAGCGCGTTATGGTCGGATTTTGTAGATGCCTAATTACGCATCTTCTGGATTAAGTTCTTTTAATTCGTCTGTAGTAAGTGTGCCAATTGGACTCCAAACTAGATACGGAATCAGTAATACAGTAGCTATTGGGGAAATTGGCAGCACACATAAAGCCAGAACGATGCCTGAAATCAACCCAACTAACCCCAGGGTTTCGCCAACTTTTAGACTGCGAAACCTCAACATTAGGGGTATGTAGGCAATAGTGACAATTTCTACGAAAAGGTATAAACCCATCAGCAACCAAGTAACAAAGCTTCCAGGGTTGTGTTTCCAGACGAGGTTAGCAGAAATCGCACCACAAATAAAAATTGCAGTCCAGATGAAAGGAATAAGCGGTTCAAAAACTAGCCATTGTGGACGGCTTAAATGCGCGAACCATTTCACGTCACGGGGGGTGATGAAAAAACTTCCAAAAGCAATTAAGAATGTTATTGCCCCAATGATTACACCAGATGAAATCATGCTAATACCCTTTTCCTGATATTTTGTCAAGTCATACACTGCCAGTTTGACAATATAAGGAGGGGGTGAAATCAATCGCAGGTTTGATACTTAGGCATCTTGAGGATTGAGTCTGACCATCTCCCAAGTGGTATAAGTGCCAATAGGACTCCAAAGTAAAAAGGGTACTAATAACAATGCTGCCCAACCAGAAATAGGTAAGACGACAAGGGTTAAGATGAGTCCAATAAAAAAACCTGTACCACCAATAATTGTGCCTGCTTTCAGACTCCGCAACCGAAACATAACAGGTGTATAGGCAATAATCGCAATTTCTAAAATTAAATATAAACTCATCAATAGCCACGTAGATGTGGTTCCTGGGTTTCTTTCCCAGACTATATAAGCCGACCAACCACCACAAATAAAAATCACAGTCCAGATGATCGGAATTGCTGCTTCAAAAGTTAGCCATCTCGGTCTTTGTAAGCGTTTGAACCACTGGCGATCGCTTGGCTGCATTAAATTAGCTCCTAAAGCCACTAATATGGCCACACCGCCAATTACCATCCATGATTTAATCATGCCTTTATTCCTTGTAATTGCTGCTTATCGCTGAAATATCACCATTTACTGGCCTTCAGACACATCATAATTCTCTAGATTGCTGTTTTTCTTCTGCTTAGAGTCATAAAACGCTGGATACTAGGAATTAAGTAAAATTTTCTATGAATCTCAAACCAGAACACATCCAAACTATCCGCAGCCACGCCGAAAGCACCTATCCTGAAGAATGCTGCGGTCTGATCTTGGGCTATATAGATAATCAAACCAAAACGGTAGTCGAAATCATTCCTACAGAAAACGCTTGGAGTGCAGAATCAGCAAACTTCGCCCTTGATGACAGCAAATACAGCGAAGCCAGAAGATATGCGATCGCACCCCAAGTTATGTTACAAGTACAAAAAGCAGCGAGGGATAAATCGTTAAATATCATTGGGATTTATCACTCGCATCCAGATAACTCGGCAATTCCTTCAGAATGCGATCGCCAGTATGCTTGGCCAGAATACTCGTATATAATAGTTTCCGTTCAAAATGGTAAAGCAAGTGAACTCCTAAGTTGGAGCCTTGACGACAATCATCAGTTTCAATCAGAGTCAATTGATACCATAAATTTAACTACTTAAGTTAAATAAAGACATCGTTTTTCGATAGGATTAATGATCCGCTCGTCCACAGCAAAACTGCTATGTTAAATCCCAATCTGGATGAAATCCAGCTGACTAAAGACGACTACGAACGTTACTCCCGCCACCTGATTTTGCCAGAAGTCGGGGTAGAGGGACAAAAACGCCTGAAAGCGGCTAGTGTACTGTGTATCGGTACAGGCGGTCTTGGTGCGCCACTGCTGTTATATTTAGCAGCAGCAGGTGTCGGACGCATTGGTATTGTGGATTTTGATGTTGTTGATACTTCTAACCTGCAACGTCAAGTCATTCACGGTACTTCTTGGGTAGGTAAACCCAAGATTGAATCAGCAAAAAACCGCATTCACGAGATTAACCCCCATTGTCAGGTTGATTTATACGAAACTCGCCTGAGTTCTGAAAATGCCCTGGATATCATTAGACCTTACGATATTGTGGTGGATGGTACTGATAACTTCCCCACTCGATATCTAGTTAACGATGCTTGTGTGTTGCTGAACAAGCCAAATGTTTACGGTTCAATTTTCCGTTTTGAAGGTCAAGCAACGGTATTTAACTACGAAGGCGGGCCAAACTACCGCGACTTGTATCCAGAACCACCACCACCAGGGATGGTTCCCTCCTGTGCAGAAGGCGGCGTGTTGGGAATTTTGCCAGGAATTATTGGTGTTATCCAAGCAACGGAAACTGTCAAAATTATTCTCGGAAATGGCAATACTTTAAGTGGACGACTATTGCTGTACAACGCCTTAGATATGAAATTCCGGGAGTTGAAACTGCGTCCGAACCCCATCCGTCCAGTCATTGAAAAGCTAATAGACTACGAACAATTCTGCGGTATTACCCAAGCTAAGGCTGAGGAAGCAAAACAACAGCAAGAAATTGCCGAAATGACTGTGACAGAATTAAAGGCATTGTTAGATAGCGGTGCAAAAGATTTTGTACTGTTGGATGTTCGTAACCCTCACGAATACGACATTGCAAAGATTCCTGGTTCGGTTTTAATACCATTACCAGATATCGAGAGTGGCGATGGTGTAGGCAAAGTCAAAGAACTACTCAACGGTCATCGTTTAATTGCTCATTGTAAGATGGGCGGTCGTTCTGCCAAAGCCCTCAGTATCCTCAAAGAAGCAGGAATTACTGGTACAAATGTCAAAGGCGGTATTACCGCGTGGAGTCGAGAAGTCGATCCTTCAGTTCCCGAATACTAAAAATTAACCGTAGATGACGCAGAGAAAATAAGGGGAGTAACATAAGTTACTTCCCGTTTCTCTTTTTATGAGTAGATTGCGATCGCCTTTAAAGATTTTATGGCTGCAAGTATTGGCATTAGCAGCCGTCCAAGGGTCAATCAGTATTGCTTGGTTAATTTACAATTTATACTTGCCTCAATTATTGATCCAGTTTGGTTTTCCAGCATCTTTAGCAGCTAGTTTAATAGTTATCGAAAATGCCTTAAGTGCGCTGCTAGAACCATTGATGGGTGGACTTTCTGACAAATCTCAACGCTGGGTAGGTAGTCGTTTCCCCTTCATCTCCCTCGGTGTTATCCTCTCATCACTCATCTTTATCTCGATACCATGTATCGTCACGTTTACCCAGCCCTCTGTAATTATGCGATCGCTGCTACCAATTACACTGGTAGCCTGGGCTTTAGCTATGACAATATTTCGTAGTCCAGCGATGGCCTTATTAGGAAAATGCGCCACACCTCCCGAATTACCAGCAGCAGTTAGCGTTGTCACTTTAGTCGGTGGAGTAATTGGGGCTTTTCGACCAATTGCTAACCAGTATATTCTGAGCTTCGGGGCAATTTTTACCTTTGCAACCGCTTCTTTTGTGATGCTGGCTGCGGCTTGGATATTACGTTGGGTAACTCCTCCCGATATACCTCAAGATGACAGCACAGGATTTAAATTGCCCTATAAAAAATTGAGCTTAATTTTAGCAACTGGCTTTGGTGTGGCGTGGGGTACGCGATTGCTGATGAGTACCTTAACCAAAGTCCTAAAGTTACAATTTCATACTGATAATGTTGATCTGCTGCTAGTATACGTTGGGCTGGCGATCGCTTTTGCTACCTTACCCGCAGGATTTGTGGCTACCAAAATTGGTAATTGTCGGGCGATGCTAGTTGGCGTTGCTGCCACAATTATCTCAATACTAGCGATCGCCCATACAGGTGCAAACTTACCCATGATAGTTTTGTTAGTAGCTGGTTTTAGTACCATCATCAATGGCGTAATTCCTTTAGCCTTGGGGTTGATGTCGCAAAAATGGTCAGGCTTGGGTATAGGAATGTATTTTGGTGGGTTTGCTTTGGGGATGAGTTTGTTCGGTTGGTTGTTTCCCCAAGCACCAGGAATGGCGATTTTTGCTAGCGCGCTTTTCAGTGCATTAGCCTTCTTGCTAGTTGCTATCTGCGTAATGACTGCTATGCAAATACAAAAAATCAACAGTCAAGTTTAAACGACCACTTCTCGCTTCCTATCAATGTCTTTTCCCTGCGCCCAAATACAGTTCACCTACTTTCGGGTCATTCAGCAACTCATGACCAGGGCCAGAAATTGCATCGCGTCCAGACTCTAGAACATAACCACGATGAGCCATTTCTAAAGCTTTACGGGCATTTTGCTCGACAAGTACAATGGCTGTACCTTCCTGATTAATTTTTTTAATCTGTTCAAATACCTGCGTAACTAGGATAGGAGACAAAGCCGCAGAAGGTTCATCTAACAGTAATAAATTAGGTTCCAACATCAAAGCTTTACCCATCGCCAGCATTTGGCGTTCTCCTCCAGAGAGTGTACCAGCCCGTTGCCGACGGCGATCGCTCAGTCTGGGAAACATAGCGAATATTTTATCTTTGATCGGTTTTAAGGGAGCGTTACTCACAAAAGCCCCCATTTCTAGATTTTCTTCGATACTCAAAGAAGGAAAGACATTGGCAATTTGGGGAACGTAGCACATTCCCTTCTTAACGATTTGATTTGACTTTAGTCCAGCAATATTCTCACCTTTAAAGGTAATCGAGCCTGTATGCGGTGTCAAAAGTCCAAAAATCGTCTTTGCTAAGGTCGATTTACCTGCACCGTTGGGGCCAATAACTGTTACTAATTCTCCGGCTGCTACCCGAAAATTTACCCCTTGCAAAATATCTACATCTTTAATGTAACCAGCATGGACATTTTTAACTTCTAGCAATGGGGCAGAATGATCAACTGAACCTGACATATAATCCTTAAATTAATAAAAGTAAAAATAGCAACATCCTATATCTCTTTAAGCATTGAGTGCGGATGCAATGGCATAAATTTTCTTTAACATAACCTCTAGAAAGAAAAAAACATAGGTATTGTACCTATGTTCACTCATTAATACTAGATATAACTCTCTTCAAAATCATTCTGCTTTGTTTTTTTTACTGCGAGTAACACCTAAGAATATTCCCACTAAAGATAAAGCAGCTACACTACTTGGTTCAGGAATGTGTTTTCCCATCACTTCAACAGTTGCTACCTCACCGTTGTCGCCTACTTCTCCAAAGTAAAGGTAGAGTGGAGTTGTTATGGAAAGCGGACTTTTGAGTTTAAACGCAATTTTACCATCATCTCCCAAGGTGACAAACCCAAAAATTTTCTTGGGATCAGTAGTAGAATTCGCATCAAAGTTCTCTAAGGTAGCAACCAAATTGTTAATAACGCCACCTATGTTACCGAATAGCTGTGAAGCTTCTGGAGGTCGCTGAGTTCCTAAAGTCAAAACAGTCCCATTTGAACTAAAGTCAAAAACGTCTAACCCGGCAATGCTATTAACATCTGCTGCATTGTTAGTAAAAATGGAACTTAGTTTGATTGCATCTAAATCAAATCCACTCACCTGACCTTCAGAACCACCCTGACCCTGACTATTATCATTAATTACCATAGAAGTAATATCGTTTAAGGCTGGAATTTCGGCACGGAAAACCGCAGTTTGACCTGGAGAACCACCAGTCAAACCTGAAAGCTTGGTAAAGTCAAGAGTCAGTGTTGCAGCTGTGGCACTTTGAACAGATATCAAGCTGATGGTTAACGTAGCTAGATTAGAAAAACTACTTAGATACTTCATCAATTTTTGCAGATTGTATAGTAAATACCACTAAGTCTTGGATATTTATTAAATTGCTATTTGCTATATTTAACTAGACCTTTTCTTAATTTTTGCAAAAAATACACCATGACTTTATAAATTTTTTATACGACGCTGCTAATAAGCAGTTATATAATAATTCATACATTTATAACGCAGGGTATAGAAATTGAAATCTTTCTCTTATAGCCGGGGACAGGTTATAGGTGACAGGTGACAGGGTTAAAAGTCTTTTGCGGTCTCAGTTTTATAATTTCCTGATGTCCTAACTACCTTGGCTATTGCTATAAATCAAAAATATGCTCGTGCTATGTGGAATAGCTGATTATAATCAATCAGTACAAAAAGGCATTAGGTAATTTCCCCAATGCCTTTTATTAATGAATTGTGATCAATCCTTTTTGAGAGGTAACAGGAAATAGGAAACAAGATAATTATTTGCCTATTCTTTATTGCCTGCTGCCTATGAATGGATAATTACGGTGTTTTTTGCAAATCCGGGCGTTCTTCTGGAACGATCGCATCTGCTACCGGGCATACTTGAATACATATGCCACAATCGATACAAGTCGAAAAATCAATCCAATACCAATCAGTGCCTTTAGCATTTTTTCCAGGCCCTTCATGGATGCAAGCTACTGGACAAGCATCTACGCAGTCGGCGACACCTTCACAAACATCAGTAACAATTGTGTGTGGCATTTGATAGATTCCCTCTCTTTAAGTGGTCAAGAGTCAATAGTCCATAGTCATGAAGAAGGGTGTGGGGTGTTGGGTATAGGGTGTTGGGAAAAATCAATGGGGGCTTGAACCCACCACTGATTTAAGACCGCCAAATCATAGATTTGGGGGGGCTTGTACCCAGTTGGCTACGGGGCAGGGTGTACAAAACATAGCTCTCTCTCCCCCCACACCCGACACCAAGCATCACTAACCCTGTTTTAGTCAAGGGTCAATAGCAAAAACTATTGACCATTAACCATTGACTATTGACTCTAAATTTATTGACTAATACTTTCTATTGTGGGTGAGCCATCAGCTTTAATCCAAGCGATTTGGGCTATCCCGCGATCGCGTGCATATTCACGGACGGCTTGTGCGTCTCTTCCCCCCAATTCCAGTTCTACGATGACTAAATGAGTAGAATCACGGAGTTTTTGGGCATAAGCAAAAGCCGCAGCCTCAGCATTTTCTATTTCTGGTACTACTAACCAGTTACTTGCCGGAATCTCCTGCGGTAATTGTCCAGTTGATAAAAGAACTTGATATAAATCCTCAATGTTGAGGACAAAACCAATACCGGGGATATTTTCACCTTGGGGATGGTAAAGTCCGAAAAGCTGGTCGTAGCGACCACCTTGCCCTAAAACTCTGGCTGGAGAATTGCTATTGCTGACAATTTCAAAAACAATTCCACTGTAATAGTCAATGGTTTGGATCAAGCTGAGATCCAAGATTACGGGAAGATTACCTTCTAGCTCTAGTAACTCTACTAAAGATTTTAGGTTATTTATCGCCTCTTGCTGCTGGGCATCTAAACCTAAACTACTGACTTTCTGCAACACATCATGACTGTTGCCGCGTAGGTCTAGCATGATTCGGGCGCGATCGCGCAGGTCTTCACTCAAAGGCAAAGTATCGATAGCTACGCGGTCAAGATGAGCGATCGCACTTCGCACTTTTGCTTGCATATTTGCCGGAAAAGCGTGTAATAGCGATCGCGTAATTCCCGCTTCACCCAAAACTATACGCCAATCTCGCAAACCCAGTGCTGTCAAACAATTACCTGCTAACAGCAGCACTTCCGCATTAGCGCGCAATCCGCCAACACCTAAAAGTTCTACGCCAGCTTGATAAAATTCTTGCTGGGAATTATGTCGATTTTGCCAGATGCGGCGGAAAACATTGGCATAGTAGTAAAGCCGTTGCGGATAAGTCAGACTTGCCATGCGTGGAACAATAGCACGAGCAATTGAGGCCGTCAATTCTGGTCGCAGTCCTAATTCTTCATCTTCAGAGTTTTGCAGTTGAATCACCATCTGGCGTTGAATTGCTTCCCCCGCCATTAAGGTGTCCATACGTTCCAACGTTGAGGTAATAATCCTGTGATATCCCCAACGATGGAACACTTGCTGTAACCTGTCTTCAATCCAGCGTTTTTGAGCCACATCTAAAGGTAATAAATCCCTGGCTCCCGCTGCTGGTTGATACACCATTATTTTTTCTTCCCACCAAACAAACCACCAAATAAACCTCCACCTCCAGACTTATCTGGTTCTGGATGCCCAGTTTTGGGAGATGAAGTTACTTTAGAGCCACTCGATTGTTGTCCCAAAGCTTTATCTATTTTAGGTTTCCATGACAACGCTATTTGGTCGTTCGGGTCTAATTTTAGTGCATTGTCAAAATGAATCTTGGCCATTTTCAGCTGATTTTGCCTCAAATACACCAAGCCAATCAAGCTATGACAGCGACTACTCTTAGGTGCAAGTTTTAAAGCATCCTGTAACTCAACTTTGGCTTGAGCAAATTGGTTTTTCTCAATCAAGGTTTGCGCCCGTCGAATATATTGTTCGGCTGCTGAGTCTTCTTTTGGTGGTGGCGGTGGCGGTGGCGGCGCACTTGCCTGATTTGGTGATGTATGAGAACTAGATGTAGGTTGAGGTGTTGGCGGTGGAACTGCGAAAGCTTTACCCACACTCCGCATTAAAAAGACTAAATTCAACTCACTAATTTGGGCAATTATAGGTATTACTTGCTGTAACGAGTTAAATTGAGTTTCTGCAATTTTAGCGATCGCAGTTTTATAAGAATGATCAATATTCGGAGCAGCAGCTAACTGTCTAGCTATATCGGTGGTAAGTTCTATGGAGGCAGAATCTTGCACCAAACGCTTACCCATTTGCGACAAAACTATCATGTATTCTGTGCGGACGCGTTCTGCCGACAGATGTTCATAAGCTGGGTTAACCAACTTAGATAGCAATTCACTAGCCAGCTTTTTTTCTCCTGGAGTAGCAGCATTATTGCTATCAGGATGTAAACGCCGGGCTATTTGCAGATAACGCTTGCGGATCTCTTTGACATCCGCATCCACTGGAACGCACAGAACTGCGTGATGGTCTATAAAGTCATATTTAAACAATCCACGATCTATTTTTAGCGACATAAATCGGTTTTGCACCAGAGTCATAAGATTGTTTCTAGTGTACTTCGCTAAATCAGTGGATCGTCAGTAGCAAATTACCCATAGTCAATGGTTATTTGTGATGGGTTATTAGTTATTCTCACTAAGTTCCTGTTTCCTCTTTCACTTCCAAGAAGACAAAGGCGGAACTTGGGTTAATTCACGGCTGAGTATGTCATGAATGTCACCGTTCGTAGCGAGAATTCGACCTGAGTCGATTTGTAATTTAGAACCATCGTAGGCAGTAACTTTACCGCCAGCCTCTTGTAATAAAATGATACCTGCCGCCATATCCCAAGGTGAAAGTCCTCGTTCCCAATAACCGTCGACTCGGCCACAGGCGACATGAGCCAAATCAATAGATGCCGCACCACTACGTCTGACACCTTGGGTGAGGTGGGTGAAGTGACAAAATTCGGCGTAGTTATTATCTGAGGTTTCGCGGCGATCGTAAGCGAAACCTGTTACTAAAAGACTTTTAGACAATTCACTAGTTTGGGAAACTTTGATCGGGCGGCGGTTACGCGTCGCACCTAAACCAGCCGCCGCCCGAAATAACTCATCATGCATCGGGTCATAAATTACGCCCAATTGCGGTACACCATTAATTAACAACCCAATAGAAACCGCAAAGAAAGGGTATTGGTGGGCATAATTGGTAGTCCCATCTAAAGGATCGATTGCCCAAAGGAATTCATTATCTTGATTGCCGATTTTGCCTGATTCTTCAGCCAAAATGGAATGCTGGGGGAAATGACGATGCAAAATTTCCAACACAACTGCTTCCGAGGTTTTATCCGCAGCAGTCACCAAATCACCAGGACGACCTTTTTCTATTACTGCGTCTTCTAACTTACCCAAGTAACCTTGTAAAACTGCACCCGCAGCTAACGCCGCTTCTGTGGCAATGTCGAGAAAGATTTGTAGTTGAGTCATGGGTTAGTCAAGAGTCAAGGGTCAATAGTCAATGGTTATTGGTCAAGGGTCAATAGTCAATGGTCATTGGTCAATAGTCCCTAATCAACATTTACAAGAAATTGCAGGTAGATGAGGTACAGATTTTCGTCAAAAAATCATATACTAGAAGGCTTTCAAACCTATTGCCTATTGCCTGCTGCCTATTCCCTGGCTTCCTGTTTCTTTTACTCATCACTTCTATCTATTCAAAAAGCGAAACTCAGCCGGAGTTTGACGCATGGGGCTTTTGGGATTCCAAATACCTTCTCCCATGATTCTTGCCCATTGTTGGGCGCGTTCTAGACGCTGGTCATATTTATGATTAGGCGATCGCCCGACAAACAGCGCATATCCTTTTTTAACGATCTGTTCGTTTAATAACTGTTTATCTTTCCACACGTAAGCCAAAGTCCGCCCAAATTGATCTTTGGTTTCCAGGTCAAATTCTAGTTTGACCGATTGTTCTGCATCCCCAATTAATTTTTCTAAGCTTTCTTTGGCTTCATCTCCCCAAGGATCTTGCCGCAAATCTGGCGCATCAATCCCAATCAGCCGCACTGGGGAGGAGTAATTAGGTTGTTCTGCCATCCCCAACACTTCTATACTTTGCCCACTCAACACACGCGCCACTTTTACCTGCATTTGATTATCTGTGGGTTGACTTTTGGCTTGACAACTCATCAGTAGTAATAGGCAAGCTAAGATAACTATTTTTCGCGTCCAGAGACTAAGACGCACTGACAAAATTCGCATATTTACTATTCCTTTGCACCCTGTAGGAGGAGGCTGGGGGAGTAGGGGAAGAAAAATAGATTCTTCCTTATCCTCCTTGTTTACCTTGTCTCCCTTATCCTGCTGGTTTCAGGATTAATCTTCATCCAATGGTAAGCCTGCTTTCACTCTGCCTTTGGCAAAGTAACGTCCAAATTGGAGTTCGTAGACTTCATCTTCGTCTTGTGTCTCAACTTCCAAGTCAGAACGGGCATAACTCACACACAGCAAGGCATAACCTTGCCGACGCAACTCTAACGACAAGCCAACCGCTTCTGGCTGGTCAATTTCTCCTGACAACACCCTGACAGCACAAGTGGTGCAAGCCCCATTGCGGCAGGAAAAAGGCAATTCTACCCCTTGTTTTTCGGCAGAATGTAGGATGTAGCGGTCATCTGGTACTTGTAGGGTGTATTCTTTGCCAGTGGCGCGATCGCGGACTTTAATCGTGTATGTACAGGACATCTTGTTTTGGATTTGGGTTTTTGACCTTTAGATCTCTACTCTAAAATGTCTTTTTATATATTATTTGCATTTTCGAGAAATTCATATTACAATGAAAAATTGTGACGCCTGGAGAGATGGCCGAGTGGTTGAAGGCGCAGCACTGGAAATGCTGTTTGGGGGCAACTTCAACGAGGGTTCGAATCCCTCTCTCTCCGTTTTTATTAAACTTAAAATCCCTATTACCTCATATTTGGTATAGGGATTTTATTGTTTAAAACTTAATTAATCCCATCTCATATAAGCCTTGGCGAAGTCTTGCAGCCTCTTGAGGGTTATGTTGTTCATGCAGGAGAATGGCATTTTTAAAAGCTGTGATACTCGCTTGAACGTTGCCAACTTTTAACTGCACAACACCTAAATTTTGATATGCTTCTGCATAGTAAGGATTTAATTTAATAGCTTTTTGATAACAAGCGATCGCATCAACAAAAAGCCCTAAAGCTTTCAGCGTCATCCCCAAGTTATAATTTCCCGCCGCAAAATTGGGGTCAATCTTTAAAGCTGTTTCATAAGTTTTTTTGGCATTATGTAAATCACCTGCATCTTTGAGTAAGTTGCCTAAATTGTTATACGCTCCTAATTTGAGCATGGGATATATTGGCAATTTAATAGCAGCTTGATAGTGAAAAAGAGCTTGTTGCGGATTTTTTAAATGGCTGTGAGCAATACCTAAATGATAATGGAGTTCATATAAAATTTCGTAGTTCTCTGCTGATTGCAGCAGAGAATTAGTAGCTATACTAGCCAAGTTCATCGGCTGGGGCGGAGCATTTGTTAACTCACGCAAACGGTTTTCGTTTATAGAGTTGGGATTTTTTGTGGCTTGGCTTAAACCTCGTTGCAATAACTCCATACCTTGAGAAATATTGCCAGTTTCAACGTAAAGCGCACCTAGTTTACTGCAAACATAGGGGTCATCAGGATGAGTGGAAAGAAACTCCAACATTGCTGCTTGCGCTTTGACATATTTGTTATTTTGAGCGATCGCCGCTTTTTGATATCCTGCATGGAGAATCGCTACACCTTGTAAATAACCTACCTGCCAATGGGGTTCTTTGTTTAAAATTGCGGCTACACTGTCATCTACTAATGCATGATATGGACGTTCAAATTTAATTTCTGGATGGTTGCGAAATAAGCGAGAAACTAAAGAATAGGGAGACTGTGCCGCACCAACTTCTTGGCGAACAAGGTTAATTAAGATATATTCATCACTTTGGATGACAGACTGCATCTGCGGCATAATACTAGGTGTGAGCATCTCATCAGCATCTAGTACCAGCACCCAATCACTAGTGACATATTTTAAAGCGGCATTGCGGGCAGTACTAAAATTATTAGACCATTGAAAATCATAAACTTTAGCACCGAATTGTTGAGCAATTTGAGGAGTGCGATCGCTAGAACCAGTATCTAGCACTATCATTTCATCTACAAAATCTTTAACACTATTCAAGCACTTAGGCAACGCAGCTTCTTCATTTTTAACAATCATGCACAGACTAATAGACATAAACCAACGTGAATTTATTTACTTTTATGTATTTGGTAATAGTAGATGCTACTTATCAAGGAATGTCAGCAACTCATGATTAGCGTTAAAAACGCTGGATGTCAACTCTACTGGCTACCATGTACTACTCAGAACTTTATATAGCAATCCTATTTGATTTACAAACTATTTGTATAGGCAGGCAACAGGCAATAGATTTGTTTTAATCTCCTACACGGGTTGCTATAGTATATCTTTGCTGTGACTTTGAACATTTGGTTAAATTCGGTTTGAACAATATAGAAAAATGATATTAGGATAGCTGTATCCGCAAGGAAAAACTAAACAACTAATGTTTTTAATAATTTAAAAGAATTATATAGGACGAGTATTTAATTTTTGAAAAAAATCAGTACCTTGTTACCTGTCTGTTGCCTATTGCCTATTGCCTATTGCCTGACTAGACAGATATGTTCAGTAATCAAAACGTATTCTTACTCTTGTTGCACACCTCCAACAACTGGCTTAACTTGATTATTAGAAAATGGATCTGTACCACCACTCCAATTAAAGTCACTAATACGAAAGCTAATGCCGCCTAATTCTAAAACAGGATTGTAGCGCAGAGTAATTCCATAGGTGCGACGGCTATATTCTAAAATATAGTCGGTGCTGCTTTCTTCACCAGTATCTAAGTTCACTGAAGTTTGGAAACCTAAACGAAAAGGCCCATAAATTTGCTGAGTAATTCCAGCACTTAATACTCTATTGTCAACATAACGGTCAAACAAAAAAGGTGATAATCCGGTGTTTAAACCTTGAGAATAACTAATATTAAAAGCTGTGTAATCTAAAAAAGGACGAGAAAAATGTCCGAATTGCCCAACTAATCCAATGGTACCGATGATAGTGTTTTGGCTATCACCATTGGTGTAATAACTAGTAGTACCTCTTACACCAGCGATCGCAGTTAAATAAGGAACAACCGGAGTAGCTGTGTAGCGTAATCCCTGGGTGGCTGTAGCTGGTAATGGTTTTCCCTGCCATAGCGGTATCCCAGTGCTGAGAGCTACACTGGCTTGCAAGCGACCCAGAGAGATGCGATCATTCTCTCTAATTGGTTCGAGTAAGTCTAGGCGGTCGGTATTGGCGTTAATATATTGTGCGCCAGCTTGATAGCTAAGGTTAATGCCACTTCTACCTAAAGGTACATTAGGAGAGGTAATAACCGCACCTAGACTACTTTGTACGGTTTGAAAGCCGAGAGTACCGTTATACAAACGATCGCGGTAGCTATATTCCAAATTCAAAATATGCGGATTGCGATCGCCTAATATTTGTTGCAGTCGCAAACTAGCACGCAAATTTTCTTCGACTTTATTTAAGTCAAAACTCGTTAATTCTCCCGAACCACGCAGTGTAGTGCGTGGCCCTAAAACAGCATTCCCCTTTGTTCTTAAGCCAAATAAAGCAGCTAAATCACCCGTTCCTCCCTGCACAGCTTTCTGCACGAAAAACTGTGGCGTAACGATCCAGCGTGCTTGTTCTGTATTTATCGGTGTAAACGCACGCTCTAAATATAAACCGCCACGGTCATCACCATCAAAACCAGGAGAAACAATTGCTGGGGTTACTTCCTGTTCTCGACGGTCGATAGTTCGGCTACTGACTGGTATAGGTAAGCTGAGACGTTGATCGAAGACTAAACGCTGGCGTTCGGTTGTGATGCGGTCTATTAAGGGGGCTTGACGCGTGAGAGTAACTTTACTCGCCCGTAACTCTAGTTCGGGCGGCGAGAAAGGATCATTGGTGATCCGCACATCTCTAGCTTGCCAACCGCGTGGATAGAAATCGATGTGTCTAGCTTCAAATCGCAGCCGCTTCACTTCACCGCCAGTTTTTGACGCTGGCAAATTACTCGCCTCTCGACCACCTAAGTTAACATTAATTCCTCCCGGACTGTTAACACCTGTCAATGGCTGATTAGCACGAATGCGATCGCTTAATGGCCGTTGTGGTACACCGCCAGCAGTAATATCAGTAGGTAAAAAGCCTAAATCTGTTGAAGATGAAGGAATATAAATTTCACCGCTACCATTTTCTAATTCTCCACTGTCTTGCAGAAAATTGTAGGTAAAGCGTTGACCGCGTAATATCTGATCACCCCTGGTTAAAGCTACATCGCCTTCCCCCACAGCAATCAAATTTGCTAAATTTACTTGTAGGCGATCGGCATCCACCACAGCCCCATCAAATCGCACTACTACATTCCCCTCAGCAGTCACAATCCGCCGTTGTTCGTCATACTCTTGCCTATCAGATACAACTTCTACAATTCTTTCCCTCACTACTGGAGTAGTGGTAGGAGAAGGCTTTTGGGGACTTGTAGAAGCAGGTGGTGTTTGAATTGGCTGGTTAGGTGATGTGAATTCTATATTATTCGGGGTAGCCGATTCACTTATGGCATTGCGTGGCTTAAACTCAATAATATTTTTTACTGGCTGATTACTGGGTACTTGATCAGTAAATGTACCAGAGAGATTAATGCTTTCTGGTTGCTTTTGTGGTTCTTGTTGGGTTACTTCTGCAACGACTTGCTTATGAGATGGCAATTGCTGGTTAGATGAGCCAGAGTGAGATAAATGACCACTTGGTGTCTGGACGCTAGAAGTTGGAGAGTCGGGAGTCAGAAAAAGACTACTGTCATGCTGGGTGACGAAACTTGTTTCATCAGGGCTATCGTTCAATGACTCTACAGAATAGCCAACACCCAAAGCTTGCCCTAAATCATTTGCGCTTGTAGAGGGAGTAAATGAAGGCAATGCCGATGGCAAGGTTTCTGGTGTATGAGAGGTAGATCCAGTTTTGGCAGTTTCTAATTTATCTAAAGCCGGATTATGAGGAGTCTGAGGCGAAAAATTCTTTGTTTCTGCCAAATTTACGTCTTTAGGCTTTTGTGTTTGTTGCTCCGACTTTTCCTGATTGTTTGGCTTACTACTAGCAGTATCTACAACTGTACGAGTATCGGGATCACTAGCCGAAGCCAGAGAATTTACATATTTTACAGGTTTTAGTACAGCAGGCGGTGCAGGCGGCAGAACTGGATGAAGCATATCTGGGCAAAATTAACCTAACAAATAGCTAACTGATAGCCGGAATGATGAACTCAACTTTTGCCTTCTGACTTTTGCTTTCTGCCTACGTGCAGCAAGCCGCTAAAAGGAGGAAATTGCATTGCTTAAGAAACTGCTTTACCAAAATTCCCTCCGTTTTCAAGCGACGGAGGGTAGATTACTACTGAATACCAACTACTATCAGCAAAACTTACTCAAAGCAAGTGTCTACCGAATTTGGAGAGGCAGTATATTTTGCTACTAGCAATGTAAACAACCAGAAAGCACAACAGGGAAATTCCCTGTAGCCACTGGCTGCGGACTTTCCCTGTTGTAGCAACTGCCATTCAGTGTAGGGTAGCAAGCAAGTGTCCGTGACTTTTAGTATTTTCCACCTTTCGGCAGTCGCGGATAATTTGTCTAATGCTTACTCTAAATCCCGGCGACCAGGGTTACGAGCAGGGTCATTCGACAAGAATCCGAAGACAAAGATAGTCACAAAGAAGGCAACAACAATATAAACAGCGATTTTTAAAGTCAGCATAGAAATATCTCCAAAGGGGTGAGAAGGAAGTCTCTCAATATCTGCCATGCAGAAAAGATAGCTACTTTATCTTACCCGGATCTTGTCTCGTTTTGAGCGGACTTTGCTGAGAGTGAGGAGCTAGGTGGTGACTACTCCATAGAGTATGGCACAAGTTTAGATATTATCTCATGCTGTGGTTTGTTTGATGGTAAATGCCGATGAAAATATGGTTGTTGACTGGCTATTCTTGTGACGTTTACGAATGACGGAGGTTTCCCAACTGTTCACGGAATCAGGACAAGTGATTTTTAACCACACATCAAAATTATGTCCCTGAGATTCCCACACCTTCTTCCCACAATGACTGACTAATGCGACTTTTGATAACTCGTGCAGGTACACCTACAGCCACAGACAATGGCGGAACATTTTTATTCACTACTGTTCCTGCGCCAATGACGCTACCTTGGCCAATAGTTACGCCATCTAATACTGTGACTCCATGCCCTATCCAACAATCATCTTCAATCACAATTCCTTTACGAGTCACACCTTGGTGCTTAATTGGTTCTAGCGAATTGGCAAAATTGTGACTGTTGGCATATATACCTGAATGGGCTGCAATCATACAACGCTTGCCAATTTTAATGTTTCCTGGGCCTTCAATACAAACACCAGGGCCAATAAAAGTTTCTTCATCAATATAAATGCAAGTGTCAGCTAAAGCTCCTATATCCGTGTTGCGTTCAATAGCTACACCGTTGGCTAAATAAATTTTATTGTTTGGGTGACCTTGAGCATCTATACGCACACCTTTAAATATATATACGCCTTTGCCCATTTGAATACGATCAGTCCCCAGAAATTCCACACCATTTTGGATATAAACTGGACTACCTAACTGAGCAAAAATACTACGATAGACAAAGTTGCGTAGTTTTGGGCCAAGCGCAATTGTCGGGATATCTCCTAACAATGTGGTGAGTAACAATTCTTGGAGGCGCTGCCATTTTGAGAAATATCGCTGGTTATTCATGACTGAGTATCTCTTAGATAAATTAGGGTTGGCTGTTGTTGAAGATGTTTGTGTGTCTTCTGGTAGTGCCATTTATCCTGATTTGCTCAATTGATGAATTTTTTGCTGATTGAGCAAAAAATTTTCCAAGACTTGTTGATAGTTCTGCAAAGAACTAGAAAGCTAAAATTTGGGTTTGACGAAATCTGCAATCTTTTGATTTTGGTGCGATCGCAGATGATAATTTATCTACACACCAATTCCCTTAGCAAACACAATTTTTCTCAACCAAAGGCTATGATTGCGTCAAATTTCTTTTGCTTACTAAACTAATTGGCAATGTCAAACCTCAATCTATTAAATTGTAAAATTGGGTACGGAAATCAAAATGATTTGACTAGCTTGAACTCGTTTTTCACTCAAGCTGTTGTCTATCACTGCATTTAATATTAATCAATAACCCAATTTAACAAGCTTTTTCAACAGCACTACTCTTTGATTAATTTAAAAGTTTCAGGCAGAATCTTTCTGCCCATCAAAGTGTAATGTTAGTTGAATTCTTCTTGGGAACCTGACCCAAGGAAACACTTACTAAGGTGGAGTGTCACCAACTTCAGCCATCACATTAAAATTTACCATCGGTGCAAACAAGTAGGCACTACCCCGATTGCAATGACGAATTTCTTGCAATGAATTTTTAGAGTTTGCTGCTCTGCTCATGTTGCACGCTGATGATTTCCAAACTAACAACGTCACGATTTCATTTAAAAGAATGGCTTTTAGTATTAGTTGCCTCCCACAATAACACATTTTATTTTTAATGGCTCACTCTCAAATTGAAAGTTTAGTTCTATTAATTTCTAAAAATGTAAAGCTTAATACATATAGGAATCTGGTTTGATTATTGAAAATACTTATGTATTAAGCCAATAGGCAATAGGCAATAGGCAACCCAAAAGAAGGCAAGTAACAATGTACTGATTTTTTCAAACATCAAATACTAGTCTTATATCAGCAATAAGTGATCTAGGAATCCAGTTTGATTACTGAACATATTGATGTAGGAAGGCAATAGTAAATAAGACAGTTATAAATATAAATGTACTAAGTTTTTTCAAATATCAAATATGAGTTCTGGATAGCTATTTTTTATACTTATATCAAAAAATACAACTATTCAAGATAAATTCCCTCACTCAATAACCAAATCAATAGTATTTATACAGTAATTGAAGCCAATCCACTGCAAATATGCCAGAATATTATAAAACATCAATTATTTAAGTAACGACTGCGACGACAGAGTTGAGTAACTTTGTACGTATATGATGTGCCAATAAAAAAACTGCTACTTTCTGGTTATATTGCTCTTAGCGATCGCCATATTAAAATCTTCATTCATAGGACAAGGTGACTATAGGCTACAGCCGTTTATGAGAAATGCTTCAAGACCAAGTCCCTAGTTTGTATAGCTCAAAGCATTTGTTAAAAAAATACTATTAATTAATAATTTAGAATAATAGTCAAAATTGTTACGTGAATGCTAAGATTGGGCCTGAACATAAGTAAAAAATTACTCTATTTTACTATTTTTATAGTTTAATATTTGCTAAGTCTATGAAGCCGCTTGGTAAAGTTCTACAACAGGCTGACCTGATTTCATCCGAACAGGTAGAAATAGCTCTACAAGAGCAGACACAAGTTGCTGGGATGCGGCTGGGTGAAATTCTGGCTGCGCATGGATGGCTGAAACAAGAAACGGCTGATTTTTTCTCACAGCAGTGGGCAATTCTATTGAAGGAAAAACCAAAACAACCTTTGGGTAAGTATTTAGAGGAAGCTGGACTGTTAAATGAACACCAAATTAGAGCTATCCTCGCTGAACAAGCACAGCAAAATCTCCGCTTTGGGGAATTAGCTGTCCTTAAGGGTTGGTTAAAGTCTAGTACGATTAAATTTTTTTTGGATCATATTGCTCCAGCACCACAACTGCAAGAGCAAATCTGGCAGCACACCCAAGCCCCAACCTATCACAGTTTGGCACAGGCAGAAGAATTACAGTTGGCAATGACAGCACCACAGCATAATTTGACAACTTCAAACACGTTCAAGCACTCAGGTTTAGAACTAAATTTGCTAGAGGAAGAACCATTACGGTTCCGACAGTTTAGTCGTAGTGCAATCAAAATATTTAAATCATTCAAATTAGAGAAACAAGCTAGTTGTCCAAAAGTTTTACTAGGAGAAATACTGTTTTGGACAAATGGACAGCCAATTCTTACCCAAACGCTATGCCAATTGCTGGCGGAGTCAGCTTTTTTTATCCCAGCAGGTACAGAAGCTACAACCGTACAAAATCTGGTACAAAGCCGCTTGATAGATAATTGGGAAACTCAAATGGCATCTGAGCATTTGCATAAAGTGCGAGCCAAGATTATTTACAATCATCAATGCGACCCTTTGCTGTTGTTGGAACTGTACCAGCAAATTTGGGAACAGGGTGAAATTTTAAGTGACAACAGTCCAGAACAGGCAGAGTTATTGCATCTGGGATTGGTAGTGCAACAAAATGACAAGCTGCAATTGGGGAACCGCATTTACCAATCAGTGTTTAATCTCAATTGGGTAAGAGGGGAATTAGAAAAAATACTTTATCCCGCATTAGCAAGCACAGCTATATATGATCCTATATCCTCAGCTACTACTATAAATGTCAGCAAGACCGTTGCTTCACCTGAATCTATTGCCAATAAACGATTGTGGGCATTATTAGCTATAGCTGGCTTGATGGTCTGTGGTTCTGGCTTGATGATTTTAGGGTTTAGTATCTTTAAATGGTTACAAGTAGAAACAATTTTTAAACGTGGTAATGCCTTATTGCAGCAAGGACAATATCAACAGGCGATCGCAAAATATAATAATATTTTAAAAATTGACAGTAACTACTACCAATCTTGGACTAACCGTGGCTATGCTCTAGCTAGACTCAAAGACTACAATCAAATGCTGGCATCTTGTAAGACAGCAACTTTGATTAATCCTCAAGCTGTTTATGCCTGGAATTGTCAAGGAGAAGCCCTATATAATCTCAAACAATATAATGAGGCGATCGCGGCTTTTGATCAAGCAATCATCATCAACTCAGAAGATCCGGCATTCTGGATTAATAAAACCGAAGCCTTACTAGCAATCAAGCAACCAGATAAAGCCCTGACAGCAGTTAATCAAGCAATTAAGTTGTTAACGAAAGTTTGGGAAAGGGAACCGCAGCCAGCCAATGCCCAAGAGTTAGCCGTGGGTTTGAGTTATCAAGCTAAGGTTTTATTGCAGAAACAAGACTATGAAAGCGCCCTCACAGTTTATCAGCAAGCATTAAAATACAATCCCAACTACTATGTAGCTTTGCGGGGTAAAGGGATCGCACTGCAAGGCTTAAATCAAGATGATCGAGCGATCGCGCAATTTTATTTTCTCTTAGATCATCAGAAATTAACCAGTACTCAAAAAGCTGAGTCCTGGTATTATTTGGGATTAAGCCTGTGTAAATTCCGTCAAACCCAAAAAGCGATCGTCGCTTTTGATCAAGCCTTAAAGTTAAAACCAGATTACCAAGCTGCCGAACGTGCAAAACAAGCTTGTTCTCTATAGTTCTGAAAGTAGCGTTAAAATGGCCAAAACCGCAAAATCGCAGGTCTAGTATCTGTGTAAGTCCGGCTAACAGTTCGTGCATCAGGACGCTGTGCTTGCTTAAAATCGCTACCTAACATTTCGTACAAAGCTTGCGATGGGTTATCGGTCGGCTGGAAATTAAACAAAATTTGGGCGCTGTAATGATTGCAGCCGATACCCCGGCGTTCGACAACACAAACAACAGATTGCTCGTTCAGCTTATCACTCGTCAAATACATAGAACTACCGGCATCATAGATAGCCTGTAGACCTTTAGCGGCCTTCTGGCAACTTTGCACCACATCTTGAGGGGAGAAGTATTCTGGCAGAAAATTCAAAATAGGATAATCTTTGGCAGTACCTTCTTTGCTTAAAGTCACAATTACTTTTGGCGTACTAGCGTTAGCCTGACAGCTGACTTCTACGCTGTTAGCTTTGCTGGGCTTAGAGAATGTAGCTACAGCACCCAGAGCTATTATTGGCACCGTGATCATATTTACCCAAGGCCGCCACTTGTTCATCTTACTTAACTCCCCTTCTTGACCAGAATTTAGGCTTGAATATAGACTCAATATTATTATTTTTTTAGTTGGATTTACTTAAACTAAACTAAAACTTCAAGTAATTTTTCAGTGGAATTCATGATTCCCTGTTCAAAATGAAACATCTCCTTCACCAAATTTTCATCACTAGTAGTGTTTATCTTTGCTGCTTAATTACTGGTTTGCCAGCTGCGGCACAAATTTCTTCAGATAACACACTTGGTAGCAACGTGAATCAGTCTGGTAACAGCTTTGAAGTTACCGGGGGGAGACAAGTTGGCAGCAACCTTTTCCATAGCTTTCAACAATTTTCTGTGCCTACTGGTGGTGAGGCTTTTTTCAACAACACCAGTAACTTGAGTAATATTACTAACATTATCAACCGGGTCACAGGTGGTTCAACTTCTAATATTGATGGTTTAATTAGAGAGAATTACGGTGCGAATTTTATTCTCATTAATCCTAGTGGAATTAACTTTGGTGCTAATGCCCAACTAAATATTGGCGGCTCATTTTTGGGGAGTACAGCCAATAGCCTCAGATTTGCCGACGGTGCAGAATTTAGTGCCACTGACACTTCAATTTCTCCTCAACTTACAATTAGTGTGCCAGTCGGCTTGCAATTTGGGCAGAATCCGCAAGCAATTCGTTTACAAGGTCAAGGTCACAACCTCAGCCGACAAAGTTCCATATCTTCACCCTTCACGCGGGGAAACACCACCGGACTAAAGGTGCAGCCAGGTAACACCTTAGCCTTAGTAGGAGGCGGGATTATTTCAGAAGGAGGAACGCTCACAGCCGAGGACGGACGCATTGATTTAGGTAGTGTGGCGGGGGGTTTGGTCAGCCTCAATCCTAATTCTCAAGGTTGGAATTTAAGTTATCAAGGGGTGACAGACTTTCAAGATATCACCTTATCCCAAAAAGCCTTAGCAGATACTAGTGGTATAGGTAGTGGCTCAATTGGGTTGCAGGGGCGAAACATTTCCCTGCGTGATGGCTCAGTGGCATTAATTCAAACCCAAGGGGCGCAAGCAGCGAGTGGTATTCACGTGAATGCTGCTGAATCTTTAGCTTTGGTAGGAACCACAGCAGATGGCCAGATTTCTAGCAATATATCTACAGAAACTATCGGCAGTGGCAAAAGCGGCGATATTAATGTTTCTACTTCCCGTTTAGTTCTTCAAAATGGGGGAGCTATATCTGCAAAGACTTACTCAAATGCACCTGGGGGAAATATTGATATCAAAGCAACAGATACTGTACAAATGTCCGGTTTTTCCGCTTTTAATCCCCGCCGCTTCAGTAATATCACAGCCGGAGCTTATGGTGGGGGAGCAGGTGGCAACTTAGCGATCGCAACTGGTAATTTAACAATAGGCGATCGGGCATTCATCTCTTCCGAAACTTTTGGTAGTGGCACTGGCGGAAATGTTAATATCCAGGCTGCTAACTCGGTTGATATCTCCGGCACTGGATTTGAGGAATTGCAACAGACTTTTCAAATAGGCGCACTTTTAAATCTACTCCAGCCCACTGACAGAGGAACAGGTATCTTCCTGGGGACTGCGGGTGCAGGAGGTACTTCAGGCAACCTCAATCTTGAAACTTCCTCCCTCATCATGCGTAACGGAGGAATCATCTTTAGTCCGACATTTATTCAAGGAATAGGCGGAAATCTCAACATTCGTGCCTCCGAAGTATTAGAAATGAGTGGCTCTGCTATTCAAGCCGGAAATAGCCGGGGTAGTAATGGTACAGGTGGCAATATCGCAATTGATACCAAGCATCTAAACTTGCAAGATGGGTCTGTGATTATCAGTGCTACCTTTGGTAATGGTAAAGGCGGCGATGTTAATGTTAAAGCTGATACTATAAGCATACAAGAAACCCCCCTAGGAGCCGCTCTTTTAACTGGTATTTATACGAATACCACCATAGGTCAAGGGCAAGGCGGCCACCTCAACATTGATACGGGTAATCTGTTGATCAAAGATGGAGTAATTGCTAGTAATACCGGAGCCTCCTTACCAACTGGCGTTATTCCATTCGGGGGGCCAGGAGGAAATGTCACTATCAATGCTCGTGACACTGTAGAAATAGCTGGGGTACTACCCGATCCTAGGTTTCCCAGTGGTTTAGGGACTACGGCTTTTAGTCAGTCCACCGCAGGAGACTTAACAGTTTTTACGAAGAAGTTGATACTCCGAGAAGGAGCAGATGCATCAACAGCTACTTTAGGTGCTGGACAAGGGGGAACTTTAACTGTCAATGCTTCTGAGTCTGTAGAACTCAGTGGTATTACAGTCGGTAATTTAACACTAGGCGGCTTATCTGCTGCTGCTGGACGCGCTAACCTACCAGAACTGAAAGCAACAGGTGCTTCTGGTGACATCAAAGTATTTACAGACAAGTTGATTGTCCGGGATGGGGCCAGAATTGATGTGGAAAGTTTAGGTACAGGAAATGCTGGTAATCTGCAAGTCGTAGCTAACTCCATCTTTCTAGATAATCAAGGAAGCATATCCGCAGCTACTACATCGGGTGAAGGTGGTAACATTTCTATACACGCAAATTCTTTACTAATGCGCCATACCAGTCAGATATCGGCAACAGCTGGTGGAAGTGGTAACGGCGGTAATATCAACATTACTGGCTTTAGTCCTGCCGACTTTGTGACACTGTTAGAAGGTAGTAAGATTACTGCTGATGCTGTTGCAGGTAGGGGCGGAAATATTAACATCAATGCCAGAGGATTCTTTTTGTGTCCGACTTGTGTAGTCAGTGCTAGTTCTCAACTCGGAATTGCCGGACAAGTCAGCATTATTACACCAGAGGCAGAAAATAACTTTGAAGTTCTCGATTTACCGCAAGAGGTCGCCAAACCTGAACAAGTGGTAGCTCAGGCCTGTCGCTCTGAGAACAGGCAAGCACAAAGCGAATTTACCATCACTGGACGTGGAGGATTACCGCCTCGACCAAGTGAACAACTAAGCAGTGGTGCTTTGATAAATTTTGAGCCTGCTGTTGCTAATAGTGCCATAAAAGGTCAAAATAGCTCTCAACTGCCACCAGCAGCCCGTGGTTGGTATGTGAATGCTAAAGGTGTGGTAGTTCTCGCTAGCCAAACACCAACTCCGAGTCCTTATAGTTCTGAGTTAACTTCGTCTAACTGCCATGTTAATTAAGCAGTGAACAGTGAAAAGTAAACAGTGATCACGGCGTATCGTGGGAGACTTAAACCCAAAGATAAACACCTCATTTTTTACTGATAACTGATAACTGATAACTGATAACTGTTAACTGTTAAACATATGTCACGCAGAGCCGCAGGGTCGCAGAGGAGGATGCAGGAGTGTAGGTTCAAAATTGTAGTTGGGGAAATTGTAGGAGCTAAGATGAATTGGCTAAAAGTATTTTCTTGGGTTCCTTGCCTTTTTCTCATACTCCTGCCATATCAGACAAATTCGGCTTCTGCACAGCCGATAAATCCTAATACTCCAAAACCCTCAGAGCAACCGCTACCTACGCCTATACCGCCAACAAACGCACCCATCGAAATACCGCCTACAGCACCGCCAACCCCGGAAGAAGTTTTAGATATTCCAGGGAGCATTACTGTACAACAGTTTCAGTTTGTCGGCAATACAGCTTTTAATCAAAAAGAGTTAAATTCTACGATCGCTAATTTTACAAACAAACCAATTACTTTTGCCGAACTCCTTAAAGCCGCTAATCAAATCACAGAACTGTATGTCCAAAAGGGATACATTACCTCTGGTGCCTATATACCTGCTCAAGAATTTCGCTCTGGGATTATCAAAATTCAGGTAGTAGAAGGTAGTTTAGAAGATATTCAAGTCAATGTTATTAAAGGACGGTTGAATTCTAATTATGTTCGCAGTCGGATTGCGATCGCTACTAATAAACCACTAAATATCAACCGTCTGCAAGAAGCATTACAACTACTACAACTCAATCCCTTAATTGAAAGGTTAGATGCTGAATTGACTGCGGGTACTAGACCAGGTGTTAATTCTCTAAAGGTAACAGTTCAGGGAGCGAAAACATTTAATACACAATTTACACTAAATAATAACCGCAACCCCAGCGTTGGCAGTTTTGAGCGCGGTATAGGTATATCAGAAGCTAGTTTACTAGGATTAGGCGATCGCTTCACTTTTGCTTACAAAAATACCGATGGTAGCAATAGTTTTGAGGGCGGCTATATCTTGCCTGTGAATCCTCGCAATGCCACTATTGGCTTCAACTTTCAGATTACTGACAACAAAATTATTGAACCACCATTTAATGATTTAGATATTGAAGTTAACTCCCGTGAGTATCAACTAACCTTTCGTCAGCCAATCTTGCAAAAAGCTACACCAGAAATCAGTCAAGAACTCGCTTTAAGTTTAACGGCAGCTAGACGCTTAAATAATTCTTCTATTCAAGGCGTGGAATTTCCTTTGTTTCCTGGTGCTGATGATAGAGGCGAAACAAGAATATCTGAGTTGAGTTTTGCCCAAGAATGGTTACAGCGAAGTCGCCAAGAAGTCTTAGCAGCACGTTCAGATTTTAATCTGGGCATTGGAGCTTTTAACGCCACAATTAATAACGACGAACCAGATAGTCGATATTTTCTTTGGCAGGGACAACTAATTTATTTACGCCAACTCAGTCCAGCAACAGAACAAAGAGCAACTCCCACCTTGTTACTACGTTCTAATGTGCAATTGACAACTAGTTCTCTACTTTCCATTGAACAGTTTAGTGTAGGCGGTCAAGGAAGTGTGCGTGGTTATCGCCAAGATGCCTTACTAGGTGATAACGGCATTTTTGCTTCCGCAGAATTGCGATTACCTATCGCTCGCTTTCCAGAAGTGCAAGGAACTTTACAGGTTGCACCTTTTATCGATGCTGGTACTGTCTGGAACACAGGCACCGAAAATCCTCGCTCCAATACCCTGGTAAGTTCAGGATTCGGTTTACTTTGGCAAATGGGGGATTCCTTAACAGCACGGTTAGATTGGGGTATTCCTTTAGTTAATATTGATACAAACAAGCGCACGTGGCAAGAAAACGGTCTGTATTTTCAATTGGAGTATAAGGCGTTTTGATTGTGATGTATTGTTTATTATCAAGAAGGAACTTTGATTACTGTTTACTGCTAGACATCAGCTAGGCGGCTCCACTCATTCCAAGAGCCATCATAATTGCGAACATTTGGATAACCCAATAAATACTTTAAGACAAACCATACATATCCTGAGCGTCCACCAATAGTACAGTAGGGAAAAACTTCTTTCTCAGCTGTAACGCCCTTACTGGTATAAAGATTTTTTAATTCGTTGAATGATTTAAAAGTGCCATCCTCGTTAAAAGTTAAAGTATGCTCAAGATGGACTGCACCTGGAATATGCCCAGTGCGTTCACCTGCTTTTGGTGGCTGATCAAAAAACCACTCACCAGAGTATTCTTGAAGTGTTCGGACATCTAACAGAATGCGATCGCTGCGACCAATTGAAGCGTAAACTTCAGGATATAAAACTCTGAGGCTGGGATCTGGAGTTTTGGCATGGTAATCAGTGGTAGGAAATGTTGATAATTCATTAGCCAGAGGGCGACCTTCTGATTTCCACTTCTGGTAGCCGCCATTGAGAACGCGTACATTTTCATGACCAAAGACTTTCAACAACCAAAAAATCCAGGCTCCTGTTGTAAGGTAACTGCCATAAGCAATCACTGTTGTATCATTAGTAATGCCTGAACGTGCCATCAGCTTTTCAAAAGCGATCGCATCGAAATTAATGTTGCCATTGGGCAAAAGTAAGTCTGTAAAGAGATCCCAAAAGACAGCACCAGGAATATGAGCATTTTTGCACGGATGTGGACTAGGATCTAATTCAATAATGCGAAGGTTTGGGTTAGAGAGATGATTTGCCAGCCATTGAGTATCAACGAGAACTGATGGATGAGCGTATTCCGGCATATATGTTTCTCCTTGAATGTTCTCTGTTTTGTCGCGCGGTGCTAAAGCTAAGATAAATCTGTGACAATATTGTTACTAGACCTCGAAAGTGTACAATTTGCCGATTATGGTTGCTTTAAGCACTCTATTTAATGGAATTGCTCAAGCAAAAGATGAACAGATATTGCGATCGCACATATCCAGCCAAATCAAAGAATATTTTTCAGCTACACGAGGTGGGCTGTTTTTTTTAAGTCAAATTCCTCTAATTGACAGTAGTAAATTCCAAAGGTCACTACAAATTGCATTCTCACCTCAATACAATCCAGTTGTTCGCTACTTGGTAGAACGTCATGCCCCTGTCCATGAAGCTTTGGTAGTAGAACCGAAGACCTGGAAATTAATTTGCCCTCGTGCTGACCACTGGCACGTTATGGCAGGGCCAATTGTCAGTGCTGGTCAGTTAATCGGTGTAGTAGGATTTACCCGTAAACAAGGAATGTCTGCATTTGATTCACAAAATCTGACAGATTTGAGCGCGATTTGTCTACATATTTCTACTTGGGTGACAACGGCAAAATTGCAACAGCCACTATTGCAAACAGAGCGTTTAACACCTCGTGAAATGCAAATTGCTTCTTTAGTGGCGCAAGGACTAAGCAATGCAGAAATTAGTGCAGAACTTTGGATTACTGAAAACTCCGTCAAACAAGCTTTAAAAAGGATGTTTCGCAAGCTTGAGGTTTCATCTCGAACTCAAATGATTGCCAAGCTTTCACAGTTTTAATGGAATATATAGCGGTTCTCACTTCGTTGCAATACAGTCGGAACCCCACCCCGCCAAAGCTGCGCTTTCTCTCATTCTAGGTTAATGCGATGATATCGCATTCTTAAGATTTGCTTTATAAATGAGTGGCGATCGCCTATATTGTCCGTGATTGTCGGTTATGTATGCGTTCTGGACTACCAGTGGGAATCGAAGCAATTAACTTTTGCGTATATGCTTGTTTAGGTTCACGGTAGATAGTTTCGGCTGTGCCTTGTTCAACAATTTGACCTTGATTCATGACTAAAATGCGATCGCTCATAAATTTCACCACACTTAAGTCATGTGAAATAAAAATATAAGTCAGTTGAAAATCAGATTGCAATTCTTTCAACAAATTTAACACTTGCGCCTGTACTGATACATCTAACGCCGAAGCTGACTCATCACAAATGATAAATTTAGGATTTAATGCCAAAGAACGAGCAATACAAATGCGTTGACGTTGACCGCCCGAAAACTGATGCGGATAGCGGTTCATTCCATCTGTACTCAAACCCACCCGTTCTAACAGTTCCGCCACTCTTTCGCGCCGTTGTTTGAGTGACTTACCCACAGAGTGAATTACCAACGGTTCCATAACTGCATCGCCAACTTTCATCCGGGGGTCAAGTGCGCTAAACGGATTTTGGAAAACAATTTGCATTTCTCGCCGCAATTTCTGCAAAGCTTCACCCTTGAGATGGGTGATATCTTGACCATCAAAAATAATTTGACCACTCATCGGTTCAATTAACCGCAGCAAAGTCCTGCCCAGGGTAGTTTTACCGCAACCAGATTCACCTACCAATCCTAGAGTTTCCCCTGGTTTAACATCAAAAGAAACATCATTCACGGCTAAGTTGTAGCGTTTGGTTGCACCAAAAATTCCGCGTACAGGGAAACCAACTGTCAGCCCACGAACTTGTAATAAAGGAGGCTGTTCTTCAAGTTGTGTCAGCCGAGTCCTGATTTCTTCTGGGGAAATTTCTATTGGCTGTAGAGGTTCTTTTGCTTGAATTAATAACTCGCCGTTTGCTCTTTCTTCTACACTCATGTAGTCAGAAACCGTGAGTAGTTTGTGGGGACGATGGTTAAGTGTGGGGCGACAAGCTACTAATCCCTTAGTATATGGATGTTGCGGGTTACTAAAAATATCGGCCGCAGCACCATACTCGACAATTTTACCTCTGTACATCACCGCTACTTGGTCAGCAATTTCTGAAATTAGACCCAAGTCGTGAGTGATAAAAATTAATGCCATCTCACGAGTTTGTTGCAAGTCTCGTAACAATTCAAGAATTGTGGCTTGCACAGTTACATCTAAGGCTGTGGTTGGTTCATCAGCCATTAATAGCAATGGGTTACAAGAAATTGCCATTGCTATCATTACCCGTTGTAATTGTCCTCCAGAAAGTTGGTGCGGGTAGCGATCTAAGATAGCTTCTTTATGCTGCTTTACCAGTTGTGCCAGTTTATAACCATCTGGCTTTGGTGAGTGGGGATGAGTTTGCGACCAACTTTCGAGATACTGCTGCTGGATTTGCTCATCACTAGGTAAAAGTTTGACTTCTTGTAAACCTGCGATCGCAATTCGTTCGGCTTCAACCGTTGACACATTCTGATGGCGCATAATCGCTTCAGTTAGCTGAAACCCAATCGTGAACACCGGATTCAGCGAAGTCATCGGTTCTTGAAAAATCATCGCCAAATCACAGCCTCGGTGCAGCTGCATTTGTTCTGGCGGTAACTCTAATAAATTTATCGGCTTGGCTTGGGGCTGTTGACGAAACCAAATTTCTCCACCAGTGACTCTCCCAGGAGTTTGTATCAAACCCATGATGGCGAGTGAAGTTACAGATTTGCCACTTCCCGACTCTCCTACGATTCCTAGAGTTTCACCCCGGCATAATTCAAAAGAAATCCCATCCACAGCTTTGAGGCTGTTGTTATCACTGGGAAATTCAACTTGGAGATTGTGAACCTCTAGGACAGTTTCTCTCATAGGAGTTGTGTATGAACATACTCAGAAAATTATTAGGATTCTAGCAGTAGTTTAGTTACTTCTACCTTAAATACACTTGATTTTATCTAAATGTTTGTGATACTCTGCCTTCATTCACAAAATACAGTTGCCCGATAGATTAACCGTATTTTAGATGTAGACAGTTTGCATTAAACGGGAACCACGCCTTATGCCAAAAGATTGGTATGAATGGCACGACCTCTACAAGACTGAGCCAAGGTTGCAGCAGCGTCTAGAAATCGTGCAGGAATTTATTGCTGATAGCTTAAATGCTTCCCCAAATGGAGCTATTCGGATAGTGAGTGTTTGCGCGGGTGATGGACGAGATTTATTAGGAACATTAGAAAATCATCCTCGTAAACACGATGTTTCTGCAAGACTTGTGGAACTCAACCCGTATTTAGTTGAACGTGGACGAGCAACTATTGAATCATTGGGTTTAACTAAGCAAATTGAGTTTATCAATGGTGATGCAACGATCGCCAGCAACTATGTAGGTGCAGTACCAGCAGATATTGTGATTGTTTGCGGTGTTTTTGGCAATCTGACTGATGAAGAAGAACTTAATCGCTTACTAGATAACTTGAGTTTTCTGAGTAAACAGGGTGCTTTTGTCATTTGGACTCGCGGACACTCTAACGGTATTCCCTACTCTGACAATGTGCGAAAAATTTTACGTGCTTCTGAATTTGAAGAAGTTAACTTCAAACTTACAGCAACGGGTGATATGGGTGTAGGTCTGAATCGATACATTGGTGAAAACTTACCTCAACCCAAAGAACAACAGTTATTTGTGTTTTCAGGCGTTCCTAATAAAGCGAGGTAAAAATGTCTATTCAAAACACAGTATCGAGTTGGGAAGAACTGTTAGAAACTGCGAGAAACCATACCTCTGCGCGTCGGGTAAAAAGACCAGGACAATCTCCTTCTACTGCACCCATACCCAGCAGTTTACATAAACTTCTCCCAAACACCCAACCGCCAGTCCTACTGTATCGAGACACTAATTCTTGGTGTCCTTTTTGTGAGCGAGTTTGGTTTGCATTGGAAGAAAAAGAAATTCCCTTTGCAACAGAGTTTATTGATTTAAGTAATAAACCCAAGTGGTATACAGATTTAGTTCCAACAACTCTTGTCCCAGCTGCCAAGATTGAAGGAAATTTGGTATATGAATCAAAAGATATTCTTCTGGCTTTAGAAGCAAGGTTTCATAGTCCTGCATTATTACCAGAAAATCCAGAGGAAAACGCTGTTGCAAGACAGTTGGTTGAAGAAGCTGAGACGAACGGATTTAGAAATATTGCGTTTAAATTCTTAAGAGAAGCACCCGCAGATGCTGATGAATTGGCAAACTTACAAACAGAATTTGAAGCCAAGTTAGATGAACTTGAGCAAGCTTTAGCTAAATATCCTGGCCCCTTCTTTGTCAGCACATTTAGCTTGGTAGATATTATGTATAGCCCCCATTTAGATAGATTGGCGGCTAATTTACCCGTGTATCGGGGATATCACATCAAAGGAAATCCACGCTTTCCTCGAATTAATGCTTGGTTTGAAGCGTTGAATCAACGTCCTGCTTATCACCGGGTGAAGTCGGATAATATTACTAACAATTTACTATTGCGTCGTCGATGGGGTGTAGAACCAATTGGGAATCCCTTAACTCTGGATGCAGCAGATAGTGAGAATATTCAATATCGCGCTGAAGCAGCTGAGAGACTGAGCGATAATCGGGAAGTTGCCATAGGAGATATTATCAAAAATTCTGGAGTCCAAGCTTTAGCCGCAGATGGTGACTTTACCCAAGTTAAAGAAGCAGTTGATTTTCACCTCCGACAATTGGCTAATTATCTCATTCATGGCAATGGTGAGATTTTACCGGGTGGTAGGACGGGTGGTAAAAATAGCAGCGTTGATCCTGTCTTTGCTGCTGTGGGGGCGATTACTTTGGCGTATTTGAGAAATCGCATCTGTGCGCCTCGTGATATGAGTGCGGGTGCAGCGACGGCATTTCGGGCGGCGATAGATAAGCTTTTGGCTTCTGTTTATTAAAGAAGGCAGAAGGCAGGAAGTGAGCCTAAAGCACTGTTTGGCGTAGTTCTGGGAAGACTTTGGAGACTTTGTTTAATAGATATTCGCCGTAGGTTCCGCGAAATTCGTGGACACTGGCTTTATCCCAGCGATCGCTTTGATCATCATTCACTACTACGTCGTTCAGTTCAATGGGTTTGACTTCAACGTTGAAATTGGGATCGAAGAAGAATGGGAATGATAGGCGATGACTGGTTGATGAGTTTAAGACGCGGTGAGGTGTTGAACGATATAGTCCTTGAGTCATGCGATCGAGCATATCGCCAATGTTGCACACAAAGGAGTTAGGAATCGGAGGTGCATCTATCCAACCAGACTTTGATTTAACTTGTAATCCACCAATATTGTCTTGTTTGAGAATGGTTAATACGCCGTAATCAGTATGTTCGCCAACGCCCCATTCAGACTCAGATGATGATGAATTAGGAGGGTAATTAAAAATCCGAAATAATATCAATGGGTCTTTTGTATAACGGTCTGCAAAGTAAGACTCTTCTAATCCTAAACTCAGAGCAATACCAGCCATTAGAATGTGTCCGAGTTGAGTCATTGACTCTATATATTCCAGTACTGTTTCTCTAAATTGCGGAATATTATCTGGGAAAAGATTACAACCGTGCATTGGTACACCAGCTTTCACAAATGGATGGTCTTCTGCTAATTCTGCACCAAAGTAAATGCCTTCTTTTAAGTCTGGTTTACCTGATGTAAGTTCGTTACCAACGGGGAAATATCCTCGCCATGCTCTACCACCAAGAGCCATACGAATTTTCAGTTTAGTGTCTACATCCTGGGCGAAGAATTGTTGGCTAAGTTGTTCTAATTGCTTTTGTAATTGTTCATCAACTCCATGACCAACAATATAGAAAAAACCGTAATCTTGGCACGCTTGTCTGATTTCGTCTGCAATTATTAAACAATCCTGTGATGTTCCGCTAGAAGATTTTTTAGTTTGATCAACCAGCGCACTAATATCAATTATGGGAACTTGTAAAAACTTTTTATCTACAACTTGTAAGACTGTCATTTTTTTATTCTCCTAGTTAATTGTGGATTAGAAACAGTCTCTTTTTCATCTGTGATTTAGTGTACACAATTATTAATGTGAAAGTTTCTAATTACATAAGATACACCTAACCTCTAGCCTCTGAAAATTATGACGATCGCAACAGCATCAGTTGACCAAAATACTATTCGTCGCCGTGGTACTGGTTTAAGAGCTTATAATCCTGACAAAGTATTCAAGGGTTATACACTTTTCACACCACTTACAGGCGATGGAGAAGTATATCTTCTAAACCTAGAGGGCGAAGTAGTACATCAATGGAATTTACCTTATCCACCAGGTCTATACGCTTATCTCTTACCCAATGGCAACCTTTTTTATAACGGTAAAACTCCAGAAAATCCGCCGCGTTTTCCTTTATGGGCTGCTTTTAAAGGTGGTGTTGTTTTAGAAGCAGATTCCAAAGGAAATATTATTTGGGAATACAAACATCCAGATCATCATCACGATGGACGCAGACTTCGTAACGGTAACACGATTTTATTAGCTATTGAAAAGATACCCCAATCTTTAATTCCTCGTATTAAAGGCGGTGTACCTGGAACGGAAGCAGAGGGTGATATCTATGCTGATGTGCTTTACGAAGTCACTCCAGGAGGTGAAATTGTCTGGACTTGGCACGCCTATGAACACCTAGATCCCGATATTTTTACCATCACTCCCCAAGATCAGCGACACGAATGGACTCATGGTAATACTGTAGGCGAACTCGCTGATGGCAATATTATAGTGAGCTTTCGTAACATCTCTACCGTCGCAATTATCGATCGCCAAACCGGAGAAATTATCTGGACACTCGGAGATGACGTATTAGCACAGCAGCACTTTCCAAACGAGTTACCTAACGGTAATATCCTGATTTTTGATAATGGCGCACATCGTCGTCACACTGCGCTGAATTTCTCGCGTGTAATTGAAGTTAATCGTCAAACTAAAGAAATAGTTTGGGAATACACAGATAGCCCACCCCAAAATTTCTTTAGTTCCTATATATCAGGCGCACAACGTCTTGGAAATGGCAACACTTTAATTACGGAAGGTGCTTTCGGACGCATCTTTGAAGTGACAGTTTCAGGAGAAATTGTTTGGGAATATATCAATCCCCACTTTGCTGTTCGGAATCTTGGAGAGAAGTCAGCAGTCGCTCGTGGGGAGCAGAATTCAGTCTTCCGCGCCTTTCGTTACGCGCCTGAAGAAGTGCCTTGGCTGTAGTTCAATTTTGGATTGAATTAATTGCCAAAGCTAGTAAACCAATCCTACTCATAGAGGAACATAAACATGGCTGAAATTAAGATATATAGTGCGGTCGTTTGTCCTTATGCTCATCGTTCACGCTTGGTATTGCAAGAAAAAGGCATCGACTTTGACTTGATAGAAATTAACTTGCAAAACAAGCCAGAGAGATTTACAAATATTTCTCCCTATGGCAAAGTGCCAGCACTTGTACATGGTGAACATAGAGTTTGGGAATCGGCTGTAATTAACGAATATCTCGACGAAGTATTTCCGAATCCGTCTCTTTTACCTAGCAGTCCCATTGCTAAAGCACAGGCTCGGATTTGGATTGATTTTGCTAATACTAGATTTGTGCAAGCTTTTTCTACCCTCTTACGTAGTCCTGAAATTGAACAGCAGGAAGCTGCCAAACAAGAGCTATACAAACATCTGGAATTTATCGAAAATGAAGCTTTCGGAAAATTATCAGGTGAAGGCCCTTACTGGTTTGGTGAATCTATTAGTCTAGTTGATTTCACCTTTTACCCTTGGTTTGAGCGTTGGCCTGCACTAAAGCACTATCGCGGCTTTGGAGTACCAGAGGAATTTACTCGTATACGTCAGTGGAAAAAGGCTTTAAAACAGCGTGAATCAGTAGTGGCGATCGCTAATAGCAAAGAGTTCTATATAGAACGATATGCAAGATTCGCTACTCCTGTCGCGGCTTAACGTCGCGTTGCGATAGAAAACATAAGAGTCCAAAGAATTTTACTGATTCTTTGGTCTTATGTTTATCAAGTTTTCGTTAGTAAATGGTTGATTTTGAATTTTAGGTCAATTAATGCAATCTTTTAAAAATAAATTTGAATCCTGGAAAAACCAACGTATCACTCGTCGTCGCGCCTTATTTGCTTTTGGCTATGGTCTAGTCTTATCTACTACACTATTTAGTTGCAGTCCTGCCAAAAATAATAGTCAACAACAAGCAGCACCATCTACATCGAATGTAGCTAATACTAGTAGTACTGGTGAGAAAGTAGTTAGAGTTGTCCGTTCTAAACAACTTACAGCCCTAGCTGTTTTAGAACAAAAAGGTACTTTAGCAGAACGATTGAAACCTCTAGGTTATAGAGTGGAATGGCCAGAATTTGCGGCTGGGCCTCAGCAATTAGAAGCTTTAAATGCAGGTGCGCTTGATATTGCTTCTACAGCTGAGTCGCCTCCTATTTTTTCTCAAGCAGCTGGTGCGCCCCTTGTATACTTAGCTGCTAACTCTAGTGATGGGAAAGCGGTTTCACTGTTAGTTCCGAAAAACTCTCCTATTAAAAGCGTCAAGGATTTGAAAGGTAAAAGAGTTGCTTTTCAAAAAGCATCGATTGGCCATTATCTTTTAGTCAGAGCTTTAGAAAGAGAAGGTTTAAAACTTAGTGATGTCAAATCAGTTTCTTTGCCACCTCCAGATGCAAATGTAGCATTCAGTCAAGGTAAAGTAGATGCTTGGTTTATTTGGGAGCCATTTGTTACCAGAAATGTCCAAAATCAAACTGGTCGCATTATTACAGATGGTGGTAATGGTTTGCGGGATACTAACAACTTTTACTCTACAAATCGCAAGTTCTATCAAGAAAATCCAGAAGTGATCAAAGTTTTTCTAGAAGAACTGAATAAGGCACAAAATTGGTCTAAAAATCATCCTAAAGAACTTGCTCAATTACTAGCTCAAACGACCCAACTTGATGCGCCTACTTTAGAAATCATGCACGGCAAATATGATTTTGCATTAGTACCAATTACAGATCAAATTATCAACAAACAACAAGAAGTGGCTGACAAATGGTACAACTTGGGACTAATACCTAAAAAGGTAAATGTCAGAGATGGTTTTTTAACTCCAGAAGAATATGCGAAAATTACTCCTCAAGAAGTACTGGCAAAAAAATAATATAGCAGTCATAAATCATTAGCGAACAACAAGATCCCCGACTTCTTCAAGAAGTCGGGGATCTGAATAAGCAGGCAATACATTACTTACTCTGAATAAAAGCACGTGCTTTATATATTCTTATTAGATATTAGGCGGGTGACCCTTTAGCTAGGAATGACGTAGCCTGTAATACCTTCTAACACATACCCTTCAAAGGGCGACAATCGCCTCTAAACCCTGCAAGCTAAAGGTTTGAGAGTCACAGACACCTGAAAAAATTTGTGTGCTTATTGAGAATGAACTGTACAGTTATTAAGAGGCTACCTGTAGGGTACAGTTTAATGGTAAAAAAGAACGGTCTCGTAATTTGACCAAGACCGTCATAATAATGCTGCACATTTAATAATTTGATGCAGCAAATAAGAACCTAAACCCTTACCTTTATCTCGGTCGCTTATAACTTGGATTTCATGTACCCATAGCCTTTGCTTACCAGTAACATTTTCAATGGTTGTACAAGCAAAAGCAACACTTTTTTGATGTTCTTTTTTCCGTTCCCATCGCTTATTCAAAGAATAATCAATATCAATCTCTTCTTCTGAATACTTTCTCTCAAATTTCTTTAATTTATATAAAAAAATAATCCATAAGTCGTGCAAGTAACGCTTGGCAATTGGAATAAATAAATTCACATCAAATCGTCGCCATGAAAAATGGATTTACGCCATAAGCTTAGGTCTGTTGTTGAGGCTAAACATTCATCTTTGATTTTGCGACTCTTCAAATGTACGGAGCTTTATTTGGCTTATTTTAGGCAATATTATGAGCGCAACTGAGCGGAAGAATAAGGTTTGAGCCTTCAGCTTCTATTTTCGGCAATATTTTCTAATTTGGGAGAGATAAGCTCGAAGTGTTCATTAGGCTGAAAGCCAAACTAGGCAGACTTTTCTCTCATATAGACAAAGGCGAACACGTGAAATTTGTTTCAAAAACTTTACATGGTGATAAATTTTGCGCGTATCTTGTCTTTACCCCAATTACTCCCTTACCTCATATTTCTGTAACAATCTTTTAGTCTTACTTATTTATTATTGGTGTAAGAATAAAAAAAAGACACTACAACTAGTTTCAATATGTCAAATTATCCATATTTTCATCATACTTTTATCATAACGCTGTTAGCCTTACATGATATAGTAATCACGTAACGTATATTACTAGTACTTAAAATAATTATGAAAATAGATAGTTTCAACAAAGTTCTCATAAAAACAACACCTAAAGGTCAAGGCGTATTTGCTAATTATAATTTTACAGAAGGGGAAACTGTAATAATTGGAAAGAGAGTAAAAGTAGTACCAGATAGAACTGTTTATTCACTCCAGATGGGCTTTGACTTACATATAGACATTGATGAACCGGGAAGATTAATTAATCACTCTTGCTCTCCGAATACTGGCGTTCGCAATAATGAATTTGGAGGATATGATTTTGTTGCTATTAGTAATATTGCACTATTAGAAGAAATTACATTTGATTACGAAACAACAGAATGTATTGTAAGTGCGTTTTCTAAATGTTTATGCGGTTCTGTAAACTGTAGAGTTATAATTTGTGGGTTTAATTTTAATTCTGAAGAATTAAAATTAAAATCTAATAAATTTATTGCAGATTATTTAAAGTAAGACTTTGGAAGTTATCTATGTCATCTCTTAAAACTATTTAGACATTTCTGCTGCATAACTTTACCTCATAACTAACTTTATACTTTTATTCCGATGGTACGAAATGTTTCAAGTAGATGAATGGCTTATCTATACACTAATCTCTTCAGTTTTATATGGCGTGTGGGGATTTTGTAGCAAAATGGCGGCTAACTACATTACCCCCAAAAGTGCTTTAGGTTACGAAGCAATTGGCTTTTCAGCATTAGCTTTATTTGTCATGACAGGAGAAAAATTGACTTTGAATTCAGATATAAGGGGAGTTATCTATGCAACCTTAGTTGGAGTTACTGGTGCTGTAGCATCACTGTTTTTATTTATTGCACTCAGCAAAGGTAATGTTTCTATTATTATCCCCATAACAGCTTTGTATCCCATTATCACTATTATAATGGCTTATTTTATCCTTAAAGAGCCTATTACTTTTCGACAGAGCATTGGTTTGATGTTGGCTTTAGCCGCTGTAGTACTATGTGCAGATGTTAAGTAGACATTATGTTGTATTGCCAAATGTCGGTTAACAAATTGTTTGTCACTTTAACAGATTAATGTCGTCCTATCAGAAACTGCTAAAGTCAAGACGGCTCAAGGAGTCGTAATTTTTTGGGCATTCCTCACAAGGCACGGATTAGCGCTCACATCAACAACTGAAAACCTTGCATTGTAAGGTTTTCTCTTCCGATAACATCAATATGTTAAAGCGACAAACAATCTGTTAACCGACAACTGTACATACAAGCATCCTTTTTGCTTGATACTAGTTGCGAGTATATTAGCAGATAAATTTGGTTAATAGAGCTATTCTTTCTGCACGACGCTGGTATGGTAACAAAAAGTTTCTTAAAGGTATAATCTGCTAATTCAATCCTCAGTATAAGAGTTATTTCTAAAGTAAAAATAAAATTACTGTAGGGTGTGTTAGGTACTAATTTCGATATGATTTCTCACGAAAAAGATAACTTAAGTGCCTAACGCACCGCTAAATAACAAGGTGCGTTAGGCTAACGCCTTAACACACCCTACTTAAGATTTACTTTATGAATAGTCTCTAAATGTAAGACTTATTTGTCACTTACTTAGGATTGCTGTATAGCAGCCAAAGTATAGGTTAGGACAACAATTAATTATCAAACATGGAAATTAAGAGGCTTTCAAACCTGTTTCCTGTTCCCTGCTATCAGATATTAACAAGCGAAGTAGAATAATAACTATTTTCCAGCGTTAGAAGTTACCAAGCCTGGGGGCTTTCGTTGGAGATTGCTTTAAGTTTTGAGGTCAATGGCTCGGTGCGATCGCTTTTTTCGGGAGTAAACCGCCCAATTGGTGGATGATTGACTGTAGATGTCAGTAGTTTTGTTTGTTTGTCAAGGTTTGATGGCAGATTGTTGGGCAGCGTCGGTTGTGAATTAGCTTTGGATTTCAGACTTGAGGCCGCAACACTCAATGTGGAAGATGCCAAAATGTTTCTGACTCGCTCATTATCTGCTGTGTCGGATGCTATCTCGGTTTGTCTGTTGATAACTTGCACGGCAGAATTTTTTCTCTGCTCATATCCAGCATCAACACTAGCTAAAGAATCTGCTGTTGTTGCCAAATTGGCAACATTCGCTACATTTTCTGAGCTACTATTCTCATTGGCAGGTGGCAAGGCTGGTGTAGCCAATGCCGTTAATATTTCTGGGAACTTGCTACAAATCAGGCGTTCAAATTCCATATTGAAATGATAAATCGGCTGCTCTCGCCGTTGCCAAAATGCGAGGATTTGCTGTACAGAAAATGCTTTATAGCGACCTTGATACAGTGCCTCAATTACTGCCAAATGCAGCCAATCTAAAGGATATTGATTTTGCCAACGGTTAACTAACTCAATGACAGTGTAGCCACTGAGGTCAAAACTGTAATGTAGGAGTAAGGCAGCTGCCAATTCGGCAGAAGTTTCTGGCGCGTTGGTAAACATGGGACTATTGGCTTGCGGCAATAGGTGTAAGTTTTCGACCCATCGCCTATAGCCTAGCGTGTTTTTAGCTATAGGGTTAGTAACCAAGGTTTCCAAGTGTATGAGCAGTGTTTTTCATTTTACTTGGTCAACTGTTGGCTGTCGAAACTATATAGGGTGAATTAATATTTGCTGTACGTTTAATAGCAACTAAGGCCTGATAAACCATTGCGGCTACCTCTGCCCTGGTTGCTTCGCGTGTAGGTGCGAGAAGCTGAGGCTGTGGGTAGTTGACAATAATTCTTTGTTGTGTAGCAGTTGCCACTGCTGTTTGGGCATACTCAGGAATAGTATTACTGTCAGTGTAAGGAAGTAAACCATTGCTCCCGGCTGCTGGTAAGCCTAGCCCGTTGACTAAAGAAACAATCACCTGTAATCTTTGGACATTTTGATCGGGGCGGAAGGTGCGATCGCTAAATCCACTCACAAAGCCGCCACTAGCCGCAATTTGTAGAGCTTTATAAGCCCAAAAATTCTGCGGTACATCGATAAATTCCAGGGCGGGGCGTTTAGGAGCAGGATTAAAAGCGACAGCTATCAAAGCCGCATATTGAGCGCGAGTCATTGGTTTATCTGGTTGATAGCTACCATCAGCAAAACCGTGAGTTAAACTCATGCTGGCCAAACCTCGAATAAATGGTTCAGCCCAGTGTCCGCTTACGTCCGTGAAAGTAGGAATTTCTACTTCGGGGCTGACAATATAAGGCGAGGCGATCGCTTTTTCTTTGCTGTTGGCAACTAATGCCTGATACAGTAGGGCGGCAATTTCACCGCGTGTGACGTCTCGCAGTGGTTCTAACAGGTCAGATTGCGGATAGTTAACTACCAGTAGCTTTTGAGTAGCGGCGGCGACAGCATTGGTAGCATAGCTGGGAATTTGGGCGCGATCGCGGTATACACTTAACACATTTGGACTACCCCCTGTAAATTTTAAACCGTTAACAATTGATACTATTGCTTGTACCCTAGTCAGGTTCTGTCCTGCTCGAAACGAGCCGTCAGGAAAACCACTAATAAAACCCTTTTCAGCAGCACTAAAGATAGCTGGTGCTGCCCAAAAATCAGGTTTAACATCCGTAAATTTACTTCCTTTTGTGCTGGTTGGCAACCCAAAAGTTTTCGCAATCACAGCTGCGTATTGAGCGCGAGTTATGGGTGCGTTTGGGCCGAAAGTGCCATCAGGAAAACCGCTAATTGCCCCTCTACTGACTAATGCTTCTACAAAAACTGTTGCCCAATGTCCTGCCAAATCAGGAAAACTGCTGCTTCCGGTAACTGGTTTGGGAGAGTCTTGTGTCGCCGCAATTAAATTTACCTGTCCTTTCACTAGGCTAGGATTTAATTGATTACCTGCGGAAATTAGCGGTTGTGAGCTAGCATTTTGCAAATCAAACTCGCCATTATCCTGAAAGATATTACTGCCTGCATCTTGGCTGCTACCTAAATCTGGGACAGCGTTAGCATTTACTAACAATCCACCTTGAGGATTTTTGATAATAGAATTTTGTCGTAATACCGGACGCGCATCACGAGAAAGAGCGATCGCAGTCCGGTTCTCTGATAATTTATTATTGGCAATTAAAGGAGCCGCAGAGTCAGTAACCGCTATACCCAAAGGATTTTTTTGAAACGCGTTCCGCAACACTTCGCCTTTACTGTTCCGCGCCATAAACAAACCACTGGCAGCATTCTGCACAAACACATTATCTACAATTGCAGGTTTGGCATTACCAGCAGTAAATATTCCTTCCCGGCCACAGTTAGTGAAAGTATTGTGAGCTACATAAGGAGATGATGACTCTATCCATACACCACTTCCTTTGGCAGTAGGATTAGTCACAGTCACACCCATGAGACTAGCATCGCCAAGCAACAACAACGTGATATTCTGCACCCCAAAACTAGGGCTTTGATACTCACCACTTCCAGAAATGACAACGCCCGTACCTTTATTTGATTCACTGCCAATTACTATTACGCCCGCAGTTAGCACCAAGGGGAACTGTTCACCGTTAGCGGTACTGTAAGTTCCAGGAGCTAGCTGAATAATTATGGGTGTTGTAGTTCTTAAAGCACGGGTGAGACTTTTAAACGGATTTAACCGTGAACCGTCATTAGTATCCTTCCCTGTAACAGGGTTGACATAGAGTGTGGCCACGGGGGTAAAGTTTACCATTGGTTATCAAGATGCAACTATTCAAATGGTCACGGCTTGAATCATAACTTAGTTGTCGCCGCGCTTTTCAAGCATCATACCTATGTATGGTAAATGTACCCAGGCGATCGAAGTCTGAAGCCTGAAATTAAGAAATTGTTAAAGGGAATAGGGGAATATTGGTTATACCGTTTCTTTATGAGGCTGCGCTAAACTCTCTTTTCTCTACTCTTTGAGTCCTTTGAGTCCTTTGCGGTTCGTTTCTTATATAGTTTGGCGCATCTTTATACAGAATTGGTATTAGGTTGTTGACCGTTGACACTCAACAGTCAACAGTCAACACGATTAAAGCTAATTAAGCTTTAGCCTTTAATCACTGTCTTATCAACAACAGTACCGCCGTTAGAAGGATTAACTTGTGCAGGTAGAGGGCCGGGGGTACCATGCAATTTCGGGTCTGCTACTGGTAGATGTGGTTCTGGGCCTAAAGGTTTGGGATTCTCAACATACTCGAATTCACCTTTACCGTCCATTGAAGGCCCTTTTGCCCAACGACCTTCAGAACTTTCGGTACCTTCAGAATGATTCCAGAATTGATATGCAAACTCGCGTTTTTCCAAATCCAATGGGAAAGAACCTGGAACAGGAGTGGTTTCAATTCCCTCTGCTTCTAAATCTTCAATTGCGGCTAACCATTGGTTTTGATGCATAGTGTCACGCGCAATCATAAAACTCAGGAGAACTCTTACCCCTGGGTCGTTTGACATTTCGTACATTCGTACCGCTTGCAAACGTCCTTGACTTTCAGCGTGCAGATTAGAACGGAAATCGGCTAAAAGATTGCCACTAGCAACGATAAAACGACCGTTCCAAGGATAGCCAACGCTATCAGATGGTGTAGCACCTAAACCAGAAACAATGGCGTGCTGCGGGTTCATAGCCGCGTTCATAATGACATCGCGTGGGTTGGAACCACCCATGACTGCACCCACTACCGCATCTTGTGCGCCTTCTTCTTGGACTTTGACTGGTGCTTTGTCTAGCAAGTGGGCAATCATGGTAGCTAACATTTCGATGTGACCGATTTCTTCTGTACCCACATCTAGTAGCATATCTTTATATTTTGCAGGGCCGCGACAGTTCCAACCCTGAAATAGATACTGCATCATTACAGTCATTTCGCCAAAAGTTCCACCAATGAGTTCTTGAATTTTCATGGCGTAAATTACATCGGGCTTTTCTGGTGGTTTGAAGTACTGTAATTTTTTGGTGTGGTAAAACATTAAGTCTCCTAAGTTTTTGTTACCTTATATTGACTAGGAAACTAAGTAAAACTTAAATCTTCATCAGCCTGTAGTTTGAGAAAAAATGTAGAAAATACAGGCAATTTAAGACTATAGATGAACACAAACCAACACAGATGAATTAGCTATTTTTTAGGTAATACATTCAAAATAAATGTTTAAGCAAACTCAACAATTAATTAATAGCAATATCATTAATTACGTCAATATTTTAGTGATTAATTGTTAGTTTTACTGAATTATTATATTTTAAAAAGATAAAATATGACAGCAATGATATCTACTTTTTGGTTGATTGTTATCAGGATTGCAGTAATGCCGTAGTTAGAGGATGTTTGACAAGTTTTATCAGACAGCAATGTATTTTTAACGCGGAGGAACACGAAGGCAAGCGCAGAGTGACGCGGAGTAAAAAAAAGTGCGCTAGTGAAAACTAAACGCACTCTTAAGATAATAGGTATTTGAAAGTGAACTATGAAAGGTTAATTTTCATCGCGTCCATGTACTTGGGCGGGTGGACTGGTTGCTTCTACCGCAGTGAATGGTTCAAGGATTTTGTAGGTATGTTGTGAACCTTTTGGAACTACCCATGAACTACCGGGTTCTAGCAAAATCATTTGTCCTTCAATATGCAATTCTGCACGACCATTAATTACATAACCAACAGTTTCATAGTCGCGTGCTGTTGGTTGTTTATCTTCGCCTGGTTGCTCATTTTCCCAAAGGCGCATTGCTAGAGATTTGCCAGAAGCAAGATATTTCTGACCGAGTTTCCCTTTGGGTGAATGGCTAGAATCGACTTTTTTAACGCTGGTGTCAGTCATAATTAATTACCCATCTTATGGTTTGAGAACAACTTTGATACAGTTATCTTTTTTATGTTTAAAAATTTCGTAACCGTGGGGTGCTTGGTCTAAAGGTAGTTGATGTGTGATCACAAATGAAGGGTCGAGATCGCCGTTTTCAATGTGATTGAGTAAGGGTTTTAAGTATTTATGAACGTGGGTTTGTCCCATTTTGAAGGTGAGGCCTTTGTTCATTGCCGAACCCATCGGGATTTTGTCTAGGAAGCCACCGTATACTCCAGCAAGTGATACATGACCACCTTTTCCAGCAGATAGAATTACTTGGCGTAAGGCGGTTGGACGGTCTGTTTCGAGACGGACTGCTTGTTTTACTTTGTCGTATATAGCCATTGCATCTGTGCCGTGTGCTTCCATACCAACTGCATCAATACAAGCATCAGGGCCACGGCCACCGGTCATTTCTTTAAGTGCTTCGCCAACATCTACCTCTTCATAGTTGAGGACTTCGGCTTTGCCTTGTTCTTTGGCCATTTGCAGGCGTTCGGGGATACGGTCTATGGCGATGACGCGTTCTGCACCCAGGAGAAAAGCACTTTTAATGGCAAATTGTCCGACTGGGCCGCAACCCCAAATAGCCACAACATCTCCGCGTTTGATGTTGCAGTTTTCTGCTGCCATGTAACCAGTTGGGAAGATGTCAGTTAAAAATAGAACTTGCTCGTCGGTGAGATGGTCGGGAATTTTGAATAAGCCAACATCTGCAAAGGGTACTCGTGCATACTCTGCTTGTCCGCCAGCGTAACCACCAAATAAGTGCGAGTAACCAAATAAGCCGGCTGGTGAGTGACCCATTTGCAGTTCTACTAGCCAAGCATTGGGGTTGGAGTTATCACAAAGTGACCATAAATCGCGCTGGCAAAAAAAACAGTTCCCGCAGGATATTGTGAAGGGAACTACGACGCGATCGCCTATTTTTACATTCTTAACTTCACTGCCTAATTCTACTACTTCCCCCATGAATTCATGCCCAAGGATATCTCCTTTTTGCATGGAAGGAATGAAGCCATCATAAATATGCAAATCTGAACCGCAAATTGCCGTAGAAGTAATTTTAACAATTGCATCACGCGGGTTAATAATTTTTGGATCAGGAACCGTTTCTACCCGCACATCGTTTGCTCCGTGCCAGCAAACTGCTTTCATAATTTTTAGTCCTTTGTCATTTGTCCTTTGTTATTTGTTTAAACAAATAACAAAATAGCTAGTAATAAATAAAATAGGGCGTGAGGCGATTTGGTTATCTCTTTCATCAAATTATGCTGAAAAGATACGCCTAACACACCCTAAATCGCTATGAGTCAAATATTATAGAAACAGCCAAGATTGTTAAGAAGTTACAAGAGTTTTAACCCTGTTACCTGTCTCCTGCTATAAGACTCATAATTTGCGACAAACTAGACTCTATCTCTGGTTTGTCTGCTCTGAGGATTTTTGTAATAGCCTTCTCTGCTACCTTGAGAAGATTGATTACCACTAATTGTGTCACCTACTCTATTTTTTGCATCGTTGAGAAACTCTTTTGTAGCTCTGGGAGTATCCTCATCCAAGTTTAGTTTTCCACGAATATTATCAGCAGCACCTTTCAGTTTGGACTGAGCATTTCTTACTTGGTTATCATTTTGAATGCCGCTATTTTGACCTTCGGGGGTGCCTTTGTAATAAATACCTTCTGGGGTTGTGACATCAGCTTGTGCGACATTAACAAAGCTAAATGCTTGTCCTAGTAAGAACATAAATCCTACTAAGAAAACAACCATAATTTTGCGTAAGCTAGAAATGACTTGCTTCATAAATAACCTCATTTGCTTTATTTATTTGTGTGTACAACTGAACGGCTATCAGCCAATTCATGGTTTGAGGACGACTTTGACACAGTTGTCTTTTTTCTGTTGGAAAATGTGATAACCGTGAGCCGCTTCTTCGAGCGGTAGTTGATGAGTTACCACAAAAGAAGGATCGAGTTTACCGTCCAAGATTTGCTGGAGTAACAAATGCATATATTTCTGTCCGTGCATTTGCCCCATTCTGAAGGTTAGACCTTTGTTGAAAGCTGCACCCAAGGGTATTTTGTCTACGAAACCACCATAAACACCCATAATTGCGAGAGTGCCGCCTTTTCGACAGGCTACCATCATTTCTCTTAATACGTGGGGACGGTCGGTTTCTAACCTGAGCTTTTGTTTTGTCTGGTCATAGAAGTCTTCTAAACCAACACCATGCGCTTCTAAACCGACTGCATCAATGCAAGCATCAGGGCCGCGTCCGCCAGTCATTTCTTTTAATGCTTCACCTGCATTAACTTCTTCGTAATTAATTACTTCCGCTTTGGCATATTTTTTTGCCATTTCTAAACGTTCGGGGAAGCGGTCTATAGCAATTACTTTTTCTGCACCCATCATGTAGGCACTAATCATGGCGAACAGTCCAACTGCACCGCTTCCCCAAACTGCTACCGTATCCCCTGGCTGAATATCACAGAGTTCTGCTCCCATGTAGCCAGTCGGAATAGCGTCGGAAATAAATAAAAGTTTTTCGTCGGGTATATCTGACGGAACTTTGACAACGCCAACATCAGCAAAGGGTACGCGGATATATTCGGCTTGTGCGCCTGCATAGCCACCTAATAAATGAGAGTAGCCATAAATTGCTGAGGTGACATTGCCAAATAACTTTTCTTCTAGCCAACTGTTAGGGTTGGAATTATCGCACAGCGACCACATATCGCGCTGGCAATAAGCACAGTTACCACAACCAATTGTAGACGGAACAACAACGCGATCGCCTACTTTTAAATTATTAACTCCCTTACCAACTTCAACGACTTCCCCCATAAATTCGTGACCAATAATGTCACCTTTTTGGACTGTCGGGATATAGCCGCCATATATATGTAAATCAGAACCACAAATGGCTGTGGATGTAATTTTAATAATCGCATCACGGGGATTAAGAATTGTCGGGTCTGGTACTGATTCAACCCGAACTTCATTAGCACCTTGCCAACAGACTGCTTTCATAAATAATTAGTCCATAGTCATTAGTCAGTAGTCATTTGTATCTCTCTCCCCCTGCTCCCCCGCTCCCTGCCCCCCTGCCTCTTTCTTCTACCTGCGTCCTGTTGGCTGCCCTTCTGTGGTGGCGATTTCTCCTGCTTCCATCAGCATTTTGAAGCGGCGCAAGTCATCACCAATTTGCTGTTCTGGTTCTTCACCAAAAAGTTTGGCTAAAGCAGCAGTTAATCCGCCGCCGGGGATGTTGTATTCTAAAACTACTTTGACTTCCGTACCGCGATCGCCTGGGGCTTTTTTAAACCGCACAAAGCCGGAGTTATCAATATCTGCACCTTCCACAGAAGCCCAAGAAATAAACTCGTTTTCTCTATCTTCAAGAATTTCTGCATCCCATTCCACGTTGTTACCCAAGGGCGCACTCGCTACCCAATGAGAACGTTTTGCATCATACACCTTCACAGATTGCAGATGCTTCATAAAGGTGGGCAATTGCTCAAAGTTGTGCCAAAAACGGTAAAGTTCATCTGCTGGTTTATTTATAGTTACCGTCTTTTCAACTTTGATTGGTTTATTCATGTTCACCGCTTCCTGTGCTTGCTGTATTGTGCTTTGCTTGGTTACACCTTGATAAATCAAACCACCACCTGCTAAAGCAGTTAAAGCACCTCGCAACGAACCTTGTCTTAAACCCGTGAGTACCATAGCCCCACCGCCAATTAGAGAAGCCCAACGCTCTAAATCACCTGCTTCTGGTTGATTTTTATTTATGCGATCGCCTGTTGAAGTCACTGTTATTTCTCCTTAAAATCAACACAGAGGCGCATTTCTCTGCGTTCTCCGCGCCTCTGCGGTTCGTTTTACATAGATACAGCAGCACCGGTCGTCGGCTTAGGAGATTGCACCCCCGCACCTAACTTCGCCCGATATAGCTCTACTAAGCGTTGTTCGGATTTCAACAAATCGCGGTAAATTTCTTTGAAAATAGCGGTTGCTACTGGGTCAGTAAACATGGCACACAAATTGCCAATGTCGCCAATACCTGTTTGCAAATCACCTAAAGCGCAACGTATTTGGTATATGTCATCACTACCAGACATAGCAGTTTTGACTTTGGCATATTGATTAGCAATATTCGCCGCTAAAGAAGGCTTTTCACCTAATCTGTTGAGATAGGTTTCTAATATTTCAATGTGGCGTTGTTTATTAGTGATCGTCTCTTGAAACAGAGATTTCGCTTCGGTATCTGATTCTTTTTCAAAATACTTTTGTAAAGCTTCTAAAGAATAACGCTCACCACTTAATGCCGTATTCAAGCCTCTGGCGATTTCACCTTTAGTGGAACCACCCCAAGCATCAGCAATTTTCCACCATTCCGCACTAGTATCTGTTTCTTCTGGAAGTGCTGCATCTTGACCACTGTAGCCCAGGCGACTCAAAATAGCTGTGGTGAAAATTGCTAAGTCTCCGGGTTCGCGGGAAGTAATTAAATTACCATCAACTACTAATGCTTCATCTTGATAATTTGCGCCAGCATTGAGCATATCGCGGCGGATAGCACTAAAACCAGTGGCACGTTTCTCTCTGAGCAAATCGCCTTCTATTAGTAGTTGTGGCCCGTGACAAACTGCTGCTATTAACTTTCCTTGTTGGAATGCTTCTTGCACAAACCTGACTGTATTAGGGTTGCGGCGCATCTTGTCAGGAGCCATACCGCCAGGAATCACCACTGCATCAAATTCTGCTGCGATCGCTTCTGTGGTTGTACCATCAGGTTGAGCCGAAACTCTACCGCGTTTCCCCTTATATTTTTCGTTCATCCGCGAACCGAGGACAACTACATCCATCCCCGCTTGTTTCAGCCCATTATAAGGAATTGTAAATTCTGCATCTTCTACATCATTTTCAATTAGAATTGCAATTTTTTTCTTTCCAGAATGATTGTTTTGATATGTCATAGATCTACCTATTTTGATAATTTGACTAATTAGATTAATTAATGAATGAATGTATGGCTTAATTAAATAAAAATAATTATGAGTAAGAAGACTGAAGATTAAATGGCATCGCTGTGTGGGTTGAGTTCTTCTTAACTCATAATTACCAAATTCAAATACAAGTGGCTTTTTCTTTGATTTACACTTACCAGATTAGAAGGCAACAGTTTTCTCAACTTCGTTCTTAGGGGATATATTGTTTTATTTCTAAAGTTGTACATCCCAAGCTAGACAAAATTAAAGAATAAAAACGTTATTCTAAATAATGCAGAAAAGGCTGAGATTATGGCAGAAACAAATAATCATCAAGAAATTAATTCTGAGGATTTGCCGCAGGAAATTACCGAATCCTACGGTACAGGTGTGAAAGACCTGCCAGGGTACAATATTGGTCAGCGATCGCTCGAAACAAGCCCAGAGTTTCCCGATAGCCCCGCCCTCAGCAGTGGTGATGTTGATACTTATTGGCAAGATACCGTAGGTGATGAAGCGGTTGGCGGTACTGTTGCCATGCCAGAGCAGGATGTTACAGAAGAAATAGAAGCAGCCGTAGGCTTAGAGATGGATGATCGAGCTTTTCTCCGTACAAACGATATTTTAGAAGAGCGCGATGATCGTCGTTGGGAGTTAGATCCAAAGTCTTCGGAAGATTATCAGGAACGTAGGTGACAGGGAACAGGTGACAGGCAATAGGCAATAGGCAATAGGCAATAGGTAAGAGTAGTGATGGGCGACTGAAGTCGTGGCTACACTATCTTGATTTTGGGTTAATCCGTGTGGTGCGCCAAGCGCGATAGGCGGGCTTCCCTACGGGAAGGCGAGTAAAACTAATCATCAAATATAGACAATAAGCAACTTTAAACACTATTGCCTCTTGCCTATTGCCTCCTAACTATTGCCTATTGCCTGTTGCCTATTGCCTATTACTATTGCCTATTGCCTCCTATATTTCTTGAGGAAATATAGCTAATTCAGTATCAGGGTCAAAAAAGTGCATTTTTTCAGGGGTGAGGGATAACCATAATTGCTCACCTATACTTACTTGGCGGTCTGTGGGTATACGCACTTGCCAGTAAGGGGCTGTAGACGCGGGGGAAGAGTTAGGTTCGGTAGGTCTAACACTCACAAAAGCATCGTTACCTAAGTTTTCTACTAAGTCTACTTGCACAGGGATATTTTTAGTTGCGGGTAAACTCAGGCTCAGATGTTCTGGCCGAATGCCTAAAATTAAATTTTGTTTATCGTATTTTTGCAAAGCTTTCCCCCAACTTTCTGGCAAGGTGAACCGAAACAGGGGATGGGTAATTAACAACGGGGCATGAAACTCTACAGGAATAAAATTCATTGGTGGTGAACCAATAAATTCAGCAACAAAACGGTTAGCTGGACGGTTGTACAGTTCCAAAGGCGAAGCAACCTGCTGAATTTGCCCTAAATTCATAATTGCAATGCGATCGCCCATTGTCATTGCTTCGGTTTGGTCGTGGGTAACGTATATTGTTGTCGTCCCTAACTGGCGTTGCAACTTCACAATTTGGGCGCGGGTTTCCGCCCGGAGTTTGGCATCTAAATTAGATAGTGGCTCATCCATTAAAAATACTTGCGGATTACGAGCGATCGCTCTGCCTAAAGCTACCCGTTGTCTTTGTCCCCCCGATAGCTGTTTAGGTAAGCGATTCAGCAACATTTCAATTTGTAACAATTGCGCCACCGACCGCACCCTCTCATCAACCAATCTTTCTTTGGGGGAAACATAACGCAATCCTTTCGGCAACTTCCGCGTCACTCCCACCAAAAAATTTTCCGACCACTGAGGAGTTTTCGCTCCCCTGCTCCCTGGCTCCCCTGCTCCCCGGCTCTCCCTTCGGCGTAACCCAAAAGCAATGTTGTCATACACCGTCATGTGCGGGTAGAGGGCGTAATTTTGGAACACCATTGCAATGTCCCGTTCCTTTGGTGGTAGGTCATTAATCAAGCGATCGCCTACTAAAATATTGCCACCAGTCAGCGTTTCCAACCCAGCAATCAATCGCATGAGGGTGCTTTTACCACAGCCAGAAGGCCCCACCAGCACCATAAATTCACCATCGGCAATTGTCAGGTTAATCCGCCGTAAGACATTAATATTTTCTGCACGCTCTTGTGCTGCATTAATTTCCCCTTTACGTGGGGGGAAACTTTTATAAACGTTTTCTAAAATTACTTGCGCCACGAGTTTTATTAATCGTCATTGGTCATTAGTCATTAGTCATTAGTCAAGCGCTTCGCGCAGGGTGTAGGGGGTAGGGTGTGGGGTGTAGGGAAGGTCTTCTTGCCTCTACCAACACAACTGCCCTCAAGCATAGAGCTTGTATCAAGCGCGGTTGTTGGGGCTGTCTGTTTCCCCACACTCTACACATCACACCAGACCCAACGGGGCTTAGTCATTAACTAAAAACAAATGACAAGGGACATTTTAGCGTTCATCTTACATTTTCCCAGTGACTACGAAAAGTTAAAAAAATTGTTTCCACTCAAAAAACCAAACTACCCTTGATATTACAGACATAAAAAATACATTTCATTCCCCCTCTGCCTCTCCTGCTCCCCCGCCCCCGCTTCCTATCAAGAGGTGTTGTGATGACTACCCACATATCGCCGAATCCTGCTCATGACATTGTAGACGTACAAACTACAGATTGTTGCATTGTTGGTGGTGGCCCGGCTGGGGCTGTTTTGGCTTTGTTATTAGCGCGTCAAGGCATATCTGTAATGCTGCTGGAAGCACATAGAGATTTTGACCGTGATTTTCGGGGAGATACAATTCATCCATCTGTAATGGAAATTATGGAGGAATTGGGATTAAGCGATCGCTTATTACAATTGCCCCATACCAAAATGCGCCAAATTAGAATCCAAACTCCTCAAGATACAGTCACTTTGGCCGATTTTAGTTATTTAAAAACGCCCTATCCTTACATCACAATGTTGCCGCAGGTGAAATTTTTAGAGTTCATTACCCAAGAAGCGCAACAATATCCGAATTTTCAGTTAATTTTAGGTGCAAATGTCCAAGAGTTAATTGAGGAAGACGGAGTAATTAAAGGTGTACGTTATCGGGGTGGTGGTGGCTGGCATGAAATTAGAGCAATTCTGACAGTTGGTGCAGATGGACGTAATTCACGTTTAAGGCAGTTGGGAGGTTTTGAGTCTGTTGAAACTTCGCCGCCGATGGATGTTCTGTGGTTTCGCTTACCTCGCCATCCAGAAGATTTTGAGGGAGGGATGGGGCGTTTTGGTGCTGGTCATATCATAGCTATGCTTGACCGTGGCGATGAATGGCAAATTGCCTATGTGATTCCTAAAGGTGGCTATCAAAAATTGCGTGCTGCTGGTTTAGAAGAGTTAAAAAAATCTGTTGTCGAAGTTGTGCCAGAATTAAGAGAACGTGTCAACAATCTCCAAGATTGGTCACAGGTAGCCTTTCTTTCTGTAGAATCTAGCCGTGTGAAACGCTGGTATCGTGCAGGACTGTTATTAATTGGTGATGCAGTCCATGTCATGTCTCCCGTTGGCGGTGTTGGAATTAATTACGCCATTCAAGATGCTGTCGTGGCTGCTAATGTTCTGAGTCAACCACTGCATAACAAACATATAGAACTAAGCAACTTAGCAAAAGTCCAACGTCAAAGAGAATTACCTACACGCATCATTCAAGCATTTCAAACCTTTATTCAAAAACAGATATTTGCTCCAATTCTCGCTACAAATCGCACCTTTCAAGCACCAGCGTTGCTACGCTTGCCCATTTTGCGTGATATTCCCGCAAGATTGATTGCTTTAGGTGTATTTCCAGTTCATGTACAAACTTAACTGTGAGTATTTTTTCTGCTTTAAGTGGTACAATTATACTACTCATGCAGAATTCAATGCTCGTTCCAGTCAGGCGAAGGCTGCCAGTAGTGTTATGACTACTGTGCAATGTCATCGCTTGGCTTTTATGCTAAAAGTAGCTAAAAATAGAAAGCTTACATTATTGATTCATAATTACGAACTACGCATTACGAATTATTTGATTAGGAGGAAGTAATGAACAGCTGCGTTTTAATGGCAGATATTATTCAAGAGCCACAATTAAGATACACAGCCGATAATAATCTAGCAGTTACAGAAATGCTAGTACAGTTTTCTAATTCTCAACGACCAGAAGATCCGCCAGCAACTCTAAAAGTTGTGAGTTGGGGAAACTTAGCCACAGAAGTGCAGCAAAATTATCATCAAGGCGATCGCGTCATTCTTGAAGGGCGTTTAGGCATGGTAACATTTGAGCGTCGCCCCGAAGGATTTAAAGAAAAACGTGCCGAACTCACAATACAACGCATTCATCCTGTAGGCGCAGGTTTTCATACTACTCCATCAGCGACAGACACTTATTCGCAGCCATCATCTTCAGTTCAAACATATACTCAAGCTGATGTTTCCAGTTATGAACCGCCACGTTCCGCACCCACCCCTGCAACTAGTGTAAGTGTTGCGCCTCCAGCCACACCAGAACCAACCTATCAACCCAGCAACTTTGAGCGTAATACCTATACCCCAGCTACAGAAGAACCCGATCCCGATGACATTCCGTTTTAACAGTTATCAGTTATCAGTTATCAGTAAAGGTGAAGTGTTTATATGAAGGTGAAACACCACACCAATTGGTAGTAGGCGTTGGTGGCAGATTTAAACCTCCCACCATATGCCGTGATCACTGTTTACTGTTCACTGTTTAAGTTGGGTAATTTGTAGTCTTGAGATCCTCGACTTTTTAAAGAGGTCGGGGATTTTATTATTTAAGATTGTGACAAACCATCAAACATTAGTCACTAACGTTGCAACATTTACTACAAATCTTTAAGCATTTGTTACAAACTATCTAACATTAGTCACTAACGTTACAACAGTTACTACAAATCTTTAAGCATTTGTGACAAACCATCAAACATTAGTCACTAACGTTGCAACATTTACTACAAACCTTTAAGCATTTGTGACAAACTATCCAACATTAGTCATTAACGTTACAACATTCATAAACAAGATTAAAGCATTTATTACAAACGCTTTAATGTTATCTATGGATGAGGCGATCGCTAGCTGATACTCTAAAGAGTTAGCCAACTAAAAACTTGCTCAACCGTTAAAGACAAATCAATATTACTGAGTATAGGAAGCGCGTCTGTACCCGTAAACATTTCTACCCGTTGATTAGGAAAAATGCCTAAAACACTAGCTTCATCTGGAAAAATCAACCATCCCAACTCAGTACCATTTTGACAGCAGTGCAACAAATTACGCAGAACCTTAGCTTGGCTTTGGTCTGGAGATAAAATTTCTATAGCCCAGTCGGGATGAATTTCAAAACAGTTAGAAATCTTGCCAGAAGCGTCACGAGGAATGCGTTCCCAGCGAAACACCGCAACATCAGGAACAATTGCTGCACCACCAAATACACACCGCAATTCCGGGAAGGCAACAGCAATTTTTTGCGGTTTAGCATTCCGGTTGATAGCTTCGCACAGTTCAAGTTGTAATAAGCTGTGTTCTCCTTGCGGCATAGGTTTTTGACTCACTTGCCCATCAAAATATTCAGCAGCAGGTTTAGTTTCAGCCTGTTGCAGGAATTCTTCTAAAGTGATGGATGTAACTAATGCACTCATCGCTTTGCCTTGCCAAATTCTCTTACATCAATTTTGCTGGTAAAAATTAGACCTCTTGCAAACTCTCTCCGCACCTCTAGCAGAAAATTAACTAAGGATTAATGTATGCGGCTTGGGCGAGTGTAGTTTTTTCATTATGGCAGTTGAATAATCAAGCAGCAGCCCAACTGATGAAAGAGTTGTATAAGCAAATGTTAACGGGCTTTTATTACGTTGAATGTTTTCCCGATTCCTAGCTACTTACAATAGAAATAAATACTTAAAAATGAACCAGGTAGATTATCTTCGTATTAGCTTAATTGATCGCTGCAATTTCCGTTGTCAATACTGTATGCCGGAAGGTGCAGAACTAGAATATGCTTTAAAGCAACAATTACTGACTGATGCAGAATTACTCACCCTGATTCAAGAGGTGTTTATTCCTGTTGGCTTTACACAGTTTCGGTTAACGGGAGGAGAGCCTTTACTCCGCCCTGGTGTTGTAAATTTAGTAAGGGCGATCGCATCATTAAGCGAAACTAAAGACTTATCCATGACTACCAACGGGTTTTTACTCGCTCCCATCGCCCAAGGTCTTTACGATGCAGGTTTACGCCGCATTAATATCAGCCTAGATTCTCTTGATCCCGATATTTTCGATCAAATTATCGGCAATCGCGGACGTTCTCGCTGGCAACAAGTCTGGGATGGGATTCAAGCCGCTTACAAGGTGGGATTTGACCCTCTTAAGCTCAATGTAGTGGTGATCCCCGGTGTTAACGACCACGAAGTTCTTGATTTAGCCGCCCTCACCATTGACAAACAGTGGCACGTCCGATTTATTGAGTTTATGCCGATTGGCAATTGGGAATTATTTGGCGATCGCGGTTGGGTATCTTCTGCTGATTTACGCCAACGCATCCGCAAACAATGGGGCTTGACAGATTCGCAAGTGCGTGGTAATGGGCCTGCTGATGTTTTTCAAATTCCGGGAGCAAAAGGGACACTGGGATTTATTAGCCAGATGTCAGAATGTTTTTGCGATCGGTGTAACCGGATGCGTCTGAGCGCAGATGGCTGGTTACGTCCCTGCTTATTAAATGAAACTGGTCAATTAGATTTAAAAACTGCCTTGCGTTCTGGTATTAGCACCCAGCAACTACGAGAACAAGTCAGACATTTATTAGCAATTAAGGCAGAAATTAACTTTAAAAGCCGCGACTCTGGCACTACTGGTACATACAGCCGTACCATGTCACAGATTGGGGGTTAGTCAATAGTCCAAAGTCAATAGTCTAAAGTCTATTGACTCTTGACTGTTGACTTTTGACTCTTGACTTATGCTTGGCGTGAATAGTATTCCACAACCAGCAGTTCGTTAACTTGTAGAGCCACCCACTCACGCTCAATCACAGCGTTAACTTTACCAACTAGCTTGTTTTTGTCAAATTCCAAATGGCTAGGAAGGTTAGCTAAACCGGGATATTGCAAGTTAGCTTCTACTAACTTCCGCGATGGTGCTTTATCTCTAACAGCAATTACTTCACCAGGACGGCACTGGTAGCTAGCAATATTAACTACACGACCGTTAACTGTGACATGGCAGTGATTCACCAGCTGACGCGCTGCTGGAATTGTGGGAGCCATACCCAAGCGGAAAACGGTATTATCTAACCGCATTTCTAGCAATTGCAGCAACACTTGTCCGGTAGAACCAGTCACGCGCCTAGCTTTACGCACATAGCGCAGCAATTGCTTTTCTGTTAGACCGTAGTTCATCCGGAGCTTTTGTTTTTCTTCTAGACGGATAGCGTATTCAGAACGCTTTTTGCGATTCTGACCATGCTGACCCGGTGGATAGGCGCGTCTTGCGCTTTTACGAGTTAATCCTGGTAAGTCGCCTAAACGGCGAACAATTCTGAGGCGTGGCCCTCTGTATCGGGACATGAGTTTCCTTAATCTAATCCTGTTTAAAATTTACCCAGACATACTATTATAAATATCTGTAAATCAAAAATGCCAAAAATCCTAAATTTAATCATTAAAATTTTATAGTCAACTCTCAATTTTTCACGACAACTCCCATAAATTTTTGATTACTGATTAGAGTTGCCGTACATTTGAGGTAGCATAACTTAGGGTTTTTGGAACATGGCAATGGGCAAACAAAAGATTAGCACAGCTAAAAAATCGCAAGGCTGGTCTATGTCTGGGATATTCAAAGCTAAAACAATTCGTTTAGCTACACCAGTTGTAGCTACAGCTGGGCTGTTAACATCTATCCTGCCCAGTGACGCAGTTACAGATGCCTATTACAACAATAGTTATCGTGCTTGTGCTGGTCAACTTTTAAAGGCAGATGTAACACCAGAAGCAGCAGCACAGGGTTGTTCTACAGCAATACGCCCAAGAGATTTATCTGCCTGTGTAGCAGCAATTAGACAGAGAACACAAATTGCCCCAGCAGATGCACTAGCTTCTTGTAGCAGGGCGCGTCGTCCCAAGGAATTAGCTCGCTGTGTTGTGGGTGTTAGCCAAAATACAAAAGAAGAAGTTAACCCAGCAGTATTAACTTACTGTGGGCGCAGTTTATTACCGGAAACTTTTGCACAGTGCGTAGTTGGTTTACGTAGAGAAATTTCTGCTTTGACACCTATTCAGGCATTAGATTCTTGTATTGATGCTGCTGAAACAGCTAACGGGATCGCTACTTCACCACCTATATTGCAATTGCCAATTAAATAATCTAAGAGTAACGAGTCACTTTTTGACTACAAATTTTGAGTAGGGAATAGGTAAGAACGATAATTATTCTTTTGCCTATTGCCCATTCCCTATTCCCTTTTAATAAAATTAACCCTGTTTGAAATTTTATATAAAGCTGAAAAATACTGGCTATCAGGTTTGCAGTAGCGGATGCCAACGGAAGCTTCCTGCTATTTAAGGTAAGTAATCAGCTAGGTTTCTGATTCTTGCAGCAGGAGCGATCCCGTCGTTATCACTAAACATTTCAAAATTTTCCAACCGTTGAATTTCACGGTGATTATATTACTGAGCGCAAGGTTTCAAGAGAAAATTTATTCGTCTTCTTTTCTACCAAAAACCATCTGTAAAATCATGGGGATGCCACCACTTTGGTGATATTTATCAGCCCAAGCGCGGATGACTTCATCAAGCTCTTCCATAGCTTGCTCCCACTTTTCTGGCGGAATATCCAGTTCTTCTAAGGCGCGCATAGAATTTGGCTGTTTTTCTGCCCAGTTTCTCATCATCCGAAAATACCGCGCTGTATCTTCTAGCATGATGTAGGTACGCTCTTGATCGTCGGCTGGCGCATAGAAAGGACGAGTCAGCGCATAAAAGGGCATTCCCCAGGGGGAATCAATTCTAGTTACCGTACCGGAGTAAAGGAGACGACGCTTAATGTGTTCTGCTAAGGCTTCGCTCAACGGCATCTGATGTTCAGGCGGCAGAACTTCTTGCGATCGCTTGTGCAGAAATTCAATCAGTTCTAGAAACTCAAAAGAGCTAACTAATTGTGCATCTGGCAAGTTACTGGGTAATTTCTGCTCAATTTGACGCTTTTCTTCACTCGTCAAACTTGTACCAGGAACGCGCGATCGCCCCGGTTGCCAAGGAAATTTTTCCATCCACACGTAAGGCAGTTGAATTAAGTAGCGTGGTTCCTGAGAACCCAGCATTTTCAGCAACTTACCTTCTGTCAGAGCTTGTCTGACTTCTTCGACAATAATCTTGACTCTTTTTGGCTCCAGGTGGTGCAAGTGACCTGTCATTCTGAGATTTTGCCCTTGTTCGAGATAGGTCATGTAAATTGCACACTTAGCTGCGGTGGCTGCTGCATCTAGGAATGCTCCATGCCTATGTCCACTCGTCCGCATGGCACTAAAAGCCAGATAAAGCATGATCTGATCCATCGCACTAGGGCTAAGACGTTTGATCAGATCTATGTCGTTACTCATATTACAGACAGTTGAATAGCACGTTTACAAATTTATAGTCAGAGCAAAGTAAGCAGTATACACCTAAATTTAGGTGATATCTTTACTTTAAACTTTTTAGGATGCTGTGATTTTCTGGTTACTAGTATTTGGTTCTGCCAATGGCTCCGAATTATATAGCAAATTACTACTAAAAAGAAGCTTTTTTTTGCTATTGTTATTCTTTCCTGACAAACTCAAAAATCACCCTTTCTTTTCTCTACTTGTCATACCAATTACAAAATTATCTATCTTCCCCGTTTAATCTATAAAGATTCTTTCGGTATTTAGATTTTTTCATCCTTTACTAGTAACAACAGGAAAACTACTTGCCTCCTAATTGTGGTTCACACCTTATTGCTGAAATAGCAGTAACTAGCTGATGGACTTGATGGTAAGCACCTTTCCCAAGATTTTAAATTTCTTTGGGTTTGTAGAGAATTTTGGTTACCCGTCGATTTCCTGTTTGGTAGGGGTAATCTCAGAGTCAATCGTCTACTAAACTTGGAAAATATTACAGGTTTAATAGATACTAGTAGACTACCATAATGCTCACAGCTTTCGGCAATTTTTTGGCAGTTTAGGTAGTTAGCACCGAGGAAAATCAAATTCCTCAAATTAGGTAGATAATTCTCAGTCCAAAAATACCTTTTCTTTCTTCATTTATGATATTCTATTTCGCAAACTTTTTTATCAAGTTTATGTAAATTAACCTAATCTTAATATTGTATTTAGAGACACTTTAGTTATGTTTACATAGCCATAATTATTAAGGATTCCTGATATTTTAATAAATAAAAAATTGATTTTATTATTCAGCTTGATATCGGTTAGTAGAAATGATGTTTTGACAATAAAAATGCTGATTAGATAGACGTTTCAGTAACTGAAGCGGCTAAAACATTCACAGCAATTCTGTGGATGAACGCTTCAATAAATAGAGATTTTATCTAGGATTTTGTACTAAGTATTTGGGTGTTAAACGGCTAAGAGGCAAGTAAAAATGACTTGTTCATTTGCCATTTATATAATACACAGATATCTTATTTTGTAATGAAAGTAACAGATTTAAAACTTTTATTTTAAATTGCCTGCTGAAGCTGTTGTAATTTTAGGTTAAACTGTTTGATGATTCTAAAAAGAAAGTAAAGAATTGAAAAGTTAAAAATCAAACTTGAGATAATTAGAAGCTTACTTAATATTTGAATTTTAACTTTTCTGGCTTTTATATAGCGGGTCTTAAGCATTTTCAGTTTCGGAACTAGAGGATTTAACCTGATTACGCATTTTTTCAAAACTGAAAGCCGCAGCACCGAACGTGACAAATAACACGCCCAAAATTTGAATTATCTCTAATGTTTCCTGAATCATTAAACCCGCAAAAACTACGGTTAAGATTGGTACGCCTGCGCCAATAATTGCCGATCGCATGGCTCCTAACTTGCGAATACCAACATTGTTGAGAACGTAGCTTAAAAGTGTCAGTACACCCAAAATAAAAGCACTTAAAACAATCTCCAGCAACTTAGAATTATCAATTGTGAGGCTCCAATTGCTGGGTAGGGGTAACATCAAACCAATCAAGCTCAAAACGAACATGGTGGTTAAACTAATTAAAGTAAAAGACACAGGATGCAGTTTAGCAGCACACACACGAGTCAGAATTACATAGCAAGCAAAAGCTACACCACCAAAAATTGCAGCACTACTACCAACAGAAAAATCACTGATCCCCGCAGTAGCAGCACCTCCTAAAATTAATAATTCACCTAAGAAAATCGAACCGATGGCGGCGGCGCGGAATCCACTGGGTTTATCGCTGAATAACAACCAAGACAACAAACCGCTAATACTGGGGTAGATAAAGAAAAGTGCGATCGCCATACCTGTCGTTACTTGACCGATAGCCATGTAGATTAGCACCTGCGATAAAAACAAAAAGCAACCACTAGCAATTGATAGTTGCAAAACACTCCGCGCCCTGACTTTCGCTGCTGAGGGTTTACCGCGTACTGATTCCATCAAGTTTTTGAGATCTTGCCAAATCTGGGGATGCATGATTGGTGCTAACAGTAACGTTAGCGGTACAACCACCGCCAACCGCAGCAACAGAATTAAGAAAATATTCCCCAAAGTTGGTAATAGCAACCTTTCCACTGCTAAACTCCCAACCACCGCAGAATCTTGGTGGAACATCATCTTGACGGCGACGTTATAAACTGATGACACCACCGTAGACAACACAATCAGCAAGAACCCAATTTGGATTGGCGATAAAGTTTGCGATTTGCCAGACTTTCCTGATTTAGGTTCTGGTGCAACAGGTTGAGAAACTGTTTCCTTCTCAACTAAATCTGGCTTAAGTACGGAAACTGGCTCATTAGCCTTGTTAGATGAAGATTTTGATTTAGTTTCTGGTTTATCTAAACGGAGTACAGACTTTTGTTCAGTTCCCTTAACTTTGCTGGTTGAAGATGGCGTTTGTTGTTCTGCAACATCTTTGTTAGGTAAAACAATTGGTTCAGGAGGTTTTTCTTTTGGGGGAAAGTCTTTGGGGGCGATAGAAAGCGGCTGGGTTGGACTTTCTTTAATTGGGGGAATAATAACTGCTGACGATGCTACTGGTGCAGAAGATTTCGGCTGATTTTCGGTTGAGTTATTGGTAACTTCTGATAACAGTGGATAGCTTACTGAAGAACTAACTGATGCTGGCTCATCTGGTTGTAAAACTGTGGGTGAAGATACTTTTAAAGAACTACTAGGCGATCGCTCACTTGATTGTAAAACCGTAGCCGGCGAAATTTTTATCGTACTACCCGACGGTGGCTCATCTGGTTGTAAAACCGTTGGCGGGGATGATTTTTTTTCTTGGGTAGTTTCTTGAATTGCTTTTGTTAATTCACTACGCAGCCGACCAACTAATTCCTCAACAATAGTTTCTCCTTGCTGTTGCTGGCTTTGCATCCGAGACAATTGCTGTGACAGATTACCTTGATAATTTTTTAGTTCTTGTTGCAGCGAGTTAAAAGTAATGGTTAGAGTATCATCCAAACTGCCCAGCATTTGTTTAATCTGCTCATTACTTTCGGCTGATTTTAGAACTGCTTGTTCATCAGCCTCGCCCATCTTCAGTTCGTTAGCTAAATTTTTGAGCGATGATTGCAGTTGCGAAGAAATATGTTTGGCTAAAACTTCTGCCAACTGACGAATTAACACTTGCTGTTCGGTAATTTGTCGCACTTGTTGTAAGTGTTCTTTTTCCTCTAGCAGCTTTTGAATGTCATCGTACAGGCGTTCTTTTTCCGCTTGTAGCCGTTTTATTTCGTCTTGCAATGATTTCAGCACATTTTGTTGAAGATTTTCTAAATCCTCGACAACAGCCCAGAGTGCTGTTTCTGCCGATCTCGATAGTTCGCCTCTAACTCGCGGGTTGTCTGGTCGTTTCTCAAATCGCCCCATTAGCTTCTAACCTCTAACACCTTGAAGATAAAGCTGCGTCCCGTAAATTTGCTTGGCGTTCATACTAGTTTTCAGTATTTTGTTAGATAGACCAAAAAATTTAACAAGATTTGCACGTATCACAGTAATTTTGTCATGCTGTACACAGCTTGGCAAAGGATATAGTTTTGGACTTTACAGCTTCACATACTATGTGCCATGTATCACCCGAAAATTCAATCCTTTAAAAGTGAGATTTTTAGATAGAAAATATATCACTCAATATAAATACTTGTTATTTTGATACCAACCGTAAGTTTTAAATACTTGTCAATAAATACCTGGTAATTTTTAACAATGGCGATTAAAAAAGTTAACTGTAAATCAAGGCAAACTGTAACATAAGTTACAGTTTACTTTTCGCCTAAAGCTTAGTTTGTCCTGGGAATTTTTAAATCTAATTTTCTCCTCAAAAATATTTTAGCTAATTCTTGTATTTCTAGATAGTGTGCAATAGAAAGTAAGGTGAATTTAAATGTTTATTTTGCACTTTTTACTTCCTGCCTTTTTCAAGTTAGTCATTAGAAAATTGCCCTATCAATCAAAAAAAATCTACCTTCTCTAACCCAGCCTCTATTCCCTACTCTCAGTGTTCTGCTAGTACCAAAAAATCCGAGCCAAACTAAAGATACTTGCACTAAGAACTGCACTTAATGGAACTGTAATTAACCATGCAGCAGCAATACTTTGCAGAGTTTGGAATTTAATTGCATTCAGGCTTTGCACCATTCCAATACCAACTACGCCCCCAACAAGTGCATGGGAAGTAGAAACAGGTAAACCTAACCGAGAAGCTAGGAGAATGGTAGTGGCGGTTGCAAGTTCTGCACAAAATCCACTACTAGGTTGCAACGCAATAATGTTTTCGCCAATGGTAGCAATGACTTTTTTGCCCCAAATGGCTAAACCTGCAACAATACCTGCACCACCCACAACTAAAATCCACACTGGGATAGTAATGCCATTTATCGGTACGTTACCAGTCGTGTTGATATATACGATCGCCGCTAAAGGTGCGATCGCATTTCCCACATCATTAGAACCATGTGCAAAAGCCACAAAGCAAGCACTGAGTAGCTGGAATCGACCGAATAATCTTTCGATAGGAGTGGGGAATGGAGAATGGGAAGTTATGTATTCTTCCTCTGCACCCCTACATTCCTCCACTTCTAGTTGTCGCCAACTAATTAAAGTCAGTCCTACTGCTGCTAATGCACCTGTGAATAGGGGAATGTCGTATGCAGGTATATCGATCCCAACTTTTTCAATTAAGAAATTAGTTAAAGGTTGCGTTAGAGAAGGTAGCACAATTACGCCAAACACACCCAACAAAGCAGAACTCAGCCAAGGAATCCACTCTCTTAGCTGAGTAACTTGATTTGGTTGATCTAAAATCCAGCGTTTAATTTGGCTGTAAAACAAGGCGGCAATACTACCGCTAATTATCGGTGTCACAATCCAACCAATGGTAATCATGCCAATTGATGGCCAATCAATTGCACCTATGCCCATTGCTACCGCACTAAATCCAGCGATCGCACCAACAACTGCATGAGAAGATGATACAGGTAAACCTTTGGCTGTGGCGATTTGCAACCATACACCACAGGATATTAATACTGTCATCATTCCTGTAACTAACAATTGGGGTGTAGCTGCAAATAAATTAGGATTTGCAACTTTTGTCGCTAAAGTTTCTGATACTTCATGCCCAAACAAGACTGCGCCAGTAAACTCTAAAACTCCCGCAATGATGATTGCTTGTTTGAGAGTCACCGCTTTAGAACCGACGGATGTTCCCATCGCGTTGGCAACATCGTTAGCGCCAAGATTAAAGGCGACATAAAAGGCGAGGATGACAACTATCACTAAAGTCATGGGCATTGTTTGGGTAGATGTATAGGAACTAGGGAACAAAGATTAGGCAATGTGCGTTTTGATAATTAAATTCCCTCCTAAGTTTGACTCCCATTTTGAGAGTCGATGGCAAAATTAGCTATAAGTATTTTCTAGGAGTTACCTTCTTTGCCCGGATCAAGGATAGATTAAAATTTTGTATGTATCGGGAGAAGGGGCGATCGCTTGTTCTACGGCTGCTGATAAGTCTTTTAAGGGGTAGCGATCGCTAATTAAAGCTGACACATCAATCCGCCGATTAAAGACAATATCAGCCGAAAGTGCCTGAATACGATAGGAAGAACTGTAACTACCCATCAAGTCAATTTCTCGGCGGTAAAGAATATTCGGATTGATAGGAATTTCTAATTCATCGGGAAACTCGGCAAAGAACAGTATTTTCCCACCTTTACGCGTACAGTCTAGTGCTTGAAAGAACGCTTTATCACTAGGTACAGCTAACAATGTCACATCTACACCCAGTCCATCGGTGAGTGCATGAATTTTTGCAGGTAAATCGGGATCGCGAGCATCAAAAGCTGCTTCAGCGCCAACATTTAGGGCTTTGTCTATTCTAGAAGGCAGTAAGTCAGTGGCGATCGCTTTTGCCCCAAAATACTTCACCAACATGATAAACATTAACCCAATTGGCCCGGCTCCTGTAACTAACACAGTTTGTCCAGGGGCAATTTGAGCTTTTTTCACTGCTTTGAGACAGCAATTAGTTGGTTCAACAAAACTCGCTTCTTCAAAAGAAATATCATCGGGGATAGGAATTAACCCGCCATTCTGCACAATATGTCCTGGGACTTTCACATACTCGGCAAAACCGCCACCACTGGCATTAAATCCGGCTGTGGTGGAGATATTCTTGTAGACATCGCACATCGAGAAATTTTCATTTAAACAGTAGGCGCAACGCATACAAGGAATGTGATGCATCACAGCTACTCGTTGTCCCACCTGCCAACCTCTGACTTCCGAACCTACTGCGGCAATTGTTCCCGCAGTTTCATGTCCAAATATGCGTGGTGGTTCATACAGAGGATAACGAATTTTTTTAATATCTGACTGACATAACCCTACAACTTGCACCTGCACCAGTACTTCATCTGCTAAGAGCGTTGGTACTGGGATGTCTTCAAAAGACAGTTGATTTACGCCTCTAAATACCTGTGCTTTCACGTTGATTTTTTCACCGTTCAACGATCTTAGATGTAACATTAGCTGTCAACGTTAAGCTATAAACTTTCAGAAACAAAGTGCGATCGCCTTAATTCAGAAATAGAACATTTTTTCTAACCTCAGTAAATCAGATTGATATATAAAAACCACTAAATCTATCGGAAATATGCATTATTTATTCCAAACATCGGTTAACCGATAGACTAACCGTATATTATGGATAGAACAAGAAAATAATCAAAGCAAAAAGACAAATTTAGCAGCTATCAGCCGATGGTTTGCCATATTTGTCAAATTTGACTGCGAATTTTTGAATAGCTGCTCACAGCTTGGTTATCAGCATATTTGCAAAGAAAAGCACAAGGAGTGAATGTGAACAACGCCATATTGATTAATGAAAGTTTAACAACAACAGGACAAATCTCATTAAAACAGCTTGAGCAAGCTATCCAAGAAGGTTATAAGTCAGTGTTAAATCTGCGATCGCCTGATGAACTAGGATTCTTTCAGGATGAGCAAAAGCTAGCCCAAAAATTGGGGCTGTATTACGTCAACGTACCCGTGAAGCTAGAAGAATTGAATGAAGAGTTAATTACCAAAACCCTGAAGACACTTGAAAAGCTACCAAAACCAGTCGTCATACATTGTGCCGCAGGGATGCGTTCAACAGGAATTGCCTTGTTGAGTATAGCCATTAAAGAAGGATTAACAACAGAGCAAACTTTAGCAAAAGCCAAGAGTCTAGGTTTTGAATTCTTAGAAAACTTTAATGGCTTTAGTGTTAGTCCCAGGCTGAAGCAATTATTTGTGAACTATGTAAATAAACACGCAAAGATAGCTGTAGCTGCTCGCTAGGCTATTAACAGTATCGGTAAGTAGGGGCATGGGTTTCGTTAGCAAAATCCATGCTTTTTCCAGCATATATTTTTATCAAGGAAGGCAGGAGGAAAACAGTATAGCTGTAACAGCCCATACCATTACAACAGGGTGAAACACCTCACCAAATTTTCAATTTGGTGGCCCTTATTAAGGAGGGGTGTCCCCATAGTTGGGATTGCCCAATGGTTGAGCCTGTGAAAATATGTTGAGCAACCTGGCTGGTGGATACTTGTCAATACTTTGTTCGGTTGGTTTGGTGGTATTCTGTCGGGAGCCGTACTAGTTTTGCTGTTAAAGAATACAAAAAATATTAATGGTTAATCAGATATATACAGTTGATGTTTTAGTTGTAGGTGGTGGAACTGGTGGCACGGCGGCTGCTATTCAAGCGGCGCGACGGGGAGCCAAAACTATTTTGGTGAGTGAATTTTCTTGGGTGGGGGGAATGCTGACTTCAGCCGGAGTATCTGCACCAGATGGTAATGAATTAATTGCTTTCCAAACGGGGTTATGGGGTGCGTTTTTACAAGAATTACGACACCGGCAACCCGGAGGATTAGATAATAGTTGGGTGAGTTTTTTCAGTTACGATCCCCGTGTGGGGGCAGAGATTTTTGCAGATTGGATAAAAGAATTGCCAAATCTGCATTGGATTTCTGGGCAAGTACCTTTGGAGGTGTTGCGTGAGGGAGATTGTATAACTGGCGTTAGGTTTGCTGATTTTACTGTTCAAGCCAAGGTGATTCTCGACGGTACAGAATTAGGAGATTTATTGGCTTTGGCAGATGTCCCTTATCGTTGGGGTTGGGAGTTGCGATCGCAGTGGCAAGAACCCAGCGCACCAACTACATATAATACAATTACAGAAAAATATCCGGTGCAGTCACCCACTTGGGTTGTAATTATGCAAGATTTTGGTGATGCTGTTGCACCAAGAATTCCGGCTGCGCCTAATTATAATCCTTCTCTATTTGATGGCACTTGGGAAAACTATGGTGCAGAGCAATTTTTGAATTATGGACGCTTGCCAGGCGATCGCTTTATGATTAACTGGCCGATCAAGGGTAATGATTACGCTGAAGGTGTTGGGCGTTTGGTAGAGTCAAAAACATCTCAAGCCGAGTTTCTGCAAGAATGTCGCTGGCATAGTCAAAACTTTGCTCATTTTATTCAAAGTCAGTTAGGCCGCCGCTATGGTTTAGCGCAAGAAGTTTTTCCAACTGCTGACACAGCTTTTGCATTACATCCTTATTATCGAGAGAGCCGCCGTCTAGTGGGACTCACTACAATTCGAGAACAAGATATCTTACCTGTGACTGGCGGTAGAGTTGCATCTTTGTTTCCCGATACCGTAGCTATTGGTAACTACGCCAACGATCATCATTATCCTGGGTTTGATTTACCACTACAACCCAAGTCAATTCGTTGGGGAGGACGCTGGACAGGAACACCGTTCACCATTCCTTACCGTTGCTTAGTTCCAGCTGCTGTAGATGGTTTATTAGTTTGTGAAAAAAATATTTCTGTGTCTCACATCGCTAATGGTGCAACAAGATTACAACCTGTGGTGATGGGTATCGGTCAAGCCGCAGGAATGGCGGCTGCTATGTGCGTTGAGTTGGGCGTACAGCCGAGGGATTTACCTGTGAGGGTTTTACAAGAAGCATTATTACAAGATGCACAAGCACCTGCTGCCATCGTTCCTTTATTTAATCTAAATTTTCTGCCAAATCATCCGGAATGGTTTTCTGTACAACAGTATTATTTAGATAGACCCCAAATTTATCCATTGAGTGGGGATTCTCCTCAGCTAGCTTTGGGGAATTCTAATTATTTAGATATTGACCAAGCATTAATACAAGAAAGTAACTCTTTTACAGGTATTTTCCAGCGTTTAGATCAGCAAGATTACAAGCTTCAAATTACTGCACCAACTGCTAATCAAGGGGAACTGTGGCAACTAGTAACTTTGCGATCGCCAGTAGACGAACAGTTACAAATAGCACTACATGAGCAATTAGTCACTGTTTGGGGTAGGCTAAATTACTCTGGTAACTGGATATTAGTTGACAAAATCGACATAACTTCAACATAAATTTATTTCTGTAAAACCGAATACTATTTATCAAACTTTCCGGATACATTTCAAAAACTTAGTAGCAGTAAATATAAGACATTTAAGATTAATATCTGCTATGCGTGTTACATTTTCCCTTTTAGTTTCTAGTTTGGTGTTCGGTTCTTTAGCTTTTGATTGTCAGGAGAAATTAAATCGCTCACATACGCTCTCTTCTGCTACAGCACCACAACAGTTACTTTCAGCAAAGCCAAAACCGAAACCTAAACCCAATGTGCCAGACAACCCCACACCTCATCGTGGTAGTGGACGCAGAGATTTAATAGAATCTATCAACAAAGCTTTTCCAGCTACATAAAGCTCTTTAGTATGATGAATTTTGACAAGTCAACAATCATCTTCTAGCCCAAAAATCAAATCAGCCTCAAACTTTAAAGCATACTGACTTACAACAAGATAAAATTTTTAATACTCAAGAAATTTAACATTCTTTCGATTTTACATTCATAAGTTCTTTGTATAGATTCGGTTGACACCTTTGCATTGGTAACATCAAGCAAAGTTACGGAAGTTATAGCATCATCTATTCCTCAAATCAGATAATTTATTTTTAGAAACTCAAACTATATCTACAACTTCTCCAGGGAGCGATAACATAAGAAGAAACTAATATTTATGCTGTGTTTATGGCAACCCAACTGGGCGAAGCTAAATCGCTCACTGAAATGGTAATCTCTTGGGAAGCGTTACCCGATGATTATCAATTAGAGGATGAACCTGTGGAGAATACTAATCAGCCGATTTTGGCTGGTGCTTTGCGCGAAAGCTTAGAAATTAGTGGGTTCATCCAACCACAAATGTTGATAGCGTCAAATTTTGGACTTTGTGCGACTGTCAACGGACAATTAATTTTGAAAGCACCTGACTGGGTTTATGTACCAGCAGTTAATCAAGTTTTGAGCGATCGCAAAAGTTATACTCCTAATTTAGAAGGAGATGTGCCGGTGATCGTTATGGAGTTTTTATCCGACACTGAAGGCGGAGAATATTCTGTTAAGCGCACATACCCACCAGGAAGATGGTTTTTCTACGAGCAGATTTTACAGGTTCCCATCTATATAATTTTTGAACCCGATAGCGGCTTATTGGAATTTTACCAACTGGAAAATAAACGTTATGAGTTGCAGCTACCTGACGAAAATGGTCGTCATTGGATAGAGTCAATTGGTTTATTCTTGGGAACTTGGCAAGGCACTAAAGAAGCCCGCACAGGATATTGGTTGCGTTGGTGGGATGCAGAAGGCAATTTGTTACAGTGGGCTGTGGAACAAATTGAACAAGAACGCCAACGTGCTGAACAAGAACGTCAACAAAAAGAACGATTGATGGCTTATTTGGCATCTCAGGGTATTGACCCGAATAATTTGCCAACTTTCGATTAGCTAGTAGGAGCGAACAAATTTTCGCCCCTACTAAACATTTTTAAACACTAGTTTTCTCTTGCTTGTCCTCTGGCTTTTTGAGGCCGTTGAGAAACATTGGTACAAACTTCTCCATAAATGCTTGTGGGTCACGCTGCCAAGCTTTTTGTGCAGCTTGAATTCTAGTGAACTGCAACTGGGGTGCTAGCAAAGCCTGTGGTAAGCGTTCCATTAGGTATTGCGGACGTTCCCACACTGGCATAGTATTTGCAATTTCCACTAGCCTCGTTACTCGTCGGAGTTCTGCACCTAGAGTAATGTCCATGCCTGATTCAAAGGCGGCCTGTTCAATTGCTGCATACTTGCGCTTGGCTTGTTCGACTTTTTGCCGATGTTCTGGACTTTTATTAGCTATTTGCACTAGCCAACGGTTACCCCAACGGACGTGTCCGGCTTCTTCTGGCAGAATTTTTTCGATAGTTTCGCGGATTTTGATATTTTCTGCTGTTTGTGGTGCTTGCTTAAGAGCATAAATGTGGGCAGAAAAATACTCACAGCCACGTTTCTCAGTAATGTTAATTGCTGCCATACCAGCAATTATGGTGTCGTCTAAGTTGGTTTTTGGATCGTGAGTATCTTTATCCAACAGCCAATCAAATTCATCAATATAAGGCATTCCAGGGGGATTGCCGATATCGGTTCCTAGTTCTACTAATAAATCAGTTAGCCACATGGCGTGACGAGCTTCATCAGAAATGTGATGTGATAAATCTCGGACTAGTTCTCGTGGCTGTCCGTCTAGTTTTTCAATTACCTCTGTGAGGTCTTTGCAACTGCGCTGTTCGCTGTAGCGGTAGCGATTTAGGGTCATCAGATGCAATTCGCGATCGCGAACTACGTGTTTTAAAATATCTCTCGCCCCTAGATTCCCTTGAAATTTCCGTGGGTAAATAACGGTCATAGTATGAAGATTTATTAAGTGTCTTTTTTGATGCTAGCTCAATTTTTCGCTGCTGAACGGAAACCTAAATGATTGTTTTTTCCGAATTTGCCAGGAACAGAATTATGAGAATTTCGTGACTTTTGAAATTACATCTCACGTAAAAATACTCATTCTAGCCTCTAGAATATTAAGATTTATTTTAATTTTAGCAAAAAAATTAAAACTGTAACTTTAGCTACAGAATTTTTGTTATAGTGATATCAACAAAGAAAAAATGTCTAAAAAATATAACTAAAACCCTAGGGGGACTGAAGTATGTCTATTCAAGAAAAATCTCGTGCAATTATGATGCGTCAATATCAACAAGTTAAAAACCGTCAACAATCGATGCTGATGCGTTCTGCACAAGAACTCGGTCTTCCTGAAGAAGTGTCCCATTATTGGAATCCCATTCAAGGGAAGATAGACCAAACTACACGCACCATATATGGAAGCAGCAATGCTGCTATGAGCTAGGTTAAAAGTAGGTGACAGGGTTAAAGTCTTTGGTGTTTAGGTTTAATCCTCTGTTCATTTCTTAACTGTCTTGGCTGTTGTTATATAAAAAAAGCCACCCTTAAGGGTGGCTTAAAAATCACTACTAGTTGCAATTAGCAGTCGTAATAGAGGTAAAACTCATAAGGATGAGGACGCAATTGTAACTGCTCAACTTCATTAGCCAGTTTGTAGTCAATCCAATTTTGGATGAAGTCTTCAGTGAACACGCCTGTTTCAGTCAAGAAAGCGTGGTCATTCTCTAAAGCTGCTAATGCTTTATCTAGAGAACCTGGAGTAGAAGGAACCTTCGCCAGTTCTTCGGGAGACAGTTCGTAAATATTTTTATCTAAAGGCTCACCTGGATCAATTTTGTTCTTGATACCATCCAAGCCAGCACAAAGCATGGCTGCAAATGCCAAGTAAGGGTTAGATGTAGCGTCTGGACAACGGAACTCTAGGCGTTTTGCTTTGGGGTTAGTGCCAGAGAGAGGAATACGCACAGAAGCAGAACGGTTACCTTGGGAGTAAGCCAAGTTAACAGGTGCTTCATAGCCTGGTACTAGACGTTTGTAGGAATTGGTGGTGGGGTTGGTGATAGCTAAGAGTGCTGGTGCGTGTTTAAGAATGCCACCAATGTAATGTAATGCCATTTCGCTCAAACCAGCATACTTATCGCCAGCAAATAGAGGCTTGCCATCCTTCCAAATAGACTGGTGACAGTGCATACCGGAACCGTTATCGCCAAAAATTGGTTTTGGCATGAAGGTAACGGTTTTGCCGTAGTTTTTAGCTACGTTCTTAATGACGTATTTGTAAGTCATTAGCCAGTCAGCCGCTTCAACTAACTTACCGAAGCGGAAACCGAGTTCGCACTGACCACCAGTTGCAACTTCGTGGTGTTGCTTTTCAATGGGGACACCGCACTGCGCCATTGTCAGCAACATTTCTGTCCGAATGTCTTGGAAACTGTCGGTTGGCGAAACTGGGAAATAACCTTCTTTGAAGCGTGGTTTGTAACCCAAGTTGGGGCCTTCTTCTCTACCAGAATTCCAACGACCTTCTACAGAGTCTACGTAGTAGTAGCCGGAATTAGCAGTTTGGTCAAAGCGAACATCATCAAAAATGAAGAATTCAGCTTCAGGGCCAAAGAAAGTAGTATCACCAATACCAGTAGAAACTAGATAATCAACAGCTTTTTGAGCAATAACGCGTGGGCAACGGTTGTACCATTCCCCTGTGCGGGGTTCCTTAATGCTACAAATTATGCTTAGGGTTGGCTCTTTCATGAATGGGTCGATCCAAGCTGTGTTGGGATCTAACACCATTGTCATGTCTGATTCTTCGATACCTTTCCAACCCCGAATACTGGAACCGTCGAAAGGCACGCCATCAGTGAATGAACTTTCATCGATTTGGTTGTGGTACACGGTCAAATGTTGCCATGTTCCTGGAGTATCGATGAATTTCAGATCAATCATCTGAATGTTTTGGTCTTGGATCAATTTCAAGACTTCTTGTGGGGTTGTCATTGTTACTCCTTCTCTGCCAATTTCCTATTGTAAAACCAGAATCTGCCAAAGCATCTTAACCCTACTGATCCCAACCAAGTTGTGACACACCTGGATTATCGTAAAGATTTGAGATTACATAAATATGTAGTTTTTGTTACAGATTCCCTGGATTACAGGTTATATTAACCTTTCACACGTCATCTGTACAAAACTGGAAAGTTCATTCATCGGGGGCAACTTTGGCATAGAATCCTTAAAGTAGCCGATAAATTGTTTTTGTGCCGAACTTATTTTAAATAGCACAAAAATTCACTGGTGCGTATCGCAGCCAAATAAATATCAAATCATAGAAAGCAACGATTGGGAGAAAAAGAATGCGCGATGCAGTTACAAGTTTAATTAAGAATTATGACGTAGCTGGACGTTATTTTGACCGCAATGCGATCGACAGTCTGAAATCTTATTTTGAGAGTGGTACAGCACGGGTACAAGCTGCGGCTGCTATCAATTCAAATGCTGCTGCTATTGTTAAGCAAGCTGGTTCTAAATTATTTGAAGAACTACCAGAATTGATTCGTCCCGGTGGAAATGCCTACACAACTCGTCGTTATGCGGCTTGTTTGCGGGATATGGACTATTATCTACGCTATGCTACTTATGCACTTGTTGCTGGTAACACAAATGTGTTAGATGAGCGCGTACTCCAAGGGCTAAGAGAAACTTACAATTCTCTAGGTGTACCTATTGGGCCAACAGTTCGTGGTGTCCAGCTGATGAAGGATATAGTCAAAGAACAAGTAGCAGCAGCAGGCGTTGTTAATGCTGCTTTTGTCGATGAACCTTTTGACCATATCACCCGCGAGTTGAGCGAGCAGGATGTTTAAAAGCTGAGAGAGGGACTAGGGACTAGAGGTTAGGAACTAGTTTTTTTAGGCTTTTCAAGCTGTACTTTTTTTGCTGCTGTGGATGTCTGCTATTTAAATTTTTGTAAAGCGATCGCCTCTTGTTTTTGTTAAGAAGCGATCGTTTTTTTACAGTTATTATCCGTAAGGACTTATCTTCTACCAATGCCTGCCAGAGATATATATCATGCCGCATTCATTAAAGCACTTACAGCAGATGGTTGGACAATAACCAACGATCCTTTTTATCTTGCCTATGGTGGTAGAGAACTTTACATAGATATTGGAGCCGAAAAAGTTACTATTGCTGCTGAGAGAGATAATGAAAAAATAGCGGTTGAAATCAAAAGTTTTCTCAGCCTTTCTCCTGTGAGTGACTTGCAAGAAGCTGTGGGACAGTATGAAATTTACCGCACTGTGCTTAAAGAACTGGAACCATCACGCAAACTATATCTAGCAGTGGCTCAGCGAGTTTATGAAGGTATATTTTCTGAACGCTTTGGTCAGCTAATTATCACTAATATAAAAATAAATCTAATTATTTTTGATGAGAAAACAGAGAGGATTATTACATGGGTAAGCTAACTCGCTATCGTGAAATTATTCGTCAATTAATATTTGAATATGCTGGTCATAAACCTGCTAATGGTCAAATAGAAACAGAAGCAGTTATTGATTCAGAACGCGACCATTACGAAGTGGTACACGTTGGTTGGGATGGAGTACGCCGCATACACGCTTCCATCGTGCATATAGATATTATTAATAATAAAGTGTGGATTCAATATGATGGTACTTCTGAGCCAGTTGCAACAGCATTATTAGAAGCAGGTATCCCACGCGAAGATATTGTTTTAGGTTTCCATCCAGAAGAACTGCGCCAGTACACAGATTTTGCTGTGTCTTAATTATTTTGATGTAGTGGCGTAGTCAGACTAAAATGTTGAATACTTTCGTGTAAGATGAGCATCTAGCTGCTTACCCACACAAATCATTCGTTAATTCAGCAATACCAAAATGATTTATGTCCCTTTAACAAAAATACTAGTATACTAAAGTATACTATAGTACATAGTATTTAACTAATGCCAATATTTCCATGAGCATTAATGATCTAGAATTCTTGCACGGTGCGGCTTTTCTTCGACTTCTCAAAGGAGCATCTTATATATCTATAAGTTATTTATCTTCTATCCATCCGTCTCTTTATCTTGCCAAAAGTGATTATAGAGAATCTGCTATCTTATTCAAAATATCAAAAAAACCCAATTCTTCTTGGTCATTTAGCTTTAGTTCACAGGAAGAAATAGCATTAAGAATAGTTCATCAAACATATCCTAATGTCAAATTTTTTATAGCATTAATTTGTCATCGGGATGGGATTTGTTGTCTATCAGAAGAACAATTATGGACAATTATTAATCATAACGATGGTTTAGCAAATCAGCGTATCTCTGTGAAAAGAGAATTAAGAGGAAGCTATTATGTTAAAGGTACAGGTAGAGTTCCTTTAGAGCGAACAATACCTCAAAATAATTGGCCTGAAGCAATTTTATCAGCATAAAATAATTTATGACACATACTCCGATTGAAATTAATGGCGACTGTATTGATAGATTAATTAAAAAATTAGAGAAAAAAATAGGTCAGCGAGAAGCAAATAAACTTAAAGACACTGCTATTGAAGTTGTTCAAAACTGCGTCAATGTTTATTCAGAAAATTTTGGTCATGGTGATGTAGGAAAAAATAGCACAGGGTTAGTCAGTCAAGTTTATAAAGGACAAGACCCAATTCCTAATGGTACAACCGGACTTATTTATGGTCGAGTTCAAAGTGGTAAGACTAACACAACTATTGCAACTTTAGCACTAGCTCATGAAAATAATTTTCGTTGTTTTATAGTTTTAACATCTAACAATACATGGTTAGGAGAACAAACTGCAAACCGTTTTAATAATCAGATCGAAGGCGGCCCTGTTATTTTTGATTGGGAGGCATGGAAAGAAGACCCAGATGATTTTGCAAAAACTAAAGTTATACCCTATATTAAAGATACAGGCGTTGTTTTAGTTACAACCAAAAATATCTCTCACTTGAAGAGATTATTGATAGTTTTAAAAACCGCTAAAGTCAAAAATTTCCCTACATTAATTTTTGATGACGAAGCCGATAATGCTAGTTTAAATACGAATGAATCTAAACAAGCTAAACACGGAAAAGATGCGGTTCCTGACAGTTCCACTTTTGTACACATAGGTGAGATACGTCAAGAAGTTGCTAATCATATTTACATTCAGATTACGGCGACTCCTCAAAGTTTGCTATTACAAAAGTTATCCCATCCTTGTAGTCCACAATTTTGTGCAGCACTACCAGAACCAGGAGAGAGTTATATGGGTGGTGAATTATTTTTTACTGAAAAAAGTAACTACTGTTGTCTTGTAGATGCTGAAGAGATCAACGAAATCAAGAAACAAAAGGGTGAAAACCCTGGTAATCAATGGATAATTCCTGATGGATTGAGGTTTGCACTTTGTTGCTTCTTTCTAGGTTCAACTTATAAAATGCTATCTTCGGATAAAGAAGATGCAACATATTCTTTTCTTGCTCATATTTGTTATAAACAAGATATTCATAATGTCTTAGAGAAAGTTATTAGTCAATTTGTAATTCATTTAGATCAAGCAATTCGAGATAAGAGTTCAGCAACCAAAAACAAACAAGCAATAAAATGGTTAGAGCAAGCTTATGAAGAATTAAACAAAACTGTTGATAAATTACCACCATTTAATGAACTAATAGATGAATTAAAAATTCAGCTAAGACGTGCAATACCTAAAATCATTAATGCAAACAACCCTGACAAAGAGCCTAACTATAATCCTGGGATGAATATACTAATCGGTGGTAATAGGTTAGGTAGAGGAGTGACAATTGAGGGTTTAATGGTAACTTATTATGGGCGTGATGCAAAACAAAAGGTAATCGATACAGTTCATCAACACGCTCGAATGTATGGTTATCGTCCACAATTAAAAGATGTTACTCGTCTCTTTTTAGCAGAACATATACTTGAGTCTTTTCGTTCTATTCATGAATCGGATGAAGCAATGCGTCAAGCTATAGGAGATGATATTCATAACATTCAAATTCAACCTGTCTGGATAGGAGGAAATCTTAAACCAACTCGCTCTAATGTTTTAGATCCCTCCACAATTAATGTATTAAAACCTGGGAAATTGATTTTTCCTCAAAGTCCAGCTTACAAAAGAGAAGATATTGAGGAAAATTTTCATAAAATAGAAAAAATATTGATGAACTATACAGAAGATACAAAATATTATGAAGTAGATATAGATTTTATTATTCAAATTCTTAGTCACACAAAAAGTTATTATATTCCATCTGAAGAATGGGAAGATAAACGTATTCTTAAAGGATTAAAAGATCTGCAATCAAAAGGTATGAAAAAGGGACGTTTAAACGTTCGTAGAGGTATCAAAAATAAAAGTCAAGGATTAGATATGCCAAGAAAAGCTCCTTTTGAATGGGGCGGATTTGGCTTCGGCTCAGGTGAATGGTCAATAAAAGCTCAAAAGGACTACCCTGATGTACCAACGTTAATTATTTGTTATCAGAAAGGAAATGATAAATGGGATGAGCATCCAATATATCTACCTATGCTGGTATTGCCTAAACAAAAATTTGTTTTAATGTTCAACTATGATGAGGAGGACTAATGTTTGGAATAGAATCCTAACTGATAAATAAGGAAGGACATAAATTTCAATAATAAAGCTAAGAAAAAAGTTCTTAGAAGGTAAGATTTGGTTAAAAAACGGCTTGATACATTATTAGTAGAGTTAAATTTATGTAATTCTCGCGCTTTAGCACAAAGGCTAATTCAAGCGGGGGAAGTGATGGTTAATGAACAGGTAATTGATAAGGCGGGGACAGAGGTTGATGTTGCGGCACAAATCAAAGTAAAAGAACGATCGCGCTTCGTTTCTCGTGGTGGTGATAAACTAGCCAAGGCTTTGGAAGTATTCGCCATTCCTGTAGCAGAACGGGTTTGTTTAGATGGCGGAATATCTACAGGTGGCTTTACTGACTGTTTGCTCCAAGCTGGAGCCAGTTTAGTTTATGGTATTGATGTCGGTTACGGTCAAGTTGATTGGCGGTTGCGAAACGACCCGCGAGTAGTTTTGCGAGAACGCACCAATTTACGGCAACTACAACCCGAACAATTATATAGTGAAGGCGATCGCATCCCTGATTTGGCGGTGGTGGATGTATCGTTTATATCCTTAACCAAGGTTCTGCCTGCATTATGGCAATTAACTCAAGCTCCCCGTGAAGCGGTATTGCTGGTCAAGCCACAATTTGAGGTGGGAAAATCCCGCGTTGGCAAAAAAGGTGTGGTGCGCGACCCTGACGACCAAGCTGATGCTATTTTCCAGGTATTGCAAGCAGCTGATAAAATAGGCTGGAGATACAAAGGCTTAACTTGGTCGCCTATTACAGGCCCAGCTGGGAATGTGGAATATCTGTTGTGGTTAGGGATGGAAAGTGAAACACCACCGCCGAATTTAGACGTAATTAAGCAACTGACGAAATCAGCAATGGCTGACTTACACGAGAATTAAACCAGTTATCAGTTATCAGTTTTTGATTGATAACTGTTTACTGATGACTGTTCACTGTTAAACATCGTAAATTAGACACTCTAAAGCCTCTGGATGCATATCGCAGAAACTTTCTAGCGAGGTTTTGCGTTGTTTTGCTTGCTGTTTATGAGATTTTTCGGCTTGTAACTCTTCGACGATATCCCAAGCTACAGCACAGTTAGGAGAACCATCGCCGCTCAACTCACAAGTTTGACGAGCTTCTGCGATCGCTTCTAAAATTGCTTGTTCAATGGTTGTGGTGCCATTGTGAGCAGATTGATTTACAGTGTCGAATCTGTCGTATGTTGCTGTCATGTTAAATCTACCTTTGTTTACTGCGATAGAGATTGGATGTGCGCTGCTGAATAAATCCAGGAGCCAATACTTCCAGTTTAGTTAGCACGGAAAAAGATGACGGTGGTGAATACCCACTCTTAATAAACTAATTTGATTGGGATTTCCCTCTTGTCATTTTTGATGCAAAAAGCTAGTAGCAAAAAGTATCAAGTCATAAGAATGAAGTATGAAACATGAACTTTATACTTCACCCTTTATATAGTGCATTCTAAAAAGGCAATCTAACGCAATTATCAGAGGAATTTGATACAAGTTGACGAAGAATTATCAACTGCAACAATTAGGTAAATAATTCTTAGAAATTCTCAATATTTCAAACCTAATTCTTGTTGCAGACGATACAGAATTGTATTTTGGTCAACTTGAGAGAGAATTTCTTGAATGACGGTACTAGCTCCTAGTTGTCCCCAAGTACAACCTTTTTCTAGATAAACTTGGGCGGCTTTACCGACAGAATAAGCACCATAACCAGCAATTCCGGCTTGAGCGATCGCACTGCCAGCAAAGCTAGTAATATTTACGGGATTATCACCACTAGCGATCGCCGCAGTACTTTTACCTAATCCTAAAACAAAACTACTGCCTAATTCTCCCAGCAATAAGCCGCCAGAACTGGTTAAAATCGTCTTTAAAATTTTCCCCGCCTCATAGCTAGTCATCGGTAAACCATATAATCGTGCTAAAGCCCGAATTAAAGCTAAATCAGCAAAAGTTCCGCCGAGAATATCTAAGAAAGCGATAGGATTTAATGCTACGGCTAAAGCTTTATATTTAGTAAATTGCCAGATAATTTCTTCTGCTTCTTGTTCGCGTAAATCGATAGTTTTCTGAGCGATCGCAGCTTCAGCTTCTCGTGCTTGTACAAGTGCATTTAAGGCCAGGAGCGATCGGCCTTCACGATTGAGAATATTTAAAATTGTCTGCTGAAGTTCTTCGATTTGCGGTGGTGGTGTTTCCCATTCATAACTCACACGCCCATCAGGCCATTCAACGCGCACTTCCATTGGTGCAGGTTCCGCCGCCACCATCACGATTTCATCGGGTAACAAAGGCTGGGCTTGAGGATGTCCGGCACCAAGCTGCTGTAAGTTTTGATAAATTGCAGATCTGTCAGTATCGGGGTAAAGGTCTATTTTGTTAAATACTAAAATCAGGGGTTTTTGTGACTGGCGTAAATCTAGCAATGCTTGATATTCAGTCCGAGTAATATCGCCAGACACCACAAATAAAATTAAATCTGCCTGACGCGCCACTTCTTTTGCCATTTGCGCCCGTGACTCGCCAGCAATTTCATCTAGTCCCGGTGTATCAATTAACTCTACTACTATCTTGCCCCCTGGTGGTTGCCATCTGACAGAACGCGGCCATTGCGTTACACCATTTAAAGGCCCAGTTTGTAAAATCTTCTCTCCTAGCAAAGCATTCAATACGGCCGATTTTCCCCGACTCACCAAACCAAAGACAGCAATTTTAATTAAATTAGAGTCCAGTTTACTGAGTGTGGCATTTAAAGCGTCTAATTCTGGTTTTACCAAACCTGCCAATTTTGGGTTAGATGACAGATGTCCTGACTTGCGAAGATATCCATACCAAGATAAAGCTTGTCTGAGACTAGCGCGGGCGCGGTTTAAATGTGTTTCTTGCAGATTAGGCACGGAATTAACTTGATTCAAGGTTAAACAAACAACAGGCTATATACAGCAGGGGATAGGCAAAAAGCAATAGGCAATAGGGTTAAAAATCTTCTAATATATGACTTTGTTCTTCAAATCTTTACTTCATTTACCTGCAATCTGCTGTATTTTCTATAAACAAAGGAAATATAAAAAGTAAATAGAACTGAGTTTTTGGTTTTATTTGTCGCCAGTATAATTGCTTTCAAGAAACACATTTGTTTCAAGTAATTTTATTAAATGCGAGATATTTGGGCTAACAATGCGAATTAATTAGAGTAACTAGGAAAAACAAAGCTATGTGAAGAAAAATGAACTAGGCGAACACCCGCATTACCCCTGCCTTATCCTAACTATCTATATTCACGCCGACATACTTAGTTTAGCCCAAGGCTACAAATTTTTTAGCGTGAACTAGTACACCATCTGCATTGAGTTTTCTGCACAACAGAAGAGGCCTTTTATATTTTATTAAAAAAATTATACAATAAACAATTAAGTAATACGTACCAGATAAATTTGAGGAGAAAATTAAGTTTAGTCTGCGATAAATGCTTTAATGTTAAAGGTTTTACGAATTACCAAATGTTAACTTGAATTTAAATTTTGCTTCTCATATTTTATAATTATCGTACTTTAAATAAATATTAAATACAAAAGTCTCAGTATTATTACTGTGCCAGCATACTCTTTGAATATTGCCATGCCCTCTAATAGCCTACCGGGTTCTGAAATTCGGTTACAGCAAATCCTTAATCAAATAAAGATGCTGGCTGTACGAGTTCACCAATCACGTGAATTGGATGAAATACTCAACATCGTCGTCAGCGAAGTCAGAAACACTTTAAAAAGCGAGCGCGTAATTATCTATCGCTTTTTGCCTGATGGAGATGGAGTAATAGCCCAAGAGTCTGTCAACCCCGCCTGGAAACCCCTGAGAGGAAAGTTCATTTATGATCCTTGCTTCCAGATGACATGGCTAGAGCAATATCAACAGGGACGGATAAGTGTTATTGAGGACATTCATACTCAAACGCTTAAGCCTTGTTACAAAGAGCTATTAATTAGTTTGCAGGTTCAAGCTAATTTAGTAGTACCTATTTTAGTCAATAGTCAGAACATTACGCTAACTTATAGTAAATCTTCTCATTTATGGGGCTTACTGATTGCCCATCAGTGTAGCAGTTCACGTCAATGGAGTTCTTTAGAAATTGAATATCTCAATCTGTTAGCAGCAGAACTAGGAATAGCTGTTAGGCAAACACAACAGCCCCAGAGATTACTACAACTGAATCAACACTATAAAAATTTGACAGTTCCACCCAAGTTGAAGTTGAAACCAATTAAAAGAACTCTGCACAAAAACCGTAGAAACCCCATTACAACAGAAACAGTATTACCAAAGCATCTATCAGCCGCAGAGTTGATAGTTTTTGACAGATTACAAACTCCAACTTGGATTTACGATATTGAGAAATTGCAGATGTACTGGGCGAATAAAGCAGCTCTTACTATTTGGAACGCGCAAAGTCGAGAAGAACTGCTCAAGCGCAACTTCAGTGATGTTTCTGAATCTACTCGGATTCGGCTGCAAACCTATTTGCAAAAATTTCAGCAAGGACAAACCATCAGTGAAAACTGGACATTTTATCCAGAAGGTAAACCTGTTTGGGTTCGCTGCCTCTTTTCTGGAATTGAAATCGAACCAGGGCGAATGGCAATGCTAGTTGAAGGAAGCCTGGAAACTGTCAATGCGATCGAACAAGAAACATTGCGCTCAATTGAAGCACTGCGCCATACCAAAGTGATGATATCGCTCTACACAATGGATGGTGTACCGTTGATGCAAAATCCCGCAGCCCAGGATTGTTACGGAGATACCTTACACCCGAATCTATCAACTCAGAATGTTTTCCTGAGTCACTTTGTTGACCCCACTGTTAGGCAACAGGCTATAGAAGCGATTCAGTTAGGTGAGGTGTTCAATATTGAAACCCAGGTGTTCACTAATAAAGGGATTCGATGGCATGGGATGGATATACGATGCACCCGCGATCCCGTCACAGGTAAGTCCCTGATTCTTGTTAACGAAAAGGATATTAATAAACAGCAAACTGCTTTAAAAGAACGCCAAAGTGTAGAAGACGAGTTACGCTGGCGTTCAGCTTTGCTGAGTTCCATGACAGAGACTTCTTTGCTGGGATTCTTTGTAGTTGACAATCGTACCGACGAAATTCTCTATTTCAATCATCGCTTTTGTGAAATTTGGGGCATCAAACATTTAGAAAATCGGATGCGATTAGGTACTTTAAAAAACAAGGATATCATCCCTGACTGTATACCGTTAATTGCCGACTTACCAGCATTTTTTGAATCTTGTCCATCATTACAGCCTCAAGAAAATCGCGGCTCAATTGAGGATGAAATTTTATTTGTGGATGGGCGTACAATTCGCCGCTTTTCCAGCCAAATTCGAGATAGTGCAGATAAATATTTTGGCAGACTCTACATTTTTGAAGACATCACAGAACGTAAACGCATCGAAGCCGCATTCAAAGCTAGTGAACAGAGATGGCAATATGCCTTGGAAGGAAACGGTGATGGCGTTTGGGACTGGAATATTAAAACTGATGAGGTGTTTTTCTCTCGTCGTTGGAAGGAAATGTTAGGGTTTGCAGAGCATGAGATTGAAAACACCATCACGGAATGGGAGCAACGGATTCATCCTGATGATAAATGGCAAGTTTACGAGGAGTTGAACAAGCATCTTTGCGGTGAAACGCAACAGTATGTCAGTGAACATCGAGTCCAGTGCAAAGATGGAACTTATAAGTGGATTCTAGACCGGGGGCAAGTTTCGACTCGTTCAGAGGATGGTGTTCCCCTACGGATGCTGGGAACGCATATTGATATTACTCAACGCCGACGGATGGAAGAAGCGTTGCGAGAAAGTGAACAACGCTATCGTTCTGTCATTACTACGATGGCAGAAGGTATTGTCTTACAGCAAGCAGATGGCAGCATTACTGCTTGTAACGGCAGTGCCGAAAGAATTTTAGGATTAACAGCTAGTCAAATGATGGGTCGCGCTTCCATCGATGAGCGATGGCGCGCAGTTCATGAGGATGGTTCTCCTTTTCCTGGTGAAACTCATCCTACCGTCGTCACGTTACGTACAGGACAGCCCCAATTTAATGTCATTATGGGAGTTTACAAACCTGATGGCAGTTTAACTTGGATTTCGATTAATTCTCAACCATTATTTCAACCAAATGAGTTACAGCCCTATGCCGTGGTGGGATCATTTACAGATATTACAGCCCGTAAACAGGCTGAAATAGCACTGCAACAGCAGATGGAACGAGAACGGATGGTGAGTGCGATCGCACAACGTCTCCGTCAATCATTAGATTTAGATCAAATATTGAACACAACTGTTGCTGATGTCAGACAATTTCTCCAAAGCGATCGCGTCATTATCTACCGCTTTTATCCAGATTGGAGTGGTATAGTAATCAGTGAATCAGTGGCAGACGGTTGGCAAACTCTGCTGAATAGAGAAATTACAGATGATTATATTGTCCAAACGCAAGGACAGATTTGTCTACCAGGTAAGCTCAAACCTACTTCAGACATCTACACCGCCGGATTTGCTGATTGCCATATCCAGTTATTAGAACAGTTACAGGTTAAAGCCAAGTTACTTGTACCAATTTTACAAGGTGATAAACTTTGGGGACTTTTGGTGGCTCATCATTGCAACGCCCCGCATAAGTGGCAAGCTTGGGAAACTGAACTACTTCAACAACTAGCAACACAGCTAGAAATCGCCATTCAGCAAGCAGAACTGTATCACCAATTAAAGCTTGCTAACCAGCAACTGGAAAATATAGCGATGGTAGATCAATTAACCCAAATACCCAATCGCCGATGTTTTGATAGCAGGCTAGAACGTATATGGCAATATCTTTTACGCGAACAAGGTTGTGTCTCGTTACTGTTATGCGACATTGATTATTTTAAACAATATAACGATGCCTACGGTCATACCGCCGGAGATGATTGTTTGCGCCTTGTTGCTAAAGCTTTTAAACAAACTGTTAAGCGTGCTACAGATTTAGCTGCTCGTTATGGCGGAGAAGAATTCGTAGTCATCTTACCAAATACTGATAGTTATGGTGCTTTTCAGGTTGCCCAAGCAATTCATCAAGCTATTGAACAGCTAAATATTCCTCATGTTGCATCGGCTGTGAAGCAACACATCACCTTGAGTATTGGCATTGCGACTGTAATTCCTCAAATTGAGATGCTTTCTTTAGATTTGATTGAGTCCGCAGATCAAGCCCTTTATCAAGCTAAATCCCAAGGGCGTAATCGTTCTTGTATTAATCAACTATAGGAAGGCAATAGGTGATAGGCAATAGGCAACAGGCAACAGGCAATAGTTATTTACACTCCCCTGCTCCCCTGTGGTCTGAACTGCAAATTAGGTGCTTAATCGCTTACTGCACTCAACCGAAAACGCTGTATTTGATTTCTGCCGCAGCGATCGCATCAATATTTTGGTTGATACTATAGGATTCATATTTGATTTCTGAAAAAAACTCAGTATCCTTTTATTCCTTCTTTACTGTTCCCTATTGCCTATTGCCTCTCTACACAAGTATGTTCAGTCATCAAATCGGATTCCTATATCACCTCTGCTTTATTAAATAAAACTGAGGAATTCTACATAACCAATAAGCCAGGGTCAAGCATAGGGAACACTAAACCTACTGCAAAACCAGGGTTAACAATGAAAAAAAGCTATTTGGATCATTTATTCAAATTTTTTAAGTTTATTGAGCCGCGATCGCTGGCGGTCGCAATTGGTATTATTATTTCAATTGTGGTTTTTTTAGTTTGGCAAAATTTACATAGTTTAGCTTTTTTAGATCATAAGCGATCGCTCTTACCAACTTTTTTTCTGATTGGAGGACTTTTTATTGCCTGGTCTTCAGCGTTGACCTTATATTTTGGATTTTTAGGTATTAGTAGAAATATTACAAAGGGTAAAGAAGCTAAACATTTACTAAACAAAACTCTACGTGAATTAGAATTTCAGAAATTTGCCCTTGATCAACCAGGAATTGTGGCAGTTACAGATCATCGCGGAATTATTACCTACGTCAATGATAATTTCTGTGAACTCTCGCAATACACTAAGGAAGAATTGATTGGGCAAACCCATCAACTGATTAAATCAGACTATCATCCACCCGCTTTCTTTAAGCAACTCTGGTCAACAATTTCTAGTGGTAAAGTTTGGCAAGGAGAAATTCAAAACCGAGCAAAAGATGGTTCATTTTACTGGGTTGATACGACGATTGTGCCATTCTTAGATGATGATGGTAAGCCTTTTAGTTATTTAGCAATTCGCCTTGACATTACTCAAGTCAAACAAAAAGAACTAGACCTCAAAGAAAACGAAGCAGCCATCAAATCGCTGTATGAGATTACATCTGCCCAGCATCTTAATTTTGAAGAGCGCATTCAACAGCTAATAGCGATGGGATGCCAGTTATTTAATCTTGAGTTTGGTATCTTAGCTCGTCTACAAGATAACCGCTATGAAGTGATGGCTGCCCAATCGCCTAATAATACCCTCAACAAAGGTGATATCTTTGATGTGAAACAGACTTTCTGTTATGAGGTTTTAGATAGAGATGAACCTCTAACGATTGAACATACAAAAAATTCTCAATGGAAAAACCATCCTGCCTATAGTGCATTTGGCATGGAATCTTACTTGGGAATGCGAGTATCAGTTACAAATGAAATTTATATTACTCTCAGTTTTTCTAGCCATACACCACGGGCAGAAAAATTTAAATCTGCTCATCAAGAACTGCTCAAGCTCATGGCGCAATGGATTAAAACTGAAATTGAGCGTCAGCAGACCCAGGAGACATTGCAAAAAGAGCGAGAATTCCTGAAAGTTCTGCTCGACAATGTGGGAGCAGGAATCATGGCTTGTAATGCGGAAGGTGTTTTGACGCTTTCTAATCGCACTATCCACAACTGGCATAGGCAAAATACACCTCAACAACTCACATTGCCCGAACAATGGTTGCAATACTGCGATCTTTACTTACCTGATGGTGAAACCCCAATATCAAAGGAGGATATTCCACTTTTTCGAGCTTGGCAAGGAGAACAAGTCCATGATGTGGAAATGATCATGGCTCCAAAGCATGGAAAAGCACGCATTGTGATGGCAAATGCCCAACCTATTCTTGATGCTCAGGGGCGACAACTAGGTGCAGTTTGCATATTACATGATATTAGCGAACAGCAAGCTGCGCTACGCGATCGCAAAGCACTTGAGCAAGAAGTAGTTCAAAAACAGCAGATGTTAGACGCATTTATTACTAGCGCACCTGTTGGCATTACGGTGCTGGATAGCCAATTGCGTTTTCTGGTAATTAATGAAGCATTGGCCGAAATTAATGGAGTCGCAGCCACAGAGCATATTGGCAAAACACCTTGGGAGATTGTTCCTGATTTAGCACCGCAGCAGGAGCAAGTATTCCAGCGTGTTTTAACTACCGGGGAATCTGTTCTCGATTTTGAGGTAAATGGAAAAACTGCTAAATTTCCAGGTTTAGTTAGAACTTGGTTAGCTTCTTACTTTCCGATTCTGTCACCAACCAGCCAGCCGATAGGCATTGGCATTGTTGTTGTCGAAATTACCGATCGCAAAGCCGCACAAGAGTCATTATTGCAAAGTGAATCTACCCTCCGCAGTTTCTTTAACAGTGGTGCAATGATGATGGGGATTGTTGAGTTACACGACAACGATGTTCGGCATCTTTCAGATAATTTCACCTCAGCACAGTTTTTTGGCACAACTCCAGAGGCGATACAAAATCAGTTTGCCACAGACTTGGGAGTACCGCGATCGCACCTGAACCTCTGGCTTAGTAAATATAAAACAGCCATCCAAACTCAAGCTTCCGTAAAATTCGAGTATCCACACGAAACTGCTGATGGCCCAAAATGGCTATCTGCAACTGTTTGCCCGGTTGAAACCCGCCCTGGTGAACATCCCCGACTTTCATACATAGTGGAAGATATCACCCAACGCAAACACGCGGAAGCTCAACTGCGACAAATCAGTATTGCCCTGGGGAACGCAGTAGAAGGAATTTCCCAACTTGATCCCCAAGGACGCTATACAGACGTTAACCCAGTCTATGCCAAAATTACAGGCTATCAACCCGAAGAAATGCTAGGCATGGAGTGGCAACTGACAGTTCATCCTGATGATGTTGAACGGATGATGGGTGCGTATAATCAAATGCTTAGGGATGGCAGAGTAGAAGTTGAAGCCAGAGGAATTAAAAAAGACGGGACTATTTTTTATAAACAGCTAGTGATGATCTCTGCTTACGATGAACAGCAGCAATTTGTTGGGCATCACTGCTTTATGAAGGATATCACCGAGCGCAAGCAGGCTCAAGAAGCACTGCAACGACAACTTCGCCAAACCCTGCTACTCAAACAAATTACTCAACAAATTCGTCAAAGCCTGAACACTAAAACAATCTTTGAAACAGCTGCTATTCAAATTGGACAAGCATTGAAAGTAGATCGCTGTGCAATTTACTCTTACCTGAAAGATCCCAACCCGCGAATTCCTTTAGTTGCAGATTATGTTGTCCCTGGTGAAAACTCTACTGTAGAAATTGAGCTTCCCAGTGCTGCCAATCTTTATGTTAAACAACTTTTAGCACAAGATGTGGCGATCGCTTCTGATAATGTATACGCAGATTCTTCACTGCAAAATTCTCAACCCATTTTTCAGCAGACCAGACTAAAGTCGATGTTAGCAGTCCGAATCTCTGATCAAGGAAATCCTAATGGAATCATAGCACTACAACATTACAGCCATTTTCGCTCTTGGATTCCCGAAGACATAGAATTATTAGAAGCAGTTGCAGCGCAACTAGGTATCGCCCTAGCACAGGCATACTTACTAGAGCAAGAGACTCGCCGGTTAGAAGAACTCACTTGGAAAAACTGGGCTTTGAAGCAGGCAAAACGCGAAGCAGATGCCGCAAATAGAGCTAAAAGTGAATTTTTGGCCATGATGAGCCACGAAATCCGCACTCCGATGAATGTCATTATTGGGATGACAGGGATATTGCTGGATATGGACTTGAGTCCTCAACAACAAGAGTTTGTCGAAATTATCCGCACTAGCAGTGATGGCTTGTTGACGATCATCAATGATATTTTGGACTTCTCTAAGATTGAGTCCGGTAAATTAGATTTAGAGGAATATCCTTTCGATCTGGGCTATTGCATAGAAGAAGCATTAGAACTATTATCACCTCAAGCGGCTGCTAAAAATCTAGAGTTAGCCTACTTAATGAATATCCAAACCCCAATCACAATTGTTGGGGATGTAACGCGAGTGCGACAAATTTTAGTGAATTTGATTAATAATGCGATCAAATTTACCGAAAATGGCGAAGTTGTTGTTTCTGTAATCGTCAATCAAGACATTAGCCAAAACCAATACAAAATTCAATTTGCCATTCAAGATACAGGCATTGGTATACCCCAAGAGCGGATGGATAGGCTATTTAAAGCTTTTACCCAAGTTGATTCCTCAATGACTCGCCAATACGGCGGTACTGGATTGGGTTTAGCAATCAGTAAAAGATTGTGTGAAATGATGGGTGGCTCAATGTGGGTTGAGAGCAAAGTTGGAGTTGGCTCGACATTTTATTTCACACTGATGGCTCAGGCGGCTTCTAGTTGCGAAATAATTGATTTTAATTTAATTCAAGATTTAACTGGAAAACGTCTTTTAGTCGTTGATGACAATGCAACTCACCGACAAGTAATTAGTTTACAAGCTTCTAATTGGGGAATGATTGTTCACTCAGTGGAATCAGGTTTACAAGCTTTGGAATTAATTAACTCCGGTAAGCAATTTGATATTGCAGTTTTAGATATCCAAATGCCAAATATGGACGGTTTAACTTTGGCAGAACGTATTCGCTCCTTACCAGCGTGTCAAAACTTGCTTTTGGTAATGCTGAGTTCGGTTGAAAAATTAATCCAGAAAGAGCATAGAGAAAAACTAGGTTTTGTGGCTGTTCTCAATAAACCAATTAAGCGATCGCAGCTTTATAACGTATTTATGCAGACCATGTGTGAACAAAAAATTTCTCTCTTACCGACAAAATTATCTTTACCAAAATCTGATTCTGGGTTAAACCAACGACCATTACGCATTCTCTTAGTAGAAGATGTTGCTTTAAATCAAAAGGTAGCTATACGGATGCTAGAGCGCATAGGCTATCGCCCTGACATAGCAAATAACGGATTAGAAGCACTGTCAGCTTTGCACCAACAACCCTATGATTTGGTTTTTATGGATGTGCAAATGCCTCAAATGGATGGTTTGCAAGCGACGCAGGAAATTTGTCAACAATGGTCAGAGAACAGCCGACCTTGGATTATTGCCATGACTGCCCATGCTATGCAAAGCGATAAGGAAAAATGTCTTAGCGTTGGGATGAATGACTATATTAGTAAACCAATTCGGATGGAGGCTCTAGTTCAAGCTTTAAAGAAATATCAAGATTTGCATTCTTTAGATAGTGATCATCAAAAATCAATAGCTATTATCAGCCAGGATGAATTAATTTCTCACTCGGAAGTTGAAAAACAATCTCTGCAAACTCCAGCTATTGATGTCCAAATTTTTCAAGATTTAAAAGATGCAATATGTGATGATGCTGAAATTTTGGCACAGTTTATTGATTGCTATTTAGAAGATGCTCCACAAAGACTCCTTGCGATTCAGAAGGCAGTTAACAAACAAGATGCGGCTGAACTTCGGAGTTTTGCTCATTCGCTAAAATCTTTGAGTGTGACTATCGGTGCTATGCCTCTTGCCGAACTATGCCATGAATTAGAAATGATGGCTAAGACTGATTTTATACTCAGTGCTTATACTGTAGTGACAAAGCTCGAAACAGAGTATCAAAGGGTAGTATTTGCTTTACAGTTACAACATCCTCATAGGCAAAATGACTCACTATAAAATTCACAAGAAACCTCCTGTAGTTCTTGCCCTCGATGAAACTGATGGAGCCAGCCAAGTTAAAAATAATACCATTTCACCAAATAAATGATACAAACAATTTCTCCTCTGCTCCCCTGCCCCCTGCGGCCTATTTGTATCAAACTTAAAGTGAGACAGTATAAGCGATCGCATCGTTTTTTTAACTCAAGATTTATTTAATCTATTGTTAAAATATATTTTCTAATTTGAAAAAATATTATAAATAAAGTACTTGTGAATAACACAATTGAAAACCATAAAAATTTAGTTTTAATTGTTGATGATGAGCGATTAAATAGAATCCAATTGCGACTGTTTGTAGAAGGGGCAGGATATCAAACAGTAGAAGCCCAAAATGGAAAAGAGGCTTTAACTGTTTTTGGGCAATTGCATCCTGATATAGTCCTCCTAGACGCAATGATGCCAGAAATGGACGGATTTGAGTGTTGCCGACAATTGCAATCTCTTGATTTTAGTAAGTATATTCCTGTTTTGATGATTACAGGATTAGATGATCAAGAATCAGTTGATCGTGCATTTGAAGCAGGAGCCATAGATTATGTCACTAAGCCAATTCATTGGCCAGTGTTGCTTCAGCGCATAAAAAGGTTGATTCATCAATCTCAGTTACAACAACAACAAGAACTTTTAACTCAAGAACTCCAAAAATTAGCTATTATTGACGAGTTAACTCAAGTAGCTAACCGCCGGAAATTTGAAGTTTATTTTGATCAAGAATGGCGGCGCATGGCACGGGAGCAAAAGCCCCTTTCGCTGATTCTCTGTGACGTTGATTTCTTCAAATCTTACAACGATACTTATGGTCATCGAGTAGGCGATCGCTGTTTGCAAAAAGTTGCTCAAGCCATCAAAGATGCGGCTAGACGCTCCGTTGATTTAGTTAGCCGTTATGGTGGGGAAGAATTCGCAGTAATTCTGCCTAATACAGATGTCGCCGGAGCTACTCAAGTTGCCCAGAAAATATGTTCTGCTGTCTCTAGTTTGGCAATTCCTCACAGCAGTTCCTCAGTCAATTCTCATGTCACTTTGAGCGCTGGAGTTGCGACAATAGTTCCCCAGCCAGGTTCAGAGTGTGAAGAAATGATCATTGCGGCAGATAAAGCATTGTATCAGGCAAAGTCAATGGGACGCGATCGCGTTCTTGTTTATAACTGGAGTTTAGAAATAATAACCGGCATTTAAATGCATGGTTAAATCTTGTTGTGTAATGTCGTCGTCTTATCCGAATGATTTCGCATCCACAGACAGCAGCAGGTTGGCATGGCAAACTTAACTTAGTCTACGCCAATCGCCAAAATTCCACCCAGCTAATTTACAATCATCATCAAGCACCCCTGAAGATACAACGCCCGTTTTATCCCGAAGGCCAACAAGTCTGCCATAGCGTCATTTTACATACAGCCGGGGGAATTGTGGGAGGCGATCGCCTATCATCCAACTTCCATCTCCAAGCCAGCACCCAAGCTTTAATCACTACAGCCGCCGCCAGTAAGATATATCGCAGCAATGGTTTGCAAGCTAGACAAAATATAGATATCCAAATTGATGCAGATGCTTGTTTAGAATTTTTGCCGCAAGAAACAATTTTGTTTAACGGTGCAAATTACCGGCAAGATTTACGAGTAGAATTAGCACCCAGAGGCAGTTTTTTAGGCTGGGAAATTACCCGATTTGGTCGCAGTGCTAGAGGCGAAAAATTTTTACAAGGAGAATGGCGATCGCATACTGAAATTTGGCAGCAAGGTGTACCCTTGTGGATAGATCGTCAATTTTTACCTGGTAACTCAGAAATTTTTCACAGTCCACATGGTTTGTTTGGACAGCCAATTGTCGGTAGCTTGGTTTGGGTTGGTCATCCAGTTTCAGCCGAAATTCTTGAAAAAGCCCGTTCTTCTTTCACTTCTCACTCTCTCATTGGAGTGACACAGCTAGAACATGGACTTTTGTGTAGATATCGCGGTGCTTCCACATCGGAGGTGAGAAACTGGTTTACGGCTGTTTGGCAAATACTACGAACATCTTTTTTGAGTCGTGGTAGCTGCATACCAAGAGTTTGGCAGATTTAAACGAACTACAAAGGACGCAAAGATGCAACTTACGCCGCAGGAAAAAGATAAATTATTAATTTTTACTGCTGCTTTATTAGCACAGAGACGCAAAGAAAGAGGTTTGAAATTAAATTACCCCGAAGCAGTTGCTTATATTTCTGCTGCGATTTTAGAAGGCGCGAGAGATGGACAAACTGTTGCCGAATTGATGAGTTATGGCACAACTTTATTAACCAGAGATGATGTGATGGAAGGCATACCAGAAATGGTGCATGATGTCCAAGTAGAAGCAACCTTTCCTGATGGCACAAAGTTAGTGACAGTGCATAATCCTATTCGTTAATTTTGAAATTATAAAAATACATATGATACCAGGTGAAATTATTCCAGCCACAGGGGAAATAGAACTAAATGCAGGTCGTCCTACTATTAAATTGCAAGTTGCTAATACAGGCGATCGCCCTATACAAGTTGGTTCTCATTTTCACTTTTATGAAGTTAACAATGCCCTAAATTTCGATAGAGAACAAGCGCGAGGAATGCGCCTTGATATTCCCGCCGGAACAGCAGTTCGCTTTGAACCAGGGGATGAAAAGGAAATAACTCTTGTTCCTCTTGTTGGTTCTCGTCAAGTCTACGGCTTCAACAACAAAGTTAATGGCAATCTTTAAACGCAGAGTATCGCTGAGGTAAACGCAAAGGTAAGGCAGCGCGTTGGGCGGCTTTGCCGACTTGAAGCGACTGCCGTTACGCGGAGTTAGAGTTTATTGGCGACGCGTTTGATACCTTCTTTGAGATGGAGGACGTTAAAGTTGAGGAGGAGACCGAGTTTACAATGAGTGAGTTTTAGATAAGTTAAAAGTTGTGCTGAGTGAATTGGTTTGATAGATTCTACCGCTTTAATCTCAATAACTACCTTATTTTCTACTATTAAATCTAATCGATAAACACAATCTAATTCCACCTCCTTATACACAAGAGGTAATGGAACTTGCCTACCAACCTTAAATCCCTCCTGCTTCAACTCATAATGCAAACACTCCTCATAAGCAGACTCCAATAACCCAGGCCCCAACGCCGTATGCACCCTCATTCCACACCCAATAATCACGCCACTCAAATCATTCTCATTCATACTCCGCGTTCCTCTGCGTTTACCTTTGCTCCCCTTTGCGTTTAAACTCAATCCTAACTCAAGGAGTGTATAATGTCTTACAAAGTGTCTCGTCGAGCTTACGCAGAAACCTACGGCCCGACAGTCGGCGATCGCATCCGTCTCGCAGATACAGAATTATTTATACAAGTAGAACAAGACTTTACTACCTACGGCGATGAAGTGAAATTTGGCGGTGGTAAAGTTATTCGTGATGGGATGGGACAATCGCCCATTTCTAACGCTGATGGTGCAGTGGATTTAGTAATTACTAATGCCTTGATTCTCGATTGGTGGGGGGTAGTCAAAGCAGATATCGGCATTAAAGATGGCAAGATATTTAAAATTGGGAAAGCAGGTAATCCTTATATTCAAGACAACGTAGATATTATTATTGGCCCTGGAACCGAAGCTTTAGCTGGGGAAGGAATGATTCTTACAGCCGGCGGGATTGATAGCCATATTCATTTTATTTGTCCCCAACAAATTGAAGTTGCGATCGCCTCTGGAATCACAACGATGATTGGCGGTGGAACAGGCCCTGCTACGGGAACCAACGCTACCACTTGCACTCCCGGCCCTTGGAACATTTACCGGATGCTACAAGCTGCTGATGCTTTTCCGATGAACTTAGGTTTTTTAGGTAAAGGTAATGCCAGTCAACCCCAAGCACTAGCAGAACAGGTGAAAGCTGGTGCAATGGGTTTAAAGCTGCACGAGGACTGGGGGACAACTCCCGCCACTATTGATACTTGTCTCAGCGTAGCCGATGAATATGATGTGCAGGTAGCCATCCACACCGATACCCTCAACGAAGCTGGGTTTGTGGAAGATACGATCGCCGCCTTTAAAAACCGCACTATTCACACTTACCACACCGAAGGCGCAGGCGGTGGACACGCACCAGATATCATCAAAGTCTGCGGTCAAGCCAATGTGCTACCGTCTTCTACCAACCCCACCCGTCCTTATACAGTCAACACCTTAGATGAACACCTAGATATGTTGATGGTATGTCATCACCTTGACCCCAGCATTGCTGAGGATGTCGCCTTTGCCGAGTCTCGCATTCGTCGTGAAACTATCGCGGCTGAAGATATTTTGCATGACTTGGGCGCGTTTAGTATGATTTCTTCTGACTCCCAAGCAATGGGGCGGGTAGGTGAGGTGATAATTCGTACTTGGCAAACTGCTCACAAAATGAAGATTCAACGAGGAAGTCTTGCTGGGGATAGCGAAGCCGATAATTTACGAGCCAAAAGGTATGTTGCTAAATATACTATTAATCCTGCCATTACGCACGGTATTGCTGATTATGTGGGTTCGGTAGAAGCAGGAAAACTAGCAGACTTATGCTTATGGCGACCTGGATTTTTTGGTGTCAAGCCAGAGATAGTAATTAAAGGCGGTATGATTGCATGGTCGCAAATGGGTGATGCTAACGCCAGCATTCCCACGCCGCAACCAGTGCATATGCGCCCCATGTTTGGTAGTTTTGCAGGTGCGAAGAATGCCACATCTTTAACTTTTGTTTCGCAAGCTGCGTTAGAAAAAGACATTCCTAACCAGTTGGGTTTAAAAAAAGCGGTTGTTGCCGTTTCTGGAACACGTCAGTTAAGTAAGCGCGATTTAATCCTAAATGATGCCTTACCTGAGATTGAAGTAGATCCCGAAACTTATGAAGTCAGGGCCGATGGTGAATTATTAACTTGTGAACCTGCGACGGTTTTACCAATGGCACAGCGATATTTTTTGTTTTAAACAAGAAAGAGAGAATGCGATCGCACTCTCTCTTTCTTTTCTTACCCCACTAGCTTTTAACTATCTGTCATATGATGTTCGTCTTATTACACATCATCAAAACTTTTTTTATCGTCAGCCTTTACGATGAGTGTTCATCTAGACGCTATATTACAGAAGTTTTGTCACAATCGGATTTTATCTTTTTTACTTAGAAGGTGATGCTGAACCGGGTTTGATACTATCGTTAGGTACGTTTGTAGTACCAGGATTTGTGCCGGAACCTGGTGTAGTTGTGCTACCAGGAATTGTGCTGGAATCTGGTGCAGTTGTGTCAGGAGTTGTGCTACCAGGAGTGCTAGAATCTGGTGCATTCAGATTGCGGGAGCCTGGTGCATTGGTGCCAGGAGTTGGACTACCAGGAGTAGTTTCAGGTGTAGTTGTACCAGGAGTAGTGTTACCAGGAGGGGTAGCATCTGGCGCAGTTGAGCCTGGATCTGAGGTACCAGGAGTAGTGTTACCTGGCGTGTTGATATTGCTACCAGGAGATGTCTCAGGTGTAGTTGTGCTACCAGGAGATGTCTCAGGTGTAGTTGTGCTACCGGGAGATGTCTCAGGTATAGTTGTGCTACCAGGAGATGTCTCAGGTGTAGTTGTGCTACCAGGAGATGTCTCAGGTGTAGTTGTGCTACCAGGAGATGTCTCAGGTGTAGTTGTACCCTCTGGTGTAGTGGGGGTAGGAGGAGTTGTACCCTCAGGAGTGGGACTGCCAGGAGTTTGGATATCAGAAGGCTGTGTTCCTCCTGGTGTAGGCGCAGAAGTACTTGGTGAGGTCAATGGTTGACCGTTAGGACAACGAGAGTTATATGGGAAATTTTTACAAAGAATCTCGAAACCTTCTGGTGACAGCTTGATTTCCGTTGGAGAACTAGTGGGTGTGGTGCTGGATTGAGCAATTTGGGATTTACTGGATTGAGCAACAGCAACATTAGCGCTCAGAGCCAAAGTCAAGGCTGTACCAATCAACGACAGAGATTTTCCCTTCATTATTAAATTAACCTCAACGGAAACAGAACACTCGCCCCATTAAACCAGATATTTAAATAAATAAAATCATCCGAAATGCTGATGTTTAATTTTGCAACAAAGATTATCTAAAAATTATTGAACTATGTTAGATTTAAGAGTTTACCACAGGTTTTAGAGTTTTTAGAAATACAAAAATAAAAAGTTAATAATCTAGTTATTCAACGAACAAGGCTAATAAAATCAGTCTTTTAAAGCAAGGAACAAAAATTTATTGCGGTAAATCCAATCACCTTAGATAGAAAATTTAATCCTAGGCTCTAAATTATTGTCATGGTGTAAGATTGAATCGACAAAAATTTTCTACAGCCAAATTCTACTTTGGCTTACGAGTAAAATGGTGGAAGACCTGTATGGAGATCGCCATTACCCGATTCTTCACTAAAAATAATTGTGATGTAAATAACCGATGAGTTCCCCCCAACCCCCTCACAAGCCACAGACGTTACTTGGTCAACTGACTCAAGCAGTACATACTATTCAAGCTAGGGTTGATTTTTCTAAGCTAGCACTTAAACCTAACGCCAAAGTACCAGAACTGTGGGTACAAGATTCGGGGGCGGACAAGGCGGAGATATATCCACTGTTGGGCGATCGCTACATCCTCGGCAGAAGCTCTAAATCTTGCGATATAGTAATTCGCAACCCAGTTGTTAGCCAAATCCATCTTTCATTATCGCGTGACTCTACACAACGCAAGCCAGTTTTCATAATTAGAGATGAAAACTCTACTAATGGCATTTATCGCGGTAAACGGCGGCTCTCTTCCTTAGAAATGCGGCATGGCGACATTATCACTTTAGGGCCACCAGAACTAGCGGCATCAGTCAGACTGCAATATGTTGATCCGCCACCTTGGTATTTAAAAGCTGCAACCTGGGCAGGTTATGGTGTTGGCGGGGCGACGGCATTATTAGCATTAGTCATTGGTGTCGAATCGCTGAAATTCAAGGTCAGACCTTTACCAACCGCAACTCGCGCCCCAGTTATAGTTTACGCCCGTGATGGCTCAACGCCTCTACGTGAGCCGCGCACGACTTCCCACGTAGATATGAAACGGCTGCAAGATTTTGGCCCCTATTTAGCCAACGCTGTAGTCGCCTCAGAAGATAGCCGTTATTACTGGCACGTTGGCGTAGATCCTTTGGGTGTTTTACGTGCCGTGTTAATTAATACTCGCAGTGGAGATTTACAACAAGGAGCCAGTACAGTTACCCAACAAGTCGCTCGTAGCTTGTTCCGTGACTATGTTGGTAATCAAGACTCCTTGGGGCGGAAATTGCGTGAGGCGATAGTTGCTCTCAAATTAGAAACTTTTTACAGCAAAGATGAGATTTTGCTGACTTACTTAAACCGGGTATTTTTGGGCGGTGATACTTCTGGCTTTGAAGATGCTGCTCAGTTTTACTTTGAAAAGTCAGCTAAAGAATTAACCCTGGCGGAAGCAGCAACGTTAGTAGGAATTTTGCCTGCTCCCAACGCTTTTGATTTTTGTGGTGATGGGCCAAATAAACTAGAAGCTGCTGATTACCGCAATCGCGTCATCAAGCGATTGCTGGAAATGGGCAAAATTTCCCAAGAAGAGGCTAACCGCGCCAGACGTTCTACAGTTCAAGTCAGCCCGAAAGTCTGCGAACAACAAGCCAAAACCATCGCTCCCTATTTTTACAGTTATGTCTTTCAAGAACTGGAATCAATCTTGGGGGAAGGCGCAGCTAGAGAAGGCAACTACATTATAGAAACCCAGCTAGACCCAACAATTCAAACCCAAGCTGAAACATCATTGCGGAACTCAGTGAATAATGCTGGCTCCTCTTTTCGGTTTTCCCAAGGGGCGATGGTTACCCTAGACTCTAAAACAGGTAGTATTTTGGCAATGGTAGGCGGTACTGATTATCGCAAAAGCCAGTTCAATCGTGCTGTCCAAGCCAAAAGACAACCTGGTTCTACCTTTAAAATCTTTGCTTACACCGCCGCTATTCAACAGGGAATTTCAGCAAATAAATCTTATTCTTGCGCTCCTTTAACTTGGCAAGGCTTTACATATAAACCCTGTCGTGCTGGTGCAGATGTCAGTTTAGATATTGCTACTGGTCTTGCCCTTTCTGAAAATCCCATTGCCTTAAGAGTTGCCCGCGAAATCGGCTTAAATAAAGTTGTTGCAATGGCACAAAATTTAGGAATAAAGTCACAACTTGATCCGGTTCCTGGTTTAGTACTGGGTCAAAGTGTAGTGAATGTTTTAGAAATGACAGGTGCTTTTGGTGCTATCGGGAATCAAGGTGTATGGAACCCACCCCACGCCATTAGCCGCATCCTTGACAGTGGCGATTGCAAAGATCGTAATGATTTAAAAAGCTGCCGTGTGATCTATTCCTTTGACCAAGACCGTGAAGCCAACAAACGAGTCTTATCTACAGCAGTAGCTGATGAGATGACTACTTTGATGCGAGGTGTAGTCACCAGAGGTACTGGTCGTAGTGCTGCTATTGGTCTAGGAGAAGCTGGTAAAACAGGTACTACTGATAAAAACGTTGACCTGTGGTTTATTGGTTTTATTCCTAGCCGCCGCCTAGTTACAGGTGTCTGGCTAGGAAATGACAATAATTCCCCCACCTCTGGCAGTAGCGCTCAAGCTGCTCAATTGTGGGGTAATTATATGGGTAAAATCACAAGATGAATTCGTAATTCGTAATTCGTAATTTTTAACTATGAATTACGAATTATCAATTACGAATTATTAACGGTATCCCTGCCAAGGAGTTACATCAAGTTTGCCATTGGGCGTAAACACTACTTGGAAATGAGCGAGTGGTTCTTGATTATTAGGTGCTGCGCCATTTGAACCATAAATGGCTTGAAACATATCTGGTAGGGGTGTTTCGCGGAAATGATTAAAGGCAACTTGATTGAGAGGTTCATAATCAGCAATGATACCTTCTTTGTTGACTGCCACTCGGTAGCGTAAATCCTTGGTGTAACTAGGAGTTCCTTTCCAGCTTTGGCGAATGGTGTCGTATAGCTTTTTGTTTAAACCCTTAACTGTATTAGCGTCTGTGATTTTTTGACCTATTACTTGGGGTGTACTAGCGTAGCCACGCCAAGGGCTAACTTCTAGCACGCCTTTGTTAGTAAAAACAACTTTAAATTGAGCGATGGGTTCATTCGTAGAACGCTTTGCGGGATTGTAAAGCAGTTTTGGTAGAGGAGTTGATTCTATTGCCTCATTTGAGCCTTGATTTATTGCTTTATAACCAACGATCGCACCATCAGCCGCAACACCTACACGATAAACTAAATCTTGTTTCACTGTAGAGCGATCGCTCCAAGCTGGATCAATTTGATTCCAAACCTCACGATTCAAAGCCCGCAATTGTGATGGGTCGGTAATTTCGGTAACTGTCTTTAACAGGGCTTCTATATCTGCAACTGCGGGTGCTGTTGCTGCTGCGGTGGGTGTTGGTGCAGGAGTTGCAACTGCTACAGGAGATGCAGTTTCGGTAGGAGCGGTTGTTGGCGTAGCCGCAGTTATGGGAGATATCGCATTATTACTAGGAACGGTTGTTATTGGTGGCGTAGCCCCTGTACTAGTATTGGGTGTTGGTGTTGCGCTACTCTGTGGTTCTGGCTGCGGTTCTGGTGGACGGACTTGAGGAGGCGGAATCAAGCTAAAAGCTAAGGCGGCAGCTGCTACACTTGCCACTCCAATAGTTGCTGGCACGGCTTGCTTGAGTACAGCTTCACTAGCACCGCCATAACGTTTAGCAACTGGTTGTAGTTCTAGTGATAACTCTGGTAGAGTTTGGGTATCCGCAAAAAACTGATCTACAGCTTCTACTAAATCAAATAACTGCACCGTATTCATATCTATTTGAATCGGTGAATTAGTATTATGAGAATTTTGCTCTAAACCTTCTGTATTACTTTCAGAATGAACAATTAATCTATGCCTATTACTATTAATTTTTTGTAACTCTACTATTTCTGAATCCTGGTTATGAGCTTGTGCATTCGGCACATTGCTTAAAAATTCTTGGGCATAGGCACTAACAGCCCTCACCAAACTTTCAAAAAATTCTCTTCCTCCCACAAGAGGCTGTTTATGACCAGATATATAGCATTCTACATTTACCAATATTGATAATTCTGGGCGCAATTCTTGTAAATGTGCCGCCCTTGTAGCATCGCTTAAACCCTCTAAAAGCAACGTACAGTTAGGGAGACTGTACTTACGTTGAATATTCATGCCACTTCCCCGTCAAAAAGACTAATCCAGAATCGCTGCATTCCGGCTGTGCCAGTGCAGAATAGTAATTGTCCTAACAAATTAATAGCTAACTCATCTAATTTTTCGTCAGAAGTTAAAGCTAATACCCCAGAACGTCGAGCATTCATTCTACTTTTAAAATGGACGCGAAATCGCTCTAAATAATTAGATAAACGCAAATTTTGTTCTAGGGGAATCTGCTTGTCATTCATTTGTTGATATATCATGAGCATCTGGCGAATCACCACCGTTAACCGCCGTGCAATGTAGCAAGCAATGACCACTAGAGCTTTTGCTTCCATAATAGTTAAAGGACGGCGGATATTAGCTCTTCGCATCGGGTTAGAGCTACGCATCCGCCACAAATTAACTCTGTCTTTAATAATTTCTTTTAAATCTAACTCTTCAGCAAAAGTTAAAATTGCTTCCGAACCACCAAGCTCTAAAGCTTCGATCGCCAGTAAAATTAAGTCAATTTGTAGCCGAGTTCGGGGTGGACATCCTTGTCCCGCGATCGCCGGATCTGGTAACGTGTCCAGAATCATCGGTAGTGATGCAGGCGCGGGACTGTTGAACGGCGTTAAGCTCGCGGAGACATTCATTCTATAAATTACCTTGTGCGCTTCCAACAGACTAGATACAACTAGTACAACTAAATTTAAGATAAGTAGCCAAAAAATAACATTAAACTTGTGGCAGTAGCCATAATACTTCACGTATACATGACTTAACTTGTTCTCCTACAAGATTTACCTATAGTTAAATTTCAGTTTTTTCAGCATCAGTTTATCTTCCTTTATCATGAATAACAGCCATATTTAAGCTTGGTGTAGATTCTCCGTATCGTCAATGGCGGTGATACTAGAGTCTTAAAACCAGCGTATGACATTATAGTGTACGATTTTTCTGGGAATGAGAAATGAAAAGAGGAAACGGGGCAGGGAGCATGAGGGAATATCGCTGTCAGTTTTCCCTCTACTCCTTTTCTCCCCTATCGCTTCTTTCCTACTCCCCACTCCCTACTCCCTATTCCCTAACTGTTTATGGATTTAAGATCTCTCATTCGTGACATTCCAGATTTTCCCAAGCCAGGCATTTTATTTCGAGATATTACTACTTTACTGCGCGATCCAGAGGGACTACGCTACACTATTGACTTTTTTACAGAAAAATGCAAAGAAGCTGGGTTTCAAGCAGATTATGTGCTTGGTATGGAATCACGGGGGTTTATTGTTGGCGCTCCATTAGCTTATAAATTAGAGGCGGGGTTTATTCCTGTTCGCAAAAGAGGTAAGTTACCCGCAGCCGTTCATTCAATTGAGTATGAGCTAGAGTATGGTACTGACTGCTTAGAAATGCATCAAGATGCTTTGCACGCAGGTAGCCGAGTCTTAATTGTGGATGATTTAATTGCTACAGGTGGAACAGCCAGTGCCACAGCAAAGTTAGTACAACAACTTGACTGCGAATTAGTTGGTTTTGGGTTTATTATCGAGCTACGGGATTTACAAGGGCGCAAGCATCTACCCGATGTACCGATTATCTCGTTAGTTGAATATTAGTCATTGGTCAAAAGTTTATAGTCCAAAGACATTGACCATTGACCATCGACCATTGACCATTGACTATAAACTAAATTCTATGACGGCTACAAAAATTTCCCTGGAGACAAGTCGAGATTGGCTAATTAGGCTAGTCACGAGTGAAACGTTTATTTATGTGATGAAACGGATATTGCAAGCACTGTTGACTTTATTGTTGGCATCAGCACTATCGTTTTTCATCATCAAATTGTCTCCAGGGGATTATGTAGATACCCTGCGACAAAATCCAAAAATTTCGCCAGAAAGAATCGAAGAAATTAGGAGACAGTTCGGTTTAGATAAATCTTGGCCTGAGCAATATTTCTCATGGTTGTGGCGGATATTGACTAAAGGGGATTTTGGCACAAGTTTTATTTATCAGCGTTCTGTTGCGTCGCTGTTGTGGGATCGAGTAAAGGCTACCTTATTATTAGCGATCGCTTCTTTAATTGTGACATGGGCGATCGCTATTCCCCTAGGAATTCTCGCTGCGGTCAAACAAAATAAAGCGACAGACCGCATATTACAGGTTGTCAGCTATACCGGACAAGGGTTTCCCAGTTTCATCACCGTTCTAGTTTTATTAATATTCGCTCAATTTACCTCACCCCTATTCCCCATTGGTGACATGACCAGCATCGACAATGCTGATTTATCTTGGTTCGGCAAAATTATTGATGTTGCTTGGCACATGATTTTACCCACCATTGCTTTGAGTATTACCAGCTTTGCTGGTTTACAACGCATTACTCGTGGGGAATTATTAGATGTACTGCGTCAAGATTATATTCAAACAGCCCGTGCCAAGGGACTACCAGAAAACCGAGTAATTTACGTTCATGCTCTCCGCAATGCTATCAACCCCTTAATAACTTTGCTCGGTTTTGAGTTAGCTAGTTTATTAGGTGGTGCATTTATCGCTGAACAATTCTTTAACTGGCCCGGCTTAGGAAGATTAACTTTACAAGCCGTTATCGCTAAAGACCAATATTTAGTGATGGCGAGCCTAGTTATGAGTGCTGTGCTATTGAATGTCGGCAACTTAATTGCAGATTTAATGTTAAAAGTAGCCGATCCTCGCATTCGTTTAGATTCTTAAGTAATAATGATGAGTCAAGGGTTTATAGTCCATAGTAATCACAATCAACTATTGACTCTTGATTATTGACATTGGACTCTTAAAATATGCTTTCCGAAGTTTATTACCTACTGCGTGTAAAAGCAGATGGTCGTTACCTTACAGCCCGTCCTAACTCTGAAGATAATGGTTATTTATTACTATTTCGGGAAAACTTTGATGCTTTAAGCTATCTCAACACCCATGCAGGAGAAGTAGCAAACCGCTTTGCTGTAGAATCTCTTCCTGGAAGCCAATTAAGTAGCTTGCTAAAACGTTGGGGCTTTATTGGGGTAGCGATGGTGTCTGATCCTTTGTTACCCAAAATAGACTTTTTACAGCATAGTTAAGTAGAGTCAACAGTCAATTGTCAATGGTCAATAGTTACATAGCAGTAACCACATAGATTAGGACATCAAAAAATCATACAAACCTGACTCAACGGGCTTTTAACTCTGTCACCTGTTCTCTGTCCCCTGTCCCCTGCTATACCTGCGTTACCTTCTATGATTTACCGTTGGTGTTTTTTGGAAAGAAGCAATTAGCAAACACACAATACCAATACTAATAAATGAATCTGCCACGTTAAATACGGCAAAATTAATCAATCGAAAGTCAAGAAAATCTACTACATAGCCTAAAACAAAACGATCAATACCGTTGCCCATCGCCCCGCCCAAAATCATTCCATACCCCAACTGATCCCAACGATTTAATACTGGGCCTAACAAAGCCAAAGCTATCAATACTAAACTTACTCCTAACGATAACCAGCGCAGCCACTCTACTTTCCCACTGAGCAAACTAAAAGCCGCACCAGTATTAGTAACATAGGTAAAGTGAAAAACCCCTGGTATAAGTGGGAGGGTTTCTCCTAATTTAAAAGTTTGTACTACCCAATATTTTGTCAGTTGGTCTAAGAAAAAAGCGAAAAAAGCAGCTATCCAAAACAGGCGATTTTTTAAAGTCATGGTGAGTTGGTTAACAGTCAACAGTCAACAGTCAACAGTCAACTATTGACAATGGACTATTGACTAATAAAACATTAAGTGACGTAATAAATATGCTATTACGGTAACGGCACAGACTACAGCTAATTGCCCTGGTATTGGTAACCAAGAGTATTTGAGGATTGCTTGAATTAAAGACAATTTTTCTGTGCCTTGCCACTGAAAAAAGTAACTGATAATCAAATAAGTAATACCGCAGAAGTGGACGGTTAACAAGCCACAAAGACAACTAAATGCTAAAGATTCTAGTTTTGGTCTGGCTTGAAAAGCAATAAAGCCACATATCCATGCGCCAGGAATAAAGCCCAGTAGATACCCAAACTGTGACAGCCTGACATAACCAAGACCCCCACCATCAGAAAATACAGGGAGTAAGGTTAATCCCATCACTAGATAGGCAATTTGTGAGAGTGCGCCAGCATTTTGCCCTCCCAAGCAACCTACGAGTAGCACCGCACCAATTTGACAGGTGACACCTAAAGAAAAAGTTTGAATTCCGTGCTGACTCCAACTCCAAGGCAAGGTGATACCATAGGCTTCAAGGAATGTACCACCCATTGTTAGGAGTAAGCCGATCATAGACCATAATAATTGATTGGAAGCAGCAAACATCTATAAGGCAAAAGCGAAAAGCAATAGCAACCAGTATAGGCATTAATCAAGAAAATAAATTTTTACTTATACCTTAATCAACTAGCATATCTTTGTTGTGAGTATTTGGCTGGTAACTTTTGTGCTTTTGTCTATGTCATTCTGGCTTGGGAAATTCACAGCTTTTCTAAATTTTAGTCTTCACGCCATTTTTTATAACGAGATTTTACTTAAATGGCTGTAAAATAATTAACATTGTTTTCTTGATTTATCCAAGTTTATATATCTGCTGTCGATAGTTAGCAGCACAGCAGTGAACATTTTATCAAAGTAAACATTAGGCGATCGCTTCATATTTCATTTAAAGACTTATTTATAGTCTAATTTTTTTGAAATTAGCTTTGTAGCAGTCGAAATAAGGGCTAGGACAAGCACTAATTATAAAACATTGACAGTAAGAGACTTTCAAACCTATTCCCTGTTGCCTATTGCCTGACTACACAAGTATGTTCAGTTATATAGCAATCCTATTTGATTTATGAAAATCCCAAGAATCAGATACTCGACTTCTTCAAAAAGTCAGGTATCTTGTTATTTACGAATGATTTAGAAATGCTATATTGCCCAGATTATAATACAAACAAATTTATTAGTTACAAGCAAATAGATAATTTTTAGACTGCCTATTATCCTAAAACTTATTATTTAAGTATCATAATCTGATTCATGACAATTTTACAAATTTCTCTAGCTTTGATCCATAAAAATACGCTGATCGTCAGTCGTTCAAACTTAGATTACTGCGGCTTAGATTCATCTGAAACTTAAAACAAAGATTTGATGTATAAATTTTATCCAATAAAGACCCGTAAAGATTGGAAAATTTCTTCAAATATAAGTTCTCTTTTGCCTTTTATTAACCTTCCCTTAACCTAAACGTCTATTCTTTAGGAGTATCGTAGAATCGCTAACCTGGAAACTTACTGAAAATTGACACCGATGCTCTCAAGTCTAAATGCAATTAAAAATCACCGTTTCGCTGCTTCGACAGCAGTATTATTACTGAGCCTGAGTCTAGCTGCTTGTGGCGGACAGCAAGGTTCCGATAATACTGCTAGCAAAGACGCACCTGCTGGTACAGCTAAAGATGCTACAGCCTCCACCACTACAAAATTAGACTTAGGCGGTAACGTTGCATTAACTGGTGCAGGAGCTTCTTTTCCTGCTCCTTTATATGCAAGTTGGTTTAATGACTTAAACAAAAAATATCCCAATCTACAAGTAAACTATCAATCAGTTGGTAGCGGTGCGGGAGTTGAGCAATTCATCAAAGGTACTGTAGACTTTGGTGCTAGCGACGTGGCGATGAAGGATGAAGAAATCCAAAAAGTTCCACAAGATAAAGGTGTAATTTTGTTGCCGATGACTGCGGGTAGCATTGTTTTGGCTTATAACTTACCAGATGTGGCAGAACTGAAGCTACCAAGGGCAGTTTACACCGATATTTTATTGGGTAAAATCAAAAATTGGAACGATGCCAAAATTAAAGCCGCTAACCCAGATGCGAAGTTACCTGACCAAGCAATTACAGTAGTACATCGTTCGGATGGTAGTGGTACCACAGGCGTGTTTACAAAACATCTAAGTACTATCAGCCCTGAGTGGAAGAGTAAAGTGGGTGATGGCAAGACTGTAAACTGGCCAGTGGGCGTTGGTGCTAAAGGTAATGAAGGTGTGACCGCCCAAGTTCAACAAACTCAAGGCTCGATTGGCTATGTCGAGTATGGCTATGCTAAACAAAATAATCTTAAATTCGCGGCGGTAGAAAACAAAGGCGGCAAATTTGTTGTCCCAACCGATGAGTCCGCATCTAAAACTCTAGAGTCAGTAACCCTACCAGCAAATCTCCGCGCCTTTATTACAGACCCAGAAGGTGCAGATTCTTACCCCATTGTTACCTACACATGGATTTTAGCTTACAAAAAATATCCTGATGCTGCCAAAGCCAAAGCAGTAGAAGCTATGATTGAGTACGGTTTAACTGAAGGTCAAAAAGTTGCCAAAGATTTAGGGTATGTTCCGCTACCTCAAAATGTAGTTCAAAAAGTGGCGGCTGCTGCTGATCAAATCAGCCCAGACTACAAAATTGCCATTGGTGGTAATACCAGTGCCAGTAAATAGCATTCAGAAAATAGTGAATATTTAACAAGCAAAATATGAGGCATCTACAGTCAAGAATTATCTAGTTAATCTTAAGAGCTTGAAACTGTTAATTTTGACGCTGTGATGTCTCACTTTTTAAATGTATACAGCAAAAATTTCACTATTCTGGTTTCTTCAGACATTTTTCTCTACTTGAATCTTTAAAGTCAGTATACATGGCTACAAATTCTCAAAATTTGCCATCAGCAATTAAAAATCGCTCCGAAATCGGTAAATCCTTAGATAGGGGCTTTATTTGGCTGACTCGAATTTTCGCCTTGGCAGTTGCTGCTACTTTATTATGGATTGCTATACAAGTTACTATTAGTGCTTGGCCTGCTATCCAAAAATTTGGGGTTGGCTTTTTAGCTAAGAGTACCTGGAATCCTGTTAATGATGAGTATGGCGTACTGCCTCAAGTTTACGGAACTTTAGTCAGTTCTTTTATTGGTCTATTAATTGCTGTACCTATAGGCGTTGGTACGGCGGTTTTATTGAGTGAAAATTTTCTGCCAGCTAAAATCAAACTGGTGTTAGTTTTCTTAGTAGAACTGCTGGCTGCTATTCCCAGTGTTGTCTATGGCGTGTGGGGAATTTTTGTCTTAATCCCAATCTTAAATAACTTGGGTAAATGGCTGAATCAATCATTGGGTTGGATACCATTGTTTAGTACCCCTCCCACAGGCCCAGGGATGTTACCGGCGGGAATTATTTTGGCAATTATGACTTTGCCAATTATCACAGCGATATCTCGTGATGCTTTGATTTCGTTACCATCCAGTTTACGACAAGCATCTATAGGTTTAGGTGCAACTCGTTGGGAAACGATTTTTCAAATAATAATTCCCGCAGCTTTTTCGGGAATTGTGAGTGCTGTCATGTTAGCACTCGGTCGGGCAATGGGAGAGACAATGGCAGTTACAATGCTAATTGGTAACTCTAATAACATTAGTCTTTCACTGTTAGCTCCAGCCAATACAATTTCTTCTCTATTAGCCAATCAATTTGCTGAGGCTAGTGGTTTACAAATAGCAGCGTTAATGTACGCTGCTTTAGTTTTGTTTGTATTAACACTCATAGTCAATATTTTGGCTGAGTTGATTGTGATCAGAATGAAGCGACTGTAGCTGAGTTGTTGGTTAAATTATGATTTCTCATTATCCTGAAAGGAGTTTAACTCGTTCGTCAACGTCTCCCCGGACATTGTTTAATACTACAATGACTGTGGTAGCATTTATCTGTGGGGCGTTGGCACTTTTGCCTTTGCTGGCTGTACTCTCTTACGTTTTAATACAAGGGTTTAGTAGTCTCAACCTCAGCATCTTCACCCAGTTACCACCAGCACCTCTAAGACCAGGTGGTGGTTTTGGTAATGCAATTTTAGGAACTTTGCTGATGGTAGGTATTGCTGCCTTAATCAGTATACCGTTTGGGGTAATTGCAGCAATTTATCTCACAGAATTCAGTTCTGGTAAAATAGCTAGATGGGTACGTTTTGCTACTAATGTCCTGAGTGGAGTGCCTTCTATTATTGCTGGGGTATTTGCTTATGGAATTGTGGTATTAACATTAGTAAGGCTGAACTTAGGTTCATATTCAGCTATTGGTGGAGGATTTGCTTTGGCAATTTTGATGTTGCCAATTATTGTCAGAACAACTGACGAAGCTTTACAACTAGTATCACAAGATTTACGGCAGGCATCGGCAGGTTTAGGTGCAACTAATTTTCAAACAGTTACACAAGTTGTATTGCCAGCTGCATTACCTGCTATTGTAACTGGTTCAACATTAGCGATCGCCAGAGCATCTGGCGAAACTGCTCCCTTATTATTTACTGCTTTATTTTCTACCTTCTGGCCAAATAGCTTGTTTCAACCGACAGCATCCCTCGCTGTTTTGGTTTACAACTTTGCGATTTCTCCATTTAAAAATTGGCAGTCACTAGCTTGGGCAGCATCTTTAATTTTGGTGTTAATGGTTTTGCTTACTAGTATTATTGCCCGTTGGGCAACTCGCCAAAAAGCCTAAGAAAAAGGCTGAAGTATGAAGTCTGAAATGAAGAAACCTTTGGATGATAGGTGCTTTATTTCTGTCAAAAAACTAGTCAATGACATGGCATAGCACAGTTGCATTGCTACCTCTTAAAACCTCAATTAGAGTATTTATGGCTACAAACATTAGTACAGCAAACAGCACTGACACAGTATTACACACAGAAAATCTGAACGTTTATTACGGTAAATATTTAGCCTTGCAAAATATTTGGCTAGATATACCAAAAAATAAAGTTACAGCTTTTATCGGCCCGTCTGGTTGCGGTAAAAGTACATTGCTACGATGCTATAACCGTCTCAATGATTTGATTGATTCATTTAGAGCAGAAGGTAAGGTTTTTTATTACGGGAAAAACTTGTATGCGCCAGATGTTGATCCTGTAGAAGTGCGCCGCCGAATTGGGATGGTATTTCAAAGACCAAATCCATTTCCCAAATCCATTTATGACAATATTGCTTTTGGTGCCAAAATCAATGGCTATAAAGGTAATATGGACGAATTAGTAGAGCAGAGTTTACGCAAAGCAGCTTTGTGGGACGAAGTTAAAGATAAATTACGGCAAAGTGGTTCGTCTTTGTCTGGCGGACAGCAACAAAGATTGTGTATTGCACGGGCGATCGCAGTTCAACCAGAAATTATACTTATGGATGAACCTTGCTCGGCTCTAGATCCTATCTCTACATTGCGCGTAGAAGAGCTAATTCATGAACTCAAAGAGCAATATACAATTGTCATCGTTACCCACAATATGCAACAAGCAGCACGGGTATCTGACAAAACAGCCTTCTTCAACGTGCGCCCTACAGAATCAGGCGGACGAATTGGCTTCTTGGTGGAATACGATGCCACAGAAGTAATATTTAACAATCCCAAACAAGAAGATACCCGCGATTATGTTAGCGGTCGATTTGGTTAAATGTTAAATATTACTATTTGTTGTTGATGTTGCAACGGTTAGGGATTGCAAAACATTTTGCGCTTTATATATCTTATTTTGCATCCCTAACTAAATGTAGGTAAATCTTACTTAGGTATGAATTTTTTCATATTGAGATTTACACAAATATGTATTCTTAGACCGATAATAGGGTAACGTAGTGAAAGTAAAAATAATTGTTAAAGCTACGTGAACTACAAAGGTAAGCTAATCAAGAAAAGAAATTATATTGTGTTGATTTTGTGGGATGGGCATCTTGCCCGTCCCATAGATTTTTAAAGCAGTCAGTATGCCTACCCTAAAAAATAGCTCAATCTCTGCGTTTGGTCTGTTAATGCATCGCAACTTTATTATCTGTAGCTATTTTTTGCAGTGTAATTCTCATCTTAATATAATACGAACTTATTGCAAGTTAATATTTAACTCATCGTTGCAGAGATTTTGTATTTTTAACTACAAAGCTATATTTGATAATTGTGCAAACTTGCATATACAAATATTTTTTTATGTGTAATATAGCAAAATAAAAGCAAAATTAGCTACATTAGGGTTCTGATTTTTCTGATAGTAAAAATATTTTTAAGATTTTATATTATTTCTTTTGACAACTACTAAAAAAATCCTTAAGCTAATAGATAAGGTACCAACGTTAAAATCAAAAACCACGATTTTGTGAGGTAAATTCAAAATCGTTGTTCTAAAGTATCAGCATGAACAAATGAATTGAACTTAATCATTGAACATAAATAGTAGCTTCAACCAATTTAGCTAAAACATACCTAATACCTGATGCACTGGATTTCGCCGCGCAGTGTAAACATAATCCAGTCAGGTATGAATACTTGTTGTAATTTTCGTGCTTGTTTGTCAATTCTAAAACTTGGGCTGAGTGCAATAAATATGTCTAGGAGAGTAATATGCTTGAGTTTTTTACCTCATTGAACGACCATAATTTACCCTATCCAGATACGGTACATCCCATCGTTGTTCACTTCGTCATTGCGATGGTCTTGTTTGCATTTTTTTGTGATGTATTAGGTTTTTTAACTGGGAAAGCTCGCTTATTTGAAGTGAGTTGGTGGAATATGTTTGTCGCTACGATCGCCATTTTTATAGCGATTATTTTTGGACAATTTGAAGCTGGTTTAGCGAGACCTTACGACGTAGCTAAATCAGTGCTAAATGTTCATACATTAATTGGTTGGTCACTTTCAGGCATCATCGCTGCAATTACAGCATGGCGTTATGTTCTTCGTTCACGCAACCCCCAAAAATTACCTATTCATTATCTAGCAGCAGGAATTCTCTTAGTTGCAATAGTTGGTGTGCAAGTATATCTCGGCGATGAATTGGTTTGGATATATGGACTGCACACAGTACCAGTTGTTGAAGCAGCAAAGGATGGGATGTTGCCATGAATTCAGAATTGATTGACCAATTAAACGTACAGATAGGTGCTAACGGACTACCTTACACTCTGCCGATTCACCCTAATTTAGTGCATCTCACCATAGGTTTATTCATCATTGGTATTACCTTTGATTTCGTTGGTTTTTTGTTTCCCATTCAAAAATGGGTGTTCAAATTTTTGGCAATTACTGTTGAACGCTCCAACTTCTTTGATGTTGGTTGGTACAACATGGTTGGCGCAACCATTATTACCGTTTTCACCGTTGCGGCTGGCTTTTACGAAATGCTCTTAGCATCTCCACCAACTGATGTTAAAAGTGCCTGGGGAATGCCAGCAATGGAAACCATGATTTGGCATGGAATTGGTGGTGTCATCTTACTAGGTATGTTTGTTGGGATGACCATGTGGAGAGGCTGGCAGCGTTACGCATGGAGCCAAGACGAAGAAGTAGAAGTGCAATGGAGCTATTTATTAGCGGGAGTATCAATTATGTTTTTGATGTTCCTCCACGGCACATTAGGAGCGCAATTAGCTGCTGAATTTGGCGTACACAACACAGCAGATAGTTTGTTGCGATTGGGTGAAGACCTCAACACAATGCTCAAATAACTGTCCAGGGTCAAAAGTCCAAAGTCCAAAGTAATTAATTTTGACTATTGCCCCTTCGGGTGACGCTCGTTCCGACGCTGGAAGACTCGCTAACGCCAGCTACTCATGGCGGAGACCCCCTTCCGCTACTGGCTCACCATTGACCATTGACTCTTGACCAAAACCATGAAGAAGATTCTAAACATTTTGACATTAATTACTGGTGCGATCGCTGTCAGCATCACCAGTATATGGATAGGCAAACAAGCCTATTCCTGGCTACCTCCCCAAGCGGCTGCCGAATCTCATTTGATAGATGATTTGATTAGCTTCTTAGTGACATTAGGTGCGTTTATCTTCCTCGGCGTAACCAGCACCATAATGTACTCGGTGATTTTCCATCGTGCTAAGAAAAACGACTTCAGCGATGGCCCCCACATTGAAGGTAACGTTGCGTTAGAAGTAGTTTGGACAGCAATCCCCATCATGTTAGTGCTGTGGATTGCTGGCTATAGCTCTCAAGTTTACGAAGAAATGGGGATTCAAGGCCCCACCCAGTTAGTGCATCTGCATAACCCAATGGGTATGGAATCAGCTTATGCAGCACCAACAGATGCCGCTATTAGCGAACCCGTTGAAAAAATTGATGTCATCGCCAAGCAATGGGCGTGGGTATTCCATTATCCTGAGAAAAATGTTACCAGTACCGAATTGCATTTACCAAGCGATCGCCGCGTGCGTCTAGCACTGCAATCAGAAGATGTACTGCACGGTTTTTATATCCCTGCATTCCGCCTCAAACAAGACATCATTCCCAGCCATACTATCGACTTTGAATTCACACCTATTCGCCAGGGTGAATATCGCCTCACCGACTCCCAATATAGCGGCACTTACTTTGCCACTATGCAGGCAAATGTAGTTGTGGAGTCTCCCGAAGAATATCACAAATGGCTTGCCAAAGTAGCCACACACAAACCCTTCTTTGCCAAGAACCAAGCTGTTAATGAATACGCCGAAACAGCTAGCGAACCAGTGAAGAATGGCTGGGATACCGTTGTCCCCGCCGCACCTCCCCTAGTTAATTACTCCGGTTGACACCCCCACACCCTTATTTTTTATAAGGAAACTTCTCGATGACTAACATCCCTATTAAAGGTCTCAGCGTTCCGGTTGAGAAACCTCACCACGAAACCCCAGGTGGCTGGAAGCAGTACTTCAGCTTCAGCACCGACCACAAAGTTATCGGTATTCAATACCTCGTTACAGCATTTATTTTCTTTCTAGTCGGCGGTATCTTTGCAATGATATTGCGCGGAGAACTAATCACCCCCGAAGCCGACTTAGTAGACCGCACCGTTTATAACGGAATGTTCACCATGCACGGCACAGTCATGCTGTTCTTGTGGACATTTCCCTCACTAGTTGGTTTTGCTAACTATCTCGTACCCCTAATGATTGGGGCGCGAGATATGGCCTTTCCCCGCCTCAACGCTGTCGCCTTTTGGATGGTGCCAGTAGTCGGTATTTTGTTGATGTCCAGTTTCTTTGTTCCTGGTGGCCCTGCCCAAGCAGGTTGGTGGGCATATCCGCCAGTCAGCCTCCAGAACCCCACAGGGAACTTGATTAACGGTCAAGTACTGTGGCTGTTAGCAGTGGCAATTTCTGGTGTCTCCTCAATTATGGGGGCAGTCAACTTTGTCACCACCATTGTGAAAATGCGCGCCCCAGGTATGGGCTTCTTCCGGATGCCTTTGTTTGTTTGGGCAGTATTTAGCGCGCAAATCATTCAATTGTTTGGACTACCGGCACTAACAGCTGGTGCAGTCATGCTGCTACTTGACCTTACCGTTGGTACTGGCTTTTTCAACCCCAGCAACGGCGGAAATCCAGTCATGTTCCAGCATTACTTCTGGTTCTACTCTCACCCTGCTGTTTATGTGATCATTCTGCCAGTCTTTGGCATCTTCTCAGAAATCTTCCCTGTCTACTCCCGCAAACCCTTATTTGGCTACAAAGTAGTTGCAATTTCATCACTGTTAATTGCCGTAGTCAGTGCCATTGTCTGGGTACACCATATGTATGTCAGTGGTACTCCAGCCTGGATGCGGTTGATTTTCATGCTGACAACTATGTTTGTGTCTGTACCAACTGGCATTAAAGTGTTTGCTTGGGTAGCAACCATTTGGGGCGGTAAGCTGCGGTTGAATACAGCCATGTTATTTGCCCTTGGTGCATTAATTATGTTTGTCTTTGCAGGCATCACAGGGATCATGCTTTCTTCTGTACCTGTGGATGTTCACGTTAACAATACCTATTTTGTAGTTGGACACTTCCACTACGTCTTGTTTGGCACTGTGACAATGGGCTTGTATGCCGCTATTTATCACTGGTTCCCCAAAATGACTGGGCGGATGTATTACGAAGGTTGGGGTAAGTTGCACTTCTGGTTGTCATTTATTGGTACAAACCTCAACTTCTTGCCTATGCACCCATTAGGTTTGCAAGGAATGTTGCGTCGGGTTTCTTCTTACGCACCAGAGTATGAATTCTGGAACATTATTGCTAGTCTTGGTGCATTCTTGTTAGGTATGTCTACCTTGCCCTTCATCTTCAACATGGTGATTTCTTGGATGCATGGTGAAAAAGCACCAGATAATCCTTGGCGGGCAATTGGTTTAGAGTGGATGGTTTCTTCTCCACCACCTGTTGAGAACTTTGAGGAGATTCCGGTGGTGATTTCGGAACCTTATGGTTACGGCAAATCTGAACCTTTAGTAGCAGAAGCTAATAGTCAGCATCAATGAGTGACAACATCTGCGTCCATCTGCGGTTTTAAACGCAGAGGGGCACTGAGGTAAACGCGGTGGTACGCGGAGTAATATTACAAAATCAAGAATTTCACCAATGGACAGCTATATCGTTTCAGAAGAGTTGAAAAATCACTCTCATCATGCTGGCGAACATGGACATGATGAAGAAGGCAATAAGATGTTTGGCTTCATTGTCTTCTTACTTTCGGAAAGTGTCATTTTCTTGAGCTTTTTCGCTGGTTATATCGTCTACAAGCTCACCATTCCTAATTGGTTGCCGCCTGGTGTTGAAGGATTAGAAGTTAGAGATCCCGCTATCAATACCGTCGTGTTGGTTGCTAGTAGTTTTGTGATTTACTTAGCAGAAAAAGCTTTGCAACGTCACAATTTGTGGGGTTTTCGCCTGTTTCTCTTAGCAACAATGGCGATGGGAAGCTACTTTTTAGCAGGGCAAGCCATTGAGTGGAGTCACTTGGCTTTTGGTTTCACCACTGGAACCTTTGGCGGGATGTTCTACTTGTTAACAGGTTTCCACGGTTTGCACGTTTTCACTGGCATCCTGTTGCAATTGATTATCTTTGTCCGCTCTTTCTTTCCTGGCAATTACAACTCAGGACACTTTGGCGTTAACGCTACCTCATTGTTCTGGCACTTCGTCGATGTCATCTGGATTGTTTTGTTTATCCTAATTTACATTTGGCAGTAAATCTGAGCCTTTGTGCAGAAATTACAGCAAAGTTTAAGGGGAGGTAAGGTAATTTCCTTCCCTATTTTTATTAATTATATATTTCTAAAAATATGTCACTATACCCTTGTATAGATGTTTCAAAATTAAGCTTAAGGTAGAAATGTTAAGGCTTAAAATGAGCCAGATTATTTTTTGTTAAAAATTTTAAAGGCAAAAAATATAAAATTTTATCACGAAGACACCATTATTAATGACAAATGGCACTCCAATCTTTAGTACAAAGCCCTATTATCCAATTTACGATTCTTCTAATAGTAATATTTACAATACCTCCTATATTTGAACGCATTAAGCTACCTGGATTGGTAGGTTTGCTAGTGGCAGGAGTTGTTTTAGGACAGAATGGACTCAAGCTGCTAAATTCTGAATCTGAGACTATAGGACTGCTATCAGAAATCGGCAAAATTTATTTGATGTTTGTAGCAGGTTTAGAAATAGATTTAGACCAATTTCGGAAAACAAAGTATCGCTCAATTGGCTTTGGCAGCCTAACATTTTTAGTACCGCTAATTGCTGGTATTGCTGTCGGACGTTTATTTAATTTTGATTGGAATGCCTCTTTTCTGATTGGTTCTTTACTAGCATCCCATACTCTTTTGGCTTATCCAATTGTGAGTCGTTTGGGAGTTGTGACTAATGAAGCTGTGACAGTCACTATTGGAGCCACAATTTTTACTGATACAGGTGCTTTGTTAGTTCTCGCAATTTGTGTGGGAATTCACAAAGGAGAATTTTCAGCCCTGAGTTTAGCGACGTTGTTGGGTGGCTTGGCGATTTATTCTGTGGTTGTATTGTTTGGTTTTGACAGAGCAGGAAAAGAGTTTTTTAAACGTACTGGGGATGAACAAAGTAATCAGTTTTTGTTTATATTACTGGCATTATTTTTAGCCTCTGTCGGAGCGCAAGTTATTGGTGTTGAAAAAATTGTCGGTGCATTTTTAGCAGGATTAGCAGTTAATGATGTTCTAGGACGCAGCCCAGTTAAAGAAAAAGTTGAGTTTATTGGGAGTGTTTTATTTATCCCATGTTTCTTTGTAGATATGGGATTATTAATTAATATTCCAGCGTTTTTGAAAACTGTCAGTTCTATTTGGTTGACTCTAGCAATTGTAGTGGCATTGATTGGCAGTAAATTTATCGCAGCCTTTTTAGCTAAGTTACTTTACCGCTACAACACACCTGAGTTGTTAACAATGTGGTCGCTGTCATTACCACAAGTAGCAGCAACATTAGCAGCAACATTAGTGGCTTATCAAACTGTTAACCCGGCTGGTGAAAGGTTAATTAATGAAGGGGTTTTAAACAGTGTAATTGTTCTTATGCTGGTGACGGCAATTTTAGGGCCAGTAATTACAGCTAGGTTTGCGACTTCTTTACAGTTAACAGAAGCTGATATTGCCACAGATAGCTTGACAAATTGGTGGGATAATTCTGATATTCAGCAGGTAGAGTTACAAAAGCCATTTACTGTAGTAGTTCCAATATATAATCCCGAAACCCAACGCTATTTAATAGAAATGGCTGCACTTTTAGCACGTCATGAATCTGGACAAATTGTGCCATTAGCAATTACCAAAGCTTTAGTCCAGATGGATGATCCGCAGTTAATTACAGCCCTTGACCAAAGCCAAAAAAGATTGCAGTTGGCTAAAGAAATTAGTCAAGAATTTGATGTAGAAGTTGCACCTGCAATTAGGATTGATGATGATGCTGCTTTAGGAATTAGTCGCGCTAGCCGAGAACGCAACGCTAATTTAATTGTGATGGGTTGGTCTCGGACTACAGGTTTACGCGCTCGCTTGTTTGGGAGTGTAATTGATAGTGTATTTTGGTCTTCGCACTGTCCGGTTGCAGTTACACGGCTGTTGAGTAGTCCTACGACTATTCAAAGAATTCTTGTACCAGTAGGTGACTTGACAAGGCAAACAATAGGTACAGTGAGGTTTGCCCAAATTTTAGCTGATGTTAATCAGGCAGAGGTGGTATTGTTGCACGTAAGCGATCGCAAAACTCCCCCAGCTTTAGTAGAAAAATTTACCGCACAAATGTCGGAAATCGCTGCTAAAAGTCAGCTACAAGTGACAACAAATATCCAGACAGTTAAAGGTGATGATATTGCTAGAACTATTATTAAGGAGTCGCAAGGCTTTGATTTAGCGGTGTTGCGTTCTGTTCGTTATCGCACAGCCGGGGGTTTATCAGTTAGCCAAGTCACAACTCAAATACTTAGAGAATTGAAATGCTCAATTGTGATGTTGGGCGAACCTCACTCGTAAGAAATGGGTGTGAGGGGGTAGAGGGATAAAGATAAGGGTGTAGGGTAAGAATTTTCCCTTAT
>NZ_JACJRV010000030.1 GCF_014697475.1 Nostoc sp. FACHB-152
AAAGCGATTGAAAATGCTTTTAACCAAGTCTCTTTAAATGATATTTATAATTGGTTTACCCATTGTTGCTACTGTACTTCTTTAGACTGAGAAACGCTATATAATCTTCAAAAATTACCTCATACCCATTTCCTTGTGGTGATGCACACATAATTCCAACTTGAATGTCTAGCTCGACTGGAAAATAAGCCATTCTAAATGAAACATAGCGGGAAAATTCATCTAAATAAGCAATATGAATTGCCTCTTGGCATCGCTCAACCCGTAGCTGAAAAATGTTAGGAGGATTTAGCAAAGGTGTAAATGACCAATCTGAATAGTTGTGAGTGACAACAGCACTCAGATTTTGTACTCCATCTACATACTCAATCCCAGTTTTGATCCAATGTTGCTCGTCAGCACGAATCATAATCCCTGCTTGGTCGTATAAGTCTTTATAGCTTCCTTTTATCTTGACATCGACAACAAAATCTGTAGTCACTCGGTCAAAGTAGAAATGTCCGCTATCACGAATAAAACCATAGTGAGTCATACGCCAAAAATCGGTTTTTGGTGCGGTTGTGACGATGATTCGCTGATCTGAGTGCGACCAATTAGGAGGTTTATTAAGCCATTCCATAGTTTTTATTGCAATAAGGGAATAGAGGGAGAAACCATGTTTCTGTGTGGTTGGGGAATTTCACTGTAAGTAACTGATTTAAAAAAATACCAGTTGTTCAACCTTATTTAAGGCATTACTTGAAGTTTTGATCAGAATAGTTTTTGTCCAATTGATTAATTGCGATCGCTACTACTAATGTGGCTATTCCTAATATCTTGGGTGTGGTAATCGGATATTTAATAGCACCGAACCATCCCAACTGATCAATGACCAGTGACATAAACATCTGGCTAAAGACGACAACTAAAGTAGTTGTAGTTAAACCCAATTTAGGAACTATTAAGCTACTTAAGGTTACGAAGATTGCACCTAGCAAGCCGCCTAAAAATGCCCACCAAGGAGTAACAGAAAGTAAGTCAAGCTTATAGGGTTGGAGAATACCAAGTGCTAGGAGCAATGTGAGGATACCAAACCCAACTATGAAATTAATCGTTGCTGCTGCTATTGGGGAGTGGAGTATTGTCTTTAATCGAGCATTGGCAGCTGCGCTAATTGTTGAGAAGCCACCAGCCGAGCCAGCACCAAGCAATGCTAAGAAGATTTCCATAAGATGATACTGAAAAGTATTAAGTTGGTAGCGAAAGCAAAAAAATTGCCACAATTAACAGTCCCATCACAAGGCGACGATTAGCTGTTAGGCGACGGCGGTTAACTCCTAACCAGCCAAAATGGTCAGTCACTAAGCCTGCGATCGCTTGTCCACAGATAATTAACCCCTGAGTCAAAGTAGTCCCCAAAATAGAGGTGAAGTAAGTACTGGAAGTTATATACCAAACTCCGAATAAACCACCCATTAGACTCCACCGGGGAGCTTTGGCTAAAGCAGACCAATCTGGATGACCAAACCAACCTGTGCATAACAAACTAATCAACGCAATTGAGCCGACAAGGTAAGAAATATCTGCGGCTAGGGGTACAGAATTGAGCGATCGCGCTAATTGAGCATTGAGATTGCTTTGAATCGGCAATATCGCACCATTCAGCAATGCTAGTAGAACATACAAGTAGCTTTGACCATTAGGGACAGATCCCTGGAGACCTAGACGTATGGGTGTCATGGCTATTGTTTTGTGAGGAGGATAGAAGATGCTTGCAAATATATCTTGATATCAAGATACTTAAGATAAAGATAAAAGTCAAGAATCTCGATGTCAAGATAAAATGGCACTATGAACAAAGATCGAATTGACATCATTCTTGAGGAATGGCAACAGGAGTTGCCGCAGTTGGATACTTCAGCCATAGGGATAATTGGGCGGGTACTGCGAATTGCCCGTCTTCTGGAAAAGCACCGAGAAAGTATACTGGTTGAGTATGGCTTGAACGTGTGGTCATTTGATGTGTTAGCCACACTACGACGACAGGGACAACCTTTTCGATTGAAACCGACTGAACTCTATAGTTTGCTCATGCTGTCTTCAGGCGCAATGACAAACCGGATTGACCGCCTAGAACAAGATGGCATAGTAACGCGTGTCCGTGATGCAGAGGATCGACGCAGCGTGATGGTGCAACTGACTCCCAAAGGAATACAGCTTGCAAATACTGTGATGCCTATTTTGTTTGAGAAAGAGAAACAGGTTTTATCTCAATTCACGGCTGATGAATTGCAACTATCCATCCCAATGCTGCGTAAGCTACTTATGTTACTCGAACAGGATGCAAAATCAGTTTGACATCCTCTCTGTGCTTGGCTTCTACACAGACCCTGGAATTGGATTGGGGCTTACTTTGAGCATCAATTACACAGGTGCTAGATCAAATCAAACTAACCACGTAAAAAAATAGCTTTTCAACTTATAAGTACACAATTTTGCGCTCTTCTCGGCTCTTTTGCGTGAAAAAAAACAAAAAAGGCGAACCAAAGTCCGCCCCAAAAATTCTATTTTTATAGACTAATTCGCAACCGAAATTTTAAATCTTTGCTTCTTCCCTGACTAACTTATCCCAACCCAAATCTTTCAAATTGTTATTGCGACGCAACGGGCGAGTTACCAATTCTAAAATGTCACGGGCATTGCTAAACCCATGAATTTGAGCAAAGGTAAATTCTACCGACCACTTGGTATTAATACCCCGCGCTTCTAATGGGTTAGCATGAGCCATACCAGTAATTACTAAGTCTGGTTTTAAATCATAAATTCGCTGCACTTGGTTGTAATTATCTGGCTTCTCGACAATCTTGGGTAAAGGTACGCCCATTTCTTGGCAAGCTTTCTCTAAAAAAGCCAATTCCGCAGCTTGGTAGCGTTTATCCATGTAAGGAATGCCAACTTCCTGCACAGTCATTCCACAACGCACTAGGAACCGTGCTAAGGAAACTTCTAGCAAGTTATCGCCCATGAAGAACACAGACTTGCCCCGAATTAGTTTGACATAATCTTCTACGCCTGCCCAGATTTGTGCTTCCCGTTCTTCCAAACCTTTAGGCGTAATGCCAAACACAGAGCAAATTTTCTCTATCCAGGCGCGAGTACCATCAGGCCCGATGGGGAAGGGTGCGCCAATCAGTTTGCATTTGCGGCGACGCATTAAGGTGGTAGCAGTGCGGCTGAGGAAGGGGTTAACACCAGCAACGTAATACCCTTCTTCTAGCACTGGTAGTTCAGTGAAGCGTTTCGCAGGTAGCCACCCAGATACTTTAATACCTTGTTTCTTTAATTCTAGGGTTAACTGCGTAACAACAGGATCAGGGAGAGAGCCGAAGAGAACTAAGGGAGGATGATCTACGTATTCTGATTCTTCTTGAACTACTTCTTCTTTTTTCTTCCCAAAGTTGAGTAGCTTTTGAATGGCGTTGCGCTCATTTTTTTCATTTTCTGTCACCGGAGCCTGATTTGGGCAGCGATTTGCCATTGCGGCTAAAACAGTATCTTCCCCTTGGGTAAATGCGTAATCTAAACCGTTAGCACGCGCTACAACAATCGGAATCCCAATTTCGCCTTCTAACTTGGGTGCTAAACCTTCCAAGTCCATTTTGATGATTTCGGTGGTGCAAGTGCCAATCCAGACAATCACACTCGGATTGCGATCGCGTTTAATTTGCTCACACAGCCGCTTCAATTCGTTGTAGTCATTCAACTGTGCCGAAATATCACCTTCTTCTAACTCTGCCATTGCATAACGGGGTTCGGCAAAAATCATCACCCCCATTGCATTTTGGAGAAAATAGCCACAGGTTTTTGTCCCAATCACCAAAAAGAAGCTATCTTCAATCTTTTGGTACAACCACGCCACGCAGCTAATTGGACAGAAGGTGTGGTAATTTCCAGTTTCGCACTCAAAGTTTAATGCTTCTGGTTGTTGAGCGACAGTCATTTTGGTTTTCTCCCCTTGTTATTTAAAGGCAGTAGTTATCCGCCACCCTTGAAACAGGGATGAGTAAAAAGATGAAGGATGAAGATTAAATTTGTGATTTCATACTTCACCCTTGAGTCTTCATACTTTTTCAACGGTAACTATTAAGCGTTGGGGAAGAGACGGGCAATTTCTGATTCATCAAAAACACCAGTTGGTAATTCTTCCCCTAAAAAATCATTATTTTCTTCACCCTTTTGTAATGCTGTTTCATCACCCCAAACATCAGACAATACATCACTAAAAGCATTTTCGTCTGGTGTATTCAGATCTTCTAAAATTGCTTCATCCAGCTTGGTTGCTGATGTAATATCTGTATCAAAGGAAACATCGCTAAAATCATCTACTTCAGATGCGTTCGCAGGTTCAGACTCAGGTTTGACGTTTTGTTCATTTTGGTCTTCCTTTGATTCGCTTAGATCTAAGGCAAAACCACTGGTGTGAGAAATCGCTAAAGTTTCATCATCAATATTGTCATCGACAACAGATGTTGAAACATATTGGTTTGTCTCTGGTTCTTCTGGGGGATGACTTAAGCGATTACCAAGGGCAATATCTGGGTCAAAATGCAACTCCAACACATCAATTAAGGTGTCAGCATCAGCATTCAGTTTGGAAAATGGCAGCATCAACTGCGCTAGTTTCGGTTCCAGGGCGTTCACAACTCCCAGGATGAGGTAAGAAGGTGGTCGCTTCCCACCATCAGGGGTGTACACCGATTCGACTTCCATATGCAGGCTAATCCATTCACGGTTTGCCTGAAAGAACTGCAACCACTTCTGTTTTATCGAATCTGTAAAGCTATTAAAGAAAGCCATATTATTCCTCATCCTGAGAATTTGATGATTTATACAATCATCAAGTCTAATTCCTCTTCGTGATTAGGAACCTGTGGTTTTCGCGGATTTAGATAAAAATCTGACAACAAAGAAAACAATTCGCGATCAGGGGAATCATTTGGCACTACACCCTCTGGTCGTGCCAAAATTTGGTCGGCAATGTTGAGATAATAATCGCAAACGTAGTTCAGGGAAGGATCTGACTCAGCCATTTCAAATAATGTTTTGCCCTTAACACGAGATACGCGAATATCTTCAATTAAAGGTAAAACCTCTAGAACTGGCATGGGGACTGCTTCTATGTATTTCTCGATCAAGTCGCGCTTAGACGTGCGATTGCCAATTAACCCTGCCAAACGGAGTGGATGAGTTCTGGCTTTCTCCCGAACTGAAGCCGCAATCCGGTTAGCAGCGAATAAAGCATCGAAACCGTTGTCAGTAACTATCATGCAATAATCTGCATAGTTTAAAGGTGCGGCAAAGCCACCGCAAACCACGTCACCCAGGACATCAAATAAAATTACGTCGTACTCATCAAAAGCATTAAGTTCTTTCAATAATTTTACAGTCTCGCCAACTACGTAGCCACCACATCCAGCACCCGCAGGTGGGCCGCCAGCTTCTACGCAGTCAACACCGCCATAGCCTTTATAAATCACATCTTCTGGCCAGACATCTTCGTAGTGATAATCCTTGGACTGAAGAGTGTCAATAATTGTGGGAATCAAAAACCCAGTCAGAGTAAAAGTACTGTCGTGTTTTGGGTCACAACCAATTTGTAGTACTTTTTTGCCCCGTTTGGCTAAAGCGACAGATATGTTACAGCTAGTTGTTGACTTGCCAATACCGCCCTTTCCGTAGACTGCTAGTTTCACTGTTGTTTGCCTCTTATAGTTTTTTATCAAACTTTTGGCTCAAACATTGGCCTTCACCTAGCCGCCGATGGCAATGTGTGAGGTAGTTGAGTGTCATTATTGACGAAATTACATAGAAAAGAAAGGGGCATAAAATATGAAAAATGAAGCTATAAAGCTTATAAAAATGAAATTATGTTTAATTATGATAAAAAGTCTGATTAAAATTAATATTAACTAATAAAAAGCTTTTAAATGTATTTTATACAAAAATATTTATTAAAATAGTTACAATAGACAAAAATATTAAAAGCTCTGCTGTACATACTTTTTAGTTCATTTCAGGACTTAAGCAGAAAGTCTTAACCTCTCATTTGCTCGGTTAACTCTGCATACAGTTGCTTAAAGTCCGAAAAATAGGACATTCGCTACAGGAACGTTCACCCCTAAAGGTTCAGGGGGTTACCATCAACTTCGACGGAAACTGCCAAAACTGCGATCGCCTCATCGCTGGCGCGTCTAGATATTTACTTAATTTGTCCACAATTCCTTAGTTTCAGGGATGGGGAAAATTCCTCTGGCTTACTAACTGGACTATTAACAGTGCTGATTTTGAACCCTGAGACATTCATTTGTGAAAAATTATAAAATTAAAGCTTTTTCCTAAAATTTTTTGAGTTTGAGTAATTATACTCAATTGATTACATAGCTTCGATTTCATTTAGAGATTGCCAACCACCAATCCATTGAGAACGGTCTTGTAAGAGTTTGGCGTTAATCCAGAAACGAACATTAGGGTCGCAAGAAGCAACCATTTCGGCATAAACCCACTTACCTTGATTTTTGCGGTTAACAACTTGAAAGTGTCGCCAACCGTCTACTTTTTGCCTTGCTGTCCACTTAGAACCAACTAGGTAAGGAAATTTTGGCTTTTTGGTCATTGGTTAATAGTCATATAAAGCGGGATTGTCAGAAGAACTAATAGTTAAAAATTTCGTCGCTAATTGGACGTTCCAGCCTTCTGAATTGTCGCTTGTATTGTTTCGCTCTCGCCAAGTTCATAAAGACTTATTAAATTGTTCTCGATTGTAAAGATTTGTTGAACAGTCATATCCGCGAGCAAGTTGCCTTGCAAATCTTTAATAATTTGATGAACTGTTACGACATCTCTACCGTCATCGTCCGTTTCGTAATCTAATGGTTCGAGTTGAGGTTGAATAATCTTAAATTGATTCGTCCAATACTCGCGCACTGCGTCGCACCCGTAAACGAAACCGCCTTCCAATCCGTTCGCCCATTTTACGTCCGGTTGCATAAACGAAATGATTGTTTCAATTTCGCGGTTGTTGAAAGCATCGTAAAGATTTTGTAGAAATTGTTGTTGATTTGAACTCATAATTTTTGAATATATCAAGAACTTTGTCAAAAAAAGAAAGCAGCACAACGACCAAGATAAGCGGCGGCAAGTAACCTCGAACGCAGCACCAAGATCATTCAACCATCCCTTCATCGACTTGTTCTGCCGCGACCACTCTAGCAGACATCAATCCTCAGCAGATTGCTTGCTGCTCCAAAAAAGTTGAAGTGCTGACTCATCAAATATATAAAATAATCTAGACATGATGCTGGATAGGATCATGATCGCTCAAATTGTTATCTGCTGAGGACGGGTGTGACGACATCAGAATTTGACCGATCGCACCCAGCAGTTTTTCTAACTCCACTGGTTTAACTAGGTGCATTTGATATCCGGCGGCTAAAGCTTTTTTTTGATTAATTTCTCCGGCGTAGGCTGTCAGGGCGATCGCCGGAATTTCACCGCCTTGTTCTGGCCGCATAGCTCTAATTAAACGCATGAGCATATAACCATCAATTCCGGGCATACCGATATCACTTAACAGCAAATCTGCTTTCTGTTTAGCTAGAAATTCCAAGGCTTCACCACCAGATGCGATCGCAGTTACCTTTGCGCCAAACTGTTCTAGCATCACAGTTAAAAACTCACCAGTATCTATATCGTCGTCTACGACCAGAATATGCAGCCCTGCCAAGTTTAATTTTTCATTCGCAACCACATTTTTTTGACTTTTCGGCATGAAATCTGCCATTAGAGGCAATTTAACTGTGAATGTTGCACCCATTCCTTCGCCAGCACTCTGGGCTTGAACAGATCCACCATGCAGTTGAGTTAAATGGCGGACAATCGCTAAACCTAAACCCAAGCCACCAAATTGTCTTGTGGTTGTGCCGTCAGCTTGCCGAAAATAATCAAATACATAAGGTAAAAATTCTGGACTAATCCCCTTGCCATTATCTCTAATTTGAATTTGGGCAAAAGTATCAACTTGTTTTAGTTGAATTTCAACTATACCGGCGGTCGGCGTAAATTTAATAGCGTTGGAAAGTAAATTACAAACTACCTGCTGTAGACGAGCTGCGTCACCTGCAATCCATGCTGTATTGATATCAAATGATTTTTGAATTTGGATACTCTTTGTTTCAATTGCCAGATGCAAAGTATCCAAAGCGGCTTCTAGGATATCAACTAAATTTACAGGCTGAATATTTAAAGTCATTTTCCCTTGTTGAATCCGGGAAACGTCTAGTAAATCTTCAATTAATTGAATTTGTAATTGGGCATTGCGCTCAATTGCTTCTAATCCATGAGTTAGTTTAGCATCTTCATAAGTACGCCTTCTGAGTAAGTTTGCCCAGCCCAAAATCGGATTGAGTGGAGTTCTTAATTCATGAGAGAGGACAGCGAGAAATTCATCTTTAATCCTATTGGCTTTTTCTGCTTCACTACGTGCAGACTGCTCCCTAGCCAGTAGATTTTCCCGTTCTACTTCTGCTTGTTTGCGCTCAGTAATATTTCTAAAAAAGATAGCCAGACCTTCTTCAAAAGGGTAAGCATGGATTTCTAACCAAATATTTTCGGGAGAGTATAATGCTTCAAAGTGTACAGGTATTGAGTGAGCGATCGCTCGATAATGTTCATGTTCAAATTCTGTACCTTTCATTGCAGACCACAACTGCCAATAATTTTGAGAAACTAGACTTGTTAGTTTTACTCCCTTAATTTTTGCGGCTTGCTGATTTGCATAGGTAATTTGCCAATCTTGATTGACAGCAATAAAAGCATCTGTCATGCTTTCTAAAATATTGCTGAGACGATTACGCAAAGCTTGTTCAGCCTTGAGTAATTTATCTTTATCTCGATTTGAATCTTCAAGCCGGGCATTAGTTTCTGCTAGTGAATTATTTAGTTGCATGAGTTTTTCAGATAATTCTGCACGAGCTTGGTACTCTCCTAAACGGAATTTTTCTACAGCTAATGCCACTTGAATTTTGGCTCTTTCTGTAATTGCAACACCTACTAATAAAGTTACAACAGACTGCACCAACAAACTTAACTTGTGAACGTGTAAAACCTCTGGCTGTACAGGAAAATTCGGCAACAATATAGCATTAGGGTAAACTAACAAATAAGAGAAAAGAGTAACTAATATTGAGAATGTAGAAACGAGCATTCCCGTAGCGACTCCGAAGCGAGTGGCAGCCCATAACACAGGAATAAAGCTCAAAAAAGATAACTGTTGAAACCTAAATTCTGTTTGGCTATTAGCTGAAACTTGGGCAACGGTAAGAGAAGCAATGCTGATACAAAGAAATAATATAGTGCAGACTTCTAATAACAGACGGCGGGAAGGTTGAAACCTGATCGAAAAAAATTCTGAATCTGATGCGGGAAAATTCGATAACAAGCCCCAAGAGTGCAGATAAGGAGTTAGTACTACAAGGGCGGAAGGCGCAATTCCCATAATGCCTATTGCATTGCCTAACCACCAGTGAGGAATACTTTGGCTAAGATTTGTAATCGGCATTTTGCCTGTGGATACCCACGCTAAACTACCTAGTACAGCAAGGCTAGTGCTGGCTATTACAGGTGTGCTTAAAATGAAAAGAGTAGCATCTTTAAGGCTATTGAATGTGAGAGAACCCTTCCATAACCGACGGTACAGTAACCAAGCAACCAAGGGTTCGCTCATATCAATGAAGCCAATCAATTGCTCCCAACCATGCAAACCCCAAAAAGACGACATTAAAAAAGATGCAATGCCTGTGAGGATGATACCATCGATGCCAAACCAGAAACTCAGAGCGATCGCTACACCAGATGGAGGAAACCACAAAGAAACCCCCGGTTGAATGCGGTAGATGAGTGCCATCCCATGAGCCGCAACCAAGACAAGTAGCCCCAATGATAAAACTAAAAGCTTTCGACGCATGGAAGCAATCTTAATAGATTCTGGCAGCAGTTGCATCACTATCAGGAAAGTTAGATTAATTAGCTAACAACTTCATTTTTCACTTCATGAAGTTAAAATCTTATCTAAAGTCTTAGCTTCCATTCAGGCTGAGTATCATACCAACACAATTAAACTTAAAAATATTTAAAATAGCAAAGATAGAGCCTGCCAAGACAGGCTCTATTAGTTAATGCAAAAAATTTGGTTTGTTTACCCTTTCATTGAATTTGCCAACTATTTTTATTTAAGGTATCTAAATTGGTTGGCATACAACTTCATCTTTAACTGCGACGACGTGACCAAGGCCCCCAAATGGCAAACGTCAGTCCAGGGGTCTGGATATTGACGAACAATGTCTGACCATCAGGTGAGAAACAAGCACCAGCAAATTCATTGTCAACAAAATCTTCCTTCTCAGGATCAGTGTTATTTGCAAAGAGAACATTCTTCGCAAACTGGTATAGTTCACCTTTTTGGTTAACACCCACAACATATTGCTCTCCGCCACCATCTTCGCAAAGGAAAAGGTCGCCAAATGGAGCAACGGTAATGTTGTCTGGCTCGTCTAAAATTTCTCCAGAAGGAGATGCTTCAATCAAGAGAGTTAATTCTTGTGCAGCAATGTTATATACCCAAACTTGACCGTTACCTCTGGTGGAATCAAAAGCAGGAGGGCCACCTTGAGTAGCTATAAAGTAAATTAGTCCATTGTCATACCAAGCACCTTCACCTCGGTAGAAAATGGCGGCTCCCTTGTCTTGTGCTTGGAAGCGGACTCCACGACGACTACCTTCGGTAGTCGGGTTAGGATTATCTACCTTCACCCATTCTACTTTCAATGGTTTACCAACAGTAATCCGACCAACTTGACCACCCAAATTAGGGTTATTACTGGTATTGACAGCAAATTGGTCTTTAATTTTTAAGGCGTACAGAGTTCCACCTTTAGCTAAGTCACCAGGCTTAGTAGGTTTCACATTCGGCTCAAACCGATAGAAGCAGCTATCACCACGATCTTCTGTTTCGTAAACATCGCCTGTATTGGGATCTACAGCAACAGCTTCATGGCTGAAGCGTCCCATATCTGTTAATGGAACGGGAGTGACCAAACCGCTATTTTCGTCAGCCACAACTTCAAAGTTGTAACCGTGGTTTATGGTTTCAGAAGTACCAGGATTAGTAGTGGTAGAGAAGGTTTCTTCACAGCTAATCCAACTACCCCAAGGTGTTGGGCCACCAGCACAGTTACGAATGGTTCCAGCTAGAGAGGCAAAATCTTTGATCAGTTCGCGGTTAGGGCCAACTAGCAAAGTAGTTGTGCCACCTTGCGCGCCTCTGGAATATCTGGGTGAACCAACAACTGGATTTTCGGAAGACTCACCTAATTCATGGTTGCGAACTAAGATTGTAGTGTTTCGTGGCCCAGGAAATGCAGCCATCCCATCATGACCTGCGGGTACTATCGTACCATCACTCATGGTTTGACCTGTAACTGATAGAACACGATAGTTAAACCCTGGAGGAAGTGCCAGGAGAGTCTCTCCGCTTAAATCACCCGCGACGGTGTTTGTCAGTTCTGATGTGTTTAAGGGTAACTTAGGCTCTAATAGCCCGTAACCTGTTACCCTTTTCATTTCCCCACGGGCAACCTTGGCATAGAAGGCTTCTAAAGGGGAAAGCACAGTTACTCCAGCGGCGCTTGCACCAGCTAAAGTGAGAAACCTACGTCTTGAAAAACTCATCCTACTTAATCTCTTTTTCCTGATAGTGCGGCAATCAGGTGAAAATCTATTTGGCGGAGATTAAGCTGGAATGATAGGTAGGTTAACCAACACTTATTGAAATATTATCAATAGGTTAATAAACGCGAAAATCAAAAGCTAGAAAGCATTACAGCATCTAATACCAAATTGACTACTGCTTTTCTAGCCATTGAAACACTCGATTCCAAGCCCACCAAGGATCAGGGTCTTGTGCTGTGTACTGACACTCTTTGCTACTTAAATAGCCGACATGGCCACCGTACTCGGTAAGTAACAAATCTATGGCTGAATTCTGGGCGCAGGCGGCTTGTAAATCGGGAATGATATCTGGATGAAATAAAGGGTCATCGGCAGCGTAGATGATTAAAGTTGGTTTATCCAGCACTGGTAACAGTTGTAAGGCACTACTGGCTTTGTAGTATGCTTCTACCGAGGGAAAGCCTAGTCTGTCAATTACCAGTTCATGGTCAAAATCCCAGATAGTATTTGTTCTCTCAATTGCTGCTGGGTCAATAGTTCCGGGATGAGCATCGTGAATTCGCCAAGCCAGTTTTTTTAACTCACGCACAATACTGGCTTCTAATAATCTACCAAAACGGTCTTTAGTCAAGTAAGTGAGCGATCGCAACGAATCCAAACTTGGGCAAATAACAGCACTACCACCAATATCACTGTATTTAATGCCTAAATTGTCATCGCCTTGAGTTAACTCTGCGGCTGCTTTTAACCCCCACAGTGCTAATTGTCCGCCTAAGGAAAACCCCATAAACCAAAATTTACTCGGACACCCCATCGCCGCCGCCGCCGCCGCGAGACGCACAAAATCCTCACCCTCATATAACCCATCAGAGGTTAAAGTCGGTGACAATTGGGCGGTTTTACCGTGGGCGCGCCAATCAAATAAAACTACGGCATAACCTAGAGCATAGGCTTTGCGCCCTAGCAATCTCAAAGACCACTCTTGCTCTAACTCGCCAGTAATTCCATATGTTGCAATAATTGTGCTGTGAGCATTTTCTGGTATGGCAACCCAACTAAAAATCGGCACACCTTGCCCACCCATAAATATTGTTTTATGATAAGGCGGCTCTGGATGTATAGTTGTGCTTTCCCAGTTACGTCTGCCCCAAAAAGCAGTATAAACTGTCATGGCAAGACCATTCTGCAAAAACTTAGCGGGATTGTAGGGTGAGTAACACATCATTTCTAAAATTTCGTGTACCTTAATTCTGATTTGTCATTAAGTAGTTTTAATATTTATGTTAGATTTAAAATCTTTTTTATAATCAAGACAGAAATCTTTGTATCGCTACAAAGATTCTTATTTTTCCTTAATAAGTAGCAATAATTTTTTAAGAATGCCGAGGATTCTTGTCATAGACGATGACCCAGCAATTTCCGAGCTTGTTGCCGTCAACCTAGAAATGGCTGGCTACGATGTCAACCAAGCGGAAGATGGCATCAAAGGTCAGGCGTTAGCTCTCCAGCTACAACCAGACCTGATTATGCTTGACCTGATGTTGCCACGAGTAGATGGTTTTACAGTTTGTCAACGCCTGCGCCGGGATGAACGGACTGCGGAAATTCCCGTGTTAATGTTGACTGCTTTAAGCCAGACTCAAGATAAAGTGGAAGGCTTCAATGCTGGTGCAGATGACTATCTCACCAAGCCCTTTGAGGTAGAAGAGATGCTGGCACGGGTACGTGCTTTATTGCGACGCACCGACCGCATTCCCCAAGCCGCCAAGCACAGCGAAATTCTCAACTACGGGCCGTTGACACTTGTTCCTGAAAGGTTTGAGGCCATATGGTTTGGTGAGACGGTGAAACTGACCCATTTAGAATTTGAGTTACTCCACTGTTTGCTGCAACGCCACGGACAGACAGTTTCTCCTAGCGAAATTCTTCGGGAAGTTTGGGGCTACGATCCTGATGATGATATTGAGACTATTCGAGTTCATATTCGCCATTTAAGAACTAAACTCGAACCAGATCCTCGCCATCCTCGCTACATCAAGACGGTATACGGTGCAGGATATTGTCTAGAATTGCCCAGTGTCCCGCCATCAGTTGAGGAAGCGTCTGCATAAGCAGTTGAGTAACTCGCTACATTCCTTGACTTCAGTTAACTCAATACTGGATTTGCTCAATCTATCAAATTCTGCGTAATCCTGAGTGGAATGCAGTTTAGTGATTGTACTAAGGGAAACTCTTCTCTCGCCTACCTGACTCTACAAAAAGCTACCCTCCAGTGGACATCATTTTGTGGAGGGCAATGCTTGGTAGACGAAATCCAATTCTGTTAGTAGTAATGCGCCTATACCGCCACGAGTCAAAATAGCGCAGTCTTCATTGAAAAAGGCAATAGGGAATAGGCAACAGGCAACAGGGAGGAAAGTCGTTTAGTGCCTATGTTTGATTATTCCTTGTCCTAATTTATAGCAGTACCAAGGTAATTAGGACATCGGTAAAGGATAAAACTTAGACAGCAAAAGACTTTTAACCCTGTCACCTGTCAGCTGCCCCCTGCTATATTAGACAGTTGTCGTAAAAATTGCCAAACTCAGATTCTCGACTTCTTAAAGAAGTTGGGAATCTTATTGCCACAATTAAAATGACAGAGGAGCCAAGGTGCAAATTAATTCATAATGCACTAATTGCCGAATTATCTGCGCCTCATCTCCTCTGTTGTATTTGTACCTGATTGCTCTTTTAGGGAGCGAGGGCATTACCGCGAATTAAACTACCAATAGTTTTGGCAGTAATTTTTAGCTGGGTAATGGGGTTAGCAGGGACAACTGTTTTATACAGATAGCTGTCGAATGTTAGACGCTGTACATCCATGTCACCACACATTTCTACGAATGCTTCACGGGTAGCGTCAGAACGATAGAACACACTTTGCAAAATGTCTAACACTTTGTATGTGAGTCCGTATTTTTTATCCCAACGCTTGATATATACCTTGAGGTCGTCTTCTGTAGGAATGCGGCTACCGTTGTTGGAGGTTTCAACTATGGTTTCAGCACACATCCGGCCAGATTTAGCGGCAAAGTAAATACCTTCTCCAGAAGATTTGGTAACGTAGCCAGCAGCATCTCCTACTAGGGCAATGCGACCAACAACACGACGAGGACGGGGATGTTCAGGAATGGGGTGCGCTTCGACTTTGATGATTTTCCCGCCTTCTAGCTTTTTAGCAGCACGGGCGCGAATACCAGCTTGTAACTGTTTGATACTGGCTTTATTGACGTGCATTGTGCCAGTACCGACGGCTACGTGGTCGTATTTGGGGAATACCCAAGCATAGAAATCGGTGGAAACGTCATTGCCGACATACATTTCGGCTAGGTCGTTGTAGTACACCATTTTGTCTTGGGGTAAGCGAATTCGCTCTTGGAAAGCGATCGCATAATTATAATCCCCAGCATCCATTTCTTTGGCAATGCGAGAATTCGCCCCATCCGCCCCAATAATTAAATCTACTTTCAGGGTTTTTGTAACGCCCTGCACGCCGCCATCAGAATGGTCAACGTAATGGATAGTATAAGGGTCGGTATTGTTTGTGGGTATATCGACTTTATGAACGGTGGCGTTAATTAAATTTGCCCCTAATTTTGCCGCACGATTCCGCAAAAAGCCATCTAAGACTTCACGGCGGCACATTCCTATATATTCTTCTTCATTTACCAGATTAATATCAACCTCACGATTGGAAGGCGAAATCATTTTCATCTTCCGCACCCGGCGGTCAATAATCTCTGGGGGTAGGTCAAATTCACCCACCATACATAGGGGGATAGCTCCCCCACAAGGCTTGGCATTGTCTAGCTTACGCTCAAACAGGTAGGTTTCAATCCCAGCTTTTGCCAGTGTTTCGGCGGCAGATGAACCAGCAGGGCCTGACCCCACAACAGCAACCCGTAGTGTCAAAGGTCTTCTCCCAATCTTGACATTTACCGAAAGCATCGTACCACGGTCTTTTGGCTGATTTTGCGCTCCACCTCCTGGTTTTGACAGAAATGCAATATTCCTTAACATTTCGATACAAAATTGGGGAGTGGGGAGTGGGGAGTTGTGAGTAGGGATTGGGAATAATTACTGAATATTTCATCTCAAGCCTCTAGTACCTAGTCCCTAGCTTCTAGCCCCTAATCATGCAGATTTCTTTAATAGACTCTCTAACTAGAAGAGTTAGCATTACTGCCATTACTGGATATCAAAAGCATATTTCCCCTCACAAAGGCTTTGTTTGCGCCCACAGGATTTTATATGGGGGTGAATCATGTTCTGGCTATATCAAACGGGTGATTGCACAAGAAGGTTTAAGACTAGCTTTAGTTAAGTCGCGCCAACGATTTCAAGCTTGCAAACAAGCTAACCTAATTTTGCACTCGCAATCTCATAATTCTGAATCCACAGAAGCAGAGGATGAAGTAAATACACGGCAACCAAAAAGAGACAATAAAAGTGATAATTGTCAATCTTTAAACACAAGTTGTAGTAATGGAGATATTAGTGATTGTGCAGATTGTGGAGATTTGAGTTGCAATTGTGCTGAGACGGTTAATATATTGCCAGATTGTGATTTCTCTCATTGCCACCCTATAGATTGCAGTGTTTTAGATTGTAGTTCTCTCGATTGTAGTGGTGCTGATTGTAGCTTTCTAGATTGCGGTAGTTGTGGTAGTTAATTACCAAGTACTTGTATAAACGATTCATAATTTCAATAGTTAATACTTGGATATACAACATTCTTTGCTATTACCTGTTGCCTGTTGACTCCCTACACAAGTATGTTCAGTGATCAAAATAATCAATCTAAAATTACGGGTTAGCTACTAGGAACTAGGATGAGGAAATTTTGCCTGATTCCCAGTTTTTAGTTTTTAAGCCTCATCATAACAAGCTGCACTACACAACCAAGAATAGGCATCAATAATTTACATTTATTTATTTTTGTATAAGTATATACTTATTTTGCTTATTAAGTATCTAAGATTCTGAGGTAATAAGTGTCTATAAATTCAAGCCATAGTGTTCGATTTTTAAACTTGTCTATATAAAACTTTAATGTTATCTACCTAATGATAGAATTTTTTATCGAAATCAAGTATAAGTTGTGACAATTTAAATGCTCAAATTAAAAAGTTATGGCAGTCGAAATAAAGGTTAGGACAACTACTAACCATAATACATAGCCACTAAAAGACTTTTAAACCTATTCCCTGTTGCCTGCCATACATGAATACACAAATTTTAGACAGTTAAAAGTCTTTCAATCTTAGTCAAGAACTCGCAGCCAACTATTTGTTTCTTAATATCCTGAAATATAAGCAGTATTAATCAGAGCTTTTTAAATTACAGAAAATTAGGGAGGTTAAAGTGCCAATAATTACTAGTATTAAAATTTTTTTATAAGTATATTATGCTACCCAGGTTAACTTTAAGAGCTATAAGTAGCAAAACTTTATACATTTAAACACCGAGGATAAAAATTGATACCGAGCATATTATCTTGTTAACTTTGGTGAAACCCTAAATTAACAAAACTGAGAAAAAATGTAGCCACTTTTTAGCGTGATGAACTATTATTAATTGCTACAGAAAAAGACCGTAAAACAGATACAACTTAAAATAAAAAATTTACTTTGAGTTGCTAATATAAACTTTCAACTGATGTCTATTAAAAAGAATTTATTATTTACACCCCAAGCAAAGATAAAAGGCGAGAAGATGGAGATAATTACACATTGTTCTAGGGTATTAGGCTTACAAATGCTGGCGTTTGCAGTACTTTCTAATATGGCGATCGCACAAAAAACTCCTGTTGCACCCCAACAAACCACCACGCAGAAAATTTGCTCTTTAGATCCTGTGGAAAATTTACTTCCACCAACACAAACAAAAACTAATAATTCTTTATTTTCTTACCTAGCTCAAGAAGGATTTAGCCAAAGCAAAGATGGTTCTTGGGTATGTTATGTAAACGATCCTAAAAAAGAAGGGCGTTACTACACTCTCTTTAGAGTTCAAGAGCTAAAAGGAAAGTTAGTAGGTAGTTCGTTTTTAGACAACGGTAGTTTAATTGCAGGTCAGGACAGCCGAACCGTAGACTTTTTTATGAAGCTCGTAGAGCATCATCTAAATGGAGATCAAGAAAATCGGCAAAGTATACGTAGATATTTAGAATCATTTATTTCTCTGGTAAAAGAAGGCAAGATTAAAGCTTCTCGTCGTGGGTTTCTTTTCGACCAACCCAACCGTGCCTTAGTGTTGTACCACGCTCTGAATGCAGGAGAACTCAAAGGGACAGCCATTACGCTCAACATTGAACTGGCCAGTAACGCAAATTCTAGTTCAACCAAAAGTGCTATCCCAACCTCTTTAAAGAGAAGATAAAATCCCAGCAAAAATGATACGCATTGTTTAATTGCGTGTGAGTAGTTTTTATTTATATTGATCAGGAGATGTATCTTGCTAAAATCAACTGTCAAAAGCACTGCGGTTTTTTTAACGTCTTTGGCAGTAGTAGTATCTGTTAGCCAGTCTGCTAATGCACAACTAAACGTAGGAAACCGCAAAATACAGCGAGGGCTAGAGCGAGAGTATCTCCAGTATCAGCTTAGACAGCGTAATCTCAACGATATGCTAGTCATTCCCCGATGTGATATCGGCATGGGTACTGGCTGCAACAAAACCGGAACTGTCCTGCAACAATTACTAACAAATAATGGCGGCCCTAGTTACTACGACCTAGCCATTCGAGCCGCAGGGGGGAAGTCAAACTTTAATGCCTTCGCTACTTATTACGGTAACAATCCTAGACTGATAGAAATACCTTATGCTTCATTCTGGAAAGCTCAGTCTCCACGGTTTCTAGATGGGTATCAATACGTTCTGGGCCAAAGTGTAAGTAAAACTCCTGTACTAGGTTTAGGCACAGTGACGAAGAACTTTGCTTGGTCACCAATATCCAGAAGTGATAACTCCCTCAGCCCTCGGCAAGGGTTATTAGATTTTAAATACTCTTTTGGTCATGAACTCTTACGTGAAGCATCAAAAATACCTAATTTAGAGCAGCAGATCCGGGATTTAAATTTGCCGCCTGAGATGACGCAGTTTTATTTGAATAACCTCTCTCAAGGCTTAAATGCGTTGCAAACAGGCAACACACAAGCGTTACAACAAAGCATATTAGAAATAGTTTCTTTCCCATACTCACCAAATTATACAAATACTGGTAGCTACGGACGAACACCAATTGATATACCAACAGTATTCAACGCCTTGGAAGGTACACCTACAGTTGTCACAGAAGTAGTAAACCCAGACTTAGCCCTTGGCATTGGAGAAGAATTTCTCATACCATCAGATACTGTCGCTGCTTTTGAAACTAATTTAATCCCAGGTGGAAGTGGTTTTAACTTCCTGCCAGTGTTAGCAGGAGGTGGGCTTGTAGCATTGCTACTACTGGCTTTAGGAAGCGATGGAGATGGAGGCGGTTCCTCTAACAGGCAGTCACCTCCGGTGACAGATACTCCTGAGACAACTACACCTACACCACCCATTACACCCACAACCCCACCTAACCAATGCTTACCTCCTGGTGGCGGAGTTATTGGTGTTCCACCTTGCGACAACCCACCACAAGTAGTGAAGCCAGTAGATGAGCCATCAACAATTAAAGCCATACTCTTGTTAACTCTTGTGGTGTGCATACTTAGCCGTAAGCAACGAGTTATCCAAATCAAAAATTAGATGAGAAAAAATCCCTCGGCTAGCTACCGAGGGATTATACTAATTAATACTTTTCACCTAAAAATATCCCACTTTCATAGCATAACTATCCATTCTTTAGATAGGGATGCCAAAATGCCAAGGATTTTTGGATCAATGCATAAGTCCTATGAAATTTAATGCCCAGCTAGCTTAATCTATAGTTATTCAAATTAATATGACCAAACTGATTGAATACGAAGAAGCAACCGACGAAGTACGTGCAGTCTATGATGATATTCGTGCTACGCGCCAAACTGACTATATTAATAACTTCTGGAAAGCTTTAGCCAACCATCCTCCTACCCTACAAAGAACTTGGCAAGCAATTAAAGAGGTCATGGCTGGCCCTGGTGAACTTGATCCTCTAGTGCGAGAGTTGATTTACATCGCTGTCAGCGTGACAAATAACTGTAATTACTGCATCTCATCTCATAGCGCAGCAGCCCGTGCTAAAGGTATGAACGATGCTATGTTTGGCGAACTGATGGCGATTATTGGTACAGCAAATATGACCAATAGCTTGGCTAATGGCTATAAAATTCCAGTAGACGAGCAATTTAATCAGGTCTAGGAAAAAGACTATGACTGCTTTAGTAAAAGAACTTCTCAATACTTTTGACCGCTTGACAGATACAGAGCGGCTAGAGTTGGTATTAGAAATTTTAAAGCGGACAGTTGATTTGGAATTTCTGCCGTTATCTGATGAAGATTTAGTTCTGAATGCTGAAGGACTTTTTTTAAAATTATAAGAATTAGAATTAGAAGAACAAGAAGCCATGTAATAAGTAGTCCTGAACGCGGAGAAGTTTGGCTTTTGGTTGGGACTTAAGGAGGGAATTGCGGAGGATGAAGGGTAGTAGTGCATTGTCGATGGTAGAACTCAAATGACTGGTCTTAATCATTTATGGCTACCTGTACCAAAAGATTTAACTTTATTACCCGATGAAGTTCATGTTTGGCGAATTGACCTTGATGTATCTAAGTCACAGCTAGAAAATTTAGTTGTCACTCTCTCTAGTGATGAACTCGCTCGTGCTAACCGATTCCATTTTCAGGAACATTGTCAGCGTTTCATTGCTGGTCGCGGTAGTTTAAGAAATATATTAAGCCTGTATTTAGGCATTACGCCGCAACAAGTACAATTTGATTATGAACCTCGTGGTAAACCACTATTAGCAGATCCACTAGCTGACAGTGATTTATTGTTTAACTTGTCACATTCTCAAGGTTTAGCCTTGTGTGCAGTAAACTATACACGAAAAATTGGTATTGACCTTGAATATATCCGTTCTGTATCTGATGTAGAAGCACTTGCCCAAAGGTTCTTTTTACCGAGAGAATATGAGGTAGTGCGATCGCTTCCTCCTGATCAACAACAACAAGTATTTTTCCGCTATTGGACTTGCAAGGAAGCTTATTTAAAAGCCACAGGTGACGGAATATCGCAGTTAGAGCAAGTAGAAATAGCTTTAACACCCACACAACCAGCTAAATTACTCATATCAGAAGACTGGAGCCTTGTAGAGTTTACACCTGCTGATAATTATCGTGCTGCTGTGGCTGTAGCTGGGTCTGGCTGGAATCTGAAGTGTTTAGAGTATGCCAATTAGTCTAGCTGTCTTCTACAAGGCTCACTAAATTTAGATGTTAAGCTCAAGGTTGACTTTTCTCTAAGTTAGCATTTTCTAAATTACCGCCATGAGACTAGTATTGTTTAAATATTTAACATAGAAGGTACTGAAGCGGTCAAAAGTTTTTGATTAAATAAGCTTAAACGACAAACCCGTGGCTGCTGAATAGGAATTTCAATAACAAATTCTGCGCCTTTTCCTGGATTGGAAATGCACTGCAATGAACCATGATGTAGTTCGGTGACAATCTGATCACTGATTGACATACCCAACCCAGTACCTTTACCCGCAGGTTTAGTTGTAAAAAAGGGGTCAAACACACGTTGTTGAATATTTTCTGGGATTCCTGGGCCATTGTCAGTGATTCTAATGATAATGCGATCGCTGCCCACAATATCTGTATGAATCTGAATCATGGGCGATCCGTAATCAGGGCGATCCTTTTCCCTCATCTCTGTTAAAGCATCAATGGCATTGCTCAGAATATTCATAAAAACTTGGTTGATTTTTCCCGGATAACACTCCACTTTAGGTAAGCTACTATATTTCTTTACTAGCTGAATTTCTGGATGGTTGGAGTTGGGCTTGAGGTTGTTGCGAAGAAGCATCAGTGTGCTTTCTATACCCTCATGAATATCTACAACTTTGACTTCGGCTTCGTCATGACGGGAGAAACTACGAAGAGATTTCACAATGCCGCAAATCCGTTCAGTTCCAACTTCTATAGATGAGAGGATTTTAGGTAAGTCTTCGATCAAATATTGCAGATCTATTTCCTCTGCCTTAGCTAAAATCTCTGGCGTGGGCTGGGGAAACTGATTTTGATAAAGCTGCAATAGTTGTAGCAAGCTCTGAGTATATTTATTTATATAATAAATATTTGCGTGTACAAAGTTAACTGGATTGTTGATTTCGTGAGCTATACCAGCAACTAGCTGACCTAATGTAGCTAATTTTTCTTTCTGTACAAGCTGAACTTGAGTTGTTTGCAAGTTGTGTAACGTTTGAGCAAGTTCTTGTGTTCTTTGTGCTACCCTTTGCTCTAATTCTTGAGTTAACTGCTGTAAAGCTGCTTCTGCGATCGTACGTTCTTTAATTTCTTGTTGTAGACGGATATTTTTCTCTTCTAATGCTAAATTCAAGTTTCGCAAATTCACATGAATTTGGATACGAGCTAACACCTCTGCTTGCTGAAAAGGCTTGGTTATATAATCAACAGCACCTAAAGCAAGACCTTTAACCTTATCTACTGTATCGCTAAGAGCAGTCATAAAAATGACTGGAATATCTTTTGTCAGAGGATTTTGCTTAAGTCGGTAGCAAGTCTCAAATCCATCAATTCCAGGCATCATAACATCCAACAAAATCAGGTCTGGTGGATCGTATTCAACTTGCTCGATGGCAATTTCTCCGCTAGTTGCAACTGCAACTTCAAAACCAGCATCTGTTAAAGCTTCTGAAAGTACCTCTAAGTTTGTAGGGGTATCATCTACAATTAATATTAAATTTGTTTCTGAAGTCTGCACAAATCTACCCTGAATATGATTAAAGTTGCGATTAATAAATGTAATTAAAAATTAATTAATATTAGAAACTCTTTCTAGGAAATCTCTAATTTTTTTTATTTGAAAGCTTTGAGCCAATTGATTAACATATTTAACAAAAGCAATATATTTTTCATCCATATTTTCTATTTTTTCTAATTGCTTGTGAATAGCTTTAATCCGACCTTTTAAAGCTAATTCTTTTAAATGTGCCAATTCCTCAATTGGTGGAAGAATTATGTCGGATTCATTTGTTAATGCTAAAATTTTATCATTTTGGTTGCCAAGATTTCTGATATTAGCAGAAGTTACTAAATCTCGATGGTTTTCTTCATAAATCCATTCTAAATATAAATATTTCTGTAATTTTTCTAGCAGTTCAAACAATTGCACAGGTTTAGGAAGGAAATCATCTGCCCCTGCTGCAAAACTTTTTTGCTTATCATCATCAAATACACGAGTTGATGAAACTATAACCTTAATATTCTGAAAATCTGGCAAATTTCGTAAATGAAATAACATTTGATAACCATCCATTACTGGCATAGAAATATTAGTAACAATTAAATCAGGTTGGAACTCAATGAGCTTTCCTAAACCATCTTTGCCATTTTCTGCTTCTACCAGTTCAAAACCCAACCCCTCTAAAAGACTGACAAATAACGAGCGATTTTCTACAACATTATCCACTATTAATATTTTTCGTTTCTTACCTTGATAACCAATAATATTTCTTGTTGGTAAGTTTTTAGATATGCTAATCCATTCCTTGGCTTTGGCTATTTTTAATTCAAAGCAAAAAATGCTGCCCTTGCCTACTTGACTTTGCACTACCAAATTACTACCCATTAATTCAAGAATTTTTTGAGTGATAGTTAATCCTAATCCAGTTCCTTCTGATTGCTTTTTAATACTACCAACCTGCTCAAATGGTAAAAATATTTTTTCTAATTCTTCACTATCCATCCCTATGCCAGTATCTTCTACTTGGAAGCGGATTGTATCAATTGTTGAAGTAAATCTTGTATCTTTTTTATTTGTTACTGGGTTAGGTTGAGGAATAATTACATTTACCTTAAAACTTACTCTGCCGTTATCAGTAAATTTGATGGCATTACTTAATAAATTAATCAAAACTTGACGTAATCTTTTTTCATCTGCTTCGATAGCAATGGGCAAATTTTCATCATATTTGTATACAAATTCTACACCCTTTTGTTCAGCCTTAATGCGACAAATTTCAGCAACATTTTGAAGAAATGAGGCAAAATGAAACTGTGTTGGATGTAATTCTAATTTCCGAGCTTCTATTTTGGAAAGGTCGAGAATATCTGTAATCAGCGTCAGAAGATGAGAAGCACATTGGTTAATAATATTAATACCTTTGCGCTCTTTCTCCATTATATTTTTTGATCCTTGGAGGATTTGTGCGTAACCTAAAATACCGTTAAGAGGTGTACGTAATTCATGGCTCATGTTAGCCAAAAATTCGCTTTTGGCTTTATTGGCACTATCAGCATTTTCCTTAGCTTGCTTAAGTTCTTTAGTACGCTCTTCAACTCGAATTTCTAGTTCTTCATTAGTTTTAGATAATTCGGTAAAAGATTCTTGCAATTGTGTTGCCATCTGGTTGAAAGATTTGGCAAGAATACTAAGTTCTCTCACCTGGAATTCTTGAACTTTTTGATCCAGTTTGCCATTAGCGATCGCTTCTGAAGCCTGACTCAGTTGCAGGATTGGTTGTGTAATCCAATGAGATGTATAAAATCCTAAAATAATTGCTAATCCCAAAGCTAACAGACACAACATAATTGTTATTTTAGTATTGGCATGGATCTGAGCCATAAAGTCAGCTTCAGGCACAACAATAACTATTAGCCAATCTATTCCTAAATTATTTGTCCAAGGACTCACCTGAACAAATTGACGCTTACCATTTACTAAAAAGTCAATCTGTGTAGACTTTTTAATCTTTCCGAGTTCACCAAAATTGTTGGCGATGTATTTGGTAGTAGCTTGAATTAGCTCGTCTTTGCTGTTTTTTCCTTTTAAACGAATAGGTTTGCCATTCATAACCGTGAATGGCTTTTCAGTAGCAGAACTGCCAATTAAAAGTCCATTACGCTCCATGATAAAAATTTTTCCAGAATTACCAACTTTCAACTGACGCAAGAAATGACTAATTTGTGAAAGCCTTTGTTCAACTGCAATTACACCATGAAACTTTCCGGTTTTATCAAAAACGGGACGACTAGTAGCAATACATAAATGGTATGGAGCGACTTCCCAGTTATAAACTGAAGTCCAAGTAGGCTTACCTTTTTTAACTGCTTCTGAATACCAACCTTCTTTTTTAAACTGAGAGTCTACATATTCAGCGACAATTTTAGTACGCTTTCCCTGATTATCTGTTCCATGAATGAAGAGATGATTATTACTATGAATTTCTGGAGAAATTTCATCTATAGTAATTTGTTTGTCATCAAAATAACCACTGGCAAGAAATTTACCAGAATTGAAACCGTAAATTATATACCCTACGTTAAATGTCTGAAGCTGCCGCCAGAAATGATATCCTAATTTTTTTGTATCTTCTACATTTAACAAGCCTGTGTCGATAGTATTCCAATCATTTTCGAGCAGGTTACGCGGATTTGCCATATAACTATCTAAATGCTCATCTACGCGTTCGCTGACTTCAGATCGCAACTTACCTGCCAGATCATTAACCGCTTTCTGCCCATTTCTTAGGGAAAGGTATCCAGTCAGCCCCACAGCTGCAAAGATTTGCAAAACAAAAGGTAAGATTAGAATTAAGCGGAGTGATAATTTTTGAGATTTTTGGGAGACTTGATTAGCAATCATTTATAAGAGCATGAAATTTAATTGATAACTTGCAGAAGTGTTTAAACTTCTCCTAATTCATGTTTTTAAATTAATTTGATTATTTAGAAATTACATAAAATTAATTTTCTTCAATATTCTATGTTTTTTAAGGTTATAAGCCTGTAACTTATTGCGAAGGAGGAAGATAACAATAGTTGTATTGATAAAAAAGATGTAGAGTGGAAAAGCTGAAAGAGTAAACGACCAAGATTCAATAGCGAAAAGATTAAGTGTACTAGCTGCTAAATACAAAATCCAAGTGAGTAAATTTTCTGTCTGTGGTTCATAGTAAGACTTCTTAATTGTGGGTAATGCGCCCAAAAAATCAATCAATATATTCAACAAAAGTGCAATTAAGGGTGAATTGAACTGCCACCAAAGCAATAGACTGATACCAACACCCAAAAGACACAACCGATCAAAACGGCTCCAACCTCCCTCTCCGTGCTTAAGAGATAGAATAGCAACGATTAATTGACCAATTCCACCACATACAGGAAGCCAAATTGTGTTGCCAGCACCACTAGAATAATAACTGGCACTAATTACAGTACTCAAAATTACCCATATCCACCAAGTTGCTCTGTTGGGTTTAGTTTTACCCTGCAAAATCGTGACAATGTAAGGGACAAAGCAGAGTATGGAAAGAAAACCTGCAACTACACCGATTGTCGCTTGCCAGCCAGCCATATTGAATTACCCTGAAAAAAATTACTGTTTGCTATCGGCAGATACACTCTGTTTGAACAAAATGTCAATACAAAGTCAGAAATGAAACTTCAATCGCACCATAGAATTGATCGAGGTTGGGTTTGCCATTTTCATTAACAACTTTTCCAACTCCAGCTAATAGGCGAGTGATGCGAAATTGATGGTAATTGATCAGTTGTTGCAAAAGGGGAATGTAATAAACTTCATTACTATTAGAAAGGTTTCTATCTAATTGATGTAAGCTGTGCCAAGGGCATATCATCACTGCATGATGAGTGTTGTGATAACCAAAATTCAGTAACAGCAGATTTAACCAAAAGTGACGACGGGAGAGTAAATTTGAAAAGGTATTTGCTTGTTCATAAGTGCGATCGCGTTTTGGCAAAGGTGCGCCTGGCGGAAAAGCTTCGTAAGTATGCTGAAAGGCATCCATCCAGCGTAGCACCGTGATCATCCCAATATAAGAAAAGCTGTAAAGTAATAACGCTTTGAACGCAAATAACCCCAGTAAAACAAAGAGTGTACCCCTAATGGCAAGAATGCTGATCATCCGCGATCGCTCTTGACGAAGCTCCACATTCCACCACGGAGCGGTAATATATCGCCAACGTGTCCAGAAGGCGAGAACAGGAAAGTAAAACCACTCTAATACCAAAATACCTAGACGTACCAGACGAGGTAATTTTTGGAGAGCAGCAAGAATATCAAAAGTAAACACATCTACTCGGTCAAGATGATGGGCAATATGTTGGAGGGTGAGAGCTTGAAAACCGTAATAACATCCTCCGTTGAGCCACAACATTGCTGTACCAAAAATGACATTCCAACGACGCTGTTTAAAAATAGTGTTATGCATAAACTCATGAGCTAGGTATGCAGAAAAAATCAAGCTGTGAGTTAGCAGCACAACGCCCAAAGCATTTAACCAAACTGTAGATGGAATGAAAAGCCCAATGCCTGCTATGTAGCCCAAGAAAGTATAAACAATAGCAATGGCATTCCAAAGAGGTTTCTGTTGATCAAGATGAGTGTTCAGGTCAACAGATTTCACAGTAGTGACCATACAAATTAAAAGGATAATTAAAAATTTGCTTTTAAGCTGACACCAAGTTCACTGGCTCAAAAGTCTGAATCAGTTCCAAACATTCACGATAAATTTCTCTAAACAAACACTGCTGTAAGCTCACAAAAGCTTGAAAACCCTCAAGTACCCACTCCATAATTTTTTGATGTTCTAATTCAGGTCGGTAGGGAAATAACATATTTAAAGCTTCCAAAGCACACTCAAAATGCTGTATCTCGGCACCAGAACCTTCATGCTTGCTATGAATTAAGACGTAACACCAAGGATCATATCGATGACCATCAATGGTGACAGGAGAAGCTTCTTGTCTGAGGTACTGATCAAATCCGATTCCCTGGTGTTCATAACGAATAATCTTGTCTAGTAGCTTATATTCGAGATCACCCAAGATTTCAGAAGCCGAATGAAATCCTATTGCTCGAATTAAAGAAGCTATATCACCAGGAGTTCCTTGATAACCAGAAATTACAGCATCGATAATTTCATTTAGCCAAGGAGGAATTAGAGAAAATTGATTACGTTGTTCGGGAAGCAGCCCTGCATAATTACCTACTGCCTTCAATGTAGCTTGAGCTAAAGAACGGTGTGATGCTCCGTAAGCTCCTTCATCGGCTGCTGCTACCATAACTTTGGCAGCAATTTGCATACCCCGGTCTGCTTCTTCAACCACAGATATATGAGGATCGTTGAACAAATAACGTGATATGGCGATTGAACTAACAAGCCGAGGAATCATTGAAGATACGTAGCCGTTAAAATATGTATAACGTTGGAAAAAGAGATATAACGAAGTAGGGTTACGTACAGCTAGACGGATTGATGCAGCTACTGTCCGGTCTAATTCTTCAAAGTCAAATAGTTGTTCAAAAAAGTTTTCCGAAAAATATTTCATAAGGTACATTAGTTCAAAAGCACAATTAAAAATTGCGCCAATTTTGATGGTTAAACTAATGTATTTTTTGCTGGGCGAATTTACATCAGTAATATGACTACTTTAAATCAAAGTATTGAAATTAAGTATTTATTACTATATAAATATGCTATTTCAGATAATTTTACATAAAGTTAATAGTGAAATAAAAAAATCTGTAATCTATATTCAGTAAGGCTTGTAATGACATAAAATTATATTTCTTCCTCATAAAAACGCCAAAAATTTATTGATATTCTTAATTAGGCAGCTAGTTTATTAATAGAAAATCAACATAATATAAATTCTTTATAATTTATATTTAAAGCAGAGAATATTATCAATGTAAAGTTTTTCGGTTTATCTCTAAGGCTAAAACCCAGTTTCTTATCGAAACTGGGTTTTAGTCATCTGATCAATTGTAAATTATTACAAAGCAACACTCAAGAAACCGCTTTCGATTAAATAAGCTGTGTAGGTCATAAACAACTTAGAATCGATTGGCGGACAAGAAATAGAACTACCTGCTAAGGCTTTTACTGTTGCTTCACAGCTAATTGTTGGTCTTCTAGCTTGCAGATACAAATCAGGAATGGTGAGTTGTTCTTCAGACCAGCGTTCTAACAAGAATGGTCGTAGGGTGTATAAAGGATTATCTGGTGAAGCAGCATTTCTAATTAACTCATCTTGCCATTCATCGTAAGGTAGCATTTGTACGGGATAACCAAAAGAACTAACCCAGTCAACTAATACCTTTAAAGAAACAGGATTGGGATGTTGTAAGTGGAAAGCTTTACCTATCGATTCTGGCTGCATGGACAGATAGACAATAGCTTTGCTCACATAGTCTACAGGCGACATATCCAACATATATTCCACATCTGGAAAGCAACCCATTTGTAGACAACCTTTGACCATTAAGTTGATGAAGTCGTGGGTATTACCGATACCTGTTTGACTGTCTCCGGCGATTAATGGTGGTCTGTGGATTGTAACAGGTAAACCGCGATCGCTTGCTATTTTCACCAACTTCTCAGCTACCCATTTTGTTTGCGAGTAACCAAGGAAAATACCTTCCCAGTGGCTAAAGTCATCATCTTCTTTCACCACCTTACCCGCGTAATAAGGTGATTCAAATACAGCCACGCTAGAAACGTAATGTAAAGGCTTGACCTTGATTTGACAAGCCAAGCGCAATATTTCTTGAGTACCTAAAACGTTAGCGGTTTTCAGTGCTGAGTAAGGATAAACGTAGTTCAACAAAGCACCACTGTGATAGATGGTGTCAATGTTGGTAGCTAAAGCTTGGAATAGTTCTGCGCCAAGCCCTAACAAAGGTTGAGACAAATCACCAATGACGGGAATAATGCGAGGATCTAACTCATCCTGACCAATTCCATACTGTTCCAGGTTCTTTTGCAGCTTGTTTTTACCATCTTGTAAATTAGCAGCACGTACCAAGCAGTAAAGTTCTGCATCAGTTTGTTCTAGCAGTTCCCGGATGATGAATGCGCCTAAAAAGCCCGTGGAACCTGTCAAGAAGATTTTCTTGGGTTTGTCGATAGGTGTGTAAACAGCACCACCAGGATGAATTGTTGGGTCGAGAACTACTTCGGCTTGTAAATCGAGAGTGGGGATTTCAGCGATCGCATTCCCACCTGTTTGTTTTACAATCCCTGTATCCTGCCCATCAGATTGTTCTACTAATTCCTCAGCTAAACGCTCTGACAAAGATGCAATATTTGGATAATGCCACAACAACAAAGGTGATGGTTGAAAACCCAGCAATTCCTCTAACTTACTTACCAGAGTCATTGCTTGTGCTGAGTCTAACCCGTAGTTTTCTAGATTTTCGTGGATATCAACTTCATCAGCTTCTACACCCAGTAACTCAGCTAGGTGAGACACCATCCACGCTTGAATATCTGCTGCGCTATAAGACATTGTTACCTCTTAAAATTATTGACATTCTGGACGATACTGAGTGTAGTAATCGGGTATTTGCAAACCTTGAATTTTTAAATTTTGGATGCGATATAAAAATGCCGCGCCCTTCATAATATGGTCAGCAACATCTACAACTGTGCGATTTTGTGGTTCAGCTAAATAAGAACCACGCACCCAATCATTAAAACCGCCCATTGCCGGGCCGCACCAAATTTGATAATCAACTTCTCGACCTTTTTCACCAGCAGTTGACCAACGAGAAGATAAGCCTAAATACCAACGGAAAATCAAAGCCATCTTCAACTTAGGATTATTCACAGCTTTACCCAATTTTTCAGGATTTTTCTGTGATAAATAAGCAGCCGTTCCTTCCCAAGCTTCAGCAATAGTTTTTCGGAAAACTTGTTTTTCTAACTTCTCCCTTTCTGCCGCAGGAATTTCTTCAATTGAGTTATAAGTGCGGTACAATTCATACAATTTTTGCGCTCGCATCGGGAACATCGTACCCCGTTTCAGCACTTGTACTTTCACACCCATTTCAAACATATCGCCTGCGGGAGCCATAGTCACATCAGCCATTTCCGCTTGCGCCAATAGTTTTTTAGTATGCTCACAAGCACCAGATTCAACACAAGCTTGATTGATAGAACCAGTAACTACATAAGCAGCACCCATCATCAAAGCTGCTAAGGTTGATTCTGGGGTGGCAATTCCCCCGGCTGCACCAACTCTAATTGGTTGGAAATAATGATATTTAGTTTGAATTTCATCCCTTAAAGCTATTAGAGAAGGAAGCAAACAAATCAAAGGACGGTTATCAGTATGTCCACCAGAATCAGCTTCCACAGTAATATCATCAGCCATTGGCACTTTTTCAGCCAATTTTGCTTGCAACTCAGTAATTAAACCTTGTTCAACTAATTCTTTTACAAGTTTAGTTGGTGCTGGCTGCATAAATTTAATCGCAACTTCCCGGCGAGAAATTTTAGCAATAACTTTGTTTTTAATTTCCATTTGATTAGCAGCATTTAAACTTAACCCAGCAACACGGTAATAAACAATGTTGGGAGTTAAATCTAAGAATGCTGAAGCTTCCACAACCTTCACACCATATTTTATATATAAATCCACAGCCCGGCGTTCAATCGCCATATCATTAGGACTGTGAATTAAATTGAAAGCGTAAGGGCCATTCGGTAAAGCTTGTTGAATTTGTTGAATTGCTGATTCTATTCTTTCTGGAGGTAAACCACCTGCACCAAAAGAACCTAAAATTTTCTCTTTTCCTAAAGCAATGACCAGTTCTTCTGAGGCGATACCACCAGCCATTGCACCAGTCATATAGGCATATTTCACGCCATAACAAGAGAGAAAACTAGGGTCGCCTAACTGTTGTAGAGAAATTGGTGCGATTGAACTTATTAATTCTATTTGGGAAGTTGTGCCATTATCAGCAGGATATAAATATCCTTCATTTGTGACACCTACTTTACCTGCAATTTTAACAATATAGCAAGGTTGATCTAATAGCAGTAATTTATCTTTGATAGCTTGCTGTTCAAAAGATATTGTTTCTAAATTACCTTTCCAAACAAGATTATGATTGTAGGTATAGGTAGGGAATTTTAAGCCATTATCTTGGGTGCTGAGTGGCATATCGAAGGTAGTCACAGTAGTTATCTCTCGGATTTATCTGGTTTTTTTATCTCACGCAGAGACGCAAAGACGCGGAGTTTGAGAGATATTTTGAGTGATATATTTTGCATTTAATTCTCTTTACTTCTGTGTCTCTGTGCCTCTGCGGGAACTTTTTAAATTTAGGAAAGGTTTAAGAATAAAGTGTGTTAAATCTTTATCCTTAAACCATGAGGTAACGTGCATTCAAGCTTATTCTTTGAGCAAATCTTCCGCGCAAACTAATTGCAATTGAATGATTTCACGCATCTGCTTACTAAAATCTTGTCGTGCTTGTAAAAAAGCTGTATGTGCTTGCGTTGTCCGAGCATTATTAGCATTCAGCTTTTGACAGTTAGAGGTATTTAACTCCAGCATTCTGATTAGGGTATTTAAATCTTGATTGGTAGCAGATGCTTGTGTCAGTGTGGCGATTAACTCAGAAGATTCTACTTTTTCTGCTGCTGCAAAACCGTGTTCAATGATATCTTTCATTGAAACTTCTGCATTTTGAGTCAAAATATCATTGCCTAAGATTTTATGTGTATCTTGCAGCGATTTGATGATATGAATTTCATCAGGCAATGGTATATTTGAATGCAGATTTTCAGTTTGAATCCCTTTAGCTTTCCCTGGCAAATCTTGGAAAAGTTTGCGGTTTTCTTCGGTCAAAATACTAGCGGTGATTGATTTACCACCGACAGTCACAGTGCGTAAGGTGGCTTTATTTTGTTTGGACGCGGGTGTGAGATTGTAGAGTGGTGATAAATCTACAGCTACGCGATGGCTGAGAAGTTTTGCTAGTGCTTTGACAATAGTAGTGTGGTCATCCATACCCCGACGGTTGAGGGATACGGTAATGTGGTCTTTATCTTCGAGGATTTTATCAATCCAGCGTGAACAGACACCACCAGCACCAGCTTCGATGAAGATTCTCGCGCCATCGTCGTGGAGGCGGTTGACTAGGCGAGGAAAGTCTAATTGTTGGCAAAGTCCGGTGGCGATGCTGCGCGCGATCGCACCACTCTCTAGTACAATAGGCTGATATTCAGCCGCAGAATAAAAGGTAACACCTGCTAGATTCTGGGATGGTAGAGTATTTAATTTAACTAACTCCCCATACTCCGATCGCATCGTTTCACAGTGGATAACGTGATCGAAGGGAGCCACGAAAGAATTACAACCCAAGGCGGCAATGACTCGCTTACAAGCGGCTGGCTCACCGGCAATTAAGACTTCTTCCGGTGTATTAATTTGTGTGAGATAAACTTGCGGCTCGTTTTTGATAGCTTCCTGCACTTGTTCAGGACTAGCCATCAAAACGAAGTTACCCCAAAAGCTTTTATCTAAATTATCTGTATTTGGCAAACCCCAAAACTCGCGCACTGCATTTTTTGGCCCAGATAACCTATTTCCAAACAACGCCGAGGAGTTGAAAGAGTTACTACCTTGAAAGAAATCACTCCAAACCCCTTGGGCTACCATCATGCTCGTTTCACCCAAGCTGTAACCAAATACATACTTCGGCTTGAGTTGAAAGTCATCACGAATAACCGTGGTGAGCAGTCTGGTAAAGAACATTTCCGCTTCAAACATCGCTAGGGAATCATCTAGCAATTGCTTTTCTAAAGTCTCTATTTGTCTGAGGGATAACTTACTCAAACTTCTGGGAAATACTCTTCGTTCTACATCCGCCGCCCGCTTGTGTAGACTCTTCACCATGTGGTCGTTGAAGATTCGGGGGAACAGGCGGAAGAGATTCCGACCCATACCTACATAAGAGTTCACCGCCGCCGGATACACATAAGCAATCTCACCATGCTTTCCGAGAGGCTTGGGTGTGAAATAACTACCTACAGGTGTTTGCCAGTCTGTACCTTTTTCAAACGCCGTTTTGACACCCTTACGCGCTGACTCAATTTCTTTGAGAAGCTCTTTTTTGTTCCGTCCGTTAATGGCGATCGCGTATTGTGCTTGGGGGTTAGCTTTGTATGTAGCAAAAGCTTGACTTGCACATTCTGATAAAGAAGAACTAGTTTCAATGCTTTTTTGTAGACTATCTAGAGCCGCAAAAATACTGTCCTTGTCGTTAGCTGTTATCGGGAACAGATGATATGGCATTTGCTCCAAATATCTGCTAGGGCGTTCTTCTTGTGTAGGGTCTTCCGAGATAATCACATGAGCAAAAGTACCGTCACAACCAAGACCATTAATGGCGGCTATCCGACGATCAGAATCTTTACCCAAGAACCAAGGACGAGATTCTGTAGCTACATAAAAAGGACTACCTTCCCATTGTTGAGGTGTTTTCACACCAGACCAGTTAGGAGTACCAGGAATATAGCGGTAGTAAAGACACAACGCTGTTTTGATTAAGCTGGCAATTCCCGAAGCTACTTGAGTATGTCCGATATTGGTTTTGACGCTACCGATAGCACTATGCAAACCATGACCTACCGATGGATATGCTTGTAATAAACCAGTGATTTCAGCTTCGTCTTCTTGAGGAATACCACTAGCGCAAACCTCTACATAGTTCACCTGAGAAGGTTGTACACCTGCACAGTGAAAGGCTTCGTTAGCTGAGTTAACAAGAGATTGTCCGATACTGATAGCATCAATGGTGGCATAAATGCGATCGCCATTTTCCTGCGCCACATCGTAGCGTTTGAGAATAACTACACCAGCACCTTCACCCACATTCCAACCGTTGGCTTTTTGGTCATAACTCAACGTATTGACACCAGTGTTAACCTTGGCTGTTTGGTTGCGTAACAACACATTCTCTACACCACCAGCCAAATCAACAGCACCAACAATGGCTGCGTCTGCTTCACCAGTCATTAGTAGCATTTGTGCGACTTCCAAAGCTTTGAAAGCCGAAGTCTCTACAGCTGTGAGGGTGAAAGCAGGCCCGGTGAAGTTCCATAGTGAAGAAATGCGACTCGCCATGATGTTGGCGATATAGCTTAGGTATTCACCAATCTCTACTTGTTGGTGAACGCTATCTTTAACGATGGTTTCTAATTGAGTAATCTTTTCCGATGGTAAGGTAATTTCCGCCGCATTCAAACCATCTTTGACTTGCCAAGATAAATCCCATCTTTGCTGTAGTTGGTGGACAGATAGTTCTGTTTCAGCCGCAATAATTACTGCGACATTTCCGCCTTCTGGTAGGTTCGCATCTTTGATGGCGCGTTCTGCAACCTTCAACAGCAATAACTGTTGAGGGTTCATTTTTTCGACTTCGTTAGGAGGAATCTTATAGGCTAAAGTATCAATTTCAAAGTCTTTGATATATGCTCCGACGGGGGGTTTACCTTCAAATAAGCCGTAGTCTTGGAGTAAATCTTTTTCTGTGTCGATACCATACCATCTTTTTTCGGGTAGAGGTATGAAATGCTGTTTGCCATCATAAATACTGCGTTCAAAAGCATCTAAGCCATTGCATTCGCCAAAGAAGGCATCCATGCCAATAATGGCAATCTTGTTTTTATTATCTTGGGTCATTACTGAGTACCTAAACAGATATTTTTTTGTCTCGCGCAAAGGCGCAAAGAGCGCAAAGAGAAGAGAAATAGCTTTGTAGACTCATACAAAAATCTCTTTACTTTGTGTCCTTGGCGGTTTTTTCCAAAATAATGTGAGAGTTAGTTCCACCAAAACCAAAGGCGCTTAAGGCTACGCGTTTAGTTGAATTATTGTTAGGCCAAGGTGTTGTTGTTTTGACTATGTTTTTGGGTGAAATGACAGTATTGTCTGCACCGATGGGTTCATCAACATTAATAGTTGGTGGAATCACACCATGATTCAGGCTGTAAATCGCTTTAGTTAAGCCCACCATCCCAGCACCTACTAACAAATGTCCGACGTTTGATTTAGCAGAACCAACTAAAGGTGATGCTTGATGTTCACCAAAAAAGCTTTCGACAGAATTACATTCGGTGGTATCGCCTAAGAGTGTGCCTGTAGCGTGACACTCTAGATAATCAATTTCTTTTGGGCTGATTTGGGCTTCTTGATAAGCTCGTTCGTAAGCTAATATTTGTCCTTTGGCGTTGGGGCTGAGTAGGTGTTTTCCTCTACCATCGTTGGAGAGTCCGTTACCGCAAACAGTAGCGAGGATGTTATCACCATCTCTGACAGCATCACTGTAGCGTTTGAGAACTACCATACCGATGCCTTCTGAGGTAACTAAACCGCGTGATGCTTTATCTAGGGGGCGGCTAATGCCGTTTTCTGGATATCCTTGAATACCAGAAAAGAGCATTCGTAAGAATAGAGGATCAGAACAACTAATTGCCCCAGCCAGCATTAAGTCGGCTTTACCTGTCTGTAAATAGTGCGATGCTAGTTTGATGGAGTAAAAGGCTGAGGAACAAGCGGCATCTATACAGAAATGAGTGCCTGATAGTGAGAGAGATTGAGCGATGAGGGCGGCTGGTAAACCAGAGATCATCGCGTTGTAGGGCGATGGTTTGCTGGTTGGGGGAATGGCTGCTAAATGGAAATCTTGGTCTTGGATAAGTTGAGCGATCGCACCATCAATTGTGCGGCGATAAATGGGGGATAATAGTTGATTGGAAAGTTTTGTTGGTAGGGAGAGAGTTCCTAAAATTACGCCGCATTTGGCGAGGGCTTTTTGATTACCTAAATAGCCACTATGTTGTACTGCTTGTTTTGCTGCGTACAGTGACCATTTAAAGGTGTTATCTAAGCTGTTTACTAAGGTTGGTGGTAAATTATATTCGCTGGGGTCGAATTGAAAGTTGCGAATAAATCCACCTTGGAGGAAATAAATTTTTTCCGGTTTGCCTTTAGCAGAGTCGTAAAATATTGTGGGATCAACGCCAATTTCGGCGAGTGTAACTTCTGAGGTTGAGCTTTTTTGGTCGGTGATATTCTGCCAAAATTGTTCGGGATTGTTCGCGTCGGGAAATAGGCAGGATATACCAATAATGGCTATTTTTTCCACTGTTGTTGTCCTCGTTAGGGTGGGCTTTTAGGATTTACGGTGTTCCCCGGAGTGGAAAGGATTTGTTTCGCGCAAAGGCGCAAAGACGCGGAGAGTTGGGAAGGTGTGTTTTCCCAGAGTATTTTTTTAACGAACCGCGAAGGACGCAAAGAGCGCAAAGAAGAGGAGAGTTACAGAGAATAGAAATGAGTTTACTATTGCTATTTTAAACCCAGATAATTCTCCGCGTAACTTTGCGTTTACCTCCGCGAGCCTCTGCGTTTATATGTTAATTATTTGTTCATCATTCTCATAGGCCAAATGACTGCTTTGGCTCCGAGAATGCGGGAGTATATTTTACCTTCAAGGTCGTGGATGTAGTAGTCGGCGGTTACGCCTGTTGCTGTTTTTGTTTTGACTTCGCAGGAAACGTAGAAGGGTTCATCGCAAGGTAAGGCGCGGAATTGTTCGGAGTGAGTTAGTTGTCCTGGTAAGCAAATTTCTTGATGGAAATGGTTGAGCCAAATCCATAAGGGTTGTGTGCTTAAGTCGTTGGAGTATGGGTTGTGCCAGTTAACAGGAAATTGCCCTTGTTTTTGAGCAGAAATTGATGCCCAATAGCATTCTGCGGTGATTTTTTCGGGAGTAATATTGATGACTCTGGTGATTTTTTGGAATGCTGCTCCGTGAAATAATGAGGAGCTATCTTTTTGATAAAAGTCTGTGCCAGTGGCTGTGATGATGTTATCTTCGGTGAAGTTTACTGATTCGTAAATTGGGGCTTCTGGCATTTTCCGCACGATTTTGATTTGGGCGCGGAAGTGATAATGAGTTTTGCCTTCGGGTGTTTTACTTAAGATTGTGGTTTGTAATTCGACAAATTCAGATTCGCTTTTGGCGAGTTCTTGGATTTCGAGAATGTGTTCGCTGACATTGGAGTTAGCGAAGGTAATTCCTTTAAGGACTTTGAATTCTTTACAACTTAAATAGCGATAACCTGGATGCAATTCTTCACAAGCATTAATCATCCAAGACATAGCGCAGGTTGCTGGTAATACGGGAGAACCAGCGATCACATGATCATATAAAAAGGGATTTGCTTCTAATACGATGCGGCGACGAATGCGGTAGCTTTTGAGTTCTGCATCTAAGGGCGCGGGTGGGCGAATTGTGGGGCTACCGATAACTACTTGGGTAGAGTCATGGTGTGCGGGATGCAGTTCATTAACTAGCATTTGTGCGCCAATATCTACGGGGATGATATCAATTCCGCGTTCGGCAAAGGCTTTTTTGAGTTCTGGTGTCACCATACCGCTATCCCAACCGCCCCAGTTGATTGCAACTACGTGACAATTGGGATGGTTTTGTTTGAATAGATGGGCTGATTTGTTGAGAATTTCGTTAGCGATCGCATAATCAGATTGCCCAATGTTGCCGTAAAATCCAGTTACGGAGGAGAACAATACTAATTGTTCTAGTTGATTGGGGTTAACGCAATTCAGTAGATTTTCTAAGCCTTGAACTTTTGCTGTATAAACTTTTTCAAAGTCTTGGTCAGTTTTCTTTTCAATTAATTTATCAGCTAAGTTACCAGCACCATGAATAATGCCAGTTATTGCGCCAGTACGTGCAACTGTGGCTGCTAGTTTTTGTTGTAATTCAGCAACATTTGTCACATCAGCACTCAGATATTCAACTTTCGCGCCTGTAGCTCTAATTTCTGCTATTGTCTGTTTAATTTCGCGGCTGGAAGCAATTTTGTTATATATTTTCTGCACACTCATGGGTGTAGGCTTCTCACCTTGAGCGAGAAGATTTTCCATGATGCGTTTTTTTAATGCAGCATCTTCAAAACAATCTTTGGCGAAGTCTGGTTCGTCTTCTAAAATTTCGGAACGACCGAGGAGTATAAATGTGCAAGGTTGTTGTTGTGCGAGTTTTTTAACGCAGAGTGAGGTGATTCCTTTTGCACCACCACTGACGAGAAATACTGAGGAGGAACGAACCTGAGTTGCTGTGGTCATATTTATTTTGAAGTTGAGAATTTATTTAAACGTAGACGCGAAGTGGCTTCCCGAAGGGTACCGCAAAGGACGCAAAGGACACAAAGTAAAGAGAGTTTCAAAGATTCCGCGCGCTCTTCTCCGCGCCTCTGCGCCTTTGCGCGAAACTTTACTTAATGGAAGCCTTCAACGTAACTCGCCCTTGGGAACCATAAGCGACTTCATTGATATAAAGATTCGAGTCGCACAGTTCAGCAATAATATGTTCAGCCGATTTTTGTGCATCTATCGCCGGACTCAAATCAATTGAGCGAGCAAATACTTTTGGCCATTCCCATCTCAGGGTTTTGGTAAGTCCGAATAAACCACCTGCGATCGCTCCATAATTGGTGTTATGCTCTAACCCAAATGCTCCATCTAAGCGCGCTACTGTCAGGAAAGAACTGCGAGTATAATTAGCGGTTTCGGTGAGGGATTTCTTCAGGTGTTTAGCTACGAAGAAGATGTGCTTAACTATCGCTTTTTCTTGTTCTACAGCCTGGGGATGGATATGAATGAAGCTGCCAATTGTACCAATATTAGTTGCGATCGCTGATAATTTGTGTTGAAGTAATTCTTCACTCATATCTGCGAGGGTGATGCGTTCTACACCAGCAGGTAATGGTGCTTGTTGGGCGATGATAGCTTGGGGGAAGTTTAATACTACTACTTTCCAACCGCGATCGCACAGTGTTTGGACTACGTGGGAGGTGGTGAGGGAGCCATCATCTGTAATTAAGCAGATGTGTCCCTCTGGTAAACTGAACTCTAAGCTGTCGGGTAGCGGGAGGATTTTTAGTTGCGCGGGACGACGCGCAACGTTATCGATTACTTGGACTGGCTGGAAGTCCCAGTTAGAATCAGGCTTTTTTTTTTCACCCGCAACTAGGCGTTGCAGATACTCAACTATTTGACCGATGGTTCGTAAGTCACCTAAGTCTTCGACGTTGGGCTTGGGTAGGTTGGGATACGTTTCTTGCATTGCTCCCAAAATTTCTACCCGTTTGATGGAATCGATACCTAAGTCGGCTTCCATGTCCATCTCTAATTCCAGCATCTCGACTGGGTAGCCAGTTTTATCGCTGGTAATATTTAGTAAAGTTTGGGCGATATCTGCGTAATCAGTGGTATCTTCTACAGTTTCTACAACTGGAGTCTCAGCAATTACTACTGGTTCAGGTGCAGGTGCTACAGGAACTACAGGTATGGTAGTAGCGACTGGCATTTCTGGTGCGACTGGTGCGGGTAAAACCGCAACTCCGACACTAGGATTTCCCGAAGCATTAGATTGCAGATATGTAATGATGTCGCCGATGCTGCGTTTTTCTGCTAGTTCTTCTAAGTTGGGCTTGGGTAAGTTAGGATACATTTCTTGTAAGCCACCCAAGATTTCAACTCGTTTGATGGAGTCAATACCCAAGTCGGCTTCCATATCCATCTCTAATTCGAGCATCTCGACTGGGTAGCCAGTTTTATCGCTGATAATTGCCAGCAGGTTTTTGTCTAAGTCAGAGACATCAACCGCAGGTGTAGCTACAACAGGTACGCTAACTACTGCTACAGGCTGAGGTGTAGGAATTTGGACTACTGGTGCGGGTGTTTCAACTACCGGCGTGGGAGTAAAAACAACAGGTGCTTCAACTACAGGCACTGGAACAACTGGTGTTTCGATTACAGGCGCGGGTGCAACTGCTACAGGCTGAGGTGTGGGTGCGACTGGTGTTTCAATTACAGGCGCGGGTGCAACTGCTACAGGTTGAGGTGCTGGTGCGACTGGTGTTTCAACAGGTTTAGAAATATGACCGTTACCATTGCCGTTTTTTGCTACAGGCTCAACTACTGGAGTGGTTGGTGCAACAATTTTAGTGGTTGCAGGTACGGGTGTATCACTGACTGGGGTTGCTTCAACTGTGACACCACCAGCAATCAACTGTGAATATTGTTGCTGAATGAGATTAAAGAAGTTTTTGGCGTATTCCACCTGTTCCAGAAGATATTGCTCATGGATGCGGAGAGTTTCACCTTGTTGGGCGTGAAACTGCATCATGCTGCGTTCGACACCTTCCATAACCACTAGCTTCAGTTGCGCTACCTCTTGGGAAGACTTGGCGTTAGCGAACAAAGCGTTTTGCTGCTGCATCAGTTGGAAGAACGCTTTCGTGTATTCCATCTGATGATTGAGATACTGACCGTGAGTTTGTAAGTTATCAGATTGATTCTTTTGGAATTGCGTCAGCAGGTACTCTAAGCTTTCTAGCATTCGCTGGTAATTTACCAAGTTTTCAGGTGTTGGCATATCAGTTTCCTGGGCTAGTTGATTAGAAAGGATCGCAGGATTCATTTCTGGTTCAGTAATACTTGTTATGGAAGTAACTTCAGGTGCGGGTTCCGGTTTGATTATTTCTTGAAAACTTACACCTGAACTCTCTGAAACTCTTATTTCTTGCCGTTCTTGGCGGTTCGTTTCAGAAAATTCCGGGGTAGCACTAACCACTGGTGCAGGCGCAGCAGGTAACGAAACCTTATGTCCACTCTCCAACGCTTCCTTGAAACCGTTTCTAGTTTTCTCCGAAACGTAGTTAATCCCATTGAGACGCACACTTAAGGTTTTCTTCTTCTCCGCCGGAGGTAGTACAGGTTGAACTTGATAGGGGTCAAGATTCTTCAATTGCATCCCAATGACGCGCATTTGTACTGCTGCTTCTCGCAGAGAACGATCGCTGTTCTTCTGAGTGCTAGGATTCAAGGCGATGGTAATATGAGGGCGATCGCCTAAAATATCCTTAACTAAATTAGTCAGAATTCTTTTCGGCCCGAATTCCACAAAGCAAGAACCACCAGCCGCGTAAATATTCTCAATTTCCTGTTTAAACAACACCGAACTTGCCAGGTGAGTTTCCAGGATGCGCTGCATTCCCGTAGGGTCTTGGGGATAAGGCTTGCCAGTAACATTGCTGAAAACTGGAATTGTTGCGGTATTGAATTTGACTGATTTTGTAGCGATCGCAAAGGATTTCTGTGCAAACGCAATCAGCGAAGTGTGGAAAGCCGCAGAAACAGGTAACTGTACAGCCGCGTAGCCGTGTTCTTGCAAAGTCCGGCGCACTTTAGCGATTTCTGCGGTCGGCCCTGCCAAGACTACCTGAGTCGGAGAATTGAAGTTAGCAATTGATACTTGCGGATAATGCTTCAGTATCGGCTCAATTTTGTTGATGTCTTCTTTGACAGCCAACATTGTGCCTGCGTCGTGGTCTGGGTCTTCTGGCGCTGCCATTGCTTGACCGCGAGATTTCACCAAGAACAAGTAATCTGCTTCACTTAATACACCCGCAGCCCACAATGCTGTTAATTCACCAAAGCTGTGTCCGGCTACGAAATCAGATTTGAAACCAGCTTTTTGCAGGATGGAATACAACCCAGCACTAAATACACCAATTGCAGGTTGAGCGTATTCTGTACGTTGCAGTGCTGCAACTTGAGCATTTTTCTCTGCTTCTTCAAATGTCGGGCGAGGGAAGACAATTTCTGAGAGAGGCTGCAAGTTATCTTTGATTAACAAACTATCCATGAAACCATGCAAACGCTGCATCTCAGGGAAGTTCATCACTAATTCCCGACCCATTTCTAGGTATTGGGAACCTTGACCAGAGAACAGTGCAACAACTTTACCGCCTAATTCCATCCCGGAGGCGCGGTAATAAATACCTTGAGGATGTTCCCAAGATGCGGCTGCACCTTTGAGTTTCAACCAGTCGATGCTGGTTTGCAGTAACTTGCAAGCTTCTTGCAGGTTTTCAGCGACAAACCCAACTCTCGCAGCAGTTTGGGGAATTTCTAGTGATTGACTATCTTGCACCAACTGAGAAAAATGTCTCTCACCGCCTTCTGATTGCAACTTCCATAAATCTGCTTCACACTTGCTGAGTAGTTGCGCTGGGTTATCAGCAAACAGCAGGATTTCTTGGGGTGTGCTGTGTATGCGGTAAGGCTGATTTTGTCCGGCTTCGTATTCTTCCAAAACTACGTGGTAGTTTGTACCACCAAAGCCGAAGGAACTTACACCTGCACGTCTTGGTGCGTCGCCTTCTGGACGAATCCAAGGTCTTGTTTCAGTATTAAGATAAAATGCCGAGTTGTTAATGTCGAGTTTGGGGTTCGGCTCAGTAATATTAATAGTTGGCGGTAAAATTTTGTGATGCAGTGCCAAAGCCGTTTTAATTAAACTTGCCGCACCCGCAGCCGCTTTGGTGTGTCCGATTTGAGATTTCACACTACCTAAAGCGATGTGCTGCCGTTTCTGGTCGTGATCACCAAAGAAGTCTCTTAAAGAACCAAATTCGGTAGGGTCGCCAGCCATTGTGCCGGTACCGTGGGCTTCCATCAGACCAACGGTAGCAGGAGAGAAACCAGCATCTTCGTAAGCGCGGCGTAAGGCAGTTACTTGACCTTCTTTGCGTGGTGCATAAATACTCTTGTAGCGGCCATCGCTAGAAGTACCGATACCTTTAATTACGGCGTAGATTTTATCGTTGTCTCTTTCAGCATCTTCCAAACGCTTGAGAACAATCATCCCAATACCTTCACCCAGCATCATCCCATCAGATTTCGCATCGAATGGTTTGACACTTTCACTAGGGGAAACCGCCGGGGTTTTGCTGAAGGAGATGTAAGCCATGATGGTGTTGTCGGTATCCACACCACCAGTCAGCATCATGTCAGCGCGATGTTCGATTAGTTCGCTGATAGCTAATTTCAAAGCACCGAAGGAACTAGCACAAGCCGCGTCAACTACACAGTTGATACCGCCAAAGTTCAAGCGGTTGGCAATGCGTCCAGCCACGACGTTAGCCAGCATTCCGGGGAAGGCGTTTTCATCCCACTTGACGTAAGCAGCTTTAATTTTGTCAACGATTTTTTTGGTATCTTCGTCAGACAAACCACTGCTTTTGAGAACCTTTTCCCAGATAGGATACTCTAACCGTGCAGCTAGTGGCATTCCCAACTGTTTAGCCATCGCCACACCGAGAACTACCCCGATAGTTTCGCGGCTAAACTCGCGTGACTCTCCATAACCAGCATCTTCCATTGCTTCTTTGGCAATGACCAAACTTAATAACTGCGAAACATCAGTTACTTCTAAAATGCTGGGGGGAATACCAAATTCCATCGGGTTAAAATCAACCTCTGGAATAAAGCCACCACGTTTACAATAAGTTTTATCTTCTGGGGTTCTGGGGTTGGGGTCGTAATAATCTTCTACGCTCCAGTGGGAGGGAGGAACATCAGTAATACAATCGATTTTATTAATGATATTTTGCCAATATTCCCGCAAATTTCTGGCCTTCGCAAATAGCGAAGCCATGCCAACGATTGCTATAGGATTTTGTTCCAGTCGTCTGTTAAGTTTGTTAATCGACATTGGTTTGTCTGTCGTCATTTTTTTTTCCTCTATATACCTAATCAAAGTTTTTTCACAACTGTTGATCTGGGCTTCTAATTCCGCCAAAGCAGTATCAATTGAATAAGCAGACATAGGACATAGACAGTTTTTAATTACTGTGGATTGTGAAGCTACAGTAGTCTTTGTTACCCGTCAAAAAGTATCTGTCTGTTGTGACAAGCAACTAGCTATCCTATGCGTGAAGGCTAAATGCTTTTTTCCTAACAAACACCACACAATACAAATCAAGGTGAAGAATTATAGCAGGAGGCAGGAGGCAGAAGGGAATAATAATTTATATTTCCCCTATCTCTTCCACTCCTTACTCCCTACTCCCCATTCTCTACTCCCTATTTCATACTTCACACTTTTCTTGATATTGCGGTAGCAAGTCAATAACGTTGTTGAAACTGGTAAAGTAATCTTGGAGCGCGTTAGCTGCTTGACCAGTGAATTCAAGCCATTCGTAGTGGTAGAAGTTTTGTGTGATTGTATCCAACTGGAACACTGGAAACTTAGGAGTAGCCATGAGGACAGAAACGCTTTTTTCTCCCAAACTCGTTTGATTATCTAGCCTAACAGCAGCAACGTAGCTGGTATTAATGACAACGTTCTGTATCTTGATAAATGCCATAGCCAGTTTCAACGTCCAGGATAATATATTGTACGAAATTCGACCCAGAAAAGTTGACAAGTTCGTTACCGAAAGAACATCACCTCTACTTTGAATTTCACAGCAATTTGACGAAAAAAACTCAACAGTTACAAGGTGATGGTGATGCGACTTTGTATATTAGGTTTCTCATCTTCAAGCGCGATAAATGTGTTCTGTTTCCGTGCGGCTTAAAAGAGTTGAATTAATAAAAAGAATAGCACACTTCACATAAACTAAATCATTTCTTCAAGGGATTTTAAGAAAAAAATCTGGCTTTTGACAGATGTTGATGATAAATACAATCTGCATTTCAAGTATATTTGGCAACTTATATTTAGTGTTTGATGATTGCAGCGATCGCCATCTCCATCCCAACCACAGCTTAATTTCATAGATATTACTAAAATCAGGGTGTTCAGTAGAAAAATCATGAATAAATACATCAGCATATATCTTGTTTTTTCAGCAGAGCCTCATAATGTGAACTAACTTTTTGATGAATTTCTAAAATAATCCACAAACCAACACTAAGAAGTTATTTAACAAGCAAAGATTAAATATTTGGAAAGTACATAATAAACAATCTTTCAATAACATTTTACGAATTGCAAACATTTAAACTATTGAAATGTATATCTGCCAAAGAAGTTACAGAAGCAAAGACGGTTCAGATTGTTTAAGATTTGGCAATAACAAATATATATCTTGTGGGTAGGCATCTTGCCCGGCCTAAATCTAGGACGGGTGAAGACACCCATCCCACAAGAAACTAACTTCTCATTCATAAGTTTTTAATGGTAAGTAAGTAGGCAGAATCAACTTTAAAATTTCCCATCCTGCCTTCTATTTATTAAACACTCAGCATTTTTTTCGCTGGCTTGCTAGTCCATTGCTGCCAACGCATCACGCCGCGATTAACTAATTGAGAGTTTTCATCCCCAATAAAACAGATGCGTCCCAATCTTTCGCAAGCAATGAGTATTTCACCATGTCCCATAAACGGAGCAATCACAAAATTATTGGGACTGGTGTAGAAATTAATTAAGTAATTAACAACGCTTTCAATACCTTCTATATGAATTGGGGATTGTGGTTTAGCTATTGAATGATGCGAAAAAATGCCTATATAAAGGTTATTTACTAACAACTCATACTGAAATGGCATTTTGTTATTTTTGTAAAAATCGTAAATTTGTCCTTCAGAACGGAGGACAGCCACAACCCTGGCTTCGTCTACTAAATAATTATGTTGCCATGTAGAGGAGACAGTAGCGATCGCCAGTGCTGCATCTGAAGGTAACAAATTCCGAAACTGTGAAGTGTAAGTATCGCCACAATAAACTAAATGTCTTCCTAGCATCCATTCCTCACCAATTTTTATGGCGGGTTCTAGATTGGCTTTTGGTAGCTCAATTACTTGTTCTATCTGGCGTTGCACCTTTTTCAGCGTCAATTTAGCTTCTTTCTCCGCCATAGCACTTTTAAAGGCTAATGTCTGTAACTCTTTTTGCTTTTTCTTAGCTTCTGCAATTAATTGAGCTTGCTGTGCTGCTGCTTGTTTATCTCCTTGTTTTTGGGCTAATTCCAAAGCCTTTTGTGCGGCTTCAGCTAAAATGCGTTCTTCGCTACCAGCCCTGGCGATTTTTAATAGTATGGTGGGACTATCAGCCAAGGGTGTACCTTTAATCATCTGTTTGACATCTGGATGGATACTTTTAGCAATTTGTTTTCCATGCTGAAAGGTGCGCTCAGAGTAACCAACTTCCTTCGCTAACTCGATAGTGCGTTTGGGAGGTGGTGAAATGGTTTCACCACCTTTGAGAGTATGTTGGTTATCTCCGACCTTCGCTCGCAGTCCCATCCGTTCTAAAATCTGGTCGCGTTCTAACCACAGTTCTGAACGCTCTAGGGGTTCTAGCTCGTTGCGAATCAAATTTTCGTCAATTTCCGCCAACCGCGCTTGGTCAGCATCTTGATAGTTAACAACATTACATTCAATGCTTTCTAACCCCAAAAGCTTACAAGCTGTGAGGCGATGTAGCCCAGCAATCAAGGTCAAATTCTGATCTACCGTAATGGGATTTAATAAACCATTAGTCTTAATTGAGTCTTTTAACTCATTAACTTTATGAGCATTAACAGGACGGCGGTTAGAACCTATATGAATTTGATTGATAGAAACTTCAGGCATAATTACTGTTTTTATATAAATTCAGTTAAAACACCCAAGATAACACGCAAAATTAAGATGAAACCTTTTATTTAGTGAGTTTAATTCTAAAATTTTGTTCCTGAAATAGATGAAAAGTGATGAAGATTACAGAATTGAGGTGACAGGTAACAGGTTAGAGGTTACAGAATAATTGTTGTGTTTATTTACTGGCTTTACAAGTGAGTTTAAACAAGGACTTTTATTTATAAAATAAATAGAATTGTATTGAATAACACACATTGTTAGTAACAAAAAACATAAGGCTTATTGCTATAACCTGTAACCTCTTACCTCTTACCTTCCTGATAGTCATTAAAAGCTAACTTCAGCAATGCTAATTAGTTGACAATCTTCAATTGCTTTGCAATAATTAGACACAGTTTATCCAGTATTTCTAAACGCTTCATTTCAATAAAGTTAAATTTTTTAGTTAGCACTATCGTATTTTAGACTACTGGATTTAAAGCAAAATTAGGATAAAAATTAGAAAGATTTAGAGTACCGCCTTCTGTTATTTATCTGCAAAGTTAGTAACAAATAGTGGTGTAAAGGCGTACAACAATTTCCATAGAACTGTACAAAAAGTATGAAGCGTGAATTATGAAGTAGTAGGAAATTTTTCAAACTTCATTCTTCACCTTAATTATCAGTCATTTTGGCTGTTCCCTGGCATAGCACAATTGGAATAAAAATATGGCACTAAAAAGATACAGCCAGTTCTTTACAAAACCCTTAAGTCGGTGGCAAATAATTTTAGCAGCTTCTATCACTGTAGCTGCGGCTGGGCTAGGAACTTTCTACACTGTTGCCCCAAAATTAAATCGTGTCCCAGTTCAAACCACTCAGACAACTCCAACAACACCTGCCCCGGTGAAAGTTGCAATCACTGCTTTAGGACGTTTGCAACCAGAAGGTAAAGTTACTTATTTGTCTGCGCCGAATTCCATCAACGGTGTAAGAGTTGAAAGACTGTTGGTGAGAGAAGGTGATGAAGTCAAAGTTGGACAAGTATTGGCGTATTTAGAAGATTATGGTCGTGCTACAGCCGCCTTACAACAATCTTTAGATAAATTGCAAGTTGCCAAAGCTAAATTAGCACAGGTAAAAGCTGGTGCGAAATCAGGAGATATCGACGCACAAAAAGCGACCATTGCAAATTTAGAGTCTCAATTAAAAGGAGAAGTTGCGACTCAACAGGCAACAATTAACCGTATTCAAGCTCAAGTAGACAACGCTCAAACCGAAAACGATCGTTATCAGCAACTATATAAACAAGGTGCGATCGCGGCTTCTGTTGCTGACAGTAAAGCTTTACAACTCAAGACAACACAAGAACAACTAACAGAAGCAAAAGCTGCTCTTACTCGTACACAAAACACCCTGCAAGACCAACTTAAAGAAGGCAAAGCCAGACTCAACAGTATTAGCGAGGTACGCTCTGTAGACGTTGAAGCAGCACAAACTGAAGTTAAAAGTGCTGTCACAGCAATTAAACAAGCCAAAGCCGACCAAGATTTAACTTACATTAAAGCTCCTATTGACGGCAGAATTCTCAAAATTCACGCCAAGACTGGCGAAGTTATCAACACCTCTGGTTTTGCAGAAATTGGTAAGATATCGCAAATGTATGTAGTTGCAGAAGTATATCAAACCGATATTCAAAAAGTACGTGTAGGTCAAAAAGCTAGTATTACTAGTGCTGCATTTGCCGGAAAATTACAAGGAACCGTCAAAGAAATTGGTTGGCAAGTTGATAAACAAAGTATCTTTAGCCTCAATCCCCGATCTGATACAGACCGGAGAATTGTTGAGGTAAAAATATCTATCGATAATCCCGCAGATAGTCAAAAAGTAGCTCGGATGACTAACTTGCAAGTGGATGTATCTATTCACATATAGTCAATGGTCAAAAGTTACAAATAACAAATGATAAATAATAAGTGAATCCATGAATTTCAAGATTCCTTTAGCATGGCTACAGCTAGCCCAACAAAAGATTCGTTTTGTCGTTGCTGTAGCTGGCATTGCCTTTATTGTGCTGCTAATGTTTGTGCAGCTAGGGTTTCAAGATGCACTGTATTCTAGTGCTACCGCCGTGCATCAAAGCTTACGCGGAGATTTATTTTTAGTTAGTTCACAATATAAGTCTTTGACATCTAATCAAAGCTTTTCGAGAACTCGTTTGTATCAATCTTTGGGGTTTGAAGGCGTTGATTCTGTTAGCCCCATGTACTTGCAATTTGCGAAGTTAAAAAATCCTGATACTGGTGAGAAGTATTCTATCTATGTGATTGGCTTCGACCCAGGAAATCCGGTGATGAATATTCCCGAAGTTGAGCAAAACTTGGACAAACTCAAAATTCCTGATGTCATGCTTTTTGACCGGAATTCTCGTCCAGAGTTTGGGCCAATTGCTGCCAAATTTGACCAGGGAGATACTGAACAAACAATTGAAATATTTCCTTTTGATGGCCCAATTGGCTACAACGTCAGAGTAGGTGGACTATTTAGCTTGGGGCCTTCCTTTGGTGTGGATGGGAACTTAATTGTCAGCGACTCCACGTTTCTGCGGATAAATCCTAATACTCGTCCAGCAGAAAAAATTGATATAGGTGTAATTACTCTTAAATCAGGTGCTGATAAAGAAAAAGTTTTAAAGAATTTGCAAGCCAACTTACCTAATGATGTCCTAGTTTTTAATCGTCAAGGCTTTATAAATTTTGAGAAACAATATTGGGCAGATAGAACACCAATCGGTTTTATTCTTAACCTAATGTTGACAATGGCTTCTGTAGTTGGCGTAGTGATTGTTTATCAAATTCTCTACAGTAATATTGCCACTCAATTTATTGCCTATGCGACTTTAAAAGCAATTGGTTATCCCAACTCTTATTTGTTAAACATTGTCTTTCAACAAGCTTTAATCTTGGCTGTTTTTTCATACATTCCCGGATTTTTGACTTCCATAATTTTGTACGACTTTGCAATGGAAGCCACAAAATTACCCATCATGATGAATGCAAATAACGCCTTGATTGTGTTTATTTCAGCAGTTTTGATGTGTATTACATCTGGCGCACTTGCTATTAACAAATTACGTTCTGCTGACCCAGCAGATATTTTTTAGGGAGTGGGGAGTTGTGAGTAGAGGTTAAATACTACTTTATTGATGTAGCAATAACTCTGGCACTTGTTACCTTTCACCTATCACCTAAAACATTCAAACTTTAGTAAGTTAATAACCTCTGATGAACTTAGAAAACAAAACTCTCCTGATTACTGGGATTGATGATTTTATCGGCTTGCGTGCAGCCGAGTTAGCCATAGCGCAGGGAATGAAGGTGCGCGGACTGCAAAGTTCTAGCGATCGCAACATAGCACAAAATATAGGTGTAGAAATTATCGTTGGCAATATTACTGACCCTAAAATTGCCCAAAAAGCTTGTCAGGGAGTAGACATCGTTCTTCACACAGCACAACTTACCCAAGAAGCTGGCCCCATCAAAGAATTTCGAGAAATCAACGTCAACGGTACTATCAACATTGCGAAAGCTGCCAAGAATGCTGGCGTAAAAACTTTCGTCCACCTCTCCAGCACGTTAGTATATGGCTTCGATTATCCCAATAATGTGACCGAATCCGGCCCTTTATCTAGCGATAACAATCCTTACTGTCAGACCAAAATCGAAGCAGAAATAGAACTCTTACCCCTAAATTCTCCGCCAGACTTCGGTATTATTGTGCTTCGTGCTGGTGATGTCTACGGACCTGGATGTATCCCTTGGATAATTAGACCACTTTTGATGATGCGGCAAAAGCTATTTGCTTATGCCAACGATGGTAAAGGAGTTATCAATCATTTATATGTAGATAATCTGATTGATGCCATCTTTTTAGCCATCCAAAAAGAAGCTTACGGAGAAGTTTTTAATATCACCGACGGTCAAGAAACTACCTGGAAAGAGTATTTTATGCGCTTGGCTGCTACTGAAGGTTTACAGGCTCCTATGTCTGTATCAAAAGATGAAATTAAGCTATTTCTCAAAATCCGCAGTCAAGGACAAAAACTATTTCGCAAAAAAGCTGATATTCTTCCAGAATCAGTCGATTTCATGACTCGTCCCTACGCTTATTCCATCGATAAAGCTCAAACTTTGTTAGATTACAAACCCAAAATTGACCTCGAAGAAGGCTTGCGCCGGACACACGAATGGGTGCAAAAAACCGATATCCAAAAACTAGTTAAGTAGTAGAATCGGCTTTAATGAACCGCCAAGAACGCCAAGGACGCAGAGACTTAGCGTATCTCCGCGTTAACCTCAGCGCACCTCTGCGTTTAAAAACAACAAACATTACCTCTTCATGAATCATCATGCGTAAAATTGCACGTTGGTATTACTTTGTGCTTTCTTCTTTAGTTAGCATTTATTGTATTAAGCCAGTTACCGCAGAACAAACCGCCTCACTAACAATCACAGTTAATAATGTTCGCCATCAAAAAGGTGATATTTGCTTTCGCATTTATGCCGGGGAAAAAGGATTTCCTATGAGCGATAAAAGTGAAGTACAAAGTGGCTGCGCTAAAATTACAGGCACTTCTGTTATTAAAAAATTCCCTGGCTTAAAACATGGCACTTATGCGGTAGCTATAGTTGATGATCAAAATGGCGATCGCAAGTTAAACACCGACTTCTTCGGTATCCCAAAAGAAGGTTTTGGACTATCCAAAAATCCTACTGTTTCTGTGCAAACAGGTACACCAAAGTTCCGCGATGCCAGCTTTGTTGTCAATAAAAACACCAGCATCAATATCGTCATGAAATATTCACTCGATCCCTAGATGAGACGAGGGAGACAAAGAGAATAGAGGAGACACGGAAGAACTTACTCCCTTTGCTCCTCTGCTCACGCCAGTCGCTTCAAGTCGGGAAACCCGCCCAACGCGCTGGCTCCCCTGCTCCCCTGCTCCCCCACCTCTCTCAAGGCCGGAGACTGATAATTAAATGGAACAGTTGACGATATTCCTGTCTAAGTCTTTGCTGGGTTGGCTGGCTATTCAGGTGTGTCTAGCACTTGTCTTTGTGTTCTACTTGCACTTTAGCAAAAGAAGCTCATTAGTAGATGAGCAATTACCCAAAACGGCGGTGATTCTTTCTCTACGTGGAGCCGACCCGTTTTTACCTGAATGTTTGCGATCGCTCCTAACTCAAAATTACCCACAATATGATCTAAAGCTAGTTGTCGATAGTCAAGCAGATCCAGCCTGGCAAATAGCCTACGATACTATCAATCAGCTAGGTGCAACTAACGTTGAAATCAACTACTTAAGGGTAATTCGTCACAATTGTAGCCTCAAGTGCAGCGCGCTATTACAAGTTATTAGCGAATTGGATGACTCTTACGAGGTTGTGGCTTTCGTTGACGCTGATACAGTAGTTCATCCTAACTGGTTACGAGAATTAGTTAGTCCTTTATCAAATCCCAAAGTAGGCGCGACCACTGGTAATCGTTGGTATGCACCTACTGGTAAGTATTGGGGTTCTTTAGTGCGCTATGCAGGTAATGTATCTACAGTGGTGCAGATGTTTTTATTTGGCATTCCTTGGGGTGGTACTTTAGCAATAAAAACAGCAGTGCTACGTCACACCGGAATGTTGGATATGTGGGGAAAAGCCTTGAATGAAGACTTGATGATGCATAAAATTTTGAAAAAACATGGGATGCAAATCAAGTTCGTGCCTTCTTTAATTATGCTCAATCGTGAAGAGTGCGATTTATTAGGCTTAATAGATCATCTCAAGCGGCTGTTTTTATACTCTCGACTTTATCATCCTCAATGGCTGGCTGTAGTTGGTGATTTGGTTTCTAGCATTTTATTTCCGACTACAGCCATTATTTTATTGCTGGTGTCGTTGTGGGATGAAAGATGGGAAACAGCAGCTTTATTGTTTCGCTCGTATAGCATTTATACTTTGGGATTACTCTTACTCATGTTGACATTAGAGTTAGGAGTCAGGCCAGTGATTTTAGCTCAAGGTCAGCCAGTAACTAAGTTATCAGTTGGCACAATATTAAAAATGTTGATTGCCATTCCGTTAACACAGTGGGTATATGGTTTAGCAATGCTTTCTTCTTTGTTGAGGTCAACAGTTAAATGGCGGGGTGCAATTTATCGTGTACAAGGCCCTTGGAACATCCGATTAGTTGAATATCACGCCTATGATTTTTTGGATCAACCAGTAGATAGCAAAATATCTTTGTGATTAGGGTCTGGGGGCTAGAGATTAGAGGCTAGAAAAGAGAATTCATGAATAAAAAGATCCCCGACTTCTTAGAGAAGCTGGGGATCTAAAGCCCAGCTTGTCTGACAAACTCTGTGTAAATCCTGCGTCAGTTGACTGTCTATTTTGCTGAGTTAAAAGAGCAATTTATAGCTCATCTTTCAGATTCAATTGCGTAGAGTTTATCAAAAATGAATGAATTGATAATCTTCCTATCTAGGTGCTTGTTGAGTTGGTTAGCTATTCAGATTTGTTCAGTGCTGGCGTTGTTGTGGTGTCTCTCTTCACGACCACAAGACCCATTGTTAGATGAGGAACTTCCAAAAACGGCAGTGATTCTTTGCCTTCGTGGTGCTGATCCATTTTTACCTAATTGCTTGCGATCGCTATTCCATCAGAATTACCCTCAATATGATGTGAAGTTGGTTATTGATAGCATCGAAGACCCTGCATGGCAAATAGCCCAAGATACTATCAACGAAGTCAGTGCAACTAACGTTGACATCAAGCCACTCAAAATAGTCCACAATACTTGTAGTCTTAAATGTAGTTCTCTCATCCAAGCTGTTTCGGAACTAGATGAGTCTTACGAGGTGGTGGCCTTAGTTGATGCTGATACAGTAGTGCATCCCAACTGGTTGCGGGATTTAGTTACACCTCTCAACCATCCTAAAGTAGGTGCAACAACTGGGAATCGTTGGTATATCCCGACAGGTCGGTATTGGGGTACTTTAGTACGTTACATCTGGAATGTATCTGCACTTGTACAAATGTTCCTCTATGGAATTCCTTGGGGCGGGACTTTGGCTATCAAAACAGCCGTGCTACGCCAAACGGGACTGCTAGATAAATGGAGTAAAGCTTTTGGCGAAGACACAATGATTCGTAGTGTCTTGGGTAAACACAAGCTGCAAGTCAAGTTTGTGCCTTCTCTGATTATGTTGAATCGAGAAGAGTGTGATTTACCGAGTTTAAGATATTGGTTTCAACGCCAATTGTTATCTTCTCGCTTGTACCATCCTTTGTGGCCAGCTGTAGCTGCTGATGTGATATTTACAATTTTGTTGCCGAATTTCTTGTTAGTAGTGTTTTTGGCTGCTTTGTTGATTGGAGATGGAGAGAGTGCGAATTTAGCTCTCAGTTGGTATGTGAGTTATATGTTGGCATTAGTGATGCTGATTCTAGTTTTAGAGTTAGCAGTACAGCCAGAAATTCACGTTCAAGGTCAACAGGTGACAAAATTATCAGCAGCTATAATCTGCAAGATAGCGATCGCACTTCCATTCACACAATGGATTTATGGGTTAGCAATGCTAGCATCGTTTCAGATGCCAACAGTCCATTGGCGTGGTGTGACTTATCAAGTTCAAAGTCCGTGGAATATTCGCCTCGTAGAATATCTTCCTTATCAGATGGTAGATCAACCAAGCGATCGCAAAGTTTCTCTATAAACTGATAATTACCTTAGAATCTCTCAATGCGTAAATCCTAGATTTAATTCTTTTCGGTGTGAGCAGATAGTTCAGTTTTTCAACACTGATTTAGCTCTCAGAAAATAACAAATTAACTAGAATTATGCATCAGCAACAGCTACGCATTGCTTTATTTACAGGATTGTACGCGCCCTTTCTGACAGGGGTTTCGGTTGCAGTCCATCAAAGAGTTCGCTGGTTGCTAGAACAAGGGCATCAAGTTTTGCTTGTTCACCCAGAAATTAATGATCAGTATCCTAAAAAGATAAGCGATCGCCCCATGCCTGGGCTAGATGAGTTAAAGGCTTTTCCTAATCTTTCGTCTTACTCATTTCCCACACAGCCTTTAATATTCTATAAATCTCTACCCCAACCATTAAACTATCGAAATTGGAGTGATACTAAACTACTGGCAGAATTTCAACCCGACATTATTGTGGTTGAAGAAGCTGCACAAATGAGAGGATTATACTCAGGCTTTTTACAAGGATATGGTCGTCCTATTGGTGTGGAATACGCCAAACAAACTAATACACCAATCATCTCCGTTTTCCACACTGATATTGTTGCCTATATCAGATATTACTTAGGCGATGTATTCTTTAGCTTTTTACGCCCAATCATTCCTCTGTTGGTGAAGCAGTTCAGCGAGACTTACGACCTTAATCTATTTTCTTCACGCGAACAGCTTGTTAAATACCAACAACTGCAATGTAAACTTAGTGAATATCTACCTTATCAAGGGATTAATTGCGAGAAATTCCATCCTCGTAACATAGTTCATAACCCTATCCCTAACGACAATAGACCGACTCTCTTATTTGTGGGACGTGTGACAGCAGAAAAAAATGTCCCCCAATTAATAGATGCGTTCCCCATCATTGCAGCTAAAATTCCTGATGTGCATTTAGTGATTGTTGGTAGCGGCCCCTTAGATACCGAAATTCGTCGGCGTGCTGAAAAATTCGGTTCTGGTATTACTATTTGGGGTGAGTCTCATGGTACAGAACTGCTAGGTTGGTTTGCGCGTGCAGATGTATTTGTTAATCCCTCAGTAACAGAAAACTTCTGCACAACAACCAACGAAGCCTTAGCGTCAGGAACTCCCGTAGTGGCGGTGACTGCACCCTCTACATCAGAACAAGTATTCTCTGGTCGAAATGGCTTTTTAGCAGAACCTAATAACCCAATAGATTTTGCTCACAAGGTGATTACAATTCTAGAGAATCCTGAACTCAAGGCCGCAATGAGTCAAGAGGCTCGTCCTTCCATACTTCAGTATGATTGGTCTGCTTGCATGGAGAAGTTTGAAGCCAAACTTTACGATGTGGTGCAAGCAAAAAAAGGCAAAGAACCAATACCTGTTTGATTAACTAGGTAAAGCGAATCGCCCAATAGTATATTACTATTTGGGCGATCGCTCATGTTAACTATTTCATTCTTGCCAACAAATGTTCGCCTACCCGCAATGCATTAGCCATAATTGTTAGCGATGGATTAACAGCAGCACTGGAGGGGAAAAAGCTCCCATCGACAACATAAAGGTTATCAACATCGTGAGTGCGGCAATTAATATCTAATACAGAAGTGCTGGGATCTTCGCCAAAACGACAGGTTCCGCATTGATGTCCCACCGCATCTAAACCAAGATGTTGAGTAATATGTAATGAATTTTGTTTGGTTTGTGATCCTTGTGCAATAGATTTTAAAACTTCTATCCAACGTTTAATTAAACGATTAAATGCGACTTCATTGTTGCTTTTGTAGTTAATGGTAATTTTATCATCTTGGACAGATATACGATTATTCTCATCAGGTAAATCTTCATTCATTACCCACCAAGCAATAGAATGGTTGGCAATCTTTTCAGCAATAAAGTTGGGCATTAATGGTGGCCCATAGGCAAGAATTCTATCTTTATGAATATTGCCAAGGGATTGTACACTACCCATTGGATAATCAAAGTCTTTTTCCCCCCAATAAAAATCGGTGACAGCTAAAGTTTTGGGGAAAATTGTAGGGTTTGGTTTTGTGCTTAATGTCATCACCACAGCACAATTATGTACCATGTAATTTCGCCCTACAAGCTGTGAACTGTTAGCTAAACCATGCGGGTGTTTGTCATTAGCAGATTTTAATAATAATGCTGCGGAGTTAATTGCACCGCCAGCTACAACCACAATATTGCCAGAAAATATTTGTCGCTGACCTTGAATTTCTGCTTCTACGCCTGTGACTTCTCGCCCAGATGTGCTGGTGTGTAAACGGATGACTTTTGCTTGGGTAATTAATGTGAGATTATTATAGGCGATCGCTGGACGAATACCATTAATATCAGCATCACCTTTAGCATTAATCATACAAGGAAAACCATCACAAGTATCACAACGAATACAAGTACTTAAATGACGATTTACTTCGTTTAATTTAACTGCTAAAGGCAGATTAAAAGGATGTAAACCTTGATTTTTGAGACTGTAATAAATTTCTGCAACATAAGGTTCATGGCTGATAGCTGAAAAAGGATATTCATAGTTAGTTGGTGGTTCGTTAGGGTCTAAACCACGTTTTCCATGTACTTCGTAAAGTTGCTCTGCTTGGTCATAATAAGGAGCAAAGTCTTGATATTTTAAAGGCCATTCAGGAGAAATACCACCTTGATGAACAACTGTTTCAAAGTCCTGTTCACGTAATCTAAATAACGCACCACCATAAAATTTTGTATTACCACCCACATAATAATGTGCGGCTGGATGAATAGGCTTACCATCTTTGTCATACCAAATATCATTAGTACGATAGCTTCCTTCTTTTATGACTTTTTTGGTATCCCAATTTTGCTTTTCTCTAGGTAAAAAGCTGCCTTGTTCTAAAACTAAAATTTTCTTGCCACTGGGTGCTAACTTATATGCTAAAGTGCCACCACCAGCACCAGTACCGATGATGATTAAATCGTAATGATTATTCGACATTTTTACTCCAAATAATTAAGCAGATTTGGATGACAGGCATTTACTATAAATCCAGAATGTAGTGATTTATGCCCACCATAGAGTTATTAAGTTATGAACCTCGCATTTGCTTTTCCGCACAAGTTTTGTTGACTGCTTTTACACCTATCCACTTAAAAACTAAGTCACCAAACTTAGGAAAAAGCTGGAAGTTAGAAAATAAAAGTTTTGAAACTAAACCATCTAAAACTACTTCGGCTTGGTTTTGTTTGATGGCATTTAAAATGGCGATCGCCACTTCTTTTGGCGGTGCAACACGCGCTAAACTAGGCGCAGGTACTCCCAACGCCGAAAACATCCCCGCAGCAGTATAGCCAGGACAAACGACCGACACGCCAATATTTGTATCAGCTAATTCTTGCCGTAAAGCATCAGTCCACATAATTAAACCTGCTTTACTAGCTGAATAAATACTGTTATAGGGCATTCCTTTTTTACCTGAACCGGAAGCAATATTCACAATATGACCACTATTTCGAGCTAACATACTTGGTAAAATCAAGCGTGTTAATTCCATCCCTGAAATTAGATTTGTGGTCAAATTAGCTTGAATATCTTGTAGAGTGTAGAGGTGAAAAGGTCGATATTTTTCAATCGCAGCATTATTAATTAAAATATCGATTTGTCCCACAGCTTGATTAATTTGCTGTACTAATGTTGGTAAGTTTTCTACATCGCTAATATCAAATGGAATACTAACAGCCTTACCACCTAAAGCTTCCACTTCTTTACAGATATCATTGAGTTTTGTTTGTGATCGAGAAACAGCAACTACAGTAGATTGTTCTTTTGCTAAAGCACGGGCAATAAATGTACCAATACCACCAGATGCTCCAGTTAAAAGCACTGTTTTACCTGTTATTGATGTCATAATTAACCTTGATAAATAAGGTGAATTTTTAGTGTGGGACTTTATAAACTATGAAAATTTCTCAGAACTCATTCAAATCTGAAATGGCCACATGAGATTTTTGGACAATACTTTTTGTATTTAAAACCAATTTATAATTTAAAGTTCAAGTTGGTTTCAAAAAACACTTTTTTCTATGGTTTATGATGCTTAAATTCCTGGTTATTTTGCTATGTAACTGTAGCACCGCACCTGTTGAGTATCGATTTGTAGCGGCTTCATCAAGGAGATTAATTTTTAGCTTACTATAATTTAACAATTCAAATATTAATCTTAATTTTTTATTTATATTAGTTAAAATAATAGATTTAAAGTATTAAACTCAAAAAAATGTCTGTTATCAGATTACATTTATGCTGCTTATTGGTCATTACCATACATGAAAAAGGGAGACTAAACAATAAATCTCCCCTGAAATTGAAGTTGCTTAATTAAGCATTAACAAAAATATCAGCGTTAGTTAAAGCTTGTTCGCTACTGAGAGTAGCAATTTGAACTTGTGCAGCTGCGCCTGTTCCATCTCGATCAAAGAAAAGATCGCCAGTGCTTTGAGAGTAAATGAATCGATGACTAGCTGTTGTGGCTGCTGTACCAATAACGAATCTATTAGCCGCGATCGCTGCGCCACCAACCAAACTACCACCAAAACCAGCCGCAGAGACAACAATGGTATCATCAACTACGCTAAAATCGGCGATCGTGTCAATTCCTTGAGTCGGAGAGTTGAAGATAAAACGATCATTCCCGGCTTCACCATAGAGAGTGTCATCACCAGCACCGCCATTGAGAATGTCATTGCCATCACCACCATAGAAACTGTCATTGCCATCACCACCATTGATGGTGTCGTTTCCGGAACCACCATATAGGTTATCAGCAAAGAACGAATTACTGTTGTTCGTGCCAGTAATTACGTCATTACCTGCACCCGCTTGAATCGTGATGTCACTAGCCAACGCTGAGAAGTTGATGGTGTCGTTACCGCTACCTGTTGTGACTCTGGCTTGTTCAATATTTGTAATGTTTCTAGTCGTTGTGCCGTTGGAGATAGTACCACCCGTGCTGGAACTGGTGTACAAGATGGTGAAATTGCTGGTGCTAGCGGTAGTATCTATATTCAACAAGTCAATTCCGGCTCCACCATTCACTTGGTCTATACCATTCCCAGCATAAATAGCGTCATTACCACTACCACCGTCAATGGTATCATTACCTGGATCATCGTCACGGACTATGAAAAAATCCAGGTACTCCTGTTGTTCAAAAGTATAAACATAATACTCATAATGTCCATTAATGATATCATCACCGTCGCCACCATTGAGGGTATCATTGCCAATACCACCCCAAAGGATATCATTACCTCCTTCAGCATCAACACTGTCATTACCTATACCGCCGGAAAGGTTATCATTGCCAATACCGCCCTGGATGAGATCATTTCCGCCGCCATCATCACTAGGCTCGAAGATTGGTAGAGTATAGGTTGTACCGTTATAGACCACCTGTTGGTATCTGATAGAGACATTAAGTAGATCATCACCTGCAAAAGTTTCTATTACGTCGTTTCCAGAAGTACCTGTTAGAATGTCGTCTTGATCGGAACCGGGAATATATGCCATGAAATTTTGCTCCTTTTGAAAAATCAGACAGCGATCGCTGTCTGATTTCCCAACATTCTCTTATACAACTATTAAGTTGATATTAACTGCTTCTTGGTTAATAGTTAAGGTTTCGCTAGTAAGGTGAAGTCGGCAAAGTGATATTTGACGCTAAAGTTCCAAAAAAGGTTAGTAGGAAAAAGCTTATGTCATCAGGCAAATACAGCAGGGAACAGGCTTGAAAGTCTTTTTTTACATGACTTTTTGGTGAAAACTTGTACATCATTTACCTGCAATCTGTTGTATTTCTCTACTTAACACTTTGGTGTCAAATGTGCTGTTTCTGTAGTTCACCTATTAGTGAGGGGTTAACAATGGCAAAGGGCTGGAATTTTGAGCAGTTGCTACAGTACCGTATTAAGCGACGCAACTTGATTATTGGTGCTGGAGCATTTTCAGGATTAGCTATAGCTAGTCAATTTCCTCATCAAAGAGCGATCGCTAATCCGAGATTTTCTGATTATCCTTTCAAATTAGGTGTAGCCTCTGGTGAACCTTATCCCAATAGCGTGGTGATTTGGACTCGTCTTGCACCTGAACCCTTAAATGGCGGTGGTGTGCCACCTGTTAATGTACCTGTACGTTGGGAAGTATCAGACGATGCCAACATGAGGCGTATTATCGCCAGAGGTACAGAACTTGCACTTCCTGAATTAGGTCACTCAGTCAGGGTCGTCGTTGAAGGGCTACGTCCAGATACTTGGTATTGGTATCGATTTTATGTAGGTAACGAAGCTTCTCGGATTGGTCGGACTCGGACTGCGCCTTTTGGGGGTAGCTATTTAAACAAATTTACCTTTGCTTTGGCTTCTTGCCAAAACTATCAGCAAGGATATTTCACTGCCTACAAATACATGGCGCAGGATGACCTTAATTTAGTAGTCCATGTAGGTGACTACATCTACGAAGGGGGAATTAGTGATACTGCTATCAGACCACACAATAGCTTAGAGATTTTTACTTTAGACGAATATCGCAACCGTCACGCTCTCTACAAATTAGATACTAATCTGCAAGAAGCTCATGCAATGTTTCCTTGGATTGTGACTTGGGATGACCACGAAGTAGAAAACAACTATGCCGACGACATCTCACAAATCGATACAGAACCAGAACCAGACCAAGACAGAGCTATCTTTTTACAAAGACGAGCGATCGCTTATCAGGTATATTACGAGCATATGCCACTGCGTCCTTTCTCAAAACCAGTTGGCCCAGATATGCAGCTTTATCGTCGGTTAAGTTTTGGTAATTTGGCAACCTTCAATGTTCTGGATACTCGCCAATATCGTACCGACCAACCCTGCGAGGATGGTACAAAAGAACGTTGTGCAGAAGTGTTTAACCCACAAGCAACAATTCTGGGAAAAGCACAAGAAAATTGGTTGTATGAGGGTTTGAGTAGCTCACAAACTAGATGGAACATTTTAGCTCAACAAGTTCCCATTGCTCAAAGAGACTTTACCCCAGGAGAAGGCCAAACTTTCAGCATGGATAAATGGGATGGTTATTTAGCTGATCGCGATCGCTTGATGGCTTTTCTAGGACAGCGCAAGCCTTCCAATCCCGTTTCCTTGGCTGGTGATGTGCATTCTAACTGGGCTATGGATCTCAAAGCTAATTTTGATAATCCCCAATCTGCAACAGTTGGTAGTGAGTTTGTCTGTACTTCTATTAGTTCTGGTGGCGATGGAGAAGATATTCCCCCCACTGTTGCAGCCTATTTACCAGACAACCCACACATCAAATTTTATAATGGGCAACGTGGGTATGTTCGCTGTACGCTAACTCCTGATTTATGGAAGAGTGACTATTTGGTAATGTCAGAGGTCACAACTCCATTTGGCATAATTAGTAAACGCGCTTCATACGTAGTTGAAAACGGTCGCCCAGGAGTAAAACAAGCATAATTCAAACCACGCAAACAAATTTCAGTAGGGTGTGTTATGGCTTCAGCCTAACGCACCTCCCTATAAGGTTTGAATTTTCAGACTTGTGTCAACTTCACCGTGCTTTACTTGAGTAACACATCGCAACCACTCATGCCAAACAGCAGGATCAGCAGTTGTGCCATCTTGCACAGTACTCATATCACCAAGTAACCCACCCAAATCATCTGATTTTGTTCGCTCATAGACAGAAACTAAATATGCATACATAGCAGCATATGCTTCTTTTTCAGTTAATTTAATGTTCATGGCGTACCTTGCAGTAACATAAATCCAATAGGCATCTTTCAAAACTCAAAATTTTAAACTCTTTCTTTGCGACTACCCTGCGGGTTCGCCGTTAGGAGTTCTCGTAAGAGTAGCTGCTAACGCATCTATGCGTGAGACAAAAAAATATTTAATTCATATATAATCATCAATTTCTAAGATTCAAGAGCTTTACGTAATTTCCTTTCTAATTGTACTATTAAAAATTTTTGATCGAGTCTTTCTAATTCTGCAATAGAAACATCACGATTTGTAAGGGCAGCTTGTACCCATTGCTCATATTTTCTATCATGTTCTTCCAAAAGTTCTAATGCTTCGACAATGATTTCCTCAATAGTGTGATATCGACCACTACTGAGTTTTTCTTGGATAAACATTTCGTGTTTTCGGTAGAATTTGGTGTTCATCATTAATAGCTCAATTCTAAATATAAATGCACGATCGCCCAAAGCTAACACACTTTAAACTTGTTGTAAATAATACTCAAACCGCTCTCGTAGTTGCTCTACAGCCAAATTCTGAGTCCAATATTCCACAAGAGCGTGACCAAATGCCCAAGCGTTGCGATCGGGTGTAGCAGAATTTTCTAACAGTAGTGGCCAGAGTGATATTAAATCAAAATTAATTTTGTTGGAGTCGTCTGTTTTTAATAGTGAAAAAAGTTCATAGGCGATTTGGAGTTTACCAATTACAATCGGTAACTGTTCTACAGAAATTTGCTCTGCTAGTACATATGCCAAAGTGGGCGACCCGGTTGATATAGTGGAAATAAACTGAAGCACAGGACTTTTTAGCATTGAAGTTAGCCCTTGTGTCGTCGCCATCTGGAAGGTATATTGGTCAATAATTTTAGCTGCGGCGATAGTGCGGGAGTCTAAGTCACGCAAAAACCGAGCTAGTCGCAGTTGCTTGGCAGGTGCGATCGCTTGTATCAATCCCATAGATAAAATGTCTATATTCCAAGCTGTGCGGCTGGTTTTGCTATCACTAGTCACCACAGGCACAACTAGGTTAGCGAATTCGCCTAGCTTTTCGGCGCGGTACTGCGTAGCTTCTCGAATCGCAATTTCCTTAGGGCGATCGCCCCATTCCCAATCATAAGGCGGCTGCCATTCCCGGATAGGACGCAACCGATCTACTTGCGTAACAACTGCGATCGCCGGTAAGTCTGCAACTTCGGCTTTCATATCTTCTAAAAAGTCCACATCCATTTGTAAGGCAGGATCAAGGGCTGGAGTCACCAGCAGTAACAAATCTGCGTTGGTGGCATAATCCAATACCAGTTGGCGTAGTTCCCCACGCTTCACTTGCTCATAACCCGGTGTATCCCAAAGGGTGAGGGCTTCACCGCCTTTAGTTTCCCAGTGATAATTTTGAATTTCGTCAGTACTAGGTAAAACATCAACCTCCGCGAGGTCGGCTTGAAATAAAGTGTTAATTAAACTGCTTTTTCCTGCGCCTGTTCGCCCTACCAAGAGTATATTGATCGGTTTTTGCTCAACTTCCTCAACTGGTTCGGCTTGAGTTAAGATTTCGCGCAGCGTTTGGGTTTTAGCTTTAGGGATTGCTGGTGTAGAAATATCTGCTGTTGTAGTTGATAGTGTAATACCTCCGTAGAGTGCGATCGCTTGCCGACATAAGTTTCTCAAAGCGGCTTCGCGCAACAGTTGACCTAAATTGACCAACAACTGCTGATTAGCGCGGTTACCATAACCCTTAGTTGCGCGGTTAGCTACCGCCGCCACAGGATTTAATAGCCATTGCGCCCAACCCCATGCTCTCAAAAGTTTACGGGCAGATGGTTCTAGCTTGCGGTAGACTTCATATGCTTGGTAGGCTTGCCCGACAGTAGCTTGATTTAAGGCGGGTGATAAACGCTGCATCCACTGATCCAAATCATCTACTGTTCCTCGGATTAGTCCATAAGCTTGAGGGACGTATATATTAAGGAGGGGATACTGCACTTGGGGATGGTAGATATTTGCAACAGCAACAACCACATCCTGACAGCGTTGCCAAAAAGTTGCCCAATCTTCCCAAATTGGGCGATCGTTTATTGATGCTTCTAAGATTTTTTGTAGTGCGGCTTCTGCTTGCTGTGTAGCATCACTCCCAGCCATTGATGTCGTTGTATCTACAGCCGTTTCTAGTTCTTCTTTAAATCCCGCTAACGCCGCCTGTACTTGCTCAATTTCTGGTTGCGTCCATTTCACCAGCAACCAACGCCAAGCAACAAACACAACAGTAAATACAGCCCAAATCCAGTTAATTCCCCAGGCATTGATTTGTAAGCCTGCGGCAACGAGTAAGACAATAATAATAGATGCGATCGGTGTTGCTAAGATGACCAACTGCCAAGGTTTTAAGCGCACCATTCCCCCATACCTACCTTGATACAACTTCTGATAATGCTATTGTTGACTAATATTGCTGTCATGGATACTAACTGTTGGTGTAATGTCCATGCTCTTTAGGAAATAATTTTTATCTTAGTTCTTCAACAGTAGCTATATAAGAAGTGCTGTTTTCATCAGCTAAAATAATTGATGAAGAGCAAGTACCTGAATGGACTTCCAAAAATGTAACTTTAGGTAAATGGATTGTAGAGTTTTTATTCAGGAACTTTCCCGAAAAATATAAAGTTAAGAGTTGGGAAGTATGACGAAACCTATACTAAAAACAAATCCACCTATTATTCCTAATAAGCTGCCTTTTTTAGAATCTATTTGTTGGCAAACAGCAGATGTTTATCAGTTTACTCCTGACCAAATGTTGAGTCGCTATGAGCGAGGTTGGCAGTATCGCCAGTTGTTTAATAATCTAGAAGGTGAAGAACTTAGTTTTTTGAAAGAACTTGCTAAATATTATGATTCTTGGCTACAAGTCGAGCTATGAGCTTTAGATTTGATTTCCATAATAAAATTATCAAAATTTTGAAAAGCTTAAATCTTGAAGTACTTAAGGAGGGTTCTGCTTACTTCGGTGGCGGAACCCTTCTTGCGCTTGATTTTGAAGAATACCGTTGGAGTAAAGACATTGACTTTATTTCTCCTGTGGGTACATCAGGATACAAGTATCTTCGCACGGTCGTATTTGATGGTGGATATGAAGCATTATTTAGCGATTTGAACAGTATTCAAATTAGACGGGGAACTACTGACCAGTATGGAATTAGGATGATGGTTATGGTAGATAATCTACCTATAAAGACTGAGATTATCGCTGAATCACGTTTTCATCCAGACCCCCCAAGATATACAGAATGGTCGCCTGTTCCCTGCTTAAGCCTGATTGACTGTTTTACGTCGAAGCTTCTGGCAAATTCTGATCGCTACATGGATGATAGTGTTGAAGCTAGAGATTTAATTGATTTAGCAATTTTGCGGTTGCAATCTCCAATTCCGCAAGCAGCAATTGACAAGGCTGAGAAAGCCTATGAAGTAATTCGTCCTTTAAAAACTGTGGTCAAGCGTTTTCAGGAAAGACCAGATTATAGAGAAAAATGCTTTCTGAGTCTGCAAATTGATGAAACTCAGATACCAAAAATTATTGATGGTGTTGATTTGATAGCTACTGACTTAAATTTAGAGATGACGCAGAGAGTATTTAAAGAACAACATGATATTTTTAGTGATTTAGATAGACAAGAATAAACAATTTTCGGGAATTGACTACTTTGCTTTTGTATCCTCTCTGGTTTGCCAATCAGTTGTGTGAGGATAAAATCTATGGCTAGAAGTGGGCGATCGCTACTTATAATCTTTCTTATCACTATTACCAGTTTTCCCACCCTATCTGCACAATCAAAAGCAAATCAACCCTCTCCAGTTATTGCTCAAAATCTGAATTTTGGGCGTTGTTTTCAAGAACTAGGAATTGAAGGCTCAATTTTAATTTACGACCAAAATAATAAAAAGTTTTACGAACACAACACTTTTAGGAATTCAACTGCATTTTATCCTGCTTCAACTTTCAAAATTTTGAATTCTCTAATTGCATTAGAAACCGGAGTAATTAAAGATGATGTGGCTGTTTTGACTTGGGATGGAATTAAGCGTGAAATTCCAGCTTGGAACCGAGATACTAATCTGCGTCAAGCATTCAAAGATTCAACAGTTTGGTTTTATCAAGTGTTGGCGCGGAGAACTGGTCATGAAAGAATGCAGAAATTCATCAATCAAGTTGGTTATGGGAACCGTCAAATTGGGACACCTGAACAAATAGATAAATTTTGGCTAGAAGGGCCTTTACAAATTACGCCTAGACAACAAATAGATTTTCTACAACGTCTCTATCGCAAAGACTTACCTTTCTCTCTACGCACTTTAGATTTAGTTCAAGACATTATGATTTTTGAGCGAACACCTAATTATATACTCCGAGGAAAGACTGGGTGGGCTACTAGTGTGAAACCTAACATTGGTTGGTTTGTAGGATATCTAGAACAAAACAATAATGTTTATTTCTTTGCTACCAATATTAATATTCAAGATAATGACGATGTTACGGCACGAATTGAAGTTACTCGGCGTAGTCTCAAAGCTTTAGGATTATTATGATTTTAGGTAGAAACTATCAGTGATTAATATAACTCAGATGGTTTGCTATTGTAATCAATCCAGATAAATATCAACAAACTATCATTTTTATCTGTATTAATCAGGAATGTAGAAACTAATCAAACCGTGCTGTATTCTTTGTCAGCCTTGCTTACAGCTAAAACTCTTAATGAATGCTTAAAATATGTTGAATATTGTTTTGTAAAAAAAGCTTCATTTTGTCATTTAATTTCATAGTAATTATTAGCTAGGGGAGCAAATTTACCATGAAAAACCTGAAAGCAAAGGTTTTGACAGTTAATGCTGCCAATAATCAGGATTTATGATTTGATTTGAGGAGAAATACTTATGCCCATTAATGATACTAGTAAAAAATTACTTTCTCATAACGGGCTAACATCTCAGGCTCTCTCCTCTAAAGATATTTTTCATGGATACAATGACTATGGCTTAGGTTTCCAAAGAAGTAGTTTTAATACGGCTGCTTCTGTTACTACTAAAAGCTATAATTCCACTACAGGTTATGGCTTAATAAATGCCGCAGCCGCAGTCTCTAGAGCATCTGGTAAAAATACTTTTGCTGATGTTAAGAATTCAGGTGGGAATAATTGGGGCGCAGACCTTGTAAAAGCCCCAGAAGCATGGGCTAAAGGATATACAGGTAAAGGTGTTGTGGTTGCTGTTGTCGATACTGGAGTTGATTACAACCACGAAGATTTAAAAAATAATATCTGGACTAATACTAAAGAAATTGCTGGTAATGGCATAGATGATGATGGCAATGGCTATGTTGATGATATAAAAGGTTGGAACTTTGCTAACAATAACAACAACACTTTAGATAATAATGGGCATGGCACTCATGTTTCTGGCACTATTGCGGGACAGAGAAACGATTATGGTGTAACTGGGATTGCCTATGATGCCAAAATTATGCCAGTTAAAGTGTTAAATGATTCTGGTTCTGGTTCTTACAGCGCGATCGCTAATGGCATTTATTATGCTGTAAACAATGGAGCTAATGTCATTAACCTGAGTCTAGGTGGTAGTTTTGGTAACCGTACTCTGCAAAATGCCCTTGAATACGCCAGTAGCAAAGGCGTAACTGTTGTGATGGCTGCTGGTAATGATGGCAGTTCTCAACCAGACTACCCTGCTCGTTATGCCAAGAATACGGGTATTGCCGTTGGAGCAGTAGATCAAAATAATAATTTAGCTAACTTTTCAAATCGTTCTGGTACAAATCAATTAGCTTATGTGACAGCCCCAGGAGTAAATATTTACTCTTCAGTGCCAAATAATCAATACGCTACTTACAGTGGTACATCTATGGCATCTCCCCATGTTGCTGGTGTAGTTGCTCTTATGTTGAGTGCTAACCGTAACTTAACTCCTGCTCAGGTACGTCAGATAATCACAGAGACGGCAGAAGCTAACACATCAGCAACAAATTCTAATGTTAAGACTAGTTTTAATCTCAGTTCAGTGGTGCAGCAAGCGATGTCTGACGACAAGCTGTTACACATCTACGCACCTATACCCGATAATCAAACTTCAGCTAGAACTTTGAGTTTCAATACTGCGTCTAGCGAACCTCAAATCAACGAACCGTCTCAACTTCCTAGCCACAGCAATTCAACAAATATCAGCACTAAGTCGTATCGTTACTACGACAGCAGTCTCAGCATTAAATCTGATAACAGCCCAAATGAAGAGAAGCCAAACACTGGTAATAACGGCAATAATATGGATTTTGGCAAATTTCTAGAGCAAATAAGTGGACTGCAAAAGCAGCTAGAAGAATATCGCCGCTACTTAGGCCTTAGCAAGGAGACACGTTAATAGCGGGGTTAAGCAGCAAGAGTCAATTAAATTGTTGCAGAGTGTAGGCTGTTGTGTTGAACGCATATTTTCGAGATGATTTATCACAAAAAACTATCCAAGTGCTTAACACACCATATAAATTGGCGGTGCGTTAGGCTAAAGCCATAACACACCCTACTTATTATCTGCTTTATAAATAGTCTCTAAGGCTAGGTTAAGTTTTTGATATGAGGTAATCAGCTAACCGATATACTGTCAATGTTCTGATCTACCAAACCAAAATCAACTTAACAACCATAGAGAACTAATATGTCAGACGATTTAAAAGGAAAAGTGGCATTGATTACTGGTGCGAACAAAGGCATTGGGTATGAGATTGCACGCCAACTTGGTTTGAGAGGCGCAACTGTAATTATTGGTGCCAGGGATAAAGAACGTGGTCAACAAGCGTCGAATCAACTTCTATCCAGCCAAATCGATGCAAAAGCAGTTCAACTTGAGGTCACCAACCTAGCAACTATCGATGCTGCTGCTGCTGATATTGAACGTGAATTTGGAAGGCTCGATATCCTGGTTAACAATGCTGGAATTGCAATAGACCAAGTTCCACCTAGTCAATTAGATATTGAAACATTGCGGCAGACTTATGAGACGAACGTTTTTGGTGTGTTTGCAGTCACTAAAGCAATGTTACCACTGTTAAAGAAATCACTTTCTGGCAGAATTGTGAATATTTCTAGTGGTTTGGGTTCACTGACTCAGAACTCTGACCCAAACTACGAGTTCGCTGATTTTAAGCTCTTAGCTTATAATTCATCAAAGACAGCTGTAAATGCACTGACAGTTTTATTTGCTGCCGAGTTGAAAGATACCCCAATTAAAGTGAATGCAGCTGATCCTGGTTTCACAGCCACAGATATTAATCAACACCGAGGTTATCGCACTGTTGAGCAAGGAGCAACAGCTGCTGTTCGATTGGCCACGCTGCCTAATGATGGTGTTAGTGGTGGATTTTTTGATGACAATGGCGTGGTTCCTTGGTAGTAATATTGTGTCCGGTTAAAGATTTACAGCGTTTTTCGGTTGAGTGCAGTACAAGTAGATAGGAGCTAGAGGCTAGAGGAATGTACCTTATTGGGATGAAAGCTGCTGTATCATTAAGGCCGCTCTGATGATTTCATTCTCGACGCTCTTTTTTATACAGCTTCATTGTCAATTCATATTAGCGTAGAGGTTCTAAGCTGTCAGTCTTTTGTATTAAGAAATCAGTAAAGATACTCATAAGAATGCGCTGACGTAATTTCACATTAGCATTAATAGATATACCTGATTTTAATGGGATTTGACGCTGATTAATCAGTAAAATCTGCCCGTATAGGCGGACTTTAGCTGAAAAACGCCAGAAGTTATAAACATTAATTTTATAGATACGTTTTTGATTATCGATAATTACCTTGGTTAATTGGCTGCCAATTTCAGCAATACTTTTGTCGTTATCTGTAATTTTGGCTAGTAAGTCTTCTTGAGACAGTGCATCAGTAGCCTAGTCAATGATAGCGATCGCTTGGATTTTTCCAGTTGACAAGATGCTTTATGTTGCCAGTTTAAGTATTCGCTGTTTATCCTATTAGGTGCAGAAAAATAAATCAACTCTGTTTTATTGCAAGTTGAGTTCGTTAATTTTTTCTAAAACTTGTCGATAGTTATTAGGTTGATTGTGTTGAAGATATAAATCTGCTGAACGAATTAGATTTTGAGATGCATCTTCTTTACGGTTTAACTTTGCAAATGATAAACCAGCATAGTAATAAGCTTCTGGTTGATCTGGAAAAATTTTCAGACTCAAGATAAAATCACGAATAGCATTTTCATATTGACCTAAGTTGTAATATGCAATGCCACGGGCAAGATAAGCAGGAAAAAATGATTTTTCGGTAGCTATCAGTTGATTCATCTCTTCTATAACTTGTTTAAACTGACCAAGCTGAATCCGTAAGTTAGCTAGATTTAAACGATTAACTAATGTTGGTGCTAATTGCACGGATTTTTGTAAATCTTCTAAAGCTTGGGGCATCTGTCCAGAGCGTTGGTATGCTAAGGCTCGATTGTTATAAACTAAGGAAGAAGGTTGGAGTTTTTCTGCTTGATTAAAGCTTTGAATTGCTTCTGGTAGTTGGTTGAGTTCAGTCAGTGCAATTCCCCGGACAATTAAGACATAGACTGGAGTATTTTTGCCTTGAATTTGAATGATCTGATTTAAGTCTTGAACTGCAAAGTCATATTGCTTTAGCAATATATAAGCTTGAGAACGATTATATAAAGCCTCAACAACATTAGTGCGGTTTTTAATATCGCGGCTCCATTGTTGAATGGCACGAGTGAGATTGCCTTGCTGAAAATTTTCGGCTGCACTCAGAGAAGAATTCCTGACTGGTTGTTGAGTACTAGGTGGAGTTTGAGCTTGAACATTTGTAGAGAAAGTGATAATCAATATCCATATCCCTAGCCAGCAACTGAATGAACATAAACTATCAGTAGCATAACGATTGAACCAAGCCATAGGATTTAAGGATGATAATTAGTTTGGGCAGAACAACGATCTATTTCAGGCTTCATCATCAGATTCACTAGGCGTGGCCCATTTTGTCCTACTTGCACAGATAAAACATTGATTTGAGAGAATAGCTGGGGAGTATAACGAGATTTATAAGCAGTAAACGCACATTGGCAAAAATTTTGCTTAATTGTTCTTTGGTTAGGTTGTAGGTTTTGTTGACCTACACACCCTTGCATAAAGTCTTTTTCAATGTTGGGAACTTGTGACCAACTGGTTGGTGTAACTGGATTCCTAGGTGGCTGTGCGGGGCGATTTTGCGCTGTGCTAGGCAAGGAGGTTAAGATTACGGAAAATATTGATACAGCAGAGAATGCGTAGGCGTAGCCCATCGTATATTTTGAGTTGGTTTTCATAATTGTGAAAGTCTTTGTAATTGCAATAGTTAGAAAGGAATTCAATCGGACGAATCTACTATATTTCATGTAATTAAAAACGGCTATAAAAAAGTACAATTTTGCTGTTAATATTATTCGTTTCGCAAAGTTAAATCTATAGATATAGCAGGGAACAGGTGTCAAAGTTAAAAGTCTTTTACTGTCTCAGTTTTATGATTTACCGATATGCTAACTACCTTGGCTATTGCTATAAGTAAACGTGAGTTCGACGGAGCTAAAAAACCCCTCTCCAAACCTCTCCCCCTGTGGGGGAGAGGCTTTGAAACCCTTATCTTTCGTTGAAATATCACAATGTTTTAGCCCCTCTCCGCGTCGGAGCGAAAAGTTGAGCCAGTGCGTTGGACGGGTTCCCCGGCATAAAGCAACTGGCGTTGCGCGTCCGGGTTTCCCGGCGCAAAACTTTTCAAGACAGAGGGGTTGGGGAGAGGTTCATCGAACTCACGTTAAGTAAGTTTATAGTGAGAACTTGAGTGCCTTGAAAGTAAGGACTAAAGTTCTCACTACAAACCATAAAAGTTAGACTGTTGAGGGCTAGCTCAAGGTTTAGAACTGGAAGAAGATACCTATACGTCCCATAAAGCTAGAACTGCTACTGTAACTAGAAGAACCTGGAGACGATGTAATAGAAGCTGCTGCATTAACGCTGATACTTTGATTCAGGCGCGTAACGCAACCAAATGCACCAGCTAAAGAACCTCCATATATACCTGTACCAACTCCACAACCCCCCTTGCTACCTGTGGGAATAGTGTTAGGAATAGATGAGAGAGCCGCAGCAAGAGCGCCAACAGAATTAACTTGTTGTCCTAATGTGACTAATCCTCTTTCAATTCTTTCTACTGTGGCAGGATCGAAGAAAGCAGCAGCAGTACCTAAATTACCAGATTGGTCTACTGTCACAAAGCGTCTTTCTCCACTTTGATAAGTGTCGCCAACAAACTGTCCAGAGGGGGCGAGTCCTGGTAGTGTGTAATAGCTGGCAGGAGTACCAAAAGCTATCTGATTCGTGCCTGTGGCGATCGCACCTGTACCAATTGCGGTTGAGTTATCACCCGAAGCCACAGCATTTGAACCGATCGCAGTTGAATTTGCACCATTGGCTTGGGTTTTAGTACCAATAGCAGTAGAGTAGTTACCATTTGCCGTCGATTGGAATGCAAAAGCGGCTGAATCTATACCTACCGCTAAAGCTGAATCACCAACGGCGGTGGCTGGATCACCTAATGCTTGGGCATTATGTCCAATCGCAACTGTACCAGCTTGTTGAGCGATCGCATTTTGTCCGATGGCGATTGCATTTTGACCACTGGCTGTGGCTGTACCCACTGCGATCGAATCATCCTGGAGGGCATTGGCTCCAAATCCTGTAGCGACTGACCGATTACCAGATGCGGTGGCGGCTTGCTCAAACTTGCCAGTTGTAGTGTTGAAATTCCCACCACCAACAGCTACAGAATTTGCACCGGATGCGGTCGCACCTGCACCGGATGCGGTCGCACTGATTTGGCTAGCAGTGGCATTGTAACCATAGGCTGTTGTATTCTCTTGACTAGCATTAGCAATGTAGCCATAGGCAGTGGCATTATTAGCAGTGGCATTAGCACTGTTACCGTAGGCTGAGGCATTATTACCGCTAGCATTGGCACTGTTACCAAAAGCAGAGGAATTTATACCGCTAGCATTAGCACTATTTCCAAAGGCAGATGCATTGACACCAGTGGCTTTGGAATTATTGCTACCAAAGGCAGTGGCATTTGTACCACTGGCATTAACAGTTCTACCAATAGCGATCGCATTTTCACCAATCGCCGAAGTACCAGCACCTGTAGCCGTAGCATATGATCCTTGAGCTAAGGCACCAGCACCTGTAGCCGTAGCATATGATCCTTGAGCTAAGGCACCAGCACCTGTCGCTGTAGCGTTGGAACCATCTGCCTTCGCATTAGTACCAGTAGCGATCGCATTTTCGCCTAATGCCTGGGTTTGGCTACCAGTAGCGATCGCACCAACTCCGGATGCTATAGAGTTTTTACCAATAGCGATTGAATTTTGTCCACTAGCGGTAGCAGTATCACCGTAGGCAGAGGCGGAAATACCAGTGGCTTTGGCAGCATTACCAGTGGCGGTGGCGTTTTGTTGATTGGACTGGGCATTTGTACCTGTAGCGATCGCATTTTGGGCGCTGGCAGTGGCACTAGTACCTGTGGCTATAGAACTAGAACCTGAAGCTGTTGAGCCTTTACCGATGGCAGAGGCATTTGTCCCACTGGCAGAGGCAGTGTCACCTGTAGCAATCGAACTCACACCGGATGCGTTTGCGCCTTTACCTACAGATGTGGCATTTGTCCCACTGGCAGTAGTTCCGTCACCGTAAGCAGAGGCAGAAATACCAGTGGCTTTGGCAGCGTTACCTGTAGCAGTGGCATTTTGTTGATTGGACAGAGCATTCGTACCAGATGCGATCGCATTTTGGGCGCTGGCAGTGGCAGTATCACCCGTAGCAATCGAACTTGCACCGGATGCGGTTGCACCTTTACCGACAGAAGTAGCACGAATGCCACTGGCAGTAGTTCCGTCGCCGTAAGCAGAGGCGGAAATACCAGTGGCTTTGGCAGCGTTACCTGTGGCGGTGGCATTCTGTTGATTAGCGACAGTATTAGCACCTGTGGCGATCGCACTAATAGCTCCGGCCTGAGCATTTGTACCAGCAGCGAGCGCATTTTGGGCGCTGGCTGTCGCCGTATCACCCGTGGCAATGGAACTCGCACCGGATGCGGTTGCACCTTTACCGATGGAAGTAGCATTTAGACCACTGGCAGTAGTTCCGTCACCATAGGCAGAGGCGGAAATACCTGTAGCTTTGGCAGCGTTACCTGTGGCGGTGGCGTTTTGTTGATTAGCAACTGTATTGGCACCCGTGGCAATGGAACTTGCACCAGATGCGGTTGCACCTTTACCCACAGATGTGGCGTTTAGACCACTGGCTGTCGCATTGTCACCGTAAGCAGAAGCGGAAATACCAGTGGCTTTGGCAGCGTTACCTGTAGCAGTGGCGTTTTGTTGATTGGACAGAGCATTTGTACCAGCCGCGATCGCATTTAGACCACTGGCAGTAGCAGTATCACCTGTGGCAATGGAACTCCCACCGGATGCGGTTGCATCTTTACCTATAGATGTAGCATTTAGACCACTGGCTGTCGCATTGTCACCCGTAGCAATCGAACTCGCACCGGATGCGGTTGCATCTTTACCTATAGATGTAGCATTTAGACCACTGGCTGTCGCATTGTCACCGTAGGCAGAGGCGGAAATACTTGTGGCTTTGGCAGCGTTACCTGTGGCAGTGGCATTTTGTTGATTGGACAGAGCATTTGTACCAGCCGCGATCGCATTTTGGGCGCTGGCAGTGGCAGTATCACCTGTAGCAATGGAACTGGCACCAGATGCGGTTGCACCTTTACCGACAGAAGTAGCACGAATGCCACTGGCAGTAGTTCCGTCGCCGTAAGCAGAGGCGGAAATACCAGTGGCTTTGGCAGCGTT
>NZ_JACJRV010000031.1 GCF_014697475.1 Nostoc sp. FACHB-152
CTGCATCAGTGAAGTCGCTGGAATACGCCATTAGCATTGGATTTTAGATGCTGAGGAGTACCTTAATTCAAAACCTCATAAGATGTCAAATGGGTTCTATAAATTACGACTTGGTAAGGTGGCAGTTGTTTCAATCCCTGATAGGGATTATTTGAAATTTCAACTCATCATCCACCCCGCAGTAATGGCGATAAAAATAGGGTTTCAATCCCTGATAGGGATTATTTGAAATTTCAACCGAAGATTTATAAATACGATTCTGCCATTAGCAGCAGTTTCAATCCCTGATAGGGATTATTTGAAATTTCAACAAATTGGTGTTTAGTGCCACCAGTATACGCTTATGTTTCAATCCCTGATAGGGATTATTTGAAATTTCAACCTTGACTTAACTTTTAATTGTTGGGAGTGGCAACTAAGAAAAAGTTTCAATCCCTGATAGGGATTATTTGAAATTTCAACAACAGGTTGGTGTCTTGCCGGGAACGTTCCCAGTTTCAATCCCTGATAGGGATTATTTGAAATTTCAACAACACAATCTACCTGCACCCCAACAACAGTAACGGGTTTCAATCCCTGATAGGGATTATTTGAAATTTCAACAATGATTCCGTGACAGTTGACTCAATACCAAGTGTTTCAATCCCTGATAGGGATTATTTGAAATTTCAACGATATGAAGTTCTGGGAATTACCTTAGTTAGCCACGCGTTTCAATCCCTGATAGGGATTATTTGAAATTTCAACTTTAGCATTTTTGGCTTTTGATAAATTTATTCTGCAAGTTTCAATCCCTGATAGGGATTATTTGAAATTTCAACAGAGGCTTCGGCTATCTTGAGTGTAATGGGAGTCAAGTTTCAATCCCTGATAGGGATTATTTGAAATTTCAACTTTCTTTGTATTATTAAAAACTTATGCCTACACCCGTTTCAATCCCTGATAGGGATTATTTGAAATTTCAACAGTTGTAGCTGATGGAGATAATCAAGTTTTTAATGTTTCAATCCCTGATAGGGATTATTTGAAATTTCAACTTTGGTTTTGATTAATTCAAATATCTCATCAGAAATCGTTTCAATCCCTGATAGGGATTATTTGAAATTTCAACGGCAGAAGGCTGAAAGTTAGTTTTTATGAGGTTTTCAAGGTTCAGTTTCGCGGATAGTCGAATTATACTGTTAATAAATTTAAATTGATTTACGTAAAATGGCTGAAACCCAGTCTGCACAATACGCGCGGGTATTTTTAATTTATTATTCTTGCAAAAGCTTGTACAGAAAGTAACACAGCGATTTTCATTCAAGCCTAATTTTTGACACCTACCCATCCGCGCAAATCGATATCTTTTGATGGACACTGGCAAACCAAAAATTAAGCGATCGCTTAATCTAGATATAAGCCTTTGATTAAACCAAACGGTGATTGCACTCCTTATGAAGTATCACATCTGCGAGTTGGACGCAACTCCCGAATGGCTCACCCTCGAATCAATTGATTACATCGTCGAATGTTTAGAGGCTTGTAAATCGCTGGATATGCTGGCTGATTTACGAGCTATCTTCCCACGGCAGGCGTTACGCTGTGCAAGCATTAAGGTATGTGAAGCGCAACGTCAAAGTATTGTTCAATGGTTGCAGCTATTAAACACAGAAGAGAACGCTGCATGAGAGTCTTGATTTACAGCAGGCAACAGGCAATAGGCAACAGGCAATAGGGATAAAACTTAGATACCAAAAGCCTCTTAACTCTGTCACCTGTCACCTATCCCCTACTATACTGTCGCTGATGCTGCAAAAACCACTCATACAATTGAGGATTGTTGTATGTCTGTGTCCATGAATCGTGATCAGCTTCGGGATAAACTGTAAATTTGATGTTACCGCCACAGGCTTTGAGTGCAGCAACCATCTCTTCCGATTCACTTAAGGGGACAATATCATCTTGTTCGCCATGAAATGCCCAGACGGGGAGATTTTTTAAGTTACGCGCATTGTGTGGTTCGCCTCCACCACAAACAGGTGCGATCGCAGCAAATTTTTGGGGTTCGGCTGCACTCCAACGCCATGTTCCGTAACCACCCATGCTTAAGCCTGTGAGGTAAATGCGATCGCTATCAATAGGATAAGCTGCCAATGCTTCATCTAATAGAATACTTAACTTGTTTACTAACCAAAACTGACCTCTAGGACATTGTGGAGAGATAGTTATAAAGGGAAAGTCTGGTTGTTCTTCAACAACTTTAGCAATACCGTGTCTTTTGACATCATCTAAATTTGAGCCTCGTTCACCAGAACCATGTAAAAAGACTATCGTTGGTAAAAGCTGCCCTTTTGCTGCGTCGTTCTTGGGCAAAAATAATAAGTAGTTATAGCTATGATGACTAATAACTTGTTGTTGTGTTGAGTCCATAATTTTTGCCTTCTAAGTTCAACGTAGACGCACAGCTATTGTATAACTTGGTCGTTGTTTAGTTTCTCTTTGACTCTTGACTAACCTAAAATCATTATCTATATATAAATGCTCTAGGGTAGGAATAGCTAAATAAGCTTTTTCAAATTTTTTGGCAGTATTTCTGTCAATTGTGTCTAAATCAACTTCCTGCCGTAAGTCGATTTTTGCAGCAGGTTGTTGAAATTTAGATTTAACTATATTTGTAAACCAATTATTTGCATCTTCAATTGTCAAAGGTTTTTCTCGATTTTTAAATGCTTGAAATATACCGACGTTTTGAATTTGCCATTGCTCATTTTTAATAGCATACTTCTGCAACACCATTAAGTCGTAGGCTGGTATTTTTGAAGTAAAAATCCGCAAAACATTAGACTGATGTCCAGGTGCATAACGGGCAATATTGGCATAGTAACCATCATCATGGAAGATTTGGTAAGATTGCTCGTCTATTCTCCCTGGTACGATATCTTGAAACGGGATAGTAGACCATACTGATTTCCATACGCCAATGACAATTGCTGCTTGTTCCGCAACATTAGGGGTAGGATTGCGGTGGCTTAATTCAATAAAATAGGGTTCTAGTTGATTTTGATAAAATTTTACTTTTTCTCTTAAAGATTGGTTATTTTTACCTTTAACTATTTCTAAAACTATATTTTTTAGTTCTGAAGTTGTCGAAGTAGTTAAGTCTTTGTTATAAGTTATATTTTGCATGATTTATCACCCTCATACTTTCGAGGGTATTAATAATAATATAGAGACGCGATCGCTCACGTCTCTATTGATTAAACAACGTCAAATCTTACCACCAAATCCGATTACCATTTTCGTCAACTCTAGCTTGACGAATTACATCCGAAATTTCTTCAGCATCTTTCACATGGTGAAGTGCTTTCTTTTCTCCGTTGGGTTCATCGACAACAAAGTAAGTTGGAACTGTAATATGATCACCTGTGATATCTGGAGAATCGACAGCAACCTGTTTTGCTTTTTCTTCTACAGATTCGGGTTTATCAGAAATTCTATCTCCTGGGTTCGCTGTCAGGTTTCTTTCTTTAGCGGTTGGTTCTTCCCGTGAATGCCAATCTTGACTTACAGGCTGTTCAATTTCTGTTTGATTACTGTCGGGTTGATTATTTTGATTTTCTAGTTCTTTAGTCATGGCTATTTCAAAAATTAAGGTTATGTATTCACTAACTCAATTTATAAAATTACAGCCATGAAGAGTTCTTTCCCTAGAGAGAGTTTCTGATGAAATTAGAGATAGCATAACTAAAGTTATATATTAGCTTTTAGAGTTGTCTATCACCTCTTTCTCTCGAAATAATCAATATGATTTTGCTTCTTCAAGCATCCTAAAAATACTTTTAACTCTGTCACCTATCACCTGTTACCTGTTCCCTGCTTTATCTAATTTAAATGGTGTATATTTACCACCCAAAGCTTCTACAATAGTGCGGGTATTAGCTTCCATCATTTTGATGTAAGATTCACCATCGCTTCCTTTAGCCCCAATAGAATCAGAATAGAGTTGATGCGGTGCTAATTGCACACCTGCTTCTTGGGCAACGGTTCTAATTAACGTGGGATTAATTGTAGTTTCGGCAAAAATTGCGGGAACGGCGATTTTTTTAATTGATTCTACCAATCGCTGTACAGTTTGCGCGCTGGGTTGTTCTTCGGTACTAATGCCAATTAATGTACCAGCGATCGCGATTTGATAAGCACGTCCATAATATTGAAAAGCATCATGGGTTGTCACTAATCGGCGTTTATCTGCGGGAATCGTTTGAATTTGTTCATTAATCCAAGTATGCAACTGTTTTAATTGGTTAGTTAGTTGCGTTGCGTTTTGAGTAAATTTTTCTTTATCTTCTGGCGATAACTCGATTAACCCATCCCGAATTGCGTTTACCATTGCGATCGCATTTTCGGCGCTTCCCCAAACGTGCGGATCTGGGACTATTTCACCTTTGCCTTTATCTAATTGCAAAGGTTTAACCGCCTCCCCCACAGCTAATTTACGTCCCTTGCCCGCAGCATTCATCATTTTAATTAATCCTGGTTCTAAGTTGTAGCCGTTATACAAAATCAAGTCGGCTTCTTCTAAAAACCTGCTATCTGCTGGGACTGGTTCGTAAACATGAGGATCAGCACCAGGCTGAAGTATTCCCTTTATTTGAATTTCGTCGCCGCCTACCTCTTGGGTTAAGTCGGCAATAATGGTACTAGTCGCCACAACCAAAGGCTTTTCATTACCTTGGGCAGGTTTAGAGTTGGCATTGTTTTGACTACAACTAAATAAAGCCAATGGCAAAAGCATTCCCAGGCACAGCCGAGAAACCAAGCTACAAATAACTTTTTTCTGCCTAGCGACTGTTGGATTATTGGAGACGCACGCACGCTCTTTCTCAAGTATTAGAATCATTTATCTGTGATATTACTTCTAATTATAGATTTTTTCATATTCTTCTCATTTTTATAGTAAGCTCAAGTAATAAATATGAAAAGTCAGTTATGCAAAACGTTTCTTTTTACGCAAAATTGAGCCAATCTCAGAAAAAGGTAGGGGAACGCCCCACACCCATGATCAAAGCTATTGATATGGATTCCACAGCCGCAATTTCTATTGCCCACTTGGGCGTACACTACCGGACGCAAGAAGCGTTGCGAGATATTAACTGTGTAATTAAACCAGGAAGATTGACAGGGATTTTTGGCCCGAATGGTGCTGGCAAAAGTACCCTGATGAAAGCAATGTTGGGTTTGGTTCCTGTTAGTAGTGGGATGGTGATGTACCAAAGCCAACCTTTGATGCAGCAAAGGTCAAAAGTTGCCTATGTACCACAACGCAGCCAAATTGATTGGACTTATCCCGCTACAGTCTGGGATGTAGTGATGATGGGACGGGTAAAGAAAACAGGCTGGTTGCGTAGCTTTTCTGGAGTTAGCCGCCAAATCGCCAACGCCGCCCTAGAAAGAGTAGGGATGAGTGAATTTCGCGATCGCCCCATCGGACAATTATCAGGCGGACAGCAACAACGAGTCTTTTTAGCCCGTGCATTGACACAACAAGCAGACATCTTCTGTTTTGATGAACCATTGGTGGGTATCGATCAAAAAACCCAATCAGTAGTTTTTGAAGTTTTCCACGAACTCGCCGCCGAAAACAAAATCGTGCTAGTCGTCAACCACGACTTAGGCGAATCCATCACCCATTTCGATGATTTGATTTTACTCAACCGCGAATTAGTCGCCACAGGTTCAAGACAACAAGTACTCACAGAACAAAACCTACATCTAGCTTACGGCGGAAAAGTGATGTACTTCTCCGACGCAGCTTAAACTCTTCTCTGTGTCCTCTGCGGTTCGTAAAATTCTTATGCTAGAAGCACTAATCGAGCCATTACAATATGGCTTCATGCAGCGATCGCTTGTGATTGCTATTTTAGTTGGTTTGTTGTGTGCAGTTGTAGGCAGCTATTTAATGGTGCAACGACTAGCACTGCTTGGTGATGCTATTAGTCATTCTGTTTTACCAGGATTAGCGATCGCCTTTATGATCGGTGCAAACATATTTGTTGGCGCATTTATCGCCGGAGTTTTGAGTACAATGGCGATCGCCTGGATTAGAACGCGATCGCCCATTAAAGAAGATGCAGCTATGGGCATAGTTTTTTCCGCATTTTTTGCCCTTGGAATTACCTTAATTACAGTTGTGCAAAAAGACAACAAAATCGACCTCAATCACTTTCTTTTTGGCAATATTCTGGGCGTTACCGCTAATGAAGTGCGAGATACAGCAATCATCGCCGCTATTGTTTTAGTAGTTGTGGTTTTAATCTATAAAGAGCTTTTATTTTATACCTTTGATCCCTTAGGCGCGCAAGCCGCAGGTTTGCCAGTCAATCGGCTAAACTTTGGATTGATGTTGCTGATTGCTTTAACCATTGTCGCCAGTATGAAAGCAGTCGGCGTAATTTTAGTGCTATCGCTGTTAATTACACCAGGTGCGACAGCTTATTTATTAGTCAAACGCCTACACGAAGTGATGATTGTCGGTGCAGTAATTGGAGTATTTTCCAGTATTAGTGGTATGTATCTCAGTTACTTTTATAATTTACCTTCCGGCCCCGCCGTTGTTTTAGTAGTATCTGCATTATTTATATTGGCTTTACTCTTTAGCCCTAAGCATGGGGTTTTGATTCCAAATGTGAATCAGAAATATAAAGGTAGTGATTGAGGTTATAAATTTTGCGAACTATTATATGTGTCCAGATACCCAACTTCTTTAAGAAGTCGGGTATCTAACTTCTCATGAATAATTGTGGACTGCTTCTTGAATAAAATTATTCCACACTTCATTAGGAATCCAAATTTGCTGTAAATCTTGTTTGGCTATTTCATCATTTAAGCCTTGACGCAAACGACGATAAAGATAGATAAATGCAGAAACTCTCATATTAGCAGCGCAGTGAACAAATATTTGTTTCTCTGCGTTTGCTTGCATTACATTAAAAAACTGATTTAAATCTTCAAGGGTTGGATTTTCCCAAATTACCGGAATGTGGACATACTGCATTCCTTGAGACTCGACAATTTCATTTTCATTAGGTAAAGCGTTGTTTGATGTTGGCAACGCCAGATTGATTATTAGTTGATATCCTGCTTCTTTAATGGTTGCAAATTGTTCGGCGGTTGGTTGTCCTGAAGTGGCAATTTTATCAGATATTTGTAAGAAGTTGTATATTTCTATAAGATTATTTTGTTCAAACATAATTTTTTATTGACTGTATAATCCATAAGATGATTTGACTGTCCATATATCTTTAATTCTTTCTAGATATAGTAAACTTCCGTACTGAGGTGGCCCAGCTGGACAATGAGCAGTTATCTGAATTAATGCCTGGGAAAAATCTTGAGAAAAGCCGGGACGAGTTAATGTATAAAAGATATACCATCTATAATCATACTGTTGTGCAAAGTTTACCCAATCTTCCTGAGAAAGTAGAGTTACTTGAGGATTTTTAATCAAAGAATTTAATAAGGAAGATTGATTGTTAATTGATATCCAATTATCGTAGGTTTCTTTTTGCAGATAAGGAAAACCTACAATCTTCATACCAGAGATAATTTTTGCTGGAATCCGCAGATTTTCCCAGGTTATATCCATATAATAAGATTTATTTATAACTGGATTAGATATTGCCCAGAGAAATTCTCCTTTCATGCTGGCATATTTAAGTACAGCCGAAAACACCTCTGGTTCATGTTGCGATCGCAGATTATTCATGAATTAAGACTTATATAAGGTTCCATCTTTGGTTGTAAAAAACCATTTACCATTAGCATCTGCTTTGGCTATCAAATCATCATCGGGATAGTTACCTTCATCATTAGGAGTTCTATCACCAACTTCTAAATAAATAACTACTTCATCAGAGCGATTTATCAAGTGATGTCCATTCTCTTCCCCAGACGGAAACCCTGCCATCATTCCTGGTTTGAGGATTTCTTCACCTGCGTTAGTTACTAGTGTGGGTTCCCCAGCAATAATGTAGATAAATTCATCTTGTTTTGTATGCCAGTGCCTGACAGAAGAAGCACTTCCTGGGGCAAGGGTAACTAAATTAACTCCAAAATTTTTTAAGCCTGCTGCATTTCCTAAGGCTTTTTTAACTCTGCCTGCAACGATGTGTTGAAATTTATCTGGGTAAATAGAAGTTGTACGACTTGGAACATTATCAGGGTTAATAATCATTTATATTATCCTTTTGCTAATGGTTATATCGATACATCAATTTGAGATTGCCGATATCAGCAGTAAAACCCCAACGTTCATAAAAGGGAATCATTTCAGGCAAGCAGTAAAGAGCAATATGCTCAACTTGATTTAATTGAGGATGGTTTACGATCGCATCCATTAATTTTACACCAAGCCCCTGATTTCTATGGGTTGGCTTAATGATGACATCATAAATAGTTGCTCGATAAACAAAGTCAGTTAAGACCCTAGTAAAACCAATCAATTGTTCATTGCTATCTATCAAACCAATGATGATATCTGAAGCTTTGAGCATTTTCAAGACATCCTGATATGTACGCTGCTTGCTCCAGAATTCGTTTTTGTACAAATTCACTAACTCAGAAATCTGCTGATCGGTGAGGTTGTCAACAAATTGGTAAGTCATAATGTAACTAAGCTACAGAGAAATATTTAATTACTCTATATCTGCTTACTAAATATTATCAATAAGTAGCTTTAACCAAAGTGTAAAAATCAAATTTTTTTAGCATTTCTAGAAATGTAAACACTGCAGGCACATGAAGCGCATTAGACAATATAGCGATCGCCATGACTCTTTCGATGGGTTCTGGTAAACTATAAACTTGCACTTCTTTAGGAATTGGCACGGCTGCTAAACGAGGTAAAATAGCTGCTCTTAATCCTTGATTAACTAGACTGACAATCGTGGAATCTTCTTGTATATCAGCAGAGGTTTGCATAAAAGGTGCAACTGTTTTGATGTGCTGATGTAGAGGTCGTCCACAGGGTAAGCAGGCTAACAAAACCGGAGAATAGAAAGCAATATCATCCCAAGTAATTTTTGCACCCTGGATTTTTGCTGCTGGTGGTAATAAAACTACATACTCATCTCGCAATATTTCCCAAGTTTCAAATTCATCACTAGTGGGAAGATAAGTAACCCCAATGTCAGCGCGTCCATCACGCAAACATTGTTCGACATCTGTATAGGCCATCGATTCAATAATAGTGATGGCGACTTCTGGGAATTGATTATGAAATTTTGCGATCGCTTTTGGCAATAAGTGAGTCGCAACGCTACGAAATGAAGCAATTCGCACATGACCACCATGCAAACCTTTATGCAAGTTTGCTTCTCTTTCCATCATTTCTAAACTTTGTAAAGCTTGACGGGCATGGTAGAGAATGCGTTCGCCAGCAGGTGTCAGCACAGCACCATGACGACCTCTGGCAAATAAAGGCACACCTAGTTCTTCTTCTAAAGTTGCAATAGCATGACTAATAGCTGGCTGAGAAAGCTGCAATTCTAATGCAGCCTCACTAAAATTACCCCGTTCTGCTACTGCAACCACTGCACGAAGTTGGGAGAGTTTCATGGCCAATGATGTAATCAAGACTAGATAAACAGATTTGATTAATAAATTTTTATATCTATAAATTCTATTTATAGAAACTATGCAAGTAATGATTTGATTGATAACTGAGACATTGCTACAGTTTTAATTACTAAGCTACTTTCTGGAATAATAATATGAGAAATGACCTTGGATGTCTAGAATCAAAAGACATAGACACAAATTGTAATTCAAATTTAAACAGTAAATTAATAGTTGGTAATACCTACATTAAAAAAATACTGCTAGATATTTGGAAAAAGTTACGACAAGCTTTATTAGCAGACCCTAATGAATTAAAAGTATGGAAAAAAGTAGACCGCCAAGGTAATAAATATTGGTGCGCTTACGATCCTAAAACTGACAAATCTTTTGCTTCTGGCTCTGAAGCTGAATTACGTATATGGATTGAACAGGTATCAAGGTCTTATAATTATGTGCGAACTGGCTTTAGTAATTGGTAATAAAAATTATTCCTCTTGGTCACTCCGCCCTTGGATAATTATGAAACAGTTTGGGTTAGAATTCCAAGAGATTTACATTTCCTTATATAAACCAGATACGGCTGAAAAAATCAGACAATATTCTCCTTCTGGAAAAGTGCCTGTATTAATCCACAATAATCTGATTGTATGGGATTCTCTAGCTATTTGTGAATATTTAGCGGAAGTATTTCCTGATTACCATTGGTGGCCAGAAGATAAATCTGTTAGGGCAGTAGCTCGTTCTGTAAGCGCGGAGATGCACTCTGGTTTTCAAGACCTCCGCCAAAATATGCCCATGAATTGCTGTGCTAAACTTCCGGGTCAAGGTTTAACATCAGCAGTACAACAAGATATTGACCGCATCACTAGTATTTGGCAAGAATGTCGGACTAAATATTCTCAAGATGGTGATTTTTTATTTGGTCAATTTACAATAGCAGATGCTTTTTTTGCTCCGGTTGTCATGCGATTTATTACCTACGATGTGCAGGTAGATACTATTTCTAGAGAATATATGCAGGCAATTTTGGCACTGTCAGCCATGCAAGAGTGGTTAGCAGCAGCTAAGAGGGAAAATCAAGAATGAATTGCTAGTTAAAAACCAATTTCATCTTGAATGAAATACCACCGATGCGGTTAACAGTTTCGCTACCGGGTACAATTTGCCAGCCAAATCTCTCATATAAATGCAAAGCGGGATTGGTGCTTCTAATACTTAGTGATATTGCTGGGTAAGATGTTTTGGCGGCTGTTAGTAAATGAGCGAGTAATTTAGTGCCGATACCTTGATTTCTATATTCAGGGAGGGTAGCGATCGCTAGTTCTGGTGTGGAATCATCAACATAGCCATAGCCCGGATTTTCCGCAGTTAATAACCTTAGCCATGCGGCTGCTACAGGTTGATGATTGCTGTTGAGGATCGCAACAAACCCCAGGTCATCTTTACTTCCCCAACCCTTGACATACTTTGCCAAATCAGGATGATTCATTGCATCTTGGATAGTTTTACCTTCTGCTTGCATATGCGCTGCTTCGTACAGCATTTGCCAGAGAAAAGGTTTATCTTGTTGGGCGAGTGGCCGAATCGTAAAATCCATACTCAAAAAAGCAATTGAATTTGAATGCAAAAACCCCTAGATATTAATATCAGGGGTTGAATTAAGTAGAGCGGATGGGGCAGAAGGCAGGAGGAAAGAGGCTTTTAGCTTAGTTAATCTTTTGTAACATAGTTAGGTTTTTTCTCACAGACTTACTTATAGCAGTTGAAACTTGTTTTAGGACATAAGCTTACCGTAAAACTCAGACACAAAAAGACTTTCCAGCCTATTGCCTATTGCCTATTGCCTAATATTGTTCCCTGCTCTCACGAAACTTTTATTTACACTAAAACAATAATTAAGGATTGCTAGCTACTCTTGGCTGTTCTAAATAACCATAAACAAGTCGAGAAACTTGATTAATAAAATCTCTAGCTTTTAAATCATTAAAAGGTCTTCTGACAAAAATCCCTGCCAAATAACGTTTACCAGATGGCATTTCAATAATTCCGGCATCACCCAAAACAATTCCTAAAGTTCCGGTTTTGTGAGCAATGACGGCACCTTTACCAAGACCAGCAGGTAATAACTTAGTGTTATGAACACGCTGCATAATACCCATAACTCTGGCATGGCTAGAGTCACTCAATAATTTATTGCTAGCAACTAATGCTGACAGCCGTACTAAGTCTTTAGGACTGGTTTTATTAGTACCTTTGAAGTCGCCTAGCAAATTTTGAATGTAAGTGTTTTGCAAACCCCAACTGCGAAAACGCTGATTTAATTTAGCTTTACCACCCAACCGATCAATAATCATGTTGGTAGCAGTATTGTCGCTGATGGTAATCATCTGAGTCGCGGTTGCCAATAGACTAAACCGACTACCAGCACGCTTATATTGCATTTCGCCTGAACCTCCGGTCATTAAATCACGGCGCATGACCAAAGTTTCATTCAGTTTGACTCTACCTGCATCGATTTCTTGAAATAGCGCAATCAAAATTGGAAACTTAATTGTGCTAGCAGCCGGGAATACCTTCTCCCCGTTAAAGTCTAGATAGTTACCAGTATCTAAATCTAAAAAGAATAATCCTGGGTCGAGAGAACGATAACGAGCCACCAATGCTTGCACTTGCGATCGCAATTGTGGCATTTCTTTACCTAAAGGCACAACTCCCGCAAACAAAGAAACATCACTAACGGGAACAGGAATTTGTTCTTCACCAGAGGCAACAGGAACAACATTATTATCAATACGTTGCACCTGTGGGAATTTCACTATCCAATGAGTCGAAGAATCACCTTGAACCAGTAATTTTGCTGGGTCTACAGTATATCCTGGTGCTAATTCAATTACTAATCTTGTTGTTTTTTCATCAACCTTGCCAACACGAATTTCTCTAACTGTGGCACCAAAGCTTTTACGAACTGTATTGTTATCAAATTCAGTTCCGGGAAGGTCTATAACCAGTCGTGTTGGGTTTTGAATTAAAAATGCTCTTGGTTTAACTCCCGATGCCGTTGTAATGTTGAGTTGATTTTGTGTCGTATCAAAATTCCAAGACTGTAAACGGGCGGCTCTCACTGGAGAAGAAAGCAGAACAATACTAGCAACGCTAAGTAAAAAAAAGCGTAATCTCATGTGTGTGATTAACAGAGCGACAGTTGAATTGAATTTCACTAATTTTCCAGAATGTCCCGGTTGATCCGGAATAAACCCGAATCATAGTTCGGGACAATTCCTTACGTCAAGACACTGAACTAATCGAATAGTTCCTTAATCGAAAAAATAAATTTCGATACTTTTAAGTTTCCCTTGTTTCGCTAGATACTAACTCTTCCGCCTCAAATAATTGACTTACCGGAGTTGGTAAACCATCAATGCTCATAAGGTTTTTCTTTTGTTGATACTCTCTGACTCCTTCTTCCCCTTTTTTACTAGCCCAATCGACTAATATCTGACGCTGACCTTGGTATTCGTACATTGGAACACCAAAGCCGCAGGAAGTTTGCACACGCTCAATATCAGCCACAATAATTTGGCGAGTTCCTGGTAGCTGCGTAAACAAAGAATAAGTAGAATCCCAATCAGGAGAATTCGGTAAGATTACGCATCCTTTACCATACAACCGGAGAATAAGAGGGGTATCAGTAAAAGCACAAAACAAAAAGGTGATTCGCCCATTTTCTTGCAAATGGGCAGATGTTTCGTTGCCGCTACCTGTCAAATCTAAGTAACCGACTCGGTGGGGTGATAGGATACGAAAGCAATCTAGACCTTTCGGAGATAAATTAACGTGACCTGTAGAGCTTAAAGGCGCAGTACCTACAAAAAAAAGGTGTTGAGCCGTAATAAACTCTTGTAGTTCCTCAGTTATAGATTCAAAAAGTTTAGCCATAAATTATTAAAAGTAATTAGTAGGGAGTAGGGGTGTGCAACGCGCATGGTTGATGATCTTAGTCGAAGTTTGAGTATGTTTTCTAAAAAAATCTCTCTGAGCTTGATACTACTGTTTATTGGGACTCACATCGGTATTACCCAACAGGCAGTTAAAGCACAAACTCCAACCCCAGCTACAACAACATCTTTTTGCTCTGCTCAACTAGAAGCATCTATAAATACAGTTATTAATCGTCCTTTATTTAGTCGCGCACGCTGGGGAATTTTAATAAAAAACTTGGCTTCTACCCAAACTCTTTACAGTCATGATGCCCAAAAATACTTTACACCAGCTTCTAATGCTAAGTTATTGACTACGGCTGCGGCGTTGAAACAATTGGGGGCCAATTTTCGCATTCGTACCTCTATTTATCAAGACGGTGATGGCATTTTGCGTGTAGTCGGTAGGGGAGATCCCAGCTTAAAAAATGCTCAATTGACAGTATTAGCAAAACAGCTACGTCAGCAAGGTATTACTCAAATTAATGAGTTAATTGCTGATGATAGTTATTTTCAAGGAGATATGATTCCTCCGAGTTGGCAATGGGAAGATGTACAAGCTAGTTATGGCGCGCCGATTAATAGCCTGATTTTGAATGAAAATGCTGCTGTATTAACTGCTATCCCTCAAAGTATAGGACAACCATTGCAACTTAAATGGGCTGACCCCACAGAAGCATATCAGTGGCGAGTGGTTAATAATTCTGTCACAACTCAAAAAGACGAACCGGGCGCAGTTAGAGTTAGCCGTGATTTAAAAGGGCCTGTGCTTTACATTCAAGGGCAATTGGCTGTAAATTCGCAACCAGATATTACTGCGATCGCTGTTTTTGACCCAATACAAAATTTCTTGCGTCACTTCCGTCAGAGTTTGGCAACAGAAAGTATTACTGTCAAACAAACTAGCATTAGTACTAATAAGAATGAGCGAGAAATAGCGGCTATTGAATCTCCACCTTTATCTCAGTTGTTAATAGATACAAATTTAAATAGTAATAATTTGTTTGCTGAAGCTTTATTACGGAGTTTAGCTAATAACCAACCATTAGCAAAAAATCAAACTACTGTTGATGTGGGTTTAAAAGTTTTACAAGATACGTTAACACAATTAGGCGTTGATTCTGCTAGTTATAAGTTAGTAGATGGTTCAGGATTATCCCGCAAAAATTTAGTTAGCCCTGAAGCTTTGGTGCAAGTTTTACAAGCAATGGCAGCATCACCTGAAGCAAAAGTTTTTCGGGCTTCTTTACCTGTTGCGGGTGTGAGTGGCACTTTAACAGAGCGGTTTCGCAACACACCTGCTGAAGGAATTGTGCAAGCAAAAACAGGTACTTTAATGGGTGCTATTGCTCTATCTGGTTATATAAATCCGTCACAGTATGAGCCGTTAGCTTTTAGTATTATTGTGAATCAATCAGAACAGCCAGCTAGTGCTATCAGGCAAGCTATTGATGATGTTGTTGTTTTGTTAACGCAGTTGCGACGTTGTTAGTGCGATCGCTATTTTTATTGATTTGTCTCCACAAAAAATGTGGAGACCAAAGACTTTAGATAACAACGATATTAGTATTACTCAGTGGAGTTGTCCCAGTAATAGTTGCTATTTGAGTGGTTGCAAAAGAATTTCCATTGCCATCAGCATCAAAGAACAAATAACCATTACTATTGTCATAAATGAACCGTTGAGTACTGTTGGTTGGTGCAGATATACCAGCACCAGATCTAAACAGAGCAGACGATAAAGTACCTACAGCTAAACCACCACCAAAGCCAGCAGATGAAATCTGGATAATATCACTATTAACAGATAAAAAGTCTTGAATGGTATCTATACCTTGATTAGGTGCATTGAAGCGGAAACTATCAGCACCAGCACCACCCGTAAGAGTATCATTACCCGCACTGCCGTTGAGCGTATCATTGCCAGCACCACCATTGAGAATGTCATTACCCCCACCACCATTCAGGATATCGCTGCCAGTCCCACCATTGAGCGTGTCATCATAGTTAGTTCCGGTTACACTCAGGCGCTCAATTTGTTGAAAGTCAACTTGGTCATAATTGCGCGCATCATCTTTGTATGCCCAAAAGTTACCCGAACCATTGTTATAAACCGTACTCCTGACTCCCGGAGTGTAGTTGCCCCCAGCATAAGTATTGCTGGAATAGTTAACTATTAACAGGTCATTACCTGTGCCACCTCTAACATCATCTCTGCCGCGCCCAGCATTAATCGTATCGTCGCCACTATTATCTGCTCCACTTGGAGGTAGGGTGTTATTAGAATCGTTGCCGAAAAAGGTTGCCATAGTATTTTATTTCTTGAACAAATACATTCAGTAAGTTGTAAGGATTGATATCTCGGTTATTGCCATTACCAAAAAAGATTTCTTTTTCTTATGACAGTAGAAGTTGCACAGTCAAAATTTAAGAACATCAGGTAACTCATAAGCCTATTGTGTTTCTAAATGTATTTATGCGCTTTTTATTAGTTTTTAAAACACAAATATGAGGAACTTGTGAGTAAAGCTCAACGCTATTTCAACTTTTATTAACGTGAATTCGATGAACCTTTTCCCAATCCCTCTGACTTGAAAAGTTTTGCGCCGGGAAACCCGGACGCGCAACGCCAGTTGCTTTAAGCCGGGAAACCCGTCCAACGCACTGGCTCAACTTTTCGCTCCGACGCAGAGAGGAGCTTTAATATCTTGGTTTAGGAACGAAAAATTAAGGTTTTTAAACCTCTCCCCGCTTCGGGGAGAGGTTTGGAGAGGGGTTCTTTATCATCCGTCGAACTCACAATCAAGGAAAAGTTTATGTGTTCTTGCTCTTGTATAGAAAATTATCTATTAATTAATTGCTGAAGCGATCGCAAATCATAACCAAATATTTTACCAGTCGTAAAAAGCAGATAACCTGCCACAAATAAAACAAATGTACCTAGTAATAATAACAGGTTAACTGAGGCGAAAATATTACCTGTAAATATCATCACTAGAATTCCTAAAGCAATTAAAATCCAGCCTAAGTTGCGATTAATACGTTGCTGGCACAGCACAAAAACTCCGATCACACATAAGGCAACACCAGGGATTCTAAAAAATAGACCAATTCTAATGTTGGCAGTTAAAATTACTGTGCTGGCAACCATCAAGGCTAAACCCACCAGCTTAGTTGTTTTATCTACCACAGTTGGTTTATTTTGCTCAGGAATTTGCTGTTGAATAGCAGTAACATTTGAACCTGCAAGCAGATTTGGTAATTGATTTTGAAAGATAAAAGTTACTTTATTACCTTGCCCAAGGTCGATGCGATCGCCTACATTTAACTGATAGGTAATTCCTGGTTCTAACTTTGTATCGTTGAGAAATGTACCATTGGAACTGCCTAAGTCTTCAAGGAAGTAATTGCTACCATCCACCTGAATTTGGGCGTGAGAACGAGAAACTATCTCGGCATCTGGTAGGTTGGAAACGTCAATCTCAGGCAAATTTTGGTCATTTGGCTTACCAATGCGAATAGCTACCAAATTTGGTGGTAACTCAAAAGCTGTGCTGGTCTGGACATGGAATAGCTCTAAACTTAGCCTTGTAGTGCTAGATTGAGTAACATTTTGCATGGCTTACCGTTGTAGTGCTGATTCTATGTTAGATAGTTTAAGCGATCGCTGCTTGCATTTGTGCTGTTTTTTGTTGCTGCTGAGACAACGGAATCTCAATCGAAAACTTAGTACCTTGACCTAATTCTGAGCTACAACGCAAAACGCCAGAGTGCTTCTGAATAATTTGATAGCTAATAGATAAACCTAAGCCTGTACCTTGACCAACAGGTTTAGTTGTAAAGAAAGGGTCAAATAATTTTTGTTTAGTCTCTTCGGTCATTCCTGGCCCGTTATCTGCAATTTCTAGTAATACAAGATTATTGTTGCTAACTGTGGTAGTAATAATAATCTGAGCAGGATTATTCGCAATTTCTTGTGGTCTGCGGTCACGATAATAACTATCTAAAGCATCAATGGCATTATTAATAATATTCATGAATACCTGATTTAACTGCCCAGCATAACACTCAACTACAGGTAAATTACCATACTTTTTAATAACCTGAATTGCTGGATGTTCTGGCTTTGCTTTTAGCCGATTCTGCAAAATCAGCAGAGTACTTTCAATCCCTTCGTGAATATCGACTTCTTTCATATCTGCTTCATCCAATCGGGAAAAATTGCGTAAAGACAAAACAATTTCTCGAATTCTTTGCGCTCCCATTTTCATCGAAATCAGAGTTTTTGGTAAATCATCCAACACAAACTCTAACTCCATATCTGAAATTTTTTCTTGAATATTATCTCCAGGTTCAGGAAAATGCTCTTGATATAAACTTATTAACTCCAGCAGTTCTTGAGAATATTCATAAGCATGGGTAATGTTGCCGTAAATAAAGTTAACTGGGTTATTAATTTCATGTGCTACACCAGCTACTAATTGGCCCAAACTAGACATTTTTTCAGTTTGAATCAATTGCGCTTGCGTATTTTTAAGTTCTATGAAAGTCTGCTGAAGTTCTAATTCTGCCTGTTTACGTTCAGCAACTTCAATTTCTAAACGTTGATTCATAGCTGTCAACTCTGTATTTTTTAACAGTGTTTCACGAGATTCATTTAGCTTAAGTGCCATATAGTTAAATGCTTTAGCCAGGTCTTCCATTTCATCGCCTGTGGTAATATTCAAACGATAGTTAAAATTTTCATTGGCAATTTCGGCTGTACCAACTTGTAACTTATATAAAGATTGAATTGTCGGTTGCCAAATTAGTAAAAATTTGCATAGAAAGAGAATGATAATTACACCTACAACTCCAAAGGAAATAATTCTCTGTACTTGGTGTAAATTTTTTAGTTCCTCTTCTACAAGGATGTTTTGCTGATAAGCACGTTCAACTATTTGAGATAAGAACAACTCAATATCTCGGTTAAAAGAATTAATTGCCCGAAAATACTGTTGAGAATCTGCCAAATAGATTGTACTGGAATTTGATTGAGTTAGCTGATTTGTCATTTGCCTCAGAAATTGATGGCGACGACGAATTACAGCAATTTCTGGAGTATTTTGTAGTAAATTTTCTAACCTATCTAAAGATTGGAGAAACTGTGTTGAAGACTTTTCTATGGGAGTAGTGTCAGTTTTTAATAAAAGGACATCTTTAAGTTCTATAATTTGTGACTTCAACGCATTCTCTGCTTCTAGCGCAACTTTAACTGTTTCTGTACTGCGCTGGCTTTTATCGCGGATATTTTGTTTAATTCCCTGAATAAGTAGAGTGTTACCAACAAGGATCGCAATTATACATCCAAGAGTGATAACTGAAGCTGTAAAAAACTTTGTAGATATTTTCATTTTGCCGAAGTGGAAATTAAATTTAGTTCTTGGCGGAGTTGTTGAATTGGTGCGTAGTCGGAAGGAATAACTAAGGTGTATCCGGCTGACTCGGTTCCAACAATATCTTCAATCCCATCTGGGCTACTAATAAAAGCTTTTTTCAATTGAAAAATTAATTCAGGCGATAGTTTTTGAGAAATTACAATAGGGGAATGAGGTATAGGTGCTGATTCCCAAATAACTCTGGAGTTTTGAGGAGTCAGTTTTCCCTGTTTTTGCCGTTTTAAATAAGAGGAAATATTAGTGACTGAGGCATCAACAATACCATTTTCTAATGCTTCCATACTTTTGCTATGGCTACTTGCAAAGATAACCTTAGCCAAATCTTGATTAGGGTTAATTTCTAATTTTTTTAAACTTGCTGCTGCCATCAAATACCCAGAAGTAGATGATTTATCTACAAAAGCAACGCGCTTGCCTTTAAGGTCTTTGATAGTTTTTATTGGGCTGTCTGCTTTGACTATAATGCATGAGCGATACCAAGGTTGCCCTGTCTGTTTATCGATAGGTGCAACCAAAGGTTCAACTTTCGCGCCTTTCTCTACAGCTTCTAGATAGGTAACTGGCCCTAAGTAAGCCATATCGAGTTTACCTTGCACTAACCAATCAACGACCTCTTTGTAGTTATTACCAATTTGAAAGTCAACTTGCCTTCCTAGAGATTTTTCTAAGTATTCATCTAGGGGTTTTATCATTCGTTCTTGTTCTGTACGGCTTTGCGTAGGTAGCACCCCAACTTTTAAGGTAGATAAATGATTTTTGTTGTTGACTGCACTATCTAAAATAGGCTGAGGCTTGCTAAATATGTTTTTGGTACAACCTGCACCTAGTAGCAAAACCACTGCTAAAGTTAGAAATCTACTTTTTTTGAATAAGCAGCTTCTAGGGACTTGTTGCTGCGTACCTACGCCTTTTTCCATAGAGTCAAGTACAAATATATGACTAAAACTGTGAAGGACTGTATTGCATAACCCATGAGAGTTGCAATACAGTCCTTGGTTAGCTTTATTTTTCCCTTAAAAAACATCAAGCTAACAGTCTTGATTAATTTGTCATGCAAGAAATGCGATAACAGCCATAAATTATTCGTGAAAAAAATAAACCCAACTTTTCAAAAAAGTCGGGTATTATCTTGCAAGGCTATAAATCAAACTGGTCAGCACTACCAAGGTAATCATCACAAAGCTCCAGTTACGCATTTTAATGAAAGCAAATAAGGAAATTATTATCCGTAGGATAGGAGTAGCAACTAGAAGTAATAGTCCTAATTGAATAATGGCTCGGTCACTTCCTGCTAAAAGTGCTTGTACTATGCCATCCAAAGAGCGAAATTGCGACGGTTCTCCTCGGAAGAATTGATATCTAGCAGGTTCACTACCGTGGTGAACTAAGTAAATAATACCACCAAATAAAACTACAGCACTAGCAGTCAAAACCCCATATTTTAATAAATTACTTAGTAAATTCTCAAAGTTTTTTTCACTCTCGCTTTTAACAATATTTTTGTGTGAATCTGCACTATTAGTATTTTTAGAATGCTGTGTTAACGCTGCAATATCGCTATCAGGTTCTTCGGGCTGTAAAGATTCTACAACAACTTCGCTTTTAGGTATGAAAGTAAGCGATCGCCGAAATAAATCAAAAGACACCATCAATTACACCCCAATCACACTGTTGTAAACCATCTTCAGAGCCATTGCTATTAATACAAAACTGAAGATTATTCTTAAAACTTGCGTTTTAGCACCTATCAGAATTCTGGCTCCTAAAAAAGCTCCTGGTAGAACTCCCAACATTACAGGCATTGACAGCCCAGGGTCGATATAACCTCTAGCTAAATAAACCCCTGCTGAAGCGGCTGCTGTCACACCAATCATAAAATTACTGGTGGTTGTCGAGACTTTAAATGGAATACGCATGACGTTATCCATTGCTAAAACTTTAAATGCACCTGAACCAATACCAAGTAATCCTGAAATGATTCCAGATACAAACATGACAGCAAAACCAGCCGGAACAGCATGAACTTGATAAGCTATAAATCCATCCGCCGTTGGGTAAGCACCATTGAGTTCTAAATAATTGGCCAAGGCATCTTCTGATTCATTTTCTGGTTCTTGACGTTTTGGTTGTTGAGAGAGATATGCAGAATAAAGTAGGATAATTGCTAGCACAATAGTTAGTGCTTTGACAGAAAAATTAGTAGCAATAATAGCTCCTATAATAGCACCTGTAGTTGTTGCTACTTCTAAAAACATTCCCAGCCGTAAATTTGTATAACCTTGTTTAATATATGTAGATGCTGCCCCTAAAGAAGTGGCAATTACAGATACTAAAGATGCGCCAACAGCATAGCGGATATCGACACCAAATACTGAAGTTAATAAAGGAACAATTACAACTCCACCGCCTAACCCAGTTAATGCACCTATTAACCCGGCGGTAAATGAACCCACCCAAACTAATAAAGAAAATTCCAGAATATTCACAGGTTAAGCCTCTTAAGCTGTTAATCACTTAATTTGCAGTTTAGACCGCAGGGGAGATGAGGAGCAGAGGTGCAGGGGAGAGGATTTAAGTCATTAATTCATAATTTTAGTAGTGCTGTTTGTATGCTGAACAGCTTACCAAGATTATATTTGTAGAGACGTTAGATGTAACGTCTCTACAAATATGTTTTAATCAGCTTCTTCTTCGCCACCTACAGGAACATCAGGAACTCTAAAAGCAATATTTCTTGAGGACACATTGGGAATATACCAGTTAATATCACCAGACTTGTAGAATTTACTGGGAGAAATATTTAATTCCAATGCTCCTGTTTCGGGATCGTTCTTAGCTATCAATTGTGTTCCTTTGAAGATTTTGATAGCTACAGCACCTTCGATTTGTTGATTGGTATCAGTATTTTGGCTATTAAGTTTGGTGTCGTTTGGTAGATAAATACCTTGACAATCCCATTGCTCTGGTGTTGTTTGACCAGCACCTAAAAAATAGAGTGTATTATCGTAGGATGTTTTCGGTTTTTTGGGTTTAGGTCCGTAAACAGCTATTGTTTTGTCTGTTTCATTACGACATTGACTCCAATTAATACCTTTTTCTAAAGCATATTGCTGAAACGATAATTCCTCGATTTTTTTCTGAAGGTCTTCATCTGTCAACGGTTCTGATGTTTCTTTTCCAGACTCTACTGCTGCTAATTGCTCTTTCAGGAGATCGAGTGATTTTTTTACCTCTACATAATCAGGGCTTTTGGTAATTTTTGGTGGGTCTGCTAATGAAGGTTGAGCGAACATAAAGTTCAGCACAATAATTAAAATCAGCAAAAGGTAGTTAAATAATTTCATGGTTTTCCTCTTGAAAACATATCATTCATTCTCAGAAGCTAAATCTGTTTGCTTTAGTCTTCTATGGGAGCATTAGGAACTTGTGCGTTGATATCTACTGTAGATAGATTAGGAATTTGCCAAGTAGTTTCAGTTGGTTTGAACACTTTTGCAGGAGGAACATTTAACTCAATAGCACCTGTTTGTGGGTTTGTTTGAGCAATTAGCTGAGTTCCTGGTACAAATTTCAACGCGAGGGGTTCTGTTAATTCTTGTCCTTGGGTATCGCCAGGAATTAAGCCTGCAATTTTGACTCCGGCTGGTAAATAAACACCATCACAGTTCCATTCGTCGTTGGTGATTTTATTGTTGCCTAAATAGTAAAGACTTGGCTCTTGATTTTTCTTGGCTTTATGGGCATAAACTGCTAAATTCTGTCCAGTTAAATTACGACATTGCCCCCATTCTAAAGCTGTTTCCAGAATATATTTTTGCAGTTTAAGTTCGCCTGTTTTCTGTTCAATTTGTTCTGGGGTATATCCTGATTCTTCTGGAGATAATTTGGCTTGGGTAAGTTCATTAATTGCTTGTTGAACTTCTGCATAATCAGGAGTTTGTGTCAGTATTGGCGGGTCAGCCCAAGCGGGTTTGGCGATCAAAAAGTTAACTAAAAGTGTGAAAGCCAATAACAATGTTTTAAACAATTTCATGATTTTCTCCTGATAACTTAAATTCGTCTTTATTTAGACGTTATCACTAGATGATGGATACTACTATCAATCAAAATACAAATTTATCAACCAATTCTGACAAAGAGAAGAAAATTTTGACTGCAAAGATAGACAACATTTATACTAGAATTGGTCAGTTTAGATATTACCAGTTACTTAGTTTTAGGCTAAATTAGTTTTCTTCGACTTCTACCTTAGGTTTATATTTTTTGACTATACCCATGATGCAGATACAACTTGCTACTAAAGCCAGAGGATTTAATGCACCACTTTCTAAGATGATGTAAACTCCTAAGCCAACCAAAACGAAGGGAACAAGATTACTCCCATAGCGGGTAAGGATATCGGCAATATTTCTTTGGTTAATTAGTTTGTAGCTTGCATAGCACCAAACTCCTACAAGTAAAAAAAAGATGATGAGAATTATCAGCAGTTTGATGATATTACTATTAGCAAACAACGGCATATAAATACTTATATTATCGCTACCGTTGGCGACTGTAATTGCTGCCACACTATAGGTCTGGGGAGAAACTAAACTTGAAAAAGGGGATGTTTTAGTCTGTTGCAATTCTTCTTTTTCTGTGTCTGAATCATCATTATCTTGATTTATCCAGGTACTAATACCAATTGCTATAGGGACTAATCCCAGAAGCCCTATCCACTGTTTTGGTAAGATTAAACCACCAAAAAAACCAGTAAGGCTGGCAATTACTAAGAGGCTGAATCCGAGAAACTGCCCTATAACAATATGCCGCGAACGGAAATTGCTGTTGGTTTGAGAAAACCACAATGACAAAATTACTAAATCATCTAGATTAGTTGCTGTAAACGCTGTTATTCCTGTAGGAATTGCGGTAATTAATTCTTCCATCGCGCACTTGAGGGTTTTGGATGTTCAATTTATCAATAGCTATAAGTTATTGTTTGTAGTTAGCTTCCAATAAACTACGCATGACAAATAATAATTGACTTTTTATTTACGGTGTTACCGCTTCGGTTTGCCGTTGGTATCGCTATCAAATCTAATATGAATAGCTTCGATAGATTTGACCATTTTTTTGACCATTTTTGGCGATCGCAATCTTTGAACAACGAACCATCCACCAGCAATGGCAATATAGACTAAAAACAGGTAAGGAAACAGATTATAAGGTGCTTCGGGAACTGGGAACATTGTACTACCAGGGATTCCCACGCTGCCTAACAATGGAATAAACATAAATCCGATTGCTATCAGGGAGAATACGATATCTCTGCGCTGTAGGCTGTTGATTTTGTAAAGGTAAATTGGTGCAGCTATAGAGATTAAGATGTAAACGGTGACAAATCCGAAACTAGCGATCGCACCTAGATAACCCATACTCTCAAAGAGTTTGATTTGAAATAAGGCCATCAGCGCCGGGATCAAAAATGTCAACAGAGAACACATCGTGACAGCAATATGAGGCGTTTTATTCGATGTGTGTGTATCTCCTAACTTGGCATGAAATAAACCATGACGCGCCATCAAAAAGAAAATTCTCGCGGCGGGATTAATACTACCCAAGACACAAGCAAAGAAGCTAGCCAGCGCACCTAAGCCAACTAACTCACCCAGCCAACCTAAACCTATTTGTTGTGAGAGATAAGCCAGAGGTTCTTCTGTCTTGGTAATATCTACTCCTGAGTTGCGAAAAGCTAGCACTTCTATATATGTAGTGCAGATATAGAATAATCCTGCAAGAATCACACTTCCAATAACTGACCGAGGAATAGTTTTTAAGGGGCTTTTTGCTTCATCACCTAAACTTGTTGCACTTTCAAAGCCTGAGAAGGCAAACATTACCAATACAAGTCCTGTTGCTAGGCTACCTGGTTGAACACCACTTAAAGTAATCTGGGGCATATCTAATGCAAAACCGTGATGCGCCCAAATAATTACACATAAAACTCCAATCAGTGCGATGGATATGCCTTCCATCCACAGCATAGCGACTGCGGAAAGTTGAATATCTTTGTAACCTGCATACCAAGCAATCCCCGCACCTAGAGCTAGTAGGCTGATACTAGAGGGGTGAATTCCTAAATAACCAATTAATGTGCTGCTGAAGTTGGCAAAACCACACAACACCGACATTGCTGTAAACAGGTAAGCCAAAACCAAACTCCAACCGCAGATAACGCCTGCTGTCGGGCCAAGTCCTTTGACAATGTAAGAGTAAAGAGAACCAGGTGAAGCAGAACGGCTAGCAAATTGATTGATATTGATGCTAACAAATACCAGTCCCACCAAACCGATAACCATACTTAACCAAGTACCGTTACCTGCAAGGGCAACAATTAAACCGACGTTGGATGCCGGAATGGTTGTCGGTGCGATAACGGCAAAAGATTGTGCTAAAACTTCGCCAAAAGAAAGACAGTGTGATTTCAAGCCATGAAAACTTTGTTGTGAGACTTTTTCCTGGTTTGCATTTATCTTAAATTCACTGGACATCAATAACACCCCTGGTTTTCTGAGTATTTGCGTTTACTCAGCTTGTACTCGTAGTATTTTTAGCCAGCGATCGCTATCACTACGTGTGATTTAAGTTATCGTCCTGAATAAGTAAATGCAAATAGTTTTTCTTTTTGAATTAATAAATATAACTAATGAAACTTAATTTCTCTTTATTTTTGCTTTAAATAAGCTTAAAAAAACGCATAAATATTGAAATTTCGTAACAATTACTTATTATATTTTGGTTTATAAAGTTGTAATTAAAAATACTTTTTTTTCTTTTTTTATTGTGTATTAATTTGTATATTTTATAATTTAGTTTTAATATTAAAATACTACTTTAAATCACTCGAATTTATGTATTTACTATAAAAATTATATAGCTATCAGTAACTAGTTAAGCAAAGTTGGTAGGCTCACAATACCTTTCGGTTAAGGGGGAAAGGGTAAAATTCAAAGATAAATAAGCGATCGCAAAATTTTTCTAGTCGCAAAAGTGCCAAAACAGAAGCCTGAAAGCAATCTTCCTCTCAGGCTTCTTTGTATGTATCTGGTGTTTAATTTGCTGATGATTTCTGGTGATGCACTTCAATAACTGTATGCACATTTCCACGAGGAGCAAAATCTGCTTTGACTGTGATTTCTAAGGGGTCACAAGCAGCAACGATATCATCTAGAATTTGATTTGCCGATTCTTCGTGGGAAATATAGCGATCGCGATAACTGTTAATGTAAAGCTTAATCGCTTTTAGTTCCACAACTCGCTCATCTGGCACATAAGTCACGTGAATTGTGGCAAAGTCAGGATAGCCAGAAAATGGGCATTTACACGTAAATTCAGGCAAAGTAATATTGATATGATATCGTCTGCCGACACGCGGATTAGGAAAAGTTATTAATTTCCCTTCTTCAATGTTGCGTTCGCCATATTTTAGTTCTTGGTTAGGCACAGATGTAGTTTCAGCTAAATAGTCATTTGTCATTTGTTATTTGTCATGAGTCAAGGGTCAATAGTCAATCGTCAAGGGTCAAGGGTCAATAGTCAATGGTAATTTGCCATTTGTGATTCTCACTTTTCCCCCTTGCACCCTGCGCCCTGCCCCCTTGCCTCTTCCTACTCTTGCTCCCAGTCGGGACAATTTTTATCATCCCAACCGTGCGGATGCATGGCACAAACTAATAAATTACTGCCATAAACTTGACCGTGGTAGTTTGTACAGCCTACGCAAGCAGGGTTCTGTTCTGGTGTAGCTTCAACTGTATAGGGAAAACCCGGATCTGCATCTGTCACCACATCTTCAAGATCCCAGTAAATTTCTAAGAAAGGTGCAGATATCTCTTGTAAGTACTGTTCTACTTCGGTGGCAAGGTTATTTTGCACTTGCTCCGTCAATTCTTCTGTCAGTTCAAAAAAGGCATCTACCATTTCATTCATTCCTTGAAAGAATCGGTCTACTTCCTCGGCGACTGTTTCCACGATTCCCAATAAATCTTTTTGCCACTCTTCCATAAATTTGACACTCTTCCTGGCTATAAAATTAGGATACTAACAGCCACCCAAATTGAAGTACGCTTAGTAAATTTTAGGCAGCGTAGGTTACGAGTTTTTGGGTGTGACACTATACCAAAATGCTATTGACTGCTGATAGAGATAAAAACTGCTGTTTATTGATCGCGTTGCAATTTTCGTAACTCTTCTTGCAGTTTTAGCACTTGGTCGCGCAAGTTATCCACATTTTCGGGTGAGGTCTCTTTTATCGTTGGCTCTTCGTCTTCCTCTAAGATTTCGATGCGGCGAGGTTCAGAAGAAGTTGTTTTTTCAGAGTTCTCAGTAGGGACAGGTGCTTGTTGAGCTTGTTTCATCATGTCTTCAACAAAGCGACGGGCTTCTTCAGTGTTCATTTCGCCCTTTGCCACCATTTCATCTGCCAGCTTTTGGACTTGCGATCGCAATTCGGCTAATTTCCCTCCCGCTTTCTCACCCGCGTAAGAAGCTAACCCAACACCGAGGTAAAAAGCTTTTTGTACAATATCTCCAAAGCCAGGCATTGCTGCTGATCGCTCCTAAAAATAGGGCGACCCGGAGACTACGCCTACTACAAGCATCCCGTATTGCTGCTACCTTCCGGTTCTGACAAGATTTAGGCGTTGCAGTCGCATAGATCCAGGTCTAAAGAAATCATAACACTAAAAGTCAGTATTTGTGTCCTACTCGACAACAATTTTCCATTCGTAAAGCTGGTAGCTGACGCAGCCATTTTTTACCAAGGGATCACCAGCCACAATTGCTTGTGCTTCCTCCATAGAAGCGGCCTCAAACAATAACATCCCTCCACCCATTTTCGCCCAATACCCTGAACGGGCTTTATATCCTTTGGCGATTAACTCTTGTACGTAAGCTTTGTGGGCAGGTATATATTGGTCAAAGATAGATTTATCTACCTTTCCTTCCTCTAACTTCACAAACCACGGCATTTTGTTAGCAACCTCGCTGCGCTGCGGTATCTTCAATAATATAGTTGTAATCTTTTCTCGGCATTCGCTACTCAGTGTCAATTTAAAATCCAAACTGGAATGAACCGCTTTTTCGTTGCCCTTCTCCCACCGCAAGATATTCAAGATTACGCCAACCAAATTAAGCAATATTTTGCTGATAACTACGCCAGTCGTCATGCCCAAAAATCGCCGCCTCACATTACACTACAACCGCCATTTGAATGGGCAAATGATCAAGTGTCACGTTTAGAAGCATCTTTAAGAGAATTTGCTAGCCAACAAAAGTCATTACAAGTAACACTCAGTGGATTTAGTGCTTTTGCTCCCCGCGTTATCTATATTGATGTGGTGAGAAGCCAAGAACTGTTGCAATTACAAGCAGCTTTAATGGCACACATGGAAACGGACTTAGGTATTGTCGACGAGGTTGGTAAAAAGCGTCCTTTTGCACCCCACATGACAGTAGCGTTTCGAGATTTAACAAAGCAAAATTTTAAAGCTGCTTGGCCAGAGTTTGAAAATCGTGAACTGCATTTTGAGTTCGCGGCTGACAAGTTAACGCTATTAATTCATGATGGTAAACGCTGGAATATTAAATCAGAGTTTGCTTTTTTGAGTGGTGAATAATTGCAAATATTTCTTGTGGTGCGGATATTTTTGCCCCTCTTGCAAAACTCTTTTTGCAAGAGGGGCAAAGGGAAAGGGTTTTTTCTTATCCCTTTACCCTTTCCCCCTTACCCTTTTCCCGACTTCTGCAAGAAGTCTACTACTCACTTAGGACGGGCAGGATGCCCATCCGACAATTGAGGACAATTATTTGTTGAAAATCTCTAATCACCTTGAGGATATTCATTCCACAAGGTTGTAATATCGCGTAGGCTTTGGTGGTTGCCATTACCTAAAATCAAATGATCTAGCAGAGGTATACTTAACAATTGCGCTCCTGCTAACAATTGACGCGTTAGTTCTATATCTTCTTGGCTAGGTTCAACGTTACCAGAAGGGTGGTTGTGAGCTACTATTGCTCGTGTTGCGCCTTGACGAATTACTTCTCGAAAAATTTCTCTCGGAGAAGCTAAAGTTTCAGTTGCGGTACCGATGGTAATTACTTGCGTACCTAACAAGCGGTTCTTGACATCTAATAACAATACCGCAAAACGTTCTTGTGTCTGCCACATTAAGTCTTGACTCAGTGCCGCCGCCGCCGCCATTGGACTCTCGATTGGTGTCCGGTCTAAAGGACGAGATTGAAAGGCACGTTTGCCAAGTTCTACCGCCGCTAAAATAGTCGTGGCTTTTGCTGGGCCGATACCCGGAATTTGCATGAGTTCAGCAGGTGTAACTTCTCGCAGCACTGCTAATGGGTCACGCTGATGTTTGCTTAGTTCTTGTAAAAGATATTGCCCCAAACCCACTGCTGAGAGTTTACCTGGCCCTTGACCTGTGCCTAAGAGAATTGCAATTAACTCTGCTGTCGCTAAAATTTTCGGGCCATGCGTCATTAATCGCTCACGCGGACGTTCATTTGTCGGGATATCGGCAATTCTGAGGCAATAGGTCATATAACAACTAAACAACTAAATACAGATGCAACTAACTTTAGTTATCCCTTGTTTGCGCTCATAATTATCTTGAGTTGAGAAAATCTTTAATTTTGGTAGGTTGTCTGTTTTCTATTTATCTTGGTCTTAAAGTTTACATGGATGAGCATTATAGAAACTCATAATAGTTTTATAGATGATTAAAATACAGAAAAGAAGGTGCATTGCGCGTTGCGACAACACACCATAATTTTGTTTTATGTTTGATTAATTACACTTACTTAATATCTAAGTAATAGCTTTTACTCACAGTCTCATCACTAGTAATTAATTTTTAAAGTTTTTATTGATACATTTGCGTTGCCTTCAGCATATGGTAAGTAATGATTAACTGTGTCAGAGCTAAAGGATAACTTTGTAAGATTTCTCCGGTTGTGCCTGCAACTTTACCTAGTTCAGGATTACTTTCACGATCGCATATATTTCGCAAGTGCGGCATATCGGAACAGATAATATGTTCTAGTTTGTTCACTTGTTCTGAGGTGGCGTGACCGTCTACTTCTAATACATCTACTGGTTTACTCATATCGCGGTCTAGCCCTAAGCGAATCGCTGACCCAGAATTACCATTAGTTAAATTAATAATCGGGGTAAAATCTGGATGCGGAATTGTAGGACGCAATACTAAACGCACGTTGAGGTGTCCGTTGTTTTCTTCTATATCTTCGTTGGGTGGATAAAAACTTACTACTATATCTGACCATTGTCGCTGGGGACGGATAAATTGCTCTGAGTCTGGTTCGCGCTTTTCTAATTCTGCTAATACCTGTTCTGGGGTGTAGCCTCGTTTTTGAGTGTCTCGTTTAACTTTCCAGTTGGCGCGTAAGCTTTCTGGTGGTGCTAGGTAAACTTTCACGTCATAACAGCCACGAGCGGTCAGGGTAGAATAACCAAGCAATCCTTCAATGATGACAAATTTACTCGGCTTGATGTACTGTGGTGGCTCGAATGTCCCGGTTTTGTGGCTATAAATTGGCTTGAGAATTGGCTGCCCTGTGCGTAGTAGTGACAGGTGCTGCTGCATAATATCTAAATAGTTGCAATCAGGGTGTAAGGCTGTAATGCCAATTTCTGCACGTTGCTGGCGATCGTAACGGTGGTAATCATCTGTACAGATAATTGTGACATTTTCTGGCCCTAGTATCTGAGCAATCCCTTTGGTTAAGGTTGTTTTTCCGGCTGCGCTATCACCGACAATCCCAAGAATTATTGGACGGCTCATGACACACCCCCGATATTAAAAAGTTAGTAATAAATTTTGCAGAGACCGTTTTTTTATTTTAAAGGGCAAGTAGCCTAGAAATTAGGGAAAAATCTTAACTGCAACATCTCTATACATAAAGATGTTTGTGTGAGCATTTCTTGACTAATTAATAAAAAGTCTGAGGCTAATGTGAAAACTTTTTGTTGGTTATATCTGTTCTGTATAAAGATGCGTCAAACTAGATAACGAACCACAAAGGACGCAAAGGTCACAAAGAAATAACAGATAAAAAATTCGGTGCAACTTCACAAAGAAATATTACTTGCGATCGCCATCTTTTTATCCATTCATTTTTCCTACTTTAGGGGCATAGTCAACAAATTGCCTAAATCTCTACTATGGCATTAGTAAAAGTTAATATTCGCAGTCAAGAAGTATTAAGCGTCAGTTATATATAGCTGACTGTGCGTTATACCGAAGATATACGGCAGTGTCGGGGATCATTATGGGGTAAGGGTTATGGTAACTTTAAATGTGTCTGAGTTGGGTCAGATTGATCAGTTTCGCCGTTTGCAGTCAACTTTGCGCGATCGCTGGAAAACTATCGAGCTATTTGATAATAGTGAAGCAGATATATTGGTTGTTCCCTCCCTCAGCATTGATCAGCGCGAACTCCGCAAAATTGAAGGCTGTGAACATTATGAAGAGAGATTATTATTTTCTTTGATGCGGTTGCGGAATCCCCGTACTAGGCTAATTTATGTGACATCCATGCCACTGCATCCAAGTATTATTGATTATTATTTACAATTATTACCAGGAATTCCATTTTCTCATGCCCGCAATCGTTTATTACTGCTTTCAACTTATGATTCTTCTCTTAAACCACTCACCCAAAAAATTTTAGAACGTTCCAGATTACTTGATAGAATTCAGCAAGCTTTAAGGCTAGAAAAAGCCTTTATGATTTGCTATAACTCCACTGATTTAGAGGCAGAATTGTCTTTAAAATTAAATGTGCCATTATATGCAGCCGCACCAGATTTGCAAATTTGGGGAACGAAAAGTGGTAGTCGGCAAATTTTTGGCGAAAGCGAAGTGCCATATCCCGATGGTAGTGACTTGATGTGGAAACCTGAAGATTTAGCCCAAGCGGCGGCTGATTTGTGGGAACGCCAGCCAAAGTTACAACGGATGGTAGTCAAACTTAATGAAGGCATTTCAGGAGAAGGAAACGCCTTGCTAGATTTACGACCAATCATGAATTTAGCACCAGGGCAAGCTTCTCATGAGCAAAGAGTAACAGCAATTGGCGATCGCTTTTCCTCATTACGCTTTCAAGCTAAGAAAGAAAGTTGGGCAAATTTTTCCGGGCGTATTACTGAATTAGGCGCAATTGCCGAAGCATTTGTGGAAGGTGAAATCAAGCGTTCGCCTAGTGTGCAAGGACGCATTACACCCACAGGCGAAGTCGAAATCCTCTCTACCCACGACCAAATTCTCGGCGGGCCAGATGGACAGATTTATTTAGGATGTCGCTTTCCAGCCGATGAACGCTATCGTTTGCAACTGCAACAATTAGGCTTAAAAGTTGGCAGAAAATTAGCTGAAAAAGGCGCGCTAGAAAGATTTGGCGTTGATTTTATCACCGTTGACAAAGGCGATGGCGATTGGGATATTCAGGCAATTGAAATTAATCTGCGTAAAGGTGGGACTACCCATCCTTTCATGACACTCAAATTATTAACTAACGGTCGTTATGACCTGTCTACGGGATTATTTTACTCTCAACAAGGTCGTCCTAAATATTACGTTGCCACTGATAATCTGCAAAAAGACCGCTATCGGGGATTGTTACCTAATGATTTGATGGATATTATCGCCCATCATCGCTTGCATTTTGATAGCGGTACAGAAACAGGCACAGTCTTTCATTTGATGGGTTGCTTATCACAATTTGGTAAACTGGGATTAACCAGTATTGGTGATTCTCCTCAGCAGGCAGAAGACATATATAACAAAGTTGTCAAAGTATTGGATGACGAAACCCGCAGCGACAATCAAAATTTTCCGTTATTTTCTGATTACACGTTTCCCTTAGGTTGGGATGGGTATAGCTAGGGAGTAGGTGACAGGTGATAGGTGACAGGTGACAGGGAAAGTCCCGTTCATCGAATGTATCGCCCTGCATTGTTAATGTATCGTCCTGCATTGTTAATGTATCGCCTTACATTGTTAATGCATCGTCCTGCATTGTTAATGCATCGTCCTGCATTGTTAATGTATCGTCCTGCATTGTTAATGTATCGCCTTACATTGTTAATGTATCGCCTTACATTGTTAATGCATCGACTTGTATGGCAATAGCCAAGGTAGTCAGGACATTACGTAGATCATAAAGCTTAGACACCAAAAGGCTTTTAACCCTATCACCTGTAACCTGTAACCTGTAACCTATCACCTGTTCCCTTTAATTGGTATAATCGCCAGTCAAGTCGCTATCTAGTTGTAAGGGGAAGTTAAAATGGCAGACTGGCAGGAAATTACTGGTGGTGTGACAGCGCCAAGGGGATATAAAGCCGCAGGTATCACCGCAGGATTAAAACCGTCGGGATTGCCAGATTTAGCTTTGATAATATCTGATGTAGAGGCGATCGCAGCTGGTGTATTTACAACTTCTCACGTCAAAGCCGCCTGTGTAGATTATTGTCGTCAATGCTTGCAAAATAAACAGAGTGCTGTTGCCATTCTCTGCAACGCTGGACAAGCCAACGCGGCCACAGGTATTCAGGGTGTGCGTGATGCAGATGAAAGTGCTGAATTGTTAGCTAAAGAATTAAATATTTCCCCAGAATTGATTTTGTTAGCCTCTACTGGTGTGATTGGTCAACGCATTAAGATGGATGCTATGCGTAGCGGTATTCCCAAACTAGTAGCAGCACTCTCCGAGACAGGTTCAGATGCGGCTGCTGGGGCAATTATTACTACAGATTTAGTCACAAAATCTATTGCGCTAGAAACAATTATAAGCGATCGCCCCGTCAGAATTGGTGGTATTGCCAAGGGTTCCGGAATGATTCACCCTAACATGGCGACTATGCTGGCATTTGTCACCTGTGATGCGGCTGTTTCTCCGCACCTTTGGCAGCAAATGTTGAGTCGGGCAGCAGATAAAAGCTTTAATTCGATTACCGTAGATGGTGATACAAGCACCAACGACAGCTTAATTGCTTTAGCAAATGGTCAATCTCGCACCCCTGCAATTACCGAGATGGGTGCAGAAGCCGAGAAATTAGAGGCTATGTTAACAGCAGTATGCCAGCATTTAGCCAAAGCGATCGCGCGGGATGGTGAAGGTGCAACTTGTCTTATAGAAGTACAAGTTACAGGAACCCATGATGACCTCGCAGCCAGACAAATCGCCAAAACCATTGCTGGTTCATCTTTAGTTAAGTCTGCAATCTTTGGGCGTGACCCCAACTGGGGACGCATCGCCGCCGCCGCCGGGCGTGCAGGTGTACCATTTGAGCAAGACAACTTGCAAGTTAAATTAGGCAATTTCTTGCTTTTAGAAAATGGTCAACCTCTGCAATTTGACCGTGCAGCCGCCAGTGCATATTTAAAACAAGCTGCTGCTGATTATTCTAGCAATATCAAAACCCAAAGATTAGATAATCCTGTAATCATTGCCGTTAACGTTGGTAATGGTCATGGTGTAGGTAAAGCTTGGGGCTGTGATTTAAGTTATGACTACGTGAAAATCAATGCTGAGTACACAACCTAGTAAATCTTCAGTAGGGTGTGTTATGGCGTTAGCGTAACGCACCATATATATTATGTGGCGGTGCGTTAGGCACTTTGATAATTTTTTTTTAATAATTCATCTCAAAAGTATGCGCCTAACACACCCTAGATCTTATACCTTTTAATTCTGTAACCTATAACCTGTCACCTACCGTACTCAGCCAGTTCAAAAATCAAAGGTTGTCCGAACTACGCCTACATATTGAGTATCATTGTTGCTATTATTTTCTGGGTTAAGAACGACCCAAAAGCCAGGAGTCACAGAGATATTATCGTTAACTCGCCAACGATAGAAAGCTTCGATGTGATAAGAGGTATCACCCTCGTCACGCACATCGCTGTGAGTTACACGTGGTGGTAAACCAAAAAGAACTCCTGGCAAATTGCCCTTACCGCCGACATCGGGAAACGATAGACCAACCGCACCGAACCAAGCGTTAGCATTGTTACCACTGTTTACGAACAGAGAATCTGTGCCACCTCTGCCATTAGAAACATTGCTGAAACCAGAGTTTTCGGCGGTTGTCCAGATATATCCACCCCAAGCGTGAACCTGGAAATTTGGCGAAAAGCGATAGTATCCTTGAGTGCCGACGATGTTGTTAGAAGTCGCAATGCTTTCGCCGAAAGGAGCATTTGCTAGAAGGCTACCTGTTCCAGCTGCCACCTCAACTGTTCCACTAGGGCTATAACCGTGAGAGTAAGCCACACCAATAGCTCCTTGCTCACCATAATAGGCTAAGTGCGCTAGGGCATTGTAGCCGCCGTCAAATAGTCCGTTCTTAGCTGATGGGGTATTGGGACTGCTTGCTAAATAGCCGACGGTAAGCACCAAGTCTTTAGTAATGTTCCAGTTAGCGGCAGCACCACCGCCACCTCGCCGGAATAAGGGACTGTATGAACCAAATAGCGAAGGCACCCCATTGCCATCGTCAGCGATCGTGGGGGGAGTGACGGTAGTTGAAATGTCGGTATAACCAATGCCTGTAGGGCCGACAACGAAAGAGAGGGAATCACTAACTGGAAAGTAGTAACGGATGTGGGGTACAATCAGAGTATTGTTGCTGTCATAATCGAAGTTTAAACGCGTCATCCCTGTGCCTGTTGCAGCAGCAATTTGACTTGTGCCATTGCTATTCGCAAAGTTGCCAAACTCTAGCCGGACTCGCAATAAATCTTCGCCAGTGAAACTGCTTTCTAAATTGAGACGACCGCGAGTGGCAAAGTAGGTGGTAGATTCATCGCGTGTACCTCCTACTCTATTGCCAAAGGTATCACTAACGGCGGTAATAATTTGAGCATTCAGCCTAGTAGTAGTGGAAAACTGTTGTTGTTCAAGTGTTTCTGTAGTTGCTTCTAAAGTATCTACCCGACCGCGCAGGGTTGCTAATTCTGCGGCAAAGTCTTCTTGTAATTTTTGTAATACTGATAAGTCTTCTTTACGGACTAAATCGCTAGTAGATGTGGCAATTAGTTCGTTGATCCGATCTAAGCAAGCATTTAAACCTGCGGCAAATTCATAACGAGTTAAAGCGCGATCGCCGCGATAAGTAGAATTAGGATAACCGGCAATACAGCCGTAGCGTTCAATTAATGATTGCAATGCACTAAATGCCCAATCTGTTGGTTGGACATCAGAAAATTGGGAAACAGATGTGACTTGTCCTTGCAAGGTTGTATTAACATCTGAAGATTCTGCCCAGACTGCTGGAGATGCTAACAATAAAAGCGAAAAACTAGATAGAAAATATTTCCACATTGGATTTACTAAAGTATTTGGTGAAATTGGGAAATCTCTTTCTAACGCAAAGGTACGCGGAGGTTAGCGCAGAGGTACGCAGATATGTTATGGAGATAATTCGCTTTATCTGATTGATGGGAAAGGTGAAGTTGATAGGGAATAGAGAATCAAAACACTGTTGTCTATTCTCCGTTCCCTATTAGCTTGTCCACTTACATATCCTCCAACTCAATTCCTTTGGTTTCTTTAATAAAAAAGAGGACGAAAAAGAGTGAGATAGCGGCAGCAATTGTGTATAGACCGTAGGCAGAACCTAAGCCGAAATATTGCAGTATGGGAGGAAATGTTGTGGAAACGAGGAAATTCGCTACCCATTGCATAGCCGCAGCAACTGAAAGTGCAGCCGCACGGATTTTGTTATTAAACATTTCTCCTAACAGTACCCAGGTGACTGGCCCCCAAGAGAAACCGAAGCAAAATACATAAAGGTTGGCGGCTACAAGAGCCATAATACCTGCATTGCCAGTTAGGGTAGGATTGCCAGCAGCATCAACTGGTGCAGTGCCAAATAGAGTAGCCATTGTTCCTAAGGTCACGGTCATGCCGATTGAGCCGAGAATTAACAGAGGCTTACGACCAAATTTATCGACGAAGGCGATCGCAATCAGTGTGGTAATAATATTTACCGCAGCTGTAATCACCGTAATCGTGAGGGAATTCTTTTCCGAAAATCCAACGGCTCGCCATAAAACGCTGCTGTAGTAGAAGATAACGTTAATACCGACGAATTGTTGAAGTATAGATAAGCCAATGCCAATCCAAACAATCGGCAAGAGTCCACCACTTCTGCGTAAAAGATCAGAAAATCTAGGCTGGCGTTCTGTGAGAACTGTTTGGCGAATTTCTTCTATTTTTGCTAAAACGTTCCCCCCGATAATCTTACCTAAAACATTAGCGGCTTCTGGCTCTCGTCCTTGGGCTACTAAATAACGAGGCGATTCGGGAATCATTAAAGCTGCCATCCCATACAACACAGCTGGCGGAATTTCTGTCCAAAACATCCACCGCCATGCAGCTACGCCAAACAAAAATGGCAACTCGGCGGAACCTGCGGAGACAGCGATGAAGTAGTCACACAGCAGAGCGATGAAAATCCCAATCACGATCGCAAGTTGTTGCAGAGACCCTAACCTGCCGCGTAAATGGGTAGGAGAACATTCAGCAATGTAGGCTGGGGCAATCACACTGGCAGCTCCAACTGCTAACCCACCTAATACCCGCCAAAAGATAAAATCCCAAATAGTAAAGGCAATTCCAGAGCCTATAGCACTGAGTGTAAATAACACTGAAGCAACTATCATTGCTTTAACTCGACCATATCGGTCGGCAATCTTCCCGGCATAGAAGGCTCCTACCGCCGAGCCTAATAATGCCAGCGACACGGCAAGGCCAGTTAGTACGCTGTTGGCACTATAAGCTTTGGACAAAGCTGCAACTGCACCATTAATAACTGCGGTATCAAAACCAAATAAGAAGCCACCGAGGGCAGCAGCACCCGCAATTAAAATTACATAGAAGGTGTTAGATTTACGCCGAGTTGTGGTAGATGTCATAGTTGTATCTTTTATAAAAAGTTTTGTGATTTATTCACGCAGAGACGCAGAGGCGCAGAGTTAAAAAGATTCATTCCTTCTGCCTCCTGCCATCTGCCTCCTGCCTTCCTTAACGTCTGGAACGTCTGCGGAGTCTATCAATCATGACTGCGGCAATAATTACTAAGCCTTTAACGACTAGTTGCCAGAAGTAAGACATATTTAACAGGGTCAAACCATTGTTAAGCACAGCAATGATTAATGCGCCTAATAATGTGCCGCCAATTGTGCCGATACCGCCTGTGAAGCTGGTTCCGCCTAGAATTACAGCCGCGATCGCATCTAATTCATAACCCTGTCCTAGCATCCCTGTGGCACTATATAGGCGGCTGGCACTCATAATTCCGGCTAAACCTGCCAGTAATCCACTCACGCCATAGACAAATAGCAATACACGATTGACTTTGATACCAGTTAATCTTGCTGCTTTTTCGTTACCACCAACAGCATAAATTTGTACACCTAAAACAGTTTGGCGCAGGACAAACCAACTCACAGCCACAGTCAGCAGCGCAATGATTACTAACCAGGGAATAGGGCCGACATAGCTATTACCCATCCAAGCAAAGTTAATGTTCCGGTTAATAACTGTTGTGCCATTGGCAACCAAGTAGGCAGCACCCCGCAAGGCAGTTAGCGAACCCAAGGTGACAATAAACGGCGGCACATCCATAAAGGTAATGATCGCACCGTTGAGTAAACCTAACAGTAGCCCTGTCACTAAAGCCGCAGGTACAGCTATCCAACCCAAAGCCGGAAGCAAAGAGACTAACACCGCAACTACGGCCGACACAGCCAAGATTGACCCGACGGAAAGGTCAATACCCCCGGTGAGAATCACAAAGGTCATCCCGGTTGCCAGCACAATATTGATTGATGCTTGACGTAAGATATTGACGGCGTTACCTGCTGTGAAAAAGTTGGGTGTCAGGAGCGAAAACAAGATGCAGATGATCACCAGAATCGGCAAAATACCCGCAATTTGCAGGAAATTGTTGATTGATCTACGCCGACTGGATTTGGACTGCTCAGTTGGTCTATTGTTGACAGGTCTTAAGGTTTGACTCATGATGCTGTTACCTCCGATGCTCCAGTTGCATAATGCATAATTTTTTCTTGGGTAATTTCTTTGCCGGGGCTGTTGTCAAGTTCGCCGACTAACTCCCCTTCTCGCATGACTAAAACGCGATCGCTCAAGCCAACAATTTCCGGGAGTTCGCTGGAAACCATGAGAATTGCTACGCCTTGGGCTGCTAGTTCACTAATAATTCGGTAAATTTCGCTTTTAGCACCGATATCTACACCGCGTGTCGGTTCATCCAGCATCAATACTCTGGGATTAATGGCTAACCAACGCGCCAGCAGGAGTTTTTGCTGATTCCCCCCGGAAAGATCCACGGCTCTGATTTCTAAGTTAGCTAGGCGGATATGGAAGTTTTCGACTGCTTCTGCGGCAACCTTATTCACTAAAGCCCAGTTAACAATGCCACTCCTGGCATCCTGTTTGAGTCTATTCAGTCCAATATTTTTGCGGGAACTCATCTCTAGAAACAAACCTTGATCTTTGCGGTCTTCTGGAACATAGCCAATACCAGCCGCGATCGCATCACTGGGAGAATTAATCTCGATTTTTTTGCCATTCAGGAAGACTTCACCGCTAACTTTGCGATCGGCACCAAAAATTAACCGGGATACTTCTGTACGTCCAGCACCTACTAACCCGGAGAGTCCAAGAATTTCGCCAGCACGAAGTTGAAAACTAGCGGGTTTAACTTTGCGTCCGTCACTAATATTTCTGACTTCTAATACAACTGGGCCGGGATTGGTCTGTCGTTGATGTTCGTAAAAGTCTTGCATTGAACGACCAACCATCATCTGTACCAATCTCTGCGGTGATATCTCTTCTCTTGTCAGACTGCCAATATATTGACCATCGCGCAACACACTAACCCGATCAGCTAGGGCGTAGATTTCTTCCATCCGATGACTGATATAGATAATGGCGATGCCATCGTTGCGAAGTTTGCGAATCACTTCAAACAAACGTTCAGTCTCGCGGTCGGATAGGGCGGCTGTTGGCTCATCCATCACCAAAATCCGGCTGTTGTCTTTCAACGCCCGTGCAATTTCTACTTGTTGCTGTTCTGCGATCGCCAGTGTACCAACTATAGTTTGTGGTGCAAAACTAGCTCCCAAGCTATCTAATACTTGCTGGGCTTCGAGTTCCATACTTTGGCGGTCTAAAAACTGACCTCGTTGTAACTCGCTACCCATAAACATATTTTCAGTAACGGTTAAATTGGGTGCAACGTTCAGTTCTTGATAAATCAGATTAATGCCGGCTCGTCGTGCTGTACCCGGATCGGTAATTTTCACTGCTTGACCATTGATGCGAATCTCGCCTTCATCAGCAATGTAAGCCCCAGCAAGAATCTTCATCAATGTGCTTTTACCTGCCCCATTTTCACCCATCAGGGCGTGAACTTCCCCTGGATAAACGGTGAGATTCACACCTTGCAAAGCTGGGACACCATGAAATCGTTTAGCAATCCCCTGCATTTCTAATACAGGGGTGGCAGTTGCCGCCGGACGAAAATCTCTTTCAATATTTGTTGTCATGACTATTAAGTGCTGAGTTAAAAGTGCTGAGTGAAGGATAATAACTAACTATTGCCTTCTGCCTTCTGCCTCCAAAACTTACCAACCTGTAGATGTACTCACGTTCTCTTTGGTAATCAGCTTGGCAGGAATCAAAATGTTGGGTGATTTGGGTTTTTTGCCATGCAAGATATCATTACCTACCTGAACTGCTCTTGCCGTCATCCCTCTAGGATCTTGTGTAGCCGTTGCCGCATATACACTATCTTTAGAAGCGATCGCTTGGATTGCTTCTGGCGCACCGTCAACTCCCACAATGAAAAAGTCTTTGCGTTTGGCTTGGTTAGCTGCTAGGTCTACTCCCACGCCGCTAGGGTCGTTAATCGCAAAGACAGCATCAATCTTGGGGAATGTAACCAGCAAATCGCTCATCACCCTGAGTCCGCCATCTCTGCTACCTTCGGCGTTTTGGTCTTTAGAAAGTAGTTTGATATTGGGATATTTGGCTAACACTTTCAAGCAACCATCCACTCGCTGAATTACCGAAGTGACTGGCGGCCCGTTAACTATCACAACATTGCCTTTACCTTTCAGGCGATCGGCTATATATTGGCAACCAATTTCGCCAGCTTGCACATTATTTGTGGTGACGGTCGCATCTACCTCTGCATCTACGCCTGTGTCTACCGCAATTACAATCGTGCCTGCTTTTCTTGCTTGCTCAACAGCTGGTCTGATTCCTTTACTGTCAGCAGCATTAAGAATAATAACGTCAGTATTAGCAGCAACAAAATTTTCAATTTGGTTAAATTGCTGGTTTAGATCATAGCCACTAGAAACTACAGTTACTTTGACATCACTACCACCAATTTTCTTCGCTTCTTTCTCAGCACCCTGCGCCATGACAACGAAGAAAGGGTTACTTAAATCGCCAAGGGTAACACCAACGGCTCGTAATTTAGCATCGCCATTGGTGGTTTGTGTATTGATATCTGTAACGTTTTTCGCATCAGTGTTAGTTGTGGCAGTGTCGCCATCGGGAGAAACATTTGTGCAGCTAACAAGAGTACCACTGACAATACTTAATAAAGTCGCTGCGAGTGCTTTTTTGTTCACATTCATTTACATTTTTAGTAAAAAACCGGAAAAAAACCGAGATATGTGTAGAAAAATTAACTATCTTAAAAACCTCCCTATATATTGCCGCTTATTTCCTACTTAATGCCTTCTCCCAACGATAGATTTCACATAAGACTGCTGGGAAAATGTTTCTATTAATAAGTAAAAATTACTAGTCTTTGATCCCTAAGCTTTTTTTCATGTGTTCTAGTGAGATAGGGTGTGCAGATAATTCACTGACTCACTTGCCTGAGATACCCGCAAAGTCTTGTTACAACTAGTATTCACAACTTAGGGATCGTCATTTTTTGGTTTTAAATGCATAAAAAGGCTACTTGGATCACAAACTTCATTTTTCTTAAAATTCACATAATATTCCATCTGTCAATTCCTCACAATTTGCAGACTGAAATTAATTTTTCCAACTTCAGTAATGATTTTTTAGGTTGTTTAATTAAGGTTATGCACAGGTGTGCATAACTGAATATTTTTTATCTTTGCACACCTGTGCATAAAATATGTGTTAATTTTATTTAAGTTACTTACAGCCAAGCTGAAAATGAGTAAACGAAAGGTTTCGATTGAAGATATTGCGCGTCAAGCAGGCGTTTCGCACTCCACAGTTTCTCGCGCTTTACGAGATAGTCCTTTAATTAGCGCGAAAGTGAGAGAGGAGATTAAAAAACTAGCGCAGGAGATGAACTATGTACCAAATGCGATCGCGCAGAGTCTGCAAACTCAACGCACCTATACCGTTGGGGTCGTTGTCACTTCTATTGCAGATCCTTTTTTTGGTGAGTTAGTAGAGGGAATTGAACAAGTTGCGCGACAAGCTGGGTTGAATGTCTTGCTAAGTGCTTCACATGGAGACTTTGAGCAAGAAATAGCAGCTATTGAGAATTTTAATTATCGACGAGTGGACGGTATTTTGATAGCTGACTCACGCATTAATAAGGAGTATACGAAGCAGTTAACGCAATTGACTGTGCCAACAGTCCTAATTAACATCGCCACTGAAGAACTAAGGGACACATTTCACTCAGTCGCTCTAGACGATCGCTTAGGTGGTACTTTAGCTGTAGAGCATTTAATAAATTTAGGACATACTTCTATTGGCTATCTAAGTGTAGGCGATGGTAGCAAAGCAGACAAACAGCGTCTAGAAGGATATCGTATCGCTCTGAATCATACAGGTATACCAGAAAATTCTGATTGGGTGGTAATTCCTCATCAAGATCATGAAACCATCAAAGATATTGATCTTGGCAAAAAAATGCTACCTCAACTAGTCAAAGCTGGAGTAACTGCCATCTTTTGTTACAACGATATGGTAGCAGTCGGCGCACTCCTAGCTTGTAGAGAACTAGGTATTTCCGTACCGCAAGATTTAAGCCTCGTAGGATTTGATAATATCGCCCTCAGCAGTTATGTAACACCACCACTTACAACAGTCAGCCAACGAATGTTAGAAATGGGTAAGTTGGCGATGACAATGTTACTAGATTTATTTCAAGAAAAACCTGTAGAAAATCTCCTTTTATCTCCTTTTTTAGTCCAAAGGGATAGTACAACAACAGTTAATAAACGGAAAAATTCTGCTTTAGCGAAACTCACCATTCCTTGAAACAGAAACTAGAATTTTATGTTATTGAAGTCCATCATTCTCACCATGATGTGATTTTAGAATGGAAAACTACTAATCCTGCGGCTAATACTTTTTCTGGAACTGTTCGGGAAATTATGCGGATTGAACAGCCATATCCAGATCATAATGTTGGGCAATTAGGCTTTAATCCTAATGTTAAACCAGGAAATTTTGATTATGGAATGTTGTACATTGCTACAGCAGATGGCGGAAGTGACGGTTTTCCTGTTAGCGATACAGATCCTTTAGACAATGGACAAGACTTAAGTACACTTCTAGGAAAAATTTTAAGGATCAATCCTTTAGGGGGAGCTAAAAAGTTAGAATGTTCTTTTATCGTCTACCGATTTCCTAACTAACCTGAATTTGGGTTATTTAGCGTTAAACTTCTCCTGGTTTAACACCTGGATTTCTCAGGCGTATGCGATACAAGCTATTATTTGCGGTGATGTACAAACTTCTATAATCACTATCTCCCCAAGCTAGGTTAGCTGGAGCTTCTGGGACTTGAATAATACCTAATAGAGTACCCGCAGGAGAGTAAACCCAAACTCCTCCTGGCCCTGTACTATAAACATTTCCTCCAAGATCTACTTTCATGCCATCAGGAACTCCTTCCTTACCGGGATATTTCTGTTGGGCGAAAATACGTCCGTTTTTCAAAAGTCCATTGGAATCAACATCAAAAACACGGATATGACCTCTTTCTGAATCATTAACATATAGTTTGGTTTCATCAGGAGAAAAAGCGATACCATTAGGACGAACAAAATCTCTAACTAATAGAGTTAACTTCCCATCTGTTTTCAAACGATAAACACCATAAAACCCTAATTCTTCTTGTTCTTTTTTAATACCATAGGGTGGATCTGTGAAGTAGATACTTCCATCTGATTTCACTACTAAATCATTTGGGCTATTAAGACGTTTTCCTTGATAATGGCTAACAAGACTTACTAATTTACCATTTTTTTCTGTACGAGATAAACGACGATTACTGTGTTCCGCAGTAATTAAACGCCCCTGTTTATCGAAAGTATTGCCATTAGCATTACCAGAAGGATGACGGAAAACCTCTAATTTTTTATTGGGTTGCCATTTATAAATTGTATTAGCAGGAATATCGCTAAAGAGGAGAAAATCTTCTGGATGCCAAAGCGGCCCCTCGATAAATTGAAAACCTGCGGCGATTTTCTCAACTTTGGCATTTTTGTCAACAATTGTTTGTAAATCGTCCTGTTTTGTAGAGAATTTGTATATGGTGATGTGACGATAAATTTGACCAGGACGTAAGATAGTTGAAGGAAAGTTGGGTTGATTAACGGAATTAGGAAAGTATTGCGTTTCTAAGCATAAACCAGCATATGCTTGATAGTTAACTCCTCCTTTCCCCTGAGCTTTTAAATTCTGCAAGTAACCAGTGTAAAGCTGCATTCCTGGTTTAGTTGTATAAACTTCCATGAGTCGCCCAGATAATAGTTCATACACGGTTGCAGCCAGTTTTATTTGACTGGGTTTACCGTTGAGTACATAGTTGAGGTCATAACTAGGTTTATCTCCCTCAAGTTGTTTAAGCCCATCATTAATTAACTTGGGTTTGGTAAAGTCGTAGGGAGTGTTTTTAACTAATTTAATATCTCCTGTAGGGATTTTTTGAGCATCAGTGGGTATGTATTTATCTGCATTAATTGATAATTGATGTCCTCGTATGTTGCCAGAAGCATGACCAACTAAATTCCAGTAAGAATGATTTGTTAGATTAACGGGGGTAGGCTTGTCTGTTGTGGCAGACATCTCTATTTTTAATTCATTATTATTGGTTAACGTATAAGTTACTGTTGCTTTTAAATTACCAGGATACCCTTCTTCTCCATCAGAGCTTAAATATGTTAATTTTAGTGCTGCTTCGGTAGAGTTTCTGATTGGTTCTGCTTTCCAAATTACTTGATCAAACCCTTTTTTACCGCCGTGGAGATGATGTAAGCCTGCATTAGTAGTTAGAGTATATTTCTTACTATCAAGAGTAAATGTGCCATTAGCAATACGGTTGGCTACTCGCCCAAGTATTGCACCAAAATATAAATAACGATTTGCCTGTTTATAAGCTTCTAGATTATCAAATCCTAATACTATATCGTCTAATGTACCATTGCGATCAGGAACTTTTAATGCTGTAATGATTCCGCCATAGTTTGTTACCTTGGCAACTAAGCCATTAGCATTAGTCAAAGTAAAAAGTTGTACAGCTTGACCATTTTCAGCTTTACCCCATTCAGTAACAGAGATACTTGCATTCTGCTGATGCGAGTCTTTAGCCAGTGATTTATCTATATTTAACGATACCGCTTGACTTTTATTTCTCTCACCTTGACAAGGATACAATACACTCATCAAGATAATACTAATTCCCAAACCTATTGTAATTGAAGCTAATTTAATATTATTAATAATCCTAGATTGCATAAAGTAAAATCAATTTACAAATAAATAATGAAAAGATTATACCTTCTAATTGGCACTTGTATAGTTTTGCTCTTGAGCTTAATATTTTCTAAGATTTCTTCGGCTCAAGTTACCAATCCGATTCCTGAAAAGATTGGAAAATCACAGCTTTCAGTAGGCATTCAAGAAGTAGTTCAAATACCCCAAAGTGGTACAGGGAGAAGTAAAGAAAGAGTTGCTAGATTAAATCTGTTAGCTAGTGCAAATGATGGTAGTGGTAGGTTATTTGTCAACGATATGCGTGGCAAACTTTATGTAATTAATAATAATAAAGCATCAGTATATATGGATTTAAAGAGATTAGTATGTTCAGGCTTTAGTTATGATACCTCTCAACAAGGTTTTGCCTATTTCGCCTTCCATCCAGGATTTAAACGAAATGGAATTTTTTATACTGTACACAGCGAAGAGAAAAATAACTCTGTCCCTGACTTTCCCGTAACTAAAAAAATTATTGATAGCACAGGTAATATCGTTGAAAGTTCTCACCATGATGTAATTTTAGAATGGAAAACTACTAATCCTGCGGCTAATACTTTTTCTGGAACTTTCAGAGAAATTATGCGGATTGAACAGCCATATCCAGATCATAATGTTGGGCAATTAGGCTTTAATCCTAATGCTCAACTTGGAGATATTGATTATGGAATGTTGTACATTGCTACAGCAGATGGCGGAAGTGACGGTTTTCCTGTTAGCGATACAGATCCTTTAGACAATGGACAAGACTTAAGTACACCTTTAGGAAAAATTTTGCGGATAGATCCTTTAGGTAGGAACAGTGCTAATAGTAAGTATGGCATTCCGAAAGATAATCCTTTTGCTCAGGATGACAACCCAAAGACTCTAGGAGAAATTTGGGCTTATGGGTTGCGTAATCCCCATCGTTTTAGTTGGGATAGAAGCGGTGAAGGAAAAATGTTAATTGTTGATATCGGTCAAGCTTTGATTGAAGAAATCAATCTTGGAATTAAAGGTGCTAACTATGGTTGGGGAAATCGTGAGGGAACCTGGGTAATAGATGAAAAGAATGAGAATGTTCTATTTCCTTTACCTAAAGATGATTCCAAGTATGGTTACACATATCCGGTTGCTCAATATGATCATGATCAACCTGCTAGCTGGAAAGGTTTTTATGGAGTGGCGATCGCCGGTGGTTATGTATATCGAGGTAAAGCTATTCCTGAATTAGTAGGACAGTATATTTTTGCTGACTTTGGCAACGATGGACGCTTTTTTCATGTACCTGTAAATGAACTTGTGAATGGTAAACAAGCTAAGATTAAAGAACTTAGACTGTTTGATGGGAAAAAAGAAAGTACTTTCCTAGAAATAGTTGGTAGTAAACGTTCTGATGTCAGGTTTGGAGTAGATGAACAGGGTGAAATCTATGTAACCTCTAAGAGCGATGGTAAGGTGAGAAAAATTGTACGTTCACCCGAATATTCTAAACCTGATAAAAAAAGTGCTATTTTATATGGCTCTTAGTTCCCAGTTTTCACTGTCTAGTAATTCTAAAACTTGGTGATGATATTTAAAGAGAGTAGGACGATGACCGACACTGATAAAAGTTATATCTTTAAGAGCTAAATGCCGATAAAGGTTTTCTTCATTTTTAACATCCAAAGCACTAGTCGCCTCATCCAAAATGACATACTGCGGTTGGTTAATTAAAATTCTGGCAAAGGCTACACGCTGTTGTTCGCCTAAAGAAAGTACATCAGACCAATCTTTTTCGACATCAAAACCGCCGAATCTTTCTGCTAAATCTGGCAGGTTGATCTGTTTTAATATCTGTTGTAGTTCTTCATCGCTAATATCAATATCGACATGGGGATAAATTAGCTGATTGCGGAGACTACCCAACACCATATAAGGACGCTGAGGTAAGAACAATATTTCATCTAATTTTGGTCTAATAATTGTACCATCACCAGAATTCCATAACCCGGCGATCGCTCGCAATAAAGAACTCTTACCACAACCACTAGTACCAATAATTAATAGTCCTTCTCTTGGTTGTAAATTTACTGAGACATCTGTGCATAAAATTCTTTGATAATTTGGTGTATACAAGGTTAGGTTTTGAATAGCTAAACGGTTTTCTTCTACCGTTTCAATGGTTGCATACTGAAGTTTTTCTTGATAAATACCGGGTTTTAACTGTTTATAAAAATTATCCAGTTCATATAAACGTTCAATTGATGCTGCAAAACCAGCCAGTTCGTTAAATGTTCTAGAAATCACAAACATCGAATTAAAAAGAGTGAAAAATGCTCCTTGTGCTTCCCCAAATTTACCAATTTCTAACTCTCCAGAGAGTATTTGAGGAGCTATAATAACTGCTGGCAATAAACGAGGAATAAATTGATAAATCCTAATAAAACAATTTAAATATAGTTCTTGCCAAAGGAGCAAATCATTAAAATTTTTAAATGCCCGATTAAATAGAAATTTAACTTGCCTTGCTTCTTGTGCTTCTCCCCGATAAAAAGCCACAGATTCAGCATTTTCTCGCAAGCGGACTAAACCAAAACGGAAGTCAGCTTCTTTTTTGTTTTGATTAAAAATAATTTTAACTAATTTTCTGCCGAAAATACCCGTAGTAATTAATGTGCCACTGACAGCATAAATTACTAAAGAAATCATTAAAGTTGGAGAAATTATCCATAAGACTGCACTAAAAGCAATAATTTGGATAGTTGAATGTAATAAATCAAAAAATAAGGATAAAAACCCATCAGCAAAGCTATTAATATCTTGAGATATACGCTGATCTGGATTATCTAATTCTTTTTGTGCTTGGCTGAGTTCGTAAAAAGCTCGATTTTTAAAATAATTATCTAGAAAATGGTTAGTTAACCAGCGTCGCCAATATAGAGTTAATTTTTTTCTTACATAGTTGTAAGTAGCCCAACTCAAAACCAAAAATAGAGATAAGCCTAGTAAACTAATTGTAATATTCCAAAATTGATTAGCATTTTTTGCAGCGAGAGCCGAAAGTAAACTGCCGTTTTGACTATTGACGATGACATCTACTTGGGTAGTAACTAGATTAATCGTGATCAGAATCAAAAGTAAACCAATGGCACCCCATTTTTCTTCACCAGCCCAATAAAGTTTTGCAATACTCCAAAACTTCCAGAGAAACTTACGTTTAGTATTTTTCATGTATAAATATTTACTTTTTTTAAAATGATTTACTTTTTGAAAACTGTTTTTTAGAGTCTATCATCAAACAATAAAGTAAATATAAATTTTTCACTACATATAGAAAAGAGTTATGTATGTAAACGCATATGTTTATAAACGCTGATACGGCATAACTAAATATCTATCGAACCGCCAATTCACATAGAGGTAAAACAGCTTGCATCAGGTAAAACGCGACTAAATTTTAGAGTCTCATACCATTTCACCAAATAAATGATACAAATAATTTCTTTCTCCTCTGCCCCTCTGCTCCCCTGCCCACGCCAGTCGCTACAAGTCGGGAAACCCCCCCAACGCGCTGGCTCCCCTGCGGTCTATTTGTATTAAATTTAAAGTGAAACGGTATGAGTACTTATATCGTGTTCGGTTAAAGACTTATGATTAAGGCCGCAGGGGAGAGGGTTTTGTCGTCTCTGCACAGATGTACATTGATCACAACTGTAAAGCCGGACATGATATTACGCAAAAATTCCGATAAAGCTTAATTTATCGAACCACAGAGGAGACAGTCGCGCGAGCGGATTTCCTGACTTGAGCGAACTGGCTCCCCTACTATTTTTGATGTTTAATTAGTTTGACATACTTATGAAGTCTGCATAGGTAGCTATAAATAAAAAAGAGGGGTAATTCTGAGTAGAATTACCCCAAATCTAGATTTTAAATTTTCACCGCAATTGATTAAGCAAAGGCGGCAGTTTTCACATCGTTATTTGCGAGAATTTCTTGCAATTCTTCAGCATCTACGGTTTCTTTATCAACTAGCATTTGTGCTATTTGATCAAGGATGTGACGGTTGTTGAGTAATACTTCCTTAGCGCGGTTGTAAGCTGTATCAACCAGTTTACGAACTTCTTCATCAATGGCAGCAGCAGTTTCTTCCGAAAAGTCGCGCTCTGACATGATATCGCGTCCGAGGAACATATTACCTTGTTGACGACCGAGGGCAACTGGGCCTAAGCGATCGCTCATCCCAAAGCGTGTTATCATCTGGCGAGCAACTCTTGCTACTTGTTGCAGGTCGTTAGAAGCACCTGTGGTAACTTCTTCATCACCAAAGATGATTTCTTCAGCCAGACGACCACCTAAGGCCACAGCCATCTGATTTTCAAGATAGGCGCGGCTGTATAAACCAGTGTCCATCCGGTCTTCGCTAGGGGTGAACCAAGTTAAACCACCTGCACGACCGCGAGGAATAATACTAATTTTCTGCACTGGGTCATAGTCGGGCATCAATGCACCAACCAGAGCGTGACCAGCTTCGTGATAAGCTACCAGGACTTTGCGTTTTTCGCTCATTACCCGGTCTTTCTTCTCTGGGCCAGCTAACACGCGATCGATGGCATCATTTATTTCATCCATCGAAATTTCGGTTAAGTTGCGACGTGCTGCCAAAATTGCTGCTTCGTTCAACAGGTTAGATAAATCTGCACCAGTGAAACCAGGAGTCCGACGCGCAATTTTATCTAAGTCCACATCTTTGGCTAAGGTTTTGCCACGTGCATGAACTTTGAGAATTTCGCTACGGCCAGCGTAGTCGGGACGGTCAACCACAACTTGACGGTCGAAGCGACCAGGACGTAATAAAGCTGCGTCTAATACGTCGGGACGGTTGGTAGCGGCAATAATAATGATGCCAGTGTTACCTTCAAAACCATCCATTTCGGTGAGTAACTGGTTGAGGGTTTGTTCCCGTTCGTCGTTACCACCGCCTAAACCTGCACCCCGTTGACGACCAACTGCGTCAATTTCATCGATGAAGACGATACAGGGAGCGTTAGTTTTAGCTTGTTCAAATAAGTCGCGGACGCGGGATGCACCCACACCAACGAACATTTCTACGAATTCCGAACCGGAGATAGAGAAGAAAGGTACACCTGCTTCACCAGCAACAGCACGAGCGAGGAGGGTTTTACCTGTACCTGGAGGGCCTACTAATAATACTCCTTTAGGAATTTTTGCACCAACGGCGGTAAAGCGATCGGCGTTTTTCAGAAAGTCTACGACTTCATTTAACTCCAGCTTGGCTTGGTCAATACCCGCAACGTCGCCAAATGTCACCTGGGTTTGAGGTTCCATTTGCACTCTGGCTTTGGATTTACCAAAGTTCATTGCTTGGCTACCGGGGCCATTTTGGGCGCGGCGCAGCAAGAAAAATAAACCAACCAGAAGCAATACAGGGAAAAATAAGCTGCTCAGTGCCTTAAACCAAAATCCTTCGTCGGTTTGGGGCAGAACTGAAATATCAACACCTCTGGAGGAGAGATTATTAATTAGGTCTGGGTCGTTGACTAAATTGACAACCTTTTTAGTACCATCTCTAGATGTGACGACAGCACTAGACCGATCTGCACTTAAACTAACTTTATCTACTCTACCTTTTTCAACTTCTTGAATAAATTGACTGTATCGCCATGATTCTCTGCTTTGTGGTTGTTTGTCAAAGAATGCTGTTCCTAGCGCAATGACAACGATAAATAGCAGTGCGTACAGCCCCGCATTTCTCCATCTTTTATTCACTGAGGTCTATTCTCCTGTATATTTTGTGCTTTCGCGGAGCGTCTCGATTGAGAGGGCATTATTAAGAATTATGTTAACTTATCTTAAGGTATAACAAAATGAGCCGGCTGTCATGCTAAAAAGCCTCCTAATTTCTTGAAAAATGGCATGGTAGGGATTATATTGTAGCGACCCTGAAGTTTGCTCAACAGTATGGATGGGGATTATTTCAACCACACTATTAGTGTAGGCGATCGCTTCAAATTGGGTGACTAACTGCGGTGTCCAAGGTTCCTCTCGCACCTGTATTTGCTGAGTTTGCAGCCAATTTAGGATTTGCGCTCGCATAATTCCGGGTAAAATCCCTACATATTCGGGCGGTGTCCACCAACAGCCATCTCGCCAACCCCAAAGATTACCAGTGGTGGTTTCTAGCCAATTACCCGCAACATCAACTAAAATCCCTTCCTCGGCTGCTAAGGTTTGCACACTCGCTTTCGCTAACCAAGCACTTAAATAATTGCCAGTTTTATGAGAAGGCAGGTTGCGCGAAAATTCCGATTGAGCTACAGCACATTTCACACCATGTTGCTGTTTTTCTGCCAAATTCTGCGGTAAATTTCTGCCAATTATCCACTCTCTGCCGTCGGGAAACAAGGCAATTCTGAGAACGGGGAAACTTTCACACAGGATTTGTGCGCCTTTGCGTATCCTGTTCCAGTCTGGTTGTGGCCAAGCAAAGGCTTGTAAGCTGGAGTTGAGGCGATCGCAGTGAGCTTGCCAGTTAGTTAAACTACTATCGAGAGAATTTTGATAAACCCGCAGAGTAGTAAACACCGTAGCACCATAAAGTAAACCCGGATCGTTAATATCTAATTCCAGGGTTTGGGATTGGATTAATTTGCCGTTATACCAATAAATAGTTTTACCCGCCTTTTAACACAGTCGTTATTATCTATGATGCCAAGTTTCGATGCAGGTCAGCAAAATTAGTGATTTGATACTAGCCTGAGTCCGAGTACGCCAGCCAAAATTAAGCCAATGCAAATAAAACGTTTCATAGAAGCCGGTTCACCAAGTAAAATTACCCCCAACAAAGCCGTACCCATTGCACCTATCCCCGTCCAAACAGCGTAAGCAGTACCTACTGGTAGTGTGCGTAGTGCTATTGATAAAAAGAAAAAACTCAACACCATACAAGCAACTGTGGGAATACTGTAAGCCAGCTTTGTAAAACCTTGTGAATATTTCAGTCCAATTGCCCATGCAATTTCTAATAAACCTGCAATTAACAGATAGACCCACGCCATTGTTTATTCTCCTGCACATTGCAGAAATGAAAGCTAATCTTCTTTTAACGATTCTTGCTTATTGTAAATATTAAGAAATATTGCGGTACAGCAGTCCGTGTAGGAGTTTCAAACAAATCTATTCCTTATCTCGGCTCAATCCCTTAATTCTGTGTAAAACAGACTTTAACTTCTTCACCAGAATTTATCAATAATGCAAACAAATTTAGATTGTTGCTTGTTTATGCACAATATTTTTTACAATGGTGGGAAGCAATTACTTAAAAACGCAGAGAATAGTCCGTTCCGTTGGCAGTAGCAAGTTGCAATTGGGCAGCGGCCAAGTTTCTTAAAATTAGAGAAAGCGGTAGCTCAATCTAGATGAAGATTTTAAGGATTGTCTAAATAAAGCCTGCTAACGCACTATTTTCGCGTTTCGGTGCGATACTAACTAAAACTACTGACTAGGATAGGCTCCAATCGCCAATAGTTTTAGATAATTACTTGAATGTCAGCATTAATGACATCTAGCACTCCGATCTGTTGTTGTTGCAGGACTGCTTTACCTATAGCATTATCATATATACCACTACCTCCGGTGACTCTAAGTTCAGCTGGTTGGAGTGCTTCAAAATCCTGAACATTGAGTTGACCTTTAATTGTTAAGGTATTGCCGCCGCCGAAGTTAAAGGTATCGGTAATATCAGCAATAAAAGAGCCGTCGTTAATCTGTTGAACCAGTTTAAACTCGGCTTCGGAAGAGCCAATCCGGTTGCCTGATTTGTTAAATAGAAAAGAGCTATAGGTACCGCCGTCGCCGATTTCGTTAAAGCCAGGTACATCGCCTTGATTGAAGGCAAAGCTAGATTCTATCCCGTCTTCGGTAAAGGATAATTTTAGTACTTCTATACCCTTATAAGCTTTTCCTAAAAAAGAATCGTTATTATTGCAGCCAAACTCGCCCGTTAGAGAATCGAACATGACTATACACACAACGCATTAATCGTACAAATAACATAGCCAGGTATTATCAAAGAATAAGTTATCTTACATTCGAGAAAGTAAACTATGGAGACTGTGAATTTGATGTTTGGATGTGATGCTTAGATCTGGCGGGGATCTGACTGAAGCATACTACTAGCGATCGCCTGTAGTGATAGTTCCGGTAAGCTAATAGTAACTTAGACAACAAATTTAGGTGAGGTGGGTTATGGGCGATCGCACGGTGACTGTGAATAGTATCGCTCAAGAGTTACAGCAAGTTACAGAAGACTTACACCAAGTTAATTCTACAATCGGGCTACTACGCTTTAGCTTACTTGGTTCAATATTTCTGGGCTTAGTAATCTTAGCTTGGTCAGTGCCAAATAATATCGTGTTTGTGTCTGCAACAATACTGGCGGGAGTTTTTTATGGCTTTTGGCTGATTTGTACCCATGATATGGCGCATCAAACCTTAACAGGTTGGCAGTGGTTTGATAATATCATCCCTCGGTTGATGAGTTGGCCAATGCTGTGGCCTTATAGCGTCTACGCCCAATTACACCGCTTGCATCATAGCTGGAATGGCATTGACTTACGAGATCCTGAAAGGCTGCAATGGACTTGGCAAGAATACCAGCAAGCGCACCCTTTAATGCGTTGGTATGTGCGTCATCAGTGGCTTGGCGATATTTTTATTTTGGGTGGAATAGGGCTAATTATTAAAACTTTTATTAAAGGTGTACGCTTTCAAAATACCGTTGCTAATATGCGACGACAAATAATGCTTGATGTCATGGGTATGCTGTTTGTGCATAGCATTATGTTAATGCTGGCAATATTTCAAGGCGAAATCCTGCGCTACCTGTTATTTTGGTTAATTTTAGAACGAGTAATTGGCATCATAGCCCAAACACGCGATCACTTAGAACACTACGCGCTGTGGGGTAAATTTACTAGTCACCAACTAACACAGCTTTATGCTTGTCGTAACATTCAGACGAGTTCTCTAGTTGGTTGGTTGATGGGTGGACTAGATTATCATGCAGTGCATCACACATTTCCCAATATTCCCTTCAACCAACTACCAGAAGCATTTGCGCGCATTCAAAATGTACTGCAAAAGCACAATTTACCACTAATGAAGTTGGAACTAGGCTATTTAAAATCTACATATTGGTTGAGTTGTCATCCCTCATTAATTGGTGAAGTTGACTCCTCAGACACCACAAATCGCCATCGCATGATTCCAGTGATAACAGGAGGCAGAGGGCAGGAGGCAGGAGGTGATACCGTTTCACTTTAAATTTGATACAAATAGACCGCAGGGGAGGCAGGGGGGTAGAGGAGAAATTATTTGTATCATTTATTTGGTGAAATGGTATGAGAGGTAAAATATTACTTTTTATCCCCTACACCCCCACATCCTTACACCCCTAAACCCTTGTTTCTCCAAAGTATTAAACACCTAAGATTTTGTAAATTAAGCTGTTGATAATAGTGAGGGCAAAAGCACCTAGCACAGCACTCCAAATACCGAAGCGCAAGCGAAAGCCTTCAACTAACCAAGCAGCAACACTAAAGCAAACTACGGCAATCATAAAAGTGAAAATGCCGGATAATAAATCAAAGGTGAGGAAATTTGGCACTGCAAATATCAGACGTAAAATTGGTCTGACGATCGCAGTCACAATACCGAGAACTGCTGCCGAAATAAAGGCTTTTTTGGGAGTGTCAATTTCAACCCCTATAGGGAGTTTACTAATCAGTAACAAGCTAATAGATGTTACAATCCAAACAATTAAAAGTGTCACAATTACATTCATTGCCATAACCCTTGAAACGCGAATGGCGATTTGCGATCGCTTACTTTAGCAAGCGACCTCAGAATATTGGTAGTTTAGCCAATTACCTGTAAATTAGCAGATATTTTTCTATGATGATAATTTATTTTGTATCTCTTTAGGTTTAGGCGATAAGAGGGGACACGGGAGACAAGGAGGAAATTCTGACAAATAACAGGGTGTGGGGTGTAGGGTGTGGTGATGGAAAAACTTTAGTTCCGGGTTTAAGCGAGCGTAAAAAAAAGATGTATTTCGCAACACGCAGTGCGATTAAATACAGCATCCTTATTTTAATCCCACGTTTTTAAGCGTGGGTTCTTACACCCGACACCCTACCCCCTACACCCTTCTGAACAATCCTCCTTGTCTTCCCCACTTCCCTTGTGTCATTCTTCAGGCAAATTCACCTTTGTGGTGCAGGACTAGTTTTTCTTGGTGCGTTAGGAATAGCAGGATTAACACCAGGGTTGAGCGGACTGACACCTTGACCTGCTGGTGGCTGAACAGGAGCAGTAGGTATTTGATTAGGATTAAAATTACCAGGTGGATTAAATTCTGGGACTGGTGCTGGTGGGATACCAGGAATTGATGGGATATTAGGGTCTACAGGCAGGTTAGGCGACGAAACTGATGGTTGAGTAGGCCCTGGGATAATTCCCAAAGAAACGCGATCGCCTCCTACTTGGCGCAATATATCCAATGTTTCAATGACATCATTGTAAGTTGTAGTTCGTGACGCATTCAGCACCAAAATACCGTTAGGATTTTGTTGAAGATACTGCTTTAAATTCTCGGCTAATTCCTCCCGTTTCACAGGTTGTTTTTCTATGTAAGTGTTTCCTACTGCATCAATAGTGACAATCCTACTAGCATCTTGCCCCGCAACTGTACCTGTAGCAGCTTTAGGCAAATCAACATTAATAGCTTGTTGGCGAGTAAATTGCAATGCCGCTAACAAAAAAAACGTCAAAATACAAAAAACAACATCAATCAAAGGAATGATTTGAATTTGTATTTCTTCAACTGGAGTATGCAGATTAACTTTCATCGTCTTTGAATTTTTGGTTATTGCTCAGGATCTAATGAATCAGCCACATTAGGTGGCTCTGGAGGTTGAGGAAATGAACTTTTGGCTTGTTTACGTCGTGGTGTAAAGCTATCCTGAACAGTTGATGTACTCTTGCTAAACTCAGGCGGAGATTGACGGTAAAGTAATTCCAACTCATTACCCGCGCTGCGAAAAATCTTGACTTGATTAACCAAAAAACTTTGAAATAAGCGATAAAATGCCAAACTAACAATTGCAACTATTAACCCTGTAGCCGTGCTAATTAGTGATTCACCAATCCCAGTAGTTACCCCAGCTGTTGATTCCGTTCCTAAATCACCAATCCGAATTGATCGCAAAGATCGTATTAAACCCAACACTGTACCTAACAATCCCAACAATGGTGATAGTGCAATCACTGCTTCTAACAGTTTTTCCCCTCGACGCATTCCAGCTAATTCGTCTTCTGCTGTGGCTTCTAGTGCTAAACGAAAGGTTTCTAAATCAACTCTTAGTAAGCGCAATGGTGCGTAAAGAAATCTTCCAATTGGCTGGTCTGTGGCTTGTTTGGCAATATCTGCGGCTATATCCCAATCATCTTGGGCTGCATCTAGCACTCGGTTAACTATTTGCTTTTCTTGCGTTAAAATTCGCAACCAGAACCATAAACGCTCTAATATTACACTTAAAGCTAGAACTGACAAAACTGCCAAAGGCCACATTGCTGGGCCACCTTTTTGAAACAGGTCTAAAATATCCACTGTTTAACTTTCCTCCCTCCGTTCCTAAAGCAATTATCCCAAAGCACTTTAATTCTAAAGATTAACGTGCAGTTAGGTACTTAGATCAAAGAAATTTCATGAGGAGACAGGAATTATACCTTTTCACTTTCAGTTCGATACAAATAGACCGCAGGGGAGCAGAGGGGGCAGGGGAGAATAAATAATTACTATGGACTATTGACCATTGACTATTGACTCTACAACTGTTGTATGGGGATTTGAATTTTAAACTCTGTTCCTTGGCCTGGGGTAGAAAAACAAAGTAGCTTGCCGTTGTGCTTTTCAGTAATGATTTGATAGCTAATTGCCATACCCATACCTGTACCTTTACCAACAGGTTTAGTAGTGAAAAAGGGATCAAAGATCCGGTTCTGTACTTGTTCTGGCATTCCTGGTCCATTATCGGCGATCGCAATTTCTATCCCTTGATCATTAAGCATTGAGGTGCGGATGGTGATTTGACTGGGATTTGCTTTGATTTCTTCATAGGTGCGTTTTTCATTAACTTCTTCTAAAGCATCAATTGCGTTCACCAGAATATTCATCAAAACCTGATTAAGTTGACCAGGATAGCATTCTACTGGCGGCAATTTGCTAAAATCTCGAATAATTTCAATAGCCGGAGACTCTGGCTTATCTTTGAGGCGGTATTGCAAAATTAATATTGTGCTTTCAATGCCTTCATGAATATCGACTGCTTTAAATTCTGCTTCATCTATGCGAGAAAAGTTTCGCAACGATAGCACAATGTTGCGAATCCTTTCAGTTCCCATTTTCATAGAAGGTATGATTTTCTGTAAATCTTCCATCAAGAACTCTAAATCGATTTCTTCGGCTAGTTCTTGTATGTCTGAGTCACCGTTAGGATAGCGTTCCTGATAAAGCTTGAGCATCCTGACCAAATCGTGTGTATATTCGTTCAGGTGAGCAATATTGCCGTGAATAAAGTTTACCGGGTTGTTGATTTCATGGGCAACTCCAGCTACTAGTTGACCAAGGCTAGACATTTTCTCATTTTGAATTACTTGTGCCTGGGTACGTTGCAATTCGCTTAATGCATTTTTAAGTTCATTGGTACGTTCTTCCACTCGGTTTTCTAATTCGGCTTTACTCTCTTCTAAAGCAGTAAAAAATTGACGTAATTGCGCCGCCATGTAATTAAAAGAGTGGGCTAATATATTGAGTTCTTCAATTGGACTAACATCTACAGTTTGTTCTAATTTACCAGCTGCCATTGCTTGGCTAGCACGGTTAATTCGCAAAATCGGCTGTATTATCCAACCAGAAGTTAAATAACCAATCACAATTGCTACAGCTAATGCACCTATACAAAACAAAATTGTAATTTGAGTGTTGGCGTTAATTTGTGCCATAAAAGCTTTTTCTGGCACACTCACTACTACTAACCAATCAAGTCCATATTGATCTCGCCAAGGGGTGACATATACAAAATTAGTCTCTTCTTGAAACTTCAGTTGCAGTTTTTTTGGTTCGGTAATTGACCCAAATCCGTTGAAGCTTTGTTGAATCTGCTTTGCAATATTTTGAACTTTAGGGTCTGGACTTTCTGTGGCTTTGATTCGCTGAACTTCCCCTTTAACTAGCGCAAAAGGCTCTTGCTTGCTAGAACTGCCAATTAACATTCCATTCCGTTCAAGAATAAACACCCGTCCAAAATGACTGATATCTAAACGCTGCAAAAATGCACTCAATTTCAACAAATGAATATCTGCACCAACCATTCCTAATAATTTGTGGTTTTTGTCATATATTGGACGACCTGTAGCCGCAGTGATATAGGGGCCTGTGGGAGAGTTCCAACTGTAAATCCGCGACCAGATTGGTTTACCAGCTTTTATTGGTTCTGTATACCAATTTTCCTTAAAGTTATTGTATTCGTAAGTGTTATTAATCCGGATGCGATCGCCTTGATTATTAGTGGCGTAGTTTTTGCCATTATTTGGCAGTTTAGCACCCCAATCATCAATTGTGACTGTTTTACCGTCGTAGCGTGCGGCTCCTACTCCCTCACCTGTGGTCAATGCCATACCAATGTAGGTTAAGTCATAGGCTTGCATTTGTTTCCAAAAATACTTGCCAACGGTTTGGCGATCGCGTACATTCAATAATCCCATCTCAATGGCATCTGCATTGATCTGATTCAGCTTTTGCGGAATAGATAAATAAGCATTCAGGTGTTGATCAACTATTGTATTGGTTCTATCCATTAGCTGATCTGCTAGATTACTGACTGCTTTCTGCCCATTTTTAAATGACAAATAGCCAACTAACCCTACTGCACCGAAGATTTGCAAGGCAAACGGTACAATCAGAACCAACTGTAATGGAAAAGCTTTCATTTTGCAGGAGTTAGTTCTATGCATTAATTTCTATCCTCCATCCCTGGATAGATGAAAATTTTACTTACCGCCCTAGTGTTCCCAGAAGCTCAAGTTCACTCAACATTTACAAAAAAATATATTTTTATTAATCAATTTTTATATGGTGTAGCAACTACCTAACTAATCTGGGACGGTTATTCCCACCAGAATATCTCAACAGAATTTGCCAAAATAAAAGGTAAATGGAGGACTAAAGAATGAAATTTTCTATAGATTCTGTATACAACTGGTATCGCAATTTAATCCGTAATCCTAAGTATCGCTGGTGGGTAATTCTAGGAACGCTAGTATATTTTATTAGCCCCATTGATATTATTCCTGATGTTTTTCCCATCGTCGGTGAACTTGACGATGTTTTCTTGATGACGCTGTTAGTTACTGAAGTGTCTGGGCTAGTGCTTGAAGGTTGGAAGGCTCGTAAAGGTGTAAGTACTGCTACCAATACTTCAGATGATGCTAACTCTACTACTGCAAGCACTGTTGATGTTGATGCTGTTTCAGTTAAATAGATTTTTAGATAAAAAAATAAATCCCCACTTGATTTTTCAAGTTGGGGGTATTTTTTTGTAGCGATCGCTAATCTAGTTGCTACTACCTAATTTTTTAGAGATTATATCTGAAAGACTTCAATGTGGTATGGGAACAATATATGTATATGCCACAAGATTAATTAATAGTCTTTAAATTAATATGCCATCGAAAAAACAACAGCCAAATGGATGTGGATGCTTAAATATTCCCTTGTCTGTAATCATAGCTGTCTTAGGAGGCGGTTACTGGTTGTTCAGTCAAAGAGAAAATCTAGATATCAGTAAATTTATACCTAATAATCAAAGAATAAATATTCCTATTTTAGCTGCTACTCCAACCCCACAAAGAATAAATATTCCTACTTTAGCCACTACTCCAACTGCTTCTCCAACCCCGCGTAGCATTTTACCAAGCCCTCAAAATTTAGCTGCTAAGAATCAAAAAACCACTCGTAACCCAATACAATCTCAAAAAACCATATCACCTCCAACGCCTTGGGAGAAAAAAGTAATTAGAGGAATTTATTTAACTCGCTATCAAGCTACAAATAATGCTGATGAGCAAACGATTCGCCAAAGAGTTAGATACTATCGCTCTCAAGGAATTAACACTATTATTCACGGTGTTTGGGGTAATGGTTGTACGATGTACAAAAGCGAGGTTATGCAGCAAACACTAGGGTATAGTAGTTGTCCAAACCAGTTTCAAGAACAATGGTTAAATTGGTTGATTGATGAAGCGCATAAACAAGGAATGCAAGTTCATGCTTACTTTGAAAAGGGTATTAAAATAGATGAAAATAGCCCAATTTTTGATTTAGCAGTGACTAAAAGGTGGATTGTTCCAGGAGTAGATAAAACCTACGCTGGAATCGACCATTATGTTTTGGATGTGCAGATTCCTGAAGTGGCTGCGTTCTTTAAAAATATTTTAGTAGAATTTGTCAAAAAATATCCGAATATTGATGCAGTGCAATGGGATGATTACCTGGGTTATTATGCTGAACTACCAGGGAAAGTTGACCGCACTGCTAATTTAACTAATTTTGTGCGACAAATGACAAGCTCGATGAAAAAAGCTAATGGCTCTGTGAGCTTTGATATTTGCCATCATAATCCTTATTGGGCTAAAAAATATTTCGCGGCTGACTGGGAAAAATGGGGCGTAGATCGCGCATTTATTCAAGCTTATAATGATAAAAATTTTGCCGAAGAATTATATTACGCGCAAAAATATGCTGGGGTAGCAATTACAGACCATCAACTAAGTCGTTTACGAGAATTAGTCAATAATCCCAATATAAAAAGTATCTTAGTCTTTCCATTTGCAGGAAAACCAGAAAAAACAGCTTCTGACTTAAAAAACTCCATAAAAATTCTGACTGAGACAAAGCCACGCCAGTGACGCTCTTACAGATTGCTTGCTGCGCTAATATCACGCAGATGTCTCTGTAATGTTAATTGTGCGATTTTCTTGTCCTTGCTCCCTTTTATTCTTAAATACTCTCTCAAGGGTGAGATTACCAGAGATGGATAGACAAAATAGCTAGATGTACCCTTGGGTAGTTTAGTCAAGATTATGAAATATTTATTAATATAGATATAACCAGTGTCAAAGCTTAAAAAGTACTCATTTGCTGATACTGGATATTTCACTAACGGAGTAGAGGAAATGAAAGACCCAAAAGCATCCAATTCTAAGGAGTTTGTAGGCAATCTCAAGAATGGAATTTGGTTGTTTGGTATCTCATCTTGGTTGTTTGGGATTACTGACCGCAGTATTGCTTCGTTTGCAGATGGCTATTTATCTGCTTTGGATTTAACGCAATTATTTACAGCAGCTACTTTCTTTGTAGCTTGGCTGTTTTTAAAGCCTGCATCCAGAGTTTAAATGATGTATTATGCAATGCGATCGCCCGAAGTAACTATCAGTTAATTAGCTGGTTATTAACCCAAGTTGAGCAACTTTCCAAGGTAGAACACTTTTTCTCACAATCAAGATTCCACAAAAGTGCATCTATAGGAATCACAGGCAATAGGCAATAGCAAAGAATGCAGGTAAAAATGTACTGATTTTTGTCAAAAATCAAATATGAGTTCTATATATAAAAATTAGGGTAATTCTGCAATGGAACAGAATTACCACAAGTGTTAATGAGTTTGCTTGTAAGTAGGAAGGCACAAATAAACTTAACTAGATAAGTCTTGGGCAAAATAGCTAAAAACCTCTTCCCTCCTGCCCTCTGCCTCCTGCCTTCTCCTAATTACAATTATTTATGTCCCTCTACTTAACTAATTTAGAATTACTAGCTGACTAAAGCTGTTCTACACCCAGTTGAGTATCAGCATTTTTCCAAGCAGTAACTAACTCTGATTGAACTTGTTGCACTGCATTATTTTTCTGCAATGCTTGCAAAGTTGTTTGCAGTCCAAATAAAGAACGTCCGTTATGGGGATATTTTGTTAAATCGGCTCGAAAAGCTTGTTCGGCTGCTGCATAATCACCTTTTGCTAACAGTACACTACCTAATGCTTCTCTTGTAGGAAAGTACCAATCTGGTGGTTCAACATAATCAAGGGCATCTTCTGCCGCTACTGCTTGCTGTAAAATTTCAACAGCAGAGTCGTAATCATGGTTAGCTTTGGCAATTTTGGCATCCAGGAATTTTTGAGCAATGTTGAGAATACGGCTGGCGGGTGTGAAGCCAATAGTTGCTGTGGCTGGAATTACTTTTGTTGCAGCTAATAATGCGTGACTCTCGTTTGCTGCTGCTTCGACGTTACCTTTGCCGGCATATGCTAAACCCTTAGTAAAATGCCAGAGTGCAGTGGTGGTAGGGAGTGTGCTATTAGGAGCCGGAGTTTGCAAAATTGCATCCCAGTCAGCAAATCGGGCTTGCATCAGCATTTTATTGGCTAGGAATCCCTCAAGCATTGGTAAATGAGGGTCGATAGAGGTAGCGTGTTTGACTAATTTATCAGCAGCAGCTAGAGCATCATGATATCTGCCTGCCATACTACTAGCTAGCATCATGAAGTGGAGATTGTGGGTCAAGTATAACTGTGGGTAAATCCCCTGGACTTGATTGTGACAGATGTAAGACTCATCTTGAGCGATCGCTTGCACATTGACTCGTCTCGCTCCGTCATAATCTCCCACCCGGAAATAAATATGAGAAGGCATATGTACTAAATGTCCCACAGTCGGCGCGATATTTTCTAGCCGCTTGGCACTTTCAAGGGCGCGTTCAGGGTGTAGTGAAGCCTCTACGGCATGGATATAGTAGTGATTCGCTCCCGCATGATTTGGATCTTGTTGCAGTACCGATTCTAAAACAGCAACAATCTCTTCTGTACCTGGCAGTGGTTGACCATCATGAGTCCAAAGTTGCCAGGGATGTAAATCCATCATACTTTCTGCGAACAGCGTCGCTGCATCTAAGTCATCAGGATAACGCTTGGCAAGACTTGCCATTGCTTTGGCATAATCTATATCTAATTGATGTAAATCTGCATTGACATCTGAAGAGTACCGCTTCGCCAAGGCAGCAATATAATCTTGTTCTGAGGCTGATACTTGCCCAGAAAGTGCCACAGCTTGCTGTATTGCTTGATAAGCGAGTTGTTCTTTTTCAGTTGTAATCACAGCATTAATATTTTGCCCCAAAGCCAAAGCAATACCCCAATATGCCATTGCCATCTGTGGATCAAGTTCGGCAGCATATTTAAAAGAACGAGCCGCTTCATCATGGTTAAAACCGTAGATTAAATTTAACCCTTGGTCGAAAAACTTTTGCGCTTCGGGGTTTTGGGTAGAAACTGGATGGTGATGTGTTCCTAATCCAGATATTAAGCTGTAGGCAGGTTTTGTTTGAGCGATCGCTTGACTGGGAAAAAGCAAATATAGTATGAGTACCCAAACTATCAATAAGTGTTTCATATTGAAGATACCAGTAGATAAACTTTTCAGAGCTTGGGTGACTTAAGTAAAAAATACTCAGTCTCTAACTCTTTTGATGTATCCAGTTGATGACTATTTAAATTACAGGCTTTGCAACAATAGATACGCTAAATTTTGTGACGTAATTGCTCTAGTGACGATAAATATTGTTAAGACCCAAGATGACCTCGATTTGTCCAAACCATTTTTTGGGCGAGGCTGGGTAGAATCGCCGCGTGAGTTTATCAATCAAAATGTGGGAATACTCATAGTGTTTGGCAGCGTTGCTTTGGTTAGGCTCAAGCTATGAGAGCATTGAAGATACTTTTTCTCAAATTTTGTTGTGTTGTCTGTGTTTGGTTGGTATTAAGTTCAATATTGACTGGATATGCAACAACGTCAGCATCCGTAGATACCTTGCGACAACAGCAACAACAAATTAATCAAGAACGCCAGAATGTGATTCAGCAACGCGATCGCTTGACAAATTTGCAAAATGCTGCTCAAAATCGTTTAACTGGGATTAACCACAATATCAACACTACAAATAATCAGATTCAAGATAGTGAATCGCGGTTATTACAAGCTACCCAACGCCTGCAAAAACTAGAAGCCGATTTAGCTGTAGCGCAACGTACCTATGAAGAAAGGCAAATAGCCACAGTAGCAAGGTTGCGATATCTCCAGCGATCGCACGTTAATCAAGGATGGGCAGTTTTAATGCAAAGTCAAAATATCAGTGACTTTATTAGCCGTCGCCATCAATTAAAGTTAGTTTATCAAGCAGACCAGAAAATTTTAGCCAAACTCAACACTCAAGCAATCCAAATAAATCAGCAAAAAACCGACGTAGAACAGCAGAAAAATGAAATCGCCTTAATTCGTCAGCAATTACTAGCACAAAAAGCCGATTATCAAGCTCAAGCACAATCGCAGTCTGAATTAATTCAACGCTTAAATAGCGATCGCCAAGCCCTAGAAGCAGCCGAAAATCAATTAGAAAGAGATTCTCAAAATCTGGAAAGCTTAATTCAGGAGAAAGTAGCCGCCCTAGAAGGCAAAACCAACAGCCGCACCAGCATCATTATTCGCGGTACAGGGATGTTTACCTATCCTAGTAATGCTCCTACTAGCAGTCCTTTTGGTTGGCGGATGCATCCAGTGCTTGGTTATCGCCGCTTTCATGCAGGTTTGGATTTTGCGGCTAGCTATGGTAGTACAATTCGCGCCGCCGATTCGGGAACAGTCATTTTTGCTGGGTGGTATGGTGGCTATGGTCGAGCAGTAATTATTGATCACGGTAACGGACTAACCACACTCTACGGACACACTAGCGAATTATTTGTATCGGAGGGACAAGGAGTGCAACGCGGACAGGCGATCGCAGCTGTTGGTTCCACAGGCTTATCTACCGGGCCGCACCTGCATTTTGAAGTACGCCGTCATGGTACACCCGTCAATCCAGCTGATTATCTTTAAGGTCAATGCTCACTTTTTCACAGCCATGCTATAATGCAGAAGATTAAGGGCGTGTGGCTCAGTGGATAGAGCAACAGATTCCGGTTCTGTGGGTCGGGGGTTCAAATCCCTCCACGCTCGTTACTTGTACAAGACTAACCACAACATTAAAAGCTGATTTTCTCTCAGATTTCTCTCAATCAAATCAGTATACACCTTAATCAACAACCTCAACACTAGCGGTATGTTAACCTAGCTCTAGCTCCTCATCTCTATAGGAGTCATCTTCAGCTATGCCTCTTATCTTCCAGCCATAATAAAAAAAGCTCAATATTATAACCTAACTATTAGCTAACTTACCAAGATGTCAGGGTTAGAGATGTTAAGCATTCAGTTAGTTTGACACTCTTGAATCTCCAGCTTAGATTCTAAGCTGGCTATAGCTTATTAAGCAGAGTTGAAAATAATGGTTAGTAAACTTTGGCTTAACCAGCATTTAGGGAGGAAAGCTTTAGGTTAGTAATCACAAGTGAACTGAATCCCAACCTACCTGGAGAGGAGTTTACAGGTTAACTCTCCTGTAGTTCTGTGCTTCCATTTTGGGTATTTTAGGGCTTTGCAGTTTTCTTAAAAATATTCAAATATATCTTTTCACAGTAAGTTAAGTGTCTTTATTGACACTCATTTACGTACTTGTTAAAGTGTAGATAAGTTGCAATCATTACATAGCCCAAGGGTGTAAGAAATTAAGTTCATTCCCCTTGTATGGCAGTATAAAGCTTGCTGTAATTAAGTTTACGTCCATTACATTATTACTAATAAACCACAGCTTACTGGTAAGACTGATGTGTTGAGGTATCTAAGGAAACTACAGCCACAGATTTAATTGGGCAGATTACTAAAATAAATCATTCTCAAGCTTTTATCTCTTTAAGAGGCTTGCTAATTGTCCTTCACTGGTAAGGGAGATATAAAAATGAATTCTGATGATAAATTTAAGAAGTTATTTACATTCTTTGTATATTATTTGTTTGCTTTAATAATTATTACCTCATTCAGTTATCCTTTTTATGTGGGTATATTTTCATTGCTGATATGTCATGTATTAATTTCAATTTTCTGTAACCCTATTATGGTATTTTTAGGCGGTACTCCAGTAGGGGTAAATAAGACTACACCTGTAATAAAAAATGACATAAATCTTTCTACTTTTACTATTAGGGCTTGCTTGTTGTGGGTGGTCTTAAATATTGTATATGTATTAGGATTCCAATTATATTTTAGTATTATGTTTTATTTTGGAGATTTGTTGGGATCATTTTTGATTTTTATTATATTCTTATCACCTATATATTTACTTCCAAGGTACGGCAAATCGTATCTTTAAGATTAATTAAACATTAAGTTGGTAAACCTCTACCTTTTCATTCAGACTAAAAAGGGGAACATAACTAGCCAACCCTAATCATTGGCAACTCAGAAACTTCCTCCACCTAGTCACCTCACAAATCATCACCATAAATATTAATCTTTCCTCTTATTTTCCAAGCATAAGCAGCTAAAGTTAGTACCATAAAGCAATTGCTAGCTGATTTACCAAAATATCAGGTTTAGCCTATTCATCTAAAATAAACAATAAAAAAGACCCCTCTAGAAGGCTCCAAAGGGGGTTTTAATTTTAATTTAGGTCACATACTATCTTTAATAAATTTTAGGAGCCTACGTCTTTCTTTAACCCCTATCTTATTAGTCTTATTCAGTATGCTAACTACTTGATTATAGGTTAAGAAATCCTCCTGGTGGATAACCTCAATATCTTCAAGACCGCCAGTTATGCTAAAGCTATACTCAACTTTAATAGCCTGCTCAGTCTTAATCTTTTGCCAAGCTTTCATATAATACACATAACCTAGTGCCATAACTAAGTCATAAGCATTAATATACTTACCTATGATTTCACCTTTATCATCAGTAGGGAAGCTAAAGTGAATAGGGGGTGAGATAGCCATCTTTAGTTAAAAAGAACTCAGTGAACTCTCTAGCTTCATAAATATTTAACTGTTCCATAGTAGTTAATATAATTAATTTAATATATGACTTAGTTATAGCTGGTATATAAGATAAGAACTAGGAGGTTATTATTATTTAGTCAACTTTCTTTCTATATCCTTTAGTTGATTCATTACATCAGTTTTAAGGATTTCTTTCACTTCAGAAATCTCCTCTAAGATGTCTTCATGGTCTTGGATATACTTTGTGTGGTTATCCTTTAAGTCTTCTGTAATCTTATTTAAGACTTCAGTTAGTGCCTTTAACGATTGAGTACCACTGTCTACCTGTTCAAGGCATTTACTAATGAAGTTACCTACCCCTAATATTTTGGCAAAATAGATAGCACCTATTAAGGATAATAATACTCCTAAGCCTACGCCACCTGATTGAATTAGTACCTGCTCAATTATCTTTTCTTGCACTCTAGAAGGTACTGATAATACAGAGGGTTCTGCTGGTGTTTGAGCTAACGTAATGGGTAATAAACTTTGAGATTTCATTTATTTATTGGTTTCTTATAAAAGACCCCCTGGTTATCTCTGGGGGCTTACTAAACTTTGATAATAAAATTGCAAACAACAGAGGGCTGAATATTATTGTGAGAACCCCCACCCCCTTGAGAGTTAATACTCAATCCTGTAGAGGCTCCAGATATATTAATGCCAGTCCAAGAGGTTCTAATACTAATTCCAGTAGTTGCGCCTAATGTGTAAGCTCCTCTAGGTTGGTAGGCAGACCCGGAACCATCAGACCCTTCACTTGCCTCTCTGTCATAAACATCCCCCGGCAGCCCATGTCCGTGTCCTGGGTCATTTACCCCATGTGAGTGTCCTGGGTCAGAGAAGGGATGACTATGCCCAGGGTCATTAACTCCGTGATTATGGGAAGGTAGTTGACTAACATCTAGAGTTACAGTCTCACTACCAAAGGTTTGCCCAAGTGTTCTGTTAGTTAAGCCTGAACCTTGACCAGCCCCAACAGCAACTCTACCTCTATGGTCAGGTACTCTAAAGTTACCTCCCCCTACGTTATAGGAGGAGCCCAGAGCAGCGTATAAGGCAGGATATGTAGCTTGAGAGTAGGTAGCACCATCACACCATAACCAACCTGAAGGGGCCGTATTTCCCCAGTATTCTCCAACAAACCCAGGAGGGATTAATTGCTGAACAGGAATAGTAGACGGGGCAACTCTATCAATTACCTTATCTCTTAGGTCTACTAGGGTTGATAAAGTCCCACTTGTTGTAGTAATTAAAGCTAAAGGGAAACATTCATTAGGCAGTACAGAAGATTGCTGGACAGTACCATTGCTACCTACAAATACAAAACTTGTAGCATTGTTAGGGAGGTTAATGGTGCCTGGACTAATGGAAGCTAGTGTTCCATTACTTAAAAGTACAACTCCACCTAAATAAGAAAAAGTTAGTCCTGTTTGTTGACTAACCTTTAATCTGTCATAAAAGTTGTAGAATCTAGACTTTAATTGATTAGAGCTATCAGATAAATAAGCATCTGTAACTTTAGGCCCGTGACCTAACAAATCCTGACCATCTACAATGGGATTACCTATCTCATTGACATCCTGAGCGTAAAGGATATCTCCGTCTTGGAATACACGCCTTGTCATATTTAGTAATATATGAATTTAAAAAATAAAGGAGCCTAATTTTAAGGCTCCTGATATATCTAATAATTATATTTAGTCCAATGATTAAATTAGTTTACGCCGTCCCTATAGCTATCCAGTTAACACGGTAAGATCCTGAAGCCAGAGTTGGTACGCGTATATTAAATGAAGTTGTTGTTATAGAGCTTGTCATTACGTGAACTGAATGTTCTATACCCCCATCTCCGTTACAAGCTAAAATTGTCACTACCCCTGAGAACGTTGGCGTACCGCTATAATTTATCGTCGCTTGATTACTTGATAAAGTCACAACAGATGTAGCAAATTTTATTAATAGTGTACCTACCTTTAAGTATCTAATACTTGCTGAGTCACTAGAAGATAAAGCTTGTGCCAACACGTAAGCAGTAGTCGCTAGTTGAGTGTTGTTTGTCCCAAAAGCAGCAGTAGGTGCGGTTGGTGTTCCTGTAAATACAGGGGAGGCTAATAATCCTTGAACAAAAGCCGTTGTAGCAATCTGAGTAGTATTAGTACCTGCTGAGGCTGTGGGGGCAGTTGGGGTACCTGTAAAGGTGGGAGAAGCTAATAATCCTCGTACAAAAGCAGTGGTAGCTATCTGGGTGGTATTAGTACCTGCTGCTGCTGTGGGGGCAGTTGGAGTACCTGTGAAAGCAGGGGAATCTAAGGGAGCATAAAGGCTTAAGTTATTTTTAACATAAGCGGTAGAGGCTGCTGATGTGCTGCTATTTGAAGTAGTTACCGTAGGGACATTAACACTACCTGTAAAAGTAGGGCTAGTTAAGTTAGCTTTAGTCTCTAGAACATTGAACAGAGTACTTTGGGTAGGTGGTAGTTCAGAACCACTCCAAGCAGCCCCATAAGGCGTATTACTACCTACTGTAATAGTCCCTGAAGGTTGTACAGGCAACCACATCCAATCAGGAGAACCATCATAAGGGATACTCCCAATAACAGGAGTAATTGACCTACAGATGTAAGCTTTGTAGTTGTAGGTAATTAAGTCTCTGTACTTGTAGTAGGCATTGTTCTGCCACTCACCTTGAGGGAATGGCCCACCAATAGCTGAAGAGTAAGTAGGGTCACTAGAAATTAATCTAGCTAACCTTAATACTCCAGTATCTAGTACATCAGAAACCATACCAGTTGGGGCTAGATCATCTAGTTCAACCCCGGCTATGTTAGGTACTACTGCATTAAAAGGAAATGGAGCAGCCTGAGTAGTAGACGTAATACCACCAGCAGTCACAAAGAACTCAAACTTATAACTAACCTTACTGGTTTCTGACTCAGGAAGATTAATATTAACTACACCATTTGTAATAGTAAAACTTCTTGGTTCAGGGATGTAGACAGTATTAGGAGTAGTAGATTTATTAAATACTGCCCCAGCTAGGGTTACTATCAGATTTCCACTGAGAGGTGTCCCTGCTGAGTCAGCTATAATACCTTTAACAATAGTCATATAATTTAATTAATTAGTCGTCTAAAACTGAGGTGACAATATTACACTCATCTATTACATCTTTAAATTCTTGGATGTCTTGAAGGGTGACAACATTAACTCCGGTAACTTGGAGCATGAGGGTATATAAATTCTTTATTGCTTCCTCAAAGACATTAAAGTTTTTTATAAGATCCTGCCTTACCCATAACAAATCAGCCAGTATTAAGGTCTGGTTAAGATTAAACCCTATTGCCGCATTGTTAAGAGATTCTTTGGTGGCTTTTTTGATAAAACTTGTATGGAGGTAATCTCTCTGAAATATATCCCATCTGCGATTAATAACTCTAAGGTACTCCTCCGTCCATTCAGCCACCTTCTCTTTAGATACTTTAGGGTATAAGCCCGTCTGATCTACCCATAATATTCCATGAGGTTGATTATTTTCATCTAGGAAATAATCATAGTGATTATCATACACCTGTATATTAAGTTGGCCAGCAGATATAGCCTCCCAAGAAAATTCCTCTCTAAGTGTGAAGAATACAGCACTATGTACCTGCCAATATTCATAAGGAAATTGATATCTTTCTGTCATTATATTGATACCTCTGTGATAGTAAGAGAAGAGATGCCTAATCCGCCTGTGTTGAAAGTAACTGAAGTACCTCCAACAGCTACCTTTCCAAATAGTTGATAATTTCTTGTAGTCATTCCCAACCCATTGTGATTGGCAGGAAGAATTATTTTAAAAGAAGAAGAAGTAAAGGAACTACCTAAGCCCCCAAGCCTACCAAACACTACTACAGGGTTACTGTTCCAGCCTAAACTAAGGGTGGCAGTGCCTCCCCCACTAACCCCATTAAGGTTAGCTTCAAGGATTAAATTAGAGTCAATATTTGTAGGGGTAATACTAAGTTGAAGAAAGACAGTATCTGTCGTATTACCAACGGTGATATTGGTTCCAACCACATTATTAATAATTAATTGTCTAATTGAAGGTTGTCTGATTTGGTCTACCGTTGCATACCCTGCCTTCCCTGCCCCTAAAGGTAATACGGGAACTTTAGCTGTACTTAATAGGTTGGGTACAGGGTCTAGTTCATCTATTTTCTTACAGCAGTTTCCTGTGTTATGAGGTACAGTAACAGCAATTAGTAAACCAGTTTCTTAAATGTTGAGGATTCATTAAGTTGAGTGCAACTGAGATAACTGT
>NZ_JACJRV010000032.1 GCF_014697475.1 Nostoc sp. FACHB-152
ATTCGGTTTATAGCTTGGGTTTTCTCTATTAACCAATCTAAATTATCTAAGTTTTATTTAATTTTCTTATATTATTTTACCATAGTTACTCTGGGAGAGCCATATAATGTTACGTATTGAGGCTTAATATTTGCACGATCATTGTTTAACACTCATACATAATTAGCAAGCAATAGGATGATTTTGATATCACCCTATTACTAAAACTAATACTTCCTTTCTTGTGGCTCAAACATATTAATCACCACGGGGCGATATTGAATATCAATACCTGCGGGTGAATAGTAAGCCATTGTATGTCTGAGGAAATTGACATCATCTCGCTGCGGAAAATCTTCGCGGAAGTGTGCGCCGCGACTTTCTTGGCGGTTTAAGGCTGATGCTAGAATGGTTTGCCCAACAACCATCAAACTTCGCAGTTCTAAAGCCTCTACAAGTTCTGTATTCCAGCAACTACCTTTGTCGTCTAAATAAACTTGACTATATTTTTGCTGGATTTCTGTGATTTTTTCCCAACCTTGACTCATTAATTCTTGAGTACGAAAAACACCACAGAATTCGGTCATGGTATCTTGAAAAGCTTGGCGGACTTGGTTAATGCGATATTGTCCTGGTTGTTCTAGTAAGGCTTGGATTTCTTGTTGGGCTTCTTTGATATAGCGTTGTTCTTCAATAGTAGGTAATTTACGTTTCTGTACATATTGAGCGATCGCCGCCCCAGTTCGTTTACCATAAACTACACATTCTAATAGCGAATTACTACCTAGACGATTTGCCCCATGAACGGAAACACAAGCTGTTTCCCCAGCAGCAAAGAAGCCTTCAACTAAACCATCATTACTACTGCGAACTCGACCATCAATGTTAACAGGTATACCACCCATACAATAATGAATTGTTGGGCGGACTGGCATTGGTTGAGTCACTGCATCAACGCCGACTAAGCGGTGGGCTTCTTCCCAGCAGAAGGGAACGCGACTCATAATTTTTTCTTTACCCATGTGGCGCAAGTCGAGATAGACAAAAGGCCCGCCAGCACTACCATCAGTATGAACACCACGCCCAGCCCGAATTTCGTAGGTGATCGCCCGTGAGGTAATATCACGAGGAGCTAGTTCCATCCGGCTGGGTGCGTAGGTTGCCATAAAGCGATCGCCTTCAGAATTAATTAGATACGCCCCTTCTCCCCGCACTGCTTCGGAAATCAATACCCCGACCGGATACAAGCCAGTGGGATGGAACTGCACAAATTCCATATCTTCGAGGGGTAAACCTGCGATCGCAGTCATCGCCAAACCATCGCCTGTAGAAGCGTAATCATTGGAAGTGGTGTTATAAACGCGACCATAACCACCAGTAGCAAACATTACCGCCTTTGCCCTGACGACCTCAATATGTCCATCCAAAAGGTGATACATCACAACACCTTTTGCTTGACCTTCTTCTAAAATTAGGCGCATGACGTACCACTCTTGATAAATATGCACACCGTAACGCCGCAAATTATTTACCAATTCATGTAAAATTGCGTGACCAGTTTTATCGGCGGCGTAGCAAGTGCGATTGTGGGAATGTCCACCGAAAGCCCGTTGGGCAATGCGACCATCGGGTAAACGAGAGAACAAAACCCCCATATGTTCTAAGTCAATTACCACATCTGGTGCTTCTTGGGCGAGAATTGCCACTGCATCTTGGTCTGCCAAGTAATCAGAACCTTTAACAGTATCGAAAGCGTGTGCTTCCCAAGAGTCTTCGGTATCAACATTTTTTAACGATGCTGCCATACCACCTTGGGCAGCAACCGAGTGAGAACGAATAGGGTGAGTTTTAGCCACTACAGCAATATTTAAACTAGGGTCAGTACGGGCAATTTCCACCGCCGCACGACACCCAGCCAATCCACCCCCGACAATAATCACATCATGTGACAACATAACTAGCCCCCGATTGCAAAAAGATGCTGTTCTATTGTAGAGATTTTGCATCTTGACAAAAAAAATTCCCTGTCAACTGACAGGGAAGTTAATTTATTCAACATAGACAATTATTAAAACCCACTAAATTTCTACCATTCAACTAGTAGCTTGTACAGGTTGTTGCTGAGAAACATTACCTGGTATGGGTTCGGTTTTTGTACCTGGTTCTATAGCAGTTAGTTCAATATGATTTAACAATGTAGTTACAAAAGCGAACAGTAAGAAAGGTAACGATAGCAGAACAATTAAACCTACTGTTGCCAAAGCATATACAGGTCGCCTAGCACCCATTAAAGCTAAGGCAGATGCCAAACTTATAACGATTGTAATTAACCAGACAATTATTTGACCGTAGATATCGCCAAAGGTTAGGGTACAGACAAATCGATAGTTTTTAATATCGCCCTTGTTCATCACAGTTGCCTCAAGTCTCTCTATAGGTTCTACGTTAGAGCCATGTTTGGCTTCCAGACAATTTCTAAATATTTTTGCAATGTTTGTAATATCGCTTTACATTCTGGCTTTTTTGTTAGTAAAAATTGTGAGGCAACTGCATCTATCTAAGATAATAGAAATTACTTCCAAAAGTTGTAAAGTAAGGCAAATAGTTTTAACTCCTCAACAATTAGATGCCATGATGCCTGACGCTAGTCAGCTATATAGCGATGAGCCAGAAATGGAAAGTTCTCTGCACGCCCAGCTATTAATTCTGGTTACTTGTTTAGAATGGTTATGGCGCGATCGCAATGATTACTTTATCGGCGCGAATCTGACAATTTATTTCAGTCGTCAACAATTGCGTAATCGTGATTTTCGCGCTGGTAGTGAATATCAAGAGATTTCACCTAACGTTAATGGTTGGTATTGGAGTCAGGAATTAGGTTTATATTTAGGTATTGATGCAGAGAAATTACGCTATTTTACGGCTGAAGGTGCTTTAGTACCAACCCCAGAAGAAGCAGCATTACAAGCACAATCCCAGTTGCAACAGGAACGGGAACGTGCTGAACGGTTAGCAGAAAGATTGCGTTCTTTAGGTATTGAAGATGAATAAAAGATATTTATTGCAACTTAAATTCATCAAACTTCATAACTTCTGAATCAGGTTTGCGTGTATCAAAACGGTAGCTGCTAACTGTGCCTGTATCTGTATCAAAAATACTAAAAACGGTGATATCATTACTAGCAATATAAGGCATTGCTTTACCATCTTCACCTACGATAGGCGCAATGGTTGGCACTACTGGTTCTAAACCATTGGGGTCGCCAAGTACAACATATTTCTCTTGATAATTTGTTGGGACTTCTCGCTTTCTTTCACCCCAAGCCGCACCATAACTATTACCAACATTTGATGTTTCTAAAAAGTGCATTCCCTGAGAATTAACGAAGCGGTTCCATAAATGGGAATGTCCATAAAATACTAACTGTACGTTGGCTGCTTCTAGTAATGGCATTACATCACGGATGATGTAATCTGCATTTTTAGGATATTCGTAACGCACTGATGTAATTTTACCTTGATCATCCCGTTCTATAATTTGCACTGGGTCGGTGTATGCAGGGACGATATTATCACCCAGCGTGTGCGGTGGATGATGGAACATGACAATTTTATATTTTGCTTGTTGAAATTCTGGACTTTTGAGTTCTGCTGCTAGCCAATTATATTGTGTACTACCCTGAGCAATTGGTTCATAAATCAGCTGTCCATAACCCCAGTTTTCAGGATTATCTAAATTTTGTTCGGCTTCTCGATATCTACCTGTATAGTTTTCGTTTAACTTAGGGGTGCGCCACATATTTGTAATGTACAGAACTACTAACCGCACATCACCAAAGCTAACTGCATAATATTTTTTTCCACCTTCCTTACTTTCGGGTAAGGTCAAAATTTCTTCGTAGGTAATTGTATTGTAAGAATTATCGATTAAAGATTTGCCGCTATAAAGTCTTTGAGCCACCGCACGGGGAAATGTATCATCAAATTCATGGTCTAAACTCCCCTTTCTGGCAAACCTACCCATGACTTCATGATTACCAATGCAAGTATACATCGGTGCGTGTTGAATGATTTGTCCGCCGGTGTAGGTTGCAGTCACGCCGTCATGCTGCATTTGATATTTAGCACGACCTTGTAAACCAGGAAAGAAAGCATTCCCCCGATTATCATCAAACCATTCCGAAGCGCGATCGCTCACATTAATTAAGTCACCAGCAAACCACACAGCATCCACTCTTCCCACTGTCTCGACCACCTTTTGCAAATTTGCGGCGGTCATTGGCTTGAGTTGATGGTCGGAAGTGAGGAGAATTTTTAACGATGTACCTGCTTCAGGTTTAGGTGCAAGGGTGAACACATCACTGCTGACAGTTTCGCCATCTTCTCTGGTACTAGTGACGCGATAGTTTACCCTAACTCCAGGCTTTAAACCAGTCACTTCAGCGTCGTGTCGCCAAATGTCACGCTTTACAGGTTGTTGATATACTTGTCCATCTTGGGTTTGCTTCCCGACTCTAGATTTTTGGTCTTCGCGTGTCCGGCTAAGTTTAGTAGTAGTGGCTTTAGCAGTTTTCTCTAAATCTTCACCGTAGGTGACTAGATGTTGATTACCAGCAAACTCAGTAAACCATACTACTCGTACTGATGTTGCAGTTGGCAGTTGCAAAAATGGATCTGTCAGCAGTTGCGGTGCTGCGGTCATAATTGTTTGCCCAAACGAATGCACGCTTACCAAGGTAAAGCATAGAACAAACAGAAGTACAGATGAGAGTAGTTTTTTGTTTGTTCTTACTGCGATCGCTCTCAGCATGGATAACTATGTCAAAGTTGATTGAAGCTAAAACAATAGTACCTTGACTTGACTAATGTTTTGCATTAACCAACATCGCTCATCTTTAACTAATTATGAATTAGAGAACCAATAGTTGAAAGGAACTCATATTCTAAATAAGGCTTAGTTAGATAAGCTTTAGCCCCAAGTTCCTGCGCCAACTGTCGATGTTTTTCAGCACTACGAGAGGATAAAATTACTACAGGAATTTTAGCGAGATTTGGATTTTGTGTAAGGTTTGTTAATAATTCAAAACCATTCATCCGCGGCATTTCCAAATCTGAAATAATAAGTTGAATATGCGGATTTTTTTGTAACTGTTCTAGGGCTTCTACACCATTTTGGGCTTGAATTACCTGATAACCGCTTCTTTGTAGGGTGAGAGACAGTGTTTGTCTCAAACTAATAGCATCATCTACGATTAAAACTACATTTGGTGATTGGTAATTAGCTTCTGGATTCTGGTTTAATGACTCTCTATTATTTAATGGAGTCAATACAAGCTCATCTTCTACGGTTGGTTCTGGTTGACTTACTAATGATGTAATTGCAGGTGTCGCTGGCAAATTAAGAGATTCTAAAAGTAGAGAACCATCGATAACTAAAATAAGATTGCCATTAGCAGAACTACTACAACCATAAACATATTTTGGTGGTGCGATCGCATTGCCCAAAGGCCTGATTACTAATTCTTGTTCACCAATTACTTGGTCAACTTCTAAACCAAAAATACCTTGATTGTGCTTGAGGAGCAACACAGGATTATTCATGAATCTTGTATCAAGTGTATTTTGGCTATTATTAAGGCTATGACTGTTAATGTATGAACAGTTATAAGACATCAACTCAGAAAGTTGAAATAAAGTGACTAAAGTTTCATCCTGGTCTGTATGCCAATGCAAAACTCTTTTACCTTCCAATTCCTTAATTTGTTGCGATGTCGGAATTAAGATTTTTTCAACACTGTCTAAAAGCAGCGCATAAACAACGCCTCCTGCTTGAACAAGCATTAATTGGTCAGTAGTCATAGAAAAAGGTATCTTAAGGATAAATTTTGTGCCTTTTTGCGGCCAAGTTTGAACTGAAATTGAACCATTGAGCGATTGCATCTGAGAACGCACGATATCTAAACCCATACCGCGTCCTGAAATATTGCTTACCTGTTCAGCAGTGGATAGCCCAGGTGCAAACATCAAATCTAATAATTCTGATTCATGCTCATGAGATGTAACAAGGTTCATCTCAATTGCCTTTTTACGAATGCTCTCTAGATTTAATCCCTGTCCATCATCTTGAACTTCAATAATAGTTTGGCTACTTTGATGATATGCACGGATTGCAATTAAACCTTGTTCTGGTTTACCCAATTCTCGACGCACTTCTGGAGGTTCAATACCGTGATCAAAAGCATTACGTACTAAGTGTAATAATGGCTCATAAAGTTTTTCAGCGATCGCTTTATCAACAAGTACTTCTGTACCAACCAGTTGTAGCGTTACATTTTTGTGATAAATGTTTCCTAACTTTTTCACCATTGGGGTAAAACGATTCAAAATATCGCCTAAAGGCAACATCCTGGCTTCTACTAAGTTATCAATAATATTGAAAACTAAATTTTGTTTTTTCTCACTTAATTGAGTAGCTTGTTTGATGATTAAATCGAGAGATTCTGTAATTTCTTGGAGTTGTAAAGCCTCTTCTATTGCTTCATACAAGGATAAATGAAATTCTGTATATACATCCATTTCCAGTGAATCAAAATTCACGGTTGCAAAATTTTGCGTAGCTTGAGCGGTACGGCTTTGTAAATGTAGCGGTAAGTCCCGTAATTGATTTAATACTGTTTGGTGTTTGTTCAGATGTAGTAAGAATTGCTCAACCATTTCTTGCATTTGTTCATCATAAAAATTACGTTTCTTTTGATGAATTAGCAATTCTCCTGCTAGGTAGTTGAGATTTCTTAATGATTCAACATCAACACGCACGAATGAATGTTGACGTGCTTTTTTATTTGGGCTAATTTGAATCTTATCTTCTATTTGTTCGTTAATATTATTAACTACTTCTGGCATTAACTCTACAACTGTATCTTCGCCTGTAGATAAAGTACTAACGTTATCTGAATCATCAACTGTTGCCATTTCTTCACTCTGGTTAGATTTATCTTCTGCTTCCCCTCCCCAGATTGATTCTAGAAGATTATCAGTTTCATGAAATGCAGGTTTTGATATTTCCTTAATAACTAAAAGCTTTTGTAAATTTGGATGATCCAGCCAATTTTTTTCTTGGGCAGTTATCGGCGGATAATTTTTATATTCTTTTGCTAATGTACAGATTTCACTTTGTAATTTTTGGGTTAAAACTATGGAATTATCAGTCTTTTGATTATCATACTCAAACTTAGCTACTGCCAGCAGGACAATAAAAATAATCCCGTGACGATAAACGCAAAGATTATAACTATCTTCTGGATTTTGAACGTAAGATAAAAATTCTTTTAGCCAAGTTTCAATATAATTAATTTTATTTTCTCTATCTATTTTACTAACTAACAGAGATAAATTAAGCTCTTGCTTGGGGATGTCTCTTTGGTGATGGAACCAACCCAAGATACATTGAACTATTTTAATATATAACTTAGCAGTTTCCGGCTTAATACACTCATGAGTATTATTGCTAGATGTGGTTAAAAACTCGTAAAATTCATTTGTAATTTTATCGAACTGATCAGTAGCTAAATTATTTGAAAAATTTTGCGTTAAGTTTTGCCAATCTTGCGAAAGTGTAGGTATATAAGCGCGATCGCCTGATAATATTGTTGTTTGTATTGCTTGTAAATCTTGTAATGCAATTGTGGCAATTTGCTGAACTTGAGCAGGGTTTGCTTGTAGCGCAGCCATAATTGTCTTTGCAAGTTCGCCTAACCCACTTAAATCTAAAGATTCCGCAAGTCCAAGAAATACTTCCGCTTCTGAGTTTAAAAAATCGATAAATTCCGCATTATCAGGAGGATTATTAATAGCTGTAGCAATACTTTCTAGACGTTTTTGAACTCCTACCTCAAATATGGACTGAACCACATCAAATCCTAATTCTTGAGAAGTCGGAATATAATTATCATCGCCAAAAACATCACCAAGCTTTTCTTGTAGTTGTACAATAATAGCCGTTACTCTTTGAATAATTTCTTCAACATCAACGTTAGTACTTGTTAATTCTGCGGTTATGGCTAAACGCAGACATTCGTAAGCTTTAAGTAAGAGTGTATTTAAATCAGCATCAATAACTATATCTGGGTTATACAACGCTTTAAATACATCTTCTAAAGAGTGGGCAATCATCTGAATTGTTTCTAGCCCAACAGTAGCAGCACCACCTTTGAGTGTATGAGTTGCCCGCATTAAAGAATGAACTTTATTCTTTCTATTACCTTCCCCTTCCGCAAAACTCAAAAGTTCTTGCTCAATTGTTTGTAATAATTCTGGGGCTTCTGCTAGGAAATAGACATAACCTTGTTCACGAATTTCAGCATCTGTAATCATAATTATAATTTGGGGGAGTGTTGAAGGAGTGTTGAAGGAGTGGTGAATTTGAAGTGGTGAATTATAAAACTTCTATATTTACTAATCCCTACTTTCTTTTCCCCACTCTCTACTCCCTTTTGATTAATTAACTTTGAACTTACTTGCAGTGACCAATAGTTCTTGCGCCATACCTAATAAATCTTGGAAAATCGCAGCAATTTCTTGAGATTCAGCAAAGGTTTTATTAGCAATAGCTGCAACATCTTGCATTGATGTCGTCACAGTTTCAGATTGACTCATTTGTGTTTGAGTGGCTGCGGTAATCTGTTGAATTAATTGGCTAATTTCAGCAGTTGCAGAAACTATGGCATTTAAGTTTTGACGGGTTTCGCTCACTAAATTTGTGCCTTCAACAACTTGCTGAATGCCTATTTCCATCGCTCCTACGACTTCTCCAGTTTCGGTTTGAATTTCCTGAACTAACTTTTCAATTTCAATTGTTGCTGCTGCGGACTGACGAGATAAAGAACGCACTTCATCGGCTACAACTGCAAAGCCTTTGCCATATTCACCTGCACGCGTTGCTTCAATGGCTGCATTCAAAGCTAAAACGTTGGTTTGGGTAGCAAAACTGCTAATCAAATTGACTACTTTGGAGATTTTTTGTGACGATTCACTTAAACGCTTAATCTTTTTGCTAGTTTGGGCAACAGTTTCTCTAATTGCTTCAATAGCTTTTACAGTCAGGTTCATTGCCGTATCACCAGACTCGACTGTTTGATTGGCTTTTTGTACTGCTATTTGCACTAACTCAGCATTAGCTACCACTGCTTGGGTAGAATCTACCATTTGTTGAATATCACCCAAAGCAGAAGTAATGTCTTCAGACTGTTGTTGTGCTAATTGGTTCAGTCCAGCCAAGGAAGCATTGCTATTAGCAGAAGTTTGTACGACTTGCTGGGCAGCAGCTTGCACTTGAATGACAATTTGCCGCAGTGCTTGCAAAGTATTATTGTAAGCGTCGGCGATTGTGCCTAATTCGTCTTCTGTAATTGGCGCACGTACTGTCAAATCACCATTTAAAGCGGGACGAAGTGCCATTAACAGTTGTATAGATCTTTGTTGCAGTAATTCCTTAGCGGCTTTTTCCCGTCCTGCTGCTTCTGCAAGTTTTGCTGACTGTGTTTGTAGCTGTTGCAGATATTCAGTTTGTTGTAAAGCTAGTCCTAATTGATCTCCAATCCGTGCTAACAAACTTACTTGTGATTCTTCCCAATCACGAGGATTGGAATTTTGATAAGCTGCCAATAAACCCCATAATTTTTCACCGAAGAAAATAGGAACAATTACATAAGCTTTAACTTCAAATTGCTCTAAAATCTCGATGTGGCAAGGAGAATGACCTACTTTGTAAATGTCATTGACTACAAAGCTTTCACCTTTAGCATATCGTCCTCCCTGAGTTTCTTGGAGGTGAGTATCTTCCCAAACTGTTTTGATGTCTAACCCGACAAGTTTCACCCAATTATGACCAACTGACTCAGCAATAAATTCACCACTCCAGTCAGGATTAAAGCGATATATTGCCATACGATCGCATCGTAATAATTGCCGGACTTCTTGAGTAGTAATTTTGAAGATTTCATCTACTACTAATGATTGTCTAATCCGGTTTACTATCTTAGTAAAAGCTTTTTCTTGTTCTGCTATCTGAGATAATTTTTCAGATTTAATTCGTACTTGTTGTAAATAGTCTATTTGCGATTTAGCTATGCTAAATTGCAAGGCAATCTGATTTAAAAAGTTAACTTCCCAAGGTTTCCATTCACGAGTGCCAGAGTTTTGATATGCTGCTAACAAGCCCCATAATTGTTCGCCAAAGAAAATCGGCACAATAATATAAGCTCTAGCTTCAAATTGCTCTAAAATTTCGATGTGGCAGGAAGCTAGACTAACTTTGTAGATATCATTAACTACAAAATTTTCACCTTTAGCATATCGGCCTCCTTTAGTTTCTTGTAAGTAAGTATCATCCAAAACTGTTGTGATATTTGGCCCCACCAGTTTTGTCCAATTGCTACCTACTGCTTCAGCGACAAACTCGCCGCCCCAGTCAGGATTAAAACGATAAACAGCAACGCGATCGCATCTTAATGATTGTCTAACTTCTTGGGTAGTTGTTTTAAAGACGCTTTCCACATCTTTAGATTGGCGAATGCGGTTGACTATCTTGGTTAAGGCTTTTTCTTGTTCAGCAATCTGCACTAATTGTTGAGATTGCACTTGCATTTGTTCAAGGTATTCCGCATGGGCAATAGCTACACCAAATTGCAAACCAATTTGTTCTAAAAAGTTAGCTTCCCATTCTTGCCAGTTGCGGGAACCTGAATTTTGATAAACTGCTAATAAACCCCACAATTTTTCCCCTGAAAAGACAGGAACGATAATATAAGCCTTGACTTCAAACTGCTCTAAAATTTCAATATGGCACTGAAAATGCCCTACTTTATATATGTCATTGACAATATAGCTTTCATGGTGGCGATACCGTCCGCCTTGGGTTTCTTGTAAATGTGTATCTTCCCAAACAGTTTTAATACCTGGGCCTACTAATTTTACCCAACCATGACCTACTGCTTCAGCAACAAATTCGCCACTCCAATCAGGATTAAATCGATATACAGCAACGCGATCGCATCGCAATAATTGCCGAATTTCTTGAGTAGTGGTTTGAAAAATATTATCGATATCTGATACGTGAATGATTTTTTCAGTAACTTTCGCTACAGATTTTTTAGCTTGTGTTTTAAATTCTAATTCTCTTTGAAATTCAAAGCTCTGCAATTTGTAGGCTAACTCGGTAGCAACTTGTGAGAGAAAAGTTATTTCTGCTTCCTGCCATTGTCTGCTGCCAGAACAATTATGAACTGCGATTACTCCCCAGACTTTGCCTTCAAATATAATCGGCAGACTTAAACTTGCTTGAATTTGATATTTATCAAGTAATTGTTTTTGATAAGGTGTAACTTGAATTTTGTCGATATCTTCAATCGTTACAGATTCTAAATAATCTTGATTGTTATATAAGCCAAAAATAATTCCAGGTAAATTTTCACCTAACATAGGTGTCCAGCCTAATGTTCTTGATTCTGCTAAAACACTGCCAGAATCTAGAGAATTAAACTGATAAATTAAGGTGCGATCGCAAGTAATTTTTTCTCTAACTTGAGCTACAGTAACTTTGAGTAAGTTATCTATATCTGTAGCTTGGCGCATTACGATTGTGATAGCTTGTAACTGCTGCCGCCACATTTTAAATTCCTGAGCAACTACATTTAGTGTAGATACTTCAAGATGAGACATATGTGTGATTGTATCGCTGACAGCCAAAGGCTCTATAGCTTCTGCTGCCGGAAGTTGTTGATCATTTTCTTCTTTACCGTTGTGATATGCAATTGTCATTTTTAAACACCTCATTTATTATTAAATAATTTGTCAAATACAGTCTTGAGTGGCTGTATTTTTAGAAATTTGAAGTTCAATTCTGACTTGCCCACATAGGATACTTAACAATTGCTGCTGCATCAAGATTAAATACCATTTCTTCCACAGCATTTATAAAGTAACCTTGGAGAAACTCAGAGATTTTAGGCGAGAATAAATTTGCAGATGGCAACTTAATTTGATTAGGATCTAGCCATTCAATATCCATCAAATTTCGTACTAAAAATCCTAGATACTTGCCATCGATTTCTAAGATGACAGTCATCATTTTGGAGATAAGATTGAATCCTTGCAAAAGTGATGGATAGCCTAGTAACTCTTCTAAGTCAACTAGCCAAAGCATTTCGCCGCGCCAATTATATATACCCAAAACACAACTAGGCATTTGAGGTACACTGCATATGTCTGTCAATGAAACTTGCAAAACTTCTGTAACGTGTTGCAAAGATATTACTGCCTTATCGTTGCTACCTAAAGTAAAGCTTAAAAATTTTTCTTGTGTTTCCAAAGCTATTTATTCCTTGAAATCTGAATAATATTTTTAGGGAAAAAGAATAATTAATTATAAGCATTACTATTAATTATTCTTAGTTTAAATTAAACCAATGTTAATTGAGGAATTGCTTCAGTATTATTGCTAATTCTTCTCGATCAACAGGTTTAGCTAGATAAGCTTCTGCTCCTAGCATATTGCCCCACATTTTATCAACATCACTATTTTTAGTTGAACAAAAAACCACAGGTATTTTGCTAGTTTCAGGATTAGATTTTATTTCTCGACAAATTTCAAATCCACTTTTACCAGGCAAGATTACATCTAAAAATATCAAATCTGGCTTAGTTAGATCTAACTTTGTTTGAGCCTCTTCGCTGCTTGTTGCCTTAATTACAGAATAGCCAGCCTGTTGCAAGTAACGGCTGAGTATTTCCATATCGGTCAAACTATCTTCAACAACTAAAACAGTATTCATAGAAATTCCCTGACAACTTCGCCTTCAAATATAAACAACAATTACAAGTTAAGGAAGGAAGAGATAGATATAAGTTTTTGCTTGAGCTAATTTTGATTGATTACTTTTATAAATGTTATAGAACTAACACTTAAGTTTATGATGTATTTAGAAGCAAAAATTGGCACTTTCTCAAAAATTTAGAGAAAGTGACATAATTTCCATCTGGGACAACTTATTAAATAAAACTACGTCTCTACTGTTAATTTAATTATGAGTTTTAACTAGTAGCTTACCTCCTATCAATCATCAAAAATTATTAACTAATGTTTTAATTTCACTTCTAAGCTAGGTATTCTGCTAACTTTTGATTGTGTAGCTGTTGATAGTGTCTGCACAGGTAAATATTTACGTATTACACTCATTACCCTATCGGCTACTACAGGTTTAGCTATAAAATCAGTAGAACCAACAACTTTAGCGCGTACTCTATCTAATAAACCATCGTTGCCCGTTAAGATAATCACGGGTGTATTAGCAAAAGCAGATACTCGTCGCAACTGAGTACAAATTTCGTAGCCACTAGCGACTGGCATAATTAAATCTAAAAAAATTAAATCTGGTTTATTTTGAATTAGGGTCGGGAGTGCTTGAATTGGGTCTTGAATTTTCATAAATCTTAACCCGTTAGAAGTCACAATATCTTCTAGCATTTTACAGACCTGGGGACTATCATCCACGCAGGCTACTAATGGAATATGGGATTTTTTTGGTTGCGTGGAAATAGGGTTATTGTTTTCCGAAAATAGCACAGGTAAGTCAGGTACTTCTATTAATTCAATGATACCTTTGAGAATGTAGGGAAGTAACGAACGACTCACAGGCAAAACATTCTGCTTCATGTTCGCTGCTAAATCTCGCAGTGTCTGTTTACCATCAATCAAACTAACAAAGTTTTTGTAAACAGATGGACTTACTTGTTGTTGGAGTTGTTCTGGTCTGCGTAGCACTGGTGCTAAGTCAGGAGAAAAGTTTGCCAAACCAGCTTCTGACCACATTTTCCAAGAGTCTTGCATCTGTTTGACAGATAAATCTGCGCTTGTAAAACTCATGGGAGTGTCTAAAATAATTTCTTGATTGCGATCGCAACTGATAGAAACAAAATCTGTGTGCTGGGCTAGGTCAAACAACAATTCAGCGATCGTGCTTTCTACAATAGCTTGAATTTGTTCTCTTTGAATTTTTTGTCTTTTGTATAAAATTTGTAAAATGTAATAATCCCAGCAATTACTTGATAGATCTTGCTGGCGAAACTGCATTTTCTCTACATCAATTTGCGGACAATACTGTGCCATATGTCTGCGCCAGCGCCGAAAAGGATGAGTGCCTCCTGTCGCCCAAACTATGCGCCCTAGACGATAATAAAAACACCACTTTTGTCCTTTAGGGTTTTTGATATTCAGCTGGCCATTGTATTGCAGCTGAGTGCAAGTTCTAAATTCATCAATTGCGTTATTTGATACCATTAATTCCGGGTGAGTCATACTAGTTTTCTATGATGCACAAGTCAGCCATCTCCAAATTTTTTTCTCTACATACATAGTGCTTGGCAATAATTTATAAGTTTGCAATTAAATCTTGCAAACTAATTTTTATTTGCCCTATTTTCTATTGATTGATATATAGCTTTCCTCAACCAATATTGGTCAGACTTATCAAAGCAGTAAGAACAAAAGTAGAATCAGTTGAAAAGCTGTATTAGGCAAACTTTTCTCTACTTTCTATCTAACAAAAACTATTTGTTAGTAAAAATGTAATTGCTATATTTCAACACTTAAATCTTATTGATCTTATCTTAATTAACTTTACCCTTAGGAATAACCGTGGAAATCCTGATTTTAAAATAAAAAGTAATTTATCCATTTTCAAACTATTAATTTTTAAATTAGGCTCTGCAACTGGATATTCGTTACTTATCTTAATAAATCTAATTAATAATTATTTTTTGAAATTGTTTAGGTGAGGTTATATCCTCATTCTACCATCTGCGCGGTTTCGTCCCAAGGAAACAATATCAGAAACTGTCTCTCCTTTGTATAGAAGCTATTAGTATTTATTCGGGAGAGACAGTTAATATTTAATCTTGAAATACCATGATATTACCAGAGTAGCAGGCAACCCAAACTTCTCTAGTTTGTGGATCGTAAGTAATACCAATGGGGTTAGCACCAACATTAATCTTCTGTACTACTTTCAAATCACTAGTACGAATTTTACTAACTGTATTATCGCTGTAGTTAACAACATACAGTAGCTCCCCATCATCCGATAGCACCATGCTACGTGGAGCGTTGCCTGAAGAAACTTTACCGATTAATTTTCCTTGAGGCAAATTAATCTTGGCTATTTTTCCTTCACCGTTTAAAGAAGCATAGAGATACTGGCCTGTGGGATCTATGTTTAAATGACGTGGTGAATGACCAATATTTTTCAGCCATTTAACCGAAAAATCTTTTAAATCAACTTTAGCAATATCATAAGAACCCATGACGGCGATATAAGCCTTATTTGACGCTGCATCTATTGCTATACCACGAGGATAAGGCCCAAGTTTAATTCTTTTGATTTCCCGATTTTTGGCCGGATCTACAACACTCAAATCCCAGGAACACCAATTACTCACTAGTACTAAACGTTCATCATTAGTTGCGGCTACAAATTTAGGTACAGACCCAACTTGAATAACGTGGTCAATTTCCAGAGTTTCTGTATTTATCCGATATAAAAAACTCTTGTCAGTTTTTTGCAATGGATTACATTTGTCGCTACCAGGATTGTTAAATCCTGGTCCATACATTTGGTAGTTAGAAATCCAAGCGTACTTGCCATCTTGAGAAAAACTAGCTTCAACCGGTGCGCCTTGATAGTTACCCTTGAATTTAGAGTAACCATATTTTGATAAATCTACTTTGTCAGGAATGACTTTGACTAATTTATGCTGTCGATTGTACACCGTGATTGTGTGGTTATACATCATATTTTGGGCAAAAAATAAGCCATTGCCAGAATGCACAACAGATTTAGGAGAAATCTGTCCAGAAATAACTTTTTTGAGCGTCATCTTATGAGGATGACTAGGAGAATTTTTTGTTGTAGTTTCAGAAGGTGAAGATATTAGCTTTGTTGAATTAGTTTCTGATGCAGGCGGTGTTGCTTCTTGGGTTAAGTTATCTAATTGTTGAGGCTGGTTGCTAACTAGCGAATCTTGGCGATCGCCTACATCAGGCGCAGATGCTACTTTTGTAGAATGCACCTTTGGTGTAGGTACTAGTTTTTCTAAATTTGGATTTTTGAGTTGTTTAGATTTATCTATCACTCCAGGATGAGGAGTCACCGATTTACTAGATTGGCCTTTGAGTGCTGTTAATGTTTTCGGCCCAACAATTCCATCAGCAATTAGTCCGTTAGCTTTTTGAAATTTAACCACAGCTATTTCTGTTGCTACATCAAACGTCCCGGTAATAGATTTCTCAAAATATCCAGCCGCTTGCAATTGTTCTTGGACAGACTTCACATGAGTGCTGATGTCACCTCTGCGTAAAAGTGAAGTCTGGGGCGATCGCATTTTTTGGGGAGTAACTACAGCTGGTGGAATGTTAGGCTGAGAGGATGAAACCGCTTTTTTTGCTGCACCAGACTCTAACGCAGCTAAAGTTCCTTTGTCCACCATTCCATGACCAATAAGCCCGTGAGCTTTTTGAAATTTGATCACCGCTATTTCTGTCGCCGCGTTAAAATCTCCTGTGATGGGTTGGTCAAAATATCCAGCTGCTTGCAGTTGTTCTTGGACAGACTGCACCTGTGTACTGATATCACCTCTGCGTAAAAGTGAAGTCTGAGGCGATCGTCTTTTTTGGGGAGTAACTACAGCCGGTGGGGTGCTGGGCTGAGAGGGTGAAACCGCTTTTTTTGCTGCACCAGACTCCAATGCAGCTAAAGTCCGAGTATCCACCATTCCATTACCAACAAGTCCGTGAGCTTTTTGAAATTTGATTACCGCCGCTTCTGTCGCCGCGTTAAAATCTCCTGTGATTGGTTGGTCAAAATATCCAGATGCTTGCAGTTTGCGCTGGAGGGACATCACTTCATAGCTAAGATCACCTCTTTGCAAGATGACTTGAGAACTAGCTGATGGTAGCTTTTTTGAAATATTAACAGTAGGCTGAGTTTTCCCTGGGGATGGATTAACTGTTCGTGAACTAGTGACAGCCGGCTTAGTGGTTACTGATGATGGGTTAACTGTTCCTAAAGTAGATTCTAATGCTGCTAATGTCTTAGAACCAACCACTCCATCAGCCTTGATACCATGAGCTTTTTGAAATCTCTTTACAGCCGCTTCGGTGATGGGGCCATAATATCCAGTGACAGCTTGTTGAAAGTATCCGGCTGCTTGCAATTTTTGTTGCACAGACGCTACTTGTGGACTTTTTTCACCTTTTTTTAAAGCCTGAGCCGTGTTAGCCCAACCTAAAGAACTGACTCCCAATGCCAAGGAGATCAATAGCATCAAAGCTCCTCGCTGTTCTTGTTCCCAGTCTATTTCTGGAAAACATAAATCAAAATCCGGAATATTTTCCTGTCCGGAATTAATAGCCGCTTCATAAGTTTCTGCTAAATGCAGGTAAGCAAGTGTGTCCATAGCAAGTAAATCGCCAAGATTAAGTAAAAGACTTGTAAACTTCGCACGTGTTAGAGGAGCATACAATTTACTAACAGGTGTATATCCTGTAGTACTTTGTCTAAGTCTGATGACAGCTAATTACGCAATTTTTGAGTTGCAAATATAACTACGTGTGTTTAGCCTTTGGCTGCTAAACCTTGGCTAATAAGGAGCAAAACTATGGTGATATTAAGAATTTAACATCTTGTACTGAGAAACGCTATCAGAGTTATGATAATTTTTTACACATTAGAGTGCTTGTAAGTTAAGAGTTATTAATTATGCTAATAAAATTAAGCTAAAGTTATAAGTGTAAAGTTTTTAACTAAATGAAAATAACAGTATTCTTGTTACTAGATAATATCAATAATCAGCAAAAAATTTTCTACAGTAGGTAACTGGCTACAGGCTTGAAAGCATATCAGTATAAGGCTTTTTGCAAAAAATTCGTTTTTCATTCACCAGCAATCTACTATAAATAGGCTGAATGGCGTAATTATAAATTAAGTCGCAAAGCAGAAGTCAGTTGCTCATTCTGGCTTTAATATTAGCTTCATCAGAATCAGATTATTGTTGTTTTGGGATTTTTTATCGACTTGAAACAATTAACTTAATATGAAGCTACTATTAATGTAGAAGAGATATTCTAGAAGTTTAATTAAAGGTATTGGATAAACTTTCTAACCTGAATAGCGATTTGCCCTTGATTCTGAAAGCGATCGCCTTTATCCAAAGTTAAGACTAATACAATGACAATTTTTCATCTTCAATGTCAGCTATGCATCACTGTTAGCAGGAGATGAGCATCATGACCAGTAAATTTCGCAATCGCGCTGAAGCTGGCAAATTATTAGCGCAACAACTAACAATCTATGCTAAGTGTAAAGAGGTGTTAGTGTTAGGTTTGCCTAGGGGTGGTGTACCCGTAGCATTTGAAATAGCAAATAGCCTGAATGCACCGTTAGATATATGCTTAGTGAGAAAACTTGGTGTTCCCAATCATGAAGAACTGGCGATGGGTGCGATCGCTACAGGTGGCGTGCGGGTTTTAAATTACGATGTGATTAATAGTTTGGGTATTGATCACAAAATAATTGACGAAGTAACAGCTAAGGAAATGCGGGAATTGCAGCGACGCGATCGCGCTTACCGAGGCGATCGACCTCTACCAGAAGTCAAAAATCGTACTGTAATCTTAGTAGATGATGGGATTGCGACAGGCTCAACTATGCTGGCAGCAATTGCTATATTGCAACCACAGCGACCCCAACGTATTGTTGTAGCTGTTCCTGTTGCACCCCCTTCAACCTGTGAGCAATTGCAAGCTGAAGTAGACGAAATAGTTTGTTTAGTTATGCCAGAGTCATTGTATGCGATCGGTATTTGGTATGAAGACTTTTCGCAAACAACCGATGCAGAAGTGCGTGAGCTATTAGCAAGACAGTCGAACTTTATCCCAATTCATAATTCATATGTTTAATTTTTGAGAATTGTTACAAGTAAAATATGTGAACAAAAATGTGAATTTTTTGGCTGTTGATCACAAAAATATAAGGGTGTGTTAACTGGGTTACACACCCTTAAATAATTGATAGATTTTTTACAAAAGTAGAAATTTTTTAATAAAACCCACCGATGTAAACCTCTAATATATTTGCCATTTTCCGAGGTAATGAAACTTTTGGCAACCAGTTACTCTACAAAATTATTTAATATTTAAAATTAAGACTGTTGATGTCCTTTAGCATCACATTCTTTATACCAGCATCTTTTTAACAGTCCAACGCGCCAGCTATGAGCAAAGCGGCGAGGATTTAATTCTAATTGATAATCACGGCTAAATAATGGTTGGTTAAGATACTGCCAAAGAGGAAATTGAATTTTTGTGTCTTTTGCGGCCATAGGAGGAACAAGCTAAATATATATATTGCACGTTATGACAGTAGTGGAAATTTGTAAATTCACACCATGTACTTATTTTCTAGTTAAAGATGACATGATACATATTCACTTGTCCTGGTGGCAATTGCGGAACTTTATATCAAGTTTTTTGTTAGTTTCGTAAGATTGACTATACGTTAAAAGTTCCTGAAGTACTATACTGTAAGGTTTTAAGTGCAGTCGTTAGCATCTGTACTGAGTTTTTTCCGCACACAAGCACCAGGAAGAGAGGCGACAAAGACATAAAAATATAACAAATGGTAGATGACAGGTAATATCGTGTTCGGTGAAAGACTTATGATTAAGGCCGCAGGGGTGCAAGGGTGCAGGTGAGAGGGTTTTTACGGTTTCTGCACAGATACACCCAACTATAACTAATCATCCGCACATCATATAACAGGTGTTAGAGTTTAGCTGCTCCATATTTATTGTGCATATAGAATGATGTTGACACTCAACTGTCAACGACTCCATGAAGTGAATTGTTTCCTATTCGCTGTTATTGCAGAGCAATTTCAGCTTGGATCACGGTTGAGTCGCTGGTAGGCTCAAGGTGAAAACCTAGTTTTTTACAAATTCGTTGCATTCCATAATTATCTGCCAAGATGCTAGATGTAATCCGTTTAATGTTTTCTTGACGCGCCACTTGCAGTAATCGCTGGACTAACTCTGTGCCTAAACCTTGATACTGGTAGCGATCGCTCACCAGCGTAGCAAATTCCGCAGCATCAGAACCGTGCAGTTTACTTAATCTGCCGATTCCCAAAATCTGCCGCGTTCCTGTTTGCGGGTTTTGGTGTTCTGCTACTAATGCCATTTCGCGATCGTAATCATTAAAGCAAATGCGGATGAGTCGCTCGTGCGTAATTCGTTGGCTGAGTTTAATCAGGTGGAAGTAACGAAAATAAACGCTTTCTTCTGAGAGTGTTTCGTGAAACTGCACCATCAACGGCTCATCTTCTGGGCGAATGGGACGGATTGTGACTGGTGTACCGTCTTTCATCGTCCAATCTTGGACATATTGAATTGGATAGGGTCGAATTGCTAACTTGGGTAGTTGATCTTTGATCATCTCTGGTGGGTGCAGCACAACCCGCGCATCTAGTGCGATTAATCCTCCCGGATTTAAGGTAGTTGGGGGAACCGCTAACAAAGGGTTAATATCAATTTCTTTAATCCACTGTTGTTCAACTACTAGTTGGCTAAATGCCACCATCAATTGCTCCAAGGCAGGCATATCAATACTTTCTCGCCCCCGCACACCCTTGAGGGCTTTGTAAATTTTTGTTTGCTCCATCATCCGTCGCGCCAAGGTTGTGTTTAGGGGAGGCAATGCGATCGCTCGATCTTGAAACACTTCTACTAGTTGTCCCCCTGCACCAAACAACAGCACTGGCCCAAATTGGGGATCGAGACTACTACCAATTATCAGTTCGTAGCCATCTGTTTTCACCATCGGTTGGACTGTCACCCCTAAAAACGGTGGTGAGTTGTGATTGCCCAGTTTTGAGTAATGAGGGTCTTTTGCAATTTTTTCCTGCACAGAAGATTCTATGCTGCGATAAGCTTGTCTAACTGCGTCAGCATCCCGAAGGTTTAACTGCACACCGCCGACATCGGTTTTATGGGTAATTGTATGCGAATACAGTTTCACAACTACCGGAAAGCCAATACTCTCAGCACATTTAACAGCTTGCTCCTCGCTGGTAGCTACACAAGTTGCGACAACTGGAATGCCATAAGCCGCTAATATCTGCTTAGATTCAAATTCTGTCAGCAGTGTCCGCCCGGCTTGATGTGCAGCTTGGATGATGTTTTCCACCAAGTTGCAGTTTTGTGTCCCTGAGTTAGGACAGGCAGGAGTTAATACAGGGGTTTCGTAGATACCACGGAGGTTATAGCTAGACTGCCACATATAACTAAATACCCGCGCCGCCGTATCGGGATATCGATAAGTGGGGATATGTTGACTGTTGAGAATTGTTTCGCCAGCAGTAACTTCTGCTCCCCCCATCCAACTGGCAAGAATCGGTTTACCAGCGATTTGCGAGTAGGCTTTTAATTTTTCTGCTGTTTGGGTGGGATCTGTCATGGCTTGGGGTGTGAGAATTACCAACAAGCCATCACTATTAGGATCATTCACTGCAATTTCTAAAGCTTGAGTATAACGTTGGGGGTCAGCGTCCCCCAAAATATCAATCGGGTTGTTATGGCTCCAGTGAGTTGGTAGGATTTCGTTAAAGGATGCGATCGCCTCTGGTGAAATTGATGCCAGTTCACCACCAGCCGTAATCAAAGCATCTGTAGCCAGTACTCCCGGCCCGCCAGCGTTAGTTAAAATCGTCAACCGCGGCCCTTGAGGACGAGGCTGTTTTGCTAATACTTCCGCCATATCGAATAGGTCAGAAATACTATTAACTCGCAACACTCCACAACGCCGAAAAGCTGCATCTAACACTGCATCGCTACCAGCCAAACTGCCTGTATGGGAAGCGGCGGCTTTAGCTGCTGCTTCTGTACGACCTGCTTTAATGACAATAATTGGTTTGGTGAGTGCAACCTCTCGTGCTGCGGAGATGAAAGACCGCGCATCACCGATAGATTCCATATAAATAACAATACTTTTAGTGTGGGGGTCATCACCGAGATAGTAAATTAAGTCTCCCCAGCCCACATCTAACATTGAACCGATGGAAACGAAGGCACTAAAGCCAACATTTTCTTGAAAACTCCAATCAAGAATCGCCGTACACAAAGCCCCACTTTGGCTAATAAAACCTACGTTTCCTGGGCGAGCCATTGCACTGGCGAAGGTAGCATTTAATCCTGTCAACGGACTCATCACCCCTAAGCAGTTAGGGCCAATGATGCGAATGTTACCACGACGGGCTTGTGCCATAATTTCTCGTTCTAAAGCCTCGCCGGCAGCACCAGCTTCTTTAAAGCCAGCAGAAATGATGATCGCACTTTTCACACCTGCATCTACACACTCGGCAATGATTCCGGGAACTGTTGGTGCTGGCGTAGCAATCACTGCTAAATCAATGGCTTCGGGTATATTAGAAATTTTTGCATAGGCTTTAATGCCTAAAACACTGTTTCGCTTGGGATTGACTGGAAAAACTGTTCCCCCAAAAGGATTAGTAATTAAGTTCCACAGCAAGGTGCGGCCTACACTACCAACCGTTTCACTAGCACCAATCACCGCTACAGTTTGCGGTGCAAAAATAGCATCAAGGGGATTAAGCTTCTCTGCCTTCAATATATCTATGGCGCGATCGCTTTTTGGTTTGAGAGTTTTCTGCATTCATCCTCCTTGTCAAAAGTGCTGAGTAAAAAATTGATGGAATTTTTGCCGTGGAGTCTATGCTCCCGTTGAGCATAGGTCTTATTTCACCCAGAAACTTTTAAACTTGGCGAGAACCTGCATAATTTTTCTCAGGACGATCGCCTTGTCTAAGATGCGATCGCCAAATTCAAAGTTAATTCCGGGTCATGTCACCTACAAACTTAGGGGTCAATAACTGTATACCTTAACCGATCACCATGATAGTTGCATTCAGGATTTTTGGGTCGATTTCAATATATTAAATAGAACAAACAGAAAAAACTGAACTCTGTCAAGCCAAATGAAAAACCATGAAGCTCCTTAGCAGACTGACTTATAGGTACTATAAATATTAAAATCTCCTACTTAAAAATTATTTATAAATCTGGAAATTGAAAACATGATTAATATTTATGCATATATAAAAAAATTGAGGAACTTGTGAGGAATGCAAAAATTTATGTAAATTCCTATTTCTATAATTTGATAAATCGATGCAATTGCTAGTGTGATTTTTTGCATCCGCAGTTTTATGATAAATGGGAATCAAAAATATTTGAGGCTGTTTTATGTCTGAAGTAAATTATCAACAGCCCATTAATACAGTGGCTACTCTATTAGAAAAGTACGCTGAGGGGCAACGAGATTTTGTTAGAGCCGAACTCGGTGATGCGGATTTGCCAGGGGTTAACCTCAAAGGTTCTGACCTCAGTTATGCTGACTTAAATGCGGCAAATCTTCGAGGTGCTAATCTTAGGGGAACTGACCTCAGCTATTGTGACCTCTCTCAAGCTGACTTAACAGATGCAGACTTGCGGGGATCGTTATTAATGTCGGCTAATCTCCGCCAAGCTAATCTCCAAGGCGCGAAGCTAGAAAAAGCAGATTGCGATCGCAATACTCATTTTCCCGCAGATTTTGATCCAGTTCAGGCTGGAGTACGATTCAAATCAGAGACTTAAAACTTGAATTTCATTCAGTTGATTAATCACTACATCTGCACCTTGGACATGATCTGATTTTCCAATCCAAGTAATGCCTATACAGCCTGCGGCTTTAGCATTCCTTGCCATTTGCATATCGCCAACGGCATCTCCTACCATTAGTGCTGCACCTGGTTCTACTCCCAAAACTTCGCAGGCTTGTAAAAACAAGGATGGATCTGGTTTGCCAGGGCCTTCATCCACTCCTAATTGCGCTTGAATATAATCATTCAACTTATACCTGGCGACAAAAGCTTTAACTTCTCCTGTTTTAGCTGCTGATATCATACCGAGTTTTACTCCTGCGGCTGACAGCGATTGTAACAACTCCAAACTCCCTGGAAACATGGGTGCGGGAGATTCTTCCAGATATTTTTCTGCTTCGTCTAAGGTTTGACGCGCTATTCTTAGACATTCAAACCATCCTCTACCAGTTTCGGCAATATAGGCTGCTGTAGCAATTTCGGTTTCTCGGCGACTAGCTACTGTCAATAACCCTGCTGGGTCGATGGAGTCGCTATTAATCCCATAAGCCATTAATAATGGTTCACCAATTCCGGGAAATTGAGCATCGATAATCCGTGTTACTTTTTGTCCAAGCGATCGCAAATAAACTTCTGAGTCTTCTAAAGTACCATTTTTGTCAAAAAAAATTGCCTGAATATTAGGAAAACTCACATTTTTACATTGAATAGTTACCAAAATTTTTCCCCCATTCAACACAAGACTTTTAAATCTGTCACCTGTAACCGAATACGGTTACGTTAAAGGGGAAAGGGTCAGAAAAAACCTTTAACCCTTACCCCAAACCAATTCTTAGTTCAAAATGCTTATCCGGAACCGTATTGACCTGTAACCTGTCTCCTATCACCTCTCATCACTAATCAGCAAATAAAAAAAGAGGGATTGACCCTCTCTTTTCAGGCTTTAATGCAATTATTTACTGAGCTTACTCTTCAATAGCTACTGGAATTTCTTCTTCAATAGCTGCTGGGATGTCTTCTTCAATAGCTGCTGGGATATTTTCTTCAATAGCTGCTGGGATATCTTCTTCAATAGCTGCTGGGATGTCTTCTTCAATAGCTGCTGGGATATCTTCTTCAGCAGCTGGTGTTAAAGTAATGCCTTGTTGTTTAGCTAACAGTTGTTCCCGATACTTAGCTGCCATTTCTTCGGCCTTATCATAGACCAAATCGCGGTTCTTAATCATATCACCGGGTTCTGGTTCCAACTGTTTGGTAGATAAAGAAATCCGCCCTCTTTCTGCATCCAAATCAATGATCATGACTTTCACTTCATCATTGACATTGAACACACTATGAGGTGTATCGATGTGTTCGTGAGAAATTTCTGAGATGTGTAACAAGCCACTAACACCGCCAATGTCAATAAACGCACCGTAAGGCTTGATACCACGAACTGTCCCAATTACTACCTCGCCAACTTCCAGGCGGTTCATCTTCCGCTCAACCAATGCGCGACGATGAGATAGAACTAGGCGGTTGCGTTCTTCGTCTACTTCTAAGAATTTTAATGGTAACTCTTCACCTACTAATTCTTCTTTAGGTTTGCGAGTGCTAATGTGGGAACCGGGAATAAAACCACGTAATCCTTCAATCCTTACCAACGCCCCACCACGGTTTGTGGCAAACACGCCAGAACGAACTGTTGCGTCTTCTGCTTGCAACTGACGCACACGCTCCCAAGCGCGCATATATTCAATACGACGAATCGAAAGGGTCAACTGACCATCTTCGTTTTCATCGGTCAGGATGAAAAATTCTCTTGTTTCGTTCGACTGTAATACTTCTTCCGGGCTGTCTACCCGGTTAATAGACATTTCTTGTATGGGTATATATGCTGCTGTTTTAGCACCGATGTCAATCAGAGCGCCGCGCGGCTCTATACTGAAAACCGTTCCTGGTACAATATCTCCAGGGCTAAAGTGATAGTCGTATTTGTCAAGTAGAGCAGCGAAATCTTCGTGAGTAAATCCAATTTCTGTAGCGGTTAAGTTCTGATTGACCATGCTGATTTGTTCCTGGTTCTAGTCTCCGTAAAGTTTTGTGACATAATCGTGATGTATCTGCTAGCCACTGAATGCTAGTGTACACTTACATCCCTTATTAATCCTAGCGTAGAAAGCTAGTGTTAACATATATCTACTTCCAGATAGAAGATTATATCATAAGATAAATAGCCTCTTGCAATCTGCCATAGGGTAGAAGGCACAAATAAAGGAAAATTGAATAGCTAGACAGTCTGAGGCACTTTTTGCTGAATAGGAATTTGAATCACGAATTTTGTTCCTTGGTTAGCCACAGAAGAAAACTCTAGCTTCCCACCATGCTGTTCAGTAATAATTTGATAGCTAATAGACATACCCATACCTGTACCTTTACCCACAGGTTTAGTTGTAAAGAATGGGTCAAAGATTCGTGGTTGAATAGCTTCAGGAATTCCATTACCATTGTCTGCGATCGCAATTTCTACCCATTCAGAGTTAATCAGGGATGTAGAAATAGTAATGCTATGAGGATGAGCTTGAATTTCCTGATAAGTTCGGTTCTGATTGGCCTCTTCTAAAGCATAGATGGCGTTTGCCAGAATATTTATAAATACTTGATTCATCTGCCCAGCGTAGCATTCTATTGTTGGCAGATGGCTGTAATCTCTGTTTACTAAAATTTCAGGACGAGTATTAGTTGCTTTTAATCGGTGTTGCAAAATTAGTAAGGTGCTATCAATACCTTCATGAATATCCACTGGTTTACACTCAGCTTCGTCCATGCGGGAAAAATTACGTAGCGATTGCACAATCTTACTGATACGCTGCGTCCCAATTGACATAGAATCAACTATTTTGAGTAGGTCATTCTGCAAAAATTCTAGGTCAATTTTGTTCTCGTGATTTTGAATTTCTGCTACAGGACTGGGATAATACTTTTGATAAAGTTGAATTAATGTAAGTAAACTTAAAGAATATTCTTGGAGATAGCTGAGGTTAGCATGAATAAAATTAACAGGGTTATTTACTTCGTGAGCAATCCCTGAGACAAGCTGACCCAAACTAGACATTTTTTCACTTTGTACCAACTGTGATTGAGTTTTTTGGAGATTCTCTAAAGTCAGCTTTAGTTGACGTTTTTGTTCTTCTAAGAGTGATTGCGCTGTTTGTGAATCTCTGATTGATTTTTCTTTACATTGGGCATCTAATCTCATTTTATTGGCTAACTGATGGCCGTATAACGTCACGCAAATAACCATGATAAAGATTGCCGTGGCGATCGCAATTTCGTACAGTAAAAAAGTTTTAGCATACTCTTGCTGCTGTTCTAAAAGTTGCTGTTGAATTTGGCTAATATTTCTGCGAAATTGAACTAGTATTTGATTAGCTTGGTGATATTCCTGATCCATTTTCGCCATATGTCTTCCAGCTATTTCTGGTTGTTGCTGACTAAAATAGAAAAAAATTAGTTGGGATTCTGTCACCATTTTTGTTGTTGCGGCTTCTGCTGCGTCTAAATTTTCTAGCAGCAGTTGTGATTGTGTGGGAACAACCTGAGTTGTTAGCTCATCTCGAATCAGCCGAACAAATTTTTGAAAAGAATCTTGGGCTGCTTTGAGTTTTTTTCTTTCACCAGCAATATCACGAGAATCAAAAATATTATTCCCTGGAGCATTAATTTCCGTTAAAAATTCATTGATTTCAGCATAAGATTGTAGCCTTTTAGCCCACTGATGATTGACCTCAACCGAATGTGTGTAAATATTCATGATTTTATGGTTGAGGTATAAACTAGTTGAAACTGTTAGAAGGTTAAATGCTGCCAGCGCGTAGTATATATATTGCCATCTAGCCGATGCTAAATATTTGATAAAATTTTGAGCTTGAATATAAATTTTATGCATTTGATAAGTTTTGAGCCAGCCTGAAATACTTAATACCTTGTCTTATTGTTCCCTCTGGCTAAAACAAAAAATACAATATATAGTAAACAAGCTTAAAAGCCTTTTGGTGCATAGATTTTATCAGAATGAGTTCTCCTAAAAATTACTATGATTGCTATATATATATATATTTATTTATTGATCAGAATAATGAATAGCAATAAAAAAATCCGCTGTTAAATAACAACAGCGGATTTTAACTTTGAAAAGCTTAGTAATAGTAACCTACTACTAGTCTTTTTTCTCAATGCGGGGAGGTTCGCGGAAGGCGATCGCAAAAAATAGAACGCCTATGCACAAAGTAAAAATTAAAATGTATGCAACGCTTTCCATATTAAAAGCTCCTGCTTATCTAGCCAGTAATAAATGAAACATAGTGGTTCAAGTGATGAGGATGAAGTAATGAATTTCATACTTCATCCTGCATACTTCATCCTTATTTTAGAGGGCTTCCTTCCGGCGGGTTGACTTATCACCCACTTTCTGGAACAGACCCCATTCGACTTGCTCTTCTAGGTCGGCTTCTACACCAGCAAATACGTCTCGGTAGATTGTCCGAGCGCCGTGCCAGAGGTGTCCGAAGAAGAACAGTAAAGCGAATACTGCGTGTCCAAAGGTAAACCAACCTCTAGGACTGGTACGGAATACACCGTCAGAGTTCAAGGTTTCACGGTCAAATTCAAAGATTTCGCCGCCTTGAGCCTTACGGGCATATTTCTTCACATCAGCAGGATCTGTGAAGGTCTTACCATTTAAGTCGCCACCGTAGAAGCTAACGGTGACACCAGTTTGTTCAAAGCTGTACTTTGATTCTGCCCGACGGAAAGGAATGTCAGCGCGGACAACACCATCGCTGTCGGTCAAAATTACGGGGAAGGTTTCAAAGAAGTTGGGTAGACGACGTACAGTCAATTCTCTACCTTCAGCATCTGTGAATACAGCGTGACCTTGCCAAGACTGAGCAATACCATCACCCTTAACCATAGGGCCTGTACGGAACAGACCACCTTTAGCAGGGCTATTACCAACGTAATCGTAGAATGCCAGCTTTTCAGGAATTTGTGACCAAGCTTCAGACAAGCTTGCACCGTTAGCCACGCTAGCTTGAACACGACGGTCAATTTCTTGACGGAAGTAGCCTTGATCCCACTGGTAGCGGGTAGGGCCAAACAGTTCAATAGGAGTTGTAGCACTACCGTACCACATGGTACCAGCAACGATGAAAGCCGCGAAGAATACCGCAGCAATACTGCTGGAAAGTACGGTTTCAATGTTACCCATCCGCAGAGCTTTGTATAGCCTTTCGGGGGGTCTAACTGTCAGGTGGAATAAACCAGCAATAATACCAACCACACCAGCAGCTATGTGGTGAGCCACAATACCACCAGGGTTAAAGGGGTTAAATCCATCTGGCCCCCATTCTGGTGCTACTGCTTGCACGCTACCCGTAACTCCGTAGGCATCGGAAATCCACATCCCTGGGCCGTAAAGTCCGGTGAGGTGGAATGCACCAAACCCAAAGCAAAGTAAACCAGATAAGAACAGGTGGATACCAAACATTTTTGGCAAGTCTAACGCTGGTTCACCAGTACGGGGATCTCTAAAAAGTTCCAAATCCCAGTAAACCCAGTGCCAAACTGCGGCTAAGAACAATAAACCAGAAAGTACGATGTGAGCAGCAGCCACACCTTCAAACGACCAGAAACCAGGATCGGTAGCAGGGCCACCAGTGACGCTCCAGCCACCCCAAGATTGGGTAACACCTAGACGTGCCATGAAGGGCAGCACGAACATCCCTTGTCGCCACATGGGGTTAAGAACTGGATCGCTGGGGTCATAAATAGCGAGTTCATACAGCGCCATTGAACCAGCCCAGCCTGCCACTAGGGCTGTGTGCATCAAGTGTACAGAAATCAGCCGCCCTGGATCGTTCAGAACAACTGTATGTACTCGGTACCAAGGTAGTCCCATCGACTACGCTCCTCCTCGAAGAGTTATGTTTACAAAGCAATTTTTTTACTGAGTTCTTTGAATGGGCGAATACCGCTTGTCAAAGAAATCTCTGAGTTTTTTTATTGCCAGGGTTCTGAGTTTGACCACGGCTCAGTCTTGATGATTTCAGACTGTGTGGCTTTGGCAACACTTAGACGCTGCGGTAGCTTTACCTTGTTGGGTAGATATTGCTTGTCTTTCCCTAGAGGTTCTTTTCAGAAAACTCTCCCTGATTCTTAGAGAACTCGGCAAACACCTTGCGGGTATTTGGGTAATCAAGCGAGTCACCCTTGTGGCAGCTGCCTTTTGATCGTCTACGCGATCGCCATGCAAAAATGAGAATGTTTTAAAAAGTGTAACTATTGATGGAATTGTTTGCAAGCGTGTAAATAGATGCGATCGGTATCCCATCTGTGTTATCTTCCCACAAATCTTCGTCACAATTTCATTTGCGTAGATCAAGGGAGTAGGGAGCCAGAAGAGGAAATAGGGCAGGGGGCAGGGGTAAGAGGAGAGGTACTTAAGGCCAAGCCCCCCCTCTTTTCGATTACTCAGCTAAATCACTGTGTTACCAATTGGATGTTTTGTAGCTGACACCTAGCTTCAGCTGTATTTAGACGTTCAATTACCTGTTCAGAACTCATTAAACGCTTTAGCACTACTTGACCGATTGTTTGGCTGGCAACTTCTGGTGTTATAGGTACAACTTCCACTGTTAAAACAGCCTCTTCAGCTCGATAAAGCCATAACAATTCATTGTTTTCTACTATACAAATCTTCATTTGTTGGATATCTGGTTGCCGTCGCCACGCAGTAATTTGCCACAATCCACCAGATGACCATACTCTACCTATAGTCCATCCATCAGAAAGAAAAAAATATTTCACGGTTTCATCTCGCTATTTTGACTATTAATTTTGATATCTACACCCTTAGTAGAATTTTTACGGTAGATGTTGTAAACAAAGAAACTTTACCACTTAAGATAAGATGGCAATTTTACTCATAATTCTTGTTAAAACCACCCTCAATAGCTGATTGCTAAACTTTATAGTTGTAGTCAGATAACTCAGGGCATTTTGAAATTGTGTATGCCAGGAAGGAGGCACGCTAATATTTTTACCTTCTGCCTGCTGGAACCTAGCTTCTGCTTTTCGCTATAAATGTTAACAGCTAGAGCTAATTGAGCAGCTTAACAAATTTTGTTAAAAAATATTTGTAATTTAAAACAATTTTATTTAGTTAATGAGATTTATCTTCAAGGATACAAATTTTCGGATTTTTGCTGCCTATACTGTCTGATAAATTTGCTAAATATTAATCTAATTTCGTTCTATATATTACATTTATTACATTAACGATACTGAAGCAATGAACATGAGTATCTGTAACATTTTTTGATATAACTCAATAGTTAAGCAAAATGAAAGAATGATGTTTTGATTATCTGTAATATCCAATTACATCAGTGATTTTTACAGGGAAGTAGTCGCGATCGCCTGAGTTGAAAGTACTGAGTCAAGAGTAAAAATACTATTCCCTAACCTCTAATCTCTAGCCCATCTTTCATGCTTTGCTGTGAAATTTGTTTCATCGGAACTGCCTTGAGCCTGCCTTAATTAGAAAAAATTGGGTATGATTGCCACACATACAGTAGAATGACTGACTGCTAATTTGAAAACTATCAAAGGTATGACTTTATTTCCCTTGTCCCTACGACGCTGGGTTCGGATTACACAATTCCTATCTCTTTTCTGTTTGTGTTTAATTTTCGTTATCAGTTGTAAACCTCAGCCACAAACAACGACCTCGCCATCAGGGGCTGTCAATACTCCTACAGGGGATGGTCGTATAACTGTAGGTACAACCGCAAAACCGAGAACTTTAGACCCAGCAGATGCTTATGAGTTGGCATCGTTGGGTTTAGTGTTTAATATGAGCGATCGCCTTTATACTTACGAACCAGGTAGTACAGAAATTAAACCGCAGTTGGCGACAAGTTTACCAAAAGTGAGTCAGGACGGTTTAACTTACACCATACCTCTGCGCCAAGGAGTAGTGTTCCACGATGGCACACCCTTCAACGCCAAAGCAATGGAGTTTAGTATTAAGCGATTTATTGAAAATAAAGGTAAACCTTCTTTTTTATTAGCTGATACAGTCGGCTCAGTAACCGCTACAGGTGAGAATGAGCTAACAATTAAGCTTAAAAAACCCTTTGCTGCATTTCCTTCTTTACTAGCGTTCTCTGGAGTATGTGCAGTTTCACCCAAAGCTTATGAAATTGGTGCTGGTAAATTTAAACCAAATACATTTGTGGGAACTGGCCCTTACAAATTAGCGCAGTACGGTACAGATTCACTGCGTATGGATGTATTTGATAAATATTGGGGAGAAAAACCTGCGAATAAAGGAATTAACGTTCAAATTCAAACGAGTCCAGTTAACTTGTTTAATGCCTTTCGTACAGGTGCAGTAGATGTAGCTTATTTATCACTACAACCTGATCAAATTCGTAGCTTAGAAGAAGGCGGTAAAAAAGGAGATTGGCAAGCGATTAGCGCACAGGGTAGTGTGGTAAGTTATCTGGTATTAAATCGCAATCAAAAACCTTTAGATAAACCAGAAGTTAGACAAGCGATCGCGGCAATTATTGATCGTCCACTAATAAATGAGCGAGTTTTATACGGTCAAGCTGATGCGCTTTACAGTATGATTCCTACTACTTTCAATGTTTCCCAGCCATTATTTAAAGATAAATATGGTGATGGTAAATTTGATCAAGCTAAGGAATTATTAACCAAAGCTGGTTTCTCTAAAGAAAATCCGGTCAAAATTCCAGTTTGGTATCCTTCAAGTTCACCAACTCGCAGTTTGGCAGCACAGACACTCAAATCACTTGCCGATACTAAAATGGACGGCATAGTACAATTAGAAGTCAACACAGTAGAAAGTGCTACTTTCTATAAAGATATTACTAAAGGTTCGTATCCTGCCGCTTTGCTTGATTGGTATCCAGACTTTTTAGATCCAGATAACTACGTCCAACCGTTCTTGGCTTGTCAAAAAGGTTCCGATGCTAAAGGCTGCGAAGATGGTGGTAGTCAAACACAGGGTTCGTTTTACTATAGCGAAACCATTAATAAACTCATCGACCAACAACGCAAAGAACAAAATCCCGCAGCACGGCAAAAAATCTTTGCCGAAATTCAAACGCAAGTAGCTAATGATGTGCCATATGTTCCTCTTTGGCAAAACAAAGACTACGTATTTGCCCAAAAAGGCGTAAGTAATGTGCAACTTGATCCTACCCAGAATTTGATTTATAAAACAATCAAAAAATAGTCATTAGTCAAGCGTCAAAAGTCCATAGTCAAAAGTTAGTAATTATAAAAGTTTGATTCATTGAATTAGCGTAATTATTATCTATTGACCATTGACTCTTGACCCTTCGGGTGACGCTCCTGCGTCGCTAACGCCAGTTGCTTCAAGTCGGGAAACCCGCCCAACGCACTGGCTCACCATTGACTCTTGACCATTGAATTTTGACTCATAACTAAAATATGTCTCGCTCGAAAGCCCTACAGTATTACATTGTGTCGCGGTTGCTCCTAGCACCACTTCAGCTGTTAACTATCATTACTATCGTATTTTTATTATTGCGAGCTACACCAGGAGACCCCGCAGATGCGATTCTTGGCGGACGTGCGCCAGAAGCCGCAAAAGAAGAATTACGCAAGCAATTGGGATTAAATCTACCTATTTGGCTTCAGTATTTAAATTATTTGAGCAACTTACTGCGCTTTGACTTAGGAACTTCTTTAACAAGTCGAGGACAAAATGTTTGGGACATCATCGGGCAATATTTCCCGGCGACTGTGGAGTTAGCCGTATTTAGTATGGCTGTGGCTCTGGTTGTCGGGATTTTGGTAGGTACACTTTCCGCTTCTCGTCCGGGAACGTATTTTGATGTGGGAGGGCGGTTATTCGGAATTATTACCTACGCATTACCAATGTTTTGGGCGGGAATGCTGTTGCAGTTAATTTTCTCTGTACAACTGGGTTGGTTTCCTAACTCTAACCGTTTTCCGCCGACATTACAGCCACCATCGCCAATTACCGGGCTATATACATTTGATAGTTTACTTAGTGGCAACTTAACTCAGTTTTTTGCCTCTTTGCATCATCTTGCCCTTCCTAGTCTGACATTAGGGATTTTGCTCAGTGGAATTTTTGAGCGCATTGTCCGGGTGAATTTAAAACAAACTCTCCGCGCTGACTATGTAGAAGCAGCTAGAGCCAGAGGTATTCCAGAAAATAAAATTTTAGTGGCTCATGCTTTAAAAAATGCGTTAATTCCAGTAATTACTGTCTTGGGGTTAACCTTTGCTTCTTTGTTGGGTGGAGCGATTTTAACTGAGGTGACATTTTCTTGGCCTGGTTTAGCCAATCGTTTGTATCAAGCAATCAGCGATCGCGATTATCCTACAGTTCAAGGTGTATTGGTATTTTTTGGAGCGATCGTTGTTGGGGCAAGTATTCTAATTGATATTATCAATGCTTATGTTGATCCCAGAATTCGCTATTAATTAACTACATTTACGCAAACTATCTATTATGAAAAGAAGCGATCGCTTCTTAATGAAAGAAAAAAGCGATCGCTTGGTTTTTCGTCACGCAGATGCCAAAATAATGTCTGAAAAAATACACAGAAGTCATTACTATTTTTTCATACTTAGAACAGAAAAATTCTTTTCTTACCCTGAATTTTAGGCGAAATCATAATTCTCCTGCGAATAGATACGCTAGGAAAGTTTGACACAGGCAGCAAATTCTTAATTTAGCTCTTGGCCTTTTTCATGGAACGACGAGTTTTGAGTAAACCAATCGCACTTATACCAAGCAACGCCATAGTTGCAGAAGGTTCTGGAACACTAACACCCTTTGTTAATTGATGGGCGTTTCTTTGGCCAATATCGATGGCAAAAACGACATCGTTATAATCTTTATCGCCACCTCCCCATAGGTCTTCATAACCTAAAACTAAGAAGTTTTTGTACACATAAGACATAACGTGTTGTAAACCATCAGGATTACTAGCGTCATTTAAACCAAACACGCCTTTCACTGTCTGTCCTTGTTGGTTTTTTCCATAAATACCGCCATTAATGTCGTTAGAGTGCAGCAAAAAATCAAGTGTAGTACCAGCTTGGAACTGACCTAAGTTTACCCAATCACCAACATTTAAAGGGCTGTCTTGTTTGGTTTTATTTGCTAAAGCATTGTTAGGATTTTGGCAGAAATCGCTAAAATTTTGAAAAGAACTATCTTTTGTACTACAAGATGTATCCCCAAAAATTTTCCCTGTGGTGACTGTGTTACCAGAAGTTGCCTTAAAATCTAAACGGTTACGATATCCACCGGCTGTTTCACCAATAAAAAAGACTTTAGTATCGTGAGCATATTTCAGTTGAAGATGAGATTGAGTTAGGTCAACTTTATGCGCGCCAATTGTCTCAGGTGATAGGTAGCGAGCTTCTTTGCCCACAAAATCTCTAAAGTTTTGGATATTCTCTTTGAAATCAATTGGGGCTTCATCTCTGCTTTTGATATTAATAGCATTTGCTGGTTTTGCAGCCACCCACAAGCCAGTTACCAAAGCTGTTGCGGCGAATAAATTAGTGAAAACATAATTTTTCATGACTTTCCTTTGTCTTAAATCATGAATCTATTAATAAGGAATTTTATATTAATTTGTCTAGATGGTTTTGTTTAAATTATTTGTTTTTTTATATAGAGATGATTGAATTATAATTACTTATAAAAATTATGTATTTCCACTGAAAAGCTGGCAATAAAAATCATTTATATAAATATTATCTGCTAACTATTTCATCAAAAATACTCAAGTAAAAATACAGAGAAATTCAACATTATTCCTTTGACTATGACCAACTTTGAACAGCAATTAGAATCTGTTTATGCTAGCGATCGCCAAGCATGGCGGGAGTGGTTAGTAAAAAATCATCTCACTTCCCCTGGTGTATGGTTGATTTACTATAAGGTCAAAAGTGGTATACCAAGCGTCAGATACAGCGAAGCAGTCAAAGAAGCTTTATGTTTTGGCTGGATTGACAGTAAAGTTAAATCATTAGATGAAAACCTCTATCAGCAAATTTTCACGCCACGCAAACCGAAAAGTGTTTGGTCAAAATTAAATAAGCAATATATTGAAGAGCTAATTGCAGCAGGTTTAATGACGGAATTTGGTCTAGCTAAAATTGCAGAAGCAAAAAAAAATGGCTCATGGAATTCCTTAGATGCGATCGAAGCATTAACTATTCCTAGAGATTTGCAACAAGCGTTAGAAGCCAACTCTCCAGCTAACGTTAATTTTGCAGCATTTAGTAATTCCTTGAAGAAAAATATTCTATCTTGGATTGAAAGTGCAAAACGTCCAGAAACTAGGTTGAAGAGAATTGAACAAACTATAGCTTCAACAGCACAGAACAAAAATCCATTGAGTCGATAAGGAATTACACGTACAGAAGGGAACAGGGAAAGTTCATAGTTTTTCCCGAATTAATGCCCAATCTTCTGGAGTATTACAGTTAAGCAACATTTCTTCGGCGGGGACAGACAAAATTTGTACAGGATGTTGCTGAAGCCACTGCTGAAATGATCGCCCGCCTTGGTTGATAAAATCTAGGAGTTGTGGCAAACAATGACGGCGATAAAAACCACACAGAGGTTCCCAACCTTTAGTATGATGTGCTAAAGCTGCGATCGCATCTTTCCCAACACTATCCAGTTCAGCCACCCATGCTTGCAACGCTTCAACCTGCAACTTTGGTAAATCGCAAGCGAGTAACAGTACCCAATCAGTTTTTACTTCTGCTAGTCCTTGAGCAAACCCTACCAACGGCCCGTGGTTTAAAGATTCATTCCCAGTTTCACCAGACAAAGGCACTTCTTGAATAAACTGGCAACGGGGCAATGGTAAATTTTGATAACGTTCCGGCCAGGGAGTGACAATATAAACAGTATCAGCACAACCCGCCGCAATATTACAAACTCGCTGTAACAGAGGGACTCCTTGAACAGGAAGCAAAGCTTTATCCTGTCCCATACGCGAACTTTTACCGCCAGCTAACACAATGGCTGATAACAGTTGTGAGTCATTGGTCATTTGTTGTTTGTTATTCTACATTCTTATCTTTTACTGCATCTCAATTTTGCCACTAGACCTGAGATTTTCTGATTTGTCATGTTTCTTCTTTATAAATTTTACTTCTATGCCCTACTCTAACTACAGTTATTAGTAAAATATCATCATATATTTCATAAATTATGCGGTAATATCCTACTCGAATACGATAAGAATTTTCATCACCTTTTATTTTTTTAACTCCATTTGGACGCGGTTCTATAGCTAAATCTAAAATTTTGGCATCGATGCGTTCTTTAATGTTGTTTGGTAGTTTATTTAGTTGTTTGATAGCACCCTTGGTCAGTTCAATTCGATACATTAAGCCGTTTCTTTGTTATATCCTTTATATTCATTCCAAGACACAGTCCCATTGATGCGTCTATCTTCTCTAGCTTCTTGAATAGCTTGTAAATCTTCCTCATCTTCTATCTCATCAATTTTTTGTAAATACGCGAGGATTTCATCTAAAACACTGTCGTATGCTTGGTTTAACAACACATTAATAGATTCAATTATTTCTTTTCTTTCTTGTTCCGTTTTCATTGCCATCTTGCTTTATGTAGTAGATAGACTTTATCAGTTTTCTGATTCACAAAAAGTAATCATCCTCTAGTCTGGCTTTGCTGCACTTGCTGTAACATTTGCTCGGAACTTGTCGCGGGTGCAAGACACTTCAAACCTTGACAAACTAAAGCGATGCTTCCTTCTGGTAAATTTGAGATGGGACTAAACGCAGCTACAGGCAAATATTGAGGAATGAGAGATTTAATTTGCTCAGTGGTGCTGCGAATTAAGGTAGAGTTACGATACCAATCTAAGGCTGTGAACAAGCTGGGGCAAGCTTGAGGATGGTTACTCATGATACTTCTAAAAGCTTTTAAGCCTTGCTCTGCTAAATCCAGATAATGCAAATTATCGGTGAGTAATGCCAACCGCACAAGGTTTGCGATCGCCACTCCATTAGCCGAAGGTGTAGCATTATCTGCATAGCTGCGTTCACGCACAATCAAATCCTGACTAGCATCGCTCGATGTGTTATAATATCCACCTAGTTCTACACTCCAGAGAAATTCGTCGAATTCTTCTTGGATAGCGATCGCTTTTTCCAACCATTGTTTCTGCTCTGGGCAACAAGCTTGTAAATCTAATAACGCTTTAATAAAAAAGGCGTAGTCTTCAGACTGCGCTAACACTGTCGCCTCACCTTGATAATTCAGCCTGTGAAAACGTCCATTTACAAACTGATGCTCCAGAATGAAGTTAGCTGCTTGTGCTGCTAATTCCAAATACAAAGATTCTTGAAATACTCCGTAAGCTCTGGCTAACCCAGAAATCATCAAGCTATTCCAAGCCACAATCATTTTTGTATCCGTCACCGAAGGAATGCGACCAGGCCAATTATAGGTTTTGGCTTCTTGATTGTTACGCGCTGGCGGGAACGTCTCTAATGATTCTAGTGTGTCACCATAACGAGCCTTGAATAGTTTAGCTAGTGCAGTTTCTATTTCTGTACTCAATTGTCCAGCGTTACGCCTTTGCAATACATTTAGCCCTTCAAAATTTCCCTGAGAACTAACTGTAAAATCTTGTTGTAATTGGGTTAATTCTTGTGGTGTTAGCAGTTGTTGTAATTCGCTATAACTCCACACATAAAAAGCACCTTCTTCTGGTTCTGCTACATCACCACTGGTGAAACTATCAGCATCTTGAGCAGCGTAAAAATATCCTTCCGGGGCTATCATTTCACGTTGTAGCCATTGCACAGTACCAGCCACCGCCTTAGCAAAAGCAGGCTCTTGAATACCTGCGCTCCATAAATTTGCTAGATACTCTACAATCTGTCCGTTATCATAAAGCATCTTTTCAAAGTGAGGCACTGTCCAGGTGGGATCAACAGTATAGCGATGAAAGCCGCCAGCTACATGGTCATAAATACCACCCAGTGCTAAATCTAATCCGCGTTGTGTAGTAACTTGCTTACCGTCATACCCAGATGACAAATTAAACCGAGTTCCTCGCAGTACTAATTCTGCATAGGGAATCATCGGGAAGCTATTACCGTGTTGCTTGGAATTAATAATTGCTGTGCTAGTTTCCCAACCTTTGCGAAGAAGTTCATTTTCTTGAACTTCTTGGGGATCATCATTTTGCAATACCGCAGAGGTGAGCAAGGAATCTAAAATTACGGCTTTGCGTTGGCGTAAGTCTTCTTTTTCCGTGTCATAGTAGCGTCTGAGAGCTTGCAGCACTTGCAAGAAACCAGGACGACCGTAGCGAGGATCGACAGGAAAGTAAGTCCCAGCGTAAAAAGGAACTAAATCTTCAGGGGAGAGAAAGACATTTAAAGGCCAACCACCTTGACCGCTAATCATTTGTAACGCCTGCATATAAATGCTGTCGATGTCTGGCCTTTCTTCTCTGTCTACCTTAATAGGCAGAAAATTGGTATTCATGTAATCAGCGATCGCAGCATCAGAAAAAGCCTCACCTTCCATCACAGTACACCAGTGGCAACTGGAGTAACCAATTGAAAGAAAGATCGGCTTATCTTCAGCCCTTGCAGTGGCGAGAGCTTCATCACACCAAGGCCACCAATCAATCGGATTTTCGGCGTGTTTACGCAGGTAGAGACTCTTAGCTTCAGCAAGGCGATTAGTCATGATATTGTTCAGATATATGCCTTATTTGCCCAGTCTACCTTCTTGAAGCATGAAGCGAGATACCCACCTCAACAAAATTCAACTAAAGACCTAAACCAAAGGTCATACACAATCAGGCTAAGGCAAAGACCGCCACTTAAAACTGATGATTGTTGTTGATGTTTCCGGTACTGGTGTTTTGACGTTTGCTTGAATTTTTGTATTATGATTAATTCCTGCTATCAGATGGAGCAAGAAAGTAATGATGGCGGCTTGCACAAGTTTTTCGAGCATGGCAGGTCTCCCTCAAGTGATAGCACTGCAAATAAAATCTGTTTTTCTAAATACAACCCGTACTAATGAGATTCCGAATTTATCGGGGTTTTCAAGGCGATCGCCCTAAAATTAGTAAATAAATTGCAAAAAGTTACCGTTTACTGACAGAACCCACTTTTAAAGATATTGTTCCAGCAGTCTGATAACTAAGGGGGTAGCATTTCCTAATTGCTAGAGTAAGTGCGTCAAATATTATTTAATTGACCACCCTCAGCAAACAAGGATATTTCTCCAGACGCTTCCTTTGAGAAAAAGTGCCTGTAAATCATGATTGATATCTGGCAGACTCAATGAAATCATTAGTTGTCTTAGGATCATCCGCACAGGCGGTAAACCACACCCTACAAATAGAGTTTCCGGAAAGTAACACCAGCCATTAACCGTTGTCATCGATAAAATAGATGTAAATTAGCTACAAGAACGCTGCATGATTCCTATCGTTATTGAACAATCGGGTCGAGGCGAACGCGCCTTTGATATCTACTCACGACTGTTGCGTGAGCGGATTATCTTCTTGGGTCAACAGATTGACAGCAACTTAGCTAACTTGATAGTGGCCCAAATGCTGTTCTTGGATGCAGAAGACCCGGAAAAAGACATTTATATGTACATCAATTCCCCTGGCGGTTCGGTAACTGCTGGTATGGGTATTTTTGACACTATGAAGCATATCCGTCCAGATGTCTGTACCATTTGTACCGGATTAGCGGCAAGTATGGGAGCTTTTCTCCTCAGTGCTGGTGCTAAAGGTAAGCGGATGAGTCTACCCCATTCGCGGATTATGATTCACCAACCTTTAGGCGGCGCACAAGGTCAAGCAACAGACATTGAAATTCAAGCGCGGGAAATTTTGTATCACAAGAAGCGACTCAACGATTTTCTTGCTGAACACACTGGTCAGCCAATTGAGCGCATTGCGGAAGACACCGAACGCGACTTTTTCATGTCACCCGACGAAGCCAGAGAATACGGCTTGATTGACCAAGTAATTGACCGTCACGCTGCTGGTAGCCGTCCGATGGCTGTGGTTTAGTCATTGGTCATTTGTCATTAGTTATTAGTCATTAAGTTGTAGGGTGGGAATTATAATTCTCACCCTACTAATTTATGTAGACTCATCTATAGGTGTGGGTTGCGATTCAAGGTAATGGAGAAAATCAAGTAATTCTTCTTCAGTTAATAAAACGCGCGATCGCTTACCGTAAGTTTTGATTAGATAATTTCGTCCCCACTCTACACTCAAGCCTAAACGCTGCATTTGGGCATCAGTTTTAGGTAGCACTTTAGCCAGAAATTCTTCTGATGGTTGTTGTGGAAAATCGTCTGGTGGCGTGGGATGAATGTCTAAAAAGCTGAGAAAATCTCGTGATTCTTCTTCCGTTAGCAAACTACGCCCTTGCTTACCATAAGTTGTCATCAGATAATCTCTTACCCACTCTGCTGTCAACCCTAAACGCTGAATTGCTGCATCAGTTTTAGCTAGTACCTGCGATAAATTTTCTGGTTTCATAAATGCCATAGTTTTTAATAGCCAAATTATTAGCCATTAGCCCTTACCAATCACAAAGGACAAATGACTAATGACTAATGACTAATGACTAACAACCATTTAAAACCCAGCTATCGGATCAGGTTGAGATTGCAGGTATTGTAAAAAGCTGTGCAATTCTTCTTCTGTCAGCAAGGTGCGTCCCCGCTTACCGTAGGTTTTAATCAAATGCTCCCTTCCCTGTTCTGGTGTCCAGCCTAAACGTTGCAGTTCAACATCAGTCTTGGCAATTACATCAGATAAATCAACTGGTTCAGCTTTCTTTTTCCTTTTGCTGGTTGTTGTTGAAGTAGCTGTAGTTTCAGAAGAACTGTAACTACGCGGTGTAAATGGAGTGACATTACTAGCAGTCATCCCGGAAAAAGTTGGAGTTTCTGGCTGATGAGTAACTTCGATTTCCAAATCATCCGCAGGGGGAGCAAATGCTGGTTCTCGGCTAGTAGTCAAAGGCAAGCTAGGACTCAAATCTGGGGTGTAAGTATCACTTGTAATGTTACTTAATGTATTTGTAGCAAATAAATCTGGGGCAGGATTTTGAATACTAGAAGATGGTAGAGGTATTTCTGTCTTACTACTTGTTAATTCCAAGTTCCTATCTTTTTTAGAAGCAAAAGTGGGTTCATGTAAATCTACTGTTGTGTTAACAGCAGGACTCGACTGTACTGGAATTGTTGTTTTAGGGGATGATTCAGCCTGAGTTTGTGGCGAACTTGCAACACCCAAAACCATCAACGCTCTAGTCCTAGCTTGGTCTTCTGCGGCTTCTACGGTTTCTGCTGCTGACAACCCAGTAGCACGAATTACACCGTCAATTTGCACGCTAGCCCGAACAATATATTTTCCTTGAAAAATATCTACTAATTCTGAAATCAAACTGCCGTTGGGATACAAGCTCTGAAATTGAGCCAACATCATACTGTCACCAAAATCTAATGTCTGCTAAATCACCGGGTTCATGCTATCTATATGCCCCAGTTTGTTGGGTCTGTGTACTTATATCTTGATCACCCAAGTTTTAAAAATTTGAAACTGTAGTGGGAGATAACAAGGTTGTCCACAGTGAATTTATGGAAATATTTTAATTTTAAGTCCCTCATTCCGTTCTCGGCAGAGAAAAAGGGAATTAAATCTAAAAGATTTATTTGTTATCCAATGCGATCGCCTGCTCTAACCACCGCACCTTCGCGCCAATTTTTCTGATATCTTAAAGTTCAAGGTAATTTTTGTGCCGTATTTGTGTGTTGTAATTGCGGCAGTAACTCTTTTTTCACCCAATTATCGACTACCGCCCCTCTTAGCTAGGTGATATAACCTTCAATGCTATACTATTTACCTAATTCTCTATTTAGAATTATTTCCTGGGAGTACGCTCTACATCTACAATAATGGAGATAAGGTTCGCCCTCACTGCTTGTACGGCTGCTGGTCTAATTGTTACCGATTCTACAGATGGGAAAATTAGGTTTATCGGCAGTTTCTCTTAGTTAAACATCAGAGTCAGATGGCGTAAAAGCACCTTCAAGCTAGACAATCAAACACCTGTGGTTTTTCCTAACTGGGGCTTTTGGGTAGTGTGGAGAGTAATCCTAAGCCAGCTGCTCAAAAACCCGTCGCGTAATTACTTAGTAGGTAAAACCCCCTTATCAGGCGTACTATATCAGTTTGGTTAAGTGAAGGGGCAGAAAGCGCAAGCTAACTCTGAAATGCTCGTGCAGTGAGAAGTTCTAAGTCTTCGGGATCGACTGTATCTCAGGGTAAGTTGATTTACCTAGCGCGGAACTTCGGAACCCATGCCTCAGGGCAATTAGTTTCCAGTTAGTTAGTATCTGTAGACCGTGAGGGTATACAGAAAAGAACCAGATTAAGCCAACATGATGTTTTGACCAAAGGTCGGTTCACTGCATGGAATTTTCAATCGCTACACTCCTGGCCAATTTCACCGATGATAAATTGGTAGCTCGGAAAGTATTAGAAAAGAAACTTGGCTGCGAAGATGAGGATAGTTTACAAAAGCTGCATATTGCCTTAGAAGTTCTGGAAAAAATCGGAATTTTGGTCAAAGAACGGGGCAAATATCGCCGCGTGTTTGAAGAAGGGATGATTGAAGCCAAACTCCGTTGTTCTAGTAAGGGCTTTTGCTTTGCGATTCAAGATGTAGAAGGCGCGGAAGATATCTACATCCGTGAAAGTCATTTAAGTAATGCTTGGAATGGCGATCGCGTTTTGGTCAGAGTTTTGAAAGAAGGCAGCCGTCGCCGTTCTCCTGAAGGTGAAGTTAAGTTAATTTTAGAACGTTCTAACCATACTTTACTGGCTCGGATTAAACAAGTAGAAACCGGTTTCCGGGCAGTACCTTTAGATGACAGGCTATTGTTTGAACTCAAGCTGCAAACCAACGGCATGACTTTGGCAGAAGCTATCGACCATCTTGCCCATGTGGAAGTTCTGCGTTATCCCTTAGCCCAGTATCCGCCCCTGGGTAGGGTAGTACAAATCTTGGGTAGCGATGCCGAAGCCGCAGCTGATATCGATTTGGTAACTTGTAAACACGACCTATCCCGCAATTTCTCAGAAGCGGTTCAAGAAGCAGCTGCTAAGTTACCAAAAAGAATACTGAAAGCTGATATCAAAAATAGATTAGATTTACGCAATTTATTTACCTTAGCAATTACTGGTGTCAACGCTGATGCTAAGGTTGTCGAAAACGCCTTGAGTTTAGAAAAAACCAACAAAGGCTGGCGTTTGGGCTTCCATATTTCGGATGTTTCTCACTTTATTCACCCAGATGAAATTTTAGATCGGGAAGCCCTAAAACGTGGACGTTCTGTGTACTTGGGCGATTTAGTGCTACCCATGTTACCAGAAACTGTAGCTGACCGTTGTTCGTTAGTTGCAGGCAGCGATCGCCTGACACTCTCATTTTTGATTACTATTGATCCCACATCGGGTGAATTTGTGGAATGGGAAATTCAGCCGAGTGTGATTAATGTAGATATTGCTATCAATAAAGATAAAGCTGAAGCAATTCTGGGTGGTCAAACTTCCAAAGAATCAGAGGAAGTTGTACAACTGCTACAAAACCTAGACAGTTTATATCAAGCTGTCAAACAAATGCGGTTAGCACGTGGTAGTTTGCAGTTAAATCTGCCACCTAATCAAAATCCTTACTTTGATGAAGGGATGTTAGGTGCTGTTGTCGTGAACGATTTAACCGTGCGATCGCTCCTGACAGAATTTGCGCTATTAGTAAATCAACTAATGGCCGAACATTTAAGTGCTTTAGGGATTCCAGCTATTTGGCGAGTTCAGGGCGCACCTGATCCTGAAGATGTCCAAGAAATGCTGAAACTGGCCATCAATTTAGGTGTAGAACTGACCTTAGACCCCGAAGCGGATATTCAACCCCTAGATTACCAGCTGTTAACGAGAGCGTTTGCCGAATCTCCTTCTGAACAGGTGTTAACTTATTTGTTGCAAGACACCCTCAAGCCAGCAGCATACAGCACTACTAAGGGAAATCACTTTGGTTTGGCATTAGCGCAGTATACTCACTGTACTTCGCCCTTGCGCCGCTATCCTGATTTGCTCTTGCAACGAGTTTACTATCGACTGATAGAACACGGACGAGATCGCCGCAATACTCGTGTTAAAGACCGCGTTAACCTGCGTCACTCTTCTTCTCACATCGAAGTTAACTGGAACGTCTTACCCCCAGAATTGCAACAAGAACTGCAAAGCGATTTGACCAGGGTAATTATTCAACTCAACGACCGCGAAAAAGAAGTCCAAGAAGCCGAAGCCGACTTAGCAGGGTTGCAAAAAGCCCAACTGATGAAACAGCGCATCGGTCAGGTCTTCCAAGGTGTAATTACTGGTGTACAATCTTACGGCTTCTTTGTGGAAATTGAAGTCCCAACCACAGACACGCCCAAACAAAAACACCCCAGTGCGCCATTACGGGTTGAGGGATTAGTTCACGTCAGCTCGCTCAAAGATGACTGGTATGAATATCGCGCCAGACAACAAGCCCTGTTTGGTCGTAAAAATCGCGCTTCTTATCGATTAGGCGATCGCGTATCCGTACAAGTGAAAAGTGTCGATTACTACCGCCAACAAATTGATTTAGTTACTGTCGGTAGTGATGGCCTACCTAAAGGGTTCAGTAGTTCTAATGTCAATGATGACAGAGAGGAGATTTATCTATCTCGTGAACTTGAACCTAACGATTTAGAACCTTATGCTGATGATGAATAAGTTTTGTTAAGAAAAACGCGTGTCACATCACACCAAGCCTTTAATCATTGGCGTATCAGGAGCATCAGGTCTAATTTATGCCGTTCGCGCTCTCAAATATTTGCTGGCTGCCGACTATGAAATTGAATTAGTTGCCTCTAAATCAACTTACATGGTTTGGCAAGCAGAACAGGAAATTAAGATGCCAGCCGAACCAACTCAACAAGAGCAATTCTGGCGGGAACAAGCTGGAGTAGCCATTGCTGGCAAACTACGCTGTCACCCTTGGAGTGATGTGGGAGCCAATATTGCCAGTGGCTCCTTTCGGACTTTAGGGATGATTATCATCCCATGTAGTATGAGTACAGTGGCCAAGCTAGCCACGGGCTTAAGTTCCGACTTACTAGAACGGGCAGCAGATGTCCAACTCAAAGAAGGACGCAAACTAGTCATCGTTCCCCGTGAAACTCCTTTTAGCCTGATTCACCTGCGTAACTTAACCACCTTGGCAGAAACAGGGGTGAGAGTTGTCCCAGCCATTCCAGCTTGGTATCACAACCCGCAAACCATCGAGGACTTAGTGGATTTTGTCGTCGCCCGTACTTTAGATCAATTAGAGATTGACTGTATCCCCATTCAAAGATGGCAAGGTCATCGTTAAAGTATGAAGTGTGAAGTGTGAAGTGTGAAATCTAAATTTCATCCTTTATACTTCATCCTTTGTCCTTAATTATTCATCCTTTTTTATGGCTGTAATTCGTTTAATTTTATTGGTGGCAATACTAGGAGGGCTAACACTGTTGTTAGTCCAAAACTGGTCGCCTGCTATATCGTTAGTATTTTTGGGGATGCGTACCCAACCATTACCCCTAGCGATGTGGATTTTATTTGTGACAACAGCAGGTGCATTAACATCTGTATTGTTAACTACATTATTCAAATTATCGAGTTATTTTGAGGGGCAACCACGCCAAAATCCGTCGAAATCAACAGCAAGTTCACGGCGTGTCAAAACACCTCGCAGGGAAGAACCTACATCTACACCTTTTACTTCTCCATCATCTGCAAGTCAAAATCAGGCTGCTGCCAGCGAAGAATTTGATGATTGGGAAACCCGCAATACAAACGATGATTGGGACTTCGAGGAACAGCCACCACAAACTCCTCCGAGACCAAAAACTCAACCTGGAAAGAACTTTGAACCAGAAGAACGCCAAAGGGAACCAAAAAGTTCTTCTCAGACTGGTTCAGTTTACTCTTACAGCTACCGCGAACCAAAAAACACTGCTGTAGGGAAGACGGAATCTGTTTACGATGCTGATTATCGAGTAATTATTCCTCCCTATAAACAATCAGATGACGAGGAACCAGCCAATAATGCCGATGACGATGACTGGTCATTTTTTGAAGACGATGAATTTGGGGATGACAATAAGCCACGTAAGTAATTAGTCAAGAGTCAAGTGTCATTAGTTTTTTCCCCTCTGCTCCTTAAAGCCGACATTGCTCACGAGACTGTTGCTTGACTTTGCCATTCATCGCGGCTTCCTGCAAAGTCATGAAAGCATTAAAATCTTCCAAGTCATAGCGAGTAGCCAATAAATGCCGTAATTGATTTTCTGCTTCAACTGTTAAATAGCCAGTTGTTAAAGCTTGATGTACAACGTCACGAATTCGAGTCATGGTTGATGCCTCTTTACACACCATATTGATTTAGGCTTAATCCAGTAAAATATGTATCGGTTTTTGTGTTAAACCTTCAATTTTGCAAAGATTAGGTCATACAAGCTCAAAAATTCAGTCATTTTTTACACCTTGTTCAGTAAAAATTATTGATGGTACGCCCTACATTTCTGCGAGTTTTAGAATGACCATACTGTAATGTTAAAAACACGGTATGAGTCCAAGTTCAAATTCTCACAGCAAGACTAAAAAGTTCCCTAAATTTGTATTGACCGAATTTGTTCGCTTAAAGTTTCAAACAAGCTTTATAAAATTTCCGTTAAGTCTAAAGATATCTAAGTAATAACTTCCAAGTCACCTAACAACAGTTAGCAAATTTGTTATAAATTTATTCTTTATTTATTTTGACTTCATAGAATAATAGTTAGGATCTTGCCTAAGTGATATTAAATACATTATTAGTAATAATGGCAGCACCTAATTCAAATCAAGTAGAAGAGGAATTTGTTGAGGCTAAAACTAATTGGGAGTTAGAAAAGTTATACGTAGATTTAGCTTCTAGTAAGGGTAAAGCTTTAACACCTGTAGAAAAGAAATTTCTTAGAGGATTACTGTGTGGTTGTAGCCCGGCGGAAATTGCTAGTATCGTTTATCAAAGTCGCAGTAGTAGTACTGTTAGAGTCTATCTATCTAATGGATTATATAAATATATAGAAGAAATGCTGAGTAATGCAGCTGGCTACGCAGTTAAGGTAAAAAATTGGAGCCGCGTAACTTATTTACTGGAAAAGGCTGGGTATAAAAAAACAAAATTCCAATTACCAGCAGAAATCATTCCAATAACACCACAAAAAGCAAAAGATCCTGAGGTAGTAAAAATTAAATCGACATCAATTCAAGATTGGGGTGAGGCAATTGATGTGAGTGTTTTCCAAGGGAGAACGGCAGAACTTGCAAAAACTCAGCAATGGATTTTACAAGAAGATTGTCGCTTACTACTACTCTTGGGTATGGGTGGTATTGGCAAGACAGCTTTTTCGGTGAAACTAGCACAGGAAATTCAAGATCAGTTTGATTATGTTATCTGGCGATCGCTCCGTCTTTCCCCTTCCCCAGGACAGATAATTGAACAGTTAATTCAAATTTTATTGCCAACACCAGAGACGGTAGTTGCAGAAACTTTAGAAGGGCGCATTTCCCAATTGATCAATTTTTTGCGTAATGCGCGCTGTTTAATTATTTTTGATAATTTTGAGGCAATTTTAGCCAGTGGCGATAATGATGCTACATTCACAGCTAGCCATCCAAGGAGCAAGAATGTAATTTCTCCCTTTCCTCTGACGCAAATTCAATATCGTTCCGGATATGAATTATATGGAGAACTAATTAGGCGCGTCGGAGAATCTCAACATCAAAGCTGCTTGCTATTAACCAGCAGAGAAAAACCCACTGAAATAGCTGCTTTAGAAGGAAATACTCTACCTGTTCACTGTTTAAGATTAACTGGTTTAAATAAATCAGACAGTCTTTCAATTCTGAAATTTAAAGGGTTGGCTAATATCTCAGAAGATAAATGTCGAATTTTATTAGAAAAGTATGCAGGAAATCCCCTATTTTTAAAATTAGTAGCTACGACAATTCAAGAGTTGTTTGATGGTAATATTGATGATTTTATTGCCCAAGGAACTGTAGTTTTTGGCGAGATGCGCGCCATATTAGACCAACAATTTAATCGATTGTCGCAACTAGAAAAGCATATGATGTACTGGTTGGCAATGAATCAGAATGCTGTTGCTGTACGCCAATTACAAAAAAATCTCATCCCAGGTTTATCACCGAGGCTATCGCAAAGATTAATCTTAGAAGCTGTAGATTTATTACATAGGCGATCGCTCATCGAAAAACAAGCTTGTAGCTTTTCTCAAACTCCAGTGTTAACAGAGTATATAATTGAACGCTTAATCGAGGAAAACTTAAAATTAAGTGAAGAGCAAGAAAGCTACTTTTTAATGAGTCAGACAATTTTTGCCGCCCACTTACAAAACCATATCCCAGAGATTCGTCTGAGTGCCGAGATTTAAAGTAAAGTGAGGAATTGAGAATTTACTGGAGTAAAGTGACTGGTGAGCAGCTTATTGCAAGGAGTCAGCCTGTACTTAATTGGGATGATGGGTGCTGGTAAGTCAACGGTAGGGCGTTTACTAGCAAAACAGTTGGGTTATTACTTTGTCGATACTGATGATGTTATTTCTAAAGCCGCAGGTAAATCCATCAATCAGCTATTTGCCGAAGAAGGGGAAGCAGCATTTCGCCAATTAGAAAGTGATGTTTTGGCACAAGTTAGCGCGCGTCTCAATTTCACAGTAGCCACAGGTGGCGGAATTGTGATGCGGCGAGAAAATTGGAGTTACCTGCGTCACGGTTTAATTGTGTGGCTAGATGTACCAGTGGAACTACTTTATGCCCGTTTGGCTGAGGATACCACAAGACCACTGCTGCAAGATCCCGATCCTCAAGGTAAATTGCGATCGCTCCTCGAACAACGCCAACCACTTTACGCCCAAGCTGATTTGCACATCATAGTACAAGCAGGCGAAACACCTGAACAAATCGCTAACAAAGTTATGGAAGCAATTCCTAGTGTGTTGAAAACAAATGCATCTCACCAGCAAGCTGAGTCATGAGTGGTCAATATTAGCCTTTCTTTTTCTTTGTAACTTTACGCCTTTGCGTGAGACAAATTCATATTTTCACTCAGCAACGCTAACTTTTTTCATGTTATCCCGCTTTTGTCACTTTCCGGGAGGGCGATTTCTAGAAGCCTTATGAGCCAATCAATACAAGCTATCCTATTAGAATTGAAACCCTTAATTTTTGGTTAGTCTGCGCAGGCGGACTTTGCCTGTGTAGTAGCGAATTATATTCGCCCAATACTTTTCAAACAACTATTTTGGTGCAATATCTAGGTAACCCATCGAGTTACTTGCATACAGCCTTGACCATTATTGTAGACATCTACGGTCATGTAACCGTCAGTACGAACTAGGCGAGCCACGTATTGTGCAGATCTTGCTCCATTGTCACAAATAACAGTTGGTTCACCTGGACGCAAACTTCGATCTGACCAAGTACACTGACCAGGTTCCAAGCCCTCGTATATTGCTCCTCTTCCTGGCTGAAAACCGATTTTTACACCATTGTTTCCATCGTTGCTAATAGTTAGTGTTCCGCCACCACGGCAAGTCATTGGATAACTAACCTGTGCCATGACTGGTGCTGCTGATAGTAGACTTGCAGCTAATAATGACCCTATCCCAAGAAGTTTTAATATCATAAACACCCTGCATTTAAGTTTGAGTGATGCGTGTGTTTTACTTTTAACCTCAGTTCGGGTTAAAGACTAAATTTTGATCCCTTGAACGAGAAAATAAGAGTTACAGGCTTTCAAAACCAACGAAAGAATCAGCGTTTGAGCTTATCCTGATCTCAGGTTACTTTTAGTATATTTTTCTATGCAACCAACAGATGCAGTCAGAATAGATTCTTAATAATCTGAGTAAACATTTGCATCCCTGCACTATTTACTCAAGTCCTTGATTTTTCTTTTTCATGCGTCAGTTTTAACAGAGAGATTGTGACCAGCGAAAAAGTCTTTTACACTGACTGCATAAGTTTTAAATCTCAACCATGATGGTCAACGATACTGAGTATATCAGGCAAGCTGAAGCTACCCGTGTGCGGGTACTCAGCGAAGCACTACCTTACATTCAACAATTTGCAGGACGCACTGTAGTTGTTAAATACGGTGGTGCGGCGATGAAAGATAGCACCCTTAAAGACAAGGTAATCCGGGATATTGTGTTTTTATCTTGTGTTGGCTTACGCCCAATTCTTGTACACGGTGGCGGCCCAGAAATTAACAGTTGGTTAGATAAATTAGGCATTGAACCACAATTTAAAAATGGTTTGCGAGTTACCGACGCTCCTACAATGGATGTGGTGGAAATGGTTTTAGTCGGTCGTGTTAATAAAGAGATTGTTTCTTTGATTAACCAAGCTGGTGGTATGGCTGTGGGGCTGTGTGGCAAAGATGGTAATTTAATTACTGCTCGTCCCCAAGGTCAAGAAGGTATCGGCTTTGTGGGCGAAGTTAGCGGTGTTAATATCAAAATTTTAGAAACTCTTTCTAGTAATGGCTATATTCCGGTAGTGTCGAGTGTAGCCGCCGACGATTCGGGACAAGCTTATAACATTAACGCAGATACTGTCGCTGGCGAAATTGCTGCGGCACTTGGGGCAGAAAAGTTAATTTTGCTGACCGATACTAGAGGGATTTTAAAAGATTACAAAGACCCGTCTACGTTGATTCCGAAAGTAGATATTCGGGAAGCACGTGAACTGATTGCTGAAGGAATAGTCAGTGGGGGGATGATTCCCAAAGTCAATTGTTGCGTGCGATCGCTTGCTCAAGGAGTTCGTGCTGCACACATTATCGATGGTCGTTTTCCCCACGCGCTGTTGCTTGAAATCTTTACCGATGTTGGTATCGGGACGATGATTTTGGGTTCGCAGTTTATGTAACTTTGTTGTCGTTAGCCCTTTGTCTTAACGAATGACTCATGACAAAGGACTAACAACATTACCAAGGACTTCTAATAATTACCCGCGATCGCCCTCTAAATGGTGTTCGTCTCCAGGAATTATTAATAATCACTGGATTAACTATTGTCGAATCTCTAATTGTGGGATTGACAATAGTGGGGTTCACCAGTATGGAATCATTAAACCTGTGATGCCTGACGTAAGGATCATAACCAGGATAGATAGTGCTGGGGTAGGTAGTACGGCTAGGTAAAAGCCCTGTTGCTGGATCTACAGGCATGGGTGTGGGAATCGGACTACCATAAATAAAAGAACCAACAGCAGGTGGCTGGCTCACACCATAAGGATTGTTGTGATCAATCACAATTACTTCTTGGGCTGAGGCTGGAGCAATTGCGGTACTCATCAATACCAGAGTAATTCCTGCTCCTAACCAATGGGGTTGAGAAAGCTTGATTTTAACCATATTTTGCTCACCTGTATTGAATAATTAGGGATTTTTACAGATGACTACTAGTTAAAATTTTAAAAGTTTATTTACTTGAAGAGTGCCAGTTTCTCATAAAGATTACAAAAAGATTACTGGCATAGGCAAAATTACGGCAGTACTAATTTTTATGCAGAACGTGAGTGAACAAAGTTTAGAAATTGCCAGAAAGCGTTACCAAGCCGGAAGAGTTGCTATTGAAAATGGGCAATATCGAGAAGCCATAGAAAATCTGGAAAAGGCAAGCGCATTGTTAGCGCGTAATTCCCGCTTAGGGGGTGAAGCGCAAATTTGGCTAGTAACAGCTTATGAAGCAGCCGGCAGAAATGAAGAAGCGATCGCACTTTGCAAACAACTCCAACGACATCCTCACTCAGAAGTTAATAAACAAGCTCGGCGGTTGCTCTACATCTTACAAGCACCAAGGCTCAAACGCCCCAGCGAATGGATGACTGAAATTCCAGATTTGGGTGCATTATCAGATAATGAAGCTAAAGTACGTATTACTCCTAATACTGGTAAATCTTCTCCCCAGAAAAAACCTGCTGAACCAGAATTTGTTGATCTAAGTCAGGTTAATACTAAAGATAATCGCTTTATTTGGGTGGCGATCGCTGCTATTGGTGTAATTATTTCTTATTTAGCTTGGTTAGCTTTTTAATTCATACTTGAGTTGTTTTTGGGAGAAGCATAGTGATGAATTTTTCTAACTTGCAAAAGATATTTATGTGGTTAATTCGACCATTTGGGTTGTCGAAAACAACAATCAAACGCGATCGCATTAACCGTGGCTTTTTCACCCGAAAGCCTATGCTATGGCTGGTAGTAATCACATCTCTGCTGCTGTCTGGATGTGTTAAGTACGATGTAGGTGTGAACTTTAATCACTCAAATAGCGGTGAACTAGTGCAGCATATTAAGTTAGGAGAACGACTCACTAGTTTTAGTGGTGATTACGTCTATGCATGGTTAGATAGTATAGAAAATCGCGCTCGTAAACTTGAAGGCAAAGCCCGCCGAATTTCTCAAGAAGAAATCATAGTTACAATTCCCTTTAGTAATGGGCAAGAGTTACAAACTAAATTCAACGAATTCTTTAGCTCCCATAACACTCAAAAAGTAGAAGTTAACGCCAACAAAACGAATTCAGAACTGCCAAAAATTGAATCGAATTTACTGTTATTTCAAAATAATTTTTTACTGGTAGTCCGAAATCGTTTAATTTATGATTTAGACTTGCGATCGCTGGCCTTAATCGCCAGTAAAGGTAACGTCCTCGCTGATACAGGCGCAATTCTCGATTTGGAATTTAGCTTAAAAACCCCTTGGGGTGCTAAAAATATTCAACTCACCGAAAATGCTGCCGAACCCCAAAAGCAAGGTAATCAACTGGTATGGCGACTGCAACCCGGTGAACTCAATCATATAGAAGTAGTGTTTTGGCTTCCTAGCCCTCTCGGTATTGGTGCTTTGTTAATTATTTTGTTCGTCTGGGGCGGACTGTACCTCAGATACAACTTCATGCCCGATCCTAGAATTCAGTATGCGCCTCAACCAGCAGCTACAGTAGAACTTACACAAGAAGGTTAGTTGTTGAGATTGGGTGTAAGGGTGTAAGGGTGAACGAGTTTTGAAAAACTACACCCCTAAACCCCTGCCCCCTTTCTTTCTAAGGAGACAATCGTTCAATCTGCCAGTTGCCATCATCTAAAAGAGTATACAGCAGGCGATCGTGCAACCGACTAGGGCGACCTTGCCAAAACTCAATTTCTGAAGGAATAACGCGCAAACCACCCCAATGAGGAGGGCGGGGAATTTCCTGATTTTCATACTTACTCTGAAATTCCTGCATTCGCTGTTCTAAAAATTCACGGCTTTCGATAACTTCACTTTGATTAGAAACCCAAGCACCTAGGCGGCTGTTGGGAGGACGACTATTAAAATATCCATCTGACTCTTGTTCAGATACTTTTTCCACACGCCCACAAATACGGACTTGGCGTTCTAATTCTGCCCACCAAAAAACCAACGCTGCTTGCGGATTTTCTGCGAGTTCTTGTCCTTTGTGGCTGTTGTAATTGGTGAAGAAGACAAAGCCTCGCTCATCAAAGTCTTTTAGTAGTACCATTCTGGCTGCTGGTTGGGCATCTGGCGTTGCCGTCGCCAAAGTCATAGCATTAGGTTCGGGAAGTTGAGCAGCTAATGCCTGCTCAAACCATTTTTTAAATTGTATAAATGGATTAGGATCAACCTCAGTTTCAGTTAAGTCTTGCAAGGTGTAGTCTTTGCGGAGGTCGGCTATGCTGGTGTCCATCGTCATTTATGTTCTCTATAACAGATACACTTATACAGGTCTTTGTTAAAAATATCTATGACCATTGTCAGTATCAATATCAGTTTTATAAGCTTATTTTTAAAATATTTAAATTAATTAGATGCTATGCGCCGTTCAGCCTCTCTGCAAACTTTGTTATTCTACGGTCTGAGCGGCCCAATTCTCGCTCTCAATGTTTGGCTGCTCTCGGTACTGTTCACTTATTTTAAGCATCCGATTACGATTCTTAGTATCGCGGCGATTTTGGCGTTTTTACTTAATTACCCAGTGAAGTTTTTTGAACGCGCCCGCATTACTCGTACCCAGGCAGTAATCATAGTTTTGCTGGCAACTTTAACTTTAGTTGGTATTTTAGGCGTTACTTTAGTTCCGATAGTTATTGACCAAACAATTCAACTGTTAAATAAAATTCCTGATTGGCTAAGTGCTAGTCAAGCAAACCTAGAACAGCTTGAGGCATTTGCCAAACAGCGACGCTTACGCTTAGACTTACGACTATTTAGCAGTCAACTTAATAGCAGTATTCAAAGTCTGGTGCAGCAGTTAGCTTCTAGTGCAGTCGGCGTAGCCGGCACTTTGCTATCAGGACTATTAAATATTGTGTTAGTGGTTGTGCTGGCATTTTATATGCTGTTATATGGCGAGCGCGTCTGGTACGGTTTGATTAATCTTCTGCCCTCTCATATTGGAATACCTTTAACCGTATCTTTGCAGCTAAATTTTCAAAGATTCTTTTTGAGTCAATTATTACTGGGTTTATTCATGGTGCTGACTCTCACCCCAACCTTTATTGGACTCAAAGTACCTTTTGCTCTATTGTTTGCCATAGTTATTGGCATCTCAGAACTCATTCCCTTTATTGGGGCGGCCCTTGGCATTAGTTTGGTAACAATTTTGGTAATGCTACAAAATGGTTGGTTAGCAGTGCAAGTTGCGATCGCAGCGATTATTATGCAGCAAATTAAAGATAATTTGTTAGCCCCAAAATTATTAGGAGATTTTATTGGACTCAATCCGATTTGGATTTTTGTCTCTATTTTGATGGGATTTGAAATTGCCGGATTGTTGGGTACACTTGTGGCTGTTCCTATCGCTGGGACTATCAAAGGCACGTTTGATGCGATCAAAAGCAATAAAGGAGGAAATTTCGTATCAACCGTTACTATTCCTCACAATCCACCCAATGAAGATAAAAACTAGGAGGCAATTAAGAGAGCAGAGGGGAAAGAACTAATGACCATTGACTAAGCACTTATTAAGTTATCTTACTTAACTTCCAGTATAAAAACCTAATGATATATTAGTTTGTCCATAAATAAAAAATTAACTACACTATTTTGCTGGGATTTGTTTCACCGACCTCAAATCACAACTTCCATAATTCGGAAATCAGAATGGATGCTTCCGAGCTTTTAGAGACAATAACACTCCTGATTGACCAAGCTGAACGGGGGGAAATAGACCCTTGGGATGTCAAAGTCATTGAGGTGATTGACCGTTATTTAGAATTCATGGCACCGGAGGCTACAACCAGAGGCTACGAAGCCGATTTATCGCAGTCTGGACAAGCTTTTTTATCAGCATCAATGCTTGTATTATTCAAAGCTAACACTTTGATGCAATGGTCAACGGCTGAAGAAGTCCAAGAAACTCTAGAAGATGATGCCATATCTGAGATCGAAAACGGTCTATTACATCAGCGTCGTTTGCCTTTAGAGTTACACCTGCGCCGCCGTCCTTCTGCAATGCCGCCGCCCAAACGCCGCGTCACCCTGCAAGAGCTAATTGAGCAATTGCAGCTGATGGCCAATCAATTAAAACTTGTTCAAAAAGCTGATAAACCGCTCCGTGCCAAGCGTCAGCCTAGTGTCCGAACGATGCGTCAAGCACTAGAATTGGCTCACCAAGAAAATCTCACAGAGGTGGCTAGGGAATTAGAACAAGTCTTGCATTATGCTGGTAAAGATTTACTGCAACAACAGAATTATTTAAATCTTGAACAACTTGTACAGTTATGGTCTCAAACAAAACAGCAACCGCAAGACAATAATTCCAGCCATGAGTCAGAACACAGCCACTTAGTTAGTGTTTTTTGGGCTTTACTGCTGTTGTCAGCTCAATCTAAAGTAGAACTATTTCAAGAGGAATTTTACCAAGAAATTAAAATTAAGCTTATTAGTGAAACAAATAACACCCAAAATCCCGTAGAACAACCTATAAACTAAACTAATAATTCACTGAAAATATACGTAATTTAAACAGAGATACTGAAGTTAACATCAAAATTTGAGTATCTTTAAAAGATGGACGATGCCTACGCTTATAGTCTATCTCCAGCTATCGTTGCAATAAGCAGCAAATTCCTGTTATCCCTGTTTCTAGGAGTTACTTAGAACAGACATAAAACTGATGGTTAAGTATCACTCATTAAAAGTAAACTGGCTTGTGGTTGAGGAATAAAATTTATGAAAGCGATGATTCTCGCAGCAGGTAAGGGTACTCGCGTTCGTCCGATTACCTACACGACTCCCAAACCGATGATTCCCATCCTGCAAAAGCCAGTGATGGAATTCCTTTTGGAACTTTTGCGCCAACACGGATTTGATCAGATTATGGTCAACGTTAGCCATTTGGCGGAGGAAATTGAAAACTACTTCCGTGATGGTCAACGTTTTGGTGTACAGATTGCTTATTCTTTTGAAGGGAAAATTGACGACGGTAAATTAGTAGGGGAAGCAATTGGTTCAGCTGGAGGGATGCGACGCATCCAAGATTTTTCACCGTTTTTCGATGATACCTTTGTTGTGTTGTGCGGTGATGCTTTAATTGACTTAGATTTAACAGCAGCAGTTAAGTGGCATAAATCCAAAGGCTCAATTGCTACAATTATTTCTAAATCTGTTCCCCTAGAAGAAGTTTCTAGTTACGGTGTAGTTGTTACTGATGAGGATGGACGCGTTAAGGCTTTCCAAGAAAAACCTTCAGTAGAAGAAGCCCTCAGCACTAACATCAACACAGGGATTTACATTTTTGAGCCAGAAGTATTTAAATACATACCCTCTGGTGTTGAATATGACATTGGTAGCGAGCTTTTCCCTAAACTAGTGGAAATTGGTGCGCCTTTCTATGCCATTCCTATGGACTTTGAGTGGGTAGATATCGGTAAAGTACCAGACTACTGGCGGGCGATTCGCGGCGTATTGCTAGGCGAAATTAAAAATGTACAAATTCCTGGTCATGAGGTTGCCCCTGGTATCTACACTGGCTTAAATGTGGCGGTGAATTGGGACAAAGTAGATATCACAGGCCCAGTTTATATCGGTGGTATGACCAGAATCGAAGATGGAGCCAAAATCGTCGGCCCAGCAATGATTGGCCCGAATTGCTGGATATGCAGTGGCGCGACTGTAGATAACAGCGTCATCTTTGAATGGTCGCGCTTGGGGCCGGGAGTACGCCTAGTTGATAAGCTCGTGTTTGGTCGTTATTGCGTAGATAAGACCGGAGCAGCAATTGATGTCCAAGCTGCTGCTTTAGACTGGCTGATTACCGATGCTCGTCAAATACCACCAGTTCATACTCCTTTGGAACGTCAAGCAATTGAAGAATTGCTGGGGACAAACGCTAGTTAGGGGCTAGAGGCTAGAGGCTAGGGGCTAGCAACTTTGGATTAATCTCAAAAAATTCCCCTAATCTCTAGTCCCTAGTCCCTAGTCCCTATTGCCTAACCTCTAGCTATTCAAATACGTGTATCTCAGAAGACTTTGTTCGTAGGTTTGTAGTAATCGTTGAGATTCTGCCAGGGTAATGCGTTTTTCTTCTAAGGCTTTCTCGCAACGCTGGCGAATGTTCTCTACCATATCTTCTGAGTCGTACTGTACGTAACTCACAACTTCGCTCATGGTGTCGCCTTTGACGACGTGTTGAATTTGGTATCCTTTGGGTGTCAATTGGATGTGAACGGCGTTGGTATCTCCAAACAAGTTGTGCAGGTTGCCCATGATTTCTTGGTAAGCACCGTTGAGGAACATACCCAAGTAATAGGGTTCTCCGGGTTTGAAGGTGTGCAGTTCTAAAACTGATTTGACATCGCGCAGGTCAATAAAGCGATCTATTTTGCCATCACTATCACAGGTTAGGTCTGCCAAAATTCCCCGCCGCGTCGGTTCTTCATCAAGGCGATGTATCGGCATGATTGGGAATAGCTGATCAATCGCCCAACAATCTGGTGCTGATTGAAACACCGATAAGTTTGCGTAGTAAATGGAAGCCATAATTTTTTCTAGGTCTTCCAGTTCATCGGGTACGTAATCTTGCTGTCTGGTAATGTCAAGAATTTTTTGACAACAAGCCCAGTAGAGTCGCTCGGCTTTAGCACGTTCTCGCAGGCGCAAAATTCCTAAGTTGAAGCGGCTGATTGCTTCTTCTTTGAATTGGGTTGCGTCGTGGAAAAACTCTTGGTAATTTTCTTTATTGATTGATTGGTAAGTTTCCCACAAGTAATTGATAATTGGGGATTCTCCCTCTTGAGGTGATTCTGGGGGATTCTGGGGGACATCACTGGTACTGAGAATATCAAAAATCAGTACCGATTGATGGGAGGCGATCGCTCGTCCACTTTCACTAATCAGTGTGGGTACGGGAATTTGCCTTTCTGCACAGGTATCTTTTAACTCTGCCACGATATCGTTGGCATAGTTCTGCATATTGTAGTTTTTGGAAGCGTAGAAGTTGGTTTGGGAACCGTCATAGTCTACACCCAAGCCACCACCTACATCGAGATATTTCATATCTGCTCCCAACATCGCCAACTCTACATAAATGCGGCTAGCTTCTTGGATAGCATCTTTAATTACATTGATGGCAGAAATTTGTGAACCGATATGGAAATGCAATAACTGCAAAGACTCGATTAATTCGGCTTCGCGCAATTTATCCACGGCTTCGATAATTTCTGGCATTGTCAAACCAAACTTGGCGCGATCGCCACTGGATGTTCCCCAGCGTCCCATTCCTTGGGTGCTGAGTTTGGCACGCACACCTAAAATTGGCTTAATCCCTAACTGGCGATTGGCAGCAATAACCAAATCGACTTCTTCAATCTGCTCTAAAACGATAATTGGGGTTTGCCCTAGCCTTTGGGCTAACATCGCCGTTTCGATGTATTCCTGGTCTTTGTAGCCGTTGCAGATTAACAATGCGCCTGGGGTATCCAACAAAGCCAGGGCAATCATTAATTCTGGTTTGGAACCTGCTTCTAAACCAAATTGATGGGGTTTGCCAAAACGAACTAAATCTTCAATTAAATGCCGTTGCTGGTTGCATTTGACAGGGAATACACCGCGATAAACGCCTGGGTAGTTATAACGGGCGATCGCTTTGGCAAAACAAGCGTTTAATCTTTCAATTCGGTCTTCCAATATGTCGGAAAAGCGAATCAGCATGGGCAGCCCTAAATTACGCTGTTTCAGCGCATTGACTAACTCAAACAAATCTAAAGAACCCCCGCGATCGCCTTTGGGGGAAACTGTAATATGACCAGCTGCGTTAATTGAAAAATAAGGTTGACCCCACCCTTCAATACGGTATAATGCTTCGCTATCCTCGATTTTCCAGACGCGAGGTAAGTCCCCTGCGGTAGTAGTGCTAGGTGGTAATAGCTTTTTTTGCTTATGATTTTTCACTTCAGATTTATGCCCATTCGACGGTAGTTGTACCACCTCATCAGATGTAGCAGTTGACTCAACACCCATTTCTGACCTAACCTCTGTGTTTCACCCACGAATAAACAATTTAACTCATTCATCTGGTAATGGATATGCACCCGGAGATGATTTCTGAGATAAACTCTGATTGGTCATTAGTCATTGGTCAATAGTCAATGGTCAAAGGTAGATAACCTATTGACTTTGGACTAAGGACTTTTGACAATTGACAAGATAAAAACTTTATTAAGTTTTGGGAGATAGCTTTGGAACGCACATTTTTAGCCATTAAGCCTGATGGCGTACAACGCAAACTGGTTGGCGAAATTATCCGTCGCTTTGAGACTAAAGGTTTTACCCTTGTAGGGTTGAAGTTTCTCCAAGTCAGCCGAGAATTGGCGGAACAACATTATGATGTTCACCGGGAACGACCCTTTTTTGGTAGCTTGGTCGAATTTATCACTTCTGGCCCGGTGGTAGCGATGGTTTGGGAAGGCGATGGTGTAATTGCCTCGGCAAGAAAAATTATTGGGGCAACAAATCCCTTAACAGCAGAGCCAGGAACGATTCGTGGCGATTTTGGCATTAATATTGGGCGTAACTTAATTCACGGTTCTGATGCTCCCGAAACCGCGCAACGTGAAGTTGCTCTGTGGTTTAAAGATGAAGAATTAGTTAATTGGCAACCACATATATTCCCTTGGTTGCACGAATAATTGAGGGGAGTAGGAAGTAGGGAGTGGGGAGTAGGGGAAGATAGAACTTCTGCCTCCTGCCTCCTGCTTCCTACTTTGAGACTTCAGTCTTTTCTGGTTCGGCTTGGGGTAATGTAGTGACAGTCCGCTTAGAAAATCCCCAAGCTAAAATTAGGCCGATCGCAGTAATCATTAGCCATTCTGGCGGCACTAAATCATCGTTGATTACTTTCAAGAGCAAACGCAGACCCACAAAAGATACAGTTATATAGCCTGCGTCTTCTAAGTTGGCATACTCATCTAGCCAACGGATAAATAATCCGGCCATGAATCGTAGTGTGATAATCCCAATAGTTGCACCAGTTAATACCAACCATTTTTCTTGGGAAACTGCGATCGCAGTTGTGACGCTATCTAAAGAAAATGCCAAATCTGTAAATGCAATTACGGGGATGGCTTGTAACACAGAATTAAACCGCGGCCCATGATGGTGAGCATCTTCTGACTCTTCGGAGGTAAAATGTTGGAATACCAACCATAACAGGTAGGCTGCACCTAAAAGCTCAAATTGCCAAAAATTTTGTACCCAGGTTGCTGTCAAAATCAAGGTGATGCGTAGCACGTAGGCAATTACTAAACCAAAGTTCAGCGCCTTACGTTCTAGTTCTTTGTCTTCTAGCCCTTGGGCGATGGCGGCTAATGCGATCGCATTGTCAGCCGATAGTACTGCTTCTAAAAAGATTAAGATTAGTAAGACTATCGGGGCTTCGATGCTGAAATGAAAGTTAAGATAATCAAATATACGATCTAGCATTCCGGGTTTCTCAAGCAGAAAAATTAAAAACTAACAGAAGGTTTTTCCTCATAAAAAGCGCAAGAAATCGCTACTTTCATCTAGCTTAACTTGTAGAGGCTGCATAATGGGCGCGATCGCATCCCAGTATTTTTACTATGTTTAATTTAATGTGCTTTATTATACATAAACTTAGCAGTGTGAGTCTTAATTTTCTAGACTGTGCCTAGAAAAATTTATATATTGCGCTTAATTTTGTACTATAGCAGTCCTAAATTCTTTGTGAATAATAATATAGCCGACTTCTTAAAGAAGTCGGCTATATTCAATCTCTTAAATTTTTTTTCAATCGAACGTAACTAATCTGGCCAAATCTTAGCTCTTAAAAAAGTTTAGCTGAAAGCTCATTTGCTAAATCTAAAGATGGTTGCGCGTCGTCGTCATCATCAACTAGCAAATTTCTGACAGCTGATAATCTATCAGTCTCTTCATTAATTTGCCCACATTCTGCTAAATTTACAGCAAAATCAAACAAAGAACGCTTTTTTAACTGGTGTCTTACTTTTACAGCTAAACTATCATCGCTTACTAAAAACTCTTTAATCTTATCTAACAAAGGATTACCTACAATTTCATCGTTTCCCCAGGTTTCAAGCCAATCTCCATCAACATCTTCAACATAAATCTGAACAAAATTTAATCCGTAAGTTAGCCAATCTTGTTGCATTTTGCGGGCTGTTGCTAAGGCTTGGGCAAATTTGTCCAATTGTCCGTCGCCATAGCTTACAATTTCACTTTGGTTTGGCATACAAGCTGTTATGAGCAATTAACTTTAATAAATACATCAGCGATTAAGCAAATTTCAGATATTTGCCATCAGCAAGATAATCACTGTTATATAAAGCAACATTGACTAACTGACTAATAAAATTAGTATCTTTGGGATTGTAACTAACAAACAATCCTCTTTCTATCTCCCACAAGTTCAGTGTGCTTTTCCATTCATCGTACTTCTGATGATTTAATTCTTCAGATACACTGGTAATTTGAATACATAATGGTTGATTGTTCCGGCTACTCACTATTAAATCTGTAGCCATAGAAAGGTCGGCAATATACCTCTGCCAACAACTACCTTCACGGCTGACAATATCTTGAGCTATTGATTTAATAATATCATCATCAACTTGATTAAATTCACCGGACATTAATTTTTGCTTCCAAATGTAAAATTTAGAGTCACTTGTATTGATCCACTTAGGAAAAAGATAACTATACCAATACCGTTCATTCGGTGTCATTTGGGCAAACTTGGCTTTTTGTTCGGCTTCCGAAGGCAAAGATTGAATTAACAGCCAAATAGTAGAATCCGTAATCACCTCTAACAAAAAAGCAAGCACAAATGGTTTCGCAGTTAGGGAACCCAGCTTAATATCTTTGACCCAACGATTAATTTCGTCCAGTTTTCTCGCTAGGTTTGGATCTATCGAGGATGCTTGCTCGATAAGTAACTTTAACTGCTCCTTAATCTCTTTTGCCTGCAAATGATGCCCTGCTTTTGCTCAATTATACTTAATTTATCAACAATAGTAGTATTTAACTTCATAATGCTATTAAATATTGTTGGGGTCAATACCCTGGGCGCGTAATATTTCCCGGAGGCGATTAACTTCTGCTTGGGCTTGGTTTGCGCGGGCTTCGGCTTGCTGGGCGCGGGTTTGTTCTTCTATCGCTTTTTCTTCAGGTGTGGGTATTGATTGATTGTCAGTTGTAAAGTATCTTAACTTACCTTCATACACGCCTAGATATAGTTCTAACTGCTGACCGAAGAGGCAGGGGAGCAGAGGAGAAAGATTCTAGGATTCATACAATCCCCTACATTTATTTATGCCCTCATCTAAAATCTTTATTTCGAGTGGAGAGTGCAACGAGAAATAATGCGTCCTTATTTCAAGCCCCTAAATTTATTTATAGAGTTCCCTCGCCTTTCCTCTTCATGGCTCAGACATCAGCGATCGCCTCCTATTCTACGTTCATTATTTTTGCAGATTTACTAACTGACAGATACTTTTAAGAACTTGTAATAACTCAATTGCGTCAGGTGATTCATTAAGATTTAATAATGGCATTAATTGATAAGTTGCTTGTTGTTGGGTGCGTGTTAAATAAACAAATTGATAACGCAGTCCGTTAGTTACCAAACCCCAAACAGATGATTGTTGCTCTAAATTTTTAAAAGCATAAGTGAGTAATTGAGGTAAACCCTCACCAACTTCGATCGCACTATTTTTCGTTTCAATGACTAAAATCCAAAACGGTGAGGCAGCATTTATTTGAGAATTACTGATAGCTAAAATATCCATCCGGCCGGTAATTCTTTTGGCTTCATCTTCGACTGCGATCGCAATGCTGTCTTCCATTGTTAACCGAATCGGCACATCAAAAAATCCTGCCAGCCGCATTAACGGCGCAAGGGTCAAAAATTTAACTAGACCTTCAGAGATTTTGCCATCGCTGGAGTAACGGTCAAAATCATTTCTGATTCGCAATAAATCCTGCTGTTCAAACTCAGATAGTGGTTCTAAAGTGAAAACATCTGTAAATGAACCATTGCCAAGCTTTTCGAGTTTGAGCAAGCGATGAACATCGTTGAGAGATAAGCTACTGGCTTCGAGAATAAGTGGCATAGTTTCAAGTATGAAGTATGAAGTGCGAAAATTTTATACTTCTGCGCCCCGGTTTAAAAGTGCTGAGTGAAAACTAGTCTCTAGCCTCCAGCCTCTCTTTCTTCCAGCTTAACGAAACTCTAAACACTTTCTGCCAAAACTCCGCTAAAAATATAGTTCAGTGTCAGAAGTGCATTCATTGATATGTCTCAACCAACCATAGAATCAATTTTACAAGAGAAGCGTTTATTCCATCCGGCTGCGGAATTTTCACAAAACGCCCAGATCAAAAGTTTAGAAGATTACCAGCAACTCTACGATCAAGCCAAGGCTGACCCGGAAAAATTTTGGGCAGACTTAGCCGAAACCGAATTGCATTGGTTTGAAAAATGGCATACAGTTTTAGACTGGCAACCACCTTTTGCAAAGTGGTTTGTCGGCGGTAAGACTAATATTTCTTACAACTGTTTAGATAGACATTTGACGACGTGGCGCAAGAATAAAGCGGCGTTGATTTGGGAAGGTGAACCAGGGGATTCGCGGACTTTAACTTATGCCCAACTTCACAGGGAAGTTTGCCAGTTTGCCAATGTGCTGAAGCAATTGGGAGTGCAAAAAGGCGATCGCGTCGGTATTTATATGCCGATGATCCCGGAAGCGGCGATCGCGATGTTAGCTTGTGCCAGAATTGGCGCACCTCATAGTGTGGTATTTGGTGGTTTTAGTGCCGAAGCATTGCGCGATCGCTTAATTGATGCCCAAGCTAAATTAGTAATCACTGCTGATGGTGGTTGGCGCAAAGATGCGATCGTTCCCCTGAAAGAACAGGTAGATAAGGCTTTGGCTGATGGGGCTGTGCCTTCTGTGCAGAACGTCTTGGTTGTGAAACGCACCGGACAAGATGTGTATATGCAGTTGGGCGGACGCGACCATTGGTGGCATGATTTACAAAAAGGCGTGTCTGCTGATTGTCCGGCGGAACCGATGGATAGCGAAGATATGCTGTTTGTCCTCTACACTTCGGGGAGTACAGGCAAACCCAAGGGTGTTGTGCATACCACTGCTGGCTATAACTTGTACACCCACATGACCACTAAGTGGATTTTCGACTTGCAAGACACCGATGTTTATTGGTGTACTGCGGATGTCGGCTGGATTACCGGACATAGTTATATTGTTTACGGCCCCCTTTCCAACGGTGCAACCACGCTGATGTATGAAGGTGCGCCCCGCGCTTCCAATCCTGGCTGCTTCTGGGATGTAATTGAAAAATACGGTGTGAACATTTTCTACACTGCACCGACAGCAATTCGGGCGTTTATTAAGATGGGCGAACAACATCCCAACACCCGCAACCTTTCTTCATTACGCTTGTTGGGAACCGTGGGTGAACCGATTAACCCAGAGGCTTGGATGTGGTATCACCGGGTGATTGGTGGCGATCGCTGTCCGATTGTGGATACTTGGTGGCAAACTGAAACAGGTGGAATTATGATTACACCGCTACCAGGGGCAATTCCTACGAAACCGGGTTCCGCGACGCTTCCTTTCCCTGGAATTTTGGCAGATATCGTAGATTTGGAAGGTAACTCTTTAGCTGATAACGAAGGTGGCTATTTAGCAGTGCGCTATCCTTGGCCGGGAATGATGCGGACTGTTTACGGCGATCCTGAACGCTTCCGCCGCACTTATTGGGAACACATTCCGCCGCAAGATGGCAAGTATACTTACTTTGCTGGCGATGGTGCGAGACGCGATGAAGACGGTTATTTCTGGGTGATGGGACGTGTTGACGATGTATTGAATGTCTCTGGACATCGCCTCGGAACTATGGAAATTGAATCAGCTTTAGTTTCTCACCCAGCAGTTGCAGAGGCGGCGGTAGTGGGTAAGCCAGATGAACTTAAAGGTGAGGATGTCGTGGCTTTTGTGACGTTAGAAGGTAGTCATCAAGCTAGCGAGGAGTTGAGTAAAGAACTGAAAAAACACGTTGTGCAGGAGATTGGTGCGATCGCCCGTCCGGGTGAAATCCGCTTTACCGATGCATTACCCAAAACGCGATCGGGCAAGATTATGCGGCGATTGCTGCGTAACCTAGCATCTGGTCAAGAAGTTTCTGGTGATACGTCAACCTTGGAAGATCGTGGCGTATTAGATAAATTGCGCGAAGGCGCGTAAATCAGTAGGGGAGCCAGTGCTTTGCGGAGGTTCCCTCCGTTATAGCAACTGGCGTTGTGTTGTCGCGTAGCGCAACGCACCATTTGAAATTGCGGTGCGTTAGAACTAACGTTCCTAACGCACCCTACCAAATCAGTCTTCGTATTAGTTTTAACTTGTGTATTGTCAAAATTTAGTTTTTTCGCGTCATGCAATCCAACAGATGTTTTTTCGACGCATTACTCAACAAGAAGTCCAACAAGTTATTAACTCTGGAGAAGTAATAGAAGAAAATCCAAATGAGCCACCTTTTCCTAGCTATTTAATTCTTGATTTTGTTAACGGTCAGCCGATTCATGTTGTTTTTTCTTATGATGAAGTTAGTGATACTGGCTATGTAGTTACAGCGTATATTCCTGACTCAAATTTGTGGACAGATAATTTTAAAAAACGGAGATAAGGGTAATTAATTTATGCAATGTGTTATCTGTAAACACGGCGAAACTCAACCAGGACTAGTGACAGTAACTTTAGAGCGAGATGATACTATCGTGATTCTCAAAGGTGTGCCAGCAGAAGTTTGTAATAATTGCGGCGAATATTATTTAAGTGCTGCTGTTACAGAACAAGTTTTGCAACGTGCAGAAGAAGCAGTTAATAAAGGTGCTGAAGTTGAAATTTTACGCTATGTGGCATAGTTTAATTGGCAGATTTACCAAGAGATGTTCAAGCCTTTGAAAACACTACAATAGAAACACATATCGATAAATTGTATCGTGCTGAGTATGACAACTATAATTGCTAGACCTTCATCCTTAATTGGTAGTATCAGAATAGAAAAGCTGGATAAATTTCACCTCTTCAAATTTAATGATGAACTGCAAGCACGCATGGAAGAACTTTTAGAACGTAAAAAAGCTGATTTACTGACTTCTGAAGAAGTTATCGAACTTGAAGAAATTGGAGAACTAGATAGGATTTTTACCCATATAAAAGCGATGTTGGTAGCTCAACAACAATGATTGATGATGCTACTAAAGAAGAAGAACAAGAGGAAGCAGCTTGGCATCGTCTTGCAGCCGAACAATTATTAAAAGGTTACAGCGACGATGATGCTATCTACGACACGATTTAAGTAATGCAAAATTATCAATCTGGCTCAGAAATGTAGGTTGGGTGAAACGAAGAGGAACCCAACAAAGCTTACGTTGATGTTGATGATGTTGGGTTTCGCTATTGCTCCACCCAACCTACGTTTTAATTTTGCTATTTAAGAAGAGAAGGGGAATCATGAGAAATTCCATATCTGATAATGCGATCGCTGCGCTACGCTGCATTGATGAAGCTAAAAATTATGTCTAATTTTACGACTGCTTTTAGTTCAGCCGTTTCTTCTGGTGTGAGATAGGCTGATGCAAATTATTTATCAGAGTTTGAATCATCATCGAAGTCAATGATGGCTTCATCTTCAAAATTTGCTGGTAAAAGTTTCGGCCATTCTACAATCGCCTCTTCAAGATTCGCCCCTACAAGATTCGCCCCTCGAAGATTCGCCCGTCCAAGATTCGCCCCTCGAAGATTCGCCCGTTCAAGATTCGCCTCTCGAAGATCCGCCCGTTCAAGATTCGCCTCTCGAAGATCCGCCCCTTGAAGATCCGCCCCTCGAAGATTCGCCCCTCGAAGATTCGCCCCTCGAAGATTCGCCCGTTCAAGATTCGCCCCTTGAAGATCCGCCCGTTCAAGATCCGCCCGTTCAAGATACGCTTCTACAAGATCCGCCCGTTCAAGATTTGCCCGTTCAAGATACGCATCTTTAAGAATCGCCCCTTGAAGATTCGCCCCTACAAGATCTGCATCTTTAAGAATCGCATCTTCAAGATTCGCCCCTACAAGATACGCATCTTTAAGAATCGCCCGTTCAAGATCCGCCGCTTGAAGATCCGCCCATCCAAGATTCGCCGCTTGAAGATCCGCCCATCCAAGATTTGCTTTAAAAAAGTCTTTTGTAGTTAAAATACAATTTTGTAAATCTAAATAACTCAGACAACTTAAGCACAATACATCAGTCCTAAAACTAACTCTTTGCCCATGTATACGAGAAATCCAAGCCCCAAAAGCATTAGAGGCTTTTGGTTCTTCAGATGCTTCAGAAACTCCTAGAAAAGGCCATTCAATCTTAGAAATCTTTTGCGTCACTCTGGCGCAAGCATTTAAGACAACTAACAAAGCTTCTTCGGCGTTACGGGCTTGTTGGTTAGCTTGATGAAAGCTTTTGATTTCCGGCAAAAGTTCCATTGGCATTCCGTGACTTAGCATAAAACCAATGAGATGAGACAAGCTTTTTTGCCAATTTTCAACATCTGTAGGACTTTGTAAGCGGATTTCGTCGCAAATGAAATCGAACAGATACCTATCAATTGGGGATGTGCCGCAAAGAATAGCCCAGTTTTTTAGTGCTTCCGTTTCATCCCATCCTTTACGATGATATCTGTCTTTTTGTCGTTCTTCTAACTGTTCGTGAATCCAACTCAGTTCTCGCACTATGTGTCTGGCTGTGAGATATTCACCAAAACTTTTGTGAGTGAATTCAAAGGTTTTTTCTTGTTCTTTCACTCCACTCTGCCGGAAATAAAACGCTGTTAACAGACGAGTTACACCCGCTTCTGCTGCTTGCTGATATTCTCTAAACAGTTGATTGATATGAGTATTAGTGCCACATTTTTTCTCAATTTTGTTTACTGTTGTGGTTCTACCGTCACCATGCCAGCAAGCTAATGCAATTTCTTCTAAAATCAGGGCAAATTCTTCATCATCTGCTATGCTAAACTCCTGAGCTATGGGATGTTTTTGTTTATCTCCCCAACGGCGTTCATAAACAGCTTTGAGTAAGTCTGCATAAATAGTATTTAAGTTACTATTTTCAGAAAATTCCACTTCGCCACGGTCATAACTCAAAGCCACTAAATAATTTAGCAATGGTTGAGCAGTAATTTCTATCAGCTTCCCTTGGTCTAAAGCTTCAGGTAAACCATTATATTGCTTATCTTTAGCTTGGGAATACTTCTGCCACCAAGATTGTCGTTGATCTGGCTCAAGCAATTTGTTCTTGTCTTTGTAATTAGACTTTTCCTTTTCAGGCAGGAAATAAGGCAGAATATGTAATATTCCTTGGGCAGATTTATCAAACTGATTTGTGTTGGCTTGCACTATTAATTCACGTCCAGTAATTAAAACTTGCACGCAGGTTTCGCGCTGATTAGAGTTATCTAGTTTTCTTTCTACTTTCTGAATAAATTGTTTGGCTACTTCTGCACCCAGCTTACCCTGCATAGCAAGTTCATCTAAGCCATCAAAGATAATTAATAACCTTGATTTATCATTATCTTCTAGGGGGTTATGTTGTAAAAAACCATTAGCTTTAACAAACTCACCAACTGCATTAACTAAATTATCTTCAACCTCAAAACGGTGTAAGGGAACAAATAAAACTTGAATCTCTCCTTTTGCAGCTTGTTCAGCAGCAAAGATTTTAGCAAAAGAAGATTTACCGCTACCAGGGCCACCACTAATTACTCGAATAGCATCTTGAGGCGCAGCTTCTTTTAACCAAGCTTCTAGTTCAGTTTTTAAATCAACGACAACTTGCTCAAATTTTTCTGCTTCTTGGTGTTGACGATAAGAATAACTATCCTTTTGAGGTTTAATCGGGACTTTATAGTAAGCCCGTAAGGGGATATAGACTTTTTCTAAGCCAAAAGTTTCATCAAATATCGGCTCTGCTACTTGTTTTTGCAACCATGCGGCATAACGTAACCATGAGCGTTCTTGTTCATTGGCTTGAGTAAAGGGTGTATCGACTTCTGCTTTTAGACAAGCATATTTATCTGGATGTTCTGCCCATTCTTGATGTAGGGCAAAGATAAAATAAGTGGGTAGGCGATCGCTAATTGTTTGAGCTTGAATTGTATTACGGATAAAATATTGTAACCAACTACCAAATGCACCTTGAATTGTTTTTATAATTGGTAAATCTTTAGGATTGTTAAAAAAATCTTGGTCAATGCGTAACTCTTGACTTGCTAAGGATTCGTTCAGGTAATTATCCAAAGATTCAATGTCGCTTGGATTTGGTTCTTCAAAGAGTAAACTTCGATTCTCTTCTAGCAAACTTAGCATTGCCTGAATCAAAGAACGGTAAATAAGCAACCAGCCTATTTCTGCTGGTGTTTGTGCCAAACCAATTGCTGCTGATACTTCTACCGCACCTTTGGCTACTTCTTGCCAATTTCCTAAAGCCCCATCTATAGCGGCTTTGCTAAGAGATTTGAATAGTTCTCTAGTATCTACAGTTAATGGTTTTTTCCCAAATCGAACAGGCTTACTGATAGATGTTCCAGATTCACTGCTCATGCTCATAGCAATTAGGTAACAAATACGGCTTTAACAAATAATTAAGCAGCTTTTTATACTAAAATTTCAAGAATTCAGTTTAAAAATTAATAATTTGTCTGTAAAAGGCTCAACTGTCAGCCTCAAAGGTTCAACCTTCAGCATCAAAGGCTCAACCTTCAGCCTCAAAGGCTCAACTTTCAGCCTCAAAGGCTCAACTTTCAGCCTTTGAGACTCAATTGTCAGCCTCAGAGGCTTAACTTTCAGCCTCAAAGGCTCAAAACGTGAGTTCGACAAGTCTTTTTTGACCTCACCCCAACCCCTCTCCGACGCGGAGAGGGGCTTAAATAACCTTAATTACTGACGAAAAATTGAGCTTTTGAAGCCTCTCTCCTTGTAGGCTACCTTGTACACACAAGTTATCGAATCACTACCAGTCCTGGAATTACCCCACCCTAACCCTCCCCTTGGAAAGGGGAGGGGACAATTTCCCCCCTTTCCAAGGGGCAGGACTGTTTCATTCTCAAAAGAAAAATGGTTGAATCAGAATGATAACAGTATTTAATCAGGGTGCTAATGACTGCCAGCTTAATCACAGAACTTAAAA
>NZ_JACJRV010000033.1 GCF_014697475.1 Nostoc sp. FACHB-152
GCCTATTTTATTAACCCAGATTTTTGCCAAGCTTACTTCTTTAGGACGTATTCATCCCGTTTCTACAGGCATTAAACCCTCGTAAATTGGCTAAGGTATTGAACTCTTAACTTATTATTTGACTTGTAAAGAAGCTGCCACGGCAAGAAATTCTTGTATCATCTTTTGGATCAGATCACCTGCCGGGAGAGCTTCGGCTAATGCTGTTCCCTGTCCTGCCCACATGCTGACAAAATCTGGACTTGATTTTTGAGCAGAAGTCTGATATAGGACGCGCCCTATAGCCATCTGAGCCGGAAATGGTAGCACCTTATCCCTGTTATTTTCCATTTCACGGATAAAACGATTTCGGATGGCTCTGGCGGGTTTGCCGGAAAATACTTCAGTAATAACGGTGTCTTCGTCCTTAGACTGGAGTACCGCCTGCCTATAGACTTCTGGGATATTGTTCTCAGGGCAGGCGAGAAAGGCGGTTCCCATCTGTACCCCGCTTGCCCCAAGTGCGAATGCCGCAACAATTCCACGAGCATCCATGATTCCGCCTGCCGCCACGACCGGAACCGATACCGCATCGGCTATTTGCGGCACTAAGGCTGCTGTTCCAATCAATCCATGTTCATAAGGCACAGCAAAAGTACCACGATGACCTCCGGCTTCAAATCCCTGGGCGATGATGACATCGACTCCTGCTTCGACCAGAGCTTTTGCTTCACGGACGGTCGTCGCGGTTGCTAACACAATTGAGCCTATAGCGTGTATCTCCCGAATTGCCTCAATTGGTGCAGGCCCAAAGTGGAAACTAAATACAGGTATTTTCTCTTCAAGCAGGACAGTAAATTGCTCCTGGAATGGCCCTAGTATTGATATTGGTTCGGGAACAGGCCCTGCATCAAGTTCGTTATGCCATTTTGTTAATAATTCGGACATTGCTGCTTGCTGTTCAGGCGTAAGTTGATACGCTTCAACTGCGGGTGCAAACAAATTAACTGCAAAGGGTTGGTCTGTCAGTTCTCGAATTTGCTTGATTAAGGAGCGAAGTTTGACTGGTGTAGTGGCCGCACCGCCATAGGAGCCTAGACCTCCCGCATTAGAAACGGCCGCCACTAACTCAGGTGTGGAAGCACCAGCCATCGGAGCCTGAATTATTGGGTGTGTGATCTTGAGCAAATCTATCAATTCTGTCTTAGGCCACATGAGTTTCTTCCAGACTTGGTAATACAAGCAAGATATGTGTCTTTAAGTGTATGACTAATGAGATCCCACGATATCAAGGTATTGAGCCGAGATCCGGATACCGTTGGGGAATTCCTTAAACAGCTAAACTGAACCGATTAGTTCAAGGGATTAGAGCAAGTGCGAGATAATGGGTCGTGTAATTATTGATATAACTCTCTTTTGTTACCTTCGGCAGAGAATAATCTGAAACTCCTATCTTTAGATTTCTTCTCAACAAAGGGATTTAAATGATAAAGTTGGCTTGTATTATCCCTTGGCGTTGGCGTAGCGATCGCACAATTCATTATTTTGTTTAGGGTTCAGAAGTAGAGTAGTATTTTTCTTTCCCTAAAGTAACAAAACAGGGTTATTAATTTTGAATTGGGAGTAAAGCGAAGTGACACGTCAAAAATTAAGTGACAAAATTAGATTCCAACTGATTTACCACGATGAAACAAAATTTGGTAGTGCTGTAACTGGACAATGTGACACTACCATCCGGCGTTACTGCAAAAGCATCATGGCACACCGTCAGCAATATGGTCTTGCGGATGTAGTGGCGCATTCACGGGAATTACTGGCAGCAACTATGATTCCTGGTGGACTGGGGGATATATATGAAAGTCCTGGTGTGCTGCGAGAAGATTGGCTATATCCAGATACTAAAGCTGTTCAACCCGTCGCTTTGCAATTGGAACGCAATATTGGCGAAAATATTCCCACCCTCGAACTGCCTCCTCATCTGTTTTCTGATTTAGCTTTGTATTTAGGGGAATGGCAACAAGGAAGTAATCCTCCTACTGCGACTGTTGCCCGTGAGTTATGGGATGTATTAAATGACTATGGCGCGCTGGTTCAAGAGGGTATATCCGCAACGTCTGTGTCAAGCCATGCTACTTTTGTTGGTCACTCAACTTTACATTTGAGCGATCGCAACTCTAATATTCTGTTTGACCCCTTTATCTTGCCCAAGTCTGAGGTTTATCCGCCTAACTATCAACCCCTCAGTCTAGAGGAACTAGGACAAATCGCTGCCGTATTTATCACCCATTCTCACCCCGATCATTTTGATTTAGGCACATTGCTAAGACTAGGTGCGAATACGCCAATTTTTGTTCCTGAAGTGAGGCGAGAATCTGTATTGACAATTGACATGGCATTGCGGCTGCGTCAGTTGGGGTTCGATAATGTTCACACCTTGGGTTGGTTTGAAGAAAAGCAGATTGGTGAAATGCGAGTCATTGCCTTGCCATTCTACGGGGAACAGGCCACCGTTGGGGAAATTCTGCACCCAGAGATTCGGAATCAGGGCAATACTTATTTGGTTGAGTATTGTCATCATCGTGTGGCGTTGACAGCCGATTCTGGTAGTGACTGTCTGGGAAATGTCAAAAAACTAGCAGATACAGCCAAAGAGCATTATGGTTCTCTTGATATTCTCTTTGGCGGCTATCGTGGTTTTGCACTATATCCCATTCAGTATTTATTTTCCTCAGTTGCCCGGTATCTGCCTTTTGTGCCTGAGAAGATTTGGCAAGTCCGGCAAAAAATGATGTGCGATGCTGATGATGTCATTGATGTAGCTGAAATCTGGAATGCCAAACGCATTGTGCCTTACTCCGATGGGGGTGCGCCTTGGTTTTGGCAGCGTGGTCTTGGCCCTTGTCTAGATGGAACGCAAGCACACATCATGGCTGTTGATCCCACCCCAGACTATGTTTATCAGGTGGCAAATCAGCGTTCTGGGACTCCCAAAGATGGAGCGATCGCATCTCCAGTATCAATTTGCCTGCTGCGCCCTGGAGATTCTCTGATGTTTTCACAAGCAGATAAGTAGCTAGACATGATTAAATAAGCTGATATACATTCAAGTTGCAGAATTGGAATTGTTGGTAACAACTTTCAACCCTCTCCCCTGCGCCTCTGCTCCCCTGCCCCCTTGCGGCCTAAACAAGCAAATTAAGTGATTAACAGCTTATATATCCTGCGTTTGCTTCTACTGAATCGGTGGTGGGTAGAATTTGACTTGCTCGAATGGCAGAGTAATAACATTAAAAGCCTTCCAGTTGGTTGTAACGTACTTAAATTTTCCAATACCAAAGTCTTTATTAGTCGTCCAGTTATCCCACCGTGCAGTTAAATGTAACCAGTAATCGCCCCCTTGACTAAGAACGTAGCGAGCTTTATGGCGATCGTCAGGCTTGTTAAAATCATCTACCACAAGTCGAGCTTGAACTGTGGTAAACATCCCCATTACATCAAGGCGATTAATAGATGCCCGGCTAGGTGGCCAAAAGTGGAAGTTGTAACCATTACCTGCTTTGACAGAGATACTTCCGTCAGATTCATATCTAATATTAGCTGCTTTATGGATGTCCCCTACGAAATCTTCTCTATAGGCAGCACCTTCAACTCTTACAGAACTTTGGAGAAGATGCCACTTTTTATCTTTCTTACTTAGATAATAGGCTCTGATATTCCTAATTTGAACTCTAGTGTTAGTAGCTGGATTACCTTCAGACGCTTCATATAATTGTCCCCATGCTGTCATGGCTGTAAAAGTACCAGGAGCAGCACTACCTATACGAGGTTTAGTAGCCCAATTGCAAGACCTGGGAACACCATGTGGTAAACCTTCATGAGGTGGTTGCATATCGTAAATGACAGTTGCAACAGAATTGATTGGTTTGAACACCCGTGAATCTACCCTGTAAGGAAGACAGCAAGTAATTATTGCCGTAATTATACATAGCAAAATAGGTAGAGCTTTAATTTTTATAAACCAAATTCTACGTATAAATATAGATTTTTTCAAGACTTTGTGCCTATATATCGTCAGATAGGTAAATTTGATAACACACTATTTGCTAAATGGCAATTAAATTACAATTTAAAATAATGATTACCAAAATGGCACATCCAATAAAATTATAGTATTTTTGTACTATAAAAAGCTATTTTTTTGACACGCATATCATTAATTTTTGCTACTAAAAAGTAGTATTTTACTCTTGGCAACTCGTACTTGTTGTACCAGAGTTATTATCCACTTCTTGATCAACCACCTAATAAGACTTTGAGCATAATCTTGTAATAAAATTTGCGGATGCAGACGAATTGCCGTCCATAGCTTTTGACTAGCCTGATTAACCGCATCAATATTGTTAACATCTTGCTTAAGATATTGTTGTGTACAATACTGATAAAACCAAGCTAAACTTTGATGTCTAAGATATTGAAGTTTGGGTGGAGCTACTTGATAAGCTTTCTGAATTGTCAGCAGACCAGCTTTCTCCACAGCTTTCATCTTAGATGAGCCTGAATTTGAGGATTGACGATATAGAATTTGGTGTTTGGGAACCACAACAAAAGAGCTACGAGCTGCTAATCGCAAATAAAAATCCCAGTCTTCACAAGGAGTACAGGTAGGATCAAATTTGCCTACAGACTCAATTACCTTCCTGCAAATTAGTGGATTAGAGCCACTGGCCAGAAAATTATTTACTAGTAACTGAGCGTAAACATCACCACTAAAATGAACAGATTTACCTGGATACAAAACTTTTTTTGGACTATCACTGAAGTAAGAAGTCCAGCTATAAGCAACTCCTACCTCTGGATTTTTTTGTAAGGCGACTAACTGCAATTCTAGTTTATCTGGTGTCCACAAGTCATCAGCGTCTAAAAAGGCGATATATTCTGCATTAGCATGAGATATACCTCGATTACGAGCCTCTGCAACTCCACCATTTTCATAAGCGAAAATCTTCAGGCGCTTATCGTTGATACTTTGGATGATTTCTAAAGTTTTATCCTTTGATCCATCATCAATAATAATCAACTCAAAATCCTGGAAAGTTTGCTGCTGAACAGATTGAATTGTTTCTCCGATAGTACATTCAGCATTATAGGCAGGAATAATGACAGATATTTTTGGCATTCCCACATCCTCTGCTATGACAAGCAGAAATCATCAACATCATAAAAAATTTGCCTTAAAGCTAGCAAATTATTGATTTATTAAACCTAACTTTGCTTGCCAATTAATTAATTTTCTTGCCAATCGCATAATTACTTTTCTTCCCAATAGCTTGACTTTAAACTTCACTATCCAGTTGATATAGCTGTAACCTTCTTGAATTCTTGGTTCAGGGAGCAAACTATGAACATTGATAAATGTTCTATAGCTCTTCACTACAGGAGCGTTCTCTGCCAAATTCCACTTTTCGCGCATTCGGTTGATGCTTGTTTCACACCAGGCTTGACTCCAACGTAAATAGAAAAACCGCAACTCTGACCATGAAAGTGTTTGAGGAGGTACATAAGTGATTACAGCAGCGGGTTCAAAATAGATTGGTTTGCCAAACTGAAGTACTGTCAAACATAGATCGTCTTCTTGCCCCATACCCATAACTTGTTCATCTAATAAACCTATGTCCTTGAAACAGTCCATCCGAACTAAGACACAATGGAACTCTACTGCTTGGGTTGGCTGTCGTTTAAACTCTATTCGCACTTTAGATAAAGGAGTTCTAAAGCATGGTCGTCTCATAATCATCCATCTTTGCTCCCCATGCTGCTTGAAATCATAAGTTCCTCCAGCCATGTGAACTTTCGCAAAATCATCGCCTTCTAAACAAAGAGGCCCAACAATCCAGGCTCCAGTTTCATCGGCACATTGAATTAAAGCATTCAGCCAACCTGGCTTAACTAAAACATCGTTGTCAATAAATACAACGTATTCAGTCTTAACAAATTCCAGTGCTAAATTGCGGCACTGATTCGGAGAAAGAAAATTATTAACCCGAATTAAGCGAAATTTCTTTTCTTGAGATTGTGCTTCAAGATAACGTCTGATGTTAGAAGGAGAATTAACATCTACATAGATGAGATCAAATGGTATATGGGTATTTTGATATATATTTTCTAGAGATATTTGAGTATAACTATATCTTTCTCTAGGAACAACAATAAGAGTTATTCTTGCTTCTTGCATAGGACACCTCGATAGTTAAATGCCAACTTTTGATTGTAATGATTTTCAGCAGAGGCACTGTTGAAATTGCATTTTTAAATCTGATTATGATTTTATAATAATAACTACACCATGTATATATTTAGCTACTCTAAAATATGCTAATTTTTACTTATTAATTAAAAACTTAAAGATTTGATTTAGCAAGAAAAAATTTATGTGAGTTTTGATTAAATACATATCGATGAATCCAGATGGTGAAACCATTCAGAACTACTAAATTAGAAACAAGCACGGCTATAGCCACCCAAAATATTCCCCAATTTACTGCTATTAATATAGCAATGGAAAAAACTATGGTAAAAGCTGTATTTATGTAAAGGGAAATATCAGTTTTATCTATAGCATTTAGTAGCAAAGAGGATGCCCAACCAAAAATACGTGGTATGACAGATAAACAAATTAATATTAATATTGGGATTGCTGATATCCACTTTTGACCAAAGATGATTGGTACATAAAAAGGAGATAAAAATGATTGTAATAGAATAATGGGAATTACAATAAGTGAAACTTTTTTGAGGCTACTAAAATATCTGTGTTTGAATAGTTGGTAGTCATCCCGGACAGCACAAATATGAGGAAATAAAGCTGACATAAAGGTGTTGATAACATTCATACTAATTCCTAATCCAGCATTGAAGGCAAAATAGTATAGTCCTAAGGCTTCAACTCCTAAAAACTTACCAATAAGTAAATAATCTAAGTTTCCTCTGAGTTTATTTAAAATCGCAACTAGGAGTAAATTTTTGCCAAAATTAGTGACATCCTGCCATTTATCTAGTTTGAAAGATTTGGGAGGCCGCCAAGCATGATTCATCCAGTTGATAACAATCCAAACTGGAGTAGTCAAAACCATAGGCAAAACGATCGCCCATATCCCCATACCCAGGAGAGCTAGAATTACAGTCATGATATTACCGAGTATTGACTGCGTAGCATTCGCTATTGCAGTAACTTTTAGCCGATTTTCTCGCTCAATCAAGGCATTGTGAACAATATAAAGCGGCATCATTAAGTAAACTAAAGCACTCGTACATAGAGGCCAAATTAGCTGGCTATTTCCATAAAACTGAGCAACTGGGAAGGCACAAAGGCACTGAATAATAAAAATCGAGCTACAGAGAATCCAATTCAGCCAGTAGGATGTATCGCATATAGCCTTGACATCTTCCTGAGCGGCTTGGACAATCTTAGCTCCAATCCCTCCTCTGAGAGTGAAAACAGTTGCAAAGTCCAAAACAGTATAAACAACAGCCATTATTCCATAATCTTGCTGGCTGAACATCCGAGCTAGAGTCACCGTCGTTCCTAAGCGGAAGATACGATTTACTAGTTCTGCTCCGCCTAACCAACCAACATTACGGATAAATTGACTTGATAATCTTTGCTTTAACTTATGAATTAGCATCAAACTACTGTTATAGTGCAATGAAATACGTTGCAATTAAAACTTCGTCTGCAAGCTCTCGGTTACTAGAACATCACGCAGTTGCTTGCCAACAGTCTCAGGCGAAAAGCAATTTTCTATCCGAGAGCGAGCGCGCTTGCCTAACTCACGCCCCCAAGCTTCATTGTCCAGAACACGACCAAGTGCGATCGCTAGTGCTGTTGCATCTTCTTTTGGTACAATTATTCCTCCAGAAATCTCGCCTCCCTCAAGAATGTCGCATACACCAGGAGCATCAGCCGCTACAACAGGTAGGCTACAGGCCATTGCTTCAATTGGTGCTACAGGAAAACCTTCTTGTCGAGATGGCAAAGTATAAACATTAGCGGCTGATAGGTATTGCTGAATAACATTGCGATCGCTCACAAATTGATTCAGCCATTGCACACCTTTTAACTGCATGGTTTCCAGGCGCTGACGCAATCGCTCGGCATCACTTCCCGTTCCTACTAGTAGCAACTGCAAGTCTTGAGCGGGACGTTCATTGCAGATTTGCTGCCAAGCCTCCAACAGAATATCTAATCCTTTGCGCGCTATTTCAACTCGTCCATGCCAAACAACCACCTTAGCGTTGCGAGGAATTCCCAGTGCAGCTCGTGCCTCAGTGCGATCGCTTGCTTGCCAGGTTGTGATGTCTACTGGGTTGAAAATCCGCGCTATTTTGCGAGAGGGTAATCCGTAACGAGATTTAATGCGTTGAATCTCGGTTTGTGTAGCGACAATCGCACCAGTACAACCATGAAACGCTAACTGTCGTGGAATAGCTTCCAGAAAGCTCTGAGTGCGATCGCCTCCTTGAAAAGTCGCAAAAACTGGTAGACGCATCAATTTTCCCAGCAGCACGCAACTATCAAAGCGGGCATACTCATACTCTTGACACAATATTGCTTGACAGTTTTCGCGCCGCAGTTCCCTAGCCAACAAACCTAGAGGTGTAGATAGATACGTTCCCAGACTCTTAGCTAAATCTTTAATGGGTGTCAGTAGAGAACGGCGAACTTTAATGTCATCCTGAATATCTTTAAAAGATTGTGCCTCGTTTGTTCCATAAAAATTCAGTGAATTTCGCCGCACAGCACGATAAGCGTGATACGTCCCATCAGGAGGTAGCACGCAAATCATAGCACCAGTAGGTACATGAGTAAAACGCGATGGACAATCAACACGCGCAGATATGCAAAACAGTACCGTCCGGACACCAACTTGTTGGAGAGCATTGATGTAGCCGAACATCCAGCTACCGACAAACTCTTGGCAAAAAGTCTCGAAAGAAATGTTGATGCTATCTAAAAAATCATCGATTAAATCGTAACAGTGCAGTAAGGCGATCGTTGGCTGGGAGGATTGACTCAAAGAAGATAATTCCTGATTGTGCTGCACAGTCAGCTGTAAACCAGATAACTTGTTCATGCTTCTAACCTCGGATCGCTTAGAGTCAGAGGTTTTTTCACCAACTGCAAGAAATAATTAGCCAGTTGAGTTGGCAGAACTAGTTTCAAAAGCAGCTTGATGATTAATTTTTGAGTTGTTGTATCTAGTAAAACTTGAGGGTTGAGGCGAATTGCTGACCATATATGCTGGTGCGCTTGGCTAACGCTATTGGTATCACTACGATGTTGCAAATACAAACCAGCAAAATAGATATGAAAACTCACCATCGTATACCTTTTAAGGTATTGAAGTTCTGGAGGAGCTGCTTGATATGCCTTTTTCATAGCGATGAGAGCAGCTTCCTTCATCTGCTCAACTTTAGATGACATTGCTCCAGGTGTTCGACGATAAAGTATCTGGTGCTTAGGTATCACAACAAAATCCCACCGAGTTGATAGCCGCAGCCAGTAGTCCCAGTCTGCACAACCAGGGCAAGCAGGATCAAAACCGCCAGTCGATTCCAGAGCTTGCCTACGTATTAGAGTATTTGAGCCATTATGAATAAAATCGCTAACTAATAACTTTTCATAAACATTACCTGTAAAAGCATACCGAGGTGATGGCAGAAATGATAAAGGTTTTCCTTGTTCATCCACATCCATAAAACAAGTCCAGCTATAAGCAACTCCTGCTTCTGGATTCTCTTCCAAGGCTATCAATTGCCTTTCTAGTTTATCAGCTGTCCACAAATCATCAGCATCAAGAAAGGCAATAAATTCACCAGTTGCCTGAGAAATACCCCGATTACGAGCTACGGGTAGTCCACCATTTTCATAGGAAAAAATTTTTAAGCGTTCATCTTGAATACTCTCAACTATTTCTACTGTTCTGTCTTTTGAGCCATCATTAATGACAATTAATTCAAAATCCGAAAAAGTTTGTTTTTGAACTGATTTGATGGTTTCTGCTATAGTTTTTTCGGCATTGTAAGCAGGAATGATCACAGAAATTTTGGGCATATTCTCACTATCAATAATTAGTAATGAAATGAGGTTTCAACGGGCGATCGCTACTATGCGCTGACGCAGATTATAAACATAAGATAAAAATATTTTGTAACCTTCAGTCCCAAACCAACTCATTAGAGTAATAGCAATACTCAAGCGCATAAATTCTTGTGAAAAGCATATCCAAGGGTAGTAAGCTAAAGCTTTTGCTCGAAAATTAGCTGCACTTTTCCAATCTTGAGCTTGGCTTTGTAAAGCTTTCCAAGCTAAACAGATATTAGCAAAACCATAGCTGCGATTTTTTAAATACTGCAACTCGGATGGTGCAGCAGAGAAAGCTTTTTCAATCACGATCTCAAAACTGCGCGCCATTGCTTCCCAATTTCTGGATGCACTACCAGATAATTGTCGATAGTAAACCAAAGGTTCCTTCACTACTTTAAAAGAATAGCGAGATGCTATGCGTAGCCACATATCCCAATCTTCAAGATATGAGCCTAAATTGCGATCAAACAGTCCGATATCCTCAAAGCAAGAGCGACGCACCATTGCTACGCTGCCAGACTCAACAATGTTGTGTTCAGTCAGCTTTTGCCAAACATCTCCCTCTGCCTGATTTTTGAACACTCTGCCCGTAGGTTTACCCATTTCATCAATGAAGGCAACCCAAGTGTATACCAATGCCACTTCTGGATTTTCTTCCATAACACGCAGTTGTTTTTCTAGCTTGGTTGGCTCCCACAAGTCATCAGCGTCTAAAAATGTTATGTACTCTCCTTTGGCATGAGCAATTCCGGTATTGCGCGCTCCTGCTAAACCTTGATTTTCCTGAGTAATCAACTTTACTCGTGGGTCTTTTATCTGAGAAACCCATCGCTCAGTTTCATCTGCACTCCCATCATTAACAACTATTACCTCAAAGTCAGTGAAGGTTTGGCTTAGAACATTTTCTATTGTTTCTGGGAGATAATTCATCGCATTATAGGCTGGAATTAACACAGAAATTTTTGGCATATTTATCTCCTCATTTAAATATATTTAATTAACTACATTAAACTTAATTTCGGATATAAATTAACATAGTTCATATGTTTTTGATTTACCTTTTTCAAATATAAATTCTTGTTTAAATGCAATTCCTAATATCAATAAACCAGGCCAACAGATATAAGCTAAAGTTTCTATATTTTCAGCAAATGTGAAAAAGAAAATAACTAAAAGGATACTTAATCCAACCTTCGCCTGTTTATTAGTTTGAGCTTTAATCAGCAAATTTATAAAACTCCACGCGAAAGGCACTGCTAAGGCAATGCAGCCAACTAATCCATGACTATATAAAGTACCAAACCATGCATGGTGAGAACCAATTGGCCTGTGTCCTACTATTGCTGGCCCTTTGGATTCCATACGACCATGCCCCCAGATTGGTGCCTCGTTCCACCAAGCCTCTAGTGCCATCCGCCTTAATCTAGCCCGCACTTCTGAAGAACCAGAACGAGCTTTATTGAACTTATCATTAAAACTTTCTAGATAAGTAATCAATGTTGATGAAAATATACCTAGCAGTGTACTAACAAATCCTACTAAGAAATGTACCCAAGGACGAAGGAGATTAGTTAATATCCACATCGATACTATAACTAATGGTAGACATATTATGGCTAACCTAGATACTGAGCCAAAAATCATAGCCACAGCACCAACCATTCCCAACCATCGCCACTTTTTGTTACTTTCCTGTTGAGCAAGACAAAAGTAGATATTACCAACTAATCCTAAAGCAGGAGGCCAAGGAGCAAACAATTGCAAGCGTGGTTGATTTTCGTCAATAACATAGAATAAATAGACTCTATAACTATCAATTACTCCGCCAAATGCCTGGAGAGGCGAAACGTAAGAAAAAATTTCAATTTTTAGGAACTTAGCTATGCTACAGATCATTACTATAATTAAGCTCTGTAAGCACAAAATACATACGGCTCGATAAATTATTTTGGAACGGATATTGAGGTGACCTATTAGAGGAAATAAAGCTAATAGTCCCCAATTTCTATACCACATAAATGAGGATCTAAATATTTGCTCAATTCCTAAAGAAAAATTTAAATGCCCTACAATTAAAGCAAATTCTATCACCAGCATAGCAACAATCCATACCCAAGCTGATGGGGAGATAGTAATTTTTTCAGCTAGAGGTGTATTTTCTGTTTGATTCCAGAGTTTTCTTAGTAGATAAAATGTTAAGTAAGAAGCTAAGAACGTGGCACAAACATACTGTGCGCCAAGTAGATACATTGGATAAGTGCCGATAATGTAGTACCAAACTAGGAATTCAGGAGTATTTTGTGGCTTAATTGTAGTACTGCTCACTGGTGATTAACAAAATAATAAATTTACTCAAAAGTTAAAGTTCTCTGATGTCGGTTGATTTATTCTGACTTTTATGATTGTTAAACCATAGGAATCCGACTCCTGTTGTTAAGAAAAAAGAACCAACAACTGCACCAAACAATACCAATAGGGTCTTAGGTGAACTAGATTCTGCTGGTAGGTTTGGTGGAGATAGTAGTACAAATTGTGGATAGTAGACAGAAATATTTGACTTGCCTAAATCTAACTTAGTTAAAGTTGATGAGAAAACAGCTTCTGCTATTTTAGTATTACGTTGCAGATTGTCTAGCTGAGACTCCTTTTGAGATAGATATGTGATCCTAGATTCTAGTTGCTTAATTTGTTGAGCTAACTCTTGAGCCTGGGCTTGGAGTCCTTGTTGGTCTGTCTGAAGTGAAATTAATTGTTGGAAGAAAACTGCTCGCTCTGAGGATGCTCCCAATGAACCACCGCTATTGATATTTAGTTGCTCTATAGCCACTTGAGATACGGGTCTTCCTAGCAGCGATTGAGCTTGCTTAAGAAGTGCTGCATTAGCTGCATCTTTCTCCATCTGCTTGGTAATCACGGCGGGATGAGTAGGCATATACTTAGCACTTAAACTAGCTAACTGTCCGCTAGTTGTGCTGTAATCACCTAAATAACGTTGAAACAACGGATTGGATTGAAGTACTAGAGCATCAACAGCGTCTTGAGCAGACAAACCTAAACTAGCTGATAGTTGCGTGAATTTGGTACTTACTTGTTTGAGTTGGGCTAAAGTTTCAGAACGTTGTCGTCGTAATCCTTCAACGTTTACCGATAGATCTCGTAGTTGGTCACTCGAAATCAAAGGTGAATTAGCTTTGTACTCATAAAGTTGTCGTTGAGCTGCTTGCAATTTTTTACCAGCGTTATTGAGAGATGCTTCTAAACTACTGTTTTCTTTACTAGTCTCTACCTTTCTCAGTTCCTCTAACTTTGCTTCTAAAACACGTTGAAAAACGATCGCTTTTTGTTGAGCCTGTTGGGGAGTATTTCCTGCAAGTCGAAATTGCATAAAGGTAGTGTTATCTAGGATTTTGATCTGGGGTTTTCCAAAATCCTCTATAGATATGTTGAGCTGATTAGCTGCTGTTTTGATAACCTCATCAGTCAAGGCGATGAATTTGTAGTTTTCTCTGGGATCGGAAGACTGGGTGTTGAAATTGGAGTCGCTGTAGGTAGAGGCTTGACCTATTCCTGGTAAATTTACGTTTGAAGATGTTTTAGCTCCTGGGAAAGCGATTGTCCACTCACTTGTATAACTAGCAGGGATTTTCTTTAAAACAAGTAAAGCAAGGCTCCAGATTATGGCATTACTCAGCAGCCATAAGAGGAAATAACTTTTTCTATTTTTGACAATCTTGGTTAAGGATGAAGAAGAACGGCGGATTACTGTGAAGTCAGACATTGATAAATTTCCATTATTTTAATTATGCTCTAGAATTTTGGTGTTTAATCAATATTCTGGTCAGCAATCCCTAGAGCAGCTCTCATCAAAAAACAGAGATATCTGACCTTGAATTTCTAAGTTTCTCTAACTCAAAACTCCTTTTCTCGAAATTTTAGTTATTTCGCTAGGTATGCCAGAAATAGTTCCATAAAGTTTCAGATTTTCAGCAGTAATCCGATCCCAGTTATAATTTACTCGCACATATTTTTGTGCATTCTTAGCCATTGCTGCCAATTGTTGGGGGTGATGAATCGCCCAATCTAAAGAATGAATACAAGAGTCTAAATTTCCAGATTCAAACAGCATTCCTCGTCCCCCATCAATCAATTGCTGGTGGGGTGGAATGTCGCTTCCTAGAACTGGTATTCCTTCCTGCATTGCTTCAAGCATTGCTAGAGGTAAACCTTCTAAATCAGAAGGAAGGACAAATAACCCTGCTCCCCGAACAATTTCCCAAAGACGAGTTCCTCGAAGTTCACCGGCAAATATAATATCTCGATTATCTGCAACTTTTTCTAATAGATTTGCGGTAAAGGACTTGGTATCACTTACACCTCCAGCCAGAACAAGTTTCCATCCAGCTGGTTTCAAAGCTGAGAAGGCATCAACCAGTAAGTCAGGACGCTTTTCTGGAACCAGTCTGCCCAAAAACACAACATAGCGCCCTTGCTGAAGACCTAGTTGCTTACCGTAAGCAAAGTTAGGGTCTGATTCACCGTAGCAAGCGGGGGCATTGGGAATGTAAACTGTCTCTCGATCGTAAGTCTGCAAAAAGTAGTTTTGTAGTGCTTCTGAAACCACAATCATTCCGTGGGCAAAGCGTACTGCGGACTTCTCTCCGGCGCGAATTAAGCGCGTAGAAAAGTTGCCCCACTTGGCACGTTGCCAGTCTAGCCCCTGGCAGGTAACTACAATCTTTGCATTGGTAATTCTTGGTAAACAGGTAAATAGAGATGGGCCAAGAGCATGGAAATGAACAATATCATAGCTTTTGCCAGTGGCAGCGATCGCTCCCAATGCTGAAGTGACAAAAGCATCTACTCCTCTAAAATCTACACTGGGTAAAGATATAACTTGAACTCCTTGATAGTCATAACTTTCCAGCCAAGAACCTTGAGTGTAAGAGGAACGGGCGAATAAATCTACAGAGTGACCCTGGGCAACTATCCGGGGATAAAGTTCCGCACAATAATGCTCAATTCCACCCTGTTTGGGAGGTAGACCTTTTGCACCGATAACAGCAATTTTCATAGTTAAAATTTACGTTCAAAAATGGTGTACAACCTGATACTCAATAAATCTCTATGGAGTTTTATGTGTTAAAATTATTGCCTGTGCTTTTGGTCTATCAGTTTTTGTATTTGGTTAAACTGCTAATTCACACAACCAACAGCCGAGAAATTTCGCTTTTCCCAACGAGTAAACATATCGCTGTAAACATCTCTCATAACAGTCTGTGCCGCATAACGCTGTGCTGTGCGTACACAAGATGCACTTGGGTAATTTTCTGGATGTAGGATTACTTGCTCTAAAGCATCTGCTAAACACTCTGGAGAGCGCTGTTCACAGACAACCCCATTATCAGCAGTTAGTAGTTTTGGGGTTTCACCACATCTAGTGCTAACTACTGGAGTTCCACTGGCTAATGCTTCTAAAACTACTAAAGGTAGACCTTCGTAGGCACTGCTCAGGACAAAAACACTACTGACCCGATGCAACTGGGCGAGTTCCTGTATTGGGACTGCTCCTAGCATTGTTACCCGATTAGATAGTCCTAACTGAGTGATTTCTATACGTATTTTTGCCGCCAGTTCGCCATCACCAGCTATTAGTAAGTGAGTATGTGGTTGATTTAAAGCGGCGATCGCACGTACTAACAAAATCGGATCTTTTTGAGGATGTAACCGCCCAGCAAACAGAACAAAGCGTGTTTTCTCGCTCAAGCCCAATTTTGTTGCTAGTTCTCGTCTTTGTGCGTCTCTTTGTTCTTGACTCACAGAATAGAAAATCTCGTTATCAAATGAATTTTTGATATATGCAACGCGGTCTTGGATTAGAGGATACCTCTGTTTATACAATTGTGCTGAATCAGTGTTACAGGAAAAAATCTGACTAAACTGGCTAACTAGTAGGTTTTCTAAGGCAAAATAAGCTGCGGGAAATCTGCGCCATAAAATCGCATTTTTATCCCCAACCGCCTGAATTTGCGTTTGAATATCGTTATGAATAAACAAGGTTTTCTCCCCCTGCCAATTTAGGGCGACTAAACTTGGTTCCAGTCGGTGAAAGTGCATAAAGTCTGAGGCGAAGTTACGACCAACAAGTGCAGATGTATACTTGAGTGTGGTTGGGATCAAACTTCTAAAATTATCATTTTCCAAGGTAAATAGGGGAAAGAAGCTAATTTCTCGACCAGCTAATTCTGCTTGGTGCCACTTACCAACTGTTTGAGTGCGATCGCTCGCTGTACCTACTACTCGCACTTCAAATTCATTGGGAGCGTATTTAATAAATGTATTGATCAGTGTTTGTATTCCACCAATAGTAGAGTGCCAAGGATTATACTGATAAAAAATAGTTAAAACAGGTTTACGCATTGTTTTTATAATTAGCCTATACCTTGTAAAGATTTTTATAACTGTTAATATCTAAAAATATTTACTAATTATAAAAGTATTTTTACGTACAAAAGCCTGAGCTTTTTACTAAGTAAAGTATCTTTACTCCTATAGCATCCCTTGTAAGCTCAAAGAGCAACACTATCTATAGATACCGTCCTAGATAAATATATAGGTATCCATCAAGTTATCCGCTTGGATATTATTACTTGCAGACATCATGCTTGCCTCCTAAGGGTAAATACTCTGTATAACCAGCTAGAGCTAATGCAATTGCAAATTAACGGTGAATTACTAGAAAGCACCGTTTTTCTTTAACACAACCTGAAGAGTTTTGAGAATCAAAATCAGATCGTAAGTAATAGACCACTTACGTTGATAGTTAATATCCATACAAACAATATCTTCAAAGTCTTTAATGCTGGAACGGCCATTAACTTGCCATTCGCCAGTCATACCTGGTTTGACATTCAACCTCTCCCAGTGATGATGTGAGTAGTACTTGACTTCATCAGTACTTGGAGGACGAGTTCCAACTAGACTCATTTCTCCTCGTAGCACATTCCAAAACTGAGGAAGTTCGTCTAAACTCGTGCGCCGCAGAAACCTGCCTACACGAGTAATTCGAGGGTCATTCTCATTTTTGAAAATATGATTACCCTTAGCTTGGTTATCAACTAGATGTTTAAGTCGGTCAGCCTCCACTACCATAGAACGAAATTTCCAAATCCGAAAAGTCCGTCCGTTCAGACCACAGCGAATTTGACTGTAGAAGATAGGGCCAGGGTTATCTAATTTAATAGCTATCGCAACTGGAATTAGAATAACTGCTGTGATTACTAGCCCTAAAATAGCGCCCACGATGTCAATTATGCGCTTTGTTTTGCTGGTAACAGAAGGATGAACTAAAAACTCAGCAACATTAGCAGCGTAAATATTATCTGTATTTTTTATGGAATTTTGACGGGAAGTAGGGAGCTTAGGCATAGTAATTACAGTTTTCGTTAGTCAGTTTCATCAGTCAGTAGGTTGAGCAAGTCAACCGCTAGAACGCTAGCAGTTAATAGATGTATTGGTTTTGATATTAGATTTCTCATATTTGCATTACATATACTTAAGCACTATTTAAGATTTTGTATAGATGGAGGCTCTTTTTCTCAGTCTGATTACAGTCTCTTCTTCAACTAGCGATCGCAATACTATCTAATGACTAATTAGGGTTTGATATCTACAGCGTCCTAGTATGAGAATAAAATTGTCCATTTAACTATCCACTTGACCGTATCGTATAAAAACACTAAACCTCATACTAGTGAATAGTATTCAAACTAAGCTATTTTTCTGGAATTAATAACAAAGGAAAAAGTCAGGCTGACTTATTGCTTATAAGCAATATCGCTCTTATTTAAGTATATATGTATAAAAAATGCCATTAATTAAACCTCATATCATTGCTATGGAAACACCTAGAATTATGGTCATTGGAAGTAAGGTTACTACTGTACAAAGCGTTAGTAGTTATTGCCTGAAATATAATTTTGAAGTGTTTCCTTATTATGGAACTCCCCTAGTTGAAGAGATTACTCTGTTTGCTCCTCATGCGTTGGTGCTATGCCTACCTATCTGTGATGACTTCCAAGCTCAGGTGGTTCAACCTTATATCTTGTGGTCAGAACAACCCTCAAGTGGGAAATCATTATTAGTTTCCACCGCTACGGAACTGTATACTTCTTTACAAAAAGTACTAGCAGCTTAAATTAACCCTTCACGCACAGCCAAAGCTGCTGCTTGGACGCGATCGTCAACGCTGAGTTTATTTAGAATCATACGCACATAAGATTTAATAGTTCCTAGTGAAAGGTAGAGATGGTCAGCAATCTCTTGGTTTGAATATCCTTTGGCAATCAGTTTGAGGATTTCTAGCTCACGAGGACTGAGAATTTGTTGTTGAAGCGGCTCAGATTCAGGAATTTCCGGCTTAATAACCGTTGGCTTGAGCATCCGAGCGACCTTTTGAGCTATATGAGGATCTAAATAAGCACCTCCTTGCAAGATCAATTGAATCACCGCGAGGAGTTGTTCCCATTCAATAGTTTTCAGACAGTAACCATCTGCACCAGCTGCTAGCATCCCGATCACCTGGGTATCACTGTCAAATGCACTCAAAGCAAGGATACGAGTAGTAGGACAATCACTCTTTATCTGTTGCGTGGCTGTGATTCCATCAACAACTGGCATATCAATATCCATCAAAATTACTGCTGGTTGGAGTTGCACAGCTAGTTCTATTGCTTTTGCACCGTCATCTGCTTCTCCAACTACACTAAAACTAGGTTCAAGGGAAAATTGAGCTTTCATGCCTCGACGTATTAAAGCATGGTCATCAACCAGTAGAATCTGCACAATATTTTGTTGTCCAACTTTTGCCATCTTTACTTATTCCTGAGATTGTTTTTGCCATAGGAACCTAGCCTGGTCTGTTTTAGCTGGGAGGGTAAACCAGCAGTTACAACTTTTTGTTTCCTTTTGACCAAACATTAGTAAAACTAACATGAACAAACTAGAATAAAAATACTTAAATAAATAACTTTCCCTAAAGATTGAAGCTATAAGACTATTATTTGATTTTTGAAAAAATCAGTACATTGTTACCTGCCTTATTTTGGGTTGCCTATTGCCTGACTACACAAGTATGTTCAGTAATTAAACCGGATTTCTATATGATTAAAAGTAGTAAATTAGCAGGAAAACTTAGGTATTAGGTTGGTAAGGTGATTTCCGAAAATTACTGAAATTTAAATGCTAGATGACTTATACATTCATCATTATCCCTTGCCCTAGAAAATTCTATTAATATGAGCGATTAAAGCGTAGTTGTGTCCTACACTAGTCTCTGTTCTGATTGTAGAGTTGGTTTACTAAAAATTAGGTGGATCAAAAAAAGATTAAGTAAAACTAGTGTTGATATCAACTAATATATTAAACACATAAAATTAACCGTAATATAAAAAATACTTAAAATTTCTAAGAATTATTTTAATTATTAGCCTATCTTGAACAAAATGTAGGGGGTTAAGTCCCATTTTCTATCAATTCGCAAGTGTTGTGGCAGAGTCTAAATCTTCGTTACAACACAGAAAAAACGAATTGCGAATTCGTTTAATATTTGATTGATAATGTAATTTTGGAAAATTGTTACATTAACTTTTCATATTCATCAGGTTTAGTTTCCGTCACTATACCATACAATGTAAGCATTTTTAGAAATGTATAAAAGCTCATGAGAGCCGAAAAAATCGTGAAAAGCATAATGAAGAGTTGATAAACTAAATAGTCTTACGAAATTGAATTGTAGCAATACAGTTACATCTAATTTCGATGTTGTTATCAAGCTAAAAAACATTTATTACTTCCATTCAAACTTTTTTACAACACCAGCTTTACAAACAATTTATATACTTAAACAGCTTTAAACAATATAAATATGAAAATAATACTTACGTATTGAATATGTGCTTAGATTATCTTACAAGACTCATTAGTATGAATACTTAATATTGTCATGAGACTACCATTAGAATTCTTAATTAATTTTCAAAATTTTGTATTATTTGCTACTGCTGGGATTGCTGTATCCAGAGTCATGCTCAAACAATATACGAGCAAATAATTTGGAATTGTCTCTAAATAGCAAGAAAACTATTTCAATGGTGTCATCTATTACTTTTTTACGTTTACTAGCACCGTCAGCTCTAAGAATTCGTTTATTTGCACCTTTGTACACTAGCTTTTTAGTTCTAGTGTTATTAATAGTAGGACAACAAGGCTGGAACCTTTGGATAACAATCCTCAGCCAGCAAGCAGCTACTCGGATCAGCCATACTTTGCTAGTAAAGCGTGAAGCAGAACAGCTGCTGAACATTGCCTGTCATCAAGAAAGAAACTTTCTTGAAGTTAGTACTCCTCAAAAGTTAGACTTCCATACCAGCCTAGAGCGTCTATACACTCTTTCACAAAATAACCCTACTCAACTCCAGAAACTTGATCAGATTAAAATTCTCTCTACTCACTGGCAAAATCAATTAAAAAATAGACAACTTTTCAGATCTGCCAATATCTATATTTCAGGAGAAGATCCCTTATTCAATGCTCTGAGCGATCAAATACGTACCCTGCTTTTGCATGAGGATATTATTTTAGAGCAACATCAGTATCAAGTCCAGCAATTTTACAAAATTAATGTAGCTGTAGACTTATTTTTACTAATAGTGGTATTAGCAGGAGTTGCATATAATGTAAAACTATTATATCAAAGAGTGGCAATTCCTTTAGCCAAATTGACGCAGGTTGGAGAAAAGTGGCGAAATGGGGAAATGGAAGCCAAATTTGATTATTCCTCATGTGATGAAATTGGACAATTGGCTCTTGTTCTCAATACAATGGCAGTTGAAACTTATGCTCGTCAGGAATGGATGAACGAGCGCAATCAACAGTTTCAAAACCTGATTTCTGCTTTATCCCACGATATCCGCTCACCTTTGCTTGCCACCCGCAATACTTGGGATGCAATTTTGAAAGGAGCTTTTGGCCCGGTAAACGATACTTGGAAGGAAGTGTTTCAAGAGTGCCGCCAAGCGAACATGGATCTTCTCAAGCTTGTAGAAGTTCTACTAGATGTCTCTCGTTATGAAGCTGATGGTGGCATTCAGCTAAACTATGAACCTCTTGATTGGGAAGAGATTTTTGTCAAAATAATTGCTCAACTCAAAGCAAATTTAAAATCTGAGATCTCGTTAATCTATAAAATTTCTCCATCTCTACCAACCATTTATGGTGATGAGTTAGAGATTAGAAGAGTTTTACAAAACCTGCTAGAAAATGCGGTGCGGGTAAGCGAGCCAAATAAAACAATTTTCCTAGAAGTAGCAGCTTATCAAGCAAACCAAGTACAAGTTAGTGTGCGTGATCAGGGTTTAGGAATTTCACCACAAGAGAAAGAACGCCTGTTCCACCGTTTTATTCAAGGACGAACTCGCAGTGGAAAATCTGGTCTGGGTCTGTACTTGTGCCGTCAAATCGTCGAAGCTCATGGTGGTAGTATTGGCGTTGAAAGTTCTGTTGGAGAAGGTAGTATGTTCTGGTTTACCCTTCCTGTTAATCAAGAACAGACTCAGTTTTAACATCAAAAAGAATGTCAAATTAGTTACAATGCCTGATAGGATGTTTAGGGTTAGACTCCTCCTTTTTGCCTTGCCCTTCGCAATATAGTAAAATTTGGTGCGATCGCCTGCCCTACCCTAAGCCATCTGTCGCGCCATCAAATTTGCAAATAACCCCTCTTGGCTGACTAATTCCTCAAACTTACCTTGCTGAACAACTCGGCCAGCTTCAATCACATAAATTTTATCAGCATTGCGGATGGTGCTGAGGCGATGAGCAATTACTATGCGCGTGACTCCCAAATTATCTAAACTGCTGCTAACTATAGCTTGGGTTCGATTATCTAAGGCACTGGTAGCTTCATCAAAAATAAGGATTCTCGGTTTTAATACCAAAGCACGGGCAATTAATAATCGCTGTCTTTGTCCACCAGACAGGTTTGTCCCGCCTTCGGAAATGACTGTGTGCATCTCCATTGGCATAAATTTAATATCATCAGCAAACCCAGCCATGCGCGCCGCTTCCCAAGCTTCATCCATCGTCACTAATGCGCCGCTAGAAATATTTTCAAAAATAGAAGCACTATTAATCCGGCCATTTTGCAAGACAACACCAATCTGTCGCCGCACTGCTGATATATCTAAGCCTGATAAATCCTGACCATCGTAGTAAATTGTCCCGTCTTTTGGTGTTTCAAACCCCAACAACATCCTAATAATTGTCGATTTACCACTACCAGAAGGCCCTACTAAAGCAACAAACTCTCCGGCTTCGCACTTAATAGTGACATCATCTAAGTTGAGGGGGCCGTCTTCTCGGTAACGGAACGTTACATGATCAATTTTGACTTTACCTGTTAACCGCCCCGGATCGCTTTTGTTTAGGTCAATTTCTGGTTGCGCCTGAAAGATAGGTTTTGCTCGTTCCCAAAAAATACTGATGTCTAATATGCTAATTATGGTATTGCTCAGTTGTGTTGCACCCAAAATAAAAATAGCAAAGGCTGAGTTAAATGCTAAAAATGTACCTGTAGATAATCCGGCACTGCCTTGAGATGGGGCTTGTGTAATTAATGTGATTGCCAGCCAAAAGATGATGATCGAAGTAACTGTTGGCATGACAGTATTAAATATAGCTAAGATATCTTCTACTATTTCTGTACTCAGTTTGAGTTTGAGTTGCTGACTATATTTGTTTGCCCAGTAAGCAAAGGCACGGTCTTCGGCACTGTTGACACGAAGTTTAGAAACGCCTGCAACCATCTGGACAGTGAAACCAAAAATATCTCCTTCTATTTCTTCTAAAGCACGCAATTTCTGGCGGGTAAATATGCCAGAGATCGTAGTAAAGATGATTGTCGCCACTGCTACTGCTAACACAACTAGAGCCAAACTAGAACTGTAGACAAACAACAGTCCCAAATTCAGCAGGGAGAAGAAACTAGTAAAAATTGTGCGTAATACTGTGTCGCCAAGTTTCTGACGAATTTGGGTGATAGCAGAAACGCGAGATTGTAAATCGCCAATGGAATACTGCCGAAATAAAGATACCCGTAAATTCAATAATCTATCCCAAAGGGCTGCTTGGGAATCTAAACTAGCTTTACTGTCTAGTCTCAGTCCGGCAAACCCTTGGGCAGTTTGAAAAATCACTGTGCCGAAGGTGGCTGCCAATAGACCTAAGCCGATTTGAACTAATAAGCCGCGATCGCCATCGGGAATGGCAGCATCGATGAGAATGCCGGTGGCTAAGGGCGTTAACATCCCTAGTAATGCGGCGATTGTGCCTGTCAGGAGGATGATTAGCAGTTCTCTTATCTGCCCTTGGAAGGCGAACTGCAACACATTGATCGCAGTTAAATTTTGATCTGGGAGGGAACGATAAAACACATAGGCAAAGGGAGCCAGTTGTTTAGCAGTATAATTATTGACGGGAATGCGAGTATGATGTTCTGGGTCAAAAATTTCGTATTTTCTTGTACCTACTGGTAAAATTGCCACAGGGCGATTCTCTTGATACGTGTATCCTAGTAGAGGACTAGTATCTTTTAACCACCATTGCTCGTTGAGTAATACCCGCCGAATCCGAATGCGAGATGCACGGGCGATCGCTTCTAGGGGTTCTTTAATCCGACTCATATCTTCAGAACGCGCCGGGGGCAGAATCTTCATACCTAATGCCCTACCTACGGCACCGGCGGCAATTAACAGGGGTGTCCCTTCTTGCAAAAGTTCTGCTTGTTTGGGTTTAAGAACTGAGGCTAAATTACCTAAAGCACCAACTTTTACTTGATGGTTAAGTTGTTCTCGTGCTTGGAATTGCTGTAGTTTATTGGCTAATTCCTCCTGTTCTATTTGCAGAAGAATTTCACAGAAGTTGCTATGCAATTCATCAAGAGTAACTTGGATGCTGTCGCAATTACTCAGCTTTTCAGGATGAGAGAACACAGAGGGAACGACAATGCGATCGCTTACACAACTACAGATATTTTTCCCCCAAGTCTGCAATAACTCCGGAACTCCCGCAAACTCATCTTTCCCCCAATCATGGATATTTAGTTGCCACAATACAGTATCTTCCATAGATACCGCTAAAATTTTATGGGTTTTAGTCGCTATCCCAAACAAAGCTTCTCCTGCTGTGGCAGTAAATAAATAACGGCGAACTCCTGCAATCCCTTGGTGGATGGGAATAGCAAACAATGCGATCGCACCTGATTTAATCTGCCAAACAGTGTGAGGATCATCTAATAATCGGGACTGATTACCTGTAAACAATAACTCGGAATCATTCATTTGAATTTATAGAATTTTTTAATTACTTTGTAGTCAGCAGTAAAGTGCTTAGAGAATCAGGACTTTGGCTTACGCCACTAGCCTTAGTCTGGGTTGCTTGGCGATTTAGGAGGATAAATTTTAGCCTGATTTGCCAGTTCTGCAATCTTCGCGGTGATTTAGCGATTCTTCTGGGCAAACTAAAAATGATTGATCATCCTAGAGAGAGGAAATACTATCCGATTTATAAATTTTTTTATCAGATTCATATTAAGTTAGGTTAACTTTTAACCTTCTATGAACAATGTTTTTTTAGCTAATGCTAAAGGTGACATTTATTTAAATTAATTACCCATGTTAAAACTCATACTAGCTTTGCGTTTTAAATATTTTTAACTTTAGTGTCAAAGTTAAAAGACTATATTCTAGTGCAATAAATAATTTAATACCACCCATAATCAAGTTTAAATACTATGCTCAAACAAACACTGGCTAATTTTCCTAATTTTGTAGCTTTTAGAAATAGCGATATTGATTGGATGCTTAGTGTAGGTAGAATCACTGAATATTATCCTGGTGAAATTCTTATTAAAGAAGGTCAAGCAATTCTTGATACAGTAGAAGTTTTGTTAGAAGGAGCTTTCAGTATTTGTGTTTCTCCCACTGGGAATATAGAAGATGCAGTAGAAATTGATCGGGTAAATGCGGGAGAAATTGTAGAATCTCTATCTTTTATAGATAATCGTCCGCCATCTAGTAGTTTTATCGCCTTGCAACAATCACAGGTTTTATCTGTGCCTAGAATTTTATTAATTAATAAGTTAGAAGAAGATACAGATTTTGCTGCCCATTTTTATCAAATGCTGTCTATTGAACTCTCACAGCAATTACGAAGATTAAGTGATTTTCTCATTAAAAATAAAGTAGTTCCGGGTGAAGCACTACGAAAAGTTTTATTTGTATTTGCCATCTTGAATGACGGCGATATTGATTGGATGATTTCTCAGGGAACTAAAATCAAAGTTAATCCAGGAACGGTGCTGATTGAGGAAGGTAAGCCAGTTGACGCACTATATATATTGTTAGATGGCAAATTAGGAATTTACGTTAGCACACAACATAATGAACTAACTCAAAAAGAAATTGCTAAGTCAGTCAAAGGTGAAATTTTAGGAGAAATGTCCTTTGTAGAAACAACCACTGCTTCTGCCACAGTTAAAGCAGTAGAATCTTCAATATTATTAGCATTACCACAGCAAATACTAGCCAAAAAATTAAAGCAAGATACAGGATTTACAGCCCGATTTTATCGAGCGATCGCTGTAGTTTTAACAGATAGAATACGTGATAGATTATTCCGCCGAGGATTTGGCAAATTAGCTTATCAACTAGACGAAATCCTATCCGAAGATATCGAAGTTGAAGATGAAATTGACTTAGATACCTTAGACAATACCGCCTTAGCTGGTGCTAGATTTGACTGGATGATTAAAAGGTTGAATAGGCAATAGGCAATGGTCAATAGTCAATGGTCAAGAAAAACCCATTCCCAACTCTCCATTCTCAACTCCCCAAGCAATGCCTGACAAAGAAAGTATATTTCGCAAAGAATCGCTGGAGCGTTTATCTTCTCCAGAGAGATTAGATCAATTAATGCAGATAGTTAATCCTTTAGATTGGCTACCATTGGCTACTTTAGGTAGTTTTATTATCTTGGGGTTAATTTGGAGTATTTGTGGTCGAATTCCTGTGACGGTTTCAGGTAAAGGAATACTCATGAAACCCAATCAAGCTATAACTTTTGAGTCCCCGATTTCAGGACAATTGAAAAGTCTGAATGTTAAAACCGGACAATGTATCGAAAAAGGAGATATCCTAGCCACAATTGATCCTACTGATCTCAAACAACAATTACAACTCCAACGTTTAAAACTGTCGCAGTTACAAACACAAGAACGGAATTCTATTGTTCTTCAGCAACAAAGGATTACAAAAGAAAAAGAAGCGATCGCATCTGCTAGAGCAAGTTACATTCAACGTTTACGTGATACCCAAACTCTCACGCCTGCATTTTATGAAAAAGGCTTAAATGCTATTCGTCAACAGCGTATTAGTTTACAGCAACGCCTTAATGATGCTACAGAACTTGTGCCTGTCCTCCAAGATAGACTCCAGAAACGTCAGCAGCTTTTAGATGCAGGCGCAATTGCCAAAGATACCTTATTACAAGCACAGCAAGAATATAAACAAGGGTTACAAAGTGTATATGATATCCAAGCGCAACTCAAGCAGTTAGATGTGCAAGAAACAGAAGCACAGCAGAGATACTTAGGAAATCTCAGTTCTGTAGGAGAACTGCAAGCACAATTAAAAGACTTAGAAACTAGGAGTAAACGTATTGAGCAAGAAAATGCCGAAAATATTAATACTAAAGTTAATCAAATTCAGGATGTAAATCGAGCGATCGCTCAACTAGAGAAACAAATATTAGATAATAGCAATATTTTCAGTCTCAGCAGTGGTTGTATCTTAGAAGTCTCAACTTTTGTCGGTCAAGTTGTTAGTCCTGGAACTCCTCTATTAACCGTAAACGCCAGTGGCAACAACACTCCACTGATTGCCATTTCTTACTTTAACGTCAAAGATGGCAAGCAGATTCAACCAGGAATGACCCTACAAATCACCCCCGACTCCGTGAAAAGAGAACGCTTCGGCGGTATCGTTGCTCAAGTAACCTCCGTTTCCCCCTTACCTGTTACCAAAGAAGGTGCAAATTCTATTATTGGTAATCCTGACTTAGTAGCCAAAATCTTGCCCACTGGCGGTGGAGACATGGAAGTGCGCGCAGAAATGGTCATCGAGTCATCCACCTTTAGCGGTTATCGTTGGTCTTCTTCCCAAGGGCCAAAATTGAAAATTTCTGCGGGAACAACTACCAGTGTGCGGGTGAAAGTCTCAGAACAAGCACCAATTACTTATGTCTTGCCCATTCTCCGTGAATTTACTGGGATTGACTAAAGTAGTAGTCTGACAAACCAAAATTGCTGCGTAAAGGCAGCACGGGGGCTGGGGAGCAGGGGATAAGTTACTGTCCATTCCCCTCTGCTCGCCACCTAGTAAAGTTGACTTGCCAGACCAGTAAGGCTGATGCATCCTTCTCCATTTCTATTCCCTGTCACCTGTAACCTGTCCCCTCTCTTTACCAATGAATGTAATTGTCTCCATTTCAAACCTCAATCCCTTCCGCAAAAAAACACCACCGCCAGACTTAGGAACAGCACAAAGTCAAATTCCCTCGCGTGTAAAAACTCCTACTGTTTTGCAAATGGAAGCCGTGGAATGCGGTGCGGCAGCTTTAGGAATTATTTTGGCGTACTATCGCAAAATTGTACCCCTAGCAGAACTGCGGCAAAGTTGCGGTATTTCTCGTGATGGTAGCAAAGCTTCTAACATGATTAAAGCTGCCAGAACCTATGGAATGCAGGCTAAAGGTTTTAAAAAGCAATTAGAGCAATTAAAAACACTCCGTCCGCCATATATTGTCTTTTGGAATTTCAACCATTTTTTAGTAGTCGAGGGATTTAAAAAAGATTGGGTTTACCTGAATGACCCAGCCGCAGGGCCAAGACGAGTTTCTTACCAAGAATTTGATGAAGCCTACACAGGAGTTGTTCTGGTCATGGAACCAGGAGTAGAATTTCAACGCGGAGGCCGGAAACCTAGCTTAATTGGCTCCTTGCTTGACAGGTTACAGAGTTCTTGGGGAGCCATCCTCTATTGTTTACTCGCAGGATTTTTTCTAGTTATTCCTGGGTTAGTTTTACCAGTATTCAACCAGATTTTTGTCGATAAAGTTCTTATTGAAAATCGTACAGATTGGTTACGTCCACTAATTTTAGGAATGATAATTACTGTAATTATTCAAGGATTATTAACACTATTGCAAAGACGGTTTTTAAGAAAATTAAATATTAAGTTATCAGTAGAAATGTCAAGCCAATTCATCTACCACATATTGCGCTTGCCAGTACAATTTTATGCTCAAAGATTTGCCGGAGAAATTAGCAGTCGGATTAATATCAATACTAAAGTGGCAGAAGTTTTATCAGGCCAATTAGCTAGGACAGTAATTGATACAGTAATGGTAGTATTTTATGCCATAGTCATGCTTACTTATGATGGCGTACTAACTGCAATTAGTGTTTGTTTTGTAGCAATTAATATGCTGACATTACAGTGGGTTTCGCGCCAGCGCACAGATCTATATATGCGAACCATACAAGACCGGGGTAAAGTTGCAGGTACAGAAATTGCTGCTCTCCAAAGCATGGAAACGCTCAAAGCATCAGCCTTAGAGTCTGATTTTTTCTCCCGGTGGTCTGGTTACTACACAAAAATGATTAATGGTCAGCAGGAACTAGGAATCACTAATCAAATATTAGGAGTTTTACCGCCATTTTTGACTAGTTTAAGCTCATTATTAATTTTAGCGATCGGTGGGCTGCGGGTAATGGATGGACATCTCAGCATTGGGATGTTAGTTGCATTTCAAAGTTTAATGAATAGTTTTCTAACTCCAGTCAATTCTTTAGTTAATTTTGGCAGTACCCTACAAGAACTAGAGGGTGATTTGAATCGGTTGGATGATGTGTTGCGGAACCCAACTGATCCAGAATTAGACAGTCAAAAGAGACATATCAAGCCACTACAGTATGCTTCATCCTGCCAACTCCGGGGATGCGTAGAATTCCAAAATGTCACCTTTGGTTATTCGCGGACGGATGAGCCTTTAATTAAAGACCTGAGTTTTCAACTACAACCAGGACAAAGAGTTGCGCTTGTTGGTGGTAGCGGTTCAGGTAAATCAACAGTGGCTAAATTGTTAGCCGGACTGTATCAACCTTGGTCGGGGGTAATTCTTTTTGATGGTATTCCCAGAGAAGAAATTCCCCGGTCGGTAATGTCTAATTCTCTAGCAATGGTAGAACAAGAGATTTTTTTATATGCTGGCACTGTCAGAGATAATTTAACTTTGTGGGATGATACAATACTTAATTCTCAATTAGTACGAGCTTGTAAAGATGCTGTCATTCATGAAGTGATTATAGCTTTACCTGGAGGGTACGATAGCAACTTGCTTGAGGGCGCAGCTAATTTAAGCGGAGGACAACGCCAACGTTTGGAAATTGCTCGTGCATTGGTCAATGATCCCACAATTTTAGTTATGGATGAAGCAACCAGTGCTTTAGATGCAGAGACAGAAAAAATCATTGACCGAAATCTGCGCTATCGGGGATGTTCTGCCATTATTGTGGCTCACCGCTTAAGTACTATCCGCGACTGTGATGAAATCATTGTTTTAGAAAAAGGTAAGGTAGTACAGCGAGGTATTCATCAAGAGATGTTACAGAATGATAGTCCCTATGCAAAATTAATTCAATTAGAGCAGACGAGTTAACATGATGCGGCCGCCCTGCTACTTTAACACTGCTTCATTCTCCACCAAAATTTCAGTAAATTTATTGGCAACCCCGTGAAGCAATAATCCCCGAATTTCAAATTCGGGGAGTGTTAAAGTCTTTCCTATTCCTCACCTGAAAGTGCAAGTCTAAGCCACCACCTCGTAAGGCAGCATCATCTCGTTGTCTTCGTGACTGATCATGTGGCAGTGCCATACGTAGCGTCCGGTGAACGAGTTGCCAAAGGGCAGGTTCGGCGCGGCTTGGGCGCCGAAGGGGACGATAAGACGAGTGACTTCGCCTGGGTAGACTAAAACTGTATCCTTCCAGCCTGCCTCATTCGGTGCAGGTAGTCTTGCAGGCCCGATCGCAAATGGTGCGGGGTCTGGTGGTGGGTAGTTAGCTGGTACCGTTGACCCGCCTGGTGGTGTATGATGCATACGTACTTTACGAGGGCCAGTAGCAAAGTATGCCCTCAGATACTGAGCCGTATCAAGCTTTTGCCGATTGAGAATCTGGAAAAAGACTAGATGCAGATGTATTGGGTGGGCAACTGGTTGCAGATTAATGATGTTCCATTGCTCCACAGTGTCTACCTTGGGGCGTTCCCTTAGTTCTGGATATTGCTCGGCCTCATCCCAATAGACGTAGTTTTGTAACACCACCACCAGCTTATTTTCAATTATGGTTTCTACTAGTGTCAAGAATCGCTGCCGCACGGGTGGAATAGCAATCGGCTTGATTAATGGTTTATGCAGTCGTAGTTTCTGAGGAATGACTTTAGGAGCAGCAGCACCCGCGTTCACCGTGAACTGCATAATTTCTGGCAGGGGTGGTTGTGGAAAGAAGTTGCCTCGCCCAAACGGAAACGGTGACACAGCATCATTTTGGATGACGATTTTTTCTCCTGGTAGGTTCTTAGAGAAGTCAATCAATACATCAGCCCGCTCGCCTGGAGAGAGCAGCAGGCTGGACAATGGCACCGGAGCGTTGAGCATTCCCCCATCAGTACCAATTTGAATGATTGGCTGTTTCGACGACAGCTTGAGGTTGTAGGTTCGATCGCTTGAACCATTGACAATCCGGAATCGGTACAATGTACGGTCAACCTTGAGGTTTGGCCATGCTTTGCCGTTGACAGTAGCAACATCACCAATCAATTCCGATTCCCAGCCTTTGGGATGGTATATTGAGCCATCGGGGTTGAATTTCCGGTCTTGTAACACCAGAGGTATCTCATAAGGCTCGCCAGAAGGGAGATTGAGCGGCCCATTACCACCTATGGGATCGTCGATGTCTCTGATTAGGTAGACTCCAGCAAGCCCGGCCAGAACGTTCAGCCCAGTGATACCGAGCGCATGGTCGTGATACCACAATGTCGATGCTTCTTGATTGTTGTTGAAGTTGTATACGTAGGTTTGTCCCGGTGTAAACGTGTCTGTTGGGTAACCGTCACTTTGTGGTTCGGTGTTGCTGCCGTGCAGGTGCAACGACATCCGTGGGTTGGTGGCATCGGAAGCAAGTACACCATGCAACGTTGTGTCAAGCCCCACCATCAGAGGGTGATTTCCCACGTTATTAGCCACGGTGAGCTTAAGCGGTACCCCACGCGTGACCTCGATAGTAGGGCCGAGGTAAGAAGCACCACCGTAGCCCCATGTGGCTCCTGCCCCTAAACTGCTGTGGAATGAGTGTGTACTTGGGGCGATCGCTAATATACTCGGTGGTGAACCCGCGAACGGAGTCGGCAAAGACTCGGTAAATTTAGTTATCGGTGGCGAGGCTGCATAAGTTCTCTTTGATTGGAACATCGTAGGAATGAGGACTCCTGCTCCCAACCCAGCACTCGCTGCTATAAAGTGTCTTCTACTTAACATTGCTATTTTATCTCTCAGTGTGTAAGTAAAACCTGCGCGTTGTTCTGTCGTTGCTGGAATCTACGCCTAAATCACCAAATTGTTTCCAGAGGTGAGAGTCACATTGTCAACCAATAATCCAGAATCAATAGTGCGATCGCCCACATCTACAACTCCGATTCCTAAAGAGTATTGTCCGGTGGTCGGTATTGTAAAAGAAAAAGTTTGAAAGCCAGTTTCTTGGCTAAATGGTGTTACGGAAGTCATTAATAATGGGGATGTCGCATTAGCCAAAGCCGACACAGAATTGATAGAGACGAAAGCGAAATCATTAAAAATGCCTGGAAGTTGCGGAATATCAATATTATGAAGAAAATTCCAATCGAAACTTAAGATGTCTCCAGCCTTTGCCGTGAATGCTTGTCGAATAGCGGAACCTTCAGTAGCTTCATTAATACCAGTACTTTGTTTAGCAATCTGATCGAGGCTTCCAGAGTCTAACCCTAAAAATTCTTCTAAAATGGAGTCAGCAAATGTGGCTCCTCCAGTTGACAACAAAGCCTCGAAACTTCCCTCGGTGGGACTGCTACCAAATGTTGATGTCTGAATACTCGATTCACCTAGTTTTGTCCAGCCAGCGAAATTACCAGTTTCAAAACCACCGTTCAGGAGTGTTGAATTGGTAGACGCAGTAGGTAAAGTAAAAGTCTTTAATGAAAGTGTATATTGACCCGATTCAAAATGGTCACCAGTAAGGTTATTGTCCCTCAAACCAGTCACGGCAAAATCCAGATTCCCACTTGCTGGTACTATTCCTGTGAGTACTGGTAGAACACTTCTGTCAGATTGGTCATCGTTGAACGCTTGGATATTACCAGAGTCATTAACCCATCCCAGAAGTGGGTCAAATCTGTTGGAATTTACCTGTGCAATAAATAAATCTCCAGCTTGAAGATGTGAAAATTTAAAAAAGTCAACGTCGTTATTTTCAATCCTGCCATTTACATTTTTGATATTACATGGGATCAATTGGCTCTGCTCGAAAGAATTATTCGGTTCCTGATCAAATACTTTTGAAAGCAAACTTTTGAGAGATTCTGATGAGGTGCTGCCAGTCAAGGCTAAGATTTTGGATGTGATTGTCATAAATGCTTTGTCCTAATATGGGAATTATATTTAGTAGCCTTAGGTGGGAGTAGTTGACTCCATGCAATTGCAACGCCTAAATACCAAAAGCGTGGCAATTGCAAAAATTGCACCTGCATAAAAAACACTACTGATTCCCCAGATTCCAAAAATTGCCCCCATTAATAGAGGCCCCAAAGTTTGGCCAAATCCTAGAAATGTCCCGTTGATTGACATAACCGCAGCTAAATATTCCTTGGGTGTCAACTCTGCTAACAAAGTTTGAATACTAGGAAAGCCAATGCCAAGGCCTAGCCCAAAAATCATTGTCGGGATTAATAATAGCCAAAGGCTGTGAATCAAGGGAACTATTACTAAAGCTACAGCAAAGAGAAGAAATGAAAATTTGATTAAATCTCTTTTTGAAAATTTCCTTGCCAACCTTCCAAATTGTGATGAAGTGAGCGTAATTGTGGCAGACATACTTGAGAGAATAATGCCAATAGTCAAAGCCGACACATTAAATGAATTGCTGATGAGAATTGGGATATAAGTTATATAAGCACCATAAAGGAGCATGAAAGTTGCAACCGTACTCACAAACAGCCCCAAAAATTGCCGATTCTTAAAATTGCCTAGTGCATTTCTGAGATACTCTGTAAACTTCTGCTTACTTTTCGGTTCAGGACTTTTGAGCGAGAATAACACAAGCAGTCCTATAGGAATGGCCAATGCGGGAAGCATAAACGGATAATGCCACCCGAATACTGCGATCGCTCCACCAATCGTTGGATAACTTGCCGTACCTATACTACCTACACTGGCGTTATAACCCATAGCATTGGTGCGCTCTTTACCTGAATAAATATCGCCAATCAGGGTTACATTGAGGGAGTTTAAGGAAGCCGCACCAATTCCTTGGAGAAAACGTAATACTAATAATAAGTTGAAATCATGAGCAAACCCGCATCCTACTCCGGCAATCCCAAATAGCATGAGCGAGGGAACAAGTATTTTTTTTCTACCAAATCTATCTGCAAGAACACCCAGAATAGGCGTTAATACAATACTAGGAAACGTAAATACTGTGATTAGTAGCCCAATTTCTTGAGGTGATACATTCAGTTCTTTAGCTATCTTTGGAAAAACCGGATTAATACTGGAAACTCCTAGAACACCCATCAAAGTAATGCCAAAAATAATTAGAAGATTTTTATCTAAATAGACTGGCTTACGGCTCTTACCTCCAGTGATTTCTGCGGCTGAATTCATGATAGTAAACTTCCTTTTTTGATTGGATAAACAAAAAATTGTGGTAAGTATTCAGGAGCCAGAATTCATGTTAATTAAACCAGTATCTTTAAGTAAATTTGATTCCGGCAATAGGTAAACGAACATGAAAGTTTGTGTTTCCTGGCTCTGAAAAGCAGCGAATTTCTCCGTTATGCTGACCCACGACAATTCGGTAAGAAATCTCCAGGCCTAACCCTGTCCCAACACCAACTTTTTTGGTTGTGAAGAACGGCTCAAAGATGCGGCCTTGAATCTCAGGGGGAATTCCTGATCCGTTATCTGCAATTTCTACTAAAACGGAATCTTTCTCCAAGGATGTCCGCACCCAAATTGTGCCTCCCTCGCTCAAGGCATCGATCGCATTATCAATCAGGTTCGTCCATACTTGATTGAGCGCACTCCCGTTAGCCTGAATGGTTGGTAGTTCAGGATAGTACTCGCGTATGACTTTGACACGGTGCTTTTTGAGCTTATGGCTCAAAATTGTTAGTGTGTTTTCAAGACCTTGATGCAAATCTACATTCTGTAGCGCAGACTGATCCATGTATGAGTAAGCCTTGACAGCCTTGACTAAATCGTATACGCGCTCAATAGCTTGCTCAAGCACGTTTAATACACTTGATACAGTCAGGTTTGCTTCTAGCCAAGACAGCATATCGATGAGTGTATGGCTAGCAATTTGGTCACCGATTGCTTGTAACTGTTCAGTCTTAATTCCTGCGCCAACCAAGACAGCAGCGAATTTCCACCCATCATTCACACCATGTTCATCCAGCCAGCTTGCTAGTTCATCTTCATCATCCATCTGAGCTAAGGGATCTGAAGGAAATGGGGTTGCAGCATACTCAATGGCATTGCTTTTTAGCTGCAAAAGGTATTCTAGTTGAGTCGGTGTCAGGCGTTGCTCGATACACCTCAGAGCGAGGGACTGGAGAACCTGCATCGTATCGCGCAGTTGTAGCGCGGCTCGATGTGCTGCTGATGCTGGGTTATTCAATTCATGAGCTAGACCTGCGGCTAGAGTTCCCAAGGCAATTAGCTTTTCATGTTGTTGAGATAACATCCGAAACTCTTGGACGCGAATTGCCATACAACCAAGGACATTTTTTCTCACACATGGATAGGTCATGAGCATTTGCCAAAAAACGTCCTCTGGTATACAGTACAAGTGACTTTTATGTACTGCTTGGCCGCTTCCTAAATGGTGCATACCTGCAAGGATAGGTAATTCACCAAAGAACATCCCGGTTTTAAATCTATCTAGAACTATCTGTTGGTTACTAAGATCCAGTAAAATCTGTATTTCGCCTTCAAGTAGGACATAGAAATATTCTGGCGGATCTCCTTGCTGGAAAAGGGTTTGTCCTGGCTCTAACCAGACTTCGGTGCCTTTCGACAACCCTTGAAGCTGATCCTCAGTCAGTTCTTGGAATAAAGAAATGTCGCATAACTTCTCAAGCATAGAAAGACCTCATACCAAGTTGCGTTCAAAAATATTAGTTTTGGCAGGCAGGGGGGCAGGGGATCAGGGGAGGTAGAGGGAGAAATACTACGTATGATTGCAATTTGGTATTAACTCTTTCTACAAAGATGCAAGATATTGATGGATTAATTGAACCGCGATCGCACCTTCGCCGACTGCTGAACCGACTCGTTTCACCGATTGGTGGCGAACGTCACCAGCTGCGAAAATCCCCGGTACGCTAGTTTCCAATAGAAAAGGATTGCGCGCTAGTGTCCATCCCTTAGGGCGTTTGCCATCACGGATTAACTCAGACCCAGTTAAGATAAATCCCCGCTCATCACGCTCTAAAATACCATCCAACCATTTGGTATGCGGTAGCGCACCAATAAAGGTGAAAATGGCACTAGCAGGCAAAGTTTCCATTTCATCTTGTGAGTTTACCAGAGTGAGAGCCTCAAGCTTGTCTTCACCCCAGGCTTTAACAACTTGGGTCAACAACTTGACATTAATATTCTTCGTCTCTTCGATTTGATCGATTAAATACTTGGACATTGTTTTATGGAGCGACTCTCCACGTACCACAAGCGTCACAGACTGGGCGTACTTCGACAGGTGCATAGCAGCCTGTCCCGCCGAGTTACCTGCCCCGACAATAAAGACGTTTTCACCTTGGCAGGCAGATGCTTCAGTGATTGCGGCTCCGTAGTACACCCCAGCACCCATCAGCTTGTCAATACCAGGCACATCCAGTCGGCGATAGGATACGCCAGATGCAATCAGTAATGTGTGACAGCTTAACTCTGACCCATCTGTGAGGGTCACAAATCGATACTGACCGTCTACACGCACGTTAGTTACTTCTTGCGGTGCCAGGATTTCTGCGCCAAACTTATGAGTCTGGGCGATCGCGCGTCTGGCGAGTTCTGTCCCGCTCAACCCTGTGGGGAAACCGAGATAATTCTCAATTCGAGAACTGGAACCCGCTTGCCCTCCTGGGGCCTGCCGTTCAATTAAGACAGTGCGTAGCCCTTCGGATGCGCCATAGACCCCTGCGGCTAGACCAGCTGGGCCAGCCCCCACAACAACTAAATCGTAAAAAGGCATTTTGGGGCGTGTCTTTAACCCAATTTTCTCAGCAATTTGGGTGTTTGTTGGTGCTGCCAAGTGGGAACCATCGGGGAATAACACTATTGGCAGTTGCACAGCATCATAATTAGTACACTGAAGCAAGCAACGTGCTTCATCTGAATCAATATCCAACCATTGGTAAGGAACATGATTGCAAGCCAAAAAATCTTTAATTTGATGGGACTTGCAAGACCATCTATGACCAACAACGCGAATTCCGTCAAAGGATGGCAAAAATGATGTCTGCCAAACCTCAAGTAAATCGTTCAACACAGGATACAAACGCTCTTGGGGAGGGTTCCAAGGCTTCATCAGATAATAATCAATTTTTGCTTTATTGATGGCTCTGATAGCTGCCTCTGTGTCTGCATAAGCTGTAAGTAAGGTACGTTTTACTTGCGGAAAAAGTTCAATGGCTTGTTCTAAGAACTCCAAGCCTGTCATTTCCGGCATCTGCTGGTCTACAAGTAACAGTGCCACTGGGTCGTTACGTAATTTTAACTGTTTGAGGGACTCTAAAGCCATTTTGCCGGAATCCGCTCGCAGCACTCGATAGTCACCACCATATTCTCGCCGTAAATCACGCTCGATTGCCCACAAAACTTGCGGGTCATCGTCTATTGTCATTAGTACTGGTTTATTCATAATTTCCTTCTTCACTGAGGTTAGCTATTTTCAGTAGATTACAAAGTTCTCTGTTGAGGGAGGGTGTAGGGGGTAGGGTGTGGGGTGTAGGGAATATTTGCATTGATGAATCGCTATAAAAGTTAAATAGCGTCAGTGAATTTAATTTTGCCTCACCAAAAAGCCAGGTTTTACCTAATTAGCCTTTGATAACACCCAAAAAACGCGAATTTGTCACCTACACCCAACACGTTGTCTTCTCCTGAAGGAGACCAGGTCGAACACGAAAAAGTTCTCAGTCTACTGATTTTCCTCAATTGAGTTGTGTTCAATTACACGTTGGCCATCTCAACAGTTTCATACTGTTCTAATACAGTAATGCCTTCGCAGAAAGAACTCATTTTGAGGAAATGTAATACGTGTTCAGGCGCGCCAACTAAATAAATATGCACATCAGCACCTAACTTCTGTTTAGCGAAAATCAGGGATCTTAGCCCAGCACTGGATATACACTTTAAACCATGTAGTAGAAATACCAGCTGTTTGACTGGTTGGGCTGTGGCTCTCTCCAACTCTTGCTGAAAGCTTGGTACAGCACTGGCATCTAATACCCCAGTTAAGGAGATTTTGGCAGTACCTCCAGTTACTTCTAACAAAGTGGCGTTGAATGATACCTGAGTAGGCAACAGTCGAACTCGAACTTTGAGATCGTTTTGAGAAGGGGGCAGTTTGACTGTTAGGCTGTTGGCATCAAAGTCAAAGTGCGATCGCCCGTCGATCCAGACTTCATCAATCCGCACGCTGCCTGGTGGCAAAATATCCGGGGCAACTCTGAGGATGTCATCCTTAAATCCGCCTGGTTTCGGCTTGAAGTAGAGATCCATCGGCTGTTTATTCACCAACAAGTTGGTATAAACTGTTGCTAAATAAGCCAACTCGAAGGAGTGGTACCCGCTCATCGAGTGGCTACCCTTACCCCGCTCAGTTTTGCCTAACAGGTAGGGAAGCCCATTGGCTAAAACATTAAAGTAGACTCCTCCCACTTCGGTATCGAGGAAGAAAGCGTTATAGAAAGCGGCTGATTCACGGGCAAATCTTTGATATTCCTGATTACCAAGGGAGCCAGCCAGAATCAGATAGGCTAAAATAGCCTGTTCTTGCTGCCACCAAGCCTTGCGATCGTGCCAGACATGGCGGTATATTTCTTCCCCTGGTTGGAGTACACGTTCTACTACGTCGTACCATCCCCCACGCTGTTGGTCACTACCCACTGCTGGCATCATCTTGGCGATTTTTTCGGCTAGGGCGGCATAGTTCTCTTTTGGTCTGAGATGGTGCATCCGCATCAGGTTCCAAGCAATTTTCAGGTTGTGTCCTACTACTGCTCGATTCTGTTGCCATCCCCAAGTTGTATCATGGCTCCAGTCTTGATAAAAACGTTCTTGAACAAAGGGGCTATGGTCGTAATCTGGGAACCGCTTTTCAATCGTGTCAAAGGTGTACTCCAGCAAATCGGCGTACTCATCCTGACCTGTGGCTAGCCAAAGATTGATTAAATAAGCAGGGGCGTGATCCCCAACGGAATTCCAGTTCTTTTTCGCCCGGTTATGTCCCAAAGACTCACAGTGAGCGCTGAGGGTAATCGGATCGATGTGGGAGAAAAACCCGCCTTTATCGGTTTTATCGAGGAAATAACGGTTAAACAGATTGACTGTCAACTCAATATCATTCATAATTTGGCGATCGCCAGTTATCCGATAAGTTTGAGTCGGGCCAGCCAGGGCATAAATCTGCTCATATGCAGGGATAGCGTCATAATCATCCCCAAATTCTGAGGAAAATATTTTCTGCTCACTACCATCTGCCTGAACGTCAATCGCATGATACCAATAACAAATCCCTTCGCCTTCATCCAGAAAACGCATATGTTGGCGCAGGTACTCAGTGCCTTTTTCAGCCGCTTCTAGATAACGGTCATCGCCAGTCATCATGTAGGCTGTGGCAAAACCGTAAACCAGCCGTGAGATAGTATCAGTTTCCTGACGATTAGTTTTTTCCTTGGCACCAACTAAGCTGAGATCGGTACGATATTTGCGGTAATCAATTTCGCCGTCATCAAACTGCGATTTGAGATAAAAATTGGCAAGACTGCGAATCTGGTTAACCCACCAGTTTGGCTTTTCAAAGAAGTATTCACTTTCTGCCCGACCCAGAAATACTAGATGTTTGGCTTCAAACTTGTACTGGTCTGCTTCTGGATAGAAAATGCCATAGGCGAAAAGATAGCGATTTGGCACCAGCATTGATGTCATCTGCACAGTGCAATCGTAATAAGGTTCTTCCAAATTACGCACCAGTTCAGCAGAAGTCATTGAGGTCAATGCAACTGAAAAGTTCCTGCCGTCTGAAGTTGTGAGGTCAAAAGTGCCAAAAGCTCCTTTGTGTAAGTCCAAATTGCTCACATACCCAGCAATGGTATCTGAAAACGAAAAACCTAGATGAGACATGAATTTTCTCCACAAGTGAAAAATTGGTTAACTGAATTTATTTGGAAACTAGAACGACCACGCTACGACCTTTCACAAGACAAATGTCGTCTGCAACGATAGTTTCTTTCCCCGGTTCCACAATATCCATAGGGGAAGACTCAGCAGTGTCGATAACTTTGTACCATTCCCTATCCGCTAGAAAGGGAATTTCAAAGTGGAGTTTTTCCCAGTGCATATTGAACATGACGTGAATATCTGCATTGCCATCAAAGCCTCCCATAGTCAATGCCAGTACTCTGGAATTAGAATCATTCCAATCAGGGCTAAATAACTTAGTACCGTGCCAAGTAATGTCTGTCATACCTCGTTCATTAACTTCGCCACTGAAGAAATGACGGCGACGCAAGGTAGGATTGCAATGACATTTGCGGAATTCGATTATCCGTTTGCAGAACCTGAATATATCAGCGTTCTTATCCACAAGATTCCAATCAAACCAACTAAGTTCATTATCCTGGCAATAGGCGTTGTTGTTACCCTTTTGTGTCCGTCTGGCTTCATCACCAGCTACCATCATTGGTACGCCTTGGGAAAGGAACAAAATGGCTATGAAATTCTTAATTTGTTGGCGACGCAAGGCATCAATTTCGGGGTCGTCAATTTCTCCTTCAAAGCCACAATTCCAGCTGAGATTTTCATCAATACCATCACGGTTGCCCTCACCATTAGCTTCATTGTGTTTATAGTTGTATGAAACCAAATCATTGAGGGTGAAACCATCATGGCAAGTAATAAAATTAACGCTATTAATCGGTAGATGTCCGGTTTCTTGATAAAGATCAGCACTTCCGGCAATGCGCGTAGCGACTGCCCCGACCAGTCCTGGATCTCCTTTGACAAAACTGCGGATGTCGTCGCGGAAGCGTCCATTCCATTCTGCCCACCGATAACCAGGAAAATAGCCAATTTGATAGAGTCCGCCAGCATCCCATGCTTCTGCAATGATTTTGGTGTTAGCTAAAGATTCGGATGTTTCAATATGCCAGATGACTGGTGGATGAACTAGCGCAACTCCATCCTGACCACGCGATAGGATAGATCCTTCATCAAACCGGAAGCCATCAACGTGCATTTCTTTTACCCAGAATTCCAAGCAATCTATAATCAACTTCTCTACCATAGGATGGTTGCAGTTGACAGTATTGCCACAGCCAGAGTAGTCCATGTAATATTGCTGGTCGGATGTGACTAGGTGATAGTAGACACTATTATCCAGACCTTTGAAATTGATGGTTGGGCCTTCATGGTTGCCTTCGTCAGTATGATTAAAGACTACATCTAAAATCACCTCAATGCCTGCCTTATGTAAGGCCTTAACCATATCCCGAAACTCTGTAATGGGGCTGACCTCACAAGGAGAACTACAATAAGAAATTTCAGGGGCAAAGAAACTATGCGGATTATATCCCCAGTAATCTTTCAGTGGTTGACCGTTAACTTCTCGCAGAGTTTGCTTTTCATCAAAGTCAAATATTGGCAGCAGTTCAACAGCTGTGATTCCCAATTCTTGTAAGTAAGGGATTTTCTCAACGATCGCCGAGAATGTACCACTGTGCTGACAGCCTGAGGAGGGTGATTTAGTAAATCCGCCAACGTGTACCTCATAAATGATGGTATCACTCATTGGATAGTTAAGGGGGCGATCGCCTTCCCAATCATAATCAGAGATATCAATGACTACACTACGCATTGAGGTACTTACGTTGTCTTTTGATCCCAAAGCGTCAGCACGGTTCCAAACAAAATTGTTAATTCCTTTAGCGTAAGGATCGAGCAGTACCTTATTTTTGTTGAAACGGTGTCCCCTTTTGTGTAAATCGTTAGGCCCATCAACTCGATAGCCATAGGAAATACCCGGTTTTAATCCTTTTACATAGATATGCCAGATGTAAAAAGTTTTATTTATCCTGGGGTTTAATTTAATGATTTGTGATGGTTCCGGGTCATCATACTGCTCAAACAACAACAGTTCAACAGATGTAGCGTGTTCTGAGAAAATCGAAAAGTTTACTCCGTCTTTGTCTGGCGTTGCCCCTAAAGGATTTGCTTTTCCTGGTTCTAGTTGGTATTGATATATTGGCGGTGTAAATTGAATTTCATCTTCTATCGTGGTGATGATAGCCATTTGAGCTTTCCTCTCATTGCAATGATTAATCAGTTAACTATGTCTTTCTAAAGCTGCGCCGAATTTTCGCTTTTGAACGCTAAGGTATTGAAAGTACAGAGAGTTTTTTGAAAGATATTTCGCCAGAGCGAAAATTAAGCGCAACTTTATCAAGGGTTGGTTTAAACGGTAACTTTATTCAGTGCTTGCTTGTTAATTGCCTCTAAAAAAACAATCACAAATTCGTTAACTACATCAGGGTGTTTTCCCGTAATTAAATTGCCGTCGGTATGTACTCTTTTAGTACCATTGCCATCAAAAACAATAATTCCTCCCGCATTCTGCACATCGGCAATCACATTATGAGCGCAGGTAACTTGACGATTTTCCAATAATTCTGGTGCTGCACAGAACAGCCAAAGGCTATGACAGATAGTTCCAATTGTTAATTGATCGCTATCCATCGCCTTGACAGCTTTACGAAGGAATTTGACGGCTGGGGCTTGGTTGGGTTGTCCCTCTTGAGAATATTCTTCATACCGCAGACGATCCATCGCATAGCCACCGATTAAAATAATGCCTGCATAATCTTGAGGATCAACATCGTTGACTTCTGCGGTAACTGTCACTTCTTGTGTTAAATCATTTCCCTTGAATGTCAGTTGATTTTGATTCCAAAGATGAGATATATACTCTATCTCGTATCCATTCCTGGGAAAGAAATTATTGAAGGTTTGGAACTCAAACTCGTCAAAGTGAGCTTCAATCAGAACACCTATTTTTCCTTTCTTACTAGTTAATTTTGTTACCATAGTTCTTAACTCCGGATAATTGGTCTAAGTCGCAAGCTATTGATTTCCCCTTAAAGCTGGACACCACTTGCAGAGGCATCAGCATAGACTCTCCACTCGTAAATTTTGTCCCCTTCAAAACGGTATATATCGACGCAAGGAACCTGAACAAACCGCTTGTCCTGCTTATGAATGTAGTTAGCATCCATTTCCAAAACAACGGTATTGCCGATTTCCCAGATTCCTCTGATATTGCGGGTTGCCAGTTTCAGGGTTTTATAAATATGTGTCAAAAGGTCGCGGCAGTTTTGCGGCCCAATTACAGGGTCATTTGCACCAATTTTGTAGAGTACGTCAGGAGTAAAAAAGCTGATAAATTCATCCCAATTTTCCGCTTGCAAAGCCTCATACATTTTTTCGATTTTTTGGCTCAATGAGCCTCTTGCAGCGACGGTTTGAGGTTCAACTTGTTCTGTCTGAAAAACCGGATCTATATTCATATAAATCCGCAGTTCTTGCACTTTATCTCCTTTGAAGATAATAGTGTCGCAGCAGGGAAGTGTAAACACTTTACCATCGTGGCGAATATAGGTCACATCCATTTCGCAGATAACGGTGTTTCCTATCTCCCACATATTTTTAATGTGGTGGTAAACTTTTGCCACTGTATCCAAAAAAGCAACTGAATTGTCTTTAATGCCTTGATGTCCATAGGCAATAGGAAAGTTAGAAAACTGATACAAACAGTCATCGGTGTAGAACTCGACGAAGTTGTTCACATTCATGGACTCGCCTGCTTGAAACATTTGTCTAACGATTTCAGGCTTGCTTAGGGAAATTACTGTTGTCTGTGTCATTGATTTATCCTCTTTGGTAGTTTGATTTTCGATGAGCTGTTTGAGATCAAAGGAGCCTTTCTTGATAGTTTCCGGTTGAGCAGTTTGTAATAACTGCTGGGCTTTTTCTGGCTCTAGAGATTGGTCAGTAATAGGCTGTAACTGAGAAATGTTGTATTTGCCATAAGTCTCATTTCCATTTGTGTTTGTAGTTTTTGTTTGGGAGTTCAAAAACCAGTAATTTGTGTTGTTGGCTTGGTTATATTCCGCCTCCGCTCTGGTGAAATTTTCTTTGGCTTTGCGAGTTACTTGGTTAAATTCAAGTTGTTCTCCGTTTGGCCCTTTACAGTAAAACAATGACCATCCTTCAAAGTCGCCGAATTCTGAATCTGAGTAGCCTTCAACGAAATATTCTGGTTCATTCCAAAACTTGTTGGCATTGTACTTAAGGGCAAGATTGTTTCTTTCGGCTTCTGACTTGACATCGATGATGCGGTTAAAAACAACATCAGTCAGACCTCGCCTCTGACACTCTTGTTCTAAGGTTTTGGCAAAAAGGTTGAGATCCACGTCATCTTTCACATAGAAAGAAAGATGCGGTACGTTTGCATAGCCAACACAAGAAGATACTTTGTCAAAAATATTAGGAGCATTTGGTGTTAATTTAGCATCCCGGAAATGGATGAGTTCAACAACCGTGTTACCAAAAGAAACAAACCTAACGTCTATTGCAGCATCTGAACCATCTCTGAGGTTAGGAACTCCCAGTGTTTTCGGATCAATTCCGCGTTCAATTGCCTCAATATCTTCTTTTTGAAAAAGAGTATTGTGCAGCACTGGGCCGATAAATCCATCGCCGCTCAGAGCAACTTTTCCACCTAAGACTTCAGTATAAAATTCCATAGCTTTTGCCATGTCATAAACTGTCATCCCGAAGTGTTGCACTCCTTGCAAGTAATGACCTAACCCAGTTTTGCCATTCTGCTTCCCGTTCATCAGTGACACTATGTCCTCCTTGAGTTCATTGGTTGCTCCTACTTTGACAATCAGCTCTGCAACGGTGGAACTGCGCTGACCTGCCAGAGTCATTTTGCCGTCGTAAACAAAGGTGTAAACACTACGTTCAGGAAATGGTAAAAGCTGCTTGATATATTTAGCTTGGTCTTGAACCGCAACTGCATATTCTCTGGAAGCAAAGAAAGTTTCCATCTCCAAGGGATTAGCAAAGGCAATTTCAAAGGCGGCTTGATATTGCTTTTGCAATGGTTCAAAATGCGATACGCCAGCCGCATCAGGGCGCGAGTTGTCCACTTCCTCAAACAAATGCAGTCGAAACTTGAGTACCGAATCACTTTTAACCACAGCTGGGGCAAAGCTTTGTGTTAGATACTGGCGAAAGTTGTCTACACTCACGTCATCGGATTTCTTGACCATGACGTGGAACTTAAGCAGACCGAGATTGCCGTTGGGGTCTGGGGTAGGAATGCCATCAACATAGGTTTGGGAATTACCATTGGTGTTATAGCCGATGGCTTTGCTAAATAAGTTATGTTCGTCATCCATGAGGATGGCAGCAGATTGAAACCATTTCTGACGTTGGGTTTCAGTTTCAAAGGTTAATTCGGCAATCCCATCAAACTGGTCTTCTGCGGGGCAGTCGTAATCAATACCATCTATAGTTGGCCACAAACCACCTTCGCTATGCTCAAGATGGAATTGCCAGTACTGATGCTGACCTGGGAGGCGCGCACACAGGGGGCCGTGTACATTTCTCCAGTAATCATCGAAAAGCTCTAAGGAGATTCCTTTGCGTTTCCATAACAGTGCGTAAAAGGTTAGTTGACCTTGGCGATCGCGTATGGAATAGTCTTCCTTTCTCAATGCAGATATCATGTTTCCATCACCGCTTTGCTGAAAAATTTCTTTTAGGGCATTGAAGTAGACTGCAACTTTATTGAATCCTGCGTAAACGCACATGAATAAAAGCAGTTCTGCAATTTCCTCATAGGTGGCTCCTTGTTTGAGAGCCATATTCACATGGGCTGTAAAAGAATTACCTGAACCTGTGTGAGTCTGATTAATAATATCAACCGCGATCGCAATTAGAGCCTTAGTCTTTTGGTCAATTAACGGTAGACCCCATACTTCACCAGCGACGCGAATCACAAAATCGCCAAATTTCGGGTTGATATGTTTTAAATCTGCTTGCAGTTTCAAGTCATCCAATACTGCATTTTTCATTTTAGGTTGTGGTAATCAAAGTCAATAGTCCACTTGGGGCAAACACATCACGATAGAATGTCAGCTGCTCGGTTTTGAGATGGCACCCCCCTCTATGACCACGGCGCACCCAAGTGACATTTCCCTTAGCAATGCTTTCGTTGGTTTCGTCGTCTACACACTTCCACTCAAAGTAGGTGACTTCACCGTGAAACATGACAATTGGCCAGCACATGGTAACTCCTGGTTGGGCAATTAATGCCCACCAATGTTTCTCGCGTTCTTTTTGCTGTTCTAAGCCGTAGTAAGGGCCGTCCTGACACAAATAAACTAGATCGTTGCGATATTCCCCTGTTAAAATGTCACCTCGTCCTTGGCGTAACGCCTCACAATGAGTAGGCCACCATTCCTTATTCTCTTGTTCAATTTGTTCGAGGGTATAATCAGCACTAATTTGTGGTAATGTTCTTTCTTTCTTGGCAACAAACCTTTCAGCATCCTCGATCAGTTTTTTAGCAACATAGGCACTCACCAGCCCCGGTCGAGAATAATCTGCTGCTAAATCTTTGTAGTAGTTAATCCGTTTTTGGCTCGATGTGGTTGTAGTGGTTTGTAAACCATTTTGAGACCCATTTGAAGAACCATTCGTGTTAGAAAAAATTAGTTTTTGTTCTAGCATGAGCGAAATTACATCCTTTTTAAGTTGATTGGTGGCTCCAATGTTGGCAATTAGTTCTGCAACGGTGGAACTGCGCTGACCTGCCAGAGTCATTTCGCCGTCGTAAACAAAGGTGTAAACACTACGTTCGGGAAATGGTAAAAGCTGCTTGATATACTTGGCTTGGTCTTTAACCGCAACTGCATACTCTCTGGAAGCAAAGAAAGTTTCCATCTCCAAGGGATTAGCAAAGGCAATTTCAAAGGCGGCTTGATATTGCTTTTGCAGTGGTTCAAAATGTGATACACCAGCCGCATCAGGGCGCGAGTTATCCACTTCCTCAAACAAATGCAGTCGAAACTTGAGTACTGAGTCGCTTTTAACCACAGCCGGGGCAAAGCTTTGTGTGAGATACTGGCGAAACTGGTCTACACTCACACCATCGGATTTCTTGACCATGACGTGGAATTTGAGCAGACCGAGATTACCGTTGGGGTCTGGGGTAGGAATCCCATCAACGTAGGTTTGGGAATTACCAGAGTCAGTGTTATAGCCGATGGCTTTGCTGAAAATGTTGTGTTCGTCATCCATGAGGATGGCGGCAGATTTAAACCATGTCTGACGTTGGGTTTCGGTTTCAAAGGTTAATTCGGCAATCCCATCAAACTGGTCTTCTGTGGGGCAGTCGTAATCAATACCATCTATAGTTGGCCATATGCCACCTTCGCTATGCCCTAGATGAAACTGCCAGTACTGATGCTGACCTGGTAGGCGGGCGCAAACTGGGCCATGAACGTCTCTCCAATAGTCATCAAATAGTTCACGGGAAATCCCTTTGCGTTTCCACAGCAGCACGTAAAAGGTTAGTTTGCCAAGGCGATCGCGTGTGGCATAATCGGTCTTTCGCGTTGTTGCTAAAATCATGGCTGCGCTCCTTTGTTCGCAATTAATTTTTTGTTGATGCCAATTAGGTTTGGCGATCGAGAATCTCATTTAAAGCACCGAAGCAGCCAGCAACTTTATTGAATCCGGTGTATACACATAAAAACAACAGGAGTTCCTCGATTTCCGCCCTCGTGGCTCCTTGCTGGAAAGCCATATTGACATGGGCGGCGAAAGGGCTACCAGGCCCTACCTGATCCTGATTGGCAACATCAACAGCGATCGTGATTAAAGCCTTAGTTTTTTGGTCAATTAACGGTAAACCCCATGCTTCACCTGCTACACGAGTAACAAAGTCACCAAACTTCGGGTTAATATCTTTTAAAGCCTCTTGAAGCTTTTTGTCATCCAGAACTGCGTTTTTGTATGCTATTGCCATTATCAAGTAACCTCTTTATTAACTATGAGAGTGAGATGGGCGTGCAGAAGAGTATGTCTGCAAAGTGGCCAATTATTGATTTGGACTGTTAAATATTTTCAAGTTATGCAATTTCTTCAAAGGTTAATCAAGACTAAATCAACTCTATTTTTAGTACTTCATTAACAGGCAGTTACTGTGAGTTAAAAAGCTAAACTTCTTTAATTGACATATATCTCATATCCAAGCTATATTTCAATAAATAAACGTTTTCACTTGTTCCTAAGTTATTTCTGCAACCTCTATAGTTTCACTTTAAGGCTGATCAAATCCAGCAATCTCATATATAACCTATAGAAAATATCATCTAAACTCTTGAATCAAATCTAATAAGTTAATAAAAAATCATTAGTAAAATTAAGAATTAAAATATAAACGGAATATCAAAAAGACTAAATTTGTCACTAGGGATGAGTTTCAGAGTATAGGTGTTTTCTGAACTGAAATTTATGAACCTCTTACAAAATATATACTTTACTTTAGTTTACAAATTAGCTCTGATTGTGGATACAGATAATTGGTAATAAGCATAATTTCGGAATTAAGTCAAGTTATCTATCAACATTCCTTGACCTTGTTGATCATACTTAATGCTTTCAGCACAATCATATAATTTTATGTTATCAACAGCATATTATTATGTTAAATGTATTAGTGCGATCAATGATTGCAAGTAAGATGAGATGAGATTTTAGATGAGATTTATATGAGATTCCTAGTTTTAATAATCACTAAGCTAAAAATATTAATGAATAAATTCTCAAAAGACTAGCTTGCTTCTAATACCATTCTCATATGAAAACGCATAAAAATAACCCCACTGCCGGCGGCTACCCCCCTCTCTCTGTCCCCCTTTGCCAAGGGGTGGTGGGAGGTTGGGAGGAGTCAAAATCATGTGCAGCTTCACAGAAAATTGGTATCAGAAGGAAAGACTTACCTGAAGTTAATTTGAACACATTTGAAATACTGAAAGACAGTTTATTAATTTTGGCTACTTCAGTTTATAGTTTCCACACAGAATAACAACGGGGATAGTTAAGATGCGTCCTGTAATGCCAGTGTCTACCAATTCTATGGATTTCGAGCTTCTGCTAGAGATTATTAACCGCAAACTAGTTGACAGCCGAAATCGCCCGCTTACCCCTACAGAAACTTTGATTATCCAGGGTATCTGGCAGTATCAAACCTACAATCAAATGGCGATAGATGGAGGCTATAGCCCTGGCTACCTAACTAATGTAGTCGCTCCGCAGTTGTGTCAGCGACTCTCTGAACTCCTTGGTAAGCGCGTTACCAAGAAAAACTGTCGGTTTTTACTAGAGGCTTATGTTGCTGCTTATGCAAATCCAGAGGCAATGTCGTTAAGGCAACTTCCTGATGACTTTTTCTCTGCTGTTGATCAGGCTCTGTCGCCCAGCTACCCCAGTGGCCCAGTTCCACTCGGTTCTGTATTCTATATTGAAAACTCGAATACTGTGGCACGGGTTGGTGAAGAAATTTGTAAACCAGGAGCCTTATTGCGGATTAAAGCACCCAGAGAAGCTGGCAAAACTTCACTGTTGATGAGGATTCTCGACTATGCTAACTGCCAGGGCTACCGCACCGTTAGCCTAAACTTAGAGCAAGTTGATCAAGCAATTTTGAGTGATCTGAATCGTTTTTTGCGCTGGCTATGCACTAACGTTACTCATCAGTTGCAGATTGAATCGAGGCTAGACGATCACTGGGACGAAGACATTGGTTGCAAAGTTAGCTGTACCCACTATTTTCGGAGCTATTTGCTAGAGCAAATTAACACTCCGATTGTGTTGGCGTTAGATGAGGTAAACCAAATTTTTGAGCATCCACAAGTGGCAAAAGATTTTTTACCAATGTTGCGATCGTGGTATGAAGAAAGCAAAAGGTTACTCATCTGGCAAAAGCTGCGTCTGATTGTTGTTCACTCCACTGAAATTTATGTTCCTCTACAACTTAACCAGTCGCCTTTCAATGTAGGTCTACCGATTCAGTTAAGCGATTTTTGTTTGGATCAGGTGCAGCAGTTAGCTCAAAGTTATGGGCTTGATTGGAGCAATGGAGAAGAAAGCAGACAATTAATGGCTATGGTTGGGGGACATCCAGCATTGATACATATGGCCATCTATCATCTAAGTTTTGAAGAGATGACCTTGGCGCAACTATTGAAAACCGCTCCTACATCTACTGGAATTTACTCCCATCACTTGCAACGCCATTGGGTGAATTTACAACAAGAGATGGAATTGCTCATAGCTGTGAATGCAGTTATGAGTTCTATTGAACCTGTGCAATTAGAACCGATTGTAGCTTACAAGTTAAGTAGTATGGGACTTATTAAATTAGATGGCAATAAAGCTACACCCAGTTGTCAGTTGTATCGGCAGTATTTCAATAATCTGCAATCACAAGAAATGAAATCAGTAATTAATAATTGATTAATAAGTATAGGGAATATAGCAATCCTATTTGATTTACAAACCGCTTATGGGAGCAGGTAATAGGCAATAGATTTGTTTGCCACTGATTTAGGATCGCTATATTAATCATATTTATTAAACAAGTGAGGGGAATAGCATTCATTTTTAAACAAAGACAATAAAAACCATTGAAAGGTGAAAGTTATGGAAGTCAACTCAACCAATCCTCCAAAAATTAACATTAAAAATTTTAAACGTTCTCCTCAACAAAATACTAATGGTTGGGAAGCAGAAATCATTGAAGGAACTTGGCCAAATAATTTATCCGGCTGTGTCTTTATGGTTTCTCCTTATCACCGCAAGCAAGACCGTCATTTATTTGCTGGTGAAGGTGTAATTATTAAATGGAATCTCAAAGCTCAAAATGACCAAATCACAATCCACGCAAATAAATTGATAACTTGGGATAGTTTCTGGCAGAACAAACTACCAATATATAATCTATCAAAAGCTTTTTTTCCAGCAGTTATTAGCCCTTTAGGAGTATCAGAAATTGCCAACACAGCGGTTGTTAAGATGGATGGAAGACTGCTTTTAACAGCAGATGCTGGACGTTACTGGGAAGCAGATCCAGATACCCTGGAAACGATAACACCCATAGGATATTTTGACGAACATATCATTTCTGTTCCTCTAGCATTTTTTCCTTTGGTAGCAAATACAGCCCACCCTTTCTACGACCCTACAATTAATAAACTTATTAGTTGTGAATTAAGGTCGCGGCTGCGTCCAGGTAATTTATTTACTGATATGGTGAGTGATGTCTACATAACTTATTGGGATGGCAAAGGAGATTTAGAACATTGTAAAGTTACCGGAGCAGTTCTTGATGGTACTCCACACACAGTAATAGTGACAGAAAAATCTATTCTGTTCCCAGATATGCCCTTTCAAATGGGAGTATCAATGCTGTTGGGGTTAAAAATTCCTCCTCTCAAACCGTATCATAAAACACAGCTTTATATTGTTAACCGTGAAGAGATAGAAAAAGAACAGCGAGAGAATGTCACCTCACGTCTAATAACTTTTGAGGGTGATAGCTACCACTTTTTATGGAACTACTATCATATTGACGACAGAATTCATTGCATCGCCATACAACAAGCAACAATTAGCTTAACAGATGCACTTCAACAGGAGGATGTTAAACACTTCACTGGCGAACCCTACGATAAAGATTGGTGGGGTATACCTTGGATGTTTGCATTTGATCCTGGGGTACTGCGTAAAGTAGTAATTAAAGATGCTGATTGTCTAAGCGAAGAAGCCTTTATCCATCCGGGATGGTTTTCTACAACACTTTACACAGCCGATTCCAGAGAATTTTTAACTAAAGAAGGATATTCTGCTATCTATCAAGTTTATACTGGGTATCACCGCGATTTTATTTGCCGTCGTCACTATCTTGAATTTCGTGATTGCCCGACTCGTATTCTCAAGGATGAACAACTACCCCAATATGATCTCCCCTCAGTTTTAGCTAAAGTTCCCTTAGATAAAAACTGGGAACAACTTACCCAAAAAATCAAGGAAGAACAAGAACAAAATCCTGATACTCATGTATCTCATTTAGGGAAAGAACTGCTTGATTTTTATGTATTTCCTGACGGGTATGTTATCAATAGTATTCAATTTATTCCGCAAGAGCATGGGTATATTTTAACAACTATTTTGACACCTACAGATTACCTGGAAGCATGGTTATTCGCTGCTGATACGCTGAGTCAAGGCCCTATTACTAAACTTCGTTTACCAAAAGAAGTTCATTTTGGGTTTAGCTTGCATTCAGAGTATTTTGAGAAAGTTATTCCGGCTAAACATAGTTACAAAAGGTCTAGGTTAGTATCTGATTTACGCAGTCTAACAAAGGTTCCTTACGAATTTTTCTTTGATTCATTAGAAAACATTCGCAAAAAGAAGAGTGATCATTAAAATATAACTCAAATATGAAAAAGTAGCAGCGATCGCTGCTACTTTTTCATAAAATTTATGTTCATGCATTTTGTGAGTTTATTATGATTACTCTAAGTGGATACAAAATACTTGCTCAAATCTACGAAAGCAATAATTCAGAAGTTTATCGAGCTATTCAAGAGTCTGACAACCAGCCAGTTATCCTCAAATTACTAAAACAAAATTATCCCACTAGTCAAGAACTGGCTCGCTATAAGCAGGAATATGAAATTACGCGCAATCTAACTTTTGCCGGAGCAATCAAAGTTTATGGTTTAAATTCTTATCAGAGAACACTGGTTCTGATAATAGAAGATTTTGGGGGGATATCTTTAGACCGATGTTTCCCAGAAAAGCCGCTTGAATTTGAGATTTTTTTTCCTATTGCTATTGAAATAGTTAAAAATTTAGGCAATATTCATGCAGCCCATTTAATTCACAAAGATATTAATCCAGCTAATATCGTCTTTAATCCCACCACTAAACAACTCAAAATCATCGATTTTGGTATTGCGACAGTACTCAAACGAGAAGATCCCAGCCTCAAAAATCCTTATATTATTGAAGGCACTTTAGCCTACATCTCTCCTGAACAAACTAGGCGAATGAATCGCCCTTTAGACTACCGCACCGATTTCTATTCTCTTGGTGTTACCTTCTACCAACTGCTGACAGGACAATTACCCTTTGAGAGAAATGATGTCTTGGAGTTAGTTCACTGCCATCTGGCTATACAACCGATAGCTCCTCATTTACTGAATCCTAACATTCCTTTGGTAGTTTCTAATTTAGTGATGAAACTGATGGCCAAAACAGCTGAAGAAAGATATCAGAGTACCTACGGTATTCAAGCTGATTTAGAAGAGTGCCTCAGACAATTTGAATCTACAGGTAAAATAGCAGACTTTTCCCTAGCTACTAAAGATATTACCGGACAGATCCAAATCCCTCAAATACTCTATGGTAGAGATGCAGAAATTTCAACCCTAACCGCAGCATTTGAAAGAGTCACAGCACCAAAAAAAGCTAAACCATTGGTAACCGAACTGATGCTAGTAGGTGGGTATTCTGGAGTTGGAAAAACAAGGTTAGTCAAAGAACTCTATAAACCTCTAACTGAAAAACGAGGCTATTTTATTTTAGGTACATTTGATCAATTTCAACGTAATGTTCCCTACTCTGCGGTTGTCAATGCCTTTACTAATTTGGTACAGCAACTCTTAGGTGAAAGTCAAGCGCAACTAAATCAATGGCGAGAAAAGCTTTTAACTGCTTTAGGAGTTAATGCACAGATAATTATAGATGTTATTCCCGAAGTAGAATTAATCATCGGTAAGCAACTACCTGTCCCAGAATTAAGAGCAACAGAAGCTCAAAATCGCTTCCATTTAGTCTTTAAAAATTTTATTCGTGTATTTTGTTCTCCTGACCAACCTCTCATCATATTTCTTGATAACTTACAATGGGCAGATTCGGCCAGCCTCAAGTTAATTGAATTGATGATGATGGATGCAAGGCTGCAATTTTTATTTCTCATTGGAGCTTATAGAGATAACGAAGTTAACCACGCTCATCCATTAAAAATTACTCTGAGGAATTTACATCGAGAAGGAATAATTATCAATGAAATTATTTTACAACCATTAGAATTACATCATATAAATCAATTAATTGCTGATGCAACTTTCACTGAATTAGAATATATCAAACCTTTAGCCGAATTAGTCTACAGAAAAACTAATGGCAATCCTTTTTTTGTTAATGAATTTTTAAAAGCAATTTATTCTAATAACTTGCTAACCTATCAGCATGATTCAACCGATAAAAATCAAAACGCATCTTGGCATTGGGATATCAAATTGATTGAAGAATTAAAAATTACTGATAATGTAGTTGAATTAATGCTCGCTGAAATGCAAAAATTGCCAAAAGCTACTCAACAAATTTTAAGTGTAGCATCTTGTATGGGAGCGGAATTTAATTTATCTACAATTTCTATAGTTTGTCAAAACCCAGAAAGTGAAATTTTTAAAAATTTAATTTCAGCAATTGATAAAGGTTTAATTATTCCTTTATCAGAATTAAATGAACAGTTATTAATTCAAAATTATAAATTTGGGCATGATCGTATTCAGCAAGCAGCTAATCTGCTGATTAATGAAGCAAAAAAACCAGCTATCAACTTAAAAATTGGCCGTTTGCTATGGAAGAATACTCAAGCAGAAGAGTTATCTGAAAAAATATTTGAAATTGTTGACCACCTGAATTTAGGGCGTGAACTTATAACTTACCCACAAGAACAAATTGAAGTTGCAGCCATCAATTTGCTAGCAGGACAAAAAGCCAAAGCAGCAACAGCTTATGAAGCAGCACTCAAGTATTTAAATATAGGGCTGGAACTTTTAGCAGATAAAAGTTGGCAAAAAAACTATTATTTGAAACTGACTCTTTATGTGCAAGCAACCGAAGTATCTTATTTAAATGGAAACTTTGCACAGATGGAACAATTAACTTCGGTAGTATTAACAAAAGCAAAAACCCTCTTAGATAAAATAAAAGTATATGAAGTTAACATTGAAGCTTTACAATCACAAAATAAAGAGCTAGAAGCTATTGGGACGGCTCTCCCCGTGTTACAAACTTTAGGTATTAGTTTTCCAGAATTAGTCCAACCGATAGATATTCAACAGGAATTAGAAAAAACTCGCACAAATTTAGCGGGTAAGCGGATCGAGGATTTAATTAATTTGCCTCAGATGAGTGAATCATACCAATTAGCAGTAATGAGAGTAGCAAGTTGCATTTTTTCTTCTATTTATGTTGCTGCTTCTAATTTGTTACCATTACTAGTTTCTCAACAGGTGAATGTATCGCTTAAATATGGTAATACTTGTCTATCTGCTTTTGCTTATGTTAATTACGGATTAATTCTATGTGGTGTGTTAGGGGAAATTGAGGAAGGTTATAAATTTGGTCGCCTAGCTCTAGATTTGGTAGATAAATTTCATGCTAAAGACCTGATTTCTAAAGTAAATGCTGTATTTTACGCTACTATTAGTATTTGGAAAGAGCCGATTAAATCATCGTTGCAGCCATTACAATCTAGCTATCAAATTGGATTAGAAATGGGAGATTTGTATTACGGAACTACTTGTGCTTATCTATATTCATTTCATTCAATTTTTGTAGGACAAGAACTAAATAATTTAGCGTTAGAAATAGCTAGTTACAGTCAAATTCTGAGCCAATTCAAACAAGAAGGTACTCTTAATTACAATAATATTTATGGTCAGACTGTCCTCAACTTGATAGGGCGTGCTGAATCTCCCTACCGTTTGTTAGGAGAGGTTTACAATGAAGAAATTATGCTTCCGCTTCATCTCAAGACCAATGATCGCTATGCGCTATGCGCTTTATATTTTAATAAACTGTACCTATGTTATCTTTTTGGAGAGTATTCTTTAGGTGTTGAAAATGCTGAAAAAGCAGAACAATATCTAGATGGAGCAACTGCTACATTACTAATTCCGCTATTTTATTTTTATGATTCTCTCGCTTACCTTGCTATCTATGAATCTGCATCAGCAACCCAAAAACAGCAAATCTTAGTAAGAGTTACAGAACATCAAGAGAAATTACAAAATTGGGCGTGTTATGCTTCAGCCAATTACTTGCATAAATTTTACTTAGTAGAAGCAGAGCAGCATCGTGCGAAAGGAGATGCGCTAAAAGCGATGGAATTTTATAATCGCGCTATTGAGTTAGCTCAAGAAAATCAATATTACAACGAAGAAGCACTAGCTAATGAACTGGCGGCGAGGTTTTATTTAGCTAATGGTCTCAACAAAATTGCTCAAATTTATATTACCGATGCCTGGTATTGCTATCTCAAATGGGGAGCAACAGCTAAAATTAAAGATTTAGAAAATAGATATCCTAATTTGCTTGCTATCAAATCTGAGACTGTAGCCCCAAGAAAATCTAATTTTAAAACTACAAGTGAACAAACTAGTTCAGTAGTACTGGATTTGCAAACAGTTGTAAAAGCATCACAAGTTTTAGCCAGTGAAATTGTATTGCACAAATTGCTGGAAAAATTGATGAAAATTGTGATCGAGAACGCAGGCGCTCAAAAAGGCTATTTAATTCTGGAAAAAACAGGTGAGTGGGTGATTGAAGCTCAAGGCTCTGTAAATTCTGAGAACATTACTATTATGCAGGCGATTCCAATTAACTCATCAGATAGCGATCGCCAAACACCTCCTTTATCAGCTGCTATCATCAATTATGTTGCTCGTACTCAAAAAAATATAGTTTTAAATGATGCAGTTCATGAAGGAGAGTTTGTTCGTGATCCTTACGTTGTAGTCAATCAACCTAAATCAGTTCTCTGCACTCCCCTGCTATATCAAGGCAAACTGAGCGGCATTTTATATCTAGAAAATAATTTAACAACGGGTGCATTTACTCCAGAAAGAGTAGAAATTTTAAGAATCCTTTCTACCCAAGCAGCTATTTCTATTGAAAATTCTTACCTTTACGAGCAGTTAGAAGATTACAATCGAACTCTAGAACAAAAAGTCAAAGCCAGAACCCAGGAACTACGAGAAAAAAATCAGGAATTAGCCAGCACTCTGCAAAAGCTCAAAGCCACACAAGACCAAATTATTGCTCAAGAAAAATTAGCTTCTTTGGGAGCATTAGCAGCAGGTATCGCCCATGAGATCAAAAATCCCTTGAACTTTGTTAACAATTTTGCTGAACTGTCTGTGCAATTAGCTCAAGAACTAATTGAAGAGTTAGAAACTCAAGAAAATAAATTAGAGCCAAACAGCCGAGAAAACATTGCAGAAATTTTAGACGATCTGAGCCAAAACGCTCAAAAAATAAATCAGCATGGTAAAAGAGCAAATGATATTGTCAATGGAATGCTGATGCTCTCTAGAGGGCAAGTCGGCAAAAGACAACCGAATGATATCAACGCTTTGTTAGAAGAGTCTATAAATTTGGCATATCACGGGATGCGTGCCAAAGACCCTTCCTTTCAAATTGCGATCGCCACAAATTATGACCAACAAATTCCTCACTTGAATATTGTACCGCAGGATATTAGTCGTGCCTTTATTAATATCATTAATAATGCTTGCTATGCAGCTAATGAGAAAAAGAAAGAATTAGCAGCAGGATTCTTGCCAAAAATCTCGATTACCACTCAGGATTTGGGTGAAAAAATAGAAATACGTATTCAAGATAACGGCAAAGGTATGTCTCAAGAAGTTGTCGATAAAATTTTTAATCCCTTTTTCACCACTAAACCTACAGGTGAAGGAACAGGCTTAGGTTTATCAATTAGCCATGATATTATTGTGCAAGGGCATCAAGGAGAAATTCGAGTAGAATCTCAAGTTAAAAACTATACAGCTTTTATCATCGCTTTACCTAAAAATCTCCCAATTCAGCACAATACTGATAAATAAAATGAATTAATTGATTCTTCCGAAAATTTCTAATGATTCATTGTAGTATTTGCATGGAAGGGAGATTTTTTGGGTATTATTTGTATGCAAATAATAATTGTAGATGACGAACAAGATATTAAGTTATTGTTTGAACAACAATTTCGCCGAGAAATTAAAAACAACCAAATTGAATTACATTTTGCTTTTTCAGCAGAAGAAGCACTACAATATTTACAAAGACAATTAAATAGCTGCATTAGTTTAATTCTGGCAGATATTAATATGCCGGGCATGAGCGGATTAGAAATGCTCAAAATTATCAAAACAATTTCACCTAATTTAAAAGTATTTATGATCACTGCATATAACGATGAAAATCATTACACAACTGCTAAAGAATATGGGGCTGATGACTACATTACAAAACCGATTGCATTTAATACACTCAAAACCAAAATATTAAATTTATAAATTAAATCATTTAATTAATCAAAATGTCTGTAAAAATCTTGGTTGTAGATGATGAGCCTGATATAAAATCTTTAATCCGCCAGAAGTTTAAAAAAGAAATCCGAGACAAGCAGTTTCAGTTTATTTTTGCCTACAATGGTTTTGAAGCTCTTGAGAAATTAGAAGCTGAATTAGATATAGATATAGTATTCACTGATATCTATATGCCTGAAATGGACGGGCTAACTTTACTCAATAAATTAAATGAGCTATATCCCTTAATTAAAACAATTATTATTTCTGCTTATGGTGATATTGGCAATATCAGAATAGCAATGAATCGCGGTGCTTTTGATTTCTTGACTAAGCCGCTCGACCTTCAAGATTTAGAAATTACTACTAACAAAACTCTGCAACACGTCCAGCAGATGAAAGCAGCTTGGCTACAAGAACGTTTAGCACGACAAGCTCAAGCCCAATTATTGCTCAATCTACAACAAGAGATTGCTGTGCGCCAGCAAGCAGAAGAGGCATTACGTGAAAGTGAAAGAAAGCTCGGTCAATTTTTAGAAGCTGTGCCAGTGGGAATATTTGTTGTTGATGCCAAGGGCAAATCCTTCTATGCTAATCAAACTGCACAACAGATACTTGGCAAGGGAATTTTAACCGAAGTCACAGCTGATCAATTAAATGAAGTATATCAAGCCTACCTAGCGGGGACAGAACAGTTTTATCCTTCCCAGCAGCAACCGATTGTGCGCGCGTTGAACGGTGAAAGCGTGACTGTGGATGATATGGAGATTCATCAAGCTGACAAGATGATTCCCTTGCAGGTGTCAGCTACGCCAATTTTTGATGAGAAGGGTCAAGTTATGTATGCTATAGCTGCCTTTCAAGATATTACCCAACGCAAAAAGGCAGAAGCCGAGCGAATTGGGTTTACTCAAGAGCTTTCGTTCAAAAATATCGCCTTGCAACAGGCAAAAGACGCATTAGCCGAGTCTAACCGCACCTTAGAACAAAAAGTTAAAGAGCGTACTCAAGAACTTTCACAAACTCTAGAAATTCTGAAAGCCACTCAAGCCAAACTAGTATTTGAAAATGCTCTGTTGCGGAGTGCAGAACAGCCCTCAACTTTTGATTATCAAGTTGGGGGTAGCTTACCGATGGATGCTCCTACCTATGTAGTACGTTCCGCAGATCGTCATCTTTACAAGGCGTTGAAGCTAGGTGAATTTTGTTACATTCTGAATGCGCGGCAAATGGGTAAGTCAAGCCTGATGGTACGTATGATGCACTATCTTCAGCAGCAGGGGTACAGCTGCGCGGCAATTGACATGACTCGCATTGGTAGTGAAAATATTACTCCTGCCCAGTGGTACAAAGGATTAATAGTGGAGTTATGGCAAAGTTTCGATTTGCCAGGATTGGTGAATCTAAAAGCTTGGTGGAATGAGCAAAAAGATTTATCTCCCATCCAGTGTTTGAGTCGATTTATCGAAGATATCTTGATAGAGCGAGTTGAAAGTAAAAAATTTTTTATTTTTATAGATGAAATTGATAGCGTCTTGGGCTTAAATTTTCCTGTGAATGACTTTTTTGCTTTAATTCGCTTTTGCTACAATCAGCGCAGTCTTAACCCAAAATATCAACGTTTAACTTTTGCGCTGTTTGGGGTAGCGACACCTTCAGATTTGATTAGTGATTACAAGAGAACACCCTTTAATATTGGTCAGGCAATTCAACTAGAAGGCTTTAGAGAACATGAAGCTCAACCTTTACTCCAAGGCTTGGCAGATAAAGTGAGCAATCCGCAAGTAGTGCTGAAAGAAGTATTAGCTTGGACAAGCGGACAACCTTTTCTGACTCAAAAGCTTTGTAAGTTCATTCGCAGTTTTCCGTCTCCTATTCCTACCAACCATGAAGTTGAGTGGATTGAGAACTTGGTGCAAACCCAGATTCTCGAAAACTGGGAATCTCAAGACCAGCCAGAGCATTTAAGAACTATTCGCGATCGCATTCTGAAAAGCGATTACCAACCTGTTCGGCTATTAGAAATCTATAAACGAATTTTGCAACAAGGTGAAATTGTCGCCGTTGACAGCCCAGAGGAACGGGAATTACTCTTGTCGGGGCTAGTGGTCAAGCAACAAGGTTTACTCAAAGTCCATAACCGGATTTATAGATTAATTTTTGACAGTAGTTGGATTGAGTTGCATGGATGTATATAGGAACTAAAAGAGGTTTTAAAATACGAACACCCCTATACCATTTCCTTATATATGAAGAAGCATACAAATAACCCCACGGCCTGCGGCACCTCCCCTTGTTAAGGAGAGGTTGGGAGGAGTCAAAATAATGTGCAGCTTTACAGAGAATTGGTATTAGAAGTAGTTGAATGGATAAAAATCTGATTATGAGTTCAAATTTCATTGGAATTAAGTGATTTCTGCAATCATAAGCCGCTAATCCAAATAAGCCAACTATTGATCACAACCTAATCCAGAGGATTTTACTCATGGCTAAACTTACCATTCCACCCAATTTCATCGGCACTCCTAATGTCGATACTTTAATCGGGGAAGAGGTAAATACATCTCCAGCAATTGGTATTGAGATTTTAACTGGAGGTTTGATTCGTACAGGCTCAGGAAAAGACGAGATTACTGGTATCGCTACTGGCGAAAACATCCTTGAAGGTAGCAACATCGCTGGTACAGGCACAGGCATAAGCAACAGTGGCAGTTTAAATACAGAGGATGAAAACGACACAATTACTGGTACTGGTACTGGTGGTAATATCACAGGCATCAGCGATGGCAGCAACTTTGGTGGTACAGGCACAGGCATCAGCAATAGTGGCAGTCTGAATGCCGGGAAAGGAAACGACACAATTACTGGTACTGGTACTGGCGGCAACAGCGAATTCGGCATCAGCGATAGCAGCAACTTTGGTAGTACAGGCACAGGCATCAGCAATAGTGGCAGCCTGAATGCTGGGGATGGAAACGACACAATTACTGGTACTGGTACTGGCGGCAAGGTCAACAGCGTTAGTGACGGCAAAAGTGGGGATGGAATTGGGATAGCCAATAGTGGCAGTCTAAATGCCGGGGACGGAAACGACACAATTACTGGCACTGGTAGTAGTAACAACATCAGTGGCGACCCTGGTGGCGGCATCATTGGTACAGGAATTGGCATCAGCAATAGTGGCAGTTTGAATGCTGGGGGCGGAAACGACGCAATTACTGGTACTGGTAATGGGAACAATGGGCCCGATCTTAAAGACGCAGCTATCAATGGCGGTAATGCAACTGGCATTAGTAATAGTGGCAGCCTGAATGCAGAGAATGGAGAAGATATAATTACTGGCACTGGTACTGGTGGCAAGGGCGGCACCAACCGATTCGGGGCTGGCAACGGCGGTACAGGCACAGGTATCAGCAACAGTGGCAGTCTCAATGCCGGGGACGCAAAAGACACTATCATCGGCATTGGGATTGGCGGCAGTGCTGGTGCTAATTACGAAGGCGGCAAAAGCGGTGATGGAACTGGCATCAGCAATAGTGGCAGTCTAAATACCGGGGACGGAAACGACACAATTAATGGCACTGGTAGTGGTGGCAACATCTTTGTCGGCAACGGTGGAGATGGAATCGGGATCAGCAATAGTGGCAGTCTCAATACCGAGGACGGAAACGACACAATTAATGGTACTGGTAATGGTGGCAGCATAGACGAGCGCAGCGTCTTCGCCAACAGTGGTGCAGGGACAGGCATCAGCAACAGTGGCAAACTCAATGCGGGTAACGGAGAAGATACTATTACTGGCAAGGGTATTGGCGGCAGCAGTAACAGTGTCACAAGCAGCCTCGATGGCGGTACAGGGATTGGCATCAGTAACATTGGCAGTCTTGATGGTGGCAACGGAAAAGACGCGATCGCTGGTACAGGTCAGGGCGGTAATGGCAGCGACGCGAATAACGGCAGTTCTGGCTATTTAAGCGTTGCTGGCAATGGCGGTGCAGGGACTGGCATTAGCAACAGTGGCAGTTTTAATGGTGGAGAGGCAGATGACACCATCACTGGCACAGGAAAAGGCGGTAATAGCGGTAAAGCAACTCAGATCTGGCCTTTTAGCATTAGCGGTGTTGGCGGTGCGGGGACTGGCATCGGCAACAATGGCAGCCTGAATGCCGGAGGTGGAAATGACACTATCATTGGCAGTGGTACGGGCGGTAGTGGTGCCAACGTCACTGACAATCCTGCCACCGAGGGTGTAGTTAACTTTGAGGCGCGTGTCGGTGGGGCGGGGACAGGCATCAGTAACATTGGCAGTCTCAATGGCGGAGAGGGAGATGACGCTATCATTGGCACAGGAACAGGCGGGAATAGCGACACAATTTATTACAATACTATTGGCGGTGCGGGGACTGGCATTAGTAACATTGGCAGTCTCAATGGCGGCGATGGCAATGACACGATCATTGGTACAGGAAAAGGCGGTAGTGGCAGTAATTTTTTCAGTAGCAGTGTAAATGGCGGCCTTGGCGGTGCAGGGACTGGCATTAGTAACATTGGCAGTCTCAATGGCGGCGATGGCAATGACACGATCACGGGCTTTGGCACTGGTGGGGATAACATCAGTTCTGGCGAAATAGGCACTGGCGGTGTAGGAACTGGCATTAGTAACAATGGCAGTCTCAATGGCGGCGATGGTAATGACATTATCACTGGCACAGGAAAAGGCGGACTGAATCAAAACAAGAACTATCGTGATGACATCGGTATTGGTGGTGCGGCGATCGGCATTAGTAACAGTGGTAGTCTAGATGGCGGGTACGGAAATGACACTATCACTGGCACTGGTACTGGCAGTGGTAGTGCCAGTGGTGCGGTAGACGGGTTTGGCGGTGAGGGGACTGGCATCAGTAACAGTGGTAGCCTCAATGGTGGAGACGGAGATGATGCTATCACTGGTACAGGAAAAGGCGGAGGTGACAATGGTATCGAAAGCTATGGGTTAACCGGAACCACGGCTGCTGCGGGGACAGGCATCAATAACAGTGGTAGCCTCAATGGCGGCAACGGAAATGATACCATTACTGGCACCGGGAAGGGTGGTGATGGCGGCCCTGGCAGAGGTGGCGGTAATGGCGACGCGGGGACTGGTATCAATAACAGTGGTAGCCTCAATGGTGGCGACGGAAATGATACTATTACTGGTACCGGGAAGGGTGGTGATGGCGCATATGGGAGAGGCGGAGGTGCTGGCGGTGCGGGGACAGGCATCAGTAATAGTGGTAGCCTCAATGGTGGAGAAGGAGATGACACTATCACTGGCATCGGGAAGGGCGGTAGTAGTGGCGAGGCCTCACTTTTCTATGGCAAGAACGGCGGTGCTGGAATTGGCATCAGCAACAATGGTGCAGTAGATGCTGGGAATGGAGAAGATAAAATTACTGGTATTGGTACTGGCGGCTATGGTGCCGAAGGCATAGGTGGCGGCACAGGCGGGACAGGAACTGGCATCAGCAACAGTGGCGAAGTACTTACTGGGGATGGAGAAGATCAGATTACTGGCACTGGTAAGGGTGGCAATGGTGGCAATGGAATTGGCGGCAGTGAGGGCTTCGGTGAAAACAACGGCAACGGCGGCAATGGTGGAGATGCAGTAGGCATCAGCAACAGTGGCAAAGTAGATACTGGAGATGGCGGAGACACCATTACTGGCACTAGTACTGGCGGCAACGGCGGTAACGGTAACAGCAGCATTGGTGGCTTCGATGAAGGTAACGGCGACGGCGGCAATGGTGGAGATGGAGTCGGCATCAGCAATCATGGCAGTCTCAATGCTGGGTTAGGCAATGACACAATCATCGGCAAGGGTATTGGGGGTCTTGCTGGCAACGGTGTGGACGAGTCTGTTGCTGGTTCTGGCACTAGTGGTGGTAATGGTGGAAATGGAATCGGCATCTATAACATTGGCAGTCTAAATGCTGGAGGTGGCAACGACACAATCATCGGCAATGGCACTGGCAGCAAGGGTGGCGAAGGCGGCGGTCAATTCTCTAGTGACGGCCAAGGCGGTGCAGCGACTGGCATTAATAACACTGGCAGTCTGACTACTGGAGACGGAGATGACAAGATCACAGGTACTGGCAAAATCTTAGACACAACAAATGGTTCCGCCAGAGGCATCTTCAACGATGGAGTAATTGATACCGGGAATGGTTATGACATCCTGACTGGCCAAGCTTGGACAAAAATTGGTAGTACTGCATATGGCATTTATGGACAAGGAACCATTAAAACTGGCGATGGCAATGATAAAGTGACTGCCACTAGCACCATAGATGAAGTTAAACAAAAAGTCACTATTGGTGGCGGTATCAAAATTGAACTAGACAGTGGCGATGATAAATTCAAAGGGTTTGGTACTGGAACTGTTGATGGTGGATTGGGCTGGGATACTCTTGATCTGAGTGCTTTCAATCGCAGTGAACTCACTTTTTCTGGTGTGATTTCCGGCAATGCCTTGAACCCAGCTAACTTCACCTTCAATAACAATGGAGATGCTATTACCCTTTCTACGACTGGATTTGAAAGCTTTATCTTTGCAGATAGTTCTTTCTCTTACAGCAGTTTGGCCAACGGGGCATAGGTAAGGTTCTTCTTAATTCAAAAGTATTGAGGGTGTAGGATGTGAGTAACCCTCACCCTGACAAAGCCCACGTGAGTTCGACGAATCAAAAAACAGCAGGAGGTAGTGCAGGTAAGTCTTTGGGGTAAATATCCAGAGATGCTTTGTGAGGCAAATAAGTATAAGCAGCCAAACCAGCCATCAAGTTGACCAAAAAGTTAAAAACACTACGATGGCAAGAATGTTCTATCTGACACAGGTTTTTCAGGTGATCATTCACTGATTCAATGACTGCACGCTGGCGTAAAAGAATTTTATCAATCAGTTTTAGCAAGCAGTTTTTCATGTTCTTTTTAGATTTGGTAACTAACTGTAAGCCCCGTTCAGATAACTCCTTAAAGAGTTTTTGTGTATATCCTCTGTCTCCAAACAGTTTGCCAATTAAGTCGTGATCTCATGTCCGGCTGATCAGTTGTGATTAAATGCATCTGTGCAGAAATCGCAAAACCCACTCCCCTTCCCCTTACAATGATTATCATTCTTATAAATTGTATATTTTAATTTCTGGAAGTCCCTTAACCGGACACGATATATTGGCTACAGGCTGAAGGTGCAGCAAGCGAAACTAATCTCAATCTTTTAATAGCGATGTCTGCGATAAGCCGCAAAGCGTCTACGCACAATCAATTCTTTAGTCTGAAGAATCGTACACCAGATTTTTGCAATGTACTTTTGATACAGCAATTGAGTTATTTGATATTAATTCTCAGAATTGGGATTTTGAAGAAGCAATGTCATCAACTCACAATCCCAGAAATTGTGACGAGTACAAGCAATTAGAACAAGCACGGGCATTGTAATGGCAACAGCTGCAATAAATGATAGCAAACTCTGCCTTCCCCAAACCAAGCTCACTAAAAGTTGCTAATACCCACATGGTTCTTCCCAGTTTTTGGTGCGCCTGTGTCTAAATTCTATTTGTGACTACCGCAAATGTTTTAGAGTTTGGATGACAAAAAATTTGCTTGCATAACTACTAGTATTTAAATATACTTAAACTCTTTAGTGTAATGTTTGGAAAAAATACCATTGCTTAGTAATCTCACAGATGCCACACTGAGATGCTCAAAGTATCTTTATATGATAGTAATTAAATCCCAAGTGTGTTTTCTGTTATGAAAATGAGTTTATCGATTAGCACATCTTTCGTGCTTTCTTTGATGTTGACTAGTTTAATTGATGCCCAAAGTATAAACGCTTCTTCAAAAGCATTTGCAAGTTCTTCATCTACTGTTTCTACGGTTAAAGAAACGACAGTATCTAGCCCCAAGCTCATAAGTCAAGCAACTACTCCAGTTACATATTATGTAAGTGGTAATGGCAGCAACAAAAACAATGGGCTTTCTGCCTCATCTGCTTTTAGAACAATTCAAAGAGCAGCAGATCTCACCAACCCAGGAGATACCATCCTGATTATGAATGGGGTGTACACCAATACTTACCCTGGTGCAGTAGTATATATATCTCGCCCTGGAACTGCTCAGGCATGGATAAAGTACCAAGCATACCCAGGACATACACCTAAAATTAAGCATAATACTTGGAATGGAATTGTCCTTAACAAAGGAGTATCCTATATTGAGGTTCAAGGGTTAGATATTGAAGGCAACAATGCTAACATCACCCTTAATTATGCTAAAACTCAGCGATATAACACCAATAATCCACTAACAAGCGGAAATTGTCTCTACATTGATGGACGAAAAGGTGGTTATCCTCACCACATACGTATCCTAAACAACAAAATACATAATTGTGGTGGAGTAGGAATTAGTGCAGTTCGCTCTGACTATGTAACTATATCTGGTAATGAAGTATTCAATAATGCTTGGTATTCTCCATTTGCTAACAGTGGCATCTCCATCGGGCAGGGCGTAAATACTGATAGCAATACAGGATACAAAATGTATATCACTAACAACAAAGTCTACAACAATCGCCAGTATATTCCCTGGGTTAGAAACGGGAAAATTACAGACGGCAATGGCATTATTGTTGACGATACCAGAAATACTCAAAACGGCTCAACTTTACCGCCATATACAGGACGCACCTTAATTGCTAACAACATTTCATATCAAAATGGTGGTTCCGGCATTCATACCTTCAAAGGCGACTATGTAGACATTGTTAATAACACTACTTATTTGAATAACCAAAGTCCAGAAATTGACTATGGGCAAATCATGGCAAATACTTCAACAGATGTCAAAATCTTGAATAACATTATGTATTCTATTCCAGGTAAGAGGATAAATAGTAACTGGAATAATACAAATGTTACCTATAACTATAATCTCTACGCTAATAGTTCTAAGATCGAAGTCAAAGGCGTTAATGATATTGTTGGCGATCCCCAGTTTGTTAATGCTTCAACAGGAGATTTTCGATTATTGTCTACTAGTCCAGCAATTAACCAAGGTCTTCAACTAATACAATCAGATTTTATAAACAACCCTCGTCCTTATGGCGGAGCATCTGATATAGGTGCATACGAGTACCAATTCTAAGAACGAATATACGCATAGCGAGTTCATAGGTCAGTCAAAAGAATTAAAGAATAGACTCATCCGTAAATGGCAAATGCTCACGGTGACTGGGTTTGACCAATTTGGATTCAATAGGCGATCGCCAAGATGTGAGCGCCTAGCTAGCGGCGAGAAAACGCGGCTAGCAACAAATGAAACTAGCATATTTTGCAAAAGAGGGCTAAGAGCTTTGCCATAGAAGGCTCCTAAAATGTGCTAGTTAGAAGTTAAGTTTCAAAAATCAGTGATGCTAATGATGTGGCTGATAGTATGCTGTTTGAGAATGGATATCTCAGAAGATTGTTGCTATTAGCTTTGAGAGCGGTTGGTGGTTCAGATCAATGCACATCGCTCGCTTGTTAAGGATGTATTAGGTCAGGTTGCTTTTTCCCTATGTAAGTAAATTATTTTCATTTGCAAGTAACCTTCCTAAAGAAAGAACTTCTGTTTATACTTCATCATACCTAAGCAAGAAGTATTGCCAATTCAACAACTTTATGTTTGATGTATGAATGAGAAAAATTCTTACTCAAGTACATTATCTAAGATTTTATTAAAACTTAAACACAAGCTGATAAAAAAGTTTTGTAAGTATTTTTTAAAAATCTAATTCAATATTTCAATATTGATAACATAGCCAACCACAACTATTTCGGAGAAATGCGTTATTATCTATCTCCAAGAGAAAAAATGGAAATTGGTTATTTCAATAAAAAAGACCTTGATAATTACTAAGTTTATGTTTTAGACAATTAGCTCATTCATAAAGATACTGTACTTCCTAATTGCAATTAATAGTCAAGTAATACACCACAAAAGGTAAAAATATGGATTTTCTAACATTCAGCAGCTTGAGCGATGACTTATTTAATAACAACTTGTTTGATATTGAAGAGAGTAGTTCCAGTACTGACACATTTGATCTGTTTACAGGTAGCTCTATAAATACTCAAATTGTAGGCACAGCCGAAAGTTCAATCACCATTAACACCAACGATAGCTATAACAAAACAATTATTACAGGTGATGGCAACGATTACATTAGTGCTGGATTAGGGAACGACACGATTACTGCTGGTAGTGGGTCTGATACTTTTGCTTTTAATTCACCATTTGAAGGAGTTGATACAATTACCGATTTTTCAATTCAGCAGGACGACAAGCTACAAATTTCTGGGGCTGGATTTGGGATTGGAAAAAATGATTTTAATCGCTTTACTTATGACCCAGCAACGGGTGGATTCTACTTTGACACAACTCAACTTGCCACCTTACCTCTGAATTTGTCATTTGAGCAGACTACTAATATCATTATTGTTTAACTAAATCAGGCTGTCCAAAACAGCACAAGTCAAGCCTGAAACTATGGCAATCGCTAGAAAATGGAGGTAAGTTCTACCAAGTGAATGAAACCTTGCGGGGGGACAAAATGGTCTAGAATGCTTATCTTACAAAGAGTGTAGCAATTTGTGGTAAAAGAAAAAGAGCATTTATTCGCAATAAGCTCTATTTAA
>NZ_JACJRV010000034.1 GCF_014697475.1 Nostoc sp. FACHB-152
TATTGACATTAAGTCCTAATAAGCGTCCTTTCTACCAACAAGGTCAAAGAGCTATGAGACTTATTCTGTCTGCATTCTAGCCCTTTTTGTAGCCCCTTAAGGGTTCTTAATATCGCCGAACTCACGTTATATTAAACCAAGAATAGTACTTAAAGCTATTGCTAAGTTATCTAAATATTCTTTATCTAAATGACCAATTATTCTAATAATTCTTGATTGATCCACAACCCGAATTTGCTCACAAAGCACGACAGAATCTTGGCTTAACCCACCAACACCAGCAGGTACAAACACATGAGATGGTAAAATAGTACGTCTAATTTTTGATGTGAATGGTGCAATAATTGTATGAGGGCTAACAGCATTTGCTCGATCAATTTGCACTACAACCACAGGTCTAATTCCCGCTTGTTCTGTGCCTACAACAGGATTTAAATCGCACAACACTACATCTCCTCGTGCGATATCTACCACTGAACTTCACCTTGTGCTAAACGCTCTTCGTAATCTTCTAAATTAGATAAATATTCGGAAAAATCTGATTCAGCCATGTTTAGTGATTCGCTAAACTGAAGCCACAACTCCCAATTATTACCATTGTGCTTCATTAATAAGAAGTCTATATAATCATTCACTTCCTGAACTAAAGAGTCTGGCATTAGCCTAATTTTAGCAATTGTTTTCTCTTGTATATCCATGATTGATTTAATGTATTTCTCTTTATCTAGGATAATCTCTGCTGCTTGTACTAAACAGCAAAACCCGCTAGTGCGGGTTTTGCTTGTGTTCACTTACATGATACTGCTACTAAAACTCAGCATTCTGCGGTGTACGTGGGAAGGGAATCACATCACGAATATTACCCATACCCGTCATAAATTGCACGAGTCTTTCAAAACCCAAACCAAAGCCAGCGTGAGGCACAGTACCAAAACGACGCAAGTCTAAATACCACCACAAATCTTCAGGTTTCATACCTTGCGCTATTACCCGACGTTCTAGAACATCTAAACGTTCTTCTCTTTGAGAACCACCGATGATTTCACCAATTTTTGGTGCAAGAATATCCATTGCCCGGACTGTGTTTTCATCATCGTTCAACCGCATATAAAATGCTTTAATTTGCGCTGGGTAATCTGTGACAATTACAGGCTTTTTAAACAGTTGTTCTGCAAGATAGCGTTCGTGTTCTGATTGTAAATCTAAGCCCCAACTTACAGGATATTCAAACTTAACATCAGCTTTCTCTAGCAGTTTGATAGCATCGGTATAAGTAAGGCGTTCAAATTGATTGTTAATAATATTCTCGGCTGTGGCTAAAACCGTATTATCAATGCGCTGGTTGAAAAACTCCATATCTTCAGGGCATTTTTCTAACACATAATTAAAAATATGTTTCAAAAACGCCTCGGCTAAATCCATATCACCGTCTAAATCGCAAAATGCCATTTCTGGTTCAACCATCCAAAATTCTGCGAGGTGGCGGGAGGTGTTAGAATTTTCTGCGCGGAATGTCGGGCCAAAGGTGTAGACGTTAGAAAATGCCATCGCCATAACTTCTGCTTCCAACTGGCCGCTAACGGTTAAATATGTGGGTTTAGCAAAAAAGTCTTGGCTATAATCTACAGCTTGGTTGTCAGTTCGCGGAACATTCTTGAGATCTAAACTAGTGACACTAAATAGTTCACCCGCGCCTTCGCAATCGCTAGCGGTGATAATTGGGGTGTGTACCCACAAAAAGTCGCGTTCTTGAAAGAATTGGTGAATTGCTGTAGAACAAGCGTTTCGGACGCGGAAAACTGCACCGAAAGAGTTAGTGCGCGATCGCAAATGTCCAATCGTGCGTAAAAATTCAAATGAGTGGCGTTTCTTTTGCAAAGGATATGTTTCGGGATCAGCCTCACCGTAGACTTTCACCGCCTCGGCTTGCAACTCAATGCGCTGTCCCTTACCTTGAGAAGCCACCAGTACGCCGTTAACTTCAACAGACGCACCTGTATTCAGTTTTTTCAAAATCGCCTCGAAGTCTGGCAAATCCTGATTGATGACAACTTGCAAATTAGCTAGTGATGAACCGTCATTGACTTCAATAAAAGCAAACCCTTTCAAGTCACGTTTTGTTCTTACCCAGCCTTGAACTACAAGAGACTCATCAGGTTGACCACTTCGCAATATTTCTGCAATTCGTCTATTTACCATATTTACCCAGCACAGGATTTTAATATCCAGCCTATGATAACGCCCATTCCACCAAAGCGGACGGCTTGCCAGAAAGGTTTTTTCAGGCTTCGCCACGAAAATAGCTGGCTTTCTAAATTAATTTCTAGCACTTCCAACTGCTTTTGGATTTGCTTTAACTCGACTTTAATTTCTGCTGTCTGAGGCTGATTATCTTTTAATTCCTGCTGGCGTTGTTGCCATTGTGCCTTTTGCTGTTGATCGCAGATTACTTGGTGATACCTTTCTTTTAAGGATAGAAGCGATCGCTCTACTTGGGCTAACTCTTGCTCAAAATCCGGTTCTTGATTTTCTTGGTTGGAAGAATTCTGTGATTTTCTAGGCGGCTTCATTGACTGGTAGTAAATTAAGATTAATGTAATGCCAACAGTTCACAGGCACCGACATGGAATCTCTCAGCACCCAGCAATCAGAAATTAATCTTTTGCCTAAAACCAGTCAACTAAATGAAATTAGCACACTGGAACTAGCGCAAGCCCTCATGGAAAGACTCACCATCTCCCCTAACGATTGGCATCGCCTCAAGTCTAACCGCAATTCTCGCGCTAGTGAGCAAGCTGCTGCCGCTCTCGTATTTCTCCTCAAAAATCAACCCCAAGAAGCCCTCGCCCGCTTAGAACAAGCTACAGGTTGGTTAGATAAGTCAATTTCTGCTCCACCCTGTCCCACACATGGGGATAAGAACTCTAAAGCATAAAAGACTTCTTGCTCTGTTACCTGTCACCTATTCCCTATCCCCTGCTATAGGTATATGCCAAGTTAATCAAGCTTTGAAGTTGAGCGCAGAATTTCGCTGTTGATGGGTAGGGTAACAGTGAATGTTGTGCCAACATTGATTTCACTGTTTACCATAATCGTTCCGCCTTGTTGCTCAACTAGCTGTTTAACAATCGTCAGCCCCAATCCGGTTCCCGGAATTTTACTTACGTTACTAGCACGATAAAAGGATTCAAATAAACGTTCTTGGTCTGCTGGAGCAATGCCGATGCCTTGATCCTGCACTTGAAATATCACAGTTTCAGATTGACATTGCAATCTCAGTTGAACAGTGCTATCAGGTGCGGAGTATTTAATCGCATTAGACAAGAGATTGGTTAAAATGTGCCGCACTAAAGCTTCGTCCATGTAAACTGTGACACATTCATCCACGTAATTAAAATCAATGATGTGATTAGTGCCTGTACTGAGTTTGATTTCTTCAATTAGCTTGCGACAGAAAGGCTCAATTACTATCTCAGTAGGATTAGATGTTAGACTATTCGCTTCAGATTTTCCCAGGATCAAAACGTCATCCAGCAAGGCAACCATGCGGGTAACGGCAGTTTGGATGCGTTGAAAAAAGTCATTTTGCTGTTCTTTATTGAAGTCGCGCTGTTGTAGCAAACGAACAAAACCATTAATAATATTTAACGGGTTGCGAAATTCATGAGAAACCATTGAGACAAAGCGCGATTTTTGTTCTTTAAGTTCGCGTTCTTGCTTTAGCGCAGTCTGAAGTTGTAATGAGAGTTGCCGCGATCGCAGCAGCATTTCCACTCGTGCTTGCAACTCTAGCTTTTCGAGCGGTTTTGTAATTAGCTCATCGATAGTTTGCCACAAATGCCTTGTCAATAGATTGACATCAGAGCGCGCTGTTATTAACAAAAAGGGCAAAAAAACTGGTTGCTCTTTGTATTTTCTGGCTTGCACCCATTCCCAGAGATGATCTAGTGCTGGGCCATCAAGAATGCATAAATCAAAAGGCTCATCTAAGAGCGGTAAGGTTTTGCCTGCTTGTACAACTGAATCGGCGATCGTCACCTCGTAATATCTTTTCAGCCACTCTGCTAACAAGCGACGATTCTCAGATTGCTTTATAACTATTAAAATTCGACTCATCGCTGTTTTTTGTTAACTGGCAATACTGTCGCCAAAGTTTTTTATTGATGGCTAAATCAACATAGGTACATTATCAAAATTCATCCCCAAGCATTTCCGGCACTCCAGTCAACACGCCTCGCAGCTGTGTGAGTGGCTTGCCGACCTTGATTCCATAGCGACTAATTTCAAATTCACGCAAGGTTTTTTCAAAGTCTGTCATCCGCTTCTTGAGAACGCCAATTGCTCGCCGCAGTTCGCCTTGCATTTCTAAATAGCGCAAAAATATGATTGTGTCTGCTAGATAGCTAATTCCAATTTCTGTAACGCGGAATTCTCCTGTAATTGTTTCAATCTCATTAATTAGCAGCACAGCAACACCCATATTTTGCAAATACTTACATAGCCGATGAAGGTGACTTATCAAGTCTTCGCCGCGCAACGAAAGCCGATACCCAGATACACTATCAATCATCACAATCCGCGCCTGTTTTTGCTCTATTTCCTGACGCACGAGGTTAGCAAATTCATCAGGTGTATAATATAGCGGCTCTACTTGTACGACTGAAAGTGTCCCCTTATCCTGCATCGCACCAACGGCAATGTTAATCCCTTTAGCACGGCGCAGCAACGTTTCTTTTCTTTCCTCAAAGATGTAGATCACCGAACGTTCGCCCCGTCCGGCGGCCTCTTTCATAAACTGAAGTCCCAACGTGCTTTTACCCACGCCACTAGGGCCGCTAACAATAGTAATCGTGCTGCGCTCAATCCCACCGTGCAGCAACTCGTCGATTTCGGGGATGCCAGAGGAAACTAATTCAGTATTAAAATCTCGTGCGGAATCTTGAAGAACTAATCGGGGAAAGATTTGCATTCCCGTGCGGGTTAAGCGAATTGCATGATCGCCATCTTGAAAATCACTACCCCGAAACTTAGAGATACACAGTGTGCGCTCATTGTTGCTAAAGTTCAGATTGATTACGCCATCACTCATGAACTGTAAATCATCGTCGGGTGCTTCTTGACTGCTCTCTGAGGTGAATAAAACAGTTGCACCTTGCTCTACCAAAAATCTTAGAAATGACAGTACTTGCTTGCGAAACTGAAAGGGATCGCTTGCCAGGTAGCGAAACTGCGTCATCGAATCAATAAAAATACGCTGCGGCTTAAGAGTTTCCAACTGTTCTGTAATTCGGTTGGTTGTGGGTTCGCGTTCTACCTCAGCTGGTGAGAAAATATCATAAGTCTGAATTTGGGTAAAAAATTCGGGCGTGGGGCTAAGGTCAAGAAAGGAGACACCTTCTAGGTCAAATTCTAGTCCTTCGGCAGTTCGCTTCAATTGTGTGACGGTTTCTGCTAGCGTGATGAACAAAACCCGTTCGCCGTTTATTGCCCCTGCTGTTAAGAAATGCATTCCTAGTGTTGTTTTACCAACCCCTGGGCCACCCCGGATTAAGTAGGCACGATGTGGTACATAACCGCCACAAAGAACTTCGTCTAAACCCGAAATTCCCGAAGACAAACGATTTTCGGACATTTGCGAACAGTTTTCCTTTGTTTAATAACTCAAACGCAGCATAGCGTTGTCTTTCTACTGCATTGGTTTTAAGCACCGCTCAACAGCTAGGAAGTTCGCTTGCATTCACGAAAATCAGAATAACATCACATCACTATAAAAAACTCACTTCGTCCTGATAGTCATCAAAATTAAGTTCTAGCGATCACTCATCAATAAAACAATTGCTTGTTCTACAAAAATGTGGAGTCCGGGAAGCTACCCAAAGTCTAGATACTTCCTTCACACTTCATACTTCATTTCATCGCCTTAAAGACAAGCGGGGGCGATTTTCCATTTGTTTACACAGCCTTAATTCTGTACCTTTGCGGCCCCATTCTACTTGGTCAAAAATTTGATGCAGTAGACACAAACCCCGGCCGCTTTCTGACTCATCAGGTGGGAGATAATCAGTGGGATCATCTTCATCAAGCGTAGGTGCTGGAGTAAAGCCTTTACCTTGATCGGAGATCACCCACCAATACTGATTATCTATTAACGAAAAACGCACTACAACGCGTTTACTAGGATCAAGATTATTGCCATGTTTTGCGGCATTTACTAAGGCTTCTTGAAGACCTAGCCGCAGTTCTGCTTGTAATTTTGCTGGAATCTCTGCCAACAATAAATCTAATATAGGACAAAGATAGAGTGTTGAGGCAAAACTAAGTGTACCCCAATAGCGTCCAACTGGACGAAGCGAAATACTAATCACAAGAGAAACCCCGTAGCTTTCAGTTAGCCAGACATCAGTTTGCTTGGAAACGCACCCTGACAATATTTGAGGTGGTCATGCTGCCTTCAAACTTGCGTCTTTTATACTACGTTTTGAAAATGCTAGGGAGCATCGACTCTATTTATGAAGTTCAATTGCTGATACATAAAACGGCTCTTAAAAATCTAAGATTTGAATCAGCATCTTTTAAGTTGCTGATAGTTTGGAGAAACATTAGGATGACTTTTGTATTGCCGATACTTACTTCAAACAATCTTATTCATAAGTTGAGTATTGAGAGTCTATGCAACTTTAATGATTTTAACAAAATTGTTTCTATGTTTAAGTTAATTCGATTTTAGCATTTTTCTGATGCACTAGACTACAAATTTGAAATTTGAGTTTTTTATGAAGACTCAGTATTACTTATCTAAATGTGATAACACAAGAAAGGCAGCAGCTTCCACATGAGATGTTTGGGGAAAAAAATCAGCAGGTTGTATACGTGAAAGTGCGTAGATTCCTCCTTCACATAATAATTTGAGGTCGCGGGCGAGAGTAGCTACTTTACAGCTGACGTAAACGATGCGAGCAGGTTTCGATTGCCGTAATGAATCGATGACAGTGCGATCGCAACCTTTACGTGGCGGATCTAGTATTACTACTTCTGGTATTATTCCCATTTGTGGCAGTAAATTCTCTACCGCACCGACTTGGAATGTAACGTTATTTATACTGTTGTGTTCGGCATTCAAAATTGCCTGTTCTACGGCTTCGGCTTGCACTTCCAGTCCCACAGCTTGACGCACTTGCTTGGCTAAAGGCAGAGTTAAAGTTCCAATCCCACAATAAGCGTCAACTAACACCTCATGCCCTTGTAGCTTGATTTCTGACTGAATTACCTCTAACAGTGCTTCGGCTGTTTCCGTTGAAACCTGGAAAAAAGTATCTGGGCGGACTTGAAATTCTAATCCCGCAAATTTTTCTTTGAGATAAGGAACACCTGCAATAGGGCGAGTTTCTGCACCGAAGATGGCATTTGTCCGTTCAGCGTTACGATTTAGAGAAACTCCCACTAATTGAGGATATCGCTGCAACCATTCCTCGGCTTGTTCAGTAATTCCTGCTAACTTCCAGTCAGTAACTACCAAAGTCAACAAAATTTCCCCAGTCCGGCGACCGATACGTAAACCTAAATGACGAATTTGACCTTTGTGTCGTTGCTCATCGTAAATCTTCCAGCCGCGCTTTTGAATATCTTGCTTAACCTCAGCCAGCATGGGGTTTAATCGAGAATCTTGTACAGGACATTGATTTAAGTTCACTAAATGGTGACTTCCTTTTTGGTAGTACCCCGCCTGTACTTGTCCAGTAGCAGAAATACTGAAAGGATAAGTCGCTTTGTTGCGGTATCCCAAAGGTGAGACAGATGTCAATACAGGATCTACGGGTGGTGCAGTAAAACCACCGATGCGCTGTAAAGCTTGGATAACTTGATTGCGTTTAGCTTCTAGCTGATATTGGTAGTCAATATGCTGCCACTGACAACCACCGCACTTATCAGCCACAATACAACTTGGTCGTATGCGGTGCGGTGATGGATGTAATAGCTGCACGAGTTTGCCATGAGCATATTTCGGCTTAACGTGTAATAAGCGTACCTGGATGCGATCGCCTGGTACAGTATCCGGTACAAATACCACACGCTCCTCATAACGACCGACACCATCACCAGTATCGCTGAGGTCAGCGATCGCTACTTCAATTAATTCACCCTGTTTCCAAATATTAGTCATTTGTTGTTAGTCAATGGTCATTTGTCAAGAGATTGAAGTTTAATTTCACACTTCATCCTTTTTTCCCCCATTCCCCACTCCCTATTCCCTACTCCCTTCCCCTGTGTACCTCCAACTCGTTAAACTAGCAAATAATATTTCTCGTGATTACAATAATCATGACTGTAATTAGCCAAGTTATTCTCAAAGCCGACGACGAACTGCGTTATCCCAGCAGTGGCGAACTCAAAAGTATCAAAGAATTTTTGCAAACTGGCGAGCAAAGGACGCGCATTGCTGCGACCTTTGCTGAAAATGAAAAAAAGATAGTTCAGGAAGCCACCAAGCAACTTTGGCAAAAGCGACCTGATTTTATCGCACCTGGGGGTAACGCCTACGGTGAACGCCAACGCGCTCTGTGCATCCGTGACTTTGGCTGGTACCTACGTCTAATTACCTATGGCGTACTTGCTGGTGACAAAGAGCCAATTGAAAAAATTGGTATAATTGGTGTACGGGAAATGTACAACTCTCTTGGTGTTCCCGTCCCTGGAATGGTGGAAGCTATCAATTGTCTGAAAAAAGCTTCCCTTGATTTGTTAAGTGCAGAAGACACAGCAGCAGCAGCACCATACTTTGATTACATCATCCAAGCGATGTCTTAATCCCAGTAAGTTGTACTTGTTGAGCTACGGCTTTCGCTCTAATAAAGTGAGTGCAGAGTGTTAGCACTCTCAAGATAAGATCTCTAATTTGATCATACCTCCCCACAATTGGTAGTGGCTGTGGCAGTCTCAGTGTCAAGCTATCAACCAACTGTGGGGAAATTTTGTTTATTGGTCATTGGTCATTAGTTATTCTTTCCCTACACCTTCACACACTCCCCACTCCCCTAGATACAAAAAGCCGACAGTCTTTCATTTAAGCTGTCGGCGATTAGTGTGTTCCCTATTAATGACTCGGCTAGAGTTCAGTTATCTGTAATTATGCCAATGGAGCAATTGAAGTGGGACGATCTCAATCATGGATTTATGTGATTGTCGTCACTTAGGTGTTAATATCGAGCGGAATCTACTTAAGTAAGTGATTACAGATATCGAAAAGCAGAAAAACAAAGCTCAAATGACCAATGACAAACGACTATTGACTATAAAATAGTCTTCTGTCCACTTGGTGCATTACTCCCATGACCACCACCCCTAAAGATCCGTTTTCTCCCCAAGAAATTGCCTCCGAAGGTCTGAAGCCAGAAGAATACGCAGAAATTGTGCGACGTTTAGGTCGTCATCCTAACAAAGCAGAACTGGGAATGTTTGGGGTGATGTGGTCAGAACATTGCTGCTACAAAAATTCCCGACCCTTACTTAAACAGTTTCCCACTACAGGGCCACGTATTCTTGTCGGCCCTGGTGAAAATGCTGGAGTTGTTGACCTCGGTGAAGGATTACAACTGGCATTTAAGATTGAATCTCATAACCATCCCTCCGCCGTCGAACCCTTCCAAGGAGCCGCTACAGGTGTCGGTGGTATCCTCAGAGATATTTTTACAATGGGTGCGCGTCCCATTGCTTTATTAAACTCCCTGCGTTTTGGTTCTCTAGATGACCCTAAAACTCAAAGGCTATTCAATGGTGTAGTGGCTGGGATCAGCCATTATGGTAACTGTGTTGGCGTACCCACCATTGGCGGTGAAGTTTACTTTGACCCTGCTTATGCCGGAAATCCCTTAGTTAACGTGATGGCGTTGGGATTGATGGAAACGTCAGAAATCGTTAAATCTGGGGCATCCGGTTTAGGTAATCCTGTGTTGTATGTCGGTTCGACCACAGGACGTGATGGGATGGGTGGCGCAAGCTTTGCCAGTGCAGAATTAAGTGATGCGTCAATGGATGACCGTCCGGCGGTGCAAGTCGGCGACCCATTTTTAGAAAAGTCATTGATTGAAGCTTGTCTAGAAGCGTTTAAAACAGGTGCAGTTGTCGCCGCCCAAGATATGGGTGCAGCAGGTATCACCTGTTCCACCTCAGAAATGGCAGCTAAAGGCGGTGTCGGGATCGAACTAGATTTAGATAAGATTCCGGTGCGAGAAACAGGGATGGTTCCCTATGAATATTTGCTATCGGAATCTCAAGAACGGATGCTGTTTGTTGCCTACAAAGGTCGGGAACAGGAATTAATCGATATTTTCCACCGTTGGGGACTTCATGCTGTGGTGGCTGGTACAGTAATTGCTGAACCCATCGTCAGAATTTTATTCCGGGGTAAAATTGCTGCCGAAATTCCGGCTGATGCTTTGGCAGAAAATACGCCACTTTACGAGCGTGAGTTATTAGCCGAACCACCAGAATATGCCCGTCAAGCTTGGTCATGGACAGCCGATGCTTTGCCTGCTTGCACAACAGAGGGTATCGGTAGCCACAGTTGGAATGATATTTTATTGACTTTACTCTATACACCAACGATCGCCTCTAAAAATTGGGTATACCGTCAGTACGATCATCAGGTACAAAATAATACTGTCGTTCTTCCAGGCGGTGCAGATGCGGCTGTAGTCCGTTTGCGTCCGCTAGAAGGGCAAGGGAGCAGGGGAGCAGGGGAGCAGGGGAAGACTTATAAATCGGCTGTGGCGGCTACAGTAGATTGCAATCCCCGTTATGTTTACCTTGATCCCTATGAAGGTGCTAAGGCGGTAGTTGCAGAAGCAGCACGCAATCTTAGCTGTGTGGGTGCAGAACCTTTAGCTGTCACTGATAACCTGAATTTTGGCAGTCCCGAAAAACCCATTGGCTACTGGCAATTAGCCGAAGCTTGTCGAGGTTTAGCAGCAGGTTGTCAAGAATTATCTACACCAGTCACAGGCGGTAATGTCTCTCTCTACAACGAAACTCTCGATTCCCAAGGCAACCCCCAACCAATTTATCCCACCCCTGTGGTGGGAATGGTCGGTTTAATTCCTGATTTCACCAAAATTTGTGGTCAAGCTTGGCAAGCAAGTGGCGATGTAATTTATTTATTAGGGTTAACCGTACAATCCAAAGTTGAATTAGGAGCATCAGAATATTTAGCCACTATCCACAACACTGTGGCTGGCAAACCACCCCGCGTTAACTATGACTTAGAACGCCGTGTGCAACAGGTTTGCCGTGAAGGGATTCGCGCGGGTTGGGTACGTTCAGCCCACGATTGTGCAGAGGGCGGATTGGCTGTAGCTTTGGCAGAATCTTCGATAGCTGGCAATTTGGGTGCAGAGGTGAAATTAGAAATCTCTCCAAACCAATTACAACGTCTTGATGAAGTGCTGTTTGGCGAGGCTGGGGCAAGAATTATAGTTTCTGTGAGTTCAGAACACCAAGAAATTTGGGAATCCTACTTACAAGAACATCTTGGTCAAGAATGGCAAACACTAGGCATGGTTAATAATTTCGATGCAGGGTTGACGGTTTTAACTACTGATAACCAAACCTTAATCGCAGTTAGTATTGAAGATATGAAGGGTCGCTACAATAATGCGATCGCTAACCGTCTAGCAGCATATACCACAACCTAAAAAAGTCTGAAGTCTGGAGGCTGAAGTCTAAAATTTCACACTTCACCCTTCATACTTCCTACTTCTTACGGTACTGTTTTAATAAGTGGTTAAAGATTTGTTAAGAATAGATAACCACCCACAAATATAATCCCAGTGACTTGACACCCCAACCAGGAGCAAAGCCAGCATGATTCCCATCCATTCCGTCACTTCGGATGAATACCCCGAACAAATTCACAACTCTACCAATAGTCAAGAGCGTCCTGATAAGCCAGAAGAAGCTTGCGGTGTCTTTGGTATCTATGCACCAGGAGAAGATGTTGCTAAACTAACCTACTTTGGATTGTATGCCCTCCAGCATCGGGGTCAAGAATCAGCTGGGATTGCCACTTTTGAGGGGACAAAAGTCCATCTACACAAAGATATGGGCTTGGTGTCTCAAGTATTCAACGAGTCTGTTTTAGCAGAGTTGCCAGGGAATCTAGCCGTCGGTCACACCCGTTATTCCACTACTGGTTCTAGTCGCAAAGTTAACGCCCAGCCTGCTGTGGTTGAAACTCGTTTAGGTTCCGTTGCTTTAGCACATAACGGCAATCTTGTCAATACAACACAGCTGCGGGAAGAATTAATCCAGAGCAATTTTAACTTAGTCACTACCACCGACTCAGAAATGATTGCCTTTGCGATCGCCGAAGCAATCAACGCTGGTGCAGACTGGTTAGAAGGTGCAACTAAAGCTTTTCATCGTTGTCAAGGAGCCTTTAGTTTAGTCATTGGTACACCAATTGGGGTGATGGGAACCCGCGACACCAACGGTATTCGTCCTTTGGTGATTGGAACTGTAGGTACTAATCCAGTTCGTTATGTATTATCTTCGGAAACTTGCGGCTTAGACATTATTGGTGCTGAATATCTCCGAGATGTAGAACCAGGTGAATTAGTCTGGATTACTGACGAAGGTTTAGCTTCTTTCCACTGGAGTCAAAAACCGCAACGTAAACTGTGCATATTTGAGATGATTTACTTTGCGCGTCCCGATAGCGTTATGCATAACGAAAGTTTATATAGCTATCGAATGCGCTTAGGACGGCAACTCGCTGCTGAATCTGCTGTCGAAGCCGATATTGTTTTTGGTGTACCTGATTCTGGTATACCTGCTGCGATTGGTTTTTCTCAAGCTTCAGGTGTGGCCTATGGTGAGGGACTGATTAAAAATCGCTACGTAGGGCGAACCTTTATTCAGCCAACCCAAACTATGCGCGAGTCAGGTATCCGTATGAAACTCAACCCCCTCAAAGATGTACTGGCGGGTAAACGAGTAGTAATTGTAGATGATTCGATTGTGCGGGGAACTACCAGCCGAAAATTAGTCAAAGCTTTACGTGACGCAGGTGCAGCCGAAGTTCATATGCGAATTTCTTCACCGCCTGTAACTCACCCTTGCTTTTACGGCATTGATACCGATACGCAAGATCAACTAATTGCTGCTACCAAGTCTGTTGAAGAAATTGCCCAACAGTTAGAAGTAGATACCCTCGCCTATCTCAGTTGGAAAGGAATGCTTGCAGCAACGGGAGAAGATCCTAATAGTTTTTGTTCTGCCTGCTTTACTGGGGATTACCCAGTGGGTATTCCCGAACAAGTTAAGCGTTCTAAGTTAGTTTTAGAGCGAGTAGTTGTCTAGTGCTGTAATTTTAAAATTTACCTAATGAAATATCCGGCTATTAAAGTAACAATTGCTTTAGTAGTCGGATATTTTCAATAGGAATAAGTTATATCAAATAAAAGGAATTCTCATACATTATCCCCTGCACCTTGAAAATGGCGATCGCTACTCTATCTGCTACAAATCTTAATTTGGTTGACTTTTAATTTTATCCGATTATATTGAAATTCTAGACTGTGCCACTTGATAGGGCGGAATGTAGACTGATGAACAAATAACCAAATAGTGGTAGCAGTATAGCAATTTCGTTCAAAAACCTTAAATCTACCAAAACTCTACTTTGACATGAGTTCATTATCTCCTCATCCTGACAAAATTCTAGTTGTTGATGATTCGCCAGATAACGTTTTTTTAATCAAAACGATCCTGGAAGAAGAAGGTTATGCAGTTATGACCGCAGAGAACGGGATTGTCGCATTACAACAATTAGAAGCATCTCCTTGCGATTTGGTCTTGCTGGATCTGATGATGCCAGGAATGGATGGTTATGAAGTTACCAAGCGCATCCGTGGTGAGATGAACTTACAGCAATATATTCCTATTTTGCTGATTACGGCTCATGATGCACCCAACGTTGCACATGGACTAGATTTAGGCGCGGATGATTTTATTCGTAAACCTGTGACGGTAGATGAATTACTCGCCAGAGTGCGATCGCTTTTGCGGCTGAAGCACAGCATGGATGAACGTGATGAAATTGCCCGTCAGCGCGAAGATTTTGTTTCGCGCCTCACCCATGATTTACGGACTCCTTTAGTCGCAGCTGATCGGATGTTAATGCTATTTGAACAAGGTGCTTTGGGGAACCTATCACCACAAATGCAAGAAGCACTAACAATTATGGCGCGTAGTAATACTAACTTGCTGTCAATGGTGAATACCTTGTTAGAAGTTTATCGGTTTGAGGCTGGGCGTAAAACTTTAGCATTTCAACCAGTAGAATTAAAGCAATTAGTAGAAGAAGTTGTTGGCGAACTAACACCCTTAGCCCAAGCGAAAGGGTTGGCTATCAAGTTGGAATATGCTGAGGACTTAACTAACAGTAAAATTATGGGCGATCGCTTAGAACTGCATCGTTTGTTAACTAATCTGGTAGGTAATGCGATCAAATTTACAGAGTCCGGTTATGTAGCGATTCGCCTCTCCCCTGAAATCTCCTCATCTCACCCGAATGGTGATTCTATTAAGATTGTGGTAGCTGATACTGGTTCTGGTATTCCATCTGAAGAACAAAGCACTTTGTTTCAAAGATTTCGCCAAGGCAGCCATAAAAGTGCAGGCAGTGGCTTAGGCTTATATCTTTCTCGTCGTATTGTCGAGGCACATCAAGGACAGATTTCGGTCGATTCTACATTAGGTAAAGGTAGTGAATTTATAGTCACTTTACCATTCAAAAACTAAAAAAAATACTTAAAGTTAAATTATGAGTTATGTAGCGGTTTGATTGATTAACTCATAATTTATTATTGCAATTTATAAAGAATTTTAATTTTTTAAGGCTATTTAAATAGAATAATAGTTAATTTCAAGAAACAATGATTACTGCTGAATTATCTAACATCAATGAACTGATTCAGAAACAACGCAAATTTTTCCAACTAGGAAAAACTAAAGATATTGCTTTTCGCTTAGAAAAACTTAAAACTCTCAAACAAGCAATAGTTGATAATGAAACAGCTATTGTTCAGGCATTGCAAGCAGACTTAAATAAACCAGAATTTGAAACTTACGCCACAGAAATTAGCATTATCAAAGAAATAGATTATGCAATAAAGCATCTTCACTTATGGACTAAGCCTAAAAAAGCAGAAGTTCCTTTAGATTTTTTCAATTACTCAGCTAAAATTTATCCTGAACCCTTGGGAGTCGTCCTAATTATCGGTGCTTGGAATTATCCTTTTAGTTTAATTATTGCACCTTTAATCGGTGCGATCGCCGCAGGTAATTGTTCAATTCTCAAGCCTTCCGAAATGGCTCCCCATACGTCTCGTTTATTAGCCGAGATGATGGGTAAATATTTCGAGCCAGAGTATATTGCTGTAGTCGAAGGTGGTGTAGAAGTTAGTCAAAAGCTGCTTGCCCAAAAGTTTGACCATATCTTTTTTACGGGTGGTACAGCCATCGGTAAAATTGTCATGGAAGCAGCAGCAAAACATCTAACACCAGTAACATTAGAACTAGGCGGAAAAAGCCCTTGTATTGTCGATGAAAATATAAATCTTGACCATACAGCCAGACGCATCACTTGGGGAAAATTTATTAATGCTGGACAAACTTGTATTGCACCTGACTATCTTTTAGTTGATAAAAAGATCAAGCAAGATTTACTAGATAGCTTAAAAAAATGTATCAAAGAATTTTATGGTGATAATCCCGTAAATAGCCCTGACTTTGCCAGAATTATCAGTCAAAAACATTGTCAGCGTTTGTCCAACCTGCTGAAAAATGGGGAAATTATTATTGGTGGAGAAACTAAATTAGACGAACTTTACATTGCTCCCACCATCATTGATCAAGTCTCGTTAACAGACCCAGTAATGCAGGAAGAAATTTTTGGCCCGATTCTACCTGTCATTGAGTATACAGATATTGCAGAAGCGATCGCCTTAATTAATTCCAAACCAAAACCTTTAGCTCTATATCTATTCACACAAAATAAAGATTTGCAACAGCGAGTTTTACAAGAAATATCTTGTGGCGGTGTTTGTATTAACGACACAATGATGCACTATGCTATTTCATCTTTACCTTTTGGTGGCGTAGGTGATAGCGGTATTGGTAACTATCATGGCAAAGCTAGTTTTGATATCTTCTCGCACCATAAAAGTGTACTGCAAAACTCTTTCTGGTTAGATTTAAAATGGCGTTACGCTCCGTATCAAGGTAAATTAGCCTTTTTGAAGCGATTAATTAAGTGATTGTGCAGAGACGTTGCATCGCAACGTCTCTACAAAAAAAGACTAAAACCCAAAAGCACCACTGTAACGTTCTTCCGCCCAAGGTTCACCTCGATGGTGGTAGCCATTACGCTCCCAAAAACCTAGTTCTTCTTGATTAAGAAACTCCAAACCATTAATCCACTTAGAACTTTTCCAAGCGTAGAGGTGTGGTACAACTAACCGCATCGGCCCACCATGTTCTGCGGGTAACGGTTCACCAAATAATTGAAAGGCAAAGAAATTTTCTTCTCGTACAAAGTCTTCCATTGCAATATTAGTAGTGTAGCCACCATAGCAATGTTCCATCACATGAACTGCTTCTGGTTCTACCTCTAGCAAATTCATGAAATCTGTCACCTTGATGCCCGTCCATTTGACATCTAGTTTTGACCAGCGCGTCACACAGTGGAAATCTGCTGTAAATTCATGCTGTGGCAGTGCCATAAAATCTGACCAACTGAAGACAGCAGGTTTGACCAAACCCCAAACTCGAAATTCCCATTCTTCTATACTGACTTGGGGTGTTGCACCGTAGGTCAACACAGGAAAGCCTTTAGCTAAGTGTTGTCCTGGAGGGACACGTTCTCCCTGTTCTTTATCTGGTTTCTGAAAAAATTTTCCTAACATACTCTCAGCAGAGATACTGGGCTATTTTGGGATAACTATCTCAACCGTATCTTAACGCTGTTAGGACTTATGCAGTGAGAGGAAAAATTTAGAGTATAGACAATGGGGGTAGGGGTGTGAGCAAAAATTTTACCCTGACACTCTCATCTAAATATTAATTTTGCTGAACACCTAATCTTTAAGAGAACTAGATACTTTACTGTTAATTATAATTATTTGATCATCAGTCATGGGTAAGAGGTAATGGGTAATGGCTTTTCCTGGTTACTCATTACCAATTTTTTATTTAGCTGCTGAGTTTTGGCAAACTACATTGGATTTTTAACTTATATAGCAATAGCCAAGATTGTTAGGACATTGGTAATGACACAACTGAGACAGCAAAAGACTTTTAACCCTGTCACCCTTCGGGTGACGCTCCTGCGTCGCTAACGCTGCGCTAACGCCACTTGACGGCAGTTGCTACAAGTCGGCAAAGCCGCCCAACGCACTGCCTCCTTTATGCCGGGAAACCCGGCCACCGCAGTGGTCTCACCTGTCACCTTTTACCTGTTCTCTGTCATATCAAGCAAAATAAGAAAAGCTTTTGCTCAAATGCCGAAAAGCCTGAGCGGTGACTTTTACCGCTCAAATCTTCGGTGATGCTAATACTTTTCCTTAACCGGAAATTATGATTCTTCTTCCTCTTCTTCAACAGCAGGATATACAAATGTAGAACGTCCAGTCAGAATTGACTTGCCAAGGGAGAGAGCTTTTTGTGCTTCAACAGCAGCTTTGCGTCTCCAGGTAGCACGACGTTTATCTCGTTTAGATTTGGATGTTTTCTTCTTAGGAACAGCCATAGTAGCGGATATCGCATTTTTTGACAACCTTTTTATTCTAAGCCATCTATTGGCATCTGTAATGGTATTCCCCTGGGCAATATTCAGAACGCATACAGACAGAGAAAATTATTGTGGTATGGGAATCTGGTAGAGGTTAGAATGATTGCACTTTTGTCAAGAGGGTGCAGTAAAAGGCGATAAATCCATCTTTGAGACTGGCTTTCGGAGATATTTAACCACGCCTAAGCCGTTGCTGCCAATCTAATTGATCGCACACTTTTAAGCGCGAATGCATTTCTGGGCAAATAAAGTGCTGACTAGGCAAAGATAAAGTTGGATAAACTGACATTCGTAGTGTCTTGAACGACAGCAATCAAGTCACTGCCATAGTAAATTCCTGTGTCTAGAGCAAAACCGCCACTCAAGTTTGCATACCCGAAAGAGTATAGATTAGAGTAACCCCCAGCTTGAATGAGATCAAAAGAGGGGTTCCAGTCAGCAATAGTAGTGTAACCAAGACCTTGGTATTCAACACCCCAGGAACCGCCAATAACGAAAGTATCAAAACCAGCACCACCAACCAGAGTGTCGTATTCTTCTGCACCAGTGTTTCTAGAGCCGATCAATGTATCGTTACCATCTCCGCCGTAAATGATGTCATTCTGATTGCCGCCATACAATATATCGTTGCCACCAAAGCCATACAAAGCATCGTAGCCGTCGTAATCAAAGAAACCAGAGCCATAGGAATAGCCAGTGATAAAGTCGTTCCCGTTGGTGCCATTGAGTATATCGTTGTATAAACTGCCATAAATAATAGCCATTTGAGCTTCTCCTTAGAATTTATGTTTTTGATTTGTTATTAGAGCAGTTATTGCTTATGCGTAAAAGGCAATTTCCTCTGCCCCAAAGCGTTGGCTGTCCTCACAATTCTTTGGGCATCAAGTCCTTCATCCTGCCCAAAAGTTAAAGTTTTTCCAACTATGGCACTCAGAGGAGGTCTGAAAACTAAAATCTTCCGACGTAACCCGATCTCAATTGAGTGATATAACTTCAAGACAACTTGCTATCCTGTTGATTGAATTATTCTTTGATACCCAAAAAACGTTTATAGATTGAGTCTGTCCTTTTTCCCCATTTAACTCAACCGAAGTTGACGAACTTAAGAACATACTTAAAGACTTCTTAAACTCGATTTTCCCAAGCTAGACACAAGAATTATTTCAGCCTCTGCTAAACTTAATTCTCCACTCCCTCTTCTTCCTTAAGTTCGGCAAAACTAACTTAATTTCAGCATCAATAATTACAAAACTTCATATTAAGTTGTCCGAAAAATACAATTAAAGTTGTAGCAAACACAAGAATAGCGATCGCTTTCTAGGGAATTTGTAGATAGGGGTTGCAGATATAGGAATTTTTTAATTGCCTCTCCCCAAATTTCGATCGCCTTCACAACAGCTAAAATATTTTCTGTGTTCTGTGGAAACGCCTCAAGTTTCGATATCAGCGATCGCTCTATAGAACTGAAGAAAAAGGCGATCGCATCTGGTAATTTGACAATAGTTTACTCTGGGTTCAAGCAGCCTGACCCTTGCAACTGCTATAAAACTGAGCAATTCGCGCTCGCGGTTTTAATAACCAACTGTAAAATTACTTAATGTCTGTACAACCACAAAGCAAGTAACATAAATATAGCTGGAGAAATTGGCTTAATTCAATCTTTTCTTTTAACTTTTAGCTGATTGAAATTCGCAATAGTGCATTACATCTGTGTTCCCTAGCATAATTATTTAACAAATCTTTTAAATGAGTTCAGGTTTGACAATCAAGGTTTGATTGAAATGTAGATAACTTTGTAGCTTTCGCAGCTTAAGTTATTTACTGCTGAATTGTGCCGTTTATTTTCTGTTTGCTGCTACATCTTAAAGATGTGCTACAGACGATCATGCCGATCCATAAAAATACATTTATAACTTCTGATTTTCTTAATGAAATCACAACACAGGAGCCGTAGACGTGGCGTAATCCTCACGCCCCAGGGATTGCAGAAACTCCAAGATGCAAAATCTAAATCAGAACATTATGACAATTTCGATAAACATTATACTCGTGAAGTCTTAAGCTTTCGCATGGGGTTAGACTCCGATACAGTGACAAAGGTATTTGCCTGTGAAATGGGGGTAGATCGGCAAACTCTGAAATACTGTTTTCAAGCATTCAACCTACAACTAGAACCTCATGACTATCAGTTTTCCAATCAGGATATTAACTTACAGGAAAACACAAAAATTCAAAATCAAATTGATTGGGGAGAAGCACCAGATGTATCCCTTTTTTGCGGACGCACGGACGAACTGGCAACCCTGAAACACTGGATTTTACCTGAGTCTCCTACCAATGAGCTAATACCCTGTCGTCTGATTACAATATTGGGCATGAGTGGGATCGGCAAAACCTGGCTATCCGTGAAACTAGCTCAACAACTTCAGGATCGGTTTGAATTCGTGATTTGGCGATCGCTTCTCCCTAACCCTCCAGTTAACGACCTCCTAGCAGACCTGATTGCCGTCCTATCCAATGGAAAAGAAATCGATCTGCCAAAACCATTCAATCACAAAATTTCACAGTTGATTCATTATTTGCAACGTCATCGTTGTTTACTGGTTTTAGACGGTGCTGACAGAGTTCTCCAAGAATGTGCCGCCCCAAAGATCGCCTGTCGAGACTGTATCTGGCTTCAGCACACAACCATCGGCGAGTACTGCGAGTTGTTTAGGAGAGTGGGAGAAGTTACCCATCAAAGTTGTTTAATCTTGACTAGTCGTGTCCAATTCCATGAGATCGCCTCGCTTGAAGGAAAGACACGACCTATGCGAGTATTATGTCTCCAAGGATTACAGGTTACAGACATACAAGAACTTTTCAAAACAAAAGCAATCTTTAGAGGAACACCAGAGAACTGGAATCGATTAATCGAATCTTATGGAGGTAATCCCTATGTGCTAAACTGCATTGCCACAACGATTCAACAGTTATTTGATGGCAGCATCACTGAATTTTTCAAACAAAAAGTTACAGTTTTTGGTACAGTTCTTAACAGTTTAGACCAAGAATTTGAACGCTTGTCGGACACGGCTAAATTAACGATTCAATGCCTAGCAATCAATCGCCAACCCATTTCTTTTTCACAGCTACGAGCAAAGATGCCATCCTCTGTTTCATCCCAAGAACTCTTGGAAATCTTGGAACTACTGCAAGCGCGATCGTGGATTGATGCTAAATCAGGTCTGTTCTCTCTCCAAACGATGATTATTGAATATATCAAATCTTTTATTCTTGACGAGAAGCTCGCCAAATTTCAGCCGAGTGCATTTTTGGATCGAGAACATCAACATCAGGTAGCAAGCTAAAACTGCCAGGGGAACTTTTGTCTAAAACTATGTTTATTTGAGTTCATTACCAAAACACATAACAATAGCAATAAGCTTTCGTGTGTCTAAATTGTACTTTTTGGAGGCTGAAAATTTCGCTGTAAGATTTTCAGCTTGAAAAATTAAATCCATCTCAGCTTTATCTACACAATTCGGCGTTTAGCTGCATCTGCTTCTTGAATCTACCCCTGGCAAAATTTTAAGCACTATTACTTATTGACAAATTGTTTATGACCTTAAATTGTCAAGGATTTGGTATGGGTGTAGGTGTAGCAGCTGGTGGCGCAACAGTATTAATAGGAGCAATGGGAACAGGATTTGTTGGCGTTTTTTCAAAGAATAGTAATGAGCGCGCTGTTTTAAAGTAAGTAGCCCAACGTTGAGTATCGGGACGAGAACGCCATTGTGGACGGCTAACTTCTAAAGACAAAATGGGCGCGATCGCACCGTAACTCTGTACGGAAACAATGATAGAAACATCTGTAGCTAATATATCCTGGTCGAAACTGCGTTGAGCGGCGGCTCTAGCGGTGGCTTCGGCTCGGCGTAGTGTAGTTTCATAGTTTTCATCTGGTAATCTGTCGATAATTAGGTCAACTCTAGCCGTGTAAGCTCTTACCATTTGTGGTGTCACAATTTCTGCCACAACCCATACAGGTACAGCAGAGAACAGCAAAAATATTAATGGAAATATCCGGATTTTCTTGGCAACTTGGCTAATAGATAAATAGGAAATGATCGATGATAGTTGGTAAGCAACATTCCTGGTCATCACCTTAAAGCTCCTTACTAATAATGGCCTGTAATTGAAATTGTCTGAGAATTTTTACTGAAATTAATGGCAATAAAAGTTACATAGTTTTGAGGGTTCGATAATAAGCCCTAAGACTATAAGACATAGGTTAGCTTTGTTTTTTCAGCAAAGCCAACCGCAATTTTAGGCAAGTCAACCACAACCTACAAAGAGCGGATGGCAAATTACTGGGCGATCGCAATCGGCATCAATCAATATCAATTCTTTCAACCTTTACGTTGCGCGCAAGCCGATGCCGAGGCGTTAAAAAACTTTTTGGTTGAAGAAGCAGGTATTACACCCCAACGCTGTCTTTTAATGACAGACACTTCGCCACCAATTGGGGATAGATCCACATATCCAACAAAAGAAAATATTCTGTTTTTGCTGGAAGATTTAGCGGCAGCTTGTTGGCAGCCAGGCGACCATGTATGGTTTTTCTTTAGCGGTTATGGTGTTAACCACGCTGGTCAAGATTACTTAATGCCAGTAGAGGGAAATCCTGAATTGCTTCAGGAAACTGCCATCGAAGTGCGATCGCTGCTACAAAGCCTACAATTAGCCCAAGTCAATGTTTTGGTATTGCTAGATATTAACCGTGCTTCCAGTACCCAAGCAGATGCGATCATTGGGCAAGAAACCATCGAACTAGCCAAAGAATTACAACTGGCGACGATTATTTCTTGCGAACCAGAGCAATTTTCCCGTGAAAGTAGTGAGCTAGGTTACGGCTTCTTCACCGCAGCATTGTTAGCGGCTTTGCGTTCTGGTCATGGCAGTAGTTTAAAAGATTTAGATAGTTATTTAAGTGTTTTCACTCCTGAATTATGTCAACACTATTGGCGACCTACACAAAACCCCGTTGCGATTATTCCTTCTAACCCGCCAGCTATCTTACCGCATCAAGAAGTTAAGCATTCTAATGTAGTCATCCCAAGTACATTAGAACCAAGTGAAACACCACCCCAAGAATTACAGCTAAACGAAGAAGCCAGTATTTTTCCAGAAGAAAACTTTGCTGTAGCTTTAGCGGCTCCCCCCTTAGCCCCAACGTCTTCTACAAATGCAGCTAAACCACCAATAATTGGTAATTGGGGCGAATTAGAATCAGCTGTTGGCTCAAAATATCCAAATTTTGCCCTAGAGACAGAAAAATTCTCAAAATCTCCAGACTTAGCAGTTAAAGAACAGTATTTCAACCAACAATCACAATTAATTCCTCCCTCCCCAGAAGCAACTAAGAGGTTCATCCCAGATATTCCTCAACCATACATATCTCGTTTACCTGGGAAAAAGACAAAAACCTCATGGTGGCAGCAATTTGTGTTTTGGGGAGGAGGTACGATGTTAGCGATCGCTGTAATAACAGTAGTGTTTCTTCGCAATCAGACGAAACTGGTTGCAGGGGGAAAAATTTTATCAGCTTCATCGAATGAGCAGTCTGCAAGATCTGCCTTAAATCCCCCGAAAAATCAGTCAAATGCTCAATTAGTTGCTAATTCCGAAGAGTCACAAAAGCGGAATCAAGCGGTATTAGACTTAGCGAAAATGTCTCTTAGACAAACTCAAGCTAGTGACCTCAGTTTAGCGATCGCTACAGCTCGTAAAATACCAGCAGGTGAGCCACTTTACGAACAAGCGCAAGAAAATATCAAAATTTGGAGCAATATGATCCTCAATTTAGCTGAGGGTCGTGCCAAGCAAAGACAGTATGCTAATGCCATTGCGGCGGCGCAATTAATCAGTAAAGATGAATTATTATATCCTCAAGCGCAAGCCTCAATTAACCAGTGGCGACAAGAAGCCAAGCAATACCTCGCTAACAAAACTTTACTAGATGCAGCTAATGCCTTAATCAAGCCAGGGCAAGCATCTACTTATAATCGTGCCATTGAAGTCGCCAAGCGAGTACCCCAAGGTCAACCAGGATTTGATTTGGCACAGAAATCAATCAATAGATGGAGCGAAAAAATCTTAGATTTGGCGAAAGACCGCGCTGCTGAAGGTAATCTTAAGGCTGCCATTGATACCGCCCACTTAGTCCCAGAAGTCACAGCAGTTTATGAAGATGCTCAAGAAGCAATCCAAAAATGGCAGAAAAAATAGTTATTAGTCAAAAGTCAATAGTCCATAGTCAAAGTTAATTACTCTTGACTATGGACTATTTATTGTTAATTTCTTGTATAGCCAATAGATTAGCAGTTGTAAGAGCGGGAATCTCAGGAATAGTAATAGTATTATCACCTCCTGCCTTCTGCCTCCTGCCTTCAGCTAACAGTACTGAGAAACATCCTCGCCGCATTCATCAGCTAAATAGCACAGGGCGCGGAAACGCAAACTCACTACTTCTTCGTATAAGGGGTTGAGTTTACACATTGGCGGAATGTGTAATATTGTTTTCCCAAATAATTTAACATCACGCTCAAAAGGACATTGAGCCGGAATCATTTTGCATAAACGATGAGCTAATTGGCGATCGCTCACTTGAATATTATCTAATTGCCGCCGTAGAGGTTGAAGAATATCAAAGCCAGACTGGGAATTTGGATTATGCAGCTGGGATACATGAGTGTTGCTAACTTCTGCCGAATTTAATGAAACCCAGCTTGCCAAAAAAATCTTTTTTGTGGTATTATCGAATACCTTCATGGTTCAGCCTCTGTATTATTGAGGTTATTCACCTTTCTGATGAATATATACAATGTGACAACGACATTTACCGGAAAAATCTTGTTCTGACTGAGTACAATAAGAAATTACAGTAACTACTTGTGTCAGAACTCATTTCTTTCTACGTTAAGTAAATCCCAATTTTTTCGGAAACGGTAGTGTAAAAATCTGATCTTGTTGATAACTTGACACAGTTTAAATTTTAATGAAGACATCTACCATTGGGTGGATTTTTGCAAAATCTTTACAAACTTTAATATAACCATAATTGCCTGTAATTTCCACAAGCTCAAGCGTTAGCTAGACAGCGAAATGTGCAGACAAAGGCATTCTGGTATGGCAAAACATCTGATAATTAGATATTCCTGGGATAAATGGCTAAATCAATAAAGTGATTGTCAAGCAACTTGCAATTTATGCTTTGTTAGGGCTGACGTATTTGGGTTTAGCCTTGGGCTATATTCCTGGCTTACGGATGAACCGCGCCACTATTGCCTTAGTTGGTTCTAGTTTTTTAATTGCTTTAGGCGTGTTGAACTTACAGGAAGCATGGCAAGCAATTGATGCCAATACCATCGTGTTTTTGTTGAGCATGATGGTAGTGAATGCCAACCTATCCTATGCTGGATTTTTCGGGCGATCGCTGTCACTATTATTAAGCATTACGCGCAGTCCACTGGGCTTGTTAATTGCGCTTACCTTTGGCAGTGGAATTCTTTCAGCATTTTTTCTTAATGACACTTTAGCGTTAGTTTTTACGCCCCTAACTCTCAGCCTGACTGCAAGTTTAGGTTTAAATCCTCTACCTTATTTACTAGCGATCGCAGGTGCAACTAATATCGGTTCTGTTGCTACCTTGAGCGGTAATCCGCAAAATATCCTCATTGGTTCATTTTCCGGGATTCCTTACCTAGATTTTTTGTGTGTATTAGCACCTGTCGCCTTGATAGGCTTAGTAATTCAGATAGTATGGCTATGGCTTCTTTATCCCGATGTGCGTTCCATCCGGCCTTGCACAAACTCGCTTACCAGCAATCAAAGAATATTTAAACCCTTATTCAATAAAACATTAGTTATCACTAGCGGGTTACTCGTAGCCTTTGCGCTAGGTTTACCTTTAGGAGAATCTGCTTTAGTTGCAGCTAGTTTATTGCTAATCACACGCCGCATCAAACCCCAACGCATTCTCAAACACGTCGATTGGAATTTGCTAGTGATGTTTTCAGGGTTATTCATCCTGACAAAAGCTACGCAAAAATTGAACTTATTACAGCCGTTTACCCAAGCAATCAACTCGGCTGCGAGTTTACTGGGTGTGACGGTTATTTTGTCTAATTTAATTTCTAACGTTCCTGCCGTGCTGCTATTGCATCCTTTGATTCCTAAAGATGATACTCAAGCGTGGCTATTGTTAGCAGCAGGTTCAACTTTGGCAGGTAATTTAACTTTATTTGGTTCAGTTGCTAATCTTATAGTTGCAGAAGCGGCTAATGATTTAGGGTATAAGCTCACTTTTTTGGAACATCTGCGCTTTGGGTTACCGTTAACTTTGTGTACTTTAGTGTTAGTTTATTTGTTTATTCACTAGAATTTTAAGTCTCACGCATAGACGCAGTAGCAGCTACTCTTCGAGAACGCCTAACGGCGAACCCGCAGGGTAGGCGCAAAGGCGCAAAGTATTTCTTCACATCTTTGCGCCTGACCTACTTTACAGTTTTTATGATGCGACTTGAGCAGCTGTGCGAGTGCGTCGCCTTCTACCATCGGCAACTTTCACAGGTGGTTCATCAGGAATTTGCATTAACAAAGTGACAGTTGGTTGACATTGCAATTCCCGTCGAATTGAACGGGCTAGTTCCCGCTCTAAGGTTCCTTGCAATCCACCCCAGTCTATTTCAGGTTGTTCTCCTTCCAAAGATGCAAATTCTGACCAACGCACGTTGAGAACTTCTTCGATGCGCTGCTGTACCCATTTTTGGATCAGCGATCGCTCTACACTAGTAACCACACCCCGTAGGTGAATTTCTGGCTTGGCTAGGAGTTTACCAGCCCAATCAATCGCTGCGGCAATAGTGACAATTCCTTCTTCCGCCATGCGTTGCCGTTCTTGCAGAACTTTGGCACTGACCATACCCGAACTAGAGGTATCCACCAGTTCGATACCAGACTGCACTTTACCACCGACACCGATAGAATTTTCTGTTAGTTCTATAACATCGCCATTCTGGATAATCACCATATTTTCGGCGGGGATACCCATACTTTGGGCGGTTTCGGAATGTTTGACTAACATCCGATGTTCACCGTGAACTGGCACGAAGAACTTGGGACGAGTTAAAGCAATCATCAGTTTTTGGTCTTCTTGGCAGCCGTGGCCGGAAACGTGAATTCCTTTATCGCGTCCATAGACCACTTTCGCCCCTTGCAGCATCAACTTATCGATGGTGTTGACTACTGCGATCGTATTTCCTGGAATTGGGTTAGCGGAGAATACAACAGTGTCGCCTTCACGGATTTTGATGTGCGGGTGTTCTTTATTAGCAATGCGAGTCATCGCTGCCATTGTCTCACCTTGAGAACCTGTGGTGAGAATCAACACGTTGTCATCTGGAAGACTGCGAACCATGTGCAGTGGTTGCAGTAGGTTATCTTCACATTTGACATAACCCAAGTTGCGGGCATGGGCAATCAAATTCAGCATCGAACGTCCGACAACTGTCACCACGCGGTTGTGTTTCCGCGCCAGTTGCAAAATCATGTTGATGCGATGCACAGAGGAGGCAAAGGTGGTGACAAACAATCGTCCAGTGGCTTGACTAAATACCCGATCCAAATTTGGATATACAGAACGTTCGGAAGGAGTGAAGCCGGGAACTTCTGAGTTCGTGGAGTCACTCAACAGGCAAAGCACGCCTTTTTCACCATGTTCTGCCAAGCGTTGCAAGTCAAATTTTTCCCCATCGACTGGGGTATGGTCGAATTTAAAATCCCCTGTGTGAATCACGACACCCAGGGGAGTATGAATAGCGACGGTAAAACTATCAGCGATTGAATGGGTATTGCGGATGTACTCGACAAAGAAATGTTTGCCAATTCTAACTACATCACGCGGCATCACTGAACGCAACTCTGTGCGATCGCGGACTCCTGCTTCTTCTAATTTCCCTTCCAGCATGGCCATTGCTAGTCTTGGCCCGTGAATTACCGGAATTTCAAATTGCTTGAGGTGAAAAGCAATACCACCGATATGGTCTTCATGACCGTGGGTGACGATCATGCCTTTAATTTTGTGACGATTTTCTCGTAGATATGTCGTATCAGGGAGGACAATATTCACCCCATGCATTGCTTCTGTAGGAAAAGCTAATCCTGCATCTAATAAGATAATTTCGTCATCATATTCAAAAACACAGGTATTTTTGCCAATTTCATGTAAACCGCCCAAAGGAATAATTTTTAGGGCGGAGTTAGCTTCGTTTTTAGCCATTTGCTCCTTAGGTTAGATTGTTGTTTAGTGTTAATAAATTGAAGGTTAGGAAGCTTGTATTAAAGACAACACTGGCTTTCTATCGGAAAGCAGTTAAATTTCACGCTTATTTTTAACTGTTTGTTCAATAAAATCGAATTATTGTCAATATTTTCAGCATTAGTAGCAAACCTTGAGAAATTCCATCCTCAAAATCTGCCAATTATTCATATTTCATAAACGTTTGCAGCAAATTGCCAATCATGCATACCTAAATTAAATTTAGTTTCTGAAGTACCACCTCTAATTTTTGGCTAACCTCTGAGTCAGCTTCACATAGCGGCAGACGTGTTGAACCAACCTCCCAACCTTGAAGTTTGAGTGCTTTTTTAATGGGAATGGGATTTGTTGTTATAAATAAAGCTTTAAACAACGGGAAGAGTTGAAGATGAATGTCTCTAGCTTCTGCAATTTTTCCCGCACTAAAAGCTTGAATCATCTGCTGTAGTTGGTTGCCTACCAGATGAGAAGCCACGCTGACTACTCCTGTTGCCCCTAGTGCTAACAAGGACAAGGTGAGGGAGTCATCTCCAGCGTAAATCTGAAATTCTTGTGATGTCAAGCGGCGGATTTCACTTGCCTGATCTAAATTACCACTGGCTTCTTTGATTCCAACAATATTATCAATTTCAGCTAGTTTGGCAACTGTTTCTGCACTGAGATTTTGACCGGTACGACTGGGAACGTTATATAACAACAGTGGTGTATCAGGGCAAGCTTGGGCAATTGCCTGAAAGTGTTGATATAGACCAGCTTGTGGCGGTTTATTGTAATAGGGTACAACTTGTAATGTACCATGTACTCCTATTTTAGCCGCTTTTTGGGTAGCCGCGATCGCTTCTTTGGTGGAATTGGAACCACATCCCGCTATCACCTTGGCTTTGCCGGACACGGCCTGCAATACTTCCAAAAATAGCTGGTATTCCTCCTCCCAAGTTAGGGTGGGGGATTCTCCTGTTGTACCGCATACCACCAATGTATCCGTGCCGTTGTTAGCTAGATGTGCTGCTAGTTCTGCCGCTACACCATAGTTAACACTACCGTCTGCTTTGAACGGCGTGATCATAGCGGTTAAAACTCTGCCAAAATCTCCCACCCTTTTTTTACTCCTAATTACCTGCTTGGTTTTTTTTTGCTTTGGTGGTTTTCTATAATGTAATAGCTTATTCGCCAATTACTTTCAAGAGAGATGCTCTTGTTTGTCATTTATCATTGATTTCTCGCTAATGACTCATAACTACTGAGCAACATATGCTGCGGCAGACTTAAGTAGATTTTTTTCTACTAATAATTCGGCAATTTGTACTGCATTCAAAGCCGCACCTTTACGGATTTGATCGCCACATAGCCATAATTCTAAACCGCACGGATGAGATATATCCTGACGAATTCGACCCACTAAAACTTCATCTTTACCTGTTGCTTCTATGGGCATTGGGAAATGATTTGCCCGCCAATCTTCTACCAATTTTACCCCAGGAGAGCGACTTAAAATTTCTCTAGCTGTATCTGGATTAAATGGAGTTTCAAACTCTAGATTAATCGACTCTGAATGGGCGCGTAGTACGGGAACCCGCACACACGTGGCCGTAATTCTAATTTGCTGTGTGTCGAAAATTTTTCTGGTTTCATTAACCATTTTCATTTCTTCCTCACAGTACCCTAAATCGTTGATTGGGGTGTTGTGTGGAAATAAGTTAAATGCCAATGGGTATGGTAATACTTCTGCAATTGGTTCTTGTCCTTGCAAAATAGCACTAGCTTGGGTTTTTACCTCTTCCATTGCTTTCGCACCAGCACCACTAGCTGATTGATATGTAGCTGCAACAATCCGTTGGATTGGTTTAACTTGATGTAATGGCCAAATTGCCACTGTCATCAAAATTGTGGTGCAGTTGGGATTGGCAATAATCCCTTGGTGATTAGCTGCGGCTTGGGGATTTACCTCTGGCACAACCAAGGGAACTTCTGGGTTCATTCGGAAGGCACTGGAGTTATCAATAACTACTGCACCTTTTTCGACTGCAATTGGCGCCCATTTTTTAGATGTGGAACCACCTGCACTAGCTAATACTAAATCGACATTTTCAAAGGCGCGATCGCTAACTGCTTGTACAGGTATATTCTCACCTTTAAAAGTTAGCGTTCTGCCTGCACTGCGCTCTGATGCTAGTAATATTAATTCCGAAATTGGAAAATTTCGACTTTCTAGTAATTCCAGCAACTCTGTGCCGACAGCACCAGTTGCCCCCAAAATAGCTACACGATATGTTTTAGACAAATGAATTTCCTCCTTTACGAGGTGAGCAGTAATGTTTGAGAATTTTATTTAAATAGCAGTAGCAGATTTTGAATATATTTTTATGATTTTATTCAAGCTTGTTGATAGCGGTAGATTGATTTTTTATTTACATAACTTCATAATTATTAGAAAAATTTACAATAATTATAAATATCAAGCAAATCTACCACCAATTTTAAAAAAGTATATATTATTGTACAACAAATTGCTGTTGGAGAAATAACTAGCAGCAATTGGCTCTCAGCCATACTCGCATTCGGCATTTTCTACTCAATGAAGATTGTGCCTTGATTGTGATTTGGACTGACATAGGTGATCAATGTACTATGATCCGAAATGGATTAAAACCAGTACAATAAACCACCGAGCTAGGCGGTAAGCAGATAGTAAAGCTGACCTTACACAACTTAGGATGAAGTGCTGCTGGTTGACTAGGATATCACGGTGTCCGCCTTCAGATATAAAAGTCTATCTCCAGTAGTAGGTGATCAAGAAGAAATTCTCAACAGCATAAGATTAGCTGGATGTCATATCACCCGTAATTTTTACAAATGTGAGGTCGTATGTCTATGCTCAGTTTAAAGGGTGCGTGGGTAAAGTTATTGCGCTAAAGCGACAAGTCCTTTGCCAATGGCAGTAAACTGGATATCTACTGAAGGAACCTGCCTTGTGGGTGCCTCCCATCCCAAACTAGCAATATCAACGCACAACAGCGTGAAATCGCAGCTTGTGTACTTGGAGTTACAAATACCAAATAGAGACGAAGCATGAAAGTTACCCAGGAGAAACTTCCCGCTAGCCAAATAGGGCTAGAAATAGAGATTACACCAGAAATCACTAAGCAAACCTACGAACAAGTTATTAAAAACTTATCCAGTACTGTAAATATTCCTGGGTTTCGTAAAGGTAAAGTGCCTCGGCAAATATTGCTACAACGCCTAGGTATAACTCGCATCAAGGCAACAGCCCTAGAAGAATTAATTCAAGATGGGATACAGCAAGCAGTCAAGCAAGAAGATATCCAGGCAATTGGTCAACCACAATTGCGTTCTTCGTTTGATGACTTGATCAATAATTATGAACCAGGAAAACCTCTGACCTTCTCTGCTGCCGTTGATGTCGAGCCAGAAATCAATCTCACACAGTACACTGGTTTGCAAGCTCAAGCTGAGGAAGTTAAATATGACCCAGCACAGGTAGATAGCGTTCTCGAAAAAGAACGCCAAGAAATGGCAACCTTGATTCCTGTAGAAGGACGGGCAGCCCAAATCGGAGATGTGGCTGTTGTAGATTTTAAAGGGGTAATAGCTAAAGCAGAAGGGGATGACCCTGACGCAGAACCAACACCAATTCCTGGTGGTGAAGCTTCTGATTTCCAAGTTGAGTTACAGGAAGATAAATTTATCCCTGGTTTTGTTACAGGCATAATAGGGATGAATCCTGGCGAAACCAAAGAAATTTCGGCACAGTTCCCAGATCCTTACGTAAATCAAGAGTTGGCAGGCAAGCCAGCAATTTTTACCGTCACCCTCAAGGAACTCAAGGAAAAAGAACTACCAGAATTGGATGATGACTTCGCCCAAGATGTCAGCGACTTTGAAACCTTAGAGGAACTGCGAAAATCTCTAGAGGAAAGGTATCAAAAAGAAGCTGAAGACAAAACTAAAATCAACAAACAAGAAGCTTTGCTGGCAGAACTAGTCAAGCACGTAGAAATTGACTTGCCAGGAACTTTAATTGACCAAGAAGTAGACGCGATGCTGACACAAACAGCCATGCGCCTTTCGCAACAAGGGCTGGATGTGAAAAAGCTGTTTACTCAAGATATTATTCCACAGTTGCGGGAGCGATCGCGCCCTGAGGCAATTGAACGCCTAAAACGTTCTCTAGCCTTGCGAGAAATCGGCAAACGCGAATCTATCACAGTCACACCTGAAGAACTGCAAGCCAGAATTACAGAACTTTTGCAGCAGTATGCAGAAGAAGATATTGACGAAGATAGACTGCGTTCGATGGTTGAAAACGAAATGCTAACCGAAAAAATCATCGATTGGATTTTAGAAAAATCATCCGTAGAACTAGTGCCAGAAGGGACTTTAAGTGCCAAAGCAGAAGAAACTGAAGACGCAGACCTCGAAGTAGAGGCAACTGCATCTGAGGCTGAGGAAACAGTCAGCGAAGTTACGGCAGAAGCAGAAACAGAAGCTTAAGGGTAGAAGAGTGCAAGGGTGTAGGGAAACAAAAAGGAAGACGAAAAGAACAATTTTCCCCCCTGCCCCCCGCACCCTGCCCCGTTTCCTCTACCCTTCGGCTATCTCTACTTTTGGGCGATCGCAATCTGGCTGATCGTAGATTAGGCTAGTAGTGTAATAGCTGTATTGTTTGAGTAGGAACACATGATCACTCAGTCCTTAATATTTAATGGAGGCTTAATATTCCTGAAATATTAATTAAAACCCTATATATATAACAGCCTGAGCTTGATACTGTGTTACACGAGAAGAATCTGGATGAGGCATAATGGTTAACACATAGCTTAAATAAAAATCTCATCCGTTAAAAAAGCAGCGATCGCTGCCTTAAACTAAGTCCTATTAACTTTCAGAAGTTCTCCTATGCTTTTATCGCAGTCGGGAAATTACCCCATCATCAGTTCTAGTCATCTAGCTATTAACTCCCATATGCATGGCCCCAACAGCATTGTGCCAACTGTGGTTGAGCAGTCTGGTATGGGAGAAAGAGCTTTTGACATCTACTCCCGCCTGCTGCGTGAGCGGATTATATTTTTGGGAACTGCAATAGATGACACCGTTGCCAATTCTATTGTCGCCCAGTTGCTATTCTTAGATGCTGAAGACTCTGAAAAAGACATACAACTGTACATTAACTCTCCTGGCGGCTCCGTCTACGCAGGAATGGCAATTTATGATACAATCCAACAAATCCGTCCCGATGTTGTGACTATCTGTTTTGGGTTAGCCGCAAGCATGGGGGCATTTTTGTTAGCCGCCGGAACCGCAGGTAAGCGTATGTCTCTACCTGACTCACGCATTATGATCCACCAACCACTAGGTGGCGCTCAGGGGCAAGCCATTGACATAGAAATCCAAGCAAGAGAGATTCTATATATCAAAGGTCAGTTGAATCAGTTATTGGCTCATCATACTGGTCAACCCCTAGAAAGGTTAGAAACAGATACAGACCGAGACTTTTTCATGTCGGCAGAAGAAGCTAAAAACTACGGTTTGATCGATCAGGTCATCTCCCGACAAAATCTTCCCACAGCTGGGGAAAACGTCACCATTGTGAATTAAGAGGCTGGTATGTCTAAGTACGACTCCCATTTAAAATGTTCGTTTTGTGGCAAGTCTCAAGAGCAGGTGCGTAAGTTAATCGCAGGGCCGGGAGTTTACATCTGCGATGAATGCGTTGACTTGTGTAATGAAATACTAGATGAGGAGTTACTGGACACCAACGGTGTAGCGTCGCAACCAGCACCAAAGTCTGAAGCCCCTCAAAAACGTCGCAATCGTTCTGCTAATCTCTCCTTTAATCAAATACCTAAGCCTAGAGAGATTAAAAAGTATCTGGACGAACACGTTATTGGCCAAGACGAAGCCAAAAAAGTGTTATCAGTTGCAGTTTACAATCATTACAAGCGGCTAGCAATTTTACAATCTAAAAATAGTGGCAAAAATGGGGCAGATGACGCTGTAGAACTGCAAAAGTCTAATATTTTGCTAATTGGCCCGACTGGTTGCGGCAAAACGCTTTTAGCGCAAACCCTAGCTAAAATTTTGGATGTACCCTTTGCTGTTGCTGACGCTACTACATTAACAGAAGCAGGGTATGTCGGTGAAGATGTAGAAAATATTTTGTTGCGGCTGTTGCAAGTGGCTGATTTAGACGTAGAAGAGGCGCAACGAGGCATTATCTACATCGACGAGATTGACAAAATTGCGCGTAAGAGTGAAAACCCATCAATTACCCGCGATGTCTCTGGTGAAGGCGTGCAGCAAGCTCTCTTGAAAATGCTAGAAGGGACGATCGCTAACGTACCACCCCAAGGCGGACGCAAGCATCCGTATCAAGATTGCATCCAAATTGACACTAGCAATATTTTATTTATTTGTGGCGGAGCCTTCGTTGGGCTAGAGAAGGTAGTAGAGCAGAGAGGCGGTAAAAAGTCCATAGGTTTTGTCCAACCTGGTGAAGGTCAATCGAAAGAGAAACGCGCTGCTAACACCCTGCGTCATTTGGAACCCGACGACTTAGTGAAATTTGGGATGATTCCCGAATTCATTGGGCGGATGCCAATGGTAGCAGTGGTAGATCCGCTAGATGAAGAAGCTTTGATGGCGATTCTGACCCAACCACGCAGTGCTTTGGTGAAACAGTACCAAAAACTGCTGAAGATGGATAATGTACAGTTAGATTTTAAATCAGATGCTTTACGGGCGATCGCTCAAGAAGCCTATCGTCGTAAAACTGGTGCTAGAGCATTACGCGGCATCGTAGAGGAACTGATGTTAGATGTGATGTATGAGTTACCATCGCGGAAGGATGTGACACGCTGCACAGTTACACGGGAAATGGTTGAGAAACGCTCTACAGCCGAACTGATAGTTCATCCATCTTCATTACCTAAACCAGAATCAGCATAATAGTCATTAGTTAAGAGTCAATAGTCTATAGACTGTTGACTTTTGACTATGGACTTTTGACTATGGACTTTTAACAAATGCCTTACATCAATGTTCGTGGCGTTGAACATTACTACGAGTGGGTGAAAAAACCATCTACTTCCTTAACAAAGCCCGTGATGGTGTTCGTTCACGGTTGGGCAGGTTCAGCTAGGTACTGGAAAAGCACTGCGGAGGCTTTAGCTGACAAGTTTGATTGCTTACTCTATGATATGCGCGGATTTGGGCGATCGCAGGGTAAACCAACTATCATCCAAGCTAGCGAGTCTGTTGTTGAGTCTGAAACCAGTCAAGAAAAATTAGCAGCAATTCAAGAGTTAACTTATGAGTTGGAAGAATACGCTGATGATTTGGCAATTTTGTTAGATGAGTTGCATCTTGGGCGTGTTTACATCCAAGCTCATTCAATGGGCGCGTCTGTTGCGACTTTATTTTTCAACCGCTATCCCCAACGTGTAGAACGAGGGATTTTGACTTGTAGCGGAATTTTTGAGTACGACGAGAAAGCCTTTACAGCCTTTCATAAATTTGGTGGCTATGTAGTTAAATTCCGTCCCAAGTGGTTAGCAAAAATCCCATTTGTTGACCGAATGTTTATGGCAAGATTTTTGCATCGCTCCATTCCAAAATCTGAACGCCAAGCATTTTTACAAGATTTTCTAGATGCAGATTATGATGCTGCTATAGGCACAATTTTTACTTCTGTTAGTAAGGCGCAGTCGGAATTAATGCCACAAGAGTTTGCCAAGCTAACTGTCCCAACTCTGCTAGTGGCTGGAGAATATGACCAAATTATTCCGGCGGCGATGGGACGACAAGCTGCAGCATTGAATGACAAAGTTGAGTTTGCGTTTATGGCTGATACGGCGCATTTCCCGATGTTGGAAGATCCCCAGACTTATTTGCAACGGGTGCAAGAGTTTTTGCAAGTTGCTGTATCAGAGGCGCAACTGGGTTAGGTGGAAGTTTTTCTTTGGTAGGGTGGGTTATAGACAAAGCACCGGAAATCTTGGATGGTGCGTTGCGCTACGCGACAACACACCCTACTAAACTAAACCTAGCCTCTGAGTTCAAAGCTTGATTAACGGTAGCGTGACAATAAATGTAGTACCAACTCCAACTTCGCTGTTTACCATAATCTCTCCCCCATAAGCATCAACACACTTTTTCACAATTGCTAAACCTAAGCCAGTACCAGGAATTCTGCCAACATTTTCTGCACGCTGGAAAGGCTGAAACATTCGCTTTTGGTCTTCTTTGGGAATGCCAATTCCCCAGTCTTGAAATCGAAAGATGACAGAATTTTCGTGGCCAATTAGTTCAAATTGAATTTTGCCATCGGGAAGCGAATATTTAATTGCATTGCCAAGTAAATTACCTAAAATGTGACGCAGTAATGTTTCATCCCAGAATGCTTCACTTAATTCTCCATAACTAGCAAAACTCAAACTTAGATTTTTATCTTTGAGAGTAAGTTGTGCTTCTTCAACTAGTTGACGGCAAAATATTTCTAAATTTAGTCGCTCAAGGTCGCATTGAAATTTACCAGAATCAGCCTTATCAATTAGTGACACTTCATCTAACATTTGTGCCATATTTTTGATTGCTAGGCGGATCATTTGTAAATGATTGCGTTTTTTTTCTTGAGTTAATTTATCTTCGTTATTTTGTAGTAATCCAGCTGCTAAAAGAATTGTATTTAAGGGTTGGCGGATATCATGAGAAAGCATAGAAACTAATTCTGATCTGAACTGGTTGATTTCGTTAGCTTTAACCAGTTCGGCGGTGCGTTCGTCAACTCGAACTTGTAATGTCTGATTAACTTGACGTAATGTTTCTAAAAGTTGTTTACGCTCGATCGCATAACATATAGAACGAACCAAGCCATTAACGTTGACATGACGTTTGACTAAATAATCTTGCGCTCCTTCTCTGACTGCTTCAATTGCCAGTTCTTCGTCGTTAGTATTGGTTAGCACCACAATTGGCACACTAGGCGCACAATTAATTAGTACTGGCAGAGATGACAATCCTTGACTGTCTGGCAGGGTAAGGTCTAACAAAATAATGTCGTAGTTACTGCGACTAAGTTCATTGAGTCCTTCTTGCAATCGCTTGACATGAACTAGGACAAATTCTTTAGCATCGGCTTGCTGCAAAAACTCTTGCAATAACCTAGCTTCTGCCAGATTGTCTTCAATTAACAAGATTTTTACTAAGCTTTCAGCCATAGTTTTCTGGTTTTAAGCCCTGGGAAGTGTTTAGAAGGCAGGAGGCAGGAGGCAAGAGGCAGGAGGTAGAAAATTATAGTAATATTACTCCCCTAAACTCCTGCACCCTTGCACCCTGACACTCATATCCTTACTCTGACGGTAAGGTGACGGTAGACAGCCAAAAATCTTCGATACCTTTAACAATTTGAAATAGTTGGCTGAGATTACGGGATTTAGTAATGTAGCAGTTTACGTGCAAGTCGTAGCTGTGAAAGATATCATCCTCGTTTTTAGAGGTTGTCAGCACTACGACAGGGATACGTTTGAGTAGGGGATCATTTTTAATTTCTGCTAATACTTCCCGGCCATCTTTCCTTGGTAAGTTCAAATCTAGCAGAATCAGGTCAGGGCGGGGAGCATCGGCGTACTCACCTTCTTGGCGTAAAAATGCCATAGCATCCACGCCATCCCTAACCGTCACTACTTGGTGCGGCACTGAGCTATTTTTCAATGCTTCTTGGATTAAACGGACATCGGCTTTATTATCCTCGACCAAAAAGATGGTTTTGAGCTTGTCTTCCGTTTCTACGCTCACGCTCGCGTCCTCCAACTGGAATTGTAAAGTAGAAGGTAGCTCCTTCACCAAGTTGTGATTCTACCCAAATGCGACCACGATGACATTCGGCAATCTTTTTACAGATAGCTAAACCCATACCTGTACCAGCATACTCATCCCGCGTATGTAGGCGTTGAAAAATCACAAAAATGCGATCGCTAAATCGGGGGTCGATGCCAATACCATTATCGCGTACCCAGAACAACCATTCATCTTCTAACCTCTCGGCTCCCACATGAATTTGTGGGGGTTGGTCACTCCGGAATTTGATAGCGTTAGCAATCAAATTCTGAAATAGTTGCATCAGCTGGGTGCTACCAGCCATCACCGTTGGTAAGGGGTCATGTGTAATTATAGTTCCGGTTTCGGCGATGCGCTGCCTGAGATTACCTAAAGCTCGTTCTAAGGCTGTTTCGACCTCAATTAGTTGAAATGCGATCGCTTGTGTATCTACTTTGGAATATGCTAATACGTCATCAATTAACGTCTGCATCAGGCTGACTCCCTGAACTGCAAAGCTAATAAACTCTTTCGCATCTTCGTCTAGTTCTTCGTTATAGCGCATCTCTAAAAGTTGCACGTAATTCGCCACTTGATTTAGTGGTTCTTGCAAGTCATGAGAAGCGACATAAGCAAACTTTTTCAATTCAGCGTTAGAACGTTCTAAATCTTGTGCTAATTGAGCCAGTTCATCAGCTTGGCGCAATACAATATTGACAATGGCTTTCCGTAATTCCAGCGCGGCTTTAATTTCGACAAATTGCCAAGGTAAAGATGTCAGCCTAACTGTTTCTTTCCACAATTCAAAGGATTTCCGGGGACACAGCCGAACATTTCCATCTGTCTGGCTAACCTCAAACGCCTTATTAGGATCACCACCCCAATTAACAGTTTGAATTACTTCTGGTCGAAACCAGAGTACATAATTCCGCTTGGAAATAGGAATTGCTAACAAACCACTGGCAACGTTTTTAAATCTTTCCGCATCTGGATAAACCTGTGCCAAAGAATTCGTATAGAAAACTTCTTCATTGACATTATTTTTTAACCACTGCACTAAAAAAGTCAGGTCTTCTTCTGCGGGAGTTTCGCCAATTAATGTACAATGATCGCCAAAACAAACAGCCGCACCTTGGGCGCTAGTTAAATCTAAAAGATTCGGCTGATGTTTGATTAAACCATCGATAAAATTTTCTTCTTGGGACATATATTCAACCAACAGCGATTGAATATGTGTCAAATTCATGCGATAGTCGTAATCTTCTGTTTCTTCTCTGGCTGAGATTTCTGCAAATATGACCCGGCCTAAAAATTCGCAGGCTTTCCGCAATTCATAAGATACAAATTTGGGTGTTTGATGATGACAAGCAATCAATCCCCAGAGTTTTTGGTCTTTAATTAAAGAGATAGTCAAAGAAGCACCCACACCCATATTGTGCAAGTACTCAAGATGACAAGCAGCAGGACTGCGAAGTATTGAGTTAGTTAAATCTAATGAACGCTGACTGACTGGATTAGTGGCCGGAACTAGTTGTACTGGCTCTGCCTTCGCATCCGGTATGATTCTAATAGAATTAGATGCAAATAATTTTCTGGCTGGTTTAGGAATATCTGACTCAGGATAATGTAACCCTAAATAAGGCTCTAGAGTATCTAGCTTTTCTTCGGCAATGACTGAACCATGTCCATCATGATCAAATTTATATAGCATTACCCGGTCGAAACCAGTTACTTTCCGTACTTCTTGGACAATTATCTGACAAAAGTCCCGCAGATTTGATGTTTTTTCTAACTGATTAATCGAAGTTTTTGCTAGATGATAAAAACTTAAAAATGGGATATTTTCTTGCGAAAATGCTGGCTCTAGTTCTAGGATTAACAACCCTTCTGGATTCCGGTGAAAAACTGCGTCAAAAACTACGTATTCATCACCTTTCTTTCTGAACCAAATTTTTGTTGGATTGATGAATTCTAGATTATCTTCTGCTAACCCTGCTTTAATTCTTTCTAGTTGATACGAGTCGAGTAAATCTTCTAGTTTTTTTTGCAACATTTTTTCGGGTTCTATGCCGAAAACACTCCAAGTATTATTACTAACTTGCAAAATTTCTAATTCTGGTTCCGCCAACACCAATAGCACACCGTGGGGCTGTATTTGCCTAGAAGTATGAATTGGAGCTTCTTTCAAACTAGTAACATTAATGCTGGGAAGCTGTAAGTTTAATTCCATTAAGATTCTCCTCTATGGATAGAAAGCATCAAAAGTAGAGCCTATATATGTTCTATAGGATGCATAACTTTATGACGCTTCCTAATATGTAAGCTTGGATAATTTTTATTCTAGAAATTAACTAATTGCTATGTTTAGTTATTACTAATAAAAAACAGAATGATGAACTCTGAAAAATTTCTTCATTTTCCTTCATCAATTCTGGTTATTTGCGATGCCTAAATGTTGATACCTCTGTTGCGTTTTGTAGCTTTTATCCATCATGCTTGCGTTTTCAGTCTAACAGGCAGACTCTCTAAATACCGATAAGAAATGTAAAAAATGGCTGATTGTTTACACTGCATATATGTAGCAGTATGAAGCATTAATAGGTGATAGGTTACAGGTGACAGTTATTTTAATAAGAAATTGCATCAAATCCAAGAGTTAAACCACATCCGGAGTTTATAGCCTTCGGATGAAAGAGGTAAACCTAAATAAATGGGCAACCAAAACATAAAAGCCACTAAAATAATCAAAGATAGGGTGCTACCCATAACCTGCAATGGACGATAATAGCTACGAAGACATTGATCAACAAACCAAGCGATCGCTAAAAATGCAAATACCACAGCCGTCATATAGTGGTAAATAAAAGCGCACCGTGTTACCTTCATCCAAGGTACTAAGTTCGCGGCATAATTTACCACTATATATAAAGCAATCCATGTATCGACAGTAAAAGTTTTAGGTAAAATAAAACGTTTTTGCGTCTTAAAAAAACTTACCATTGAAAAAATTAGCATCCCCATCAAAAATAAAATGGCAGCAATACCGAACCACCATAAAAAAGGATTGCCCATTGCATGAACATCATAAATAATTTTCCCGGCACCAGCAGGTAAATTAGGCCCTAATACAGGTAATGGGTCAGTAGCATTTTGGGCTGTTTGATAATAATATGCCATTGGTCGAGTCAACAACGGCCATTTATACCAAGCAGCACAGTAGGGATGTACTTGAGCATTATTACCACCTAGACGTTCATGAAAAGCCAAAATTTGCTTGTGGACTTCGATAAATCTATATTTTGTATCTAGTCGTAAATGGGGAATCCAAATTAGGCTATATACAGTAAGTGGAAGAACTCCCAAAAACAGTAAAACTTGCCAACCATACAATTGTGTTAGCTTTTGTAGGGGTGAAGATGTTTGTTTATTTAATTCTTCATAACTATGAGATAAATTATTAATTTCTATTTTTTTGACTAATATTTGCCATATCCAAGCAAATATCCACAAGAAATAAATACCTGCGAGAAAAAATAAACCGTTCCATTTGGTAGCTACTGAACAACCAAAAGCAATACCAGCAATGGCTAAAAATAATTTGCGTTTATGTCTGTGGTTGTTTAACGCTAAAAGAAACAACCACTGACCTAACAAACCAAATAAAACTATATATATATTGATTAGTGCATAGCGAGATTCAACGATAAATATGCCATCAACAGCAGTAAATAACCCAGCAATTAAGGCAAAACTACGGCGAGAACTTAATTGATAAGCAATCCCAGCAATTAATAATGGGATAAAGGAACCTAAAAAAGCATTTATCCACCGATAATCCCAAGGCGATCGCAGTGAACCTGTCAATCCATTCACGGTATCATGCCAAAATGGTACATGACTGCCCAGCCAGATACCTAGCGCAATTATCAGTTTCCCTAAGGGTGGATGACCATCAAAAAAGGGAACATGGGTGAGATAGTTATTACCAAACTTAGCGTAGTAAACTTCATCAAAGACTAAGGTGTTAAACCTATCTAGTCCCCAAAACCTCAAAGCGAGTGAGAGTAGAAATATACTCACTAACCCAATGCGGAACCAAGTTTTAGTCATTAGTCAATGGTCATTAGTCAATAGTCTTTTGTTATTCTCCCCTTTGTCTTGCTTTCTTAAAAAATTTTTTAGGGTGAGCATTGCCCACCCTCATAGTAATGAATATTAGGCGATCGCAAATTCTGAATCTTTTCTCAGTTCCTCAGACCGAAATCCCAACACAATCTGATTTTTTGGTACACCAGCACTGACGAGTTCTGTTGCAATTCCCTCTTCCGTACCATCACGCTGAATCCAAATCTTACCATCGATAATATCAACGTGAATCAGACAACCGTGAACACGACGAGTCACGGTAGGAGAAAAATCATACGCAGGTTCTCGTCCCAAAATCATCACAAGGTAACGATCTTGTTCTCTATCAAAAACTGTTTCAAATTGAATATCGCCAGTGCTGAAGGGAATTTTTGTATGTTCAATTAAAATATTTCGTATTAACTGCTTATATTGCTCCAGGGTATCCATCGGAAAATAACCTCTTGTTCTAGGTTAAAGACAACGATATTAACTTTGTAATCCTCTACCAAAAGTTTAGCAATTGGCTCATCAAAGACATCGGCGTATACTTGGTCACGAACAGCAAGATAAAGGATGCGTTCAGGATTTGTTCTAGTCATGACAGAGCGATAGGATAGGTACTGCCCCAATGTATGTTCGAGGTCTGTCATATCTGATACGCTGCGAAATGTTTTAATCTCAACTGCTATTAGTTGTCCTTCCTTTTCAGCAGCAATTAGTTTTTCTGCACCCAAATCAACATACATATCCCTTTTTCCCCATTTCAAATGAAAGGGATCATCTGTAATTGTCCAGCCATCTTTAATTAGGGCGTTCTTGACGTTCTCATGGTAGCGGTCTCTAACTGGCATACATGGCTTAAGCTATTGATTGTCATGATTGTAATACCAGAACGTTAAAGGCTTACTAGTATTGCAGTACAGTATTTGCTGCAAAAAATCGATTCGCCATGAGGCGACAAAGGAAGAGAAAAAAAACAAGTGTAAAGTGTAAAAGGGTAAAAGTATAAAGGGCTACCGGAAAATCCTCCCAGCAGCGCACACAACACGATAACCAAAAGGGTCATCGAAGTTGACGCGCCCCGCCCTAACGTAGTTGAAGCGGAACGCAGAACGGCAGTATCTAGGATAGTAGATCCAGGAACCGCCCCGCAGCACGGCGTTTCCTGACTTTTGAAAAATATTGTCATTATCATTAAACCAAGGACTGCCATCTGTTGGCGCAGCTTCATAGTTAGCGTGCCAATCATCCAGACACCATTCCCACACGTTGCCGTGCATATCGTATAGTCCTAAATAATTGGGTGGAAAGCTGCCTACTGACGTTGTTTGTTTTCTATACTTTCCCTTAGGGGCTGCACCGTAAATGTAGTTACCATCATAATTAGCGACTTCAGTTGTGATTGTCTCACCAAAATGAAACGGAGTTGTCGTACCAGCGCGACAGGCATATTCCCATTCCGCTTCACTTGGTAAGCGATAATTACGACCTGTTTTTTGAGAAAGCCTGTGACAAAATTCTACAGCCTCATACCAAGAAACACGTTCTACAGGCAGATGATCATCTCCCTTGAAACGAGACGGTGTTGGATCTAAATCTCGATTGATTTTAGGACAAGAAGCAACAACTCTTGCCCATTGTTCTTGAGTGACGGCATATTTCCCCATAAAGAAAGTTGGAACGGTAACGTGATGGGTGGGGCGTTCATTATCTCTGCTTTCTGCTTCACTTTCAAAAGCACCCATTAAAAATGTGCCACCAGGAATCTCTACCATTTCTAACTTTACGCCAAACCCCAAATCTTCTAAAAAATATCTAGCTTGGCTGGTGCGAGTAAATTTTTTCGTTCCAGATTGGAATTTCACCGTTTCAAATTCAAATTCTTTTAAGAAAGTATTTTCTTGGGGTTGAGAAATCACCACACCTGCTTTACTAAGTGCTGCAACAATTTCATTAACAACTTGCGGAATGCCTTTAGAAGTATTAGCCGCTAATTTGTCAGCTAAAGTGGGAGAAAAATCAAGAACTTGTTGATATGAAACTTTGTGCCATATCGGCAGTATTGTTTTTCCAGATTGTAATTCTTTCTGTACTAGTCCTTGTAACTCGCGCTGTGTCCAAGATTTTTTGATGAAATCAGAGCTAATAACAATTATGCCAAACCTAGATTCTTTCAGTCCTTTATCAATTGAGCTACTTAAGCTATCTCCTACTGTCAAAGAAAATTCATCATACCAAACGCGATAACCTTTATCTCGCAACTTTTGCGCTAGAGGTCTGACAAATTCATCTTTATCTTCACTTGCATGACTGATAAATATGTCATGTTGATAGTTCATCATTTCTTAGTTATATATAGTAGCGTAACTTATCAAAGCTTTGTGCGGTGCGTTACAGCTTCCGCCTAACACACCTTACATATAATTTATAAATGGTCTCATAATCAACCGGACATAACATAGCAGTCATAAATCATTCGTGAACAAGAAGCTCCCCGACTTCTTAAAGAAGTCGGGGAGCTGAGTCTCTACAATCTGAACTTTATCGCTTCACTTAAGACTCAGCACTTTCCACCTTTGCAACTTCTAGCATTGTCTTTAATACAGAATCGGGATTTAAACTGATGGAATCAATTCCCTGTTCTACTAAGAATTGGGCAAATTCTGGGTAGTCACTGGGTGCTTGTCCACAAATGCCAATTTTGCGCTGACGTTTTTTAGCAGCTTCAATGGCCATTTTCACCATTTGCTTGACGGCGGGATTGCGTTCATCAAATAATCGGGCTACTAAAGCGGAATCTCTATCTAAACCCAGTGTTAGCTGAGTCAAATCATTGGAACCGATGGAAAAGCCATCAAATACCTCTGCAAATTCTTCTGCCAAAATCACGTTACTTGGTAACTCGCACATTACATAAACTTGCAAGTTATTAACGCCTTGCTTCAAACCATTTTTTGCCATCTCTGCTAATACTAAACGCCCCTCATCAGGAGTGCGACAGAAGGGAATCATGGGGATGACATTTATTAAACCCATCTCATCCCGAACTCGCTTGATAGCTTGACATTCCAAGGCAAAAGCGGCTTTATAACCAGGATCGTAATAACGTGCTGCACCTCGCCAACCTAGCATCGGGTTTTCTTCGCTAGGTTCAAATTGTTTACCACCTAATAAATTGGCATATTCATTACTCTTAAAATCTGACATCCGCACAATCACAGGTTTGGGATAGAATGCTGCGGCAATTCTGGCGATACCTTGGGCTAATTTATTAACAAAATACTGTGGCTTATCATCATAAAGTGAAGTGATTTCTGCAATTTCTGCTTTCACTTTTTCATCTTGCAATTGGTCGTAATTAAGCAACGCCATTGGATGAATTTGAATTTGATTCGCAATAATAAATTCTGTCCGCGCTAAACCTACGCCATCGTTGGGAAGCGCAGATAAACTAAAAGCTTCCTGAGGATTACCGACATTCATTAAAATTTGCGTGCGCGTGCGGGGTAAGTTTTCTAGGGGGACTTCTTTGACTTCAAATGGTAATAGTCCGGGATAAACTTTGCCGTCTTCGCCTTCAGCACAGGAAATTGTGACTTCTTGACCATCTTTTAAAACTTGTGTGGCATTGCCGCAACCAACGATCGCCGGGACACCCAATTCTCGTGCAATAATCGCTGCATGGCAGGTACGTCCACCAGCATTGGTAATAATTGCACTGGCGCGTTTCATAATTGGTTCCCAGTCGGGGTCTGTTCTCTCTGTAACTATTACATCCCCAGGTTTAAATTTGTCGATGTTGTGGACATCTAAAATTACGCATACTTTGCCTTGGCTGATGGCTTCGCCAATTGCACGTCCTGTTACTAGAGGTGTTGGCGCAGATTCTTTACCTGTTTTCAAACGGTAGCTACGCAAGACATTTTCATTCTTCTGTGACTGCACAGTTTCCGGACGCGCTTGCACAATAAATAATTGATTGGTGATGCCATCTTTTGCCCACTCAATATCCATTGGGGTGTAATTACCGTTAACTTGGGAGTAGTGGTCTTCAATTACACAAGCCCAACGCCCTAGCTGTAAGATTTCTGCGTCATCAAGGGCAAATTTGGTGCGATCGCTTTCCGGCACAGGTACATTTCTTGTTAATTTACAGTTATCGTCCCCTTGAACTGTTAATGTATGCGCCTTATCCGTAGCACAAGCAATTAAATCTATTTCTGAAGTCGGAACATATACCATTTTGATTTCTTTGCTGCCCAATTTCTTATCAAGAATTGGGCGGAAACCGGTTTTTAATGTTGGCTTAAATACAATATACTCATCGGGATTTACTGCACCTTGAACAACGTTTTCTCCTAAACCGTAGGCGGCGGTAATTAAGGCTGCATCCTTAAACCCGGTTTCTGTATCAATAGAAAACATGACTCCAGAAGTTGCTAAATCAGAACGCACCATTTTTTGTACACCAACTGATAAAGCCACATCAAAGTGATCAAATCCTTTCGTATGGCGATAGGAAATAGCGCGGTCAGTAAATATAGAAGCAAAACATTTATGGCAAGCGGTGATTACTTCGTCAACACCAACAATATTTAAATAAGTTTCTTGCTGTCCAGCAAAACTAGCATCTGGCAGGTCTTCAGCCGTTGCACTAGAACGAACTGCGACATCTGTTTGGGATTGGTATTGATCAGATAAACTTTGATAGGCTTTAGCAATTGCCTCACGCAACTCTTCAGGAAACGGTGTGTGCAATAATAGCGATCGCGCTTTCTCTCCCCTTTCCCGTAAATTGTTAACATCCTCAATATTTAAGTCGGAGAAAAGTTGGCGTAACTTCGCTTCTAAACCTGCTGATTGGATGAAATAACGATAAGCATAAGCAGTGGTTGCAAACCCCATTGGCACATTTACACCTTTGGGGGTTAATTGTTGAATCATCTCTCCCAAGGAGGCATTTTTTCCACCTACTAGGTGTATATCTTTAATGCCTACTTCATCAAACCAAAGAATGAGCGATCGCTCTTTAGAAAATGAAGTCAACGTTTGATGAGATACTGTAACCATAAATGTTATCTCCCAAATATATACTCTGCCTAATGAGCTTTAAATTTATTGAATAACTTTGATCCCTAGCACCTAGCAGGCATTTTGACGCTTGTTCAGCATCCAGACTCTCTTATTGGTGCTTAATGTTTCCTTTGGGTTAACGATAACAAATAAATTTAGATTTTGGGGGGAAGACGCAGCATTCCTTAAAATAGTACATTTAAGGTCTACAATTTATTCATCCTTAGTTCTAACTAGAAAAAGGTTTGCGTGCCACAAAAGCTACAATTCCTTTTGGTAAATGATAGCTGCCATAACTACGGGTTATTTGAACTCGAAACCCTAAATTACGAAGGTCTGTAGAGATTTGTGTAGATCTGTATAATTTCACCCGATGAATTTCGTCATCTCGTCTATAGTTTTCTCCTACTTTGCGGAAGGTAATTATCCGACGAGTTAAAGTAGCTTGTGAAGGATTTTCTTCTTTTTCAACTAATACAATCCAGTCTTTGCCCTCAGTAAATTTCTGAGTTGTCTTGCCTGGACTAACCTGTCCTGCTTGTGCAATATCGAATATCAGAACTCCACCAGGATTTAATGCTTGATATATGCGTCCAAAAAGCTGAATTAATGTCTGGCGATTATTATCAGGATCAAACAAGTAGCTAAAGCATTCACCAATAGAAATAACAGCATTACATGGAGGGATATCAGTCTTGAATAACGAACTAACTCGAAACTCAGCTTTGGGAACTCTTGTTTGGGCGATCGCAATCAATGACTCAGAAATATCAACGCCCAATACCTGATAATTAGCTTGAGAGAGTTTTTCTGCCAATAATCCACTACCACAACCCAAATCAACTACTAAACCTGAGTTTATTTGGTTTTCTGCGAGGATGTTCAGAATACCTGGGGCAGATTTGAGAGCAAAATCACGAAAACCGTCATCATGAATAAAAGCTAGATCTTGTTTATACCACTTATTCATATTCAGATTTAAGCGTTGGTTATTTAATATTAAAACGAGATAATTTTTTTAGGGATGCGTAGACGCGTACTGCTTCGCAGAACCCGCAGGCTAGCGGCTTGTCGTCAGACATCGCTTTTAGGTTTCGTAAAATTTAAACTCATCACTACTGAATTAAGATGTACACATCTTCTCTCTATGAAACCGATTTTTATGCTTGGACTCAAGAACAAGTAAGTTTGCTAAAAGCGCAGCAGTGGGAGCAACTAGACACAACTAATATTATTGAAGAAATTGAAACTTTGGGTAGAAAAGAACGCCAAGAATTGCGAAATCGTCTAGGAGTGTTGTTAGGGCATTTGTTGAAATGGCAGTATCAATCTCAAAAGCGTACTAGCAGTTGGTTGAGTACAATTCGAGAACAACGTGTCCAGATAAAATTGCTTCTAGAGGATAGCCCAAGTTTAAAATCATATCTTCATGACATTTTTCTAACTGCTTATGAACTTGGTTTAGCTTTAGCAATCAGAGAAACTCAGTTAGGTGAACAAGTTTTTCCCGAAGAATGTCCTTATAACCCAGAACAAATTATGAACCCAAAATTTTTACCAGAACCGGACGGGCTTGAGGTTCAATCAGAGTAATCTAGCAATACTATTTCATTTATAAACGACTCGTAAAGGCATTCACGAATTTTTCAATAAATAAAAAATTGTAGAGTGTAATATTCTCACTCTACAAAATTCAACTATGACAATTCTTAGATAGCATGACTGTGTGATATTCAGCCCATTTATAAATCTTCCTTTCCTAAAATTTGCGCTCTTAAAGAGTCAATCTCTGCTGCCAATTCTTGACGAGTTGAGGCACTGAGCAGATAGCGAAACACAAACCAGGTTGAGTAGACAATTCCAATCAACTCTAAAGTTGGTTCTAACAAGGGAATATCATTAATTACATCCAGTAATGTTAGTACAACTTTTAGAGTAATAATTGCTGCTAAAACTAAACCAAAATTAATTACAGGTAGTTTATACGCTGCCCAAAACTTATTGAAATAGTAAGGCGATTGATCTAAAAATTGAGATATTTTATCAATTATTTGCTGCCATTGGTTTTCGGGTTGGCTAGCAGGTGGTAGCTTTGGCAAATTTTCAGTATCCACACCTGTTAGAGCAGTTGTACCCGTTGAAGGTGTGACATTCTCAGATTCTAATTTTTGTTGTTCGAGTGCCATACTTCTATAATTTTAATAATCACAAAAATTTTACTAATTACGGAATAAATCAGTAGCTAGTTTAACTTTATTTTAATACTAGCTACTGACTATCATACCGCGTTTTAAGTAAATTTATGTCCGCCTATTAATTTATATTTGTTGTTAGCCTTTTTATTGCTTTGCTGGGGCAACAACTGCTTTGTTAACTACGTTTTTCACGCCTTTAATTTCTTTGGCTAAAGGCTGAATTTTGTTGTACTGATCCTGATTATTCACAGTACCATTTACAGTAACTGTGCCTTTATCATCAGCCGCAACTGTTAGTTGACCATCAGGAATATTTGCTTCTAACTTAGAGCGAACTTCAGTAGCTAAATCGCCTTTATCTCTGTCGGTATCACCGCCAGTAACATTATTGCGCTGTTCATTGGCGCGAATATCTTGATTAAGTTGTCTTCTGCGGACTTCGCTTTGAGCGTCTTGTTTTGCTTCTTGAGTGGTTTCAGCAGCTGGTGATGCTGGATTTTGATTAACATTATCTGGTGCTGACTGAGCGGTTTTAGAAGCATCGTTACAAGCAGCAGCACCAACTAGTAGTAAGCAACTAATAAAGAAGGGAGCTAGTTTTTTCATTTTAGTTAATGATAGATAAATGGGAGATGTGGATTGTTTACTCAAAAGAGTAGGGAGAGAAGAGGCAAGGGGGAAGGGAGCAGGGGAGCAGGGGGAGAAGAGGCAGTGTGAATTAATTGGCGAAAGTAGCGATCGCCTTTTAACTTTGGTTAAACTGTTTCATCACGACGGTCGATGATGGTTACAGCAGGATCGTGATTGCTACCTACTGGATAGTTGCGACCGCTTTCGATCACGGGAGTTTCTTCATGTCTGTTCCAGTCGCCTCTATTAACATCAGTAGCGTCAAAGATGCCAAAGTCTTCAATACCACGACGTTTGAGGATGGTTTCTGCGTGTTGGATTTCCGCTTCTGTGCCGTCAACCATGACTAAGTAATGACCACGTTGGAAGCGATCGTTATAGACTCTAGCGCGGTCTTCAGGAATACCTAAACCGACTAATGCACCAACTAAGCCACCTGCGGCTGCACCAATAGCACCACCTGCCAAAGTTGTGGCGATAGCTGTCGCTACTGCACCACCAGCAATCACAGGGCCAATTCCCGGAAGTGCCAAAGCACCAAGACCGACTAATAAACCACCTAAACCGCCTAAAGCACCGCCTGTAGCGGCTCCGGCTTTAGCACCGTCATCAGCTTTATTGCCAACACCAGCTACACCATGACCATCTGTGTCTTTAGCGATGAGTGAGACTCGATTTAGAGGAAAGCCAGCATCGCGCAGTTCATTCAGTGCGGCTTCTGCATCTCGACGATGGGAAAATACACCAATAGCACGGCGGTTGGTGTGGATGGGTGCAGTACCATGATTCCCATGAGCATCGGGATGGTTGTAAATCCCATACTCTTCAATTCCACGGCGTTGCAGGATGGCTTCTGCTCTGGAGATTTCATCATCAGTGCCATCAACGATAATTAAATAGCCGCCTCTTTCTACTCGTTCGTTATAAACTCTGGCACGTTCTTCTGGAATGCCTAAACCAATCAATGCACCCAGTAAACTACCAGCAACCGCACCAATACCAGCACCAGCCAGAGTTGTTGCTATGGCGGTAGCTGTTGCCCCTGCCAACATAATCGGCCCGATACCAGGAATTGCGAGAGTGCCAAGACCGACTAATAAGCCAGTTAAACCACCTAAAGCACCACCTGTAATTGCACCAGTTTTGGCACCTTCGTCAGATTTATCTCCAACTCTATCGCTGACTTGGGTACCAGCAATGTCATCACTATTTGAATTTCTGGCAATTACAGAAACTCTATCCATTGGGAAGCCAGAATTTTTCAATTCATGTAGTGCTTCTTCGGCATCCCTACGATTAGAAAATACACCTACAGAACGTCTACGTATACCAGTAACCATCCTAACTTCTCCTATAAGTTAAAATTTCTGTTGCACAAATTTATTGAATTCAATAATCCTATTCGTAGCGTTTTTTGATTAGTTTTACATCAATCTGTCGGAATAAGTGCCTAATCTGTCAACAGATATAGGTGTCTGCAAAATAATACGAAGAAATAATTTAAATTAGATAAATATAATCAGATACAGGTTGCATAAGTACTGCTCGCAAAACATTAATATTATTGGTATTCACGCTTTTACACTGTGCTAATTGATATGCTTTTTGCTGTATATTAGTTTGGTTTAATAGATATAATTATCTTATTGAAATTAAATAAATCTATAAAAATAAAAAGACGCAGAGTTAGAAAAACCTCTACGCCAGCCTAGAAATTATATGTTTAAATATCGAATAGTTTTAGCTAGTAACTACTTGCCAAATTTTGATTTTTTTGTCAGAGCTAGCACTAACAAGAAACTTCCCATCAGGACTAAGAGCCAGAGAGCTTATTGTACCTGAATGACCCGTGAGTGTATATAGTATTTCATTTGTAGAAATACGCCAAATATTAATTGTGCGATCGCCACTACCACTAAACAGTAGTTCTCCATTCGGACTAATCGCAATTGATTTCACTGCATCTGAGTGGCCGTTAAGAGTATGCAAGAGTTTGCCTGTGATCAAATGCCAAATTTTAATAGTTGTATCGGCACTACCGCTAAACAGAAGTTGTCCATCAGGACTAATGGCAATTGATTGTACCTCGCCTGTATGACCTGCAAGTGTGCAGATTGGATCACCGTTGCGCGGGTTCCACAGTCTGATTTTGCTATCGGAACTACCACTGGCTAGAATGCTACCATCGGGGCTGATGGCCACAGCATGAACAGCAGCTGAATGCCAAAGTGTACAAATGCGATCGCCTTTATGCAAGTTCCAAATTTTAATTTTATTACTGCCAGTAGCGAGAATCTGCCCATCAGGACTAATATTTACAACATTGACTGGTTTTTGATGTCCTAAAAGTGTGTGAATTAATTGACCAGTTTTTAAACTCCAAACTGTAACATTACTTCTTGGATGTTGGCAGCTACCAACAGCTAAAAAATTACCATCGGGACTAATAGCTACTGATGAAACTTCACCTAAGTTACTTGTAAGGGTGCGGATATGTTTTCCGCTTGGCAAATTCCAAATATTAATAGTTTGGTCAGCACAGCCACTAACTAAAATCTCACTATTAGGACTAATCGCTACAGATGTAACTTTGCCGGAATGACCAGTTAAGGTATGAATGAGTTCAGGAGATTCTAGAGTGCGTTTGTGTTTCAGATTTGCAATGGCTGCTAAAAGTTGGTCTACAGCTGCACTATTTTGGCGATCGCCTACTGCTGTAAAATATTCTTTTAACTTATAGATATACTCCTGATCTTCGATTTTGATTGCAGATTGCATTGCCTGTAATGGATGTAAAAATTCCCCAGTGGTAACTTGGCGCAACTCCAACCATGTCGTGATTGAATAGTCTACCTGTTCCTGCGCCCAAGTGCGATCGCTCAGATGGGTTAAACTTTGTGCTAATTGTAAAGCCAACTCTGGCACCCAATAACGCCGCTCCTTTTCCAGAGCCTGATAAACTTGTTGGTAACCTGTAGCATATACCCTGAGTAAGTTGTCATCAGCCATTGTCTGTGTATCTGACAATCGGGTATCTTTCAGCAAACTAGGCAGCAATTGGGGTAACAAAGGCTGTACATCATGATGAACTAGGTGATAAGCATCTACTACCCAAGCAGCAACTAAGCAGTGGCAGGTAATTAAAACTTGGCTAAATTTAGCGATATCCTGATGATTAATTTGGTATTTTAACGACAATTTACTAGTATCAATACCTTTAGATTGCCATTTTTCTAACTTTTCTAAAATTGCCAAATTCTGAATATTATCACCACCTAGCTGATTAATTTCTTCTATGTCTTCTCCTATAGTTACTAGTTCATCTCTAGTTTTTTTCCACTCTAAGGCACGACTTTTAGCAAACTCCTGAATAATATCTTTATAAGCTAGGCGAGAAATTGTCTTATAAAAATAATTTTCTTGTCCTAAACCCCAATAAGCAATGCGAAAATTTAAATAATCACCATCATGCTCTGACTCTAATACTAAAATCGGCTCTGTTTTTAACATACTAAACAAAGCCTTAATGCTAGATTCACTATGAAAACGTTTACTATCCCAAGCTCCTGCTAAGAATTCTGTTGGTCGGAGAGGATCATGCAAAGAGTAATTTGTATTAATAAACTCACGCAAACCCTCAGCTAAAGTTCTCTCTATTTCGGAAACTTCTTCATGATTAGACTCAAACTGGTCAAACTTAATTTGCGGAGGAGCCAGAAAAATTTTTAGTGGCGTATGTTTGTGATGATGATTTCCTAAAATTTGGGAAGGGTATAACCTTAAAGGCCAGCTATCAAGAACTTTATTCATCTCTGGTAATTGAAGAGATGTATCTCTCTGTTGCTGTGCTACTTGTAATTGCGTTTCTCGGTGGTAAACAGCTAATTGCTTTTGGAGATTTTTTTCTTGTTGAAATTCTTCTTCAGCATTTTTATTATTAGTTGTAATGCTGACGAATTCAAGCACCTCTTCGATGACTTTCGGAAATTGATAAGTAGTTGTAGCCAGCCCTTCTTCTGTTCTCTTTTGTACTAAATTTACAACCACAGGTGCAAACTCTAGCACTAGTTGAATTAGTAATCTTAACCCTTGTTCCATAAAGGGATTCCTGTTAGATAATTAACCTTAAGTTTTTGTAGCAAACAAATTTGTGTAGCAGCTTGTCATTAAATAAAATGAGATTCATCAGAGAAATTAATCACTATAATTTATAGTACTACTTACCGGACTCATCTTTGCCAATAACTCTAAATTCAATGTTTATGGCGGTTATTAAGCAATAATAACCATGCTCAAATAGCAGAGAGAGAATCATAAGTAGAGGGACATAAATAATTGTAATTAGGAAAAGGCAGGAGGCAGAGGGCAGGAGGGAAGAGGTTTTTAGCTATTTTGCCCAAGACTTATCTAGTTAAGTTTATTTGTGCCTTCCTCCTACTTAATATAATCCTATAAAAAAATTATGAGCGTTTTATCTAGCGATCGCAACTGTGATTTCAGTCTAAGATAGCAGCAAAATTAAGGAAACCAATTTTTTAGTAAAAATTTAAAAGCCTGCATAATTGAAAATTTTGCAGTTAAACGAAACTTATTTCCATAATCAACAAGTAAATTAGAATTAGATGCACCGCATCAACCTCTGCTAACTGATAACTGTTAACTGATAACTGCTTATGCGTGCAATGCTTTTAGATGCACCCCATCAACCTCTGCACCTAGTTGAGTTACCGATACCGCAACCTCAGCCTGAACAAGTCTTGATTCGTGTTCATGCTTGTGCTGTGTGCCGTACAGATTTGCATATAGTTGATGGAGAATTGACTCATCCAAAATTACCTTTAGTACCTGGACATCAAATTGTCGGTACTATTGAGTCTATGGGAACCAGCGTTGATAAATTTTATGTAGGTCAACGAGTTGGAGTACCTTGGTTAGGGCATACTTGCGATCGCTGCCGTTACTGTCTCTCCGGTCGTGAAAATCTGTGCGATTTTGCCCAGTTTACTGGCTATAACCTAGATGGCGGCTATGCAGAATATACTGTCGCTGACCACCGCTTTTGCTTTGCCTTAGATCCTAGCTTTCCTGATTTGCAAGCTGCACCTTTGTTGTGTGGTGGCTTAATTGGTTATCGTGCCTACAGCATGACAGGCGATGCAGACAAAATTGGTTTTTATGGTTTTGGTTCTGCTGCTCACATTTTAATTCAACTGGCTCACTATCAAGGTCGTCAAGTTTTTGCTTTTACCCGTTCAGGAGATATTGCCGGACAGAAATTCGCCCGTCAACTTGGTGCAACTTGGGCAGGTGACTCAGAAATTTTACCACCAGAACCTTTAGATGCAGCGATAATTTTTGCACCTGTAGGTAAGTTAGTTCCAACCGCCTTACGTGCAGTTAGTAAAGGTGGAACCGTCGTTTGTGCAGGTATTCACATGAGCGATATTCCGTCCTTTCCTTATGAAATTCTTTGGCAAGAAAGGATGTTGCGGTCTGTGGCTAACTTAACTCGCAAAGATGGGGAGGAATTTCTCGCCTTAGCACCTAAAGTTCCTATCCGTACTGCGGTGACTGCTTTCCCTTTAACCCAAGCAAATCAAGCTTTGAATGCGCTTCGCAGTGGTCAAATTGAAGGTTCCGCAGTTTTAATAATTGATTAAAAACAATAGACTTGTACTTTTTTCTCAGGCTGAAATTTAACTAATCAAATAAAAATCCTTTCAGTAAAGCTGAGATAAAATTTATAATAAATTTCAGTAAAGTTATCGGTTTTAATAGACCTCAGAACACAGCTAAATATATATTTATTTTTGATTTTAATTATCAATAATGCTTCTTTGACTTGTTCTGTGTTTAAGAATTAGGCACAAAAAGGCTGTTAGACATAATAGCTTAAATAATGCTTACAAAATATTGATCTTTATTTTGTTTAGTGCTTTGGGAAATTGGCGCATTACTTAAATAGCAAAACCTGGTATTCACTTGATAAATCATGCATTGCGAAACCTAGATTAAGTTTCTGCTTCCATTAAAATTTTTTTATTGCCATAAACAAAGATGTTAGTAGAAAAAACTCAGCCTATCTACAGTATTCCTTCAATTAGAAATTATCGATGGTCAGTTCATCTAGACTTGTTAAGAGGATTAGCGGCTATACTAGTTCTCCTTGACCATATGAGATTTTTATTATTTGTAGATTATTCAGAAATTACCAATCCTACTTTTTTCAATAAAAGGTTCTATTTCTTTACAGGATTAGGACATCAATCTGTGATGATTTTTTTTGTTCTCAGTGGTTTTTTTATCTCTGCTAGCGTCATCAGAACAATTAAGCAAAAACAATGGTCATGGGTTAACTATTTAATAACTCGCTTAACCCGTTTATATATTGTTTTAATTCCGGCTTTATTTTTAACTGCGTTTTGGGACTTGCTTGGGATAAAAATTTTTGGTACTGGTCAAGATAGCTTTTATGGAGAAAAGTTCCATAATAATTTTTTAGCAACATATAAAATTTGGGAAAGTTTAACTTGGCAAAATTTCTTAGGAACCATTGGGTTTGTTCAAAAAATATTTGTAAACGAATTTGGTTCCGATAAAGCAGTTTGGAGTTTAGCTTATGAATTTTGGTACTATATACTTTTTCCAGCAATTATTTTATGCGTTTGTGTTAAATCTCTAAAATTACGTGTTTTATATGGTGTTCTAAGTTCAGCCATATTATTAATGGTAGGTTCAGAGATTAGACTTTACTTTATTGTTTGGTTAATGGGTGCATTAGTTAGTATAGGTTCTACTTCTAGATATATTAGTAGAAAGATAATTTTGAATTTACTGATTTTCTTTTCTACCCTTACCCTTGTAATTAGTTTAAAAATTGAGAATTTCGTAGCTAGTGAAAAAGTAGCAGACTTTATCATAGGTATTGCTACTGCTGTATTGATATATTTTCTAGCTAATGACCGTAGCCAAATCCAAAAAGTAGGATTATACGAAAAATTTGCTCAAGGTTTAGCAGGATGTTCATATACTCTTTATCTGGTTCATTTGCCTATACTTTGCTTTATTAGAGCCTGTATCATTGGCGATCGCCCTTGGGAACCAGATGTTTTTCACGTACTTTTAGCTCTGGGGATAGTTGCATTTGTATTTTTGTATGCGGTTGTAATATATTATTTCACCGAGGCGAAAACAGACAAACTCAGAAAATTGATCATGTCTTGGGTAAAAAGTAGAAATTTAAATCAAGCCTAGATATTTCTCATGAAAAAGTAGAGACGTAGCAATGCTACGTCTCTACTTTTTTGATCTGATGATCATTATGTTAATATTTAACGCCTTTAACTCAAGCTTGTTCTTCACTTCTAAATGAATGGGCTACTATCTACCAATTATCGGCTGTATCTTTGTTATAAGGTTCGCCTGTAAAAGGCTGTACCCCAGTATTGGGATACTGATCATCAGTAGGGCCAAAAATTCGCATTGCGGCTTCAGAAATGTACTGGGTTACGCTTGCCAGGATTTTGGAAATATCCATAATCTGAGACTCCTTATTTTTGAGTCCGTTTAATTGTTATGTTTCTACTGTAATTCTGATATTCTCACCTTGCTCATATTCTCAATATATTGACAACTTGTGCAACACTTTTTCAGATAGCTTCGCAATACTTTAGATTGCCAACAATTTGAACTTCTATCTTTAATTCTAATTATATCAAAACTCTTTGCTTTCACTCATTTATTTCACAAATAAGCCGAAGGATATTACTATAATAAACTATTAAAAAATATTAAATAATAGCATAATATATAATTATTTCCCTGCGTTCATCCCGATTTATGGCAGGTTATTACTTAATTTTTTCGACCTATTGACATTATTTATGGTAAAAATTACCATAATATGAAAGTAGCATTCTTGTAAGGACACTCTTACATGGCAACTATCCCAGACTTGGAAAGCTACCAGCACCAAGACCTGACACTCTCTGCGGCTGATTACAGCTTGCTTACAGACCTTTACCAGCTGACAATGACAGCTTGTTATATCGGTGAAGGATTAGAACAAAAACGGGCTAGTTTTGAGTTATTTGTGAGGCGATCGCCAGAAAATTTTGGCTATCTAATTGCAATGGGTTTAGAGCAAGCTCTAGCATATTTAGAAAAGTTAAGTTTTAATCATGCTCAAATTGCGGCTTTACAAGCAACCGGAATTTTTGCTAAAGCAAGCGATCGCTTTTGGTCATTATTAGAGACAGGAAAATTTACAGGCGATGTCTGGGCAGTTCCCGAAGGCACAGCCGTATTTGCTAATGAGCCATTGTTGCGAATTGAAGCACCATTATGGCAAGCACAACTGGTAGAAACTTATCTATTAAATACCCTCAATTATCAAACTTTGATTGCCACCAGGGCAGCACGGTTACGTGATATTGCTGGAGAAAAAGCCACACTTTTAGAGTTTGGTACACGACGGGCATTCAGCCCCCAAGGTGCTTTGTGGGCAGCAAGGGCAGCCTTAGCCGGCGGATTAGATGCCACCTCCAATGTGTTAGCAGCCCTACAGTTAGGGCAACAACCAAGTGGTACTATGGCTCACGCCTTAGTTATGGCGTTATCAGCAATGGAAGGCAGTGAAGCAGAAGCTTTTACGGCGTTTCATCGGTATTTTCCGGGTGCGCCATTATTAATTGACACATACGATACCATCGCGGCTGCTGAAAGGTTAGCGGCAAAAATCAATGCTGGAGAATTGGAATTATCGGGAGTCAGACTAGACTCTGGTGATTTGGTGAGTTTGTCAAAACAAGTGCGATCGCTTTTACCAAATGTGCCGATTTTAGCTAGTGGCGACTTAGATGAATGGGAAATTGCCAGACTCAAGGCGGCTGGGGCTGTAATTGATGGCTATGGTTTGGGGACACGACTGGTTACAGGTACGCCTGTTAACGGAGTTTACAAGCTTGTCGAAATGGATGGCATTCCAGTGATGAAGCAGTCTAGTGGTAAGGGGACTTACCCAGGACGCAAGCAGATTTTTCGGTCGTTTGTCGGGGGTAAAGTACAAGCTGACAGGTTGGGGTTAGTTACAGAAACACCGCAATCAGAAACGCCTTTACTGCAATTGGTAATGAAAGAAGGTGAACGGGTGCAATTGCCAGAAACTTTGGCAGAAATTCGCCAACGAACTGCGATTTCGGTGGCGAGTTTACCAGAGGAGACACGGCGGTTGTCGAATCCTGTTGGTTTACAGGTGGAGATTTCTGCACAGTTGCAGGAGTTGACGGAGAAGACGAAGAGACTAACCGCAAAGGACACAAAGAGTGCGAAGTAAGATGATGAGAATTGCTTTATTTGGTACAAGTGCCGATCCGCCAACGGCTGGGCATCAAGAGATTTTAAGGTGGTTGTCGGAACGTTATGATTGGGTAGCGGTTTGGGCGGCGGATAATCCGTTTAAATCTCATCAAACGCCTTTAGAACATCGGGCGGCGATGCTGCGACTGTTAATTGCCGATATGGAAGCACCACGGCACAATGTTGCAGTAGCACAAGATTTGAGTAGCTGGCGGACACTGGAAACAGTAGAAAAGGCGAAACAGCATTGGGGCGAAGAAGCTGAATACACCTTAGTAATTGGTTCAGATTTAATCAATCAACTACCACGCTGGTATAAAATTGAAGATTTATTACAGCAAGTGCAACTTTTGATTGTGCCACGACCAGGATATGCGCTAGAAGAATCTACCTTAGAGGCAGTGCAGAAACTCGGAGGAAAAATTGCGATCGCCAGCCTTATGGGTCTAAATGTCTCCTCGACAGCCTATCGTGAACATGGAGATACTGAAGCTCTCATAGCTCCCATTGTTGCCTATATTCATCAACAGCATTTGTACAAATGCCAGGACGCAACCACAAAAAGATTTCAACTCCGCTAGATCAACAACCTTTGGCTGATTTTAAAGTAGGTGTTGATAATGTAATTTTTTCTGTAGATACTACTCAAAATCGACTTTTGGTTCTCTTAGTCATGCGACAGCAAGAACCATTTTTAAATCAGTGGAGTCTTCCTGGTACGTTAGTGCGTCAAGGCGAATCTTTAGAAGATGCTGCCTATCGCATCATGGCCGAGAAAATCAGAGTCAACAATCTCTATTTAGAACAGTTGTATACCTTTGGCGGGCCAAATCGCGATCCGCGGGAAGCAACTGATAGTTATGGCGTGCGTTATTTATCAGTTAGTTATTTTGCCCTCGTCAGATTTGAAGAAGCAGAATTAATTGCCGATAAAGTCTCTGGAATTGCTTGGTATCCAATTAAACAAGTGCCACAATTAGCCTTCGACCATAATGAAGTTTTAGCTTATGGTCACAGACGACTGCGAAATAAATTAGAGTACAGTCCGGTTGCATTTGAAGTTTTACCAGAAATGTTTACCTTAAACGATTTGTATCAGTTGTACACCACAGTTTTAAGCGACAACTTTTCTGATTACTCTAATTTTCGGGCGCGTCTACTCAAATTAGGTTTTTTGTGCGATACCGGAGTAAAGGTATCACGGGGTGCTGGTCGCCCAGCTAGTTTATATAAATTCGATGCTGAAGCTTTTGCACCATTTAAAGATAAACCTTTGGTGTTTATTTAAACAGGCAATAGGCAATAGGCAATAGTAATTTATTTTTGGCTATTGACCAATGACAAATGACTAATGACAAATAACTATGAAAATTGCGATCGCTCAACTTAATCCTACAATTGGTGACTTACCTGGCAACTCCCAAAAAATTCTCCAAGCAGCACAACAGGCGGTAAAGACAGGCGCACGTTTATTGTTAACCCCAGAACTTTCTTTGTGTGGTTATCCACCAAGGGATTTATTACTCAATCCCAGTTTTGTGTCTTCTATGGAGATGACATTACAACAATTAGCCAGAGACTTGCCACCCAAGTTAGCTGTTTTAGTAGGAACTGTTGACCACAATACTAAATCGCAGATCACTGGCGGTAAAAGTTTATTTAATAGTATGGCTTTGTTAGAAGAAGGCAAAGTCAAGCAAATGTTTCACAAGCGGCTTTTGCCTACTTATGATGTATTTGACGAACACCGCTATTTTGAACCTGGTTTACAAGCTAATTATTTCACCTTAGATGGTGTCGATATCGGCGTAACCATTTGCGAAGATTTATGGAATGACGAAGAATTTTGGGGCAAACGTAGTTACGCAGCTAACCCGATTGCAGACTTAGCAATTTTGGGTGTAGATTTAATTATCAATTTATCAGCTTCGCCTTATAGCGTCGGCAAACCGCAGTTTCGAGAAACTATGCTCAAGCATAGCGCAGTGCGTTTTCAACAACCGATGATCTATGTTAATCAAGTAGGAAGTAATGATGATTTAATATTTGATGGTCATAGTTTCGCCTTGAATGACCAAGGTGAAATTATGTGTCGCGTTCGTGGTTTTGAGACTGACTTAGTAAATGTTGAATTTAACGAGACACAACGAGATTTACAGTTAAGTTCTTTAAACCCTGTATGCGAATCAGAAGAAGAGGAAGTTTGGCAAGCCTTAATCTTAGGTGTAAAAGACTATGCAAAGAAATGCTGCTTTTCTAAAGTCGTATTAGGATTAAGTGGCGGTGTAGATTCGGCATTAGTAGCAGCGATCGCAACTGCTGCACTCGGTAAAGAGAATGTCCTTGGTGTCCTCATGCCTTCTCCTTACAGTTCCGAACACTCTGTAAATGATGCCTTAGCATTAGGAAAAAATCTCGGAATTGAAACTACTATCTTACCCATAGGCGAGTTAATGCAAGGCTTTGATCAAAGTCTCGCTGATTTGTTTGCTGGCACAGAATTTGGCATCGCCGAAGAGAATATTCAATCCCGGATTCGCGGTAACTTATTAATGGCGATCGCCAACAAATTTGGCTATCTTTTATTATCCACAGGTAACAAGTCAGAAATGGCTGTTGGTTACTGTACCCTCTACGGCGACATGAACGGCGGGTTAGCTGTCATTGCTGATGTTCCGAAAACTCGCGTTTATAAAATTTGCCATTGGTTAAATCGTCATGGCGAAGTTATTCCCCAGAATGTCCTAACCAAAGCCCCCAGTGCGGAACTCAAACCTGGCCAAGTTGACCAAGACTCCTTACCCCCCTACGAAGTTTTAGACGATATCTTGCAACGTCTAATTCATGACCATCAATCAGCAGCCCAAATAGTTGCAGCTGGTCACGACTCAATCATTGTAGACCGAGTAATTCATATGGTTGCCCGTGCTGAATTTAAGCGGCGACAAGCACCCCCCGGATTGAAAATTACCGACCGCGCCTTTGGGACTGGCTGGCGAATGCCAATTGCTAGTAGCTGGGTAGCAATCAAAAATGCTTATCAAGCAAGATCTATGCCTACCTCTACCTTGGCATCTAAGGAATAAACTTGATAAATCTGGACAAAGTGGGCATTGCTTTAATTTTTTAAAATATGCCCACCCTACAAAGTCTATTAGAAATGTGTATTTTGTAACTGAGTGCGGTAGACATTGCCTTAATTTTTTAAAACATATTTCCAGACTTTGCCAAAGCAATGCATACCTAACTAATACCAATTCGCAATTCGCAATTCGCAATTCGCAATTAAGAAAATCAGATATGGTATGGCTTTTGAGGTTTGAATGTGTTGCCTCATTTTTTTAGAGAATTGGGATAACTACTTTTACGGAATTCAATTACCTAGAATTGGATCGTAAAGTAATACTAAAAATCTTGGCTGAAATTTGAAGCCGCGAGTATAGTTTCAGACAACATCTCTCAGAGAAATGATGTTTATATTTAATTTTGGGTAAGGGAATCAAGGTGCAATATGAAATTACAAGATTTTTTGGGTAAAGAAGAAAAATGGGGATTTGAAGCGATCGCCAAAGATGAAGATTTAACTCGCCAGATTCAAATATTATTAATAGGCTTAGGTTTATTAGAACCCCCCGCAGATGGCAAATTTGGGCCAGTAACTGCTGCGGCTATCAAAAAATTTCAAGAATTAAAAAAAATAAACGAACCAGACTATATCGGAGTAACTACTGCTAAAGAATTAATTGAAACCAAACCGGATGATTTACCTAAACCTCCATTAAAACTTGGTAATGACATTGCCAGCAAAATCGTGAAGTATATGCTGGCACAAAATTATCAAGTATTCACTGGGTCTAAAGAATACAACATTGTTTATGTTGAGGGCATGGATGGAAACTGGAGCCTTAACAGTGATAGACCCAATGAATTTAACGATCGCCGGATTGTTATTGAGGTAGTAAATGGTGTTCCTAAAATTGTAGATCACTGGCAAGCGACCACAGAACCAGGCCGGTATTACACTTTAAGCCCGATGAATCCTGAAGGCGCGGCCAGAATCAAGTTTGGCCAATACAAAGCTTGGGCTGTCGGTATGCATGGCAATGCAGAACGCCACGAAGCATTAGTACAAGTTGCACCAATTACAGTTCACCGCGACTTTAACAAAGACTTTATGCGGACTGGCGACAAACTAGATACAGGTCTTTTCTTTGTGAATCAACATTGGGGTTATGATGCACCCAGTAATGATATTAAAAATGCTAGTGCTGGCTGTCTGGTAGGACGGATGCGACAAGGCCATCGGGAATTTATGTCCATCATCAAACAAGACCGACGCTATGTAGCTAATAATGACTATATCTTTTATACAACCGTAATTCCTGGCGATGATTTATTGAAGAAGTTTCCCGGATAAAATTTAGCTCTTTAAACTTGCTCAGACCCTTGGCTTCTTAAAAAGTCAGGGGTCTTGTGGTTCAAGAAGCATTTAAGCCTTATAGATCAATACTGTTCGGTTAAAGGGGAAAGGGGAAGAAAAAACCTTCAATTAACTAAATTAAGCTTTAATTTAAATGGGTACTTTTTTGCTGCAACTGTGGACTCATGTTTAGCAATTGCTGTTTAATTCATAATAAATCCTTAAAAATAAAGAAGTTATTCAAAAATTATGCTAGATACTAAACCTCGTGACGTGCAAGTACTGCCCATTGCTACTGATACAACAGTACTGCGATCGCGCAGTTGGGCAAGATTGAGATTTGAAATAGAATATGCCTTAGCCAAAGGAACTACGGCTAACTCTTATTTAATTCAAGCTGACAAAATTGCTTTGATTGACCCACCTGGGGAAACTTTCACACAAATTTACCTGGATGCATTGCAACAGCGTATTGATGTCAAAGCAATTGATTATGTCATTCTCGGTCACATCAACCCTAACCGCGCCGCCACTTTAAAAGCTTTATTAGAAATTGCGCCGCAAATTACCTTTGTTTGTTCTAATCCTGGGGCGATAAATTTACGCGGTGCTTTAGAAAATCCAGACTTACCAATTATCGTGATGCGGGGGGAAGACACCCTAGATTTGGGTAAAGGACATAACCTGCAATTCATTCCTACACCTAACCCCCGCTACGCTGATGAACTCTGCACCTACGACCCGCAAACCGAAATTCTCTACACAGATAAGATGTTTGGGGCGCATATCTGCGGCGACCAAGTATTTGATGAAGGTTGGGAAGTAATTAATGAAGATCGCCGTTATTATTATGACTGTCTCATGGCTCCCCATGCGCGGCAGGTAGAAACAGCTTTAGATAAACTTGCTGATTTTCCAGCACGTTTATATGCGACGGGACACGGGCCTTTGGTGCGTTACGGCTTAATTGAGCTAACTAAAGCTTATCGTCAATGGTGTCAACAGCAAACATCTGCTGACTTGACGGTAGCTTTAATTTATGCATCAGCTTATGGCAATACCGCAACTTTAGCCCAAGCGATCGCCCGTGGCATTACAAAGGCTGGTGTAGCTGTAGAATCAATTAACTGCGAATTTACTGAACCAGAAGAAATCCGCGCGGCGGTGGAAAAGTCGGCTGGTTTTGTCATGGGTTCGCCAACATTGGGAGGTCATGCACCGACACCAGTACAAACAGCTTTAGGGATTGTTTTATCCACAGGAACTAACAATAAGCTTGCAGGTGTGTTTGGTTCCTTTGGTTGGAGTGGTGAAGCTGTTGATTTAATAGAAAGTAAACTTAAAGATGCTGGCTATCGCTTTGGTTTTGATGCCATCCGCGTCAAGTTTAAACCAGATGATGCGACTCTGCAATTGTGCGAAGAAGCTGGAACTGACTTTGCCCAAGCACTGAAGAAAGCCAAAAAAGTGCGATCGCAAAGTGTACCCGCTACGAATGTCGAACAAGCTGTTGGGCGCATAGTTGGTTCCTTGTGTGTGCTGACAGCCAAACAAGAAGATAGAGCCAGTGCCATGTTAGCCTCATGGGTAGCCCAAGCTAGCTTTAATCCACCGGGGTTAACTATAGCCGTTGCCAAAGACCGGGCAGTAGAACCATTAACGCACTCAGGTAATCAATTTGTCCTCAACATTCTTAAAGAGGGCAATCACATCGGCTTGATGAAGCATTTCCTCAAACCCTTTGGCCCTGGACAAGACAGGTTTGCTGATGTTGCGACTGAAGAAAGTGTCAATGGCTCTCCTATACTTGCGGATGCTTTAGCTTACTTAGAATGTACAGTTAAAAACCGGATGGAATCTGGTGATCACTGGCTGGTTTATGCCACTGTAGAAAACGGTAAGGTTTTAAATCAAGATGGAGTGACGGCTGTGCATCATCGCAAGTCAGCTACGCATTATTAGGAGTTTTTTAACGCAGAGTAACGCTGAGGTTGGCGCAGAGGTACGCAGAGTATATCTTCTCTGTGTACTCTGTGGTTCGTTTTTTATTGAGTGAGAATAGCATGGGTAAACTTCATCACATCGAGTATAAAGAGTGATTGCGAATTACTTTTTAGATGTTGGGGTAATCTGTGTTCAAATTTCTCACCAAACTTGACTATTTACTTAAAGAAACATTCTTGGGGTTGTTGCGTGGCGGCTGGATGAATTGGGCCGCTGTTAGCACTGTTGCGGTGTTACTATTTTTATTTGGCTTGAGTCTGCAAACTTCTTGGCAAGTAGAAAAACTCCTCAATCAATTCGGTAGCCAGTTGGAGGTTTCTGTATATTTGGAACCGGGAGTTGAGGCTAAAAGTATAGAGCATTTAGTCGTGAAAATGCCGGAAGTTGTGGCGATGCAAAGCATTTCCAAAGAAGAAGCATGGCCAAAATTAGTCAAAGATTTGGGAATTGCGAATATTGACGGTGCTACTCAGCAGCTAGGCGAAAATCCGTTAGTTGATGAGATGAAAGTAAAAGCGCGCAATTCTCAAGTAGTACCAGTTTTAGCGACTCATCTAGCTAAATTGCAGGGAGTGAATACGGTGCAGTATGTAGATGAAGCTGTCAAACGCATCGCCCAGTTGCACCGAGGTTTGAATTGGTTTACGGTGACAATTACTAGTATTTTGACTTTAACGGCGATCGCTGTCACTACCACCACCATTCGTCTAATTGTCGTAGCACGGCGGCACGAAATTGAGATTATGCAACTAGTAGGTGCAACTTCTGCATGGATTTATCTGCCGTTTATTTTACAAGGAATCTTGTTTGGTTTGGTTGGCGGTGCGATCGCTTGGGCTTTTATTTCGGTGATTGAACAATTTTTAGGCAAGTTATTGGCTAATCAACCAGAATTTATCCAATTTATAGCTAATGGTTTGCAACTTGCACCCTCACAAATTTTATTATTACCGCTTATTCTCTTAAGTTTCGGTGCAACGGTAGGATTAATAGGAAGCTTATTTGCAGTACATCGATTTGCTAAAGCATAGTTAATAGTTAAGAGTCATCGATGATCTTTATTAATACTCTTTGCGCCTTTGCGTCTTTGCGTGAGCCTTAAAATTCTTGTTTTTCAAAATTCGTGCAAGAATTCTAATAACAAATGACCAAGGGCTAAATAACATGAAATCTCAATGGGCATCTTTATTACAAAATCTCGGTGAATGGCAAGGTTCTTTCACTCGAGTTTCACCCCAAGGTGCGCTCTTGAACGATGTTAAAAGCGTAGTTTCCTTAGAAGGATTGAACGATAATCAAACCATCCGCCAAATTGTTCGCCGCGAAGGGCAGGAAGATTTAGTCCTAGAATACAGTTCTCTAGCTAAGACTACACTTTTTTTTGAAAATGGCGCATTTTCCCAAGGTTCGATTCAGTTAGCACCTTTTACCGAATTTGGTGCAGAACTCGGTTTAATTAATGAAAATCGCCGCTTACGTTTAGTTCAATTATTTGATAAAAACGGACAGCTAGATAAACTAACTTTAATTCGTGAACATTTAGCAGGAACAGAACCAGTAGAAAACCCTCCCTTATCAGTAAATGATTTGTTGGGAGAATGGCGTGGTGAGGCTATCACGATATATCCTGACTGGCGATCGCCCGACACTTACACTTCAACTTTAAAATTGCATTTAGATGACACTGGAAGATTATTGCAGAGCTTGACTTTTGGGGAGCGAACAATCACTTCAACAGCAACTATCAATGGTTCTATCATTAGTTTTGACCAAAATCCGCAAAATCAGGTGCAAGTTTTACTATTACCTAACGGTGCTTCCGCAACATCTCCATTGCAAGTAAAGTTACGTCAACCTTTATTTTTAGAAGTGGGTTGGTTAATTCAACCTAATCTTCGCCAGCGTATGGTTCGTAGCTATAGCGATAAAGGTGAATGGGTGAGTCTTACATTGGTGACTGAACAAAAGGTGTAAACGGTTTTGATACTATTTCATCTGACTCCCCTTATACTGCTGAAGTGATTTATAGCGTTTCTCAGTCTAAAGAAGTACAGTAGCAACAATGGGTAAACCAATTATAAATATCATTTAAAGAGACTTGGTTAAAAGCATTTTCAATCGCTTT
>NZ_JACJRV010000035.1 GCF_014697475.1 Nostoc sp. FACHB-152
AGAAGAGCTTATGGTTTAACTAACTTTGATAATTTTAGAAGAAGAATTCTACTCAATTGGTATTTCTGCTACTAATTTATCATATCTAGTCTGGGAGAGCCTATTTTTATTCTTATTAACTGTACCCCATAACAGCAGGAAGTGCTGTATTACGAATATTACAGTAGAGATGCAACATTTACCGTCGCAAACTATAGCCGCGTGCGAGTTATCGCAGGGAACAGGGTTAAAAGCCCTTTGAAGTAAGGGCTGTAGATTTATTGATGTCCTAATCTATGTGGATACTGCTATAAATCCTTCTTGTCAAGCAACGGGAATGATATTTAACTCTTGTCTCACCAAATCAGGAATTAGCGAAGGACGTTCAGCTACGGGAACTTCTGCTTCTTTGAAAGCCGCTAGTTTACTTTGGGCTGTGCCAAAATTGGGGTCGCGGCCAATAACTGTGGCTAAAGTTCCTGTTTGTCGCCAATTTTTGGCGGGTGGTACTTGTCTCCCGGCGATGTAAGCAATTACAGGTTTATCAATTGCTTCACTAATATATCGCGCGGCGGCTTCTTCACTACCGCCACCAGGTTGACCAACTAAAACGATCGCTTCTGTAGTTTCATCTTCGTCTAAAATTTGCAACCATTGCAAAAATGATGAACCAACGATCGCATCACTACCAATACTGACACTAATTGATTGCCCTAAACCAGCCTTGGTTAATTCTCTGGCGACTTCATAGGTGAGGGTACTGCTACGGCTGACAATTCCTACTGGGCCGGGGGTATAAAATTCGCCCGGATGAGTGCCTAAAAGAATTTTTCCAGGTACGATAATTCCGGGACTGTTCGGCCCGACAATCAGAGTTTCGCAGGCTTCGGCTTTACGAAGTAACTGCACCATATCCAAAGGTGGCACACCAGCAGAGATAATAATAATCTGGCGGATATTAGAGGCGATCGCTTCTAAAGCTGCATCTAACACCTGATAAGGATGGACGCAAATAATTGTTGTGTCAATAGTGCCGAATTGGGCTACTACCTCTTCAACTAAGTCGAATACAGGCAAATCATATTGTTGCTGTCCACCACAGCCGGGATTAACAGCAGCAACCAAATTTGTACCATAAGCTTTCATTTGGGCAATATGAGTTGCTGAGATAAATTCACTGAAGCCTTGAATAATTACTTTACTATCTGGCGTTAAGTTCATAAAAAATCTGAAGTATAAAGTATGAAATTTTTATCTTTTCGCTTTCGTTTTCCCTGGGGATTGATAAGTTGTTGACTTGGTAAAACGAACAGCTTGCGCCACTGCTTCATCTAAATCTTCTACTAATACCAGTTCACCTTGTGCTTCTAATGTTATTAATAAATCTTTAGCAGCATTTAATTCCGAACCAGCTAGCCGGATAACTAAGCGAGGAATATCAAACTCTGGGTAGTTGCGGCGGTTCTGAGTAGTTACATCATGATTGTGGTCTTGAATAAATTTGGCGATTACTTCCGCCGCCGCTTCTGGTTTAGGAATGCTACCCAGGAGGTTAATCAAAATAACTTGAATACTTTTGTCAGCTGTGAGGATATCTAAACCTTTAGCGAGGCGATCGCAAAATGTCGTTGGTGAGGTATCACTTATAAAACCATGTCGCAGATTCATACTCTGACCTGGGGTTCCGCCTGTACTAGCGACTAAATCAAATGTCGCCATCACTGAACCAGTACCATTCCCCAAAATACCAATTTTGCCCTCTGTTTCTCCACTGTTCGAGTCTTTCAATCTGCCGTTGGTTTGATTATTGCTGTGACGCTTGTTGATTTTTGCTGCTATTTCGCTAATTTCTGGATGACGACCAATAGCCCGTTCGTTGATGCTGACTTTGCCATTCAGTGCCATAACTTCATCAGCAGCATTAACAGCTAAAGGATTTATTTCTACTAAGTCTAAATCTTTTTCAATAAATAATTCGTACATCTTCTCGACAATATTGCTGACTGACTGCATCAGCGTGCCTTGCAGACCCATTTTTAAAGCTAGTCGCCGCGCATAAAAAGGAGAGAATTCTTGTTCAACAACTACATATTGCATTTTCTCTCCTGCCGATTCCCAGTCAATATCAGCTTCTTTGCACCCTAAAAGAACTGGGCGACAGACTGCCGTATCTAAAACTACAGCCAGGTAAAATTCTTGCTTGCTATCATATCTAGTTTCTGCCAATACAACTTCTGGTAACTCGCCCCAAATTGGCAAATTAAAGATAGTTTGTGCTGCGGCGATCGCATCGATGGTTGTTTCCACAATTCTCACTCCACCTGCGTGTATTCTTTCGCCTGCATACACTTGAGATTTCAGCACAACTGGATAGCGAATTTTTAAACGTTTGAGATCTGTAGGGTGGTCTATTCTTTGAGAAGGTAATACAGGAATACCTATTTGCCGAAACCATTCTTTAACTTGATACTCTAATAAATCCATTGTTATGCACCTTTTTTCCTATGATCACAAGTATTTTTATGGTGCTGTTTTTTATTTTTTACAGCAACATAATTGTTAAATCAAGCCTAGTTCATCTGTATAAATTAGTTTTTGATGTATTAATTCTAACGAATTCAGCCAATAAGCAAAGGAATTTTTAGTATTAACCTATTTAGCTATAACTATATAATGTAATGAATATTCTCAGTGGAATTGCCAGCATATAACAAAACTAGCCGGGATGTCAAAAAACTTTGGTATAGTATTTTTTCTCTCATTTGGAATAATTTTGTAACTGATATAACAGTCATACTTCATTGGTAAACTTCCTTAGACAATCATGCGATCGCTAACCTTTATTTTTGATTGTAGAGGTTGCTCATTTATATTCTGAGAGTTATATAGCAATCCTATTTGATTTACAAATTACTCGTGGGGGCAGGCAATAGGCAATAGGCAATAGGCAATAGGTTTTGGATTTTATTTAGGCTTGCTATATCAAAATTATATTGAATTGTTTCTTCTTGCTGTGCTGTGCTTTGCTCCTTTTTCCACAAATATGTTCAGTAATCAACCCGAAGTCATATAGTTATTAAGTACTTATTCTTTAATCAACATAAATTAAATGTTAATTTTGATTAAAACCTTTATTATTCCCATTATTTAATTTGTAATTTATTATTTGTCGTTTGACTAGTGAATTCGCGCACATAAAACTGACTAAATTTAAAAATACGAATAATTACTGATATGGTAATTGTGCTGAATAACCTAAATCTGTGTTAGAAAGTTGGTCTATTTTATTTTTGGTTATGGTTGGTTAAATTGTGCATCTGCATTCAACAAACTTAAGCGATTCATCTATTTCCTCCAAAGTTAAAAAAACAATTATAGATAACCAGCAGGAACGCTCTATGAAAGTAGCAGTCCAGCAAGAAGATTTACAGCTTTTAGCCAGGACTTTGCAAGAACAAGTTCTAGCACAAGTCGCTTCTGGTCAAGTCTTCCAGATTAGGTGTGCTGTCAACCAAGACGAGTTGATGATTCTGATTCAACATCCAGTTAATGTTACGGTTGACAACGAACAAATATTTGCAGTAATTGAGGATGCACTCCAGTCGCTAACAACTTACAGAGAGCAAAGAGTGCAATGTTTTCTGAGAATAATTAGCGAAAAACTGCCCTATGCCAAACGTGACATCACAATCAAGCAAAAGCGGCAAGAAGTCCCACAGCCAAAGGAATTAGAAAACACACCAGAAATACCCGATGCTTCACTATTCTGGCCCGGTACAAATACAGAGTCTTCATTTGTGGATGAACATCCAATTGAGCAAGAAGCCGACGAAGAAATATTTGATCCCTTAGCAGACGCGCCAGATCTAACTACTACCAAACACAAACGTCTAGTCATACCAAAGCTTTTGCTGGGTGTAGGTTTGCTAGGAATTATTTTATTAGGGGCTGGTGGTTATTTACTAACTCGGCCTTGTATTTTGTCTGCGTGTCAAGAGATCGAAACAGCAGAGACACTTAAAACAGCATCTCGGCACATGATTGCTCGTGCCAAGTCAGAAAATGAATTATTAGCAGTAAAACAACAGTTAGAGACAGCTAGCAACGCGCTGACAATTATTCCCCAATGGTCGCCCCGTTATCAGCAAGCCGAGGAACTCAAAACTAACTTATCTGGAAATTCACAGAAGATTAGTCAAGTGCTGACAGCTTTGCAGGCGGGAGCTAAGGCCGAGCAAGAAACACAAACTACTACAAATAGTTTAGGAGAATTGCAAGCCAGACAGCACCTGTGGCGACAAGCGATCGCACCTTTAGAAGCTATCAATCCTAAAAGTGAACTTTATGGGTTTATTCAGCCAAAATTAACCAAATATCGGGTAAATTTGCAAACTATCAATCAGCAGTTACTCGCTCAAGAAAAATGGTTGAAAAAAATTACCGCCGCCAAAAATGTCGCTAGCATAGCTACCCAGCGACAAAACGCTGCTAAATCATTGCGTGATTGGCAAAAGGCACAATCGACTTGGCAAATTGCTGTTAATGCCTTAATCATTATTCCTGCCAGTAGCCCAGCATACCCAGAAGCACAAAAGCTATTAACAGAATATAAACCACAATTAGCCAGAACACGCGATCGCGCCACCTCAGAACAATTAGCAGCAAAAAGCTATCAGCAAGCATTTAACATTGCTAAACAAGCCAAAGCCTACGAAAAATCTAATCAATGGCAAGCGGCAGCAGCATACTGGGAACAGGCTTTGCAAACAGCGAAAAATGTCTCTCAAAATACTTTGTACTACACTCAAGCCCAAAGTTTGATTGCCCCCTACTCGGCTAATCTCAAACAAGCACAAGAAAAAGTACAACTTACCAATGCTTCACAACAAACCCGCCTGGACTTAACCAAAACTTGTGCTGGTCAGATTCGGATTTGTACTTTCACCATCAACAATACAGGCATTATTGTTACCACTACCCCTGAGTACGAACAAACCATCCAAACTAACTTGGCACAAGCGAACCCAGAAAATCCCGACCCAGCTGTTGGGGTCACTAATCATTGGCAAGTCTTACAAGAAGCCCTCACCGTCATTAGTGAGAATGCTAATTTACCTCTAGTTATTTACGACTCCCAAGGCCAAGAAGTTTATATACGCACACCAGGCTAGTGGGAGGAGCGAAGGTTTTAGCTGAGGGGAGGTTAAAAAACTGCTAATAAAAGGTTTACTAAAATGATAATCATTATTATAGTTTTATAATAATGATTATCATTTTAGTTTGCTTTTATGTTCGTCAAACCATTGAACCTCTCGCAACGTCCTCGTCGTCTGCGTCGGACTGCAACGCTGCGGCAGATGGTGCGGGAAACAACTCTCAGTGTGGATGACTTAATTTATCCAATGTTTGTTATGGAAGGAGAAGAGCAAAAAGTCGAAATCCCCTCCATGCCAGGATGTTATCGATATTCTCTAGATTTGTTACTGAAAGAAATAGCAGAAGTTTCGAGTTTGGGAATTAATGCGATCGCTCTTTTCCCCGTCATCCCCGAATATAAAAAAGACGACACAGGTACAGAAAGTTACAATCCAGAAGGATTAGTACAGCAAACTGTCAAAGCTATTAAACAAGCAGTTCCCGATATTGTGATCATTACCGACGTTGCTCTTGACCCCTTCACTACACATGGTCACGATGGTTTAGTCGATGAAAATGGCACTATCTTAAATGACCCGACTGTAGAAGTGCTAGTCAAAATGGCACTTTCTCAAGCCGCAGCCGGAGCAGATTTTGTTGCCCCTTCCGACATGATGGATGGCAGAATCGGCGCAATTCGTCAGGCTTTAGACGCTGAAGGTTATATCAACGTAGGGATTTTGGCATACTCCGCCAAATACGCTTCCGCCTACTACGGCCCCTTTCGGGATGCTTTAGATTCAGCCCCGAAATTTGGCGATAAAAAAACCTATCAAATGGACATCGCCAACGCCAGAGAAGCTTTAAAAGAAGTAGCACTAGATATTGCCGAAGGTGCAGATATCGTCATGGTCAAACCTGCCCTCGCTTACCTAGATATTATTCAGCAAATCCGCCAAACCACTCAGCTACCCATTGCCGCCTATAACGTTAGTGGTGAGTACGCCATGATTAAAGCCGCCGCACAAATGGGTTGGATTGATGAAAAACAAGTAATTTTGGAAAGCTTAACCAGCATGAAACGCGCAGGCGCAGATTTGATTTTGACCTACTTCGCCAAAGAAGTAGCGTTGATAAAAAAGTATGAAGTCTGAAGTATGAAATTTTATTGATTGACCTTTTGACCAATAACTATTGACCCTTGACCAATGACTAAAAACATTGATTTGGCTATTGTTGGTGCAGGGCCTCATGCTCTGACTTTAACTACCCATCTGTTGCAGAAACGGCAGTCTATCAGGGGAAAGTTTTGGGTATTTGACCCCAGTGGTATGTGGATGAGTCGCTGGAAGCAGCAATTTGCAGCGTTGGAAATTCCTCATTTACGTTCCCCCGCCGTGCATCATCCTGATCCCAATGCATTTGCTTTACGGAAGTTTGCTGAATCTCGTCCCCATGAGTTATTTGCCCCTTATGATTTACCAGGAACGCAACTATTTGAAGATTTCTGTCAAAATGTGATTCAAGCTTGGCAGTTACCACAAGTTATCCCTTCGGCCGTAAAGAGTATTGAACCCTTACCTCATCCTGTGCGTTCTCAATTTCGCCTCTGTTTGCAAGACGGACAAGAAGTTACTGCACGGCGGGTAGTGCTGGCAACTGGTAGCGCGCAACGTCAAATACCTGATTGGGTGAACGAAATTCAGACAACGTACCCAGAAGATAGACTTTGCCACTCTCAAACAATTGATTTACGAAAATTACAGTTGGCGGGTAAGCGAGTATTAATTGTTGGCGGTGGGTTGACGAGTGGACATTTGGCTGTGGGTGCAATTTCTCGCAGCGCAAAGGTGCATTTGCTAATTCGGCGACGGTTAGCAGAAAAATTATTCGATGCGGAACCGGGTTGGCTGGGGCCAAAGTATTTAAAGGAATTTTTTGCTCAATCAGATTGGCTACAACGCTTGACGATGATTCAGCAAGCGAGAAATGGTGGCTCGATGACCCCGGCGATCGCTACTCAACTAAGGCGACAAGTACGCAATGGTAACATCAGAATTGACGAAAACTGCCAAATCATCAAAGCCCAATGGTTGGGTGAAAATTGGCGCGTTCAATGTAGTGATGGTAGCCAGCATGAGTGTGATTATATTTGGCTTTCGACTGGTACAAAATTTGATGTCACTACAGAACCTTTGTTAAAAAACATTCTAGAGGCTTACCCCATTCCCATCGTTAAAGGTTTGCCAGTTTTAGATACTTGTTTGCGTTGGCCTGGTTGTGAATTGTTCATTATGGGTGGTCTAGCCGCGCTGCAAGTAGGGCCGACAGCCAGAAATTTATCAGGTGCAAGGATGGCTTGTGAAAAAATTGTTCCCGCCATTGTCAAACCGAGTGTAGCCTTTTCCCCCAGCGTTATTGGAGTTAAAGCAAGCTAATACTAATTCTCCAAAAATCAGTAACACAGTCTAGAAAAGCTAATAATAACTTGGAAATTCCTAGAAGGCTCAATCATGACTCAATTAACAACACAAACTGCAAATTTAAGTATTGATATTCCTAAACAAGGAATGCCTGTGACTATTATCACGGGATTTTTAGGCAGTGGTAAAACTACACTACTTAATCAAATTCTGAAAAACAAACAAGATTTAAAAGTTGCTGTTCTTGTGAATGAGTTTGGTGATATTAACATAGATAGCCAATTACTCATTTCTGTAGATCAAGATATGGTCGAACTGAGCAATGGCTGTATATGCTGTACCATTAATGATAGTTTAGTGGATTCAGTTTATCGAGTTCTAGAACGAGAAGAGCGCATTGATTATTTAGTTATTGAAACGACCGGAGTAGCTGATCCATTACCAATTATTTTAACGTTTTTGGGTACAGAATTAAGAGATTTAACAAATCTCGACTCGATTTTAACTGTAGTCGATGCAGAGACATTTAATGCAGAACATTTCAAGAGTGAAGCTGCCTTAAAGCAGATTACTTATGGTGATATTATTCTGTTAAATAAAACAGACTTGGTACCTCCAGAAAAAATTTCAGAATTAGAAAAATTTATCCATGATGTGAAACATGGTGCGAGAATTTTACATACTCAATATGGAGAGGTAGCATTACCATTAATTTTAAACGTGGGTTTAACTCCAGCAGATGAGTATACTCCTCATGATCATGATCATGAGCATGAACATCATCATGATCATGAGCATCATCATGAGCATGACCATCATCATGAACATCACTCACACCATTTAGAAAATGATGGATTTGTCTCCATTTCTTTCCAAAGTGATCGACCCTTTGATGTTTATAAATTTGAGAACTTTCTAACTGAAGAAATGTCAGAAGATGTATTTCGTGCTAAGGGAATTTTATGGTTTAGCGATAGTGAATCTCGTCATATTTTTCAGTTGAGTGGACCCAGGTATAACTTATACGCTGATGAATGGCGGACTCAACCTAAAAATCAGTTAGTATTTATTGGCAGGAAATTGAATCATAATCAAATTTACGCGCAGTTAAACGAATGTTTGGGATGATTAATTAATGTTAAGATATCTATATTAGTTAATAGTTATTTCTGGTTACTAGACTATTAACTAATTTCAGAATTTATCTCAATTAAACAACGAAAATGACTCTATCGATTCATCCCGATATGAATTCTGCTGCTCAAGTAGTTTCATCTTTATCTACGCAGCAGTTACCAACTGTCACAGAAGCGGAAATGATGCAAGCTGTGCGTACATTGCTAATTGGATTAGGAGAAAATCCTGACCGGGAAGGGTTAATAGATACTCCTAAGCGAGTTGTTAAAGCCTTAAAATTTCTCACCAAAGGGTATCATGAATCTTTAGATGAACTACTTAATGGTGCAGTTTTTACGGAAGATGCCAATGAAATGGTATTAATTCGGGATATCGATATTTTCAGTTCTTGCGAACATCATATTTTACCGATTCTCGGTCGCGCTCATGTTGCTTATATCCCTAATGGTAAGGTGATAGGCTTATCGAAAATAGCCCGTATTTGTGAAATGTATGCTCGACGTTTACAAGTGCAAGAGCGTCTTACCCTACAAATTGCTGATGCATTGCAAGGTTTACTCAAACCTCAAGGGGTTGCAGTTGTAATAGAAGCATCTCATATGTGTATGGTGATGCGGGGTGTGCAGAAACCTGGTTCTTGGACTGTTACTAGTGCTATGCGCGGTGTATTTGCTGAAGATGCACGGACTCGTGAGGAGTTTATGAATTTGGTGCGACACAATGCTAATTTTCACTAACTGCCGCTTTAATCAGTAAATTGATGGTAAACAATAGCACCTTGCCCAATGCCTGGGCTTGCAGTCGTAACTGTGCCGCAGTGTAGTTCTACTAAGTGACGATGCCCTTTTTGCGTTATTAATAATCAAAGGGCTAAAGGCTGAGAGAGGAGACAAAAGAGATTAGGAAGAATTTAGTAAGTAAATAACTAACTTTCTCCTATGCCTCACTCTGCGCCTTGGCTCCTTTGCTCCTCTGCATCTATCAATGTAAGAATGGCTCGTACTTCCAAATTAACGTTCGATCGCGGCACTTTAATTTTGCATCCACCACCACGCGGTAAAGCTTGGATGGATTATGCTACATGGGACGATCGCGTGGAAAAGTTTCGGATTCCCGCAATTCGCTACCGCACTTTAGTGGAAGCACTGCAAGCGGAAGAAGTGGATTTTATCGATGAGGCGAAGGCGTTTTATTCGATAGATTTGGTTGCGAGTTTAGAAATGGAACCTTATCCCCACCAAAGTGAAGCTTTAGCGGCTTGGAAGTTGGCGGGGAGACAAGGAGTTGTGGTGCTACCTACGGCGGCGGGAAAAACTTATCTGGCGCAGATGGCAATGCAAGCGACACCGCGCACAACGTTGATTGTTGTGCCAACGTTGGATTTGATGCATCAGTGGTATGCACATTTAGAAGCGGCGTTCCCAGATGCGGAGGTGGGATTGCTAGGTGGTGGTTCACGGGATAAAACACCGATATTAGTGGCGACTTACGACAGTGCAGCTATTCATGCGGAAGCTTTAGGTAGTCAATATGCGTTGATTATATTTGACGAATGTCATCATTTACCAACAGACTTTAACCGGGTGATTGCGGAATATGCGATCGCACCTTATCGTTTAGGCTTATCAGCTACACCAGAACGCACCGATGGTAAACACGCTGATTTAAATATTTTGATTGGTCGAGAAGTATATCGCAAACGTGCTGAAGATTTGGCGGGTAAAGCTTTAGCCGAACATGAAATTGTCCAAATTAAGGTGAAATTATCGCAGCTTGAGCGCGAAAGATACACTCAATTAATTCAAACTCGCAATGATTTTTTGCGTCAATCAAAAATTTCTTTGGGAAGTATTCAAGGTTGGCAACTGTTTGTGCAGATGAGTGCGCGATCGCAAGCTGGACGCAGAGCGATGTTAGCGCATCGTGAAGCCAAAGAAATTGCTTTAGGAACTGATGGCAAGTTGCGAATTTTAGCTGATTTATTAGCTACACATTATCCAGAGAGAGTGTTAATTTTCACGGCTGATAATGCCACAGTTTATAAAATTTCTCAAGACTTATTAATTCCGGCAATTACTCATCAGACACCTGTAAAAGAACGCCATGAAATATTAACTAAGTTTCGGGAAGGTGAATACAATACTTTGATTGCTTCTCATGTGTTGAATGAAGGGGTTGATGTCCCGGCGGCTTCTGTGGCAATTATTCTTTCGGGAACAGGTTCGACGCGGGAGTATATTCAACGTTTGGGGAGAGTTTTACGTAAGGGAAATGTTGAAAATAAACAGGCGATTTTGTATGAGGTAATCGCGGAGGATACGAGTGAGGAGGGAACTTCGGCGCGGCGACGTGGGGAGGAGAGAAAAGCAGGGGGAGCAGGGGAAGCCGGGGGAGAAAGAAACAAGAGAGGGAATTTGCAGGTTGTGTATGGAAGTGGGAAGGGAACAAGTTTAAAGGCTGCGGAACAATTAGATATTAATTATTCAAGTAAAAATTCAGAAGATGTTACCAACGGAGTTACTAAGCCATCGCCTAAACGGAGAAGAAATCATTCCGAAGAGACTGAAGATTGATGATAAACATTTGGCGTTGACAAATGAGTTAATTGCTTGTTTTCAAGCTGCGCTGGGTAAGACTCAGGGTCAATTAGAAAAGCTACTTTTAGATTTAGAAGGTGATGCGACAGATTATCGGGTGAAGCGGGGATTAGCTTATATTATCAAAAGTAATTTTTGTACTTTTGAGGTGGTGAGTCCTTTAGAACCACCGATGTTAAGAGAAATGGTGTTTGCTTTGGCGGCTAAGTCTGTTGCTAGTCGAGAATCAACCCAAGCTACTTTAAGCAAAGTTGCTGATGAATTAAGTCAAGAATTAGAAAGAGAAGTTTTGTTAGAACAGGTGCGTGCTGGGTTATATGCTGATTTATCTGAAAATAAAATTTTGACGCAATTTGATACACCTTCGCCAGTAGATATATTAAATCGCTATAACTTATCGCAAGTACAGGGAATTTTTTATAAAGCTAGCCAATTAGTGTTAAATGCTCATCGCAATGTGCCAGGGGAATATAAGCTATTATTTCGCTATTTAAAATTGTTTCAATTGATGGCTTATATTGAGGGTGATGCTGACCACGGCTTTACAATTACGGTTGATGGGCCGACGAGTTTATTTAATCCTAGTACGCGTTATGGGCTGGCGATCGCTAAACTAATTCCGGCTTTACTTCATGTCACAAAATGGAGTCTTTCGGCAACGCTACAAACTCGTGATGTTTATACTGATACTTGGAAAACTGGCAGGTTTACCCTCAATTCTGAATGTGGGTTAGTGTCGCACTATTCTAAAGGTAAACCTTACGACAGTATGCTAGAAGCTTCTTTTGCTGATAAATGGGATGCTTTAAAAACAGACTGGGTGTTAGAGAGAGAAGTTGATTTAATTCCTATTCCTGGTAGTGTGATGATTCCCGATTTTCGCTTAGTCCATCCTGATGGACGGGAATTTTTATTAGAAATTGTGGGTTATTGGCGACCAGAATATTTACAAAAGAAATTTTCTCAGGTGCGGCGTGCAGGATGTGACAATTTGATTTTAGCAATTTCGGAACGGTTGAATTTGGAAAAGGCGGGTGTGAAATTAAATGATGTGCCTGCCAGAATTGTTTGGTTTAAAGATAAGTTATTGCCAAAGTCTGTGTTAGCTGTAATGGATTAAGTTATCTAAGGCAATACGGTGCAGTTAATAATTTCTTCCCACTTTTTGTGTCCTTTTTTTACAAATAGTTTTGAGCTTAACAGAACTGTATTACATCATAAGGTACTCTTCTTTTAATTTCAGTTTTTAATTTAATAATTTAAATTATTAAAATTAATTATTAAAATTAATCTAAAATTTTATCTTTTTAAATCTTGCGGAATTCCTTAACTTAGGGTTGTAGTTTAAATCAATTGTCATAGGTATTCAGGCAGATTAACTACACCTAGTTATCTAGTTCCCTATTTTCTGGCTCTACCAAATAGTTTTTTTAATCTAACTCTAGATAACGATGGGTAGAGATAGAATGCTTGAGATTTCTGCCAAATGTGTATTGCGATCGCTAGGAAAATAATCTTAAACTCTAATCTTAAGAAACTATTAAATATATTTAATTATCTACCTTAGGTATAAGTTAATAATAAGAGTAATTGTAAAGTATGGAGATACAGATAAATCTTTTAAGGAGGTGTCACAGTGCAAAATCTTCGCCTTTACTCCACAATTTCAAATTCCGTAATCCCTGATAGTCGCACTAAGAAGCTTTCAGTTTTAGTTGAATGGTGCAAAATTGTTCATGCTTGTTTAGAAGCTGGGCAGGTAGAGGATGCAAAGATTTTTTTAGAGCAAGCAATTGCTGAGGCAGAAATTCCAAATCGTGAATAATCTACAAAAAATATCTATATATCCTCAGCTAGAGATTTTGTTAAGCTTTTCAGTCTTGATTATCCTACTAGAGATAGTGTGGTAAAAATCTTAAAATAAGATAAAAATTGAACAGATAAAAACGGTGATCAAAGCCGCTAGCTAGCATATAATCCTGCCTCGGTATGTCAATATCCGAGGTTTTTAATTTTTCTCTAGCCTCTAGCCTCTAGCCCCTAACCTCTTTTTCCAATACTCAGCCACTCTTGTTTCCCATTTGTGCCAATAATCTTGAATCAATGCTGGTTCAAACCAAAAAACCTCAGCTGGCATTTCTGGAATTGCCACTACTAACAAAGCATGATTTAGCTCAATACCATAATCTCGATAGTATTCGTTAGCTGCGCCGATATATGCTGTAAGTTGCATAGGATGTTCGTATAAATGTTCAATTGAACCTTTGGGTTTATCTGCTGTTTTCCATTCGCAGAGACAGGGAACGCCTTGATAGCTGGCAAGACAATCAACTTTGCCAGAATAGCTCAAACCGTAATGAAAAACTGAGCTTTCTATCAGCCTCACTGCGTCTATTTCTTGTAAAACTGGCTTGATACTTTCCCAATAAGGAAGACTTGCTTCTGGACAAACAGGATTTTCCCCACGCAGGTATCGTTCAATTTGTTTGTGGGTTTGGGTTCCTCTACGACTGGCAGTGCTAGAAATGCGGGTAGCTTCTGCTGTGCCTACACGCGCTTTCCAGTTTAATAATCTATCACGGTCGGCTTCTGATTTCGTAGCGTTAAGTATTGTCGTAACGCTGGGTAAACGATTTCCCTTAGCATCTACATAATATTGTTTACCGTTTTCTCTCTGGGATTTGGCATTAACAGGTGGTAGCAGTTGAGTTTCAAATTGCATTAGCTGAGGGTTGGTTTTGAGATTCCCTATTAATGCTAAGACACTGCGGTTTACTTGCTAAATCTACTTAAATAATAAAGCGATCGCACTTTTTATTTACCGAATTTATAAAAATGAGTGCGCGATCTACCAAAATGAGTAAGCAAACCGCAGTTTGCTTACTCATTTGCTTCAAATGCTTACTCATTTCGGTAAATTCAGCAAGCAAATTTAAGTTTGTTTATTGATTTGCAGCAAATGCTTACTCATTTTAGTAGATTTAGCAAGCAAACCGCAGTTTGTTAACTCATTTGCTGTAAATGCTTACTCATTTCAGTAGATTCAGCAAGCAAAAAGGCATATTGCTGATTCATTTAGATATTTACCGTCAGCAATATGCTCAATTACTTATTTAGTTTGGCTTTATTGATTAGCCTCTAAGGAATAAACATTTAAACAACAATCTCCCCACTCATTCGCTGTTCCAATAAATCCAACAACTCATCCACATCTTTACCAAGTTGGGCAAAACACTCAGGCGGTGCTGTTTCTGGTGCAAACTGAATTAACTTAACTTCTCCCTTACCAATACCAATCATCAACACTTCTACTTCTGGCTGATGATGGGCAATAATTCCTAAAATCTCTTGCAGGCGATTTTCCACATTCTCATTTAATTTCTCTATCGCCGCTTGCGGACAATAAACAAAATGTGGAGAAGGCTGCAAATCAATGCCGATAGTACCCTGGCTATCACCATTTTGTAACCACAACGCCCAAGATAACGCCGCCAATTCTTGTTGATTTGCTTTCACAAATCTCTCTAACTGACTCCGCCACTTACTATCACCTGCTTCCGACTGGGTACTACCAAACATCATAGTTAATTGCGCCTTTGCGCCTTTGCGCGAAACTTATCTTAAACCCGACTGCACACGCCACAAACTAGCGTAAACTCCATTTTTCTCTAACAACTCCTCATGAGTTCCCGACTCGATTAATTGTCCGTATTCCATGACATAAATAGCATCGGCATTGCGAATTGTGGAAAGACGATGAGCGATCGCAATTGTGGTTCTATTAACTGTAATCTTTTCTAGCGATCTCTGAATAGCGGCTTCGGTTTCATTATCTACGGCGGAGGTAGCTTCATCTAAAATCAGAATTGGGGGATTTTTTAACACTGCCCGTGCGATCGCAATTCTTTGGCGTTGTCCACCAGATAACTTTTGTCCGCGTTCCCCGACAATTGTCTCATAACCTTGGGGCAGATTTTGAATAAATTCATGGGCTTCTGCCACTTTCGCCGCCGTAATAATTTCTTCCTCGGTAGCGTCAAAAGTGCCATAGGCGATATTTTCTGCTACCGTACCATGAAATAGAAACACATCCTGACTAACTAAGCCAATACAACGGCGTAAATCACGCAAACTTAAGTCTTGGATGTTAATCCCATCTACCGTAATGCTGCCGTTTTGCACCTCATAAAACCGCAATAACAGCTTGACGAGGGTACTTTTACCGGAACCTGTGGAACCGACAATGGCGATCGTTTTGCCAGCAGGAACCTGCAAAGATAAATTTGTAATTACCGAAAATCTATCTTGATAAGCAAAAGTGACACCCTTAAATTCCACTTCGCCGCGTACTTTATCTACAGGTAACGCCACATTTCCCGGATGAATTGTAATTGGTGTATCCAACAAATTCATCACCCGGTTAGTAGAAGCCATCGCCCTTTGATATTGGTCAAAAGTTTCCCCTAATCTAGTTAAAGGCCACAACAAACGCTGAATTAAAAACACCAAAACACTGTATGTGCCGACAGTCATTTTTCCCGCAACCGCCGCCATTCCACCGTATAATAGTAATGCAGTAAAACCGACTAAAATCAGCATCCGAATGAGGGGAACAAATGCCGCAGAGAGTTTAATTGCTTTAGAGTTACTTTTTTTATAAGCTTCACTATCTTGGGCTAAACGGAAACTTTCATAATCTTCGGCGGTGAAACTTTTAATAGTAGTAATACCGCTTAAATTATTTACCAGTCTCCCATTCAAATAACCAACCTTTTCTCGCACATCAGCGTAACGAGGTGCAAGTAGCCGTTGATAAGCAAAAGAACCCCAGAGAATAAACGGCATGGGCGACATCGCCATCCACGCTACACTAGGAGCCAATACAAAAAAAGCACCACCTATAATGATTACCGTAGTAACAACTTGAATAATGTCATTGGCTCCCACATCCAAGAAACGCTCTAGTTGGTTGATATCATCACTTAAAATGGACATCAACCCGCCAGTGCTACGTTCTTCAAAATAAGCTAATTCCAAATCTTGCAGATGTTTGTATGCATCCAACCGCAGGTTATGCTGAATATTCTGTGCTAAATTGCGCCAAAGTTTAGCGTATGCGTACTCAAAAGCCGACTCTAGTATCCAAATGATGACAGTGAGTAGTGAAAGAATTAAAAATTGTCCAAAGACATCTTTTACACCCAACTGAGCAATGATAGAATCCTGCTGTTTTACTACCACATCCACCGCCACGCCAATTAATCCTGGTGGTGCTAAATCAAAGAGTTTATTGAGGACAGAACAACCAATTGCTAACCAAATTTGTTTACGATATTGGTGTCCGTAGTCAAGCAGGCGGTGGAGAGGATGCACTGAATGTCTACGCTTGTTTAATATCTGACGAGAATTAAATGCTATAGCCACAGTCGTTTAAAATTGCGTGCATTTGATAATAACACGGAAGAGGAAGTATCTAATCTTTTGTTTAGCCAGCCTCAGCCGACAAAAGACGTGCCACCATAATACAGGAGTTGCCGGAAAATCCAAAAGGAGATACAACCTTGAGAAGTCAGCAGTTAGGAAATTGGCAAACCACCATTGTAGGAATAGTGTTAGGAATACTGGTGATTGTCGGACTAAATTCCTTTATCATTATCAATCCAGGGCAAGCAGGCGTGATTAGTATTTTGGGTAAAGCTAGAGATGGTGCTTTATTGGAGGGTATTCACTTGAAACCGCCCTTTATTTCCGTAATAGATGTGTATGATTTAACAGTTCAAAAATTTGAAGTACCAGCCGAAAGTTCGACTAAGGATTTGCAAAATTTATCGGCGAGATTTGCCATTAACTTTCGCCTTGATCCTTCACAGGTAGTCCAAGTTAGAAGAAAGCAAGGCACCTTAGAGAATATAGTATCAAAAATCATTGCTCCCCAAACCCAAGAAGCATTTAAAATAGCAGCTGCTAGAAGAACAGTAGAAGAGGCGATTACTAAACGCAGTGAATTGAAAGAAGACTTTGATAATGCTTTAGGCGATCGCTTAGACAAATACGGAATAATTGTGTTAGATACTAGTGTAGTTGACCTAACTTTTTCACCTGAATTTGCCAGAGCAGTCGAAGAAAAACAAATAGCCGAACAACGCGCCCAAAGAGCCGTTTATGTAGCACGAGAAGCAGAACAAGAAGCCCAGGCAGAAATTAATCGCGCTAAAGGTAAAGCCGAAGCACAAAGGCTTTTAGCCGAGACACTCAAAGCTCAAGGCGGGCAATTAGTTTTGCAAAAAGAAGCAATTGAAGCATGGAAAACCGGTGGCGCGCAAATGCCAAAAGTTTTAGTTATGGGTGATAAATCACAAAGTAGTGTCCCCTTTATTTTCAACCTTGGGAATGTTCCCAACCAACAATAATTTAGGTAAATTAACCAAGAAAATTTGACTGTGTTCCTCTCACATACAAAGAACCTAGAAACCGCCATTCAATTTATGCCAAATTCAAATCAACTTCCTCTTACCGTTGCTGAAGCTAGAAAATTCCTCAACAAATTCAACTGCTTAGATATTGCACCAGTCCTTGATGCTTCCGAAAAAGCTTTGGTGCGTCAAGCTTTAATCTTAGTTACTAAACTTTCCGATTATCAAATATTAGGAATTTGTGCCGACACAGCCGCAGAAGCACTGCTCGCAATGAAAACTTATTCGCGGGCTTTTGGTTATGAAGCACCCAATAATTTACCCACAACAGAAGGCCCAGTTTATATCAAATTAAACGGCAAAAACGGCTTGTGTTATCTCGATTCCTACGCAGGACATCATCGTGGTGTCTTAGTATCTTGTCAATCTTATGATGAAAGAGGAATCAATGAAATGTATGGACATCTACCCCTCGATTTATTTGCCTAAACTTGGGAGAATAGTAGGTAAGGTGATAACTTTACCTACTTAGGCTCAAAAATAAAAAAAATTTGTATATTTATGAGTATTATTACACTCCAAGCTGTTAAAAAAGATTTTGGGATCAAAGAAATATTAAAAGACGCTAACTTTAGCATCGATGCCAATGATAAAGTTGGTTTAATTGGTACTAATGGTTCGGGAAAATCAACTCTACTAAAAATGATTGCTGGGCTAGAACCAGTTGATAGTGGACAAATTATCAGTAGCTCCGGTGCTAAAATCATCTACCTACCCCAACAACCAGATTTAGATGAAAGTCTCACAGTTTTAGAGCAAGTGTTTGCTGACAGTGGCGAACAAATGAAACTGGTACGCGAGTATGAAGAATTATCAGATAAACTCGCCCATTATCCCGAAGATAGTCAGTTAATGTCTCGCCTGTCTACAGTTATGCAAAGGATGGACGCGACTGGCGCATGGGAACTCGAAACCAACGCTAAAATAATTCTCACAAAGTTAGGAATTGCCGATTTTGATGCACCCATATCCACCTTATCTGGAGGCTACCGTAAGCGCATTGCTCTAGCAACAGCCTTGTTATCAGAACCCGATGTTTTGCTTATGGATGAGCCAACAAACCATCTCGATGCGCTGTCGGTGGAATGGTTACAAAGTTATTTAAATCGCTTTCGCGGCGCACTTTTATTAATTACTCACGATCGCTACTTCTTAGATAAAGTCACCAATCGCATCATCGAAATTGACAGAGGTGACATCTATACTTATACAGGTAATTATTCATATTACCTCGAAAAGAAAGCCTTAGCTGAAGAATCTGCCGTAAGTAGCCAACGCAAACATCAAGGCGTGTTGCGGCGAGAACTCGAATGGTTAAAGCGTGGCCCCAAAGCCAGAAGTACAAAACAAAAAGCCAGAATTCAGCGCATTCAAGCCATGCGCGAAACTGAGTTTAAACCAGGTTTAGGTAAAGTAGATATTTCTACAGTCAGCCGTCGTATTGGCAAAAAAGTTATTGACCTGAAGAATATATCTAAAGCTTATAACGACAGAACTCTGATTAAGAATTTTACTTACGAATTTAGCCCGGAAGACCGCATTGGCATCATTGGTGGTAACGGTGCGGGTAAGTCTACCTTAATGAACATCATCACCGGACGCGTAGAACCGGACTCAGGTAGCGTCGAAATTGGCGGGACAATTCACATTGGTTATTTTGACCAACATTCAGAAGAATTACTCACAGCTTTGAATGAAAATCAGCGCGTGATTGACTATATCAAAGAAGAAGGCGAATTTGTGCAAATTGCTGATGGGACTAAAATCACGGCTTCTCAAATGTTGGAACGGTTTTTATTTCCCGGAAACCAGCAGTATGCGCCAATTCATAAACTTTCTGGTGGGGAGAAACGCCGTTTATTTTTGCTGCGGATATTGATAAGTGCGCCCAATGTCTTAATCTTAGACGAACCGACTAATGATTTAGATGTGCAGACATTAGCAGTTTTAGAAGATTACTTAGAAGATTTTGCCGGAAGTGTAATTGCAGTATCTCACGATCGCTACTTTTTAGACCGCACTGTAGACACAATCTTTGCCTTAGAAGAAGGTGGAAATCTCCGTCAATATCCAGGTAATTATTCTGTGTATCTCGACTATAAAAAAGCCGAAGAAACAGCACAGCAAGAAGCAGCTAAAACTCAAGAGAAACCAAAAAATACTGAAGTTCAAACAGCAACTCAAACTAAAGATAACGAAACTAAAAAACGCCGCAGATTATCCAATTGGGAAAAGCGCGAATTTGAGCAATTAGAAGCTAAAATTGCCCAGCTAGAAACCGAAAAAGCCGAAGCCGAAACAGCAATGAATAAAGCTGCGCCAGGTAATTACAGCCAAGTGCAGAAACTTTACGAACAAGTGGAAGCACTCAAGCAAGCAATTGATACAGCGACAGAACGCTGGTTAGAATTAGCTGAAATGGAGTCTTGAAAAAATAAGAATAAGTAATAACTTATGAATGCTCTGACACTAAATTTACCATCCATCTTGGAATTAACTGACGAACAGTTTTATCAACTTTGCCAGGTAAATCGTGATTTGAGAATTGAGCGTTCAGCCAAGGGAGAGTTAATTATTATGCCACCTACAGGAGGCGAAACAGGGAATCGTAATATTGAAATTGCTTTTCAATTGCAAGCATGGAGCCGACACAATAATTTAGGTATTGCGTTTGATTCTTCTACCTGTTTTAAACTACCCAATGGTGCAGAACGTTCTCCTGATGCTTCTTGGATGCGGCGAGAAAAATGGAATAGTTTGCGTGACGAACAAAAACGCAAATTTCCGCCTTTATGTCCTGAATTTGTTTTAGAGTTGCGTTCCGAAACAGATGCACTAAAACCTCTGCAAGAGAAAATGCAAGAATATATAAATAATGGCGCAAGCTTAGGTTGGCTAATTGACCCGAAAACCAAACAAGTAGAAATCTATCGTTCAGGTCAAGAAGTTGAAATATTAAATAATCCAGAACAACTCTCAGGAGAAAATGTCTTACCAGGATTTATTCTAAATCTTACACTAATTTTTAGCAGTTTTTAGCCTTCATAATGCTGAACTTATCCTCTCAAGATTTACGCCACACAGCAATTCAATTTTTAGAACAAAATCCCGGACAACGGCTACAAACTCTCAAGCAATTGGGAATAGGTCGTTATGAATTTTTAACTAAAATTCAATTAAATGAAGCTAATATAATTTGCATTATGCGGTTTTTACAGAACCCTAAGCAGCTAAAATTTCCTAATTTAGTTAGCGCAGATTTATCTGATTTGATATTAGATGAAGTAAATTTTATTAGAGGGGATTTAACTGGTGCCAACCTGCAACGTACCAGTCTAGTTAATGCCGACCTGCTTTTTGCTAACTTTACCAAAGCTGACTTACGCAATGCAAATTTAACAGGCGCAACCCTCAATCAAACAATTTGGCGAGATGCTTTAGTCGAAGGATGCCAATTTGGTACAGGTATCGGTTTAACTCAGCTACAGCGTCAAGATTTACAACTACGAGGAGCTAAGTTTACTCATCTAAATAGTGATAATTAAAATTATCTAAACCAATTCAGTAGGGTGTGTTATGGCTTTAGCCTAACGCACCGCCGCTACATATAAAATATCTAGATGGTGCGTTGTCTTTTAACGCAACGCACCCTACTTGCTCATCTAAATAATGATAATTAAAATCCGAAAAATTATAAGATGATGATACTAAAATTTTTCTGGATAAATTGATGAGTAATTCAATTAAACTACCCAAAAAACTCATGCTGTTGGGTTCAGGCGAACTCGGCAAAGAATTTGTCATTGCTGCTCAACGTCTGGGTAATTATGTAATTGCCGTTGACCGTTATGCTAATGCTCCAGCTATGCAAGTGGCTGATTGTGCAGAAGTAATTTCAATGCTGAGTGCTGAGGATTTAGAAGCAGTAGTAACCAAACATCAGCCTGATTTGATAATACCAGAAATTGAGGCAATTAGAACCGAAAAACTGCTGGAATTTGAGCAGCGAGGTATTACAGTTATCCCGACGGCGGCGGCGACTAACTACACAATGAACCGTGACAGAATTCGGGAATTGGCACACAAAGAATTAGGCATTAGAACTGCTAAATATGGTTATGCTGTTACTCTGGATGAGTTAATCGCAATTTCTGATGAAATTGGCTTTCCTAATGTGGTGAAACCTGTCATGTCATCCTCTGGAAAAGGTCAATCTGTAGTAGCCAATAAAGATGAAGTTGAACAGGCTTGGAATTATGCGATCGCCAATTCTAGAGGTGACAGTCAAAAATTAATTGTTGAGGAATTTATTAACTTTGAAATTGAAATAACATTACTCACGATTAAACAATGGAATGCCCCAACAATTTTCTGTTCTCCTATCGGTCATCGTCAAGAAAGAGGCGATTATCAAGAATCTTGGCAACCAGCAGCAATTTCTGAAGATAAAATTTTACAATCTCAAGAAATCGCCAGAAAAGTTACCGATGCTTTAGGCGGAGCCGGAACTTTTGGCGTTGAATTTTTCATCACCAAAGATGAAGTAATTTTTTCCGAACTTTCTCCCAGACCTCACGACACGGGTATGGTGACATTAATATCACAAAATCTCAATGAATTTGAATTGCATCTGCGGGCTGTTTTAGGCTTGCCAATTCCTGATATCGAACAACTTGGCCCATCAGCCAGCGCAGTCATTTTAGCTTCCGAACAATCAGATTCGATTGCTTTTGTTGGTGTCGCCGAAGCTTTAGCCCAAAAAGATGTTGATATTAGATTATTTGGTAAACCATCGGCTCATCCTTATCGCCGTATGGGTGTGGCTTTAGCAAAAGCCGAGAATGTTCAACAAGCAAGAGAAAAAGCGACAACAGCAGCTAAAAAAGTCAAAATTATCTCATCTTGAAGAATTAGAAATTAAGAGTCAGGATGCTTCAAAATAAGTATTCTGGCTCATTTTTGCTAACTACTTACAAGTTTTGAAATAATTATCAATACATCACAAAATATGTAAGTAGGTCGTCGTGAATATTTATCGTCAGGATAAGGCAGGAGGCAAGAGGCAGAAGGCAGAAGAGAAGAGGCTTTTAGCTTAATTAATCTTTCGTAACATAGTTAGGTTTTTTCTCACCGACTTACTTATTTTTATTGAATTAGCATAATAACCCAAGCTCAACTTGATTTTTTGTTAGTTTTCAGCATTTTCAGGGAACTCTTTATCTGAAGCCAGTTTGTCAAGACAAACCACTTTATGTAGAAATCGTAGATTTGCAACGACTCCCACCCAAAGCGGGTATAAACTCTTAAATTCAAGCCTGCTAAAGGATTGAAGATTCAGAATAGACCCCAATCTGAAAACAACAATTAAGCAAAGAGCATGAGTGAAATACCAGAGGGAGCCAACTCCCAGAAAGTTCAACCTAAGGGGATTGGGGCAAAAATTGATATAAAATACAATCCAACCGAAATAGCTTTGCATCAATCTATTGAATATGCTCCTATAGGGATAGTCATATTTGATCGAGAGATGCGCTATCTGGCTGTGAGTCGCAAATGGCTAGAAGACTATAACTTGAGCAAAGAAATTATTGGCCGCTCTCATTACGAAGTTTTTCCCGATATTCCTCCAGAGTGGAAGCAAATTCACCAACAGTGTTTAGCAGGTGCGATCGCTCAACATGATGAAGACCCCTTTCCACGCGCCGATGGTTCTGTAGAATGGGTAAGCTGGTCAATCCGTCCTTGGCATCTAGCAAACGGCGAAATTGGCGGTATGACGATGTTTACTCAAAACATCACTCAGCGCAAACAAACAGAAGCCGCTTTAAAAGAAAGCAACATATTACTGCGCTCGATTTTAGAAAGTACACCAGATCTGATTGTTGTTAAAGATTGTAAGGGAATATATTTTACCCTCAACTCTAGTTCTGCGAACTTTCTGGGCAAAACTGTTGAGGAAGTCATCGGGAAAGACGATACTGAAGTTTTTCCCCTTGAAGTTGCATCTGCAATCATGGCAAAAGACCGCCAGATAATCGAAACAGGTGTTGGCGTAACTTACGAGGAAGAACTCTCTAATGGGAAAAGTCAAGGAACTTATTTGACTTCTAAGGCTCCTTGGCGGGATACTCATGGCAACATCTTGGGCATTATTGCGATCACGCGCAATATTAGCAATGTCTACGACGAGCTTCGCTTACGCAAACAAACAGAAGAAGATTTACACAAAAGCAACATATTACTACGCTCAATTTTAGAAAGTACACCTGATTTTATCGTTGTCAAAGATTGCCAAGGTCGTCATGTTGCCCTCAACTCTAATTTGGCCAATTTCATGGGCAAACCAATAGAAGAGATTATCGGCAAAGACGATACGGAAGTGCTGCCACTAGATGCTGCCTTGGCAATCATGGCCAAAGACCGACAGGTGATAGCAACAGGCAAGTTAGAGACTTATGAGGAAGAAGTTTCCAGTGGTAATATCAGTGGCACCTTTCTCACTACAAAAGCTCCCTGGCGCGACACTCAAGGCAATATTCTCGGCATCATCGCCACAACACGCAATATTAGCGATCGCAAACAGGCAGAACTCGCACTACAACTCAGTGAAGAAAGATTCCGCAAGCTTATTGAAGCAACATCACAAATTGTCTGGACTACTGATGCGGAGGGTGCATTTATTACTGACCAACCGCAATGGTGTGCGTTCACTGGGCAAACGTTTGAAGAAGCCAAGGGTTGGGGATGGCTGAACATGATTCATCCCAAAAGCCGAGAGTCCGTTGCCCAGAAATGGACAGATGCCCTAGCTAATCGCAGCTTTTACGAAGTCGAAACCATAACACGGCGTTATGACGGAGAATATCGCTGTTTGATGGTGCGTGGTGTGCCGATTCTTGAAGCAGATGGTAGCATCCGTGAATGGGTAGGAGCCAACACCGACATCACAGAACAAAGACAAGCTGATCAAAAACTCCGGCAAACCCTAGAAATTTTAGACTCAGCCAGCGACAGTATCATCATTCGAGATATGGATGACCGAATTGTGTACTGGAATAAAGGCGCAGAAATCCTCTATGGTTGGAAACGAGGAGAAGTCATTGGGCAGTATATCCATACATTCTTAGAAACAGTCTTTCCCAAACCGTTAGAAACTGTGTTGAGCGAGTTTTTACAGCAGGGACATTGGGGAGGAGAACTGCATCATACAACTCGTGATGGAAGGAACATTATTGTAGCCAGCCGTTGGACACTACAGCGTGACGCAAACGGGCAGCCTGATAATCAACTCGAAATTAACACTGATATTACCGAACGCAAACAATTTGAAGTCGCCTTAACCAAAGCCAAAGAAGCCGCCGAAACCGCCAGCCATGCCAAAAGCGAATTTCTCGCTAACATGAGCCACGAGTTACGCACACCACTGAATGGTATCCTTGGCTATGCCCAAATTTTGCAACGTTCTAAACATCTGGGCGAAGACGAGCGATCGCGCATTGATGTCATTTATCAATGTGGTTCCCATTTGCTCACCTTAATTAACGACATCCTCGATTTGTCAAAAATCGAAGCCCAAAAAGTGGAACTGATGACCAGTGATTTCCACTTCCCGGCATTTCTCCAAGGTGTCGCCGAAATGTGTCGCATTCGTGCCGAACTCAAAGGCATTCAATTCCGCTATCAATTAGCTAACGAACTACCTGTTGGTATCCGTGCTGATGAAAAGCGTCTGCGACAAGTATTAATTAATCTCCTCAGCAACGCCATCAAATTTACCGATGTAGGTAGTGTCACTTTTACCATCAGCTATGCCTCAGAAGGCAAAATCCGCTTTGAAGTCCGCGACAGTGGTATTGGTATCCCTCAAGAAAAACTCCAAGCTATTTTTCAACCCTTTGAACAAGCAGGCGACAGGCGAAGACAAATCGAAGGCACCGGATTAGGATTAGCTATTAGCAAAAGAATTGTGGAATTAATGGACAGCACCATTCAAGTTCAAAGTGAGATAGGTGTTGGCAGTATTTTCTGGTTTGAAGTCCACCTACAAGAAGCCGAAGAATGGGTGAAAAGCTCTCAAGCCGATGACTATGGGCAAATTATCGGTATCAAAGACCGTAGACCAAAGATTCTGGTTGTTGATGATAAATGGGAAAATCGCTCAGTTATTAATAACTTGCTGACTCCCATTGGTTTTGAAGTGACAGAAGCTAATGATGGTGAAGCGGGTTGGCAAAAAATTTTAGAATTTCAGCCTGATCTTGTGCTTACTGATTTGCTGATGCCAGAACTCGATGGTTTTGAATTAATCGGGCGCATTCGTCAATCAGAAGCTTTTAAACATATCATCATTATTGTTTCGTCAGCCAGTGTATTTGAAAGTGATCAACATCGCAGTATTGAAGCAGGTGGAAATGATTTTCTGCCTAAACCTGTACAAGCGATCGCTCTATTTCAAAAATTGCGCCATTATCTTAATTTAGAGTGGCTCTATGAAGAGCGAACAACTGACAATCAGTTAGATCAAGATCATCCTGAACTAGTCTTACCACCTCCAGCAGAATTAAAAACTCTGTATGAGTTCGTGATGAAAGGCAACTTTAAGGGAATCATAAAACAAGCAGCACTAATTTCACAAATAGATCCAAAATATATTCCCTTTGCCAAACAGCTGCATCAACTGGCAAAAGGATTTCAAGACCAAGAAATTCTGGCATTAATTCACCCTCACAAGTAAGCGTTATGAGCCTTACAACCGAACAAACCGCGACAGTTTTGATTGTTGATGACAACCCTGCTAATTTAGGTGTCTTATCTGATGCCTTGGATCAAGCAGGTCTTGAAGTGTGGGTAGCAAAATCTGGAAAAGTAGCTTTAGAACGAGTTAAATATGCTCTACCAAACTTAATTTTATTAGATGTAATGATGCCAGAAATAGATGGATTTGAAACTTGCCGTCTATTAAAAGCAGATCCAAAAACTCAAGATATTCCTGTTATTTTTATGACAGCACTATCTGATACAACTAACAAAATTGAAGGTTTCCAAGTTGGTGCTGTAGACTATATCACCAAACCTTTTCAACAAGAAGAAGTTTTATCACGGGTAAAATTGCACTTAAAACTACATGATTTAGCTGAGAAACTAGAGCATAAAAATTTGCTATTAGAACAGAAGGTCACAGAAGTTAGCCAAGCTTACGAAGAGCTTAAACAAGTGCAAATCCAGCTAATTCAAAGTGAAAAACTGTCCAGCTTAGGGCAAATGGTAGCAGGAATTGCCCATGAAATTAATAACCCTGTGAATTTCATTTATGGCAACCTCGTCCATGCCAATGAATATACTCAAGAAGTCATACATCTGCTGAATTTATATCGAGAAGAATATCCAAATCCGACACCTCGCATTCAAGAACAACTAGAACTAACCGACCTAGAATTTCTGGAGAATGATTTGTTAAAGTTGCTCCAATCGATGAATTTTGGCGCAAGACGAATTCGGGAAATTGTCAAATCCATGCGGGTTTTTTCGCGTACAGATGATGTTAGCTTGACGGAGATTGATATTCATGAATGTCTTGATGGCACGCTCACAATTTTAAATTACCGTCTTAAACCAAAACCAGATCAGCCTGAAATCGAAGTTGTCAAAGATTATAGTTTGTTACCACCAGTAGAATGCTATGCCGGACAAATCAACCAAGTTTTTATGAATATTCTGGCGAATGCTATTGATGCCTTGGATGAATATAATAAACAGCGGTCATATGAGGAGATTAAACAGCAACCAAGCCGCATCAAAATTTGTACAACCATGATTGGAGATGATTGGATTGCCATTCATATTATTGATAACGGCCCAGGAATTACTCAAGAAGTACAAGCAAAGTTATTTCAACCTTTCTTTACAACTAAATCTGCGGGTAAAGGCACCGGATTAGGCTTATCTATTAGTCACCAAATAGTCGTAGATAAGCATGGTGGTAACATCATCTGCCAATCTACCCCAGGAAACGGCACAGAATTTATTATTAAAATTCCCATCCAACAACAAGTCGCCCAAGTTGCCTAAGTAGAGTGGGAGATAGGTTACAGGTTACAGGTTACAGGTGACAAATGACTATTAACCAATTCCCAAATCCACAGCGATGCGATGGGCGCAAGCAAACCCAGAAAAAGCTACAGCATTTAGCCCTTGACCAGGAAAAGTGCTATCGCCTACGCAATAAAGCCCCCGAATAGCTGTGCGGTTAAAGGGCATTCCTAACAAGCCCCACAATTTCCGCCGGGGAATTGGCCCATATGTCCCATCTTCTCGGCCTAAAAAGCGGCGATGGGTGCGGGGCGTTCCAATCTCCAAATAATCTAACCCTGCATCTAACCCAGGAAAAATCTTTTCTAGTCTATCAATAATTCGCCAAGCTGCTGCTTCTTTCTTCGCTTCATACTGGTTTGCAGATAGCCCTTCCCAATCATTTATCCAGTGAGGCGTAAAAGCATGAATGATGTGATATCCCTCAGGTGCTAAATCTGGGTCAAGCAGCGTGGGAATTGAAACAAAAACCGTGCCTTCTGCTGCTGTCATTTTTGCCCAGTTTTCTAACAAAATATGATGGCATTCGGTATTATTCGGTAATACTGAACTTTGGACACCCATGTGCAAACTCAAAAAGCTGGGTGATTTTTCATATCGTTGTTGCCATAGTTTCTCATTATTAGGTATTTTATCTACAGGGATTAATTTCTGAAAAGTATCCCAACGTGTAGCATTAGAAACTATGCGTTTACCTCGATAAATTTGACCACTAGCTAGTTCTACACCAACAGCGCGTCCTTGCTCTATTAGAATCTTTTTTACTCTAGCTTGATACTGGATCTGACCTCCAGCTTTTTCTAGGCCATCTACTAATTTTTGAGCAATTATTCCTACTCCACCTTTAGGGTAATTCACACCACCATAATGTCTATCAGAAAAGACCATACCTGCATTAATCATGGGTGTCATGTTTGCTGGTACTACCGACCAGCAATAACATTCCATATCAATGAATTTGAGTAAAAGAGGGTCTTTGATATAACGACGCGCTACATCACCGACATTTTTTGGTAAATATCTAGCTAAACCAAGACAAGCTAAAGGATGCTGGAAAAACATCCGTATGAGATACCGAGGTTCTTCTAGCGACAATAAATCCATCCTGTTCAGGTAATTAAAAACTTGCCAACATTCGTTATAAAAGCGGCGAATACCTCTTGCTTCTTGAGGAAAGTAAGCAGTAAGATTTTGCAAAAATTTGTCATAAGCTCGGTCAACTTTAATGTCCAATTCATCAGGAAGATGATAATGAATTTGTACAGGGTCGGCTATTGTTTCTAGATGAACATTTACAGCCTTCAGGGCGCGGGTAAGTAAATTAGTTGTGCCGTTTTCTCCCAGTCCAAAAATCATCGATGCGCCAACATCAAAGCGATAATCTTCGCGCTCAAAATAACCTGCACTACCGCCAGGAATCAGATAACTTTCGAGTACTAAAACTTTAGCACCTTTGGCTGCTAGCTGAGTTGCTGTCACCAAGCCACCCATACCAGAGCCTATGATAATAGCGTCAAATATAAATTGGTCATTAGTCATTGGTCATTTGTCCTCTGTTATTAGTCATTGGTTATTAGTATTACAAAATACAAAATCCTTTTACTCGCTAAATTTCCTTGATGTGAAATGTTTATTACACCTCAAACCTTGACCAATGACTAATGACAATTGACCAATGACCAATAAACAAAAAAGAGGGACAAGCCTGCGACTGCTGGCCAATCCCGTCTGCCGATCCTTAAAGAGAGGAGAACACTGATTAATAATATAACCTTGATTGAGAATTGGTGTCAACTATTAATGAAAATCTTTTTCATTAATTTTATGGGTGTTGATTTTAGCTGTCAGCCATACGCAGGAAAGAGTATGATGAGGTTTCAGTTCCTATAGAATCAAAAGTCCCAATATCCGGCTATGACGGTACAGCTGCGTGTTTACGTTCCACCCCATCCCTTAATTAAGCACTGGTTGGCAGTTGCCCGTGATGCTGCTACACCTTCAGTATTATTTCGGAGTGCCATCACTGAGTTAGGCAGATGGCTAACTTACGAAGCGGCAAGAGAATGGTTGCCGACGATAGAAACAACGGTGCAGACTCCTTTAAATGCTTGCCCGGCAACGTTTATTAATCCAGAAGTACCTGTAGCAGTAGTGCCAATTCTGCGAGCAGGATTAGGGCTTTTAGAAGGCGCACAAACTTTGTTGCCTTTGGCTTCGATTTATCATTTGGGTTTAGTACGTGACGAAGAGACGCTTGAAGCTCGGTGTTATCTGAACAAATTGCCGGAAAAATTTGACCCACAAACTAGAGTATTAATTACTGATCCGATGTTAGCTACAGGCGGATCGATTATGCGGGCAATGGCAGAATTAACACAACGGGGTATAGATCCAGCTTTGACTCGAATTGTTAGTGTGGTAGCGGCTCCGCCAGCATTGCAAAAGCTGAGTGCGGCCTATCCAGGTTTGATAGTTTACACCGCAACTATTGATGAAACAGTCAACGATCGCGGTTTTATTGTACCGGGATTAGGAGATGCAGGCGATCGCATTTTTGGTACTTAAGCTAGTATGCAGCTAGAAAAGGAAAATCGCTTAACACAATACAAGTTATAAGTTTGCTTCAAGGCGGTAAAGTTATGAGTCAACGTGATGGTTTTGCTAGTGGTTTTATAGCAGGGGCGTTTTTTGGTGGCGTAGTTGGCGGCGTTTTAGGGGCTATAATTACTTCTCGGCTCGATACAGAATCTATAGAAGAAGAAACAGAACTGAGTAATGGTGCGGTAGAGTCGAAAAAAACCGTAGCAAAACGGCGGATGAGAGCCTCAGAAACTGGCGATGTGGGAATGGAAACAGCTAGGCGATCGCTAGAAGATAAAATTGCCCAGTTAAATGCCACAATTGATGAAGTCCGGAAACAATTAGGGGATGTTAACGATAATGCTAGTCAGATAGCTAGTGAACGTTCATCGCTGCAAGAGTAATAGCCTGCAACTAGTAGTCTGGCAACCCAACTTTGCGTTGTTCATGGTAAGAAAATAAAACTCTTTACCTCTTTGCTTACCCTGCTCCCTCTACCTATCTTCACTCGTGATTTTTGAGTGAACCGAGTCAGCTATTGCGCCTACAAGTTACACAATTTAAATTGTCAGGAAAAACTTCAAACCCTCTCCTCTGCTTACAGCAGTCGCTACAACGGGGGAACTCCCGCAACGCGCTGCCTCCCCTGTCCCCCTGCGGTCTAAACTGCTCTCTTAGGTGTTTAATAGCTTACTAGCCTGCTTCATTCAGACTTATCAAATACAGTGGTCACTGCTTGTCATAGTCAAAATAGACACTAATTCGCAGACACCATGACAGCTACTAAACTAAAATCAACTATAAGCACGCTTGTAAAACTTAACAGGAAATCTAAAAATCCATGTTGTTACTGATTAGCACTCTGAATACCTTCATACAGTTATATACTGCTCTATTGTTCATTAGAGTTATGTTGACTTGGTTCCCAACTATTAATTGGTATAATCAGCCATTTTCTGCTTTAAGCCAAATCACTGACCCATATCTCAATGTCTTCCGTTCTTTCATCCCGCCCTTAGGTGGCATTGATTTTTCTCCGATGTTGGCAATTATACTACTGCAAGTAGTAGGCCAAGTAATAGGTAGTCTGGTGGGTGGTTTGCAAGGATTTGCGTAACTGTCGGCTGACAGTCACTAGTACCGCAAGGCGGAAGTCAAAAGTCAAAAAGCTTTTATTTTGGTCTTTTGAACCTTCTAAAAGGGTATCCAGATTTACGCCGCTTTGTACTAGTTTGAGTCTGGGCTAGTTAACCCAGACTCGTTATATATAGCAGTTGCTAGTGAAATTGAGACATAAACTATTTATCAAACACAGACATCAAGAGACTTTTAACCCTATACCCTGTAACCTGTAACCTATCACCTATCACCTGCTGTATATCGATTAGCGCCGGACTTGGCTACTAAATCCAGATGCTTTAAATTGCTTGAGTTGCAAAGGTAATGGCTGATTTGCCGGTACAGAAATTCTTAATTCAAAATCACTAGTCCCTGGTGGAACTTCGGCAATAGAACCAAGACGGGTACGATTTTGCATCACTGAGTCGTTATTCGCATCGTAAATCCGACCATAGATATCTGCATCATAGACAGTTTTATAAGTGCCATTTTCTGCTTTACCTGTCACAATAAAACAATTAGCAGCTGCTGCACTACCACCACTAGTAACTGCTCCCTTTGCCAGTTCTGCTGGGCAATCTTTATATGAAACGTCAAACAGCCTAATTTGTGTTAAGGCTTCAGCCGTGGGAGTAAGTACCCAAGATAAAAACATCATCAAGCAACAGGTAATCATTACCTGAGCTAGTTTTGAGTAGTTCTGCATGACAAAAGTTGGAAAATTTAATAAAAATGCTCTGGTCTTTTGTTTTTCCATATTTCAAAAAGGTAGTGAGTTCCTCTAAGTGAACTTTGTGCTGAATAGTGACTACTTAGCACGGTTTTTAACCTCAGCTTACCTGAATTTCATAACGAAGAGATTGGAGACTTTAATTTAACATTTGTAATAATTACTGACATAACTCTTAAATTGCTATTAACCTATGAACCCAGATGAGATTGAAACAGCATTGCAAACAGCCTTTAAGCGTTGTGATGTAGCTAGCTGTCCTCTCTCTGAGATGCAGAAACAGATCTTACTGCAAGTAGTCAAGCAAATTCCAGGGAATTCCACAGCTAGGATGTCTGATATAGCCAATCCCTTAGATGAATTGGCTCCAGAAGAATTATTATTATTTTTACAGTTTGTTAAATCTGAGGAACAACAAAACCGTAATTGGAAAGTGCAGTTACTGAATGACTGGTTGCATAACCAAGACTCAGGCTCAGTACAATTCATTCGAGAACGCTATGGTTTGCAATGGTTGAACCAGGTTGAACCACATCACTTTGACAAATATGCTGACTTTGAAGATGCACTTAAGTTAAGAGTAGGCGATCGCATTGAAGTTTCCAACGCACTTTGGGAATGGGTACAAGACGATGGCCCCTGTAAGAGAGAATGGTTCTCTTGCATCGTGATTCAAATAAATGAAATCAACAATGATACAGATTCATCCAGCAATTGTACTGTTCGCTTTCAGAATGGTTCTGAATTTGAAATTTCAGGGGTATATGACTGGAACCGTTACAATTGGCGTTGGCCTCAAAAGTAAGAAGTAATGCCAGAACATCATCCGATTATTTACTTGATTATCTTGATGACATTAAAAAGATAAGTAGAGGGACATAAATAATTGTAGTTAGGAGAAGGCAGGAGGCAGGAGGACGACACTTTGCTCAAGTCGGGAAACCCGCCCACGCAAGTGTCTCCAGAGGGCAGGAGGGAAGAGGTTTTTAGCTATTTTGCCCAAGACTTATCTAGTTAAGTTTATTTGTGCCTTTCTACTTAATATCTAATTGAAAGTAATTAGCAATCATTATCTTAATATTATTTCCCAAATAAAAACTCTACTTTTGCCAAAAGTAGAGTTTTTATTATGAAAATATCAGTCCTGAACTCCAAATATAATTAGTCTAATAGACCTAAATTTATAAACTTTAAAACCACATCTAGTCTATGGCTTTTTTAAGTTCATCTTTGATATTTTCTGTGGTGTGTCTCACTTGAGCTTCAGCTTGTTTAGCTTTACCCTCAGCCTTATCTGATGGATTGCCTGTAACTTCGCCGATTACTTCTTGCACCTTACCTTCAATATTTTTGGCAGTGGCTTCGATTCTGTTTTCAATACTCATATTTTTTTCCTTGTAATATATTTGGAACTATTGAAAATTTAACAACATTATTTAATAGCTTCATCTATCATTAGAATGAAAAATCAAAACTAGTATGCAATACTTAAGATAGATTTACCTCTTAGCTTTAATTAAGATTAATTTTCTTAAACCTAATATTGAATAATATTATTTGTTCTCAATGTGGACTTTTAAATGATATTTAGAATAAAAATAGATTATGGCTAATAAGGGATACAAGTGAGTAAAAAGCAGCAAAAAAATGTTTGGGCAAGCGAAATAAATGATATTATTCGTGGTATCTGTGGAGGTTTTTTATTCGGTGTGCCATTGCTCTACACAATGGAAGTTTGGTGGGTAGGTTCACTGGCAAAACCACAACTGATAATGATGGCGATCGCAGTTACATTTATTGTGGTTTTTCTACTCAACCGCACAGAAGGTTTCCGCAAACGCAGACATACTTTAAGACCATATGAAGCCTTAACAGATAGTGTAGAAGCTATAGCTATTGGCATAGTTTGCTCTAGCTTTGTGTTGTTTCTATTACGAGAAATTACTTTAGAATCACCTCTGCAAGAAGCTCTAGGTAAAATCGTCTTTGAAAGTGTACCTTTCGCCTTGGGCGTAGCATTAGCTAATCAGTTTTTGGGAGATAATCAAAATTCAACTCCAGAACCAAATAATTCCCCTAAGTATCGGCAAAATGGTTTACGTGCCACCTTTGATGATTTAGGTGCAACTTTAATTGGTGCAACTGTAATTGCATTTAACATCGCTCCAACGGATGAAATTTCCATGCTAGCGGCTGCAAATTCACCGCCTGGGCTATTAGCAATGATCGCTGCTTCTTTGATAATTTCTTATGGCATAGTTTTCCAGGCTGGCTTTTCCGATCAGCAAAAACGTAGACAACAAAAAGGTATTTTTCAAAGACCATCTAGTGAAACTATTATGTCTTATTTAGTTTCACTAGTAGCAAGTGCTTTTATGCTATGGTTTTTTCAAAAACTAACTTTTGACGATCCTTGGAGAATGTGGTTAGAACACACTATATTATTAGGTTTACCAGCAACAATTGGTGGTGCGGCAGGTAGGTTGGCAATATGACGAAAGGAGAACAAAAACCAGAGCGATCGCTAGCAGAATGGATCTCATTTAGTGTAGCTTCATTTATTTTGGCTGTGATTGTTGGCTTGGTTAGTTATACTTGGTACAACGAAGACAATCAACCACCGATTATTGCTGTTAGCCGCAAAGAAAACATTCGAGAAAGCAACGGTCAATTTTATGTTTTATTTGATGTAGTGAATAAGGGCGGAAAAACAGCAGAGTCAGTTCAAATTACAGCCGAATTAAAAATTAATGGTCAAGTTACAGAAACAGGAGAGCAAAACATAGATTTTCTATCTAGTGGAGAACAAGAAGAAGGGGCATTTGTCTTTACTCAAAATCCGCGCCAAGGTGAGTTAATTATACGTGTTGCTAGTTATAAGTTGCCTTAACCAACTTGCGGAACTTGTCGTTGAGAATGTGAATCTATTTTGACTCGATAGCTTAGACGACAGAATTCTCAAGAAGGAGTGAATCATGCAAGTAAAAAATAAGCAACTAAAAAAATGGATTTTGCACCCAGTTTTAATAACTTTGGTAACAGTAGGGGCAATTGCTTGCCAATCTACAGTTAGTTCTTCACCCACTAACCAAGCGATCGCAACAGAAGTCAATTCATTAGAAAAGTCTACTTCTAAACCTGTAGCACAAAACCAAGGTACTTATCGCAGCGATCGCTATCATTTTCGGTTTAGCTACTCTCCTAAAGATTTTATTATCGATAACCAGATATCAACCCCTAGAAATAATATTGATGCGCCCCTAGCTGCTATTGATATCTGGACTAAACAACACGCTCAAAAAATCCGTGCCGGTGCTTATGAAGGAGGTACAGAATATCCAGCTAATGTTCAAGTAGCTGTATATAACAATCCGCGTAAACTCTCCTTGCAAAAGTGGATTCAACAGAGTAACCAATTTACAGTTAGCCGAGATTTCAAACCTGGGAGAATTGCCGGACAAACAGGGTTGAAATTTCAATCTAGTGGCTTATACGAACATGAGAACGTTGCTTTTATCAGTCCTAAAGATTCACGTATTATTGTTGTGTCATTAGCCAAGAATGGTAGCAACAATGACGCTATTTACCGCAAAGTATATCAACAGGTAGTGAACTCGTTTGCTTTTCTCAATAAATGAAAATAAGTAGTCATGGAAGTATGAAGTAACCTGTTGGTATTTAACTTGCATATTACTTAAAATTCAAACCTTTATAGGGTGGGTATCTGTCCCGCCCTAATTATGCAAATTAAAAATATAATTTCTAACTTGAAACTTCATCCTTCATAAACACCAGCTCAATCAAGTTGAAATTTAAGGTTGAGTAGAATTATTTAATAGTGCTTTTTGCTGCAACCAATCTTTACCCACTTGAATAGTAACGTCTGAGTTAAGACTACCAGTGCTTTCAACACGCACTTCACCTAGCCCTAATACATCTCGAATCGATTCAGCACTAGTACCGTCTCCTTGTTGAGCCACAATCCGCGTCACATCCAGAGGTTCGCTCCAAGGCTTATACACATAAATATTGTGATATCCTGAGTTTTCTAAAGCTCTCACCAAAGGTCGAAGGCTGGCGCGATCGCTACCTGTACTGTCTTGAATTGCTATGCGTACAGAATTTGGATCACTCACCTGTGATCCAGTAGTTTCATCAGTTGGTTCTAAATCAAAGTGTTTAGCCATCAGTTTGGCAATACCTTCTTTGCTGGGTAGCCAATAGCTTGCATCAAATTCACCCTTCTCGCTAAAGCGTCCTGGTAACATCAACATCTGCATATTCGAGCGATTTGTACGTACACCAAAACCCATTAAAGCTACTAACTCTTCAACCGTTAAGTTAGTATCGATGTGTTCTTTGACAACATCCAGAATTTTAGGTAATTGAGTTACTGTCGCAGGATTGAGACTTTGGTCAATCAAAGCACGAATTACCATTTGCTGACGTTGAATTCGGCCTATATCGCCTAATTCATCATGGCGAAAACGCAGTAATTGTAGTGCTTGGTCGCCATTAAGATGTTGCTTGCCTGCTTTTAGATTGATATATAAATGTTGAGAATCATCTTGGTATTTCATATCCTTGGGAACATATACATTCACCCCACCCAAGGCATCAATAAGTTTAGCAACTCCTAGAACATTAATCCGCACATAGCGGTCAATCGCTACACCACCCAAAAGATTGCTGACAGTCTTGGCTGTTAACGCTGGCCCCCCTTCCACATTAGCGGCATTAATTTTCCGTACTCCATGCCCTTCGATTTCTGTGCGGGTATCTCTCGGAATTGAGAGCATGACTACTTTTTTAGTCTCTGGGTCAAATTTGACCATCAACATGACATCAGAAAGACCATCAAAAGAATTGACTTGAGGTAGGTATTTAAGCTCTTTGGTTTCGGCGGGAGGATTTTGGATATCTGGAGGCAAGACACTCATCCCCATCACTAAAAGATTGACAGGACGAGTTAATTCCGAAAATCTTAATCCACCGAAAGATATCGCATCACTGTCAAAGACTGCCTCTTCTTGGGGACTTAGAGGATTTTGCTGCAACGGCGTACTAGTCAATGAAACCGCCAGCAAAGCTCCTGCCATTGCCGAAACCATAGCAATGCCGCTCATCCCCACCCAAAACCACAACCAACGTCCGGTTTTGGGATTTATGGACTTTCTGCCCTTTGATTTAGGAGTTTTTGCTGAGTGGTTATCTTCCGCCGAAGTTCTTTGAATAGTCACAGACTTCCTCACACTTACTGATTAAATTCGGTATTTTTGCAGATTATGAATATGCAAATACATCAACTCATAGTAGTTAATTAATAATTAACTATGTTGACTTTTCGCGCTTTATGTCAACCACAACACTTATAACAGGATTTCTCCTTTTTTGTGGCCAACCCCGATATGTTTTATAGAAGTATGACAACAATAAGCCAGTTTGACCAGATCTGCTAGAAAATAATCTGTATTTACAGCAAAATTCAGTAATAATACTGTCTAGAGGTGCGTTTAGAAGCATCAAGATAAATACTTGCCTAATAGTTGCTCGGCTAAGTTGCTCAACCCTGGTAAACGACTAGATTGCCCTCTGATAATCCGAAACATTAACCAGATACTTACTAAGAAATAACCAGATGTCAGAAAGCTATTTAGTATTAATAAACGCAACCCAAAAAATTCGGAAGTGGCAGATCCAGTTGCTAATAAGAGATAAGCTAACAACCAGGTAAATGTCATAGTAATAGACAGACGGCTAACTTTCATTTGTTCCCGATTGCCTTGACGATGGTAGAGAGTCCATAGGGATGGAAGAACACCAATCACAGGAATTAAATAAATTAGCAGCTGTCTTTGACGAGTCAGGGAGTTTTGTCTCAAGGTTTGGGTTTGGGCATGATTTACTGCCTCTACCCCTGAAGAATCACTAATTGGTGGTTCAATATTTTCCATTTGGGTGGGTCTAATCCTAAACTAGAGGGATGAAACACAGTAATGTAGTTAGAGATAATAGGCGTTAGAGAAAGATTTTATTTAGTTTTATCTCGCAAGCGGCTAAAGATGCAGACACGCAAGCTAATCGACTGGTGGCAGACACTAACACCAATAGCGCGAATCGGAGCGATCGCTCTGTTCGCCCCACTGCTAGTCCTCAATGGTTGGGCGATTTCAGCCATTTTTGAGTATTTCCACTCCCTAATAGTTATTTTAGTCGGAGCCTCTGTATTGGCATTTTTGCTCAACTACCCCGTTAGCTGGATGGAGCGACACGGAGCCAAGCGAGAGCAAGTTGCGATCCTGGTGTTTTTATTAGCGTTATCGATTTTATTAGCATTAGGTGTAACACTGTTTCCACTAGCTCTTACCCAAGCACAACAACTTGTGGCTCGCATTCCAGAATTGATTGATTCTGGGCGATCGCAGTTAATGATGTTAAACGAGAAAGCAGAACTGCTCGGCTTACCAATTAACCTTGATGCACTTGTAGTGCAAATTAATGATCGCGTCAAGGGACAACTCCAAGCGATCGCCGGACAAGTTCTGAATCTGGCTGTTGTCACATTCACTAGCTTGCTAGATTTTCTGTTGACGATGGTTCTAACTTTCTATCTTTTGCAGCATGGCGATGAACTCTGGCAAAGTTTAGTGGAGTGGCTACCTAGTAGATTCCGCGATCCTTTCTCTCAAACAGTACGCCTTAGTTTCCAAAACTTTTTTATCACTCAGCTAATTTTATCTACCTGTATGGCATCAGCCTTAATTCCCGCCTTCTTGTGGCTGAAAGTGCCATTTGGGCTGTTATTTGGTCTGACTATTGGTATTATGGCCCTTGTCCCGTTTGGCGGCTCTGTGGGTATCATCCTGACTACCTCATTGGTGGCTTTGCAAGACTTCTGGATGGGAGCCAGAGTTTTAGTCGCCGCCGTGATTGTGCAGCAAATTTTAGAAAATTTAATTGCTCCTCGGATATTAGGCAGTTTTACTGGCTTAAACCCAGTATGGATATTAATTTCTGTTTTGACGGGCGCAAGAGTTGGCGGACTTTTGGGTGTGATTGTCGCCGTACCCACAGCTGTCATAGTTAAAACTGCCTTAGTAGCTCTCCGTCCTAGTAAATTAATTATTGAAGATGAGAGCAGTTCTAAATGCGATAAAACTGCACCTGGTGTAGCGGAAGAACCTGCCAAAGCCGAAGCCAAAAATCCCCTCAGCTTTTCGGAGCCGACATTACCCTAAAAGAGTTATGGGGGCAGGGGGCAAGGAGCAAGGGGGAATAACGAATAACCAATGACCAATGACAAATGGCTATTGGTTATGGCTGCAAAATTGAACCCATAAACAAAATGCTACCTGTTTGATTATCCCGAATGGCACAGAAGAAGGGACGGTTAACAACCATGCGGAACGGTGGTAGTGGATTTATTACCGCAGATGTTAATGTTATTCCCACCGATGTAGCCGCAGCCGCTTCAGTCCCTTCTTCATTCACTTCCACAAAAGTTTTATGCTTGACGTTGCTAATTGCCAAATTTTCCCCTATGCCAGAAAAATTAGCTTGATTACTAAAAGCCACCTGCATACCTAAAGCTTTCAATGCATCGTTGAGTGTGACTTCGTAGTCGGTTTTAAACCGGGGTAGGCGAATAAAACCGTCTCGGTTTTGGAACTTTGCTAGCCATTTTTCCCAGTTCTCAGCATTTAAGTTTTGATAAAAGGTCTTGAGATTAGAGTTCTGTTTCGGCAGAAAGATGTAAAAACTAACTTTGCCATTTTTACCGTAAGGTAAACTTACAGCTTGGAACTGTTCGTTTTCATAATATTGATACTCCCCTGTTTGCGACATCATCGGGTGTTTTTTTTGCTGTCCAGATGCACTGTAAAAGGGATATTCAGCAGTTTGATTTTTGTCAAACTTATCAGTCCATTGCCCTTTGAAGTAGATGGCGTTAATTAAAAACAGCACTTGATTTGGGTCAATTGTGTCAACTATCTTGTTGATTTTGCCGTTAGTATTATCGTTAACCCAATTATTGATAGTACTTAAAGCTGAGGAATCTTGAAAGTCTAAATTAGCTACCTTAGCTTTGTAGAACTGTTGATTTCGTTGCAGAAAATCTGGACGCAATCTAAAACCTTGTTTTACCCAAAGTGAGTTAGCAATATTTAATTGCACGTTAGCATCAGGATTTTCTAACAGATTCTTTAAGGCTGCATTATTAGAGTTGATATCTGCCAAACTCAAACCCTGTAATTCTAAGGTTTGAGCCATTGCTTTTTGAGTAGATCCACTAGCACCGTTATAGGTCATAGCTAGGGCGATCGCTAAACTAGAAGGCGAGATAAAAATATTTTTCTTGCTACTATCTTCTTTCAGAATTTCTGAGAACAGCTTGAAGCCAAATTTATTATTAGCATTGACTAGTTTGGTATCTAGTTTTACTGTTTTTTTTTGCAATGGTAACTCTGGTTGAGGAATTCTAGAGTCGGCTAAGGCATTACTATTAACTTGAGAACAACCTAAGACACCAAACAAAACGACGCTAGCAGCAGCTACAACGTAACGCCTACCCAGACTCACAGCATAACGTCTTTGCAGAAAATTTTCTTTCATCCCGCTCAACTTTTGCCGATTCATTCTTCCACCTCACTTACCAAAGATTTTTATCTATTAATTAAGATTGATGCTAGCCATGTGTTAATGATTAATATTGCACTATCAGGGGCATCAACCCTTGATGGTTACAGTTTTGGTAACGGCAATCAAAAGGGAATAGGCAATAGGCAATAGGGGAATAAGTAATAGTGGTAACAATTATGTCAGACAATTTGGATACAGAGCTATTTAATTAGTTTTTTTTAAGGTAATAGGCAACAAGCAATATAAAATTTCTCTAGTATTGCTTATTACCTGTTTCTGTTCCCTTCTGATATTTAGACTTCAACCTTCAGACTTCAATTTATAGGCACAGTCCACCAAGCCAAGGCATAAGGTTGAGATGCTAAGTTTACTTTTTGGCGAAACTGAACACGAATTTTGTAATTGCCATTAGCAGGAACGGGGCAGAAAATATGTTCTACACTATCAATTGGACTGATGGAAGAACAAACAGCACCATTCTGAGAATCTTTAGCATCAGCTTTGACTAAGTAGAGGTCGAGGTTATTCAAACCGCGATTGCTAAAAGTTTCGCCGACATCAAATTGCTGGTTTTGATTGCGATCGTTTAATTCCACCAATCTATCCCAACTGAGAGTAATAGATACGAAACTCCCTTGCTTTAACGGTTTTGTTAACCGATAATCAACAGCATTCCCGGCCGCCACTTCTCGATAATCCCAACCAATAGGGGAAACTGTGTTTGAGGGTTGCCATTGACCCGCGCTAAATTGTTGGTAAGCGCGAAAAGCATTTAAATGTCCTGTCCCCATTTGGGCATTTAAGGGAATTTTCGGGTCTTTATAAGCATCAGACTCTAACCAATTTTGATTTTGTTTATCGATTAGGGTGCGTGTCATTCCTAAGCGCAAGCCGTTACCACTATCTTGGATTTTTTCGGCTGAGTTGAGTAAAACAGCTTTCATTACTTGATGACGGCGACTATCAACGCTCCAATTAGGTTTTTTTGCGCGTAATTGGCGATCGCCAAATTCTTGTAACAAAGCGATCGTAGCTGTAACATGAGGTGCAGCAAAACTTGTACCTGTAGCTTTATTCAGTTTGCCGTCAGGATTCAGCAACGGTATATTACTCCCAGGCGCAACTATACTTACAGAGCGACGACCATCAAGATTAAATTCTTTTCCAGCTAACCTTCCACTCACTCCCTGATTCAGACCTGCGAGGTTAGAAACATCTACTTTATTAAAAATCCCGTTTCGTCGGGATGAAAACGCCACGTTAACTGCATTAAAATTATCTGTAGGAATCGGAATACCCCCTTTACCTTGATTGCCTGCGATCGCATACAAAACATCGTGAACACGACTCGACCAATCAACGCATAATGTTAATAAAGCATTCCCATCTAGAACCGCATCGGGTCGCGGGTCACGGTTGAGGGGTTCACCAAAGCTAAAGTTAATCGCGCGGATATCACCACCGTTTTGTATTGCTATATGCTGTGCTGTTAAACACTCTTCTGGCTGACCCATGTTTTTAGTAGAACCGACAGCAGAAGAATACAGCCTCGCTCCTGGTGCAACTCCCGGTAGAGCTTTGTCTGTACTCACCATTACCCCAGCCACGTTGTAAGCGTGGGGGTCAACGCCACTATTTGATTTTGCTCGGCCATTGCGTAAGAAAACTGCTACTAGAGATAAAGTACGATTTTTCGAGACAGCTTTATCCCAACCAAACATTCCCGGACGACCGATTTCTACCTGACCAATAGCAATCTTACGACCTGTTAAATTGTAAGGAGGTTGATGTAATTTCAAAGCATCAATACCATTTGTTCCTAACGAAGTTTGTAAACCTGAAGCTAATACAGGCACACTCAAACAAGAAACACCTAAACCGCAAATTAGCCAAATTAATTTTTTGTTCATAGTCAAATAGTCAATGGTCAATAGTCATTAGTTGTTTTCTCCCCACTCCCCACTTCCCACTCCCCTACTTTTTTCTGATAAAGCAAGATTAAATTTCAAAGAAATACTCAACATTTTGTTACAGTATTTTGTTACAATACTTACAGACGAGGACGCTTAAAAACCCACTAGCCATGACCCAAAACCAATCTGAAAAGCCCATTGTGATTGCTCCATCTATCCTATCAGCCGACTTTAGCCGTCTGGGTGATGAAATTCGTGCTGTAGACGCAGCTGGAGCAGATTGGATTCATGTTGATGTAATGGACGGTCGTTTTGTACCTAATATTACGATAGGCCCTCTGGTTGTGGAGGCGATTCGTCCGGTTACTAAAAAACCACTGGATGTCCACTTGATGATTGTGGAACCAGAAAAATATGTAGAAGGCTTTGCTAAAGCAGGTGCAGACATTATCTCTGTACACGCTGAACATAATGCTTCACCACACTTACACCGCACGCTTGGTCAAATTAAAGAACTTGGTAAGCAAGCTGGGGTAGTACTTAACCCGTCCACACCACTAGAATTTATTGAGTATGTGCTGGAGCTTTGTGATTTAGTTCTGATTATGAGCGTTAACCCCGGTTTCGGTGGTCAAAGCTTCATTCCTGGTGTAATACCCAAAATTAGAAAGCTGCGTCAGATGTGTGATGAGCGTGGGCTTGACCCCTGGATTGAGGTAGATGGCGGACTGAAAGCTAACAATACTTGGCAAGTTTTAGAAGCTGGTGCTAATGCAATTGTTGCTGGTTCGGCTGTATTCAACGCTAAAGATTATGCTGAAGCGATTACTAATATTCGCAACAGTAAGCGTCCTACACCAGAGTTGGCAAAAGTTTAATTCAGTTAAAATTTTGAATTAATAGGATTAGGGTAAGCATTGCTTACCCTAATTTTTTGCTGTTTGTAATTGAATTACACGATTTTAGACTTACTAATTTTAGCCATGCCAGCAGGGTGTGTTGGCGCACAGCGCAACGCACCATTATGATATCTGGAGCGGTGCGTTAGTTACAACTTAAGATCGTTGGGTTACTACGATAATTATAAGTATTGGCTGAACCGTATTAATTTATAACTATATCTGGTATTTTTGAGCATCATTAGTTAAATTTTTGAACTTATTTCTAATTTCAATATAATTGAGAATGCTTACAAGTCTGAATTGGTTGATATACGCTTTGTGTTCTACATTGTTATATGGTTTTTGGGGCTTTTTTAGTAAATTAGCAACTAACCATATGAATTCTTATAGTATTTTGATCTACGAAACTTGTGGCAGCATTTTAGTAGCGTTATTTGTTTTAGTCAGGCTAGATTTTAAGCCACAAGTTGAAGCTTGGGGAATTATTTACGCGTTTTTGATCGGAATTTTTGGAGTACTAGCCACATTATTTTTTCTGCTGGCGGTTAGTCACGGTAAAGTTTCAGTAGTGATAACTCTAACGGCTTTATATCCTGTAGTAAGTATTTTACTTGCGGCTGTGATTCTCAAAGAATCAATTACTATGCGGCAAGGTCTAGGGATTGCATTAGCGATCGCAGCTATGTTACTTTTTGCATCTGAGTAAGATTTACTCTACAGAAAAAACAACGCGAAAACCGCAGATTCTCAAACCGCCATCTGATTCATTCCAACTGCGGCTAGCACTGCGACACAATTCAGCACCAAAATTCCAGGAACCACCACGTAGCACTCGACGGTTCATATCGCCGCCATTTTCCCAAACTCTGCCGTCTATGGGTGCGCCATGATAATTGTTGTGCCAAGGGTCAGCACACCATTCCCAAACTAAGCCGTGCATATCGTACAATCCAAAGGCGTTAGCTACTAAAAAACTACCAACATCGGTGGTTTCTTTGCGGTATCTGGTTTTTGTTTCTGTGAGATAAGTATCGCTGTCGCTGTAGTTGACTAATTCTGTGGTGATTTTTTCCCCAAAATGAAAGGCTGTGGTGGTTCCGGCGCGACAAGCATATTCCCATTCGGCTTCACTGGGTAGACGATATTCGCGTCCGGTTTTTTCGGAAAGTCGCACACAAAATTCTACAGCTTCGTGCCAAGATACATTTTCTACTGGTCGATTTGCACCTTTAAACCTAGAGGGATAGGGATTTAAGGTTTGTTTGACTTTGGGTAAGGCGGCGACAGCACGCCATTGTGCTTGGGTTATAGGATATTTACCCATAAAAAAGGGTGCGATCGCAACTCGATGTTGGGGACGTTCATCTGCATCGCCTTCAAAGTTGGGCGAACCCATTTTAAAACTACCACCAGGAATTGCGATCATTTCTAAGGTGACACCTTTAGTTAATTCTTCCACAAAGAACTCGGCAGTAGCGCGATCGCGGCTAACTTCTCTACCGCCTGTGTCTACTGTCACTACTTCAAATTCACAAGTCTTTAACGCAGGTAAAGGGGTGGCAATTTTGGGTGGTGTTGGTAATGGTAATAATGTTGATTGAGTAATTTCTGGTTCAATAATTATTGTTTTGGCACACTTCAAATCATTGAGAACTTCTGCTGCTGATTGATATCTTTCGCTGGCTAAATGTTTGAGTAATTTATCTAATATTCTGCTTAAGTCTTCGCTGATGGGAATATCATGTGATTTCACATATTCCTGCCACAACCACTGGGCGTTCATGGCATCATAAAGCGGATCTTTAATTTGCCCGTAAGCATCTTGAATAGGCAAACATTGAGTTAACAACCGCACACAAGTTACACCCAAAGCATATAAATCACTAGCAGGACAAGCAAAGCCTGCCATTTGCTCACTAGGGGCATAACCCATTGTATAAATTACTGTAGCTTGTCTGGCTATACTAGTTTGCGTTACTTGTTTTGCACCGCCAAAGTCAATTAATACTAAATTGCTATCAATATCACGCCGAATTATATTTTCTGGTTTAATATCTCGATGAATAACGTTACTAGAATGAATAAATTCTAATACTGGTAATAAATTAGTTAATAATTGCCGAATTTTCTCTTCGTTAAAAGTTTGCTCTTGCACTTCTTCTAAGAGAGTTTTGCCCTGAATGAATTCTTGGACTAAATACAAGCTAGAACCTTGGGAAAAATAAGCTAATAGCCTGGGAATTTGGCTATGGTTTTCTCCCAATTCATACAAGCGGAATGCTTCTTCTTTAAAGAATTCGGCTGCTTTAGTACGTTGTCCCGTTCCTTGAATTTGTGGAAAAAATTGCTTGATGACGCAAGGTGCATCTAGTCTATCTGCATCTTCGGCTGCATAGGTTTTGCTAAATCCGCCTTCGCCTAATAGTCTTAATACGCGGTAACGGTTTCTGAGTAGTTTGCCAAAACTACTGTGACCACAAGTTATGCAAAATCTATTGCCGTCAGCATTGAAGGGATTTGAACAATTGGGATTTTGGCAGATTTGCATAGTGAGGAGGAGGTAGCATCTTGTCCAAAGTTAGCCCCAATATTATCGAATTGAAAACCGATTTCTAGATAAATAAATATAAACTATATTTCATCTGTATAGATATCAGCATGAAGAATACAGATGAAAGTAATTAACTTATTTATCGCTTTGTGTTGGGTACTCTTGAAGTTTGAGAATGTATATAATGTTTTCCATTCCAAAAAGAATAATATGATGTAATCTTTAAATTGTCAAGGGTGGTTGAAGTTGTGATGTGAGTATTATTTTGTGATTAAGTTGTTTAAAAATGATTTATTATACTGCGGGGCATTTTTACGGTAAAAATTAAAAATTGTTTAATTTAAATATCCGAAAATGCCGGCAGACTTTCTAATTTAATTGTGTGTAGCACTGCATACAAAATTATTATAAGACTCATATTTAATTTTTGAAAAAATCAGTACATTTCTACCTGCCTTCTTTACTATTGCCTTCCTACACAAGTATGTTCAGTAATCAAACCGAATTCCTATATTAGTTATTAGTCTTTCTTTCGCCTACAATCCGTATTAATTCAGCTATAAAAGCAACAAGTGCTGATACACTTATTAACAAAACACTGAGGGCATTAATATCAGGTTTCACGCCACTTCTAATCCGACTAAAAATTTCCATTGGCAGAGTGTTAGAACCGCTACCTGCGGTAAAACTGGCGATGAGAAAATCATCTAAGCTGAGAACAAAAGCTAATAGACACCCAGCTACAATCCCAGGCATTAATTGAGGTAACAATACTTTGATAAAGGCTTGTACTGGTGTTGCGCCTAAATCTAATGCGGCTTCTTCTAAATGCGGATCTAAGTTGTTGAGTCTGGCTGCTACGACTAATGCAACGTAGGCGAGGCAAAATACCACATGGGCGGCGACAATTGTCCACAAACTCAAGGGAATGGCAAAGGTGGCGAGGAAAACGAGAGTGGCAACAGCGATCGCAATATCCGGAATAATTAAGGGTAAGTAAGAAACTCCACGATATAAACTCTTACCTGGAAATTTATAACGCGCCAATCCTACCGCCATTAAGGTTCCTAACACTGCTGAAATGCCCACAGCAAAAAAGGCAACTATCAAGCTGTTACTCAAAGCCGATAAGATGCGATCGTCGCTGAATAGTTTGTGATACCAATCAAAGGTAAATCCTTGCCAAGTTGCACTGTAAGGGGATTGGTTAAAACTATAAAAGCTTAATACTAGTATAGGCAAATACATAAATACAAATATAATTACTGAGAAAACCGCCTGCCATGCGACACGCGGTTTTATTTTGATTGGCAAAATATTCATAATTATTTTTTAGTAACTTTTGAGATTTTACCAGTGTATCCTATTTAACTAAAACGTCAATGTTAACAATTCTATCAATTTAGAACTAATTTTACCTCTTGCGGAGAGTGTAATTTCTCTACAAAGATAGACAACTAATTCATCAGTTCCAACCTAAAATATTAATACAATTAGTTAATAAATTTTGTTTTCAAACTGAGTTAGTAGTGGTTGTAAAAAAGTGCTGAGTTTCGAGTTAAGGGAGTTATTTTCACTTAATGCTCATCACTTTTGAATGCTCAACAACTGTGAACCAAAAATAAAGCACTATTAATTCAAAATTTATTTTTTAGGAGGTTTGTGATGAGAATAGCTCAAGTTTCCCCGCTATGGGAGCGAGTACCACCTCCAGCTTACGGGGGGATAGAGTTAGTAGTGGGGTTACTGACCGATGAATTAGTCAGGCGTGGACATGAAGTTACCTTGTTTGCCACAGGCGATTCTATCACTTTAGCCAAGCTAGAATCAGTGCATCCTCGTGCAATCAGACTTGATAAAGATGTTAAAGAATATAGCGTTTATGAAATGTTGCAGTTAGCCTCGGTGTACGAACGAGCAGATGAATTTGATATTATTCATTCTCATATGGGCTGCGCTGCACTACCTTATGCAAACCTTGTAAGTACTCCCACAGTTCATACCCTACATGGAGTTTTTACACCTGATAATCAGAAGCTATTTCAACACGCGAAACGTCAACGTTTTGTTAGCATTTCTAATGCCCAAAGAGAATTAACTTTAGATTTGAATTATGCGGATACAGTTTACAACGGTATTGATGTTAGCAGCTACAAGTTTTATCCTAAACCGGATGAACCACCTTATTTAGCATTTTTAGGTCGGTTGTCTCCAGAGAAAGGGCCACATTTAGCTATAACTATTGCTAAACAATCTGGCTGGTGTTTAAAAATGGCTGGTAAGGTAGATCCAGTTGATGTGGAATATTTTGAACGGGAAATTAAACCTTTAATTGATGGCGAACAAATTCAGTATTTAGGTGAAGCTAACCATCAACAAAAAAATGTCTTGATGGGAGGTGCAGTCGCTACTTTATTCCCCATCACTTGGCGAGAACCCTTTGGATTGGTGATGGTAGAATCAATGGCAGCAGGTACACCAGTGATAGCTATGAAAATGGGATCTACATCTGAAGTCATTGCTCACGGTAAGACTGGTTTTGTCTGCAACAATGTCACAGAATGCATAGATGCTATTGATAAAGCAGCCGAATTAGACCGTTATGCTTGTCGTCAGTATGTGCAGAATTATTTTAGTTATCAAAGTATGACTGACGGTTATGAAGAAGTTTATCGACAAATTCTGCAACATAAATTTGCGAAAAATGGTCATATCCGCAGTAAAGTTGGTTTATTGAATTAAGCCAATCCTAATTTGTGAAAGTTAGGCTTATACGTTATTTGTCATTCGTCATTTGCAGTACTAATAACAAATGACAAATGACAAAATAACAGATTATAATTCGTTGAGTTTGGCGCGAATTGTTTCTATCCTTTTGCGATTAACGCCCAAATCACTTTGACCTAAGCGTGAGGCTGAACGCACTTGGATAACATTAGCATTACGGTCTAGATAAAACTCTACGTCATCAACAAATCCCATCAAAGCAGTTTTAAATTCTGCATATATATAGTCTTGATTTTCAGTAATAATTGTTGTCCTGGGTAAGGATTGAATAATAGTTTTGAGATTGGCGATCGCTTGTTCGGGAGTAGTAGTAAAAGTTAGTGGCGCAATTTGGTGAACTGCATCGTTACTTTGGCTAGATACACAATTAGGAGAGTTAGGGCAAGGTGCTAACTTGCCATCACGCACGCCTAAATTATTGGGACGCTTACCTGCAAATATCATAACTTTGTTATCTGATAGTTGAATAAGTACACAGTTAATATTTACTTTACACGCATTGATTTGTACTTTTTTATTTGTGGCTGTAATGTGCTAATAGCCATAAGGTATAACGCTCTAATCCTACTAATACAGCAGTAATTCTAATTGCTAAACCAAGTAAAACTAAATTACTCACATTGCCAGCCTTTAAAGCAAAACTTAAAGAAGTAGCGACAGCCGGAGAGTGCATCGCATCTAAGATAATCATGAGTGCGATCGCACATACCATCTCGTCTGTCACGCTGCGTTGACATTGTAAAACTTGGCAGTTATTAGGTCTTCTTGCAAATGAGGGATTCTTCAGACGATACAACGGTGATGCGATCGCTTTATGATGCGGTAAGTATTGTCTAGACGAAAACAATATTATGTCGCAAACAATCTCGATTAACGACAGTCAGCGTTTACAACTCAAACCGCTAGAAATCCAATCCAAACTGCTGTTAGGGCCTGGCCCTTCCAATGCTCATCCTACAGTTCTCCAGGCTATGAGTACCACACCCCTGGGACATCTTGACCCAGATTTTTTAGGTGTGATGGATGAAATTCAGTCCTTACTACGTTATGTCTGGCAAACCGAAAATCCTTTGACTATCGCCGTTAGTGGTACAGGTTCTGCCGCAATGGAAGCCACCATTGCTAATGCTGTAGAACCTGGTGACGTAGTGTTAATTGGTGTGGCAGGATATTTTGGTAATCGTTTAGTTGATATGGCTGGGCGATATGGCGCAGATGTACGCACCATTAATAAACCTTGGGGTCAAGTTTTCTCTCTAGAAGAACTCCGTGCGGCGGTAGAAACCCATCGTCCGACAATTTTGGCTTTAGTTCACGCCGAAACTTCTACCGGTGCGCGTCAACCTTTGGAAGGGGTGGGTGAACTGTGCCGAGAATTCGGCACGCTATTGTTAGTTGATACTGTCACCAGTCTTGGCGGTGTTCCCATATTTTTAGATGAGTGGGGAGTTGACTTAGCCTATAGCTGTAGTCAAAAAGGCTTGGGTTGCTCACCTGGGGCTTCTCCTTTTACCATGAGTCCCCGTGCTTGGGAGAAATTGCAGCGTCGCAGCACGAAGGTAACAAACTGGTACTTGGATATGAATTTGCTAAGTAAGTACTGGGGTAGCGAACGTGTTTATCACCACACAGCACCGATTAACTTGTACTATGGTTTACGGGAAGCACTGCGTTTAGTAGCAGAGGAAGGACTAGCAAACTGCTGGCAGCGTCATCAAAAGAATGTCGAATACCTCTGGGAAGGCTTGGAAAGCTTGGGACTGAGTATGCACGTTGAGCGTGAGTACCGTTTACCAACTCTCACCACAGTCCGCATCCCTGAAGGAGTAGATGGTAAAGCCATTGCACGCCAGTTATTAACAGAACATGGAATTGAAGTTGGCGGCGGGCTTGGAGAACTAGGCGGTAAAGTCTGGCGCGTCGGGCTGATGGGCTTTAATAGCCGTAAAGAAAGCGTTGACCGACTGATAGAAGCACTGGCAAAGGTTTTGCCTAAATAGTTATCACAGAGGCTGGGGATTAGGGAGACTTAGAAAAAATTGACTGATTTTTCACTACTCCCCACTCCCTACTTCCCACTGCCTATTTTTATAAATAACGGCGATGCCTCACGGCAAGTCGCAAAGCGTCTACGCACCCTTAATCTTACTGAGAATCTACTGTTCAATAAAAGCTTGTCGTCAGATATCACTTCTGCCGACACTTTAAGCTACAACTTCGTCACGCTGACAATCAAAGACAACAACAAAAGAAGCATTAGGCATCATTTGGGACAGACGCTGCATATAGCCATCTGCATCAGAACGACTGCGGAAGCGTGCTACGATTTCTCGTTCTGCATTGGGCTGTAAACGAGCAATTGCCCAACCATTTAGCCGCTCTTTGTAAGCGATCGCGTGATTTTCTTGAGGGGTGGCTTTTAATTCGATGTTTTGTGGCATGATTTATGATATCCGTGTGTAATTTTCAGTAAAGGCGTTACTGAGTCTCTTGGCGGGGATGTAATAACGCCTTTTTTCAGGCTGCTGCCACCTTGTTATTCCATTATTTTTGGATTGTCAAGACTGAAGGTAACTTTTTACAAGAACTTTTCTTGAAATTAGACTTTCCCTTCGTCTCAAACCCTTTACTAGCAAGTAAAGAATACAAAAAGCCAATCCAAATTTAGAATTATGAACAAGTGTGGCATTTCCATTAGTCTCACCTACTTCTACAAGCAACTTTAATACAAACAGGAAAATTCCTTTATGTTTTAAAGTATACGTAAATTGATTTACTTACGGAAAAATCTGACTGTTACAAAATTCTTTCAGACTCAAAAATAATATTAATTTTTGCAAACTTTTTAGCAATTAATTACTCTAACTTTTCGTCGCTTTGAAAAAAGTGATTTTTTAGTGCTTAATTTTATTAACTTGACCAAGCCTTGCCAATCCGTTAAAATTTCTGCGAATTATACTTGTATATATAAAAAATGCCATTAGTAACCTCAATAATTCAAAAAATAGCTGCACAAATAGGTGCAGTAGTTATCGTAGATCCAGAATACGAATTTGTCGGACATATTACATTTAAAAACGGGAATAAAGCTTGTTTTAGTAGTACCAAACTAAATATTAATGGGTTCGGTTCTGCCGAAATAGCAAAAGATAAAGCTTACTCTAACTTCTTCCTCAAACAATTTGGTTATAAAACCACTGAAGGAAAAACTTTTTTTAGCAAAAAACTGTGTGAAAAAATTGGCAGTAAAAGAAATATTGATGCAGGATTTGAATATGCAAAAGAATTAGGTTTTCCTGTAATTGTTAAGCCAATTAATCTCAGCCAAGGTAGATTTGTTGTCAAAGCTTATAACAAAACAGAATACTATCAAGTTGCAAAAAAAATACTACGAATTACGCCCGGTCTTATTGTCGAAAGATTTTATGTTGGAAATGATTACAGAATCGTAGTTATCGATGATGAAGTAATGGCGGTATATCAAAGAGTTCCCTTATATGTGGTGGGAAATGGTAAGTCTACTATTTTAGAACTCTTACAGCAAAAAGAAGAATATTTTCTTGCTAATGGCAGAAAAAAGAGTATAGATTTTAATGATTTCCGTATCAAACAAAAACTAAGACGACAAAAGCTCAAATTCGATAGTATTTTACCGGAAAATCAGGTTGCTTATCTTCTAGATAATGCTAATTTATCAAGTGGAGGAGATGGGTTAGATTTCACTGAAAATATCCATCCTGACTTTCAAAAATTAGCAATAAATATTACTAAAGATATGGGTTTGAGATTGGCAGGTTTAGATATCATTACTGATGATATAACCATGCCGATGAACAATTACGTAATTATCGAAGTTAATGGTTCTCCTGGTTTAACTCACTATGCCTCTATTGGTGATGTTCAGGCAGAAAGAGTAGAAAAGTTATATTTCAAAATTCTTAAAGCTTTGGAAAATGAGCAGATATGTGTGCGGACTAATTAATTAACATAAGTACGATTTCTCGATTTGGTTAAATATAAACAAATAGTAGGATTAGCATTTTAAGCCAATACAGTTCAGTTAAGTCTCAAACTCTTGGTTAAAATCAATTTTTTTAACGAAACCCAAAGAGCGCAAAGAGAAAGAAGAGATTACTAACTGAACCGTATTGCATTTTAAGCTACTTAATACCTATAAAGTTTTCAGTTTGGCTTGCAAGTTATTAAGTTTTTTTTGCTTTTTTATGATAGGTTTCTGACACGTCTTAATCCACTATTTTCTTTCTTATGCTACCAGTTTTAATACTTACACTAAACTGCTGCAAGATGCTTAATCACTAAAGTAGAGCAGGTTACATAACCATAATGTAACTGTTAACGGGTGTTGCCACATCGTTGCTTTTAACACATATAAATATGAAACTCTTACAATTTGCAATTGAAAGGGTAATTACCTATTTTGTCAACTCCTTGAAAATTAATATAGTTGTTGTTGCTGATGCGGTACTCATCTAAATAGCTAATACTAGACCAAGTAGCATAAATACTCAAAATTTTATGAGCAAAATTAAATGCAAAGGTTTGATTATATTTTTACTTATAGGAAGCGTAATTTCAACTACCGGAAGCTGTAAGTTTGAATCCAAAGTATCAAAAGAATCCACAATCATACCAGAATCAGAAATAACTTCTACAAAGTACAGTTGTAAATACTGGAATAAAAGTATAGGTAAAGGATCTCCTGATAAACTCAACAATATTTTAGTAACTGGCAGCGAATTAGGCGACAGTGGATTAGGAGATTTATATGAAGAAAAATGGGATGATTGTTTCGTTTTTTTAAATAAAAGCAAACAAATACTGGTGATTGAAGTCAGTACTAGTTGGAACAGTAGCGACATGAATATAATTAATACGCAAAAGAAAGTATTGGAATTAGATATTAGTAGTAAAAAATATATAGAAAAAACCATTGATATAATAGGAGATAAAGAGAATTTTAATGATTTAACTCCTATGTTTCATCAAGACTTAGCAACTTATGAGATTGAAACAGAGCCAGTAGTAAATAGAACTATAATTTATCTTGAAGAAGCTGCCAATTCTTTAAAAAAAGAAGGGTCTGAGTGGGCTAAATTTGATTGGCGAGAAAGAGTTGAGTTAGATGCCATTACATACGAAAAATTATTCCCTGGTAAAATCAGTAAATTTAATCCTGAATTAACTCAACTGACTGAAGGGATGCCTTACTCTAAAGTACGTGAAATTTTATTTAATAATGGATGGAAAGCTCACAATGAGCCAATAGATGAATCCGAGTATGATAGACCTACGTACCAAGATTTAGTTATTAATCAAGGCTACAAAGAGTATTTATTTTGTTCTGGTACTGGCTTAGGTATCTGTAGCTTTAAGTTTATAAATGATCAACATCAATCAGTAGAAATACTAACGGCTGGAGACCCTCAAGGCAGCGTATTCTATAAAATATCTGACCTGAAAACTTCCCCTGAGTCGCATAGTAAAACTGATAGTCTGCCATAAATAGATCTGACTATAAAAAGTATAATATTATTGTATTTAACTCTAATGTTTTTGACCGTTTTCTTTAAAACATTGGATTAAACAATAAAGCTTTATTTTTCAATAATACACGATTAATAAGGTGCGTTAGCCTTCGGCATAACACACCACTACTTATTTTGGTATTAGCTGATGGCTACTTTAGAAGGTTCTAAAGTGACAAATAGCCTAAGACCGAATTCTGCTTCAAATACACCTTTTTTGTAATCTAAACTCCACATTTCTAATGTGCAATCATCATCAGGGTAAGAGGGAAAAACTAATAGGTGAAACTCTTGATCATCAGGATAATATTTACACTGAATTTGAGAGATAGCTCCAATTTGCCGCCTATCTAAGGCTACAGCTAATCTTAAAATCGCACTTAATTGACTGACTATTTGGCGATGATTCTTACCTAATAAATTACGGAAGTTTTCGTGCTTTTTCTTAGGTGGTGATTTGCGATGATAACGGGCTATATTCGCAATAATTTCTATCTCAGTTTCGGTATAGCCTAGCAGTTCCCCATTGCGAATTAAATAGTAAGAATGTTTGTGGTGAGATGAATGGCTAATATAATGACCACAATTGTGTAAGATAGCTGCTGCCCACAATAATTGACGCTCTTCATCTTCCCAGTTGTGAAGGATGCCTTGAGTTTGGTCAAATAAACTCAGGGCGAATACAGCTACGCGATCGCTATGTTCGATATTGATATGATATTTATTTACCAGCTTCAGCACACTGCGCTGGCGAATTGAACTTTGAAAGCGCAATCGGTCTTCGATTAAACCGTGGGCTAGCATCCAATCGACAATTACCCCTTCCCGCAAAGCGCGTCCACATAAAGTTACAGAATTTACACCCAACAGTATCATCGCTTCTTGAAGTACGATCGCACCAGCTAAGATGACTTCTGACCGCTTCTCTGGCATACCTGGGATCGTAGCCCTTTCGACATTGGACATTTTCGCCAAACGATTCACCCATTCCCGCAACTCTTCTAGGCTGAATTCATAGCCATTGAGTGTAGAAGGTTCAACACCCAACTTTTCGCGCGCATTAATCAACGCTATGGTTTCAATTGTGCCGGATGTTCCCACCAAACGCGGAGACTCACCCGACTGAATATTTGCTAGCACTTCTTCTACAGAACGTTCTAGCATTCCCCGTGCGTAAGCTTGCAAATATTGAAACTCAATGTTATTGATGGGGTCGGTGGTGATTAATTCAGTAGTCAGCCTGACTGCACCCACCTTAGTACTAGTCAAAGCCCTTGGTTCATGGCTATCGCCCAAAATAATTTCTGTGGAACCGCCACCAATATCAATAATGATGTGGGGCTGGTTGTTAAATTCCATCCCCGACAGCACTCCTAAATAGATGCGGCGTGCTTCTTCTTGACCAGAAATTAAGTCAACGCTTAAACCTAATTCGCTGTCTATCTGGTGGAGAAAATCTTTGCCATTGGGGGCTTCGCGCACTGCACTCGTCGCCACAGCAATAATAGTTTCAGCATTGAAAGTTTGAGCGAGTGTTTGAAAACGCCGCAAACAAGCGATCGCTTTTGCTATGATCTCTGGTTTTAACTCGCCAGTGATTAAATCGCGATCGCCCAGCCTCACAGTCTCTTTTTCTCTGGTAATGATGCTAAAAGCTGGTAAAGTCGCGTCAATTTTTACTACTACCATGTGCAGAGAATTGGTTCCCATATCAATGGCAGCAATAATCCGGTGTTGCTGAACTGGTTGCGTTTTCACACTTTCCCAGTTAGCCGAAACTAAATTTAGCATCTAGTTTTCTCTCTCTATTTAGGAAGGACGATAAAAGATGGTGTGTCGGAATTATGGAATTTGAAACTGGTTGCCACAGATGCATTTTCAGGCTGATCGTGTTCAGACGCTACCTGAGTTAGGTAGATTTACCCTGCCATTTACAAGTTGAGTGACGATTGAAATGTGTGCAACGTTGCAAATTTAGGTTGTGTTTTTACAAATAACAAATAAAGTTATTCTATAGATGTAAAGTTGTGTTAATTCATCAAAATTAATTTTTTCTAGAATTCTATGTTGACTACGCCAGAACGCAACCAGGAACCTGTATGGCTTGTGATTATGCGGCTTTTAAGGTGGCACAAACCGGAAGGGCGGCTGATTTTGATGATTCCTGCCCTGTGGGCTGTGTTTTTGGCGGCTGCTGGTCAACCGCCTTTACCTTTGGTGGGAGTGATTGTTTTAGGTACTCTCGCCACCAGTGCGGCTGGATGCGTGGTTAACGATTTGTGGGATAAAGATATTGATCCTGAAGTCGAGAGAACACGCGATCGCCCCTTAGCATCTCGCGCCTTATCTATCAAAGTTGGCATTGTAGTAGCGATCGTGGCACTAGCCTGTGCGGCTATTCTTGCATTTTATCTTAATCCTCTAAGCTTCTGGCTATCTGTCGCAGCAGTTCCCGTAATTCTCCTCTATCCAGGGGCAAAGCGAGTATTTCCTGTGCCGCAACTGGTACTGTCTATCGCTTGGGGTTTTGCCGTCTTAATTAGCTGGAGTGCAGTCACTCAAAACATTTCCCAGCCAACTTGGTTACTTTGGGGTGCAACAGTACTGTGGACATTAGGATTTGATACTGTTTATGCCATGAGCGACAAGGAAGATGACCGACGCATAGGTATTAATTCTAGTGCTTTATTTTTTGGCAAATATGCCCCAACCGCCATCGGGATTTTCTTCGCTGGCACAGTTTTGTTATTAGCTTGGCTGGGTGCTGCAATCAATCTTCACCTCGCCTTTTGGATAAGCCTAGCACTAGCTACCATCGCCTGGGTTTGGCAGTATTGGCGATTAATACAGCCACATTTGCCTAACGCCGCTTACGCCCAAATGTTCCGACAAAACGTTTGGATAGGCTTCATACTCCTAGCAGGCATGATTGCAGGATCTTTCTAAAAAACTCTGCGTCACTCTGCGTTTACCTCCGGATACCTCCGCGTTTAAAAAACCAAAACCCTCCATTCCCCACATCAGGACAATTTACAATACTTTTACAAATCTCCCGTAATTTCCCGGTTTACACAAAGATTCCATCAATATCTTTAGTGTTACCTCCGCAATTGTACGAAGGAGTAGTTTACTAGTTGGATATATGCCCATGAAAATTGGAAGTATCCAACTCAATGCAGCGATCGCACCTTGCTAAAGCCGCCACGATAGTTTTCCTCTCCCTTGGCAGTCTTGGTATTGTTGGGGGAAGTTTTTTTCTCAGAAAAGCATTCAGTAGTACCACTGAATCACAAATCATCAATAATCCGAACCGCTACAGTGAAATCCGCAATCAACTTTGGGCAAGTCAATCAGAAATTCAACATTTTCCTCATGAAATTCCTGCTGATGCTAAAAATGTTCGCATCGCTTACTCACCAGGAGTTGCACAAGCTAGTAGTTTCTTTCAAGCAAGAGTTAAAAAATCCCCAGAACAGATTCAAAATTTACTCACCCAATATAGAAAACTTGCCAAATATAAATATTTAGGCGGCGACACCAACGACCACGCCAACTTTCCTAACGGTGTCCCAACTACTTTTTTCTACACAGGTGATAATGCTGGCGAAGCTTTTCCCCCTAGTTATGAAATATTAGTATTCAATGCCCAAGATAAAGGCAATCCTGGCTTTAAATGGAATCATGGTGATAGCTATGGCGTAGCAATTAATAGTTCAGATTCAGAAATTGTTTATTGGGCTGAAAAATGGTAAAGCGGATGGGATGTTGACATCAACCATTTTAATTTGTATCTTCAAAGTATATACGTCAGACAGTAACTATTACAAAATGTTGAAGTTTAGACGTGTGGCTCTCTCACACAACATTTGGAGATAGCTATGACAGCATTTGTTGCTAAATGGGGAAATAGTTTAGCTGTTCGCATTCCCAGATATATAGCTGAACAAGCACACGTGACAGAAGGGACAACGATAAACTTTAGTGTGGAAGGTGGCAGTATTGTAATTACACCACAGAAGAGAAAAAAATACACACTTGATGAATTGCTTGAAGGGATGACTCCTGATAATTTTCATCCAGAATTTGACACAGGAAACGCTGTGGGGAATGAAGATTGGTAGCTAGTTCTTACTTTCCCGACAGAGGAGATATTGTCAAATTAGAGTTTGGTTCTGCACAACAGTTCACGGCTGACTCAATTCGACGTGCATTTACCCTTCATGCGTCAGGAATGCCATTTGATGATATTGCCAGAACTTTAAATAATGAACTACAACAACAAGGGCGCGAGCAAATTGGCTACCGCCCTGTTCTTGTCATATCTCCCCTTCAATACAATCGAATGGCTTCTCTGGTTTTAGTATGTCCTATTACAAGCAATTCAAAAGGACTTAATTTTGAAGTTCCACTTGGGGAAGGAATGCAAACGAAAGGAGTTATCTTATCAGACCAAATTAAAACCCTAGATTGGCGAGCTAGAAAGGTAAGATTTGTGGAGAAGATTTCTCAAGATTTACTAGAAGAAGTACAAGCGAGGCTGGAAACATTAATTTTCTAAAACTTCTCCTTCACTTTTAAATGTACGCCGCCAGATGGCGCAAATACTATCCCCCGACGCACTGGTTTGAGAGGAACTTTATCCAGCAATTCTAGCGAGTATTGCGATAAAATTGTTGCCAAAACTAACTTCATTTCAAATAAAGCAAACGCCATTCCTAAACAGCGACGATTTCCCCCACCAAAAGGCAAATATTCATAGGGTGAAAATTGCCGTTCGAGAAAACGTTCTGGACGAAAACGCTTAGGTTCGGGATAAATATCAGGATTATGGTGTGTGGAATAGATACAGACAGATACCATCATTCCTTTAGGCAAATCGTAACCCATCAATTGCATCGGTGCTTGAAGAATGCGCGGTAAAGCAAAGAAAACAATTGGATAAATTCGCAGCGTTTCGGAACAGACAGCATTTAAATATGGAAGTTGAGTAATTGTTGTGGGGTCTGCATTAGCAATATCAATTGAGTTGAGTTCTTGCAATAATTTTTCGCGCACTTCTGGGTGATAGTGAACCCAATATAACGCCCAAGCTAATGCGATCGCAGTCGTTTCATGACCAGCGAACAGCATAGTCATCAATTCGTCACGTAACTCTACATCACTCATGGGTTGACCATTTTCATCCCTTGCAGCCAATAGCAAACTCAGGATGTCTTCACCTTGAGGTTGATTGCGGCGTTCACGAATTTCTTGGTAAATTAGTTCATCAAGCTGTTGTCTACGGCGGAGAAATTTACCCCAAGGACTCCAAGCACCTAAATCGCGTTGTAATGATTTAAAAAATAGGAAAACCGCACTCAAAGGCTCATTAAAAGTATTCAACATCTCAATTAAGATTTGCTGAATTTGTTCGTAAGGTTCTCCTTCTTGTAGCCCAAAAACAGTGCGTAAAATTACTTTTAGAGAAATACTTTGCATTTGCGGATGAGCGACAAATGATTGCCCGACTGTCCATTCACTAGTAACTTGTTTAGTAATTTCTTCAATAACTTTACCATAAGCTTTCATGCGATCACCGTGGAAGGGAGGCATCAAAAGTTTACGCTGTTTTAGGTGGCGATCGCCATCCATTAAAATTAACGAGTTTGTTCCTAATAAAGGTAAAACAATATCACTTCCTGAGCCTGATTCTAAGAATTTAGAATCAGCAGTAAATAGTTCTTGAATTCCTTGCGGATTACTCAAAATGATCTGTCGTGGAAATCCCACAAATCTAGAGAGAAATATATCTCCATATAGCTCTTGATGTCTATCTAAGTTCTCTATTGGTTGCAGAATTGCTCGGATTGTTTGCAGCCATTCTGGTTCGCGTGCTTCAACTGGTAGTTTAGGAAGGATTGGAGAATTTTGTTTGAGAGTAATCATTAGTTATACTCCTAGTTGGCTTTTTGCAACGCAGAGGGATAGGAGGTAATCGCAGCGAAAAGTTGAGCCAGTGCGTTGGGGAGGCAGCGCGGTGGACGGGTTTCCCGGCATAAAGCGACTGCCGTCGGGTTCCCCGACTTGTTCGCCTTGGTCTACTGGCGTTGCGTGCGGGGGTTCCCCCCGTTGAGCAAACTTTTCAAGACAAAGTTACGCTGAGAAATTCTAGCCGATGCGATCGCTCGTTAACTGCGAATTTATAAATAGCGATCGCTTCTAAAATAAATCACTCCTGTTGTTTAGCTTGGGAAATAGTGAAATTTACTTCTTGACCATAAGCAAGCTCAAGATTATGACCGTCAGGGTCGCGGATAAAAGCCCAGTAACCAACCGGAGAACCGTAATCATGTGGCCCTAGTATAGAAAAACCCTCTGACTGGGCTTCATGGCAAAGGCGGTCTACTTCTTCGCGGCTTTTACAGGCTACGCCGAGGTGAAAACTAGGCGCGGGTTGGCATTGTGCTTTATCTAATTGGAGTAGCACAATCACGAATGGTCGAGTTAAATCACTAAGCCAAGCAACTTCTGTTGGATGAGTTACATCACTGCGGCGATGTACTACTTGCATACCAGCATACCTTTCATAGAAAGAAATGCTTTTATTGATGTCACTTACCCCAAGTGCAACGTGAGTAAAGCCAAGATCAGGCATTAGGGTTTCCTTCTCATAATCATTAATATATTTATGATTATGATATTTTGTGTTCTGAGCTTGGTGTTTTGAGTTCTGAGCTTGAAGTTCCGAGTTCTGAGCTTGGTGTTTTGAGTTCTGAGGTTAAAGTTCCGAGTTCTGAGCTTGGTGTTTTGAGTTCTGAGCTTGAAGTTCCGAGTTCTGAGCTTGGTGTTTTGAGTTCTGAGGTTGAAGTTCTGAGTTCTGAGCTTGGTGTTTTGAGTTCTGAGCTTGGTGTTTTGAGTTCTGAGGTTGAAGTTCCGAGTTCTGAGGTTAAAGTTCCGAGTTCTGAGGTTAAAGTTTCGTGTTCCGAGCTTGAAATTTCGTGTTCTACAGATTCAACCTTTGCCTGAAACCTAGATAAACTCTGCATTTCTTAATGAATAATTACAAATTATTCTAACTCCCGTTCAACTTCTGGCAATGCCAAGGGTAATTCTAATCCTTTCGCCTGAGCAATTTCCTGGGGTGGAGTTTCGCGGGATGAACTTGTGAGATATTTTCCATCAAGCACAGGTGTAACTGCCTTCATTTGATGACGAGTGCTGTAAAAACGGTGAGTTTGCCCAGTTTGCTGCCGTTCTTGAATGCTTTCGTTGGCAATCTTTTTTCGCAGTTTAATAATTGCATCAATAACTGCTTCTGGCCGGGGTGGACATCCGGGAATGTAAACATCAACTGGGATTAATTTATCTACACCACGCACCGCCGAAGGCGAATCAACACTAAACATTCCGCCGGTAATGGTGCAAGCTCCCATTGCAATCACATATTTTGGTTCTGGCATTTGTTCGTAAAGTCGCACCAAATTCGGTGCATACTTCATTGTGATTGTGCCTGCTGTAATTAACAAATCTGCTTGTCGGGGAGTAGCACGGGGAATCATCCCAAATCGCTCTAAGTCAAAGCGAGATGCATAAGCAGCCATAAACTCCATGAAACAACAGGCTGTACCAAACATCATCGGATACAAACTGGACATTTTCGCCCAGTTATATAAATCATCCAAGGTTGTGAGGATGAAATTTTCTGAGAGATTTTGTGTAACTTCGATATTCTCGACAGGGTTGATGATTGAGTTTGTCATAAAATGAGACCCCCAACAATTACTATGTATATTCCATTTGTATTTGCCGCAGATATGCAGGCAAGTACGTTAAATTTCTTGATAATTAAAGTTTCGTTTGAGTTGCCCAACACCGCCAGTAAAGATAAAGGTCTTAAGCTGCTAACTTAAAACCTGTAAAATTAATCTAAACTTGGCGTTAGTTTTCTAAGCCAATGGAACTGCACAAGCAAAAACGCAAACGTGGTGTTATTCTCAGTCTCCCAGGCATGAAAAAGCTTCAGGAGGCTAGACACCAAGTGGAGATTTTAGAAAATGATAGTGCTAGGTTCACTCTTGAAGAACTAAGCTACCGCACTCAGTTGGCTCCTTTTACAGTTTCTAAAGTATTGGCGCGCACCGAAGGTGTTGACAAGCAAACCCTGGAATACTTCTTTAGAGCTTTTGGCTTGGAGTTGACTGCTAATGATTATGTCAGAGCAGGGGTGCAGGGGAGCAGGGGGGAAGGGGAAGAGTGTGTTACTCAAAACTCACAACTCACCGCAGACTGGGGTGAGGCTGTGGATGTTTCGATATTTTTTGGACGTACAGAGGAAGTTAGTAAGTTAGAGTATTGGATTATTAATGAACGTTGTCGGTTGGTGGCGTTATTAGGGATGGGGGGAATTGGTAAGACTTCCCTCTCTGTGAAGTTAGCACAACAAATTCAAGAGCAGTTTGAGTTTGTGGTGTGGCGCAGTCTCCGCAACAGTCAGCCTTTGGAGGAATTACTAGCAAATCTCCTGCAATTTTTTGCTAGTGGACAACCAGTAAATTTAGCGGCGAATACTGGCGATTTGATTTCGCAATTTATGGTGCATTTAAGAAAGCACCGATGTTTAGTTATTCTGGATAACTTTGAGTCTATCTTAGCAAGTGGCGATCGCTCTGGACGTTATCAAGCTGGTTATGAAGCTTATGGAAATCTGCTCAAGCAGATAGGTGAAACAGTTCATCAAAGTTGTTTGGTATTGACAAGTCGAGAAAAACCCCAAGAAGTCATCGCCTTAGAAGGAGAAACTCTGCCTGTACGGTCGTGGCAACTTCAGGGCTTAGGTGCGATCGCTGCTTTACAATTAATTAGAACTAAAAGTTTTTTCTGTGGTGCTGATACAGATTGGCAAAATCTAATTCAACATTATGCAGGTAATCCTTTAGCTCTCAAAATTATCGCCACTACTATTCAAGAGTTGTTCGCTGGCAATATTGCTGAGTTTTTTGCTCAAGGCTCTACCGTTTTTGGTACTATTTACGACTTATTACACCAGCAATTTCATCGGCTTTCACCATTAGAAAAAGACTTGATTTACTGGTTAGCAATTAACCGCGAACCTGTAACCTTAACCCATTTACGTGCTGATTTGGTATTACCAGTCTCATCAATGAAACTTTTAGAGGCTTTAGACTCTCTCAGTCAGCGCAGTTTAATAGAAAAAAAATTAGTTCCAAACGCAGGTGTTTCTTTTACGCTGCAACCTGTGGTCATGGAGTTTGTTACAGAACAGTTAATCCAGCAGGTTTGTACAGAAATTACTGATAGCAAGATATATATCTTTAACAGTCATTCCTTAATTAAAGCCACCGCTAAAGACTATATCCGCGTTGCTCAAACTAAGCTAATTATTCAACCGATAATTGAAACTTTACTGCACCAGCTACGCAGTAAACCAGCTATTGAAACTCACCTTACGCAAAGCTTACGGCAATTGAAGAGTCACATTATCTCTTCTCCTGAACCAGGATATGCAGGTGGGAATCTTCTCAATCTTTTTTGTTATCTGCAAACTGATTTAACTGGTTATGACTTTTCTTATCTAACAATTTGGCAAGCATATCTTCAAGATACACCTCTCAAGCAATTAAATTTTGCCCATGCAGATTTATCCAAATCAGTATTTGCGAAAACCTTCTCAACAATTATTTCCCTAACATTTAGCCCTGATGGAAAAACTTTAGTTACAGGACATTTCGATGGTACTGTAATTATTTGGGATGTTGTTAGTGGTCAACAATTAATTGAATTTGAGGGACATATAGGTCTTGTTTGGACTGTTAAATTTAGCCATGATAGTAATACTTTAGCTACGGCAGGACAAGATGGAATAATTAAGCTGTGGGATGTTCAAACAGGGCAGTGTTGGCAAACTTTCACTGGACATTCAGGCGGTGTTGTTTGTCTTATCTTTCTAGATGAGAATACATTAGTCAGCAGTAGCACTGATTTTAAAATCAGGTTTTGGGATATTGAACTAGGACAGTGTATTCAAGTCTTGCAAGGACACACTAGTAGAGTTTGGTCGGTGGCTGTAAACCCAGATAGAAATCTCCTTGCTAGTGGAAGTGAGGATCATACTGTCAAGTTATGGGATTTAGCTACAGGTGCTTGTATTCAGACTTTCTCAGGACATACAGACTGGATTAAATCTGTTGCGTTTAGTAAATCTGGAATACTAGCCAGTGGGAGTTTAGACCAAACTATTCGGCTTTGGGATGTAGAACAGCGTGAGTGTATCGGCATTTTAACAGGACATATCAATGGGATACTAGCGATCGCCTTTGTTGGTGAAACTGAAATTTTAGCTAGTTGTAGTATTGACTGCACAATCCGACTTTGGGATATTAGCAGCCAAAAATGCATTAAAACCTTGCAAGGTCATGCTAACTCCATTGATGCGATCGCTGCTAACCCCCAAGGAACTTTACTAGCCAGTGGCGGTGATGATTTCTCGCTGCGGTTGTGGGATGTAGCGAGTGGTGAATGTTTCCGTCTTTTTAAAGGAAGAAATAACTGGGTTAAATCAGTGGCTTGGAACCCAATTTTTCCCATCATCGCTACAGGAAATGAAGACCGCACAGTTAGGTTATGGACATTAGATGGTGCGTGTCGCACCTTATACGGTCACACAGATTTAATTTTTGATGTTGATTTTTCCCCCGATGGTTGTATAGTTGCCAGTGCCAGTGCTGACAGCACAATTCGGTTATGGAATGTCAAAACTGGCCAGTGTCATAAAATTATTCAAGGACACATCAGTATGGTGACAGGGGTAGCCTTTAGCCCCGATGGAAAACTATTAGCCAGTGCTAGCTATGACAACAGGGGTAAGTTATGGGATGCTGTCACCGGACAACTGATTGCAACTTTTCCTGTCCATCTGGGTATGTCAGTAGCCTTTAGTCCCGATGGTACAAAGCTAGCATTTGGCAGTTTTGATTATACAGTCAGCCTTTGGGATATCAAAACCCAAAAATGCGATCGCACCTATACCGGACATCGCAATTGGGTGTGGTGGGTGACTTTTAGCCCCGACGGTAAGATATTAGCCACAGCTAGCAGTATTGAGGGTAGCGTCAGGCTATGGGATATTGTCACAGGCGAATGTCTGCATACGCTTCATTGTCATCAATCTATGCTGTGGGCGATCGCTTTTAGTCCTGATAGTAGTACCCTAGTCACTACCAGTAGTGACGGCACAATCAAACTTTGGGATGTTACAGCAGGTACTTGCACCGCCACCTTAGATGAACATCAAACTTGGGTGATGTGCGCTGCCTTTAACCCAGACGGTAACATTTTGGTTGCGGGAGATGGCTATGCTGCCATTAAACTGTGGGATATGACAACAAAGCAGTGCATTAAAACCCTGAAAGCTGAACGGATTTACGAAGCGATGAATATCCATGCAGTCACAGGTTTAACAGAAGCACAGAAATCAACATTGATAACTTTGGGTGCTATTACCATTTAAGTTTAAGGTTGATTATCATTTCGCTATACCTATGATGCGCTGAACCTGAACAGATACATCACTAAAGGTCAGGGGTGAAATAGTGCCTGCATTTAATTTGAGTTTAGAAGATAGAAAAACAAAAAATGCGTTATTTTATTTACTTGGTATACTCATGAAAATACACATCACATTGCCAACAATAGATTAGTGTGGAAAGTTGAATTTCATGAGGATTTTGAATCAGAATTTGATGTTTTACCTGAAGATGTAAAAGATGAATTACTTGCTAAAGCCAGGTTATTGGAAGAATTTGGATCTCAACTTAAACGTCCTCATGCTGACACACTTAGGAATGCGGATTAAATAGAATCCAGAATTATGTCACCTGTGGTTTAGCAGTGTAATTCCATTGCGGCAAATAATCATCAAACACAATTTCCATCGTTTGC
>NZ_JACJRV010000036.1 GCF_014697475.1 Nostoc sp. FACHB-152
CTCCTGCGTCACAATGGTTTTGATTCTCTAACCAGAGCAATCCGAAATTGCGCCCATGATATTAAATTACTTTTTTCCTTTTTAAAATGAAACAGTCCTGCGCCAAGGGGACGTTCCGAAAATTCCAACTCCAGCAGTCGTCAAACCCGCAAGTTCCGACAACTCTTCACAAACATCCAAAAACTTGGAAGCGATTTCATACCTCCAAGTTTTTGAAGAATTCTAAGCTAAAGCAACGGCTGGTTGTGGCCAGCGTCCTAGTGCTTTGCCAACTACAGATAGTTCTTGCATTAATTGGTCAAACCGGGCTGGTGTGAGGGACTGCGGCCCGTCAGAGAGAGCTTTTTTCGGGTTCGGGTGAACCTCAATCATCAAAGAATCAGTACCAGATGCGATCGCAGCCATTGCCATTGATGGCACAAATTCTGCCCAGCCGACACCATGACTAGGGTCAATCATAATTGGTAAATGTGTCAACTTCCGCAATACAGGCACTACCGATAAATCTAGGGTGTTGCGAGTATATTGGCGGTCAAAGGTGCGAATTCCGCGTTCACACAAAATCACATTAGGATTTCCCGCCGCCAAAATGTATTCAGCCGCCATCAACCACTCTTCAATGGTGGCTGACATTCCCCGCTTTAAAAGCACTGGCTTCGGTTGCGCTCCCACTTTTTTGAGTAGGGAGAAATTTTGCATATTTCTTGCGCCTACTTGAACGACATCCGCAATTTCGGCAATTTTATCTAGTTCAGCCGCGTCCATAACTTCTGTAATGATGCCCAGTCCACTTACTTCTCGCGCCTTGGCTAGTAGATCTAAAGCACTCTCGCCATGTCCTTGAAAGGCATAAGGTGAAGTTCGGGGTTTGTATGCACCACCACGTAAAAATTTAGCACCAGCAGCTTTCACGCGCTGTGCTGTTTCGACAATCATTTCTTCGTTTTCAACTGAGCAAGGGCCAGCCACGACTACCAAAGGGTGATTTTCGCCAAACACAACTGCGCCAGCTGGTGTATTAACTATCACTTCCGATGCTTCGTCGTGGCGGTATTGGCGGCTAGCACGCTTATATGGTTGTTCTACCCGCAGTACTTGCTCAATCCACGGGCTAATTTCTTGAATTTGCAGAGGATCTAAGTCGGCAGTTTCGCCAACTAAGCCAATTACTACTTTATGCTTCCCGATGATTTTTTCTGGTGTTAATCCCCAGCTAGTTAGTTCCTCGTCAATGCGGTTAATTTCCGCCTCTGGGGAACCAATTTTCATGACTACAATCATCTTAAAATTCCCTGATTAGTTGAGTTGGATATTAAATGGTAAGGGTAACTATTTGAGAGTTTCAGATCCCCGACTTCTTAAAGAAGTCGAGGATCTTTTTGTTTGCAAATGATGTAGAACTGCTATATTTGTGGTTCTAATTATTTAGTGTAATTTTAATAATTAAAAACTAACCTTGATTAATTATAAAAAATAAAGCGATCGCCTGTTGGGTGACTGAAGATTGGGTTTAATCAAGGACAATATTTTTAAATAGCAATGTTGAAGTTATGAAATTTTAACTTCAACATTTACTCTCATACCCAATACCGCAGTTATCTGAATACGCGATCGCAATTTATTAAACGTTCTTTTGCCGCGTTTCGCGCCAAACCGCTACCATGCGACCCCAATTAGTGCCGAACTCACTCAAACCTAGCAAGCTTCCTGTTCTTTCTTCATCCCATGAGGCTGACAGAACCCCATAAGTGATTCCCAACACCCCTAAACCAAATAACCCCATATTTACCAATAAAACGGCAAGGGGTGGTAGTTGAATATGCGCTTGAGTAGCCAGCAAATAGCTAACTACTAGGGTGGCAATTCCCAAAGCTGTGGGGCCACCACAAAATACTGCTACCCGCCGAATCATCCTTTGGCTCACCACTTGGGGTATAGCCATTTCTTCTTTGTTAAAAGGCGGTTGCTTGCTGGCTGCTTTTTCTGGGGTATTTACCTTGATGGGAGCTTTTTGAACTTTTACAGGTTTTTGGCGTTTTTTGTTCGGTTCAAAAGGCAAGCGACTGCGTTCAGATTCTTCAGCAGACATAAGCGGTAGTCCCTATCCACGAATACCAAGGCGAGCAATCAAAGCTTGATATTTTTCCCGGCTTTCTTGTTGGAGATAAGCCAGCAGACGCTTACGATGACCAATTAGCTTTAATAAACCTCTCCGGGAAGAATGGTCTTTTTTATTGGCTTGCAGGTGTTCGCTGAGGCGGTTAATCCGCTCGGTGAGCATAGCAATTTGAACGTCCGTCGAACCAGTATCGGTTTCGTGAACTTGGAAGTTGGAGATTATTTCTTGTTTGCGCTGTTGCGTCAGAGCCATGATCGATTAAATTTCTAATTTTTCTAAATATATGCAGCAGTCTCCCATAATATCACAGCCATTAGACTGTATGGGGGATTACCGGGAATTTAGGGAGATGGGGGCAGGGGAGCGGAGGAGTAGAGGGGCAGGGGAGAAATTATTTACATCTTTAGGAAAAGACTTTATTTTTCTAAGCAATTCTTTTATACGACTCATATTTGATTTGTGAAAAAAACTCAGTAGATTTTTACCTGCCTTCTTTACTATTGCCTATTGCCTGTTCCCTATACATACGAAACCTAATTACAAAAGACACGAATTTTTAATAGTAGATCTCGAATACTGATCGGTTGATGGATCATGTCATTTGCTCCACATTCTAGCCCTTGCTGTATAAGTGATGTACTACAAGCTGTAATCAAGAGAATCGGTAAATAGACAAATCGAGGATGATTGCGAAGGCATCGAGTCAGTTCATAACCGCTAATTCTTGGCAATACCACGTTTAATAGTGCTAAATCTGGTTGATGCGCTTCAATTAAACTTAAAGCCTTACTACCGGTGTCTGCCAAGACAATTTCATAACCTTCAAGCTCCAAAACCAGTTTTAACAATGCCAAGTTTTCTGAACAACCATCAGCAATCACAATTCGAGAGGCAGAATCAAAACGCCTTGGGGTTGATTCTGCTGGTGTCGAATTCAGTTGCGACAACTGTATTCGATAGTTTATTCCCTCTATGGCTTCTACAGCAGATTGAAACCGTGTGAAAGTCGCCCGAATTTCTGCTAACTGCTGCTCACGAGTCAACTTACTGAACCAGAAGCGGTATAACTCTTTGTAACTTATGCTTGGGAGTTCGGACATACAAATGTCTCTTTATATTGATAGTTCCGTGGCTTTTTGGTTTGCTTTTGGTTTGCTAAATTCAAAAATCTCCACTGCTTATGTACGCTATCGTACCTAATTTGTCCTCAACGTACACAAAAATAGTCACAGCGATTACTTCTGCTTTTTGATAGAATGCTTAACGCTAAAGGCTCCTTATTTTATTTGTGATTCAACTCAGCACTCGATGTCCATTTCCGAAGATCCTCGTGCCGCAGTTCGTAATCAACTTCTGTCTAGCCTGCCGCTAGAGGAATATCAGCGACTCCTACCTCACTTAGAAACGATTTATCTTTCTTTATGGCAAACTCTCTACAATGTTGACGAACCCATTGAATATGTCTATTTCCCCCAAACTGCGATGGTTTCTCTGCTGATTTTGATGGCAGATGGAACTGCTGTTGAGATTGCTACTGTTGGTAAGGAGGGAATGGTTGGTGCGCCTTTGCTACTAGGTGAAGGGCGTTTTCCTGGTAAGGCGATCGCTCAGGTTCCTGGCATTGCTTTCCGGATGAAGGCTGAGGCGTTTAAGGCTGAGATCGCTGATAAAAGTTCGATGTATCATCTGCTGCAACGTTATACCCAAATACTATTCAATCAAGTAGCACAAACAGCAGCCTGCAACCGTTTACATTCGCTTGAAGAACGATTCGGTCGATGGTTGTTGACCATTCACGATCAAGTTGGTGCTGATGAATTTTTGTTAACACAAGAATCTCTGGCGCAAATGCTGGGTGTACGCCGCGCCGGGGTTAGTGAAGTTGCTCGTTTATTTCAACAAAAAGGAGCAATTCAATATAGCCGTGGCAAAATGATGATTCTGAACCGAAAAGGTTTAGAGACTAGTGTTTGTGAGTGCTATGGCAAAATTCAAAAAGAGTTTGAGCGTTTGTCAAATCCTCCTAAAAATCGTGAGTAATCACTAACTAAGGTAAGTCTGAAATAAATTACATTCAGTCATACAGTCTCATTAGGAAGGGGGATACAAAGTTGGCTCTAATCTTAAGTGATTTTCTCTAGTTTCAACTTGAGGAGATATAGAAAACTGTTCTGGCATTACTAAATGCATCAGAAGAGATGCAATTTGCTCTAAAGGAAGCATAAAATCGCACACTTGAGCATCAACAGTACCCTGAGAATGATGGGAACGTCGAAGCTTTGCTTGGGTAGGCGCGATCGTTTTGCCACCACACTGTCTAATGGTTTGCAATGCCAATAAATCTTCGTTTTCTGTGAGAGCAACGGCAATAGCATCTGCTTTGCAATTACTAGCTAGTGAGGTCAAAAATACATCAGCCGCAGGATCAACATTCGCTGTGTTTTGTAGACACAGTATCTGGTTGGGAGTAATGGTGAAACTTTGATTTGGTAATTTCACATAAACCACTCCTGAACTTAGCTGCTCTCCATTCTCAGCCTGCTTAACTCGCAAAGCGATTTCGCTATCTAGAATATTCACTGCATACTCAGGTAGGAAGGCTGTCGGCTGTTGAATCATCACAATCGCCGCAGGAAAGTTAGCTGGTAAGGAAGATAAAATTGTAAAAATATCCTTAAATTTTCCTGCACAAGATGTAATGGCGATGATTTTGCTAGTTTTTGGTAAAACACTGTGACGTTGAGTCACGATTAGCTCCCCTAGAGAGATTGAGGTTACTTAAATCGAGTGAGTGACAACTCATTCATTACTTATAGCTCAAAAGCTTAACTTATGTACGCTAGCGTACGATAGATGTACATTAGTGTACATAGTTGTTTAATTCTATCTTGTGTGTCTGTGCAGAAAGCCTTTTGGCAGAAGACTTTTGTCAATGAATTTATGTATAGAAATTAAGAAGGCTTAATTAAAGAACTAATGCCTACCTCTAATGAACCCAGTACTCCGCACAATCAGCTTTTGAGTGCGCTATCTCAAGAAGAGTATGAGCGGCTTCTGCCTTTTTTAGAAACAGTTTATTTGCCACTCAAGCAAACTCTCTATGAAGTGAATGAACCTATCGAATACGTCTACTTTCCTCAAACGGTTGTTATTTCTCTGCTGACTGTCATGGATAATGGGGATGCAGTTGAAATTGGTACAGTTGGTAATGAAGGGATGGTAGGCATTCCTGTACTTCTGGAAACAGATCAAGTTCCCAGCCGTACTTTTTCCCAAATTCCTGGTTTAGCGTTAAGAATGAGAACTGACACATTCAAGCGTGAAGTCCCTCCAGGAAGTCAACTCTATAGTTTGCTGCAACGTTACATTCAAACTCTGTTTAATCAAGTAGCACAGTCAGCTGCTTGCAATCGCCTACATTTAATTGAAAAGCGATTCTGTCGCTGGCTATTGATGACTCACGATCGCGCCGGTTCAGATGAGTTCGTATTAACGCAAGAGTTTTTAGCTCATATGCTGGGTGTACGCCGGGCTGGAGTGAGTGAAGTGGCTAGTCAGTTTCAAGAGTTTGGATTCATTCGTTACAATCGCGGCAATATGATTATTTTGGATAGAAAGGGCTTAGAAGCGAATGCTTGTGAGTGCTATGCCAAAATTAAAGAACAGTTTAAGCGTTTGGCTGGCAAAAATTAGTTGGGTTGGAGATTAGTGATTAACGTGAGTTCGACGGACATTAAGAACTTAATACGGTTCGGATAAGCATTTTGAACTAAGAATTGGTTTGGGGAAAAGGTTAAAGGTTTTTCTTCCCTTTTCCCCCTTCGCCTTTCCCCTTTAACCGAACCGTATTGCCCTTACACCTAATTAAATAGCAGCAATCGGAGATGGTAAATTCACCTTTAACCGCTTAAACATCGCTTCTCGTGCTTGCATTGCTAGGTCATCATCTAATGGTTTGAGGGTGATGGGTTGTTGATACTTCAACCGCAACGCTGTTTGAATTAACCAGTCAGCGACAAAGGGATTTTTTGGTAATAAGGGGCCGTGAGAATAAGTAGCGATCGCATTCTGATAAAATGCGCCTTCGGTACCATCTTCGCCATTATTGCCTAAGCCATACACTACACGCCCCAAGGCTTCTACTTTGCCTAACTTGGTGCGTCCGCCGTGATTTTCAAAACCGACGAGATAGGGTTTGCTACCTGTCATTTCGGCTAAATCTTTTGCTAGGCGTGAAGCTGTCACTTCAATTACCAAGTTACCGATACAACGTTTGGTATTTTCCCCAGGATGGATAGAAACTAAATCGAGTATCCCTAAACCTTCAATACGCTGTCCAAATCCTGGTTCATAATAATGTCCTAGCAGTTGGGGTGAACCACAGGTAAATACTCCTGGCGTAGCATTTTCGATTTTTTCGCGCATTGCGTCAGCCTTCGCGCCTTGCAAGTCACGCATCACAATTTCTTGTTGACGGTCTTGTGCGCCACCACCAACAATCACATCTACAGATTTAATATCTTCGGCGGTGGAGTTTTGGTCTAAAGGTAATACCTTGACGCTGTATCCTCGCCACTGGGCGCGGCGTTCTATTGTAATTACATTACCGCGATCGCCATAGGTACTCATTAAGGTCGGATACAACCAACCAATCGTTAATTCTAATTGTTCAGAACTCATAACTTTTTACTCATAACTGATAATTTATAACTTTTTTCTCTATGTGGTTGCAGAATCCGGCGCAGATCCACAACCAAAGACGCTGGGGTCAAAAACAGGGTGTAGGGTGTGGGGTGTAGGGAAGACGGCATTGGTTGGGACTTGTACCCCCACAAATGCCATTGTCTTAAAATACGGGGTGTACTGTCGGGGTTGTTGGGGCTGTCTTTTCCCCTACACCCACTCAGCCCACCCCAACGGGCTGGGGTCAGCATATCGTAAATCTATCTTCGGTAATGGGTTTGGTAGTTAAAATTTTTGGACGGACAGACATATAGTAATTATCGCCAGGCTTCAGTATTTTAGGTCACAGTTTTGTAATTGTCAGACAGTCATAATCTCCAGAGGTAACTGTAAATTTACTAAATATTGGGTAAATAGTTACACTGTTTTTTCAAATTACGAAAAAGTTAACTTTGTTTAACTAAGCGACAAATTCTTAATATCTAAAACGGAGATTATATGCAAGCAATTGAAGCTCCCAATTTGACGGTAATTGCCTTTGAAAATGCAGTTCCTGTGTCTCAACTACCTTCTGTGTGGCAAGATATTGCTAAAGGGTTGGCAAATGTGGGAATGCCTGATCCACAAATTTATGTTGAGATGGCGCAGTTATTTCAATATAAGTTAGAACAGGGTGATGTTGACTTATTTAACGAACGTCCAGAACTAGACTATTTTAAATCGTCATTCTCCCAGCTATTTGGAAAGTTAGCTTGGGAAACCCTAGAATTTTACGGTTATGACTTTATAAAAACTAGCTATCCAGATTTTGCTACACTGCTTCAAGATGTAGAATCAAAGGGAGAAGAGTTTGCAAATGAAGTAAAAGTAGCTCAAATAGGAATAGAACTTTTCCAAGAGTTTGGCTATGAACTACCAGCTAGTTTTTATCATGTGCATCTAGCACCAATTTACCGCGATCATGTATTTGAAGAACGCGCTTTAAGGTTTGATAAGCGAGATATCGAACATAAGCGTTCTTGGGATGCGATATTACACGCAGGTAAGGTTTTTGCGATGCAAATGAAGGTGCAAAGCATCGCCTCTAAATATGGCTTTACTTATCAACATGGTTGTGGTTGCAACTCTCATTTATCTTCTATTGATCCATCTCGTGGGGCATTTGATTATGAATTTAATCCCCAAAAGCGTCAACGGTGGTTGAGAAGTTTTATCTGGACTGCTTGGTATGAATACGCTTTCTTTCCTATTGTCCCGAATACCATTTATTTAACTTGAGTTCGATGAGGGCTGTTTTGACCTCACCCCCAGCCCCTCTCCTACGAGGAGAGGGGAGTAAAACTCTTATTTTTCATTGCTCCTCCCTCGCCTTTTAGGAGAGGGAGGCTGGGAGGGAGAGGTCTGTCGAATTCACGTTTATTTAGTTTAGGAAGTGAGAAAGATTATAAAAAAGCTTCTCAATTCCCCATTTCCCATTCCCTATTCTTAAAGAATTTTTCTTCCAGTCAATACTTCACGCACTTCTAGCATGGCAGAATATGTAGGTAGAATGTGCAAAGTTTCGTTGTCTGGTGTATTTTTTAAGGCAGTTGCGATCGCTTGCTTTAAATCTTCTTCGACAATTAAGTTTAAATTACTCTCAACAGATTTTTCGCTATAGCGTAAACGTAATGCCATATCATAAACGCGATCGCCACTCACTACAATAGTTCCGCCGCGTTCGACTAATTTTTCTGTATCCACATCCCAAATCCAGGATACATCAGTGCCATCGGGAGTGCGATCGTTCAACACCATCAGTGTAGTTTTATCAGTACTTTGATTCACTACTCTAATAGTTTCATTAGTCCCTACAGGATTTTTTGATAATAAAATTCTGACCTTTTTACCATCAATTACTAAATCTTCCGCACGACCAAAAGCAGCTTGGAAATTATTAATAGTATCTCTAATTGTGGCTTCATCAACACCCAATTCAATAGCAGCCGTAACCGCAGCTAAAGTATTGTATTTGTTGTACAAACCAACCAGAATTTGCCCCCATTCACTGCTTTCTAGGGTTGGTTTACTCTTACTAAAGCCGCAACTTGGACAGGTAAAATCTCCCAAGTGAGACAAGTACACACCTTTGTAATCTAAAGAATGTCCACAATTGGGACAGTAAATAGAATCTACAGCGTGCTGAATAGCTTCGAGATATTGTTCTGGTTCATTCAAGCCAAAGAATAACACCCGTTGCGGTAACTGCTGACCAAGGTGAGATAAAGTCGGGTCATCAGCATTGGGAATGACAACCGTTTCCTTGGGGAGAGTCGAAATTACCTTTGTCCAGCGTTTACTGATGGTATCTACTTCGCCGTATCTGTCGAGTTGGTCGCGGAACAAGTTTAAACAGAGGATGATGCGCGGCTGGAGTGGCGTTAAGACCTTGGGGACAATGTTCTCGTCTACTTCCAAAATGGCGTAGTCAGCCGCCAGCGTACCCACCAAATTAGTGTTTTCTAGTAACGCTGTCATCAAGCCATTTTCGAGATTTGCACCTGTGGAGTTGTGCGCGACGCGATAGCCTTTGCGTTCGAGAATTGTTTTTAACAACAGCGACGTAGTAGTTTTACCATTCGTCCCAGCAATGAGAATTACGCCATTTTTTACCTGCTGACTCAATAATTGCAAGAGTCGAGGTTCAATGCGACGTGCAATTGACCCTGGTAATACACTAGCAGCACCTAAACGCAGCGATCGCACTCCAAAAGTTACGCTTTTTGCCGCCAATACCGCAAAACCAAGTCGCAGTCTATCTATCAGTTTGATTTTTTTGCCCACAACTGTACCCTAATCTTGTTGCTAATTAATGTAGTTGTAAATTTAATCCTGTGAGTTTAGCTAATCCTGACTGAAAAAGCCAGCCTGAGATATTTAGGTATTAAATAAAATTCTTCTCCCACTCCCCACTCCCCACTCCCCACTCCCTACTCCCTACAGATCCCCATAGGCGTTATCTTAAAAAATAGTGCGTGGGTGTAATTACATATCCAGCTTAGTTTGCCGAATTCAGCACAAACTTACGACCAATCGTAGCTTGCAAGCAAGGTTCCTTTTGATGAATATTACAAAGTTTCTTTTTTTACAAAAACTAATGGCTGACTGGCGACGGTTGGTATCCAAATGCCTGTTGTTGCTTGTTTGCCTACTGATGCTCAGTATCAAGCCAGCTTTCGCTGGTATTAATGATGATATTTACGATGGCAATATGTTTGTAGTTTATTCTGGCAATGGTTCCTTGGTTCCACCAAGACAAACACTAGCACAGACTTTAAAAGAACATAAGCCTGCATTTTTGGCATTTTATGTTGATGACAGCAGCGATTGCAAAAAATATGCCATTGTAATTTCTCGTGTACAGGAATTCTACGGTCGAGCGGCTGAGATTATTCCTGTTGATGTCGATACAATTCCACTCAAAGAGAAATACGATCCTACTGAAGCAGGATATTACTACTCTGGTGCTGTCCCCCAAGTTGTGGTGTTTAACCAGTCAGGCCAGGTAATTTTAAATAAAAAAGGTCAAGTACCCTTTGAGGAAATAGACGATAAATTCCGAGAAGTGTTTGATTTATTACCACGCACTGAGTCAGTGGAATTAAAACGCCGCTCATTTAATGAATTTAGTAGTGAGTTAGCGAAATAACTGCCAGGGTAGACCATCTGGGTCTACCCTAATTTTTAGTACTGTCGGCTACTGCATCACCCATCATCCAAAGGATAATGTTTAAATAACCTGTTTTAACAAAAGAGGAAGTTAATTAATAGTCCAAAGTTGCAAAACGATTGACTATTGACTAATAACTAATGACAAAAAGAGTAGGTTCTGATGTCAAAAGTTTACACTACCGAAGAGCTAATCCAAATTTTGGCAGCCGAACGCCAAGCTTGTCTTAAGGGGGAGCGTCTGAAGTTAGAGGTAACTGTCTCTGGCAATCCTGTAATAGACCAGTTTATCAGAACCGAAGGGTTCCAAAAGTTCACTGCCTATCAAGATTTTAAGGCGGCTATTCACGATTATCAAAGAGAACATCAAGTTTCGGGTATTGTTTGGCGTGAGATGACAGTCAAAGGGAAAAGCTTGCGCTATCCCGAAGTAGATACCGAATTAGTGGGGCTGACTAGTGACATAGCAATATTACAATCTGCCAAAAATTCGATCTTGAATTTTTGGTATGAAGTCACTGGGGATATGGATTTATATTTAAGTTTTAATAACAGTAAGCAATATCAACAAATTACCACATCTGATGTCGAAAGAATTGCTCAAAGAACCCAATGGGCAAGTTTATGGAAATGGCAAAATTCTAACTTTTTAGAGATGATTTTACAGTTAGGATGGGGTAATCCCGAAGAAGCCCGCTATAAACGTGGTAGACCACATTCTGGTAGTGAATATATTCACGCAGTCAATCCAGGTAATTTACCTATTGGTTGAGTAATGTAGTAGGTAATAGGCAATATATGTGTTCTGCTTTTATTGAGTAGGTTGCTATGTAGAACAGTCGAGTTACCTATACGGTATCCATACCTCAACTGTGTTTTAGTTTAGGTTGGCAAATTGGGATTTCAATTACAAATTTACTACCTTCTCCGGGGCTGGAATCACACCACATCTTACCATGATGCTTTTCTGCAACAATTTGGTAGCTGATAGATAAGCCTAAGCCTGTACCTTGACCGATGGGTTTGGTTGTGAAGAAGGGATCAAAAATGCGTGATGTTAGTGTTTCAGGGATTCCTAAACCATTATCAGCGATCGCAATTTGTACCCAATGATTAGCCATCACTTGAGTAGAAATACAAATTGTAGCTGCATGGTTTTGTAAATTAGTATTTCTCTTTTGTTGAGCAGATTCCTCCAAAGCATCTATAGCATTTGACAGTAAGTTCATAAATACTTGATTGAGTTGTCCGGCATAGCACTCAACTAAAGGTAATTCGCTGTAATTTTTCACCACTTCAATTGCCGGAAAATCTGGTTTAGACTTAAGGCGATGTTGTAAAATCAGCAACGTACTGTCGATGCCTTCATGAAGATTAACAGCTTTAAATTCGGATTCATCTAAGCGGGAGAAGTTACGCAAAGATAACACAATTTGCCGAATCCGATCAGTGCCAATTTTCATTGATTGCAATAGCTTGATCAGGTCTTCATTAATAAAGTCGAAATCCACGTCATCTAAAGTTTCTTGGAGCGTTTCTGGTGGATTGGGGTAGTGTGCCTGATATGCCTCAATTAATTTCAATAAATCTTGAGTGTAGTTATCAATATGAGCAATATTGCCATGAATAAAATTCACAGGATTATTAATTTCGTGGGCAACGCCAGCCACCAGTTGTCCCAGACTCGACATCTTTTCAGTCTGGATTAATTGAGACTGAGTTTGTTGCAAGTCCTGAAGTACTTGGGATAATTCGGTAGTCCGATTTTGAACTCGCACTTCCAGTTCTTCATTGCTTTTTTCTAAAAGCATAAAAGATTCATGCAATTGCTTGGCCATAGTGGTAAAAGCATTTGCCAAGCGGCCTAATTCGTTAGGTAACTTAGTATTAAGATCAATATCAAAATTCCCTTCAGAAACCTGATCAGTTGCAATTAGGAGCTTATTTAAGGGAGTTGTCACTTGCTTATACAAGACAGCAAACAACAGCAGGATTTCTAATACCAGGGCGATTAATCCTACATTGAGAACAAAACGGGCGTTGTTAGCTGCAATTTCTGCTAATAAAGATTTAGGGTAGACGGTGACAAAATACCAATCTGGGCCATTGATTCTGGTTACAGCCAAATATTCATCATCATCTTCTTTGGAATTATCAATCACCCCTGTCTCGACTCGCAGGGTTTTGACTACATGAAAAATATGCTGCAAATGTGCGTTACCTGACTCCAAGATGTTGAAATGCCCCAGCTTTTGTTGAATCTGAGGCATATAATCGGGATGAACAATCAAACGCCCATCGCTGCGAAAAATCAGGTTATACGTTCCATGTAGATGGTCGTTGACCGTACGTTCCATCAACTCATTAAGAATAATGTCATGCCCAATAGTTGCAATGTGATTGCCAAAGCGGTCATCTACTGGTGTTTCGACTGAAACCATCCATAGTTTTGGCACAGTGTCAAAATAAAGGCCTGTCCAAACGGTTTCTCTGGCAGGATTATGTTTTTTATCAGAAATGTAAAAATACTCCTCATTGGGCATAAATACATCCACTTTCGCCTCTATCCCCCAAGGCACTGTCGCCCAGTAATTAGCCACAAAGTTTTCAGGCCCCATGATATAAGTATCGACAAACCGATTGCTCCAGGCTGGCCCATAACTTTTCGTCAATTCATAAAAGGCCAGCATCCGGCGACGAACATCGGCCGTATTTGGGACTTGTTTTCCTATGAAGACTGACGGATACTGCTCACTATCGAACTGTTTGACAGGCAGATTCTCTAAAAAGTTACGCCTTGTACCATCAGACCATAAGTAAAATAATTTGTTAAATTGCTCGCGTGGGTCTTGATTTCCCAACTGCTCCAGTCGTTTTAATAATGCTTGTTTCAAGGTTTTATGGTTATCTTCTGCCAATTTGAACAGGCTTTCTTCTCGCTTTCCACGTTCAATAACATACTTTTGTAATTGCTCGCGGGTTTGGGATTCTAATGTGGACATCAAATGGAAGTAGCTCAGGCCGGAGGAGACAATAACAACAGCTAAAATTCTCAGCCCCATACTGAGGAGTATGTCACGAGTGAGTGAGCGGCAGAACAAATTTTTTATCAACTGACCTTTAAATCGAGGCATCATCTATAACCATACCTGTCCATATTTAGAATTCCCAAAGAGCAAGAAATATGCCAAGGTAGACCAGATTAAGTTTTAGTAAAATCTCTGCGAAAATTGTACTAATTTTTAGAAAATTAAAAGGTAGGCTTTTTATCCTACCCCAAACTCCTAAACTGTTTTAAGATATAGGCGATCGCCAGAAATCGCTACTTGCAAACTTATAATTAACACCTAGCCCTTCAACGCCTTTCTAAAGTTGCGGCGATATGATTTATTAGCGATAAATAAAGCTGGCCATAATAAAGATAAAGCAATACGATTAAGTAAGGATGGGGTAAAGTTAGTCCGCGTAAAACCAGCCCAAAACTTCCAACCTAAACCCACATAACCTACTATTAAAACAAATCCAATTAATCCGCTCATTTTAATCAACTCCGTTCGCTACTAACTTTCAGTTAAGTTAAGAATTGTCAAAATATCTCAGCAATTCTTCATTTATACTAACAAACTAGATTCTCTACTTAATTTTCAGACTACTGAAGGATGTAATAGTACATTATATTACTCTAGTTTAAAGGAGTATCTGGTATTGTAGCTAGTTAACTTAGTATTTATTGCCACATATAAAAGTTGGCTATAATTTAAGTCCAATTATAAAGATAAAAAACACATTATTCTAGAATTAGAAGTTACTGTTTCTACTCCCTTGCCACCTCTAAAGTTTTTGGAACTGTCATAATAGATGACTTGATTCCAGAAACATTGCTTAATTTTTCCTAGACAAATAGGCTATTTTCTTGAGTAAATATGCTTAACATTTATTAGATGCATCTTGTGGAAGTTCCGGAGATGAGAACATCTATAGGACACTAAGGAAAAATGAAACTACTATATTTTCATGGGTTTGTAAGCAGCTGAGGCTGCAAATAGTTTAGGAGGACTTATGCGTGCAGTACTGATGGCAGGCGGTTCGGGGACACGGCTTCGTCCGTTAACGTGCGATTTACCTAAACCTATGGTGCCGATTCTCAATCGGCCCATTGCCGAACATATTATCAATCTTCTCAAAAGACATCAAATCACTGAAGTGATTGCAACATTACATTATTTGCCTGATGTCTTGCGAGACTACTTTCAAGATGGTAGTGATTTTGGCGTACAAATGACCTACGCTGTGGAAGAAGACCAGCCTCTAGGCACGGCAGGCTGTGTGAAAAATATTGCTGAACTTCTGGATGAAACTTTTTTAGTAATTAGCGGTGATAGCATAACAGATTTTGACTTAACAGCAGCAATTGAATTTCATAAACAAAAACAATCAAAAGCAACTTTAATTTTAACTAGAGTTCCTAATCCGATTGAGTTTGGAGTAGTCATTACTGACGAACAAGGAAAAATTCAGCGATTTTTAGAAAAACCATCTACAAGCGAAATTTTTTCAGACACAGTCAACACGGGTACTTACATCCTTGAACCAGAAGTTTTAGATTATTTACCAGTTAACACCGAAACAGACTTTTCTAAAGATTTGTTTCCCTTACTTTTAGAAAAAAATGAGCCAATGTATGGCTATATTGCTCAAGGTTATTGGTGTGATGTCGGCCATTTAGATGCTTATCGTGAAGCTCAATATGATGCTTTAGATCGTAAGGTAAAACTCGAAGTCGATTATCAAGAAATATCGCCTGGTGTCTGGGTAGGGCAAAATACTTATATCGACAGGACGGCTAATATTGAAGCACCAGCCCTTATAGGTGACAATTGCCGCATTGGGTCTAAGGTGCAAATTGAAGGCGGTACAGTAATTGGTGATAACGTCACGATTGGGGCTGAAGCTAATCTCAAGCGTCCGATTGTGTGGAATGGGGCAATTATTGGCGAAGAAGCCCATCTAAGTGCCTGTGTGATTTCTCGTGGTAGCCGTGTAGACCGCCGCGCTCATGTATTAGAAGCGGCTGTGGTGGGTTCGTTATCTACGGTGGGTGAAGAAGCACAAATTAGTACTGGTGTGCGTGTTTGGCCGAGTAAGAAAATTGAGTCTGGTGCGATTTTAAACATCAACCTGATTTGGGGTAACACTGCCCAAAGGAATTTATTTGGCCAACGTGGCGTACAAGGATTAGCGAATATTGACATTACCCCAGAATTTGCTGTGCGGTTAGGTTCGGCTTACGGTTCGATTTTAAAACCTGGGTCTAAAGTCACGGTTTCGAGAGATCAACGGAATATTTCTCGTATGGTGACGCGATCGCTGATCGCCGGTTTAATGTCTGTAGGAATTGATATTCAAAACCTGGATGCTACTGCTATCCCCATCGCCCGGACAGTTATCCCTACGATGTCGGTAGCTGGCGGTATTCATATCCGAGTACATCCAGACCGCCCCGACTACATCCTGATTGAATTCATGGATGCCAAAGGGATTAACATTTCCAAAGCCCAAGAAAAGAAAATTGAAGGGGCTTACTTTAAAGAAGATATGCGCCGGGCGTTGATTCATGAAGTGGGCGATGTTGCTTACCCCAGCCAAATTAACGACCTTTACTGCACCGCTTTTGAGAAACTTCTGCACGTTGCTACGTTGCGAAATAGTCGAGCGAAAGTCGTAATTGACTATGTTTATTCTGTGTCGGGGGCGGTTTTACCCCAAATGCTGGATAAATTTGGCGCGGATGCAGTCGTACTAAATGCCAGCTTGAATAAACACGCTGTCACCACCGCAGACCGAGAAGGGTTATTGACACAGCTAGGTCATGTAGTGGAAGCACTAAAAGCAAATTTTGGTGTGCAAGTCTCGGCTAATGGCGAACAGCTAATTTTAGTAGATGAATCCGGCTTTCCGATTCGTGGGGAAATATTAACAGCACTGATGGTGGATATGATATTGACCTCCAACCCCAGAGGTACGGTAGTTGTACCAGTTCACACTTCCAGTGCAGTGGAACAAGTCGCTCGTCGCCATGATGGTAGAGTGATTCGTACCAAGGCTAACCCCACCGCTTTAATGGAAGCTTGCCAGAAAAATCCTAATGTGGTGTTGGGTGGTAGTGGGGAGACTGGGTTCATTTTTCCGCAACTGCATCCGGGGTTTGATTCGATGTTTTGCATTGCCAAGATTATTGAAATGCTAACGATTCAGGAGCGATCGCTTGCTACGGCGCGTTCAGAATTGCCCCGTGTGATTCATCGAAGTCAGACAATTCGCTGTCCTTGGACTGCGAAGGGTGCATTAATGCGATATTTGGTAGAAACTCATCCAGCCCAAAACCTCGAACTCATCGATGGGGTGAAAATTGGTCAACCTTATGATGATAATTGGGTGTTAGTTCTACCCGATGCCAGTGAGCCATTAGTACATTTGTATGCAAATAGTGGCGATCGCGATTGGGTAGATGATGCTATTAGAAACTACCGTCACCGTGTGCAGACTTTTGTGGAAAGACAACTAGAATATCACCCGGCGGAAGTTTAAAGCTATGCTCAAATACTAGTATTAATAATAACTATAATTAGCTTTGTACTTAAGTATAAGGCTAATTATATTTAAGTTGCCTTCAGAAATAGTATTCCTACCGACAAAACCCTCTCCCCTGCGGTTTCAATATGGTTCGGTTAAGCATTTTTAACTTGTAATCTGGTTTTGGGAAAAGGTGAGCCAGCGACGGGTTCGTAGGGGAGCCACTGCGTTGGACGGGTTTCCCGGCTTGAAGCACGTGGCGTGGTTTCCACGCCAGTTCTCTCAAGTCGGCAGAGCCGCCCACGAGACTGGCTTCCCATGAGCGACTGGCGTTAGCGAGCTTGCGAACGTCACCCCGAAGGGGTTAAAGGTTTTCTTCTACTTTTTCCCCTTCCCCTTTCCCCTTTCCCCTTTAACCGAAAACGATATTACCTACCACGATCGCGTTCTAAATCTTCAATCACTTTTTGCATACACCACTCTTCTGGCATTCCTGGATAATAATCTTGTTTTTGGTCAATTAATCTTTGGGCAATTTCCCAATAACCGCCAACTAAGCGCAAAAGTTTTTGGCGTAATAATTCATACTTTTGCTTTTTAGTTTCAGGATAAGCTGTCTGAATTTTTTGCAGGCTGTCTAAAACTAGTTGATAATTATCCCAATCTTCTTGTTCACAAAAAATACTAGCTGCACTTTGATAATCTTTGACGGCACTTTGCATTTCTTCGAGTAATGTATAAGCAATGCCGCGATTGTAGTAAGCTTGGGCATCATCAGAGTTAATTTTTAGGGCTTGATTATAATCTTGAATTGCCCCAAGATAATTACCCATTGCTCGATAGACATTCCCTCTGGCAACATAAATTAAGGTGTCTTGGGGTTGCATTTCGAGTGCTTGGTTCAAATCTGCGATCGCACCTTGATGATCTCCCAACAAAGCACGGGCTTTACCTCGATTACGATAAACAATGGCATCTTGAAAATTTAGCAGCAGTGCTTGGTTAAAGTCAGCTATTGCCTCACGATAATTCCCCATTTTGCAACGCACTACGCCCCGGCAGCAATAAGCTTGAGCATCCTGGGGATCTGCTTGTAATACCCAGTTTAAATCTGCGATCGCTTCTTTTGTATCTCCCTTTTCGGCTTTGTCTAATAGTTGCGTAAAATAATCTTGGGTTGAGATGATGGGTGCAGTTGCAGAATTTTGGGGTTGCACTGCTGGTTTGGCTGGAGGTTGTATCTGTTTAATCTTTTCTAGACAAAGACGACAATTTTCTTTATCTTTTTGCTGTAAATATAATTCTGCCGCTTGTTTAAAACTAGTTATCGCATCTTGAATAAATCCTTGTTTGCGTCTGATCATCCCTCGCAAGCTATAAGCTGCGGCGTAATTACTCCGCAAGGAAATTGCACGTTCCACATCTTCTAACGCGCCAGGTAAATTTTTCAGTGCTACCCTCGCCAATGCACGACTGTAGTAAGCCTCAACAAACTTAGAATCAATATTTAATGCGGCGGTGTAGTCAGAAACAGCTTGGAGAATTTGTCCTGAGTCGTAATAGGCTAAACCTCTTTGCAGAAAAGCCTCAGTATCATAAGGCGCAACCTGCAAAACTTGGCTAAAATCTGCGATCGCCCCAGCATAATCTTTTTGCTTGGCTTTGTCTAACCCCTTTAAATAGAGTTCGTGATGATTCATGGCGTTTGTTTGCACCGTCACTCAGACTCAGTTCCCATTGTCGGGTATACCTGACTAACTTGCCACCATCATCTCTAAAGAGTTTAATCCAGCTTTCTGGAAAGCCAAAAATCATCAGTTCTTCTGTGCCATCTCTTTTTTGTCTTCTCATATCTCTAATTTGCTACCTTTGTTATTGGTATCTTGTTTCGGAAACCTAACTGTAACTTTAGTTCCCTGCGCTACTTGACTAGACAAATTAATACTACCGCGATGTAATTCTACACAAGCTTTAGTAATTACTAAACCCAAACCTGTTCCCGGTATTGTGTCTACATTACTCCCACGACTAAAGGATTTGAACAAGTTTTCGTGATCTTCTATTGGAATGCCAATACCTTCATCTTGAATTTCTAGTAGGATTTCTGATTCTTGTCCGTTCAGTTGAACTTCTATATTCCCACCTTCTGGGGAATATTTAATAGCATTAGATAATAAATTTAAAAGTATTTGCCGTAAAAGTCCGCGATCGCCCCAAAAACCTTGATAATTTCCTGTTACCTTCAAAATTAATTGATGGTGATTTCCTAACATTTCTTGCTGTTCTTCGATGATTTCGGAAATAAATTGCAGTAAATCTAAAGGCTGCGGCTTAAATTTGGTTTTGTCTAGTTCTAGTTGATGAACTAACAGCAAATTATCCACAAGTTTCGACATATGCCTAGCTTTTTGCTCAATAATTTGCAGAAATCTATTTTTTTTCGACTCATCCAGTCGTGTGCCGTGTTGCTTGATAGTTGATGCGGCCGCCAAGATAGAAGCTAAGGGTGTGCGGTACTCGTGAGAAACTGTTGTGATAATTTGCGATCTAAATTCGTTGAGTTGTTTTTCCTTGGCTAATGCGGCTTGAGTCATTGCCAAAAGTTCAGCTTGTTGAATGGCGATCGCTAATTGGACTGATACTTGATTGAGAATCTCTACTTCATCAGCTGGCCATAGTCTGTCTTGAGAACTAGGTTGAGCAATCAAAAATCCCCAAAGTTTCGGGTTAGGGTTACTGTTGTGATTTAAATTAATCGGAACTACCAAATTTGCCTGAGGATTTAGTTGCTCTTTTTGGTGAAAGCAGAAATGACTCAAACTCGCTTCATAGTTACGCGAAATTCTATGTCTATATCGCCAAAGATGATTTTCACCAAGATTGCTGTAAGCCACAACTAAGCTTTTTTGTTTAGTTGTGGTTGAACTATGAGCTATCTGTGTGATGACGCTGGTTTCTGGTTGGTAGCGAATATCCCAGAAGCAATCGCATTTTTGCTGAGGCTCACCAGATGATGCCACTATCTTACCACCCAAATCAGAAGTAAATTGATAGATGATTACGCGATCGCACTTTAAAAGTTGCTGTACCTCAACTACAGCAGTATGCAAAATTTCTTCTAAATTTAAAGACTGGCGAATGCGTAATGCTGTCGTGGCAATTAAACGCTGTCGTTCTTGAGTTTTGCTGAGTTTAACTTTTAGGCAAGATTGTTTAATCGCATTGCGAACTGCTAATTGCAATACATCCGGTTGGAGGTGCTGCTTGACTAAATAATCATGTGCGCCTTGCTTCATAGCTTGCACTGCTACTGCTTCATCACCACGCCCAGTCAACATAATTATGGATACAGGGCGTTCAAATTTACACTTTTTCAGGCGTTCCAGCAAATCTAAACCACTCATATCAGGCAGGCAAAAATCCAGCACAATCACATCGCAGTGCATTGCTTGACACAATGCCAGCCCTTCTTCCGCAGAATCTGCCTCGAAAATCTGATATGAATTTTGAGGATCTTTTAATAGGTATCGACGATAAATTTTCCGATCCTCGGCACAATCATCAATGATGAGTAGCGTCCAGGTGTCCGGCATATTACAAATTAGGGAGAATATTTACACTCCTTCATCAAGCATCCCATGCCTGACGGCAATTATTAACTAAATATTACAAAAATATAAATAAAATATTAATTTTCCATACCGTTGCCAAAATAAGAGTATGAAGAGGATGTTTCCTTAGCTATACGGCTTTTTGGGGCTGTCTGTTTCCCTACACCCTACACCCCACACCCGCCGCAACGGGGCTTGGTGAGCTACAAAAGTGCGATCGCATCTACAAGTACTTTTAATCAAGTTAGTCAATCTAGCATTGGTGAATGATTGGCATTTTTACTTCCTCACAAGTTCCTCAATATCTTTATTGTAAATTTAGTCTGAAAATAAAATCACTTAACATCCTGACTGTTTAACTCTACTCATATAAAGCTCTGAGAATGAAGGAAAAAAATCTGCTCAGTAGTTTTTTCTTCTTCTCACGGGTGAACTCCTAATTATTAGTAGAAGGAGGAAAAGAAGGTGAATATCAAACAATTCTTGAACTCAAATAGGTGGATTATCCTAACAGGAATTCTGTTTGGTACATTGGGGACACTAGCCGTCAACTGGGGAAATCCACCAAATATGGGTATTTGTGCAGCCTGTTTTTTGCGGGATACGGCTGGTGCGCTGCAACTACACCACAACCCTATGGCACAATACATCCGTCCGGAAATCATTGGATTTGTCTTAGGGGCATTTGGCATTTCTATGGCGATGGGAGAATGGCGATCGCGTGGGGGTTCTTCTCCCATTCTTCGCTTTTTCTTAGGTGCGTTCGTCATGATTGGCGTGCTGGTGTTTTTAGGGTGTCCCATTCGAGTCATACTTCGCATTGCTGGAGGTGACCTCAATGGTGCGATCGCGCTAGCTGGATTCGTGACCGGAATCGGAACGGGGACATTCTTCTTGAAGCAAGGTTTTTCGCTGGGGAGTAACACTAATCAAGTTCCAGTGGTAGGATTAATAGCGCCCTTGATGACAGTGGGCTTGCTGATCCTGCTGGTCAGCCGTCCTGCTTTCATTGCCTTCAGTACAGCCGGGCCTGGCGCTCAACATACACCACTGCTTCTCGGTCTGGGATTGGGATTATTGGTTGGTGTGATGGTACAGCGTACTCGATTTTGTTCGATTGGAGCATGGCGAGATATCTTTTTGGTCAAAGATTTCCAATTGTTCAGTGGTGTTGCAACTTTCTTAATAGCGGCTCTGTTCACTAACTATATAGCTGGAAATTTCAGTCCAACTGGCATTGGCTATCACTGGGGCTTCACTCACCAACCAATCGCACTGCCGATGACACACTGGAGTGAATATGTCTGGACGTTCCTGAGTCTGGCTTTAGTGGGTTTAGCTGGAACTTTTCTAGAAGGTTGCCCACTGCGAAACTTAATCCGCGCTGGTGAGGGTGATACCGATGCTACCTTTACAATCCTCGGTTATTTTGCAGGGGCGGCGATCGCCCATCGTCTACCCATCGCCTCTAGCCCAGCAGGTTTGGGAAGTTGGGGGCCAATGGCTGTCCTCTTCGGGCTTGCCTTCTGTCTAGTTTTGGGGTTCCTGCAACTGAGAAGTATGCAACCTCAAGCTCAACCTCAAAAACAGATGTTTGCAGGAGATGGGATAATTATCTTCCCTGATGTTGCCTCAGCCATGAAAGCAGAAAAGGCAATTCAAATAACTGGGTATGATGTGAAGCTAGTTGCGCCTCCTCCTGAACTGCGAATGGGTTGCGATCTAGCACTAGAAATTAGTTTAGTGCAGCAGCAAGGTATTGAACGGTTGTTGCAGGATCGAAGTCTTACCTATGTCAAAATCCTGCCTATCAGCAAAGGAAGTACCCGGATGTGCGAAATTGTCAAAGTCACTGATTTTGGTCAGTGGGTGATGGTGAAAGCCGGGAATATGAAACTTTCCTATGAGAAGGAAACAGGAGCGATCGTTAACATATCTGGTGGAGGGTGTCCGGATATTCCGTATCTCCATGCTGAAATGGTAGATAAACCTCTCAATCAGGCTCCTCATCCACGAGACTTGGGCTATACCCTCTGTGCGACAATGCTGCAACGTGCTTACGAAGAGTCCCTTCAGCTTGAAAAAGGAGGAATCTAACTATGCTACTCCTGTTTGGTAGTATCCCCGATCCATCCTTACCACTGACATTGGGTGCAGTTCAACGGGATGGGGATGTACTGGTGGCAGAAGGACGCAGATTCTCTCGCACTCAAGGAACGGGTGCGATGATCAGTGCCGCCTTAGCTGTCACTACAAGTTTAGGTTTAGATCCACCCTATGCTCTAGTTGCAGGTGATATTGGAGATGGCAAAGGCACCAAGGCACTGTTTCAATATCTGACCCAAAACATTGTTGCCCTCTCGCCGCAAGTACTGACTCTGCACTATTGTCTACCGATCATGGGACTGTTGAAAAAACTCTGTGAAGCCATTCAAAGCTGTCCTCAACGACCCATTATGATTGCCGATGCTGGGGGAATGTATGCAGCGAAAGGAGCCGGGTTAGCGCAAGAGTTTGACATTTTCACACCAGATACCTGCGAAATCGCGTTTTTGGCTGACCCGCAAGCCACCCATCCAGCGTATATTTCCCATCACTTGTTTGCCTCGGATGCCAGTGCTGTTCCTGAGCAAATTAAGGCAGCATTCCAACTCAACAGTGCTGCAAAACTTTTGCTGGTTAAAGGCAAAACTGACTATGTAGCGATCGCTGGGCAGATTGTGGACAAGATTGATCAACCTAATGTTCCCACCTTAGAAGCAATTGGGGGAACAGGAGATACCATTACGGGTTTAGTTTCAGCGCTCGTCTATGCTGGATTGAGCCACAAAGAAGCGGCCGTTATGGCTTGTCGGATTAACCGCATCGCCGGACAAATGGTTCAACCAACCCCTGCAACCAAAGTTAGACAGGTTGTAGATCAATTCCCAATAGTCTTAGCACAATACTACAGCCAATGGACTCCACCACTGGCAGTTCAGCATATCTGACGATATCAGCTGAGACTTTCGCTTTGGAGCAGATAGCGATTAACTTTCGAGATTAGCCATTGAATCAGCAAAGTTTACACAGACCTAATTAAAGAAGGAGTATGGTATGCAAGTCCAACAACCCATTTATCCCAACCCTCCACTAGCAGCAGCACACTCTAATCTAGGAACCGTGTTGTATCAACAAGGGCAATTCGAGGAGGCGATCTTAGAATTCAAACGGGCAATCAGCCTCGATCCAGAGATAGCGGAAGTGCATTCTAATCTGGGGCTTGCCCTTTACCGTCAGGGCAGACTAGAATCAGCAGTGACGGCGTTTGAGCAAGCAATCCAACTCAACCCTAATTGCGTTGATGCTCACTACAATTTAGGAGTCGTCCTGTGCCAACAAGATAAATGGGAAGAAGCAGCAGTTGCATTCCGTCAAGCGATTCGCCTCAATTTTGGATTAGCCGATGCACACGACAATTTAGGGGTAGTCTTGTATCAGCAAGGTCAAGTAGATGAGGCGATTGCTGAATTTCGTAAAGCCGTTCCCCTCGATCCTTATCTGGCAGAAACTCACCACAATTTAGGATTGGCTTTAGCTACACAAGGTAATGAACAAGAAGCGATCGCAGAACTAAATATGGCAGAGCAATTACATGAATGATACGAGTACTTTGGATAGAAGTTAAAAGGCCTGCGCGATCGTACTCCTCTGGAAGTTAAAGCGCGCCGATCTTGATTGTGTATACACTCAATTTCGTATAATGTCATGAGAAAAACCTGCCTGTAATATTGACTAATACCAGAATCACAGGCAGGTTGAAAACAACTATAAAATAGATAGACGCAATCTTTAACTAACTGGAATAGGTTGACCGCTAGACAGAATCAAAGGGAAATTATGGACATTAGGAGCGTGCATTGCACTTATACCAAGATTGGCACGGTTCAGCATATCAGCGTCGGTTCTAATTACTTCACCCCGACTATCTAAGATGGAATGATTAAAGTTCAAGCCATTGATATTAAATGCCATCGAACATACACCCATCGCTGCGAACCAAATACCTACAGTTGGTAATGCTGCTAATAACAAATGGAAAGCACGATGATTTTTGCTAGCAAAGGGAGGAATCAATAACCGTCCCAAGAAGCCATAGTGTCCTGCCAAGTAATTGTAGGTGGCTTTCTGCCGACCCAACTTATATCCGGCATTAATTGATTCATTTTCATCGGTATTCCGAATTAGCGTTGAAGTCACCAAAGAACCATGCAAAGAACTCAATAGTGCGCCCCCGAATACACCTGATACACCCAACATATGTAACGGGTGCATCAGGATATTGTGATCTCCTTGGAAAGCCAACATAAAGTGGAAAGTTCCAGCAATTCCCAAAGGTAAACCATCAGAAAAACTACCTTGGCCAATGGGATAAACTAGCAAAACTGAAGTAGCGGCGATGACAGGTGCAGAATAGGCAATTGCTATCCAGGGGCGTATTCCCAAACGATAGCTCAGTTCCCAAAATCGCCCTAAGAAACACCAAATACCAATGAGAAAATGCAGCACAATCAATTGATATGGCCCACCATTGTAGAGCCATTCATCGATTGAAGCAGCTTCCCACATAGGATAAAAGTGCAAACCAATGGCAGCAGATGTCGGCACAACTGCGGCTGTAATTAAGTTATTACCCTCCATCAGTGAACCCATGATTGGCTCACGTATGCCATCCATATCTACGCTGGGAGCGGCAATAAAAGCCAAGATAAAGCAGGTGGTAGCAGCCAGCAAGCTGGGAATCATCAACACACCAAACCAGCCAATATAAATCCGATTTTCTGTGCTAGTAATCCATCTGCAAAAACTATCCCATAAATCAAAAAAATTAAATTCTTTTTGGCGTTGAACAATGGTACTCATAGTCTGTACCTCCTAAGCAATTCCAAGTTAAAATTTTTACCACTACTTGTTGCAGATGTCTATGTTTTTTACTTGGTCTGTACTTTGTTGCAAATATAGATTCTGGCGATAATATACGACCCATCTACAACACAAGTAGTATAAAAAAGGCGATGAATTTTCAAGCTAATTAATGCAACATCTGAGCATCTATACCTTGAAGTTAAAAAAAGAATTTGAGGAACTTGTGAGGATTTTTCCAAATCTTACTTTACAAGTTCTTCAAGTTTTTAACCTAACTTAAAAACAAGGTTAGACAGCTAAAAAGTATGAGTTACAATACGATGTCTACGACGAGCTATGCCTACGCGATTGGTTATGGTAATGAGTTGCGTAGTGATGATGGCATTGGTCAACTAGTAGCTAGGGCGTTACATCTGACATACAGGCGAGCCGCGATCGCTTAATTTGAAATCGAGAATTACTAGCGATCGCTTAATTTTTTAACTGGTTAGAAGCAAATCACCCAGAGTTCGTAGTTAACTAACTTTTATGCCTATAAATTATTGACAAATGCTTGATAATCTAACTCTGTCCTGATAGGGCTAGATTCAAAACTCACTGTGAGGAATTTCTTAATTTGTTATGTTCTTCTTGAGTAACCCGGTACACTTCTTTGTCCATCATGTGAATTTCATACTCTGCTTCTTTTCCAGGGAAAAACAAAAATCCTGGCTGTTCTTCTTCCACTTCTACTATTTCAGAAATCGCATCGGGATTTATCTCAACATGAACGCCTTTTGTAGTTTTTACTTCTACAGGTTCCATGCCCCCCTCCTTGCTATTGAAGTAGCTTGATGAATAATATTCGTAGATTAATACTATTACAATTACAACTTACTTACTCAAACTAGCAAAAATACTTAATGCTTCATCAATAGCAGATAAAGTACCGAAGCGTGAAAGCAGCATATTTATATTGCATCCTAACGCTGACATGATGGTGACTACCACCGATATGTTGTAAGCAACTGAAAATCCAGGAATTATTAAATTAGATGTGCGCGATCGCTAAACACTATCTATTAACAAACTAGTATTATTTAAAGCCACGTCCAGTATGTGGAACATGGATAAGTTCTTTCGGTTTGTGAGTCACATAAATATTACTTTCTAGTTCTGCTTTCTCTTCTTCCTGCTTCGCAAAAGCACCTGACTGAGTGAGGTCTTGAATCAGTTCATCAATTTTGTACAATTTGTGCTGTTGATTTGCGATTTGTGAGAGAAATTAAGCCTTGGGTTAATCGCACCAGTTGAGCGATTCGGAAGGCAGAAGCGATCGCTCCCTCATGTAAGCCATCACCAAGGTAAGCTCCTGCATGATAGGTGTTGTTCTCGCCATTAGTGGCAATTACTTCATCTCGGTATCTCAAAGATTCAGTGGTATACAATGGAGTGTGATGTTCCTGAATGTGAATGAGGCGATCGCGTGCAATTAACTCCTCTAGTTGGAAAGAGAGAAAATAATTTGGTGGCGATAAGATGTCACAAGTCTGATTCAGGTAACTGTTATAACCCCATCGGCTTTCTGCCTGAAAAAAATCAAATTCTGAGGGTCGTTTAATGCCATAGCGGGCGTACATGGAACTATCTGTATGCAGTAAGGTAGTTGCATAATTGGCTTTCCAGGCAGAAAACCGTTTAATTTCTGCATCAGTTGGGTCTGCTAACAGTGCCATCACTTGGTCGGGCGGTGTAGCAAAAACAACTTTATCAAACTCCATAATTTCACCCGTCTTTCGCACAATTTTCACACCATCCGAGGTTCGGGAAATCCGGTCAATCTCTACATTCAGCAAAACCTCTCCCTGAAATCGCGCCAGAATTTTTTCAATGTAAGAATACACACCGCCTTTAATCCTGACCCAGTTGACTGCGACATCGTTGAGTAAAACAGGCATCGCCAATTCTGCCGGAAAATCATCAATCAATTCTAACGGCATTGAATAGCTATACATGATTAGCAATTTTAGCCAAGTATTGCGAGGACAGGGGCGTTTCAAGTATTGCGACAAAGGCTGATTGTAGAAATCTTGCTGGTGAGCAAATTGCATTCTTAGCCAGAATCCAGCAGAACGGGCATAAAGGGTATCGAGGCGTAAATATTCGCTCAGACGGCGAATACCTGTGAAGTTCTTCTGGATGGTGACTCTTGATAGATAGTGGCTACCATTTTTGAAAAACATTGCTGAACCCATATTTACGGGTTCTAGTTCCACCCCTAACTCTTCCATGAGGGCGATGAAGTTGTGGAACACAGTCGGAAATTCCAGAACTCCATTTTCTAAAATTTCATTACAATCGGATTGATTCGGCTGAACGTTCTTATTTAGTGTCCGAATATGTCCACCTAAAGTAGATTGCCGTTCAAACACAGTTACATGATGCCCTTGTTTATCGAGTAGATAAGCTGTCACCATGCCACTGGCTCCTCCCCCAACGATCGCAATTCTCATGATTTACCTCTCACTTATTAGATAAAGTGTGTAGGCGTAGCCCGTCGTAGACATCGCCTGTTTAGCCATACGCCAAACTATATGAAAAACGTAGACGCGGAGCGGTAGCGACGTAGGAGCGTCAGGGCTTGCCGCAGGCTACCGCAAAGGACACAAAGAAAGAAAATTTGGTGCAGCTTCTCAAAGAATTGGTATTAGCCTAAAATCACGTCGCCCGATAACCGTTGATACAGCAGTGCGCCTGTCCAAAAAGTGGCAGCAAAGCCCGGATAGCCAGATGAGGCGTTGCAGAAATAAAAATGATTCAGTGAGGTTTCGTGATTCAGTCGCCCCAGACCCATATTGCGCGGTGTCAAACTAGAGCCGTAGGAATTCCCATTAGGACACCAGCAAAAACGCTCATTGGTAGTAGGACTACCCGTGATGTGGAAGACCATGTGTTTTCTAAAGTTCGGTACATAGTTTTTTTCCACAACATCGAGGATGGAGTCTAAGATTTCTTGCTTTTTCTGGTTGTAAGCTTTGCGATCGCTTTCCCGTAATTCCTGGAAGTATTTGTAATTGGCAACAGTGAGGAATTCCACAATCTGGCAGTCTTCTGGGCAATCCCGACTTGCTGTAGTCAATAAAGTGGGCGTTGTGATAGCAAAACTAGGATTAGAAAAATCATTGCGATCGTACATCTGCGCGAAGGCTTCATTTAGATCGTGATGCCCTGTATGAAAGAGATTCCACTTGCCAAATCCATATTCTCGGAGGTCGATATCTTTGACGACGCAATAAGCCATGTAGTTAGATGCCGAATATTCATAATTGAGTTTTCGACGCACGCTTTTAGAAAACTGCGATTCCCCGATCATCTTGGCGGCTTTTTTGGGGTCAATATTGCAAATTACGGTGTCACCTGTAAATTCATGGGTTTGATGGGTGGTGAGATCCATCGCCTGAACTCCTGTAACGGTTCTGTCTGTGACTCTAAAATTCGTAACTTCCTGGTTGAGAAGCACCTGTCCCCCATGTGATTCGATGACATTGACCAACGAATTAATCACATACTCAAAATGCTGGGTTGGGTAAAATGCGCCCGCTTGATAACCTCGAAACAATATAACCCAAGCATAGAAAGAGAGTTGATTGGGAGGCAGCAAAAAATCAGGCCATTGCAGGGCTAATAAAGTTTGAGCAGCTTGAGGTAGCTGAAATTTATCAAAGACATCCTGAAGTGTGCTGTTGAGATACTGGATGGCACACAATACCTCATTTGAATGTTTGAGCAGTTCAATTGGCTTGAGCGGTGGAGAGAGTTTTTTCAAACCTGCACCAGTCTTTTCTACTTCGTTGACGAATTGGCAAATGCGATTCTCTGATCGAGAGGCTTCGCCAACGCCATGAGCCGGAAACAGATTAGATAATCGCTGGATCAGTTCTTCTGGCTTTGAGGGAATATCTAACGCATACTCTGGCATTCGCATATGATCAAAGCCTTCCGAATCATAACGTTCAAAAGTTACTTCTTGCTCTAATCCTAGTTTTTTGAGTACCCGATTGACGGTTTGCCCTTCACCGCAGTCCCAGACATAGTGAAATTGAGCGTTAAACGTATACTTTTTAGCCATTGTAAACGTATGCCCAAAGCCTCCGGGATGCTCATGGGCTTCGAGAATTTGCACACTCTTGCCAGAGTTTGCCATCAAAGCACCAAAGACTAATGCTGATAAACCACTACCGACAATCAAGTAATCAGGTTTCATAAGAGAGTTCCTCGAACAATAAAAATCTGAGTTACAGCAGGTACTAGGCAACAGGCAATAGGCAATAGGGTCAGAAGTCTTCTAGTATATGGCTTTGTTCTTAACATCTGTAGTTCATTTACCTGCAATCTGCTGTATGTCCCATTGAAACGCCCGTTGGTGAATTGATCGCCTCCGACGGCGTTTGAGCCTCCTCACTCTTGCCAAAGTCTTAATACTTACTTAATAATGTTGCGCTGTTATTGGTTAACATTTTGACTAGAACCAAGTACAAGCCGTAATCTTTCTTCCAAAGCAATCACTAGAAACATTGCGATAATGAATGCTGGAATTAACACACCGACTATGCCTAGATTAGCTTTAGGTTCTGAATCCTTACATTTTGACTTCGGCATTTTGTCAGTATGAAAGCAATTTCAGCAAATCCAAATACCATCTTCTTTCAAAACATCATCATGCTTTCCACACTTGAGATAATCCGCTCTTTTACCAAACTCTCTAGTATTTGAGTTGCCCAAATAACAGGAACATGAGCCGCTTCGCCAAGCCAGATAATTTCTTCTTTGATCTCTATTATGTTCAGAATATGTATAAAAATTGAGGAACTTGTGAGGACGGTTGCAAAGCAAGATCGTGTTTATCCATCCATCCCTAACAACTTGCTCATCAATTTCTGGTTCCACAACTAAAAATGGCTGAAACAATTGTTATAACAAGGTTTTACTTCACTCCATCAAAAAGGGTGTCAGTCGTAATGTTCCCATCTTCGATGTATGCTCCGGTGAGAGTTGCACCTGTAAAGTCTGTGCCGTCAAGTTGGGTTTGTACTAGCTGACTCTGGATAAGTCTGCATCTTATAAGTTGGCTCCGCTCAAGTCTGCACCAATAAAGCTGGCATCTCGGAGATTAGCTCCTTTGAGATTGATGCCACGTAGGTCTTGACGATCAAAACTTTGTTGATGCGATCGCTCTTGATTTGGAATTTATGCAACACCAAACTTTGTAAATATTAAGAAGTTTTTAGCCAGCCGATAAACTTACAGTTTTATTATTAAATAGTAAACAGCTAATAACTTAATTTATAGTTAACTAAAACTGAGTGCTGTTGTTGGTGTCACTGTAATTTACAGTAGTTTAAATTTTACTCCTTAGGTGCTGTGGCTAGAGATCTGGCGATCGCTTAATTAACTTAAGATAGTTCTTTTTTCATACTATTATGCTTCTAACCTCCTAGAAGTAACTGCCAGACTCTGCTCAAATAGTCTTTTTTTATTAATATTCCCATTACTATCTGGAGGCATTGCTATGTTCAATGAGCAAGCTTACTTGCAAGCATACCCTAAGGTCAAGGCAGCTGTTAATGCTGGCTTTTTTAGTTCAGGATTACAACACTATCAACAGTTTGGACAATCTGATCCGGAATACTTTGGCTTTTTTTTAGGAACCAATGCGAATGATACAATAACTGGCTTTGGTAACAACAAACTCATCGCTGGGCTTGGCTTGGAAGTGTTAGCAAATCCAGATACCGTTGCTGGAGTTGGTCAGATAGATACTCTAATTGGCACGCAAGGACGAGATGTTTTTCTCCTTGGCCATCCTACTTTAACTTCATTAGCCCCCACACCTAAACAATTTTATGTTGGTGGGGGTGATACAGATTATGCTCTGATTCAGAACTTTGACCAAGGCGATGACATTATTGTACTAAAAGGATCGCCACAGAACTACACTTCTCAAGTAGTAAACGGAAGTTTAAATATATCTACATCATCAGGAGATTTAGTTGGTATTGTCCAGGGGGTTCCTTTGTTGTTAAAGTTTTCCGGTGGTGTAATTGACCTTGCACAATTCGGCATTCCGTTTAATGCTGTTGGAGAGTTTTGTGTTTTCTTATAATTCGTTTATTAACTGGAAAGATTGGAACTGGTTGCTAGGCTTAGGGAGTTTGTTAATTATTGATGCTCCCATCTCAGGCTCTATAAATTGTGTTCTTGCTCAACTCATACCTGATGACACCTTAGGTGTTCAAGAAAATTCTGTTGTTAACCAGATCATTCCCTCAACACTGCTCACAATCAAGCGAGGAGCCAAGCGAGGAGCTAACATTTTACATAGTTTTAAGGAATTTAATATTGAGGCAAGACAAGGAGTTTATTTTGAGAAACTTGATGGCATTAATAATATTTTGATTCGAGTTACAGGGAATAATGGCTCTGAAATTAGAGGTAGACTGGGAGTATTAAACAATGCGAAGGCGAATCTATTTTTGATGAACCCCAATGGTATTCACTTTGGGCCAAATGCTAGCATGAATATTCAAGGTTCATTTGTAGGAACAACAGCAAATGCCATCAAGTTGGCTAATGGTGAAATTTTCAGTGCAAATCCTGTTGAGAAACTGCCATTTGGACTGTTGAATGTTAATCCTTCTGCATTTTTGTTCAATCAAATTGCTGCTCCAATTCAAAATAACTCATATCCTTTAAGTGTTAGCGGTAATCTCAATGTTGGCCCTAAACATAGTTTGCTGCTAATCGGTGACAACGTAAAAATAGATGGTGGCTCTTTGAATGCATTGGGAGGGCGAGTAGAGTTAGGAGGATTAGCACAAGAAGGGATAATTGATCTCAATATTAGTAATGACGATTTTAAACTAGATTTTCCGGCTAATATAACGCTAGCAGATGTGTTTCTCACCAATGGTGCTGAAGTGAATGTTGCCTCTGACGGTGGTGGGAATATTGCTATCAATGCTCAGAATATAAATATTTTAGAAAGAAGTAGTCTGCGTGCTGGCATTGCTCCACGTGAAAGAGCCAATAACGCTCAAGCAGGAGATCTTATGCTCAGTGCAGAAGGAGCATTAACAATAAAAAATAGCTCTGTTTACAATGCTGTTTTTGATAGCGGGAATGGCGGTAATTTAGTTGTTGAGACAGGGAAGTTAATAGTTGAAGATGGAATAGTAGCCACTGCTACTTTTTCTGATGGTCATGCTGGGGATCTGGTTGTGAACGTCGCTGACTCAATAGAACTAACTGGCAGTTCTTCATCAAATGCCACTGTTTTTGTTGATGTTCCTGTATTCTCTTCAAATATATCTTTTCCCGCTCCTATTGGCTTATTTTCTGCATCGATTGATGTTCGCAACATTGATATCAATATTGATCAATTGCCTCCAGGAAGTGAACTGCAATTACCAACAGGAGGTGGAAATGCTGGAAATTTATTGATTGATACTGGGCAATTACTTGTCTCCAATGGGGCCGTTATATCGGCAGGTACAACAACCAAAGGTAGCGCAGGAAATTTAACCGTGAATGCCAGAAATCTGATAGAACTTAGTGGCACTTCCGCTAATTATGCACCATCATATCTATTTTCTGTAGCGGGTCAGGTTCCTAGCGGATTGCGTAATGAAACTACTGGTTTCGGTTCAGGTGGCAAATTCACTCTTAATACTAGACAGTTGATTGTCCGTGATGGGGCATGGATAACATCTGGTACTGCTGGCGATAAACCAGGAGGGGAATTAACTATTAATGCTTCTGAGTCTGTAGAACTTACTGGCACTTCCTCAGAGAATTTTCCTAGCGTACTGGCTTCTGGAACACAGGGTTCTGGAAATAGCGGGAATTTGGCTATTAATACGAAAAAACTAATGGTCAGCAATGGAGGAATTATCTCGGCAGGTACTGCTGGCTCTGGTCAGGGAGGCGGCTTAATTATTAACGCCACTGATTCCGTAGAACTTGTTGGCACATCAAAACGAGGAGTAACGGACTCTCAAATCCAACAACTTTTGGGATATGGTGGAGCGTCAGTCTCTTACTTTGTAGAAAATCGTCCATTTCCTAGTGGTGTAATTTCTGGGACTTCCAATCAAGGAAATGCGGGAAACTTAGCTATTACAACTGGACGGTTATTAATAAAGGATGGAGCGCAAGCATCGGTTTCTACAATTAATACTGGTATTCAAAGCGGAAACGCAGGTTCCCTGACTGTAAATGCCAATTCTATAGAACTGGGTGGGACTTCGAGGGACAACCCTCAACCCAGCGACATTGTAGGTCGCAGCTTGTTGACAACTGCTGTCGGTGATGGCTCAAGCGGAAAGGGAGGTAATCTCACAGTTAATACTAACTTTTTAACTATTACTGATGGTGCTGCACTAACAGCTAGTTCTGCTGGGCAGGGAACTGCGGGAGACTTAAAAGTTGACGCTAAATCGAGAATATCCCTCAATAACGCCGGCAAAATTTCTGCTGACACTACAGGAGGCGGTGGAAATATAGATGTAAAATCGCCCTTAGTGTTACTCAGCAATCAAAGTTCTATCACCACTAATGCCCAAGGCTCTGGTATTCCTGGGGGCAATATCAAAATTAATACCGATTTTCTCATTGCGTTGCAAAATAGCGACATAAGTGCTAACTCTGCTAACTTTGAGGGCGGAAAAGTAGCAATCTATGCTGCCAATGGTATATTTGGCACACAACGCCGAATTATTGCATCTGATAGGACAAGTGACATTACTGCTACTGGAGGACGACCTGAGCTTAGTGGTACTGTAGAAATCAATACACCTGAGACTGACCCGGCTCAAGGATTAACCGAATTACCAACAGATCTAGTTGATGTTTCTCGACTGATTGAACAAGACTTCTGTCGCGTTGTCGGGAAGAATAGCGAATTTGTGGTGACGGGTCGCGGCGGTTTGCCCACCTCTCCTAACGAACCGCTGAGAGCTAATGCTCCTTGGGAAGATTTACGCTTAGTCCAAGAGAGTGAGTCAGTTTCGCCCCAACTCCCGCCAGCTTCCAGGAGAGAGCAACCAAATATCAAGGACAACCAACCACAAACAATTGTGGCAGCCCAAGGTTGGATAAAAGCACCGAATGGTGATGTGATGCTGACGGCAAACCCGGTTACAGCTACTCCCCAAGGGTTGTGGTTACATCCCCTAGACTGCCAAAGGTGGAAGCAAAGCAGTAGGAGTTAAAAAATGAAAGTGCTGATTCGGTTCGTGGCGATCGCTCTTTTAGGGCTACTCTTAAGTTTAGGTATCCACCCCCTAATCCCTGTCAGTGCTAAACCAGTAGCGCAACATCAAGAATTGGCGTTGATGCAAGTTGGTAAGCAACACTACGACGCTGGTCAGTTTTTAGCAGCATCTCAAATATGGCAACAAGCTGCACAAGAATATGAACAAGCAGGCGATCGCACTAATCAAGCTTTAGCCTTAAGCTTTGTCTCATTAGCTACACAACAACTAGGTCAATGGCAACAAGCTCAAGCAGCAATTGATACAAGTTTATCTCTACTAGACAATTCAGGTAAAGCAAGTGGTCGTATTCGCGCACAAGTATTAAACGCTCTGGCACGTCTGCAACTAATAGGCGGTAAAGCCCAACTAGGAAATGATGCTGCTCAAGAAGCTCTTAAAACTTGGCAAGCAGCAGAGACTCTTTACAGAGAAGCAGGCGACTCTGTTGGTGTCATGGGTAGTCAGATTAATCAAGCCCAAGCACTACAAACTTTGGGGCTTTATCGTCAAGCTAGAAAATTATTGACGCAAATTAGTCAAAGCTTAGAACAATCTTCAGACTCTCGTTTGAAGATTACTGGTCTACGCACCTTAAGCGATATCTTTCAACAAACAGGAGAGTTAGAAGCCTCGCAAAAGATGCTGGTGCAGGCTTTAGCAATTGCCGAAAAATTAGAATTACACCAAGACAAGACCATAACTTTGCTGAGTTTAGGAAATACAGCGCGTGTCCGAAAGCAAACTCAAAAGGCTCTGGAATATTATCAACAAACAGAAACAGTTGCAGCGAATAAATTTCCCCAGTTGAGGATGCAAGCACAACTAAATCGGTTGAGCTTACTAATTGAAACTCAGCAGTGGGAACAGGCTCAGAAATTAGGATTGCAAATTCCCAAACCTTTAACGATTTTGCCTCCTGGTCGCTCTACTATGAACGCCCAAGTCAACTTAGCGAAAAATCTGATTTGTCTGCAACTCCGACGCAATACACCGATTTGCCCTTTACCAGCAGACAAAGAAAATCAGATTTCACAAGCTAAAACTTTAAATGAGTCATCCAACTCAATCATTATTAGTTTGTTGAATACCGCAGTGCAACAAGCCGAAAATCTCCAAGACAGCCGCACCCAGTCTTATGCTTTGGGAAATCTGGGTCAGTTTTATGAACAGCGAGGCGAATGGCAACAAGCAAAAGAATATACAACCAAAGCTCTCAATTTGTCCCAACAGATTCAAGCAGCTGATATCAGCTACCAATGGCAGTGGCAGTTAGGACGGCTACTCAAACAAGAAAATGATATTACAGGAGCCATCGCGGCTTACTCCCAAGCTGTGAAATCTCTGCAATCGCTCCGCAGTGATTTAGTTACCCTCAACCCTGATATTCAATTTGGCTTTCGAGAGCAGGTAGAACCAGTTTATCGAGAGTTAGTTAATTTACTCTTACAAGCCGAGACACCTAACCAAGAAAATCTCAAGCAAGCCCGCGAAGCTATTGAAGCACTACAACTAGCTGAACTCGACAACTTCTTTCGGGATGCTTGCGCCCAAGCCAAACCAGAACAGCTTGATCAGATTGTAGACAGTGCTGCTACTCCAACAGCCGTCTTTTACGGAATTGTTTTGTCTGACCGCTTGGAGTTCGTTCTCAAGTTACCTAAACAATCTCAGTTACTCCATTACAGAACTTTAGTTTCTCAAGCAGAGGTCGAAAGTACCTTAAAACAACTGCAACAGAGGCTAACTCAGCCTAAACCTTCAAAAGAACTGCCGCAATTATCTCAGAAAGTATATAACTGGCTGCTACGCCAAGCTGAACCTGATTTAGCTAACAACAGTATTGATACCTTAGTATTCGTATTAGATTTTTCTTTGCAGAATATTCCCCTGGCTGTTCTTGATGACGGTAAACAATATTTAGTTCAGAAATATGCGTTGGCTCTCAGCCCTGGTTTACAGCTAATCGAATCTCGACCTTTGACGCAGATTAAGCTCAACGTCTTGACAGCAGGCATCAGTGAAAGACGTTATGTTGAAGGTAAGAATTTTGACTCTCTAAATCAAGTGCCGATTGAACTTGATCAAATTCAAGCTGAAGTATCCAGAAGTAAGAAACTGCTGAACTCTGATTTAAGCACCGCCAACTTAAGAAAGGCGGTTGAGTCGGTTCCATTTTCTGTGATTCACCTGGCTACTCACGGTAATTTCAGTTCTAACCCCGACGAAACCTTTGTTTTACTGTGGGATCGCTTGTTAGAAGCCAAGAATTTCGATCAATTGCTGAGAAGTGGCGATCGCATCAATGCACGAGCAATTGAATTATTGACGCTCAGTGCTTGCGAAACCGCCACTGGTGACAAACGAGCAACATTAGGTTTAGCAGGAATTGCTGTCCGAGCAGGTGCGCGTAGTACTCTAGCGACTCTGTGGCAAGTCAAAGATGATTCTACTGCTGCATTTGCTATTCAATTTTATAAAGTTTTACAGAATGACAAATTAACAAAAGCCCAAGCACTACGGCAAGCTCAACTGTATCTGATGGAAAAGCATCCTAATACTAATTATCGGCTACCTTATTACTGGGCGCCCTTCGTTTTAGTAGGTAATTGGTTATAGTTTTCGGTTCTTCATGGCGCAAGAGTACAGCAATTAGAAATAGGTTTGTTTGTCAACTCTTCTAAGCCTGCATCTCGCAGCAATTTTTGCCAATCAGTTATGAAATTGTCTGCTTGTTGAAGGCTATGCTGCATTTGAGCTAATTCAGTTATAGCGTCATACCAAATCCCATTCTCGGCATACCACATAACTCGCTCTCGCTGTGATGATTGCTGCCCAACAGAAGAAATATTGTTCAATTTGGCTCTTTGAATCCAGCCATTGACATCGACTGATTGAATTTGATTATTGCAATTGATGTCGAGAGATAAATACCAATGATAATTTTTGTCTGACTCTACTTTAACTGTCGCTGGTAACTTCAAAGAGATAATTCCTGGCGTTTCTGTGACAGTAAAAGTTCCTTGATAAATTTGCTGGTAATTTCTGGGGTTACGGTCAGTTTCGTCCCATAATTCCAATTCACCTGCCTTGATATCTTTAGGCAGATAAGGAACATAAAACCAGAAAACAGGAGAGGTTGCAACGGTCAATCCCCAAATATTACTAATTTCTGGCTCTGATTCCACAGGAACTAAAGCTAACAGACGTTCATTGATTTCCAAGGCAGAGCAACTATGTCCATCACGAGTTCCGCCGCCTTTTCGGTTTCCGGGTGCGCCTCTGGGTGAAAGTGGCGGTCGCTTAAACTGTATTGGGGGAGGAGTTGAGGGTTGTGGCTGGGAATTTTGTGGAACAGAGGACGGAACAGCCGGACGTGCATCTACAACCGTTTTTGGGTTGTCTAGAGAAAGATGAGCGGCTCCCTTACTGGTAGTCAAAGCAATAAGTGCTAAGGTACTTAGTAAAGTTAGTTTTATCTGCCAGCAAAAAAACTTTTTCTTAGCCATAATTTCCTTCCTAAACTTGATTGTTGCTGCGTTTTAAATTGGTTGTCATCCCCCAGGCGATCGCCAAAGCAAGTACTGATGGAATCAGTGGCGCACAAATACCGCTCACAAACAAGCTAAAGCAACCGCTACCAAGAATTACAATGCCTGTGGCGATCGCAATTCGGCGATATACCAGCGAGTGAAACCCCCAAACGCATAAACCCCCTACTATTGACCAACTCCAAATCCAAACAGCATCTAAGCCCTGGGGCCAAAACCGTAGTAAAGGACGTTCTTGTTTAGCTAGACTCAGCATTTGACTCACCATTTGAGCGTGAATCACAATCCCAGGCATTTCTTTTTCCAGTTCTTTACTAAAGGGAGTCAAGAAGTGATCGCCAACTGATGAGGCTGTAACACCAATCAAAACAATACGATCTTTCACCCACTGCGATTTCAACTGGTTGTTCAGAACTTCTTGTAGTGTTACTTCCCTAGCGGCTTTTTGAAAGGAACGGTAACTGAGTAAAACTTGATGACCACGAGAGTCAATATTATGATAAAAACCAGTATGCCTTTCCAAGGGCAGGAAAACTGTAGAGCCAAGCTTTAAGTTGCCTTCTGATGTTGCTTCTGGTTGAATGCCCTCAAAATAGAGATATCGAAAGGCCAATTCAGCACTAAAGGCCTGAGATGTCTGGCAAAGGGAGTTACCTGGATTTAAATGAAATAAATAACGACGGATTATGCCGTCAGGATCAACTACCAAATCGCTAAAGCCGATATTGGCTGGTGGACTAGCCGCAGGGGCTGCAACTCCAAATTTGCCCTCATCTTTAGCTTCCGGTTGGCTGACTTCACAGATTGCTACGAGGCGCGAGTTTTTCTTGAGGTGCGCGGCTAGCTCACGGTGTCCGGGTTCGACTGGTAAATCGCGGTAGATATCCAAGCCAATAGCTCTTGGTTGATAACCCTGAAGTTTTTCTATTGCCTGCAAAATTATGCGATCGCTCAGGGGATACTGGCGTTGCTGGATATCTTTTTCGGTGACTTTGACAATCAAAAGCCGTTCATCACTTCCTTGATCGGGTTGCAGGCGAGTCATTTGGTCAAAAGCCCACAGTTCCATTGACTGAAGTCCGCCTAACAACCGTACTGCCATGACTAAGCCAGTAGCTACCAAACTCTTCATCAAGATATGTGGCAGATGCTGCCAATCAAGCTGATGTTGGGCGTGCCATTTAAGCTTCGGCCGTAAATCCTGCCAAGTTGGCGGTACCTCAGAGGGATTTTGGTAAATCATTGGTAACCAGGTAGCCCCTGGTAAATCGGTAAATTCCTCTAAACGTTCTTGGGCGTGGCGCACCGCAGTACATAAAGGTTGTCCGGCTGCATATTGCAGGAGGAATTCTTTCAAAAAAGATTGAGCAACTTGATCTGGAACTATCTCCTGCATGACGATGATAATGGGGACGTGTAAATGGGCTAACTGTTGCGCTAGTCCCAATCCTTCACAAGAGTTAAAAATGGCAATTTTTAATCCATGTTGAATTGCTTCGCTTAAAGCGTATTTAAATTGATCAGTTTCAATAGTTTCTGTTTCACTAAGACTAATTCGACCCCTTTGTTCTACCGTCTGGCTGTGTCCAGCAAAAAAGAAGATATCCCAGCCCTTGGGCTGTCTCAGTTGAGCAATTAACTCTCTTGCCGACGGCTGATAACAAAAAACTGACTCTGTTTGCGCTAGATTTTGAATTGCATGGCGATCGCCTTCTAAATCCAGATTGCGGTGATCTCCAAAAATAGCTAGCAACCGGATGCGATCGCTTTGAGTTTGATGTTTAGTATTCTCCCTGATTTCATACTCTACCGGACTATAGCTAATGCCAACATTGGGATAATCTGACAGCAAATCCCAGGTATGCCAAGGTAATTTCCAGAGGATTGGCTCTTTGGCTTTAATTGCTAACCGCAGAGTGTCAGGCCTAATAGCTAGCTCTTTGCTTAATCGTTCTCTAATTTTTTGCCAACCCGGTTCGCCTGACGATTGCAGCCATTGATTCAAGTTAAACTCTACTTGTCGCAGCCGTTGCCAACAGTCGTCCGCAATCTCTCTAGTGGCACGATTTGTCGGCAAGCTTTCTTCAATCTCCCAACCATGATTACGGGTGAGCTTGGTTAAATCCCGAAAGGCTTGTTGCCATAAAAGATACAACCCTTCAATCTCTGTATTAGCTCTGAGCTTACCTTCAATTTCTCCCAAAGGAGAACCGCCATCTTCCCTCAGTTCTAGCGATACTTCAAACCCTTGGCGAAAGTTTCCCTTACCGATTTTTAGAACTGCTACCCTGCCCATAATTTTTTCTCGCGCAAAGGTGCAAAGAAGAACAGAATGATCTCGTTGTATATATAGCAGATTGCTGGCGAATAAAGTACCAATTTTAATAACAAAGCCATAAAACAAAGGCTTTCAACCCTGTTCATTGCTGTAGATTAAGCAAGAAAATACTCGCTCACACTTGCCTCATTTAGTGCCACTCTCACCTGAAATTGAGTTCCTGGTGGCGGACTAAAGCCCAACTGGAGGATTTTATCTTTCCCTTGACCTTGCTCATCGCTTCTTGTTTGAGCTTGCAAGCGCGTTTCTCCATCAGCAATCACACTCAGTGTCAGATGGGGTGGCAGCTTATCTTCTGGGCTGATGGGCTGCACTAGCAATCGCACTCCAATTTTTTCCTCTTTTTTGGGTCTGATTGTCACAATTAGTGCCACTTGGCAATCTCCCAACTGCATCCCCAAGTCAATTAACCTAGCTTTGCTGACACCCGCTTCGGGATGGTCAGGAGCGATTTTACCTAAGCTTAAAGCGGCTTCCCAACGGGTTTCTTCATCTTTAGCAGTGTGTAACAATTGAGTTAACGCCTCAATAGCTGCTGGATGTCCCATCCCGATTTGTCCTAAAACCCCGGCTGCTTGACAGCGTTCCTTTTCGGGTCGGTCGGATTGCAGCAGGCGAATCAATGCCGCGATCGCTTCCGGCGAAACTGTCTGGTCTGGATTTTCTGCACTGCGAACTGCACCCAATTCTAGAGGTATTAAAAGTGTTTCGACAGCTTGCCAAATTTCTTCTATTACTCTGTCAGCTTTCTGTAACCACTGCCGCAAGTCCATGACTGCTACAGTTGCCGTTAACCCTAGACGCTGGTTGTATAATTGCTGTCGCCACTGTTCGTTTGTTAATAATGCTGCCCACTCCTCAAAAGGCACTGCCAGTCTCGGTGAGTATATTTCCGGTTTACTGAGTTGCGCTAATAATTCCTGAGCTACTGTTGCAGGTAATTGCTGCGGCACTTCTTCTGCTTGGGGACTTGTGTCTGGCTGGGGAGCGAGTAGCATTTGTGTGAGGTCTTCAGCCAGGACTTTTTGATTAAGATAGTAAGAGCGATCGCCCTCATCATATATGCCCAGACTTTTGAGTTTTTCATAGGTAGCGTATCCCCACACCCGCAGCCAAGATTGCTCTTGTTCACCTAAATTGATTTGGACAGCGAGATAATAATCTTTTCTCCAGCTAGGAATATCAACCCACTCACGGGGAACAGCAAATTCTTCTAAATCGCTGGTTTCGCTAGGAATCAATACTAATCGGAGTCCTTGCCACTCAATTGGAGTGCCGTTCACCACATCCCAAAGCGAGTTCCAGGTATTTGCAGAAAAAATCCTGTGATTAACATCTTTAGCTTCATTGGCTTCTGCTAACCAAGCTTCCAGCCAGGGAATAAAAGTTTTTAAGCATAAATAATTTAGGTAAGCTTGACAGCGAGCGGCGGCATTGGCATGAGGTTGGGATTGTTGCCAAGCTTCTAGTTGAAGCTCTTGGGATAAGTTCAACCAGAGTTGGTTAGGGTAAACAGTAGCAAGTTTTCGCAATTTCAGCATTTTTCGACCTTAATTTCTCTGGATTTCTAAGTACAGCAAATCTTGTGACAGCCAATCCTCAACAATTTCCCCAACTTGTTGCGTTTCTTTCTCTAGGGAAAGTCCAAAATGATTTTCAATCCACCACAGAAAGGAACGCTGCAACTGCTGTTTAGCCATAGCTAGGGTTTGCCAGGCCTGAGAGTTAGTTTTAATGTCTTGCTTTTGACTATATCTTAGGCAAAGAATTTCTTTTTGCTGTGACCCTAATTGCTCAAAAGACTTTAATAATCCTGATTGAATCAGATTTTGATAATAGTTTTTGAGCCATAATTTGACATAATTACTTTGCCATTGGTTAAGTAAATTGGATAAGTTTTTTTCTAATTGGTTTTGAGCTAAACCCAGTTTTTTTTGTACTTCTTCTTGGCTAGTAGGTTGTGCTTGGCTAAGAGTGCGAGTTAACTCAATGAGTCCCAGTTTTTGACCATAGCTAAGTTTGAGAATTTGCTGAGATTGGGCATCTAAAGCGGCGATCGCTGCAATTAATTGAGCTTCAATAGGATTAGCCGAGTTAAGATAGGTAAATTTTTCGTTTAAAAACGTTTTAACATCAGTCCTGAGATTAATTCGCTCACTTGTTAACGCCTGAAACTTTTCTAGTAACGGTACTTCCACATTTTTGGAGATGTAGCGCGAAATTGTTCCCTGATGAACTCCAATCTTACTGCTTAACTGTTCTTGGGTTAAAAGTGCCAATCGATGGGGATAGCACAAAGGCATTACAGCCAAGCGATAGGATTTAGGAATTTGGCTACGAGCTTTATCTAAATTTTGCTCAATAATCTCCAGTTCGCCTTTTAAAGCTAGGTCTATGGCTGGTAAAGACTCAGTTTGTGTTTCATTTTGGTCTATATCTTCAGCGTCAAAGCTTGTTTCATCAGGCTGCTGGTTAATATCAGCATCGTAAGGCACTTCCAAGATTTGAGAAGATTGCTGTAAAGCATGAATACAAATATTCATCCATTTTTGAATCGTTGCAGGTGCTACATCTGTACCGACAGCTACTTGCACAGGTGCGCCTAGCTGAAATCTTTGGGAGTTGTAATCTTTAGCCGTTTGGGCAAAATCAGCCAATTCCGGCTCTGGCCATTTTCCTCCTTCTCTTCTATCTGGATGATAAACTCGGTTGTTTTTATAAATAGGAATAAAATATCGCCAAGCAAAAAGATATTGAGAAATTTCCGGTTCTTTTGTACCAGCTTTATTTAACGCGGCTCTGAGCCGTTCTGCGGCTTTTTGAAATTTTCTCTGGCTATTGATCTCAACATTACATAATAGATGCCATCTCGATTCTGAATTTCTATAGTCACGAATTACATTTCGCAGTATCCCTACCATATAGGTTTTGAGACTTGCTCCACCATAGCCATTAGTTTGATACTTACTGAGATATTGCTGCAATTTCTCACGATTACAAAGGTGTTCGTTAGTCAGAGCATACAAATTTTCTGCATCAGTAGCATAAAACGGCAGATGGCACCAATTTCTCCAAATTAGATAACAGCGATCGCGATCGAAGTAAGCTAATAAGTGCAAGTGAGCCAAGCGTTTTTCAGTTTCTGGTCGGGAATCGTCATTGAGAATTTCTCCAAAATAATGCACATAGTCGTTATCATTCCATTTGGGATGCAAGTGAACCAGCTTTTCCATTCTCTCCCGCAAGCGATTTTGAATTAGCCGTTTGAAGGGAGGATGACCGCCAGTTTGGGTGAAGTTGTACAAAGTCCAGAATTGATCGCTCATTTGCAGAGATTGTCCGCTCAATGTTAGTGTCTTACCTATCGAGAGCGAGAAACCAGGTTGACAAAACCAGATTTAGAAGAACTTGATCTGATTCTTTAGTTTTATTGTGAACCAATAAACGATAACTTTCTCTTTATATATTGTAAGAACCACTAAACTCTTTTGCTCAATTCTACCTTTGAGGTTGTTTTTGCTAATAAAGCTTTTACAAATTGACAATCAATTCGATACATTAGTTTTACCCCTTTTATCTGATTATTGGGGTGGCGATCGCCTTTTTATGCACTGTTCTTGAAAAACTTGCACAGTCAACAGGCAAACAGCAGTTTTCTTAAGTTTTATTACTTCACACATAATAGCTAGAACCTAATCAGAACAAGGATTCAGCTAATTTAATCGGGCAGATTCACAATTTTTGCCTAGGGTCAAGTGCATAAATCAAACAAGACCACTCCATTAACTCTGATGAAAAGGGTTAAAACCTCAAAGAGGTCAAGACAAAGACTCTAATTTCAATATTGTTCAGTCTTATGGCTGTAGAAAGGCGATTATCGCCACAGCTGATTTCTGACTGGAAACAGAGTCATCGTCTATCCTGACTCCAAATCATCGATAGCAGAGATTGACCGAATTGAAGGCTATAGATGTCATCTTAACTACTAAACAAGGAGAAAAATCATGTTAAATCAAAGCTGCCTAGAAGATTTAGGTTTGATCAAAGAACTTGACCAACAAGCTGCTGAAACAATTAGTGGCGGTGCCCAGGAGGTATTTACCATTAAAAACAAAACTAGCTACAATATTACCTACGTTTTAGACGGTAGGTCATGGTTGCACAAACCTGATGAGACATGGATCTGGACTGCAACAAGTGGAGGAACCATTAGCTTTGACAAAGACGGTCGATCTGATTACAACGTAAACCAAGATTACGATTTGTCAGATGGGCGTATATATGAGTTTCAATATAACGAAGGTACTCCTGGCAATCCGTATGATATCGAACTCTATTCCGTAGGCTAATGTGCAATTCTCAAGTGAATTTACGGATTTGAATTTTTAACTTTAGATTGTCCTGTCTAAGTTCAAATCAATATCCAACAACTCGATCTAGTCGGTTCAATTGACCCGACTAGATTTTCTGTAAATAGCATTATTACTAAGTTTTATTACTTTAAACATAATAACTAGAAGCTACTCAGGGCAATGATTTTGTGAATTTGCATAGGCAAAATAACAATTCTTGCATAGGGTCAAGTACATAAATCAAACAAGACCACTCCATTAACTCTGATGAAAGGGTTAAAACCCTAACGAGGTCAAACAAAGACTCTGAGTTGAATGTCATTAACTACAGTCTTATGTCGCTCTAGAGGCGATCGCCAAAACTGATTTTGACTAAAAACAGAGTCATTGTCCAGCCTACTCCAAATTATTAATTCTATAATTCGTAAACAAATTTTCAGGAAAGAAAATGAACAACCAACTAGAACAACTTTTGACCGAATTAACTCCAGAACAAGCAGCCACCCTAGAGGGAGGACTTTTCCTTCTTGTAGATGGTTTTCAAGCTATAAACGCTGGTGCAGACACCTTCAACGGAGACGACACCTATATTACAGTCAACGGTCAAAGGCTTGCGGGAGCCTATGATGGTGTAAGTACAGGGCAGTTTATCGCAGTTAACCGAGGCTTAGGGGTCAGTGATTTCGCAAATGTCGATCTTTTTGATGAAGATGACGGCTTCCTCAGCGGTAGTGACGACTATTTGGGCGGTTTTACCGTTACAGGAGTAACAAACGGTCAGGCCGTAACGCGAGTGTCTGGAGGAGGTTCTACATATGATGTGTACTACAGAGCCTTCTGATATATCCTGACCGGTTTTCACCTGAAATGACGCTGAAAATTAAAGGTATTGTTAATTAAGAAATGATTCTTGTGGGGTAGGCATCCTGCCTGCCCTGGCAATTTCAGAGATGGGACGAAAAGCCCATCCCGCAAATATGCAACGCCAACGGCTCTATAGCAAGCAGCAGAAGGATTTTAACTAATTGAAATCGATGTCATCTTTACTACAGGAGAAAAACAATGTCCAAGATAGATAAAGCAATTTATACTTCTGACGAATAAATGTTCTCGTCGTAAATACGGGGAAAAACTAGACTACCGTCATCTACCGGAGAAATATTTGTGTGAAAGTGATATTGAAGATGGCATTCAAACTGATATTTATCAGTTGAACCCTCGTAAATTGGCTAATATATTATGAGAAGAAAGGAAAAATAGGAGCTTCAGATTATACTCTGCCGAAGGTAACAAAAGAGGGAATATAGTTCAAGTTATACATTAGTTTTTCATCAAAAATTATGAGTTTTTATATGAGCTTTTAAAATAATAATTATGCAAGAATTATTTTAGAGGCGGTCGCCACATCTGATTTCTGACTGGAAACAGAGTCATCGTCTATCCTGACTCCAAATCATCGATAGCAGAGATTAGACTTTTTGCAAAAGTCGCTATTTGCGAGCTTTTCTTTGCGTCTTTGCGACGGCAGTCGCTCTATGTCGGGAAACCCGTCCACCGCGCTGCCTCGCCTTTGCGCGAGACAAAAAAATATTTATGCAAGAGGTCTATTGACCGAATTGAAGGCTATTGATGTCATCTTAACGAAACAAGGAGAAAAATCATGTTAAATCAAAGCTGCCTAGAAGATTTTGGTTTGATCAAAGAAATTGACCAACAAGCTGCTGAAACAATTAGTGGCGGCGCCCAGGAGGTGTTTACCATTAAAAACAAAACTAGCTACAATATTACCTACGTTTTAGACGGTAGGTCATGGCTGCACAAACCTGATGAGACATGGATCTGGACTGCAACAAGTGGAGGAACCATTAGCTTTGATAAAGACAGCCGAGCTGATTACAACGTAAACCAAGATTACGATTTGTCAGATGGGCGTATATATGAGTTTCAAGATAACCCTAGTCCTGGCAATCCATATGATCTCGAACTCTATTCCGTAGGCTAATGTGCAATTCTCAAGTGAATTTACGGATTTGAATTTTTAACTTTAGATTGTCCTGTCTAAGTTCAAATCAATATCCAACAACTCGATCTAGTCGGTTCAATTGAACCGACTAGATTTTCTGTAAATAGCATTTTTATTAAGTTTTATTACTTCAAACATAATAGCTAGAAGCTACTCAGGGCAATGATTTTGTGAATTTGAATAGGCAAAATAACAATTCTTGCCTAGGGTCAAGTGCATAAATCAAACAAGACCACTCCATTAACTCTGATGAAAGGGTTAAAACCCTAACGAGGTCAAACAAAGACTCTGAATTCAATGTCATTAACTACAGTCTTATGTCGCTCTAGAGGCGATCGCCAAAACTAATTTCTGACTAGCAACAGAGTCACTGCCTATCCTAACTCCAAATCATCGATTTTGTAGTTTGTATTTCAGGAAGGAAAGAAGATGAAAAACCACCAACTAGAACAACTGTTGACCGAATTAACTTCCCAACAAGCAGCCACCGTAGAGGGAGGAGCTAGATTTACATTATTATCCGTTGATGCTGTAAACCCTGGCCCCGAAAACGATCCCCGCGTTCAGTTCGCCGGGATAACTCTTTTCTCAAGGGAGAACATGACAGCGGGACAGACTGCCGTAGTTAACAGAAGTAGGGTATTTTCGAGTAAATCACTTCTTCGACTTTTGGATATGGATGATCCTGCTGGACTGGCAGGCGATGATCTTCTAGGTGAGAGACAAATTTCAACATTACCAACGCCAGGATCTTCTGTAGCTTGGGCTAACGTAAATGGTTACACAATAAGATATAGAGTCACAGCAACATAGACGAGCTAGAACTGGCGTAATCACCGCCCAAACTCCAAGTCATGGGCGGTGAATGTGAATCTAATTACTCATTAAGGTATGTATTTTTACCAAACTGCTGTGACTAATGCTGCTAATCTTGCATTCTTTATGGTCAATTTATCCCATCATCTTCTGGCTGATTTCCGTAAACATAATCCTGGTTCTGGCATTATTGATCTGAAAGCTTATTACCGTGGTTTTCGATATGTTCATGAAATGTTAAAAATACTGCCTCAAAAGCCTGAGCCTATTTTATTAGCCCAAATTTTTGCCAAGCTCACTTCTTTCTTTGGGACGTATTCATCCCCTTTTCACAGGTGTTGAACCCTCGTAAATTGGCTAATGTATTATGATAAGAAAGGAAAAATAGGAGCTTCAGATTATACTCTGCCGAAGGTGACAAAAGAGGGAATATAGTTCAAGTTATACATTAGTTTTTCATCAAAAATTATGAGTTTTTATATGAACTTTTAAAATAATAATTATGCAAGAATTATTTTAGAGGCGATCGCAAAAAATAATTTCTGACTGGCAACAAATTCACTGCCTATCCTAACTCCAAATCATCGATTTTGTAGTTTCTATTTCAGTAAAAAAAGAAGATGAACAACCAACTAGAACAACTGTTGACCGAATTAACCCCACAACAAGCAGCCACCCTAGAGGGAGGATTTTTCCTTCTGGTGGATGGTTTTCTAGCCATAAACGCTGGTGCAGACAACGACAGCGGAGACGACCCCTATATTACACTCAACGGTCAAAGCCTTGCGGGAGCCGGTGATGTAGGTACAGGGCAGTATGTCGCAGTTAACCTAGGTTTAGAGGTCGGTAATTTCGCAAAGGTCGATCTTTTTGATGACGACGACTTCTTCAACGGTGGTGACGACTATTTAGGTGGTTTTACCGTTCCAGGAGCAATATACGGTCAGGGCGTAACGCGAGTGTCTGGAGGAGGTTCTACATATGATGTGTACTACAGAACCCTCTAATATATACTGCCCGGTTTTCACCTGAAATAACGCTGAAAATTAAAGTTTTATAAGTCGGGGTGAAAAGCCTCGACCTTCTTTCTTGGCTACTAAAAAGCTGGAATATGAAATACGAAAGTGTCCTACAACATAGTGAAGAAGACTGCGGTGCAGCGTGTCTAGCCACCATTGCGAAACACTACGGACGCACATTTACCCTCAACCGCGTTCGGGAAGCCGTAGGTACAGGGTCAAGAGGGACATCCCTTTTGGGTTTAAGTCGGGGTGCAGAAACTCTCGGATTCAATACCCGTCAAGTCAAAGCCAGCCCACAATTACTCGATTCTTTGCACTTAGCTCCTTTACCAGCGATTATCCATTGGAAAGGGAACCATTGGGTAGTTTTATACGGACAAAACCGGAATAAATACGTAATTGCCGACCCTGGTGTAGGTATCCGTCATCTGACTCGTCAGGAATTAATGGCGGGTTGGGGTAATGGTGTCATGCTGCTGCTGACTCCTGATGATGGTCGCTTTTATGAACAAGAGTCAGATAAAATTGGTGGTCTTGGACGTTATATCCAACGGGTTTGGCCTTATCGTTCTATTCTCGCCCAAGCGATCGCCATTAACATTGGCATTGGACTGCTTTCTTTGGCAACTCCATTTATGATGCAACTACTAACCGATGATGTGTTAGTACGAGGAGATACTCAACTACTCACCACTGTGGCAATTGGCGTTATCGCCATGAACCTAATCAGAAGTGCCATTGGCTTAGTCCAATCTCACCTCATCGGTCACTTTGGTCAAAGATTGCAATTAGGGTTAATTTTAGAATACGGGCGAAAACTCTTACATTTACCCCTGTCATACTTTGAAGGCAGAAGAAGTGGGGAAGTAGTCAGCCGTATTGCTGATGTGAACGCCATCAATACTCTAGTTTCGCAAATCGTTTTGGGCTTACCTAGCCAATTCTTTATTGCTGTAGCATCGTTGAGCTTTATGCTCATTTACAGCGTACAATTAACACTCGCTTCCATTGCCGCTTTTATGATCGTCACGGCTGTTAACTTGTTATTCCTCCCAGCAATGCGTCGCAAAACCCGCAACATGATTGTCTTGGGGACGGAAAATCAAGGCTTTTTAGTAGAAACCTTTCGCGGTGTTCAAGTCTTAAAAACTACCCAAGCAACTCCCCAAGCTTGGCAAGAGTATCAAGGCAATTATGGTCGTCTGGCTAATCTCGGCTGGAGCATGATGAAGCTGGGGCTGTACAGCAGTACAGTAACCGGCATCTTTTCTATGTTCATTAATATTGGCATCCTCTGGTTAGGCAGTTATTTAGTCATTAATCAAACATTAAGTATTGGGCAATTAATGGCGTATAACGGCATGAGTGGTAATTTTTTGGGCTTTTTGGGTGCTGCTATTGGGTTAATTGATGAATTTATCACTGCTCAAATTGTGATTCAACGCCTCACAGAAGTGATTGATGCTACCCCAGAAGATGAGAATGACTTTAAAAAACCTTGGGCAGAAATTCCGGGTAATGCAGATATTACCTGTACTCAACTCAACTTTTATCACGCAGGTAGAGTTGACTTGTTGCAAGATTTTTCTTTAACTATTTCTGGTGGTCAAGTAATTGCGCTGATTGGTAAATCTGGATGTGGGAAAAGTACCCTGGCTAAGTTAATTACTGGTTTATATCAGGTGCAGTCAGGTAATATTCGCTATGGAGATTATAACCAACAAGACCTGTCTTTAGAGTGTTTGCGGCAACAGGTTATACTTGTACCTCAAGAACCCCATTTTTGGAGCCGTTCGATTATTGACAATTTCCGTTTTAGTTATCCTGATATTAGTTTTGAAGATATTGTTAAGGCTTGTAAAATTGCTGGCGCAGATGAATTTATCAGTAAATTACCAGATAAATATCAAACTGTTTTAGGTGAATTTGGTGCAAATCTTTCTGGTGGGCAAAGGCAGAGATTAGCGATAGCCAGAGCCATCGTTACTGACCCACCTATTTTAATTTTAGATGAATCAACAGGCGCGCTTGACCCAGTGAGTGAAGCACAAGTTTTAGATAAATTACTGTACTACCGTCGAGGTAAAACAACGATTTTAATCAGTCACCGTCCAAAGGTTATTCAACGTGCAGATTGGATTGTCTTGCTAGACCAAGGACAGTTAAAAATTCAAGGTAGACCAGAAGATTTACGGCAAATGCCAGGTGAACATTTAGACTTTTTAGATGACTTTGTTTCACTCCCGAAAGAAAGAACGATCGCACCTTCTCTTGCTTCTACAAATGGTAAGCATTAATAATTGAGTCATCATCATTATGGTTAGCAAGATAGATTTCCTCCCTCCATTACAAACAAACGAATTTATTCCACCTATTACTCGCTGGACAACATGGGGCGGAATATTTATTCTGGGCGTTCTTAGTTTAGCGATCCCTGTGGCGGCTGTGGCTAAATATAAAGTAACAGTTAAGGGACAGGCGGTTGTGCGTCCGACTGGTGAATTACGGATTGTACAAGCAGCAACCGAAGGTCAGGTAATGCAGATTTATGTCAAAGAAAATCAAGAAGTCAAAAAAGGCGATACTGTTGCTACTATTGATGACTCCCGCCTGCAAACTAAAAAAAGCCAACTGCAAACTAATATCCAGCAAGCTAAATTGCAATTAGTGCAAATCAACGCTCAAATTCATGCACTTAATAGTCAAATTAACGCCGAAAATGACCGCATCAACCGCACGATCGCATCTGCTCAAGCCGGATTGAGTGGACGAGAGCGGGAATATCAAGACAAAAAAATTACAACTGTTTCTGAACTCCAAGAAGCTGATGCCAATATTAAAATGGCGAACAAAGAATTACAGGCGGGGATAGCACAGTTAAAATCAACACAAGCGAATCTCCGAGCTAGTCAAGCGGCTTGGGGTGCAGCAAAGTCCAAACAAAAACGCTATCAGAGTGTAGCCACACAAGGTGCGCTATCTCAAGATCAACTAGAAGAGGCTGTAGCTATTGCTCAACAACAAGAACAAGCAGTAGCCGTGCAAACAGCCGCAGTTGAGGTTCAAAAACAAACTATTGAGCGACTGCAACAAGCAGTGGCCGCTGCTGTAGCCAAAAGACAAAGAGCGATCGCCGCTCTCAACCCTAGTAATGCTGAAGTAGCAATAGCGACTGAGCGTATTGCTCAAGAAAAGGCCTCTGGAGAAAGTAGCAAAGCAACTTTAGAAAAAGAACGGCAAGCTCTAGTTAAGCAACGAATTGAAACAGAAAAACAACTAGAACGTGATACTAGCGACCTGGGGCAAATAGAACTCGACTTAAAACAAACTACTATTACTGCTACAACCGATGGCATAGTCTCTCAACTCAATTTACGCAACCCAGGTCAAACCGTACGTCCTGGAGAAGAAGTACTACAAATTGTGCCTCACTATGCACCTCAAGTTATTAAAGCTGCGATCGCATCAGAAGATAAGAATAAATTAAAAATTGGTCAAAAAGTGCAAATGCGTGTGAGTGCTTGCCCTTATCCAGATTACGGTACTCTCAAGGGTCAAGTACAGGCAATTTCTCCCGATGCAATTACTCCGCAAAAAAATAGTAACAATACATCTGCGGCTAACACGAGTGCTAGATCGCAAGTAGCAACAACTGGTAGTTACTACGAAGTTACGATTGAGCCAGAAACACTCGTCTTAGGTAAAGGCAAAAATCAGTGTCACATTCAACTGGGAATGGAGGGGAGAGCAGATATTATTTCCCGTGAAGAGACTGTACTACAATTTTTTCTGAGGAAAGCTCGTCTAATTGCCGATTTGTAAGCCAACTAATATTTTGGTACTGACCAAATATAAAGTATGGATAGTATTTTTATTATTCTTTTAATTGTTTTAGTACTGACTGTAATTCCCCATTCTTCTTTAACTTTTTGCACTACCTACTTTAACTGTCTCGGCTGTTGTTTAGCCCACTCTCTATTTGACCTACCTTGGGAGACAAGGATTTTTTCGCCCACGTTAGCGTAGCGTCTCGTAGAGAGGGGCGAGGTTTTAAACATCGCTTCAGGGCTAATTTTTTTTCACTACACCCCACACCCGCCCCGTTCGCCTTGGTCTCCGCAGGAGAAGGGGCTTTATAAACAGTCAATTTCCTGATTACTGAAGAAATCGGGTTAGCTGCTCTAACTTTGCCCAAGCAGCACCACTTTGTAAAACTTCTCTAGCAAGAACAACACATTTTGTTAAAGCACCAAGATAATCATCAGTTTCAGGAATTACTTCCCCAACAAAGAGTGCTAAAGCTGTATTTAAAGTCACTACATCAAGTTGTGATTGAGTACCTTTTCCTTGCAGAACTGCTTTCAAAATTTCAGCATTTTCTTGGACATTCCCTCCCCGCAGTGTGCTAGTAGGAACTGGGTTAAAACCTAACTCTTCTGGATTCAATTCCAGTAAATGTAATTTGTGGTTTGACAGCACAACTAAATCGGTAACGTCTGCCAATCCCGCCTCATCTAGTTTTTCTCGTCCATGTAAAGCGATCGCGTTCAAGGGGCGACAAGCAAGCACTTTAGCTCGCTTGTCGCCCCTTGAAGTGAAAAAGCTGACTGGGAATGAACTTATTGAATTTCTAGGGCAACAGCAACCGGATTCTCAACCAAAACGTAAAACTTCAATTCGTTTAAAATCCCGACCTATACCCAGCCGAGAAAAAGCAGGCGTTACAAAGTATGGCATCATCAACTAAACAGTAATTCTGTATTCCGGGCAAGCACTTTTTCATGTGCCTGCCCTTTTTACACAAAAACATTTGTTACTGAAACTGACCTAACATCCCCACATCTGTTAACCAAAGCCTCACACAAATCAGCCGACTTCACCCCAACAACCCCCGGCTGAATCTCACTAGCCAATCCATCCAGGAGCGATTGAAAATCGGGGTGATGCTCGTCAATTTCTAGCTCTACCAAGTTTGGGTTTTGGGATGTGATGGTTGCCCACGGTGGCAGAGTTGGTGATACATTGGTCAGATAAAGTTTCACATTTTTGTCTCCTGGTTAATCTTGGCCTCAACAAACGGCTCGATACCGTTCATCGCTTCCCCAGATAATGCAATACGTCGCCTAAGTGAATTTTCATCTCTGGGTCAACATCATGAAGATTGGATAGTGCCAACCATCGACTATCTTGAGCTATCGCTTGAAGTTGAATGTAGCAGCTATTGAATGTCTTGAGTATTTCACTCGGTTCCATTGTTCATGCTCCTTGCTCTACTTCCAGGAAAAATCCACAATCTGTATTTGGACTTGCACTCGCAGTTCGCAATTCGCAACTCGCAATTGGGAATGTCATTGAGTTGATGAGTTTGGAGTACGAGCTTCTCAATTTCAACTTGTATTTGGCGTTGTTGCGTGAATAGGCAAAATGGTAAATTTTACCTATAGCCTTTTCTCTCTGCCTAGCCTTGCATATGAAGACAAAAGCCCAGTACAAAGTGAAGAATTGGAACGCCTATGATGCGGCACTCAAGCAACGAGGCAGTATAACTTTCTGGGTGAACGAAGAGATCATCGAGCAGTGGCGCAATCAGCAAAAAACCGGGAAAAAGGGAGCATCGAATTATTACAGTGATGTGGCGATAGCCACAATGGGAACGATTCAGTCAGTGTTTCATCTAGCTGGGCGGCAAGCAGAAGGTTTTTTAGAATCGCTGTTTACGCTGATGGGGATTGAGCTAGCAGTGCCAGATCACTCTACCTTATCAAGACGTTTAAGCAAGTTGTCGGTAGAACTGCCAGTAATTCCGAAGAACAAGGCAGTCCATGTAGTCGTAGATTCAACTGGGGTGAAAGTTTATGGTGAAGGCGAATGGAAAGTGCGTACACATGGGGTTGGTAAAAGGCGGACATGGCGTAAGTTGCATCTTGGCTGTGATGAGGGAAGTGGCGAAATTTTGGCTGCTGTAGTTACTACTAATGATTTAGCGGATTGTGAGGTGCTGCCCGACTTATTGGAGCAGATTGATTACCCGATAGAGCAAGTATCTGGTGATGGTGGCTATGACACATTTGACTGTTACGATGCGACGCAGGAGCGAGGTGCCACAGCAACTATTCCTCCGCGCAGTAACGCCAAAATCCAACAACACCCACAAGAGATAGCACAGCCACATCCTAGAGATGAAAACCTGCGTCGAGTGAATCAAGTCGGGCGTAAGCAATGGAAACTTGAGAGTGGATACCATCGACGTTCATTATCCGAAACAGCAATATTTCGACTTAAAACCATTTTTGGCGGTAAGTTAAGACGACGCTTTTTTGATAATCAAGCTGTCGAGTTGTTCTTGCAATGTGCTGCCCTTAATCGCATGATCCAGTTGGGCAAGCCGGACAGTTACAAAGTCGAAGCCTAATTACTGCTCCAACCCAGGGAAAGTATATCTTTTTTTCCTTTCATGCAACAAAGCCCAATAACTCTATTACATCAGCCCTCTCTCTTTATCCTCTTATTTTACGAAGGTATTGTAATAATATTCCTCATCCGCCACTCCCAGATATTTCTTACTTGACTTTGCTTAAGCTCTGCTTGTCCTCAGAAATAAAAGTATCGTTTGATAGTTGAACTTGTTCCATCGATTTTCCTAACAAGAGTTGCATTGCCTTCTTTTGTAAATACTCAATCTTGGTTAATGAGATGTTTAAATCGGGGTAGAGCAAGTTAAAAAACATTTTGTCTCCTAAGGTTGTAACTCCGATAAAACGACCATTTTCAACATGAATGGCTCCAGATGGGCCATATATAGCTGCAAGTTGGAGATGTCCATACTGTGTAGGAATAGACAATTTTCCGAGATTACTAACAAGAACGTCATATCTATACAGTTCTTGGAAGACCTCTTTGATTGTATCAACACTGGGATTTGTGGCAATAAACGCTTCAGCTTCGGGAAGATGGGCAAAAATCTGGTCGGGTGACATCTTCTGATTGAGCTGCGCCTTAATGATATGGGCTAAGTCCCAAAGCGATAAATTCGGGGTAATGGTATGAGCCGAAATATTTGAGGTGAAGTAGTAGCCAAAGTCCTCTTGAATGGGAGGTGTGAGGAATTGACGAATATTAATCGCTGTTAAACAATTCAGGGTGACAGGTTGTTGTTGCTCCAGGCTCTGAGCTTCTGTGTCATTTTGTGAGTGATGGGATTGCGCGATCGCTAACAAGAAAGCTGCACAAATAGCCGCATGAACGCTAGTTTGTGCTTGTCGACAACGGCGAATCACGGTAGCAGTCTCTTCGGGTGAAAGCGACCAGGTTAAGAGACGAAAGTGAAGACTTTTTGCTGGCGGTATAGTCTGGCTAGGATTTACCAACTCTAATTGTGAGTTTTTGGTTGGAGGTTGAATTTTGTGAGCAATCGGCGTTAGATATTCATAGGCAGGACGTTCGGGTAAAATCTGTTGCTGACTACCTGGTATCCCAATCACTTGCAGTATATCCCGCAGCAAGTAAACTACTGACATACCATCAGCGATCGTATGGTGACAGGTTATTATCAGTTCTGAGCAATCGGCTGCGTGAACCAGTACCATCCGAATTAGTGGGGCTTGATTCCAGTTAAATGGATGGGCAAGCTCTTGTTCCACTTCCTGTTGCCACTGCTGTTCACTTTGTCGTTGCACCACTCGTAAGGGAATAGTAGCTGAATCTTCAGTAAACCAAGGGTTTCCCAAGGAATCAAGAACGATTCGTACCCCCAGTAAGGGATGTCGTTGTTGCACCCAAACTAGTGCCTGCTGTAATGAGTCAACCTGAATTTCCCCGATTACCTTTGCAGCTACTGTGAAATGTAGCGGTATCGCCTGGTCATGTAACCAGAATATACGTTCTTCAATACCAAGTTGTCGAAGCATAAAAAACCTCTTGGAAGAATTTATCTGAGTTATAAATCGATCGCAATTTTGCTAACATCTCTCCCCGCTTCCACAATCCCACCTAGATCAGTTCCTAGCACAGCAGCGAGGACTGATTTGGCATGGGGTGTTTTACCTGTGTGGATCAAAGCGAGTGGGTTTACGGTTGGGGAATTTCAGCACTACGAAATGTCGCAGTTTGAAAATCATTTACAATCAGTACGTGCATAGTTGATATTGGCTCCATATTCCACTCCTTATCTGTAATCGGTAGACTCAGCCAGAGTTCGCCATTTTTGCGTCTCTTGCTCAACGTAGGCGTTCTTCTGAGCTATTGCTTGAAGCGTGTCTGTACCTAGAGGTAAGCGAAGGGGCGGTTCTGGGGTGTTGACAATCTCAAGAATGGCTTGGGCGAGTTTGATCGGATCTCCTGGTTGCAGATGGTTACGTTCAACTGCCACGTCGCGCGTTTTACCCACAGTTTCAGCATAATCAGGAATTTGTATTCTAGTCTGACGCAGTGAACTGGCATCAAGAAAATTGGTACGGAAAAATCCTGGCTCAACCACCGTAGCGTGAATGCCTAACGGTGCTAGCTCGTAATGTAGGGCTTCGGTAATCCCTTCGATGGCAAACTTGGTCGAGCCATAAACACCCCATCCTGGGTAGGAGCGATAGCCACCGATAGACGATAAATTAATGATGTGTCCAGAGCGATTTTGACGCATACTAGGCAGGACAGCACGGGTGACATTTAGTAGCCCGAAGACATTGGTGCGATAAACACTCTCAACCTCTTCGGCACTGCAATCTTCGACTGCTCCGAGCAAACCGAATCCAGCATTGTTAACCAATACATCGATTTGTCCAAATTTTTCTAGACTTGTGGCGATCGCTGCTTTTACCTGAGTCTCATCAGTGACATCCATACTCAGTACTAATACGTTTTTATTGGTTGCAAACTGTTGCAAATCAGCTTGATTGCGGGCGGTGGCAATTAATCTGTCACCTGCTGCCAGAACTGCTTTCGCAATCTCGGCACCAAAGCCCCGTGAAGCACCAGTAATCAGCCATGTTCTCTGAGTCATGATTTATCCCCTGAAAATTATTTGGGTTAGTAGCAAAGCTTCGATATGCAATATCTCGTATTTAGCAAATTTGAATCTTGCAATTGATTTACTATTGGTATTTGCATGAATTCAATATAGGAAATTGACTCGAATTTGTCGTCCACTCAGGGTTGACAGTTTTACACAACAGTATGATTGATGAATTAGTCAATCTCAACATGGTAGGGTGATTCCAACTTAAGTTGGAATCTAAATTCAACTGAAAAAACAACTTAGTTACACAACAGGTGGTTTAAGCCTGCTGCAAATATTTCTCGAACCATCTCAAGGCAGTTATACTTGCAATCTCAAAGCCCTCTCCCTGGAAAGCATCAAAGTGTCCGCCTTTCAAGATTGTGAGGGACTTCGGCTCCATCGCCCGCGCATAGACAGCAGCAGCTAAGTCAGCAGGTGCAAGAAAGTCCTTCTCGCCGATAATCAAGCATAGCGGGGTGGGAAAAATTGCCTCAATGTGAGGAATCGGTTCGTAATATAGACAGTGTTCAATCGATTCCAAAGTGAGCCGATTTTCCCATGTTCCTTCACTGGGATTCTTAGCTGATTCAACCCAAGTGAAAGCGTCTGGTGTCGGTAACAAGCTGGGTTGGCCAGGTGGAGCAACTAACGGGAAGTAGTTCACTTCTTTGGTTTGATACCGTTTTATCCGGTCTTGTGCAAGTAGTTTTATGAGTTCTTCGAGTTCAAGTGGAGAACTCAGGCGGCGAGAGTTGAGAAATCCACTCACTGTAGGCATCTGTGCCACAACTGCTTTGACGCGCCGATCAAATGCGGCCAGATGCAGCGCGTGACCGCCGCTATAGGAGAAACCCCAAACACCTATGCGCTCAGGATCAACTTCTTTTTGTAGTTGAGTCCAAGTGATAGCATTGCGGTAGTCTTCATACTGCTCGGTAGGGAGGATTTGCCCACGAGGTTCTCCCTGACTAGCACCAAGGTAGCGATAATCGAATAACGTAACGACGAACCCAGCTTGAGCGAAGAACTCAGCGAACTGAGGTAGTCCCATCTCTTTGGTCAAGCCAATTCCATGAGCCATGACGATTGCGGGAAAGCGATGCCTTTGGCGAGCGCAGCTAACGCCAGATGCTATTTTATCCGGAGTATAAAAGGTGACAGAACACTTTAGTCCCTTACTTTCAAAGCTGGTTGTTCTTTGCATAGCTGTTGTGGGAGTTAGTAAATTTGTTAGAGATTGCTTTTTAGGTCGTTTCAAATCTGTGCTATACCGATAAATTTCTCTACGATCTGTGCCAGGCGATCGAACGTGTAGTCAAATCCATGCACAGTTGGCATAGAACTGTTACCGTAGCCCGGATAATCAGGTGCAACCAGATGAAAGCGGTGCGTAAATTCCGTTAAGAATAAGGTGTGATAGTTGGCACAGTGCCAGTCAGCGCCCAGTTGCCGACTTCCCGAATTTTGTAGTCCACCGGATCGTGGAGTGTTGCTGTGCGGAGGTTTCGCCAGTAGCGATCAAAGTCATAACTGCGTGTAGTAGCGCTTGCGCCCATTACATCAAACATCTGCGTTGTGATTGCTAAACCAATTTTCGTGACGAATGCTTTGGCTGTGTAAACAGCGATCGCGGCTTCTCCTCTTTGTTGGGCGGTTAAATTAATACCCTGTTCGTTGGCAGCTTGCAGTACTTGGGCCGCGCGATCGCTAAGTAATGTTGCCGCTTCTAAGTCCATCCAAAATTCACCGTAGTGATGCAGAATATAAGGGTCTTGAATCGCTTGTTCTATCCCAGACGTAATCCAGGGGCGAGTTCTGGTTGTGGTGTAGTCTCTTGCAGCTGCAAACGCGCCTTGGATAATACCCAGATAGATGTTGACTTGATTGAGTTGCTTGAAGACATTCAGCAGACTGACGATCGGGCTGTCATTTGCATAAATAGAAGTCAGAATTTCATCTGGTCTCACCAGCACCTGCTCAAACGTGACGCTACCTGAGTCAGTTTGGCGTTGTCCCATGTTGTCCCAATCGCCATTAAAGTGAATACCGGGGCGATCGCTCGGAACAACTGCAATGATGGGCTGTTGAGAATCAGCGTTTAAGGCACTGACAATCATCCTGTCTGATAGGCTTGCTCCTGTGGCAAATCGCTTGATGCCATTCAACTGCCAGCCCCAGCTTGTGGAAGTTGCCACTAATCTTGGATCTAGTACATTGACTGCATTTGCCCAAAACCAGTTGTGCTTTACTGTCTCTAAGTAGAATTGTTCTACCTGTGTTGGATTGCTGGTTGAGAGGGAGCTGACAATTGAGGTGTGATTGCCAAACAGTTGACCAATCGAGCCATCAGCTTTGGAGAACTCCCGGATCAACTGAAAGATTTTAACCCAAGAGGTTTCTCCTAATCCCCCATAAATCTTAGGAATCACCAGATTGAGTAGACAACTTTGGCGCAACTGCTCAATCTCATGGATTGGGCGGCTACCACCATTTCGATCCCGCTCTGGGGCTGTTTTGGCAAATTCCTGAGCAAGTTGATGACCGATATCGAGGACATTAAGGGATTGTGCTTTTTCAAGACATTGGATCATAGTGAGTTATCCTTCAGCAATTTAGTTCTTGCTGCTTCATGTGTGAGGTAAATTCCAGCGATCGCTAATCGCTATACAAAGCTGGGGTAGCAGCTGCTTTGTTTCTAAACTTGCTGGGTGAGGCTAGGAAAATTAAATCCCACGCCCGCATTGGCGGTAGACTCTTGCCAGATATGCTCAAAGCGCTGATATTCTTCGATATCTGAGGAAAGTTTTTGAACAATCGTTGGTAGTGCATTGGGGCCGATCGCCAAGTGAAGCGGCGGGTCAGGTAATTCCACCACTTTCAACATTGCTTGAACACCCGTTGGTACATGACCATAAAGATACTCTTCCCTAAGTTTGACCACTTCCGCCCAGAAAGAATTGTACTCTGGCATTTGCTTTGCCGTAATCAAAGAGCGACCTGAAAAGTCGGTCTCAAAGCCTCCTGGTTCAACAATTGTCACCTTAATGCCAAAAGGTTTAAGTTCTTGTGCGAGGGTCTCTGAAAGTCCTTCGACTGCAAATTTAGAAGCATGATATAGCCCCATCGTAGGAAATGTTATCCGTCCGCCTATTGAAGAAATATTCAAGATATGACCAACGCCTTGTTTCTTGAATGTCGGAATGATGGCACGAGTCACATTTAGCAGCCCAAAGAAGTTGGTTTCAAATTGGTCACGGATTTGCTGGTTGCTTACTTCCTCAATTGCACCCATCAATCCATAGCCCGCGTTGTTCACCAGCACATCAATTTTGGTGAATGCTGCTAAACCACTCTGCACAGCCGTTTGAATGGTTGCTGGATCGGTAACATCTAAACGAACTGCCTTTCCCGTCTGTGGATATTGCTGCTCTAAATCTTGAATTTTGCTGACATCACGAGCCGTTGCAATGACACGATCGCCTTGAGCCAAAGCAGCTTCAGCTAAAACCCGACCAAAGCCCGTAGAACTGCCTGTAATCAGCCACACGCGAGATGATGTTTGATTCGTCATGATATATTCCTGAATAAACTAACACTGACTTGATTAGTCTTTGATTGGCTCAATTTTCTGTATTGACAATGGCTGCTATCAACTGCTCCATATTCCAGCGATCGCCATACCAAATCCCATTAATAAACAAAGCTGGGGTAGCTGTTACTCCGCTATGGATGCCACTTTCGATATCTTGATTGATGCGCTCAAGATGCAGATGCTTACACATATCTTGGAGAAATTGGGAGATATCGAGTCCTAAATCGTTGGCATACTCTACTAAATAACCATCTGCTAACTGTTGTTGGTGAATAAACAAAATGTCATGTATTTGCCAAAACTGACCTTGAACAGCAGCAGCTTCAGCCGCTTCAGCCGCACGTAGAGCTTGAGAATGAATTTTTATCTGGGGAAAATGACGGAAAATAAAGCACAAATAATCTTCTCCCAACGAAGTACTCAGTTGTCGCCCAATGACTTTCAGCAACCGATAAACCTCCGCACTCTCTTGACATTGGTAATCTCCATACATCACCAGTACCACAGAGGCACTTAACAGCCCTTGTTTACGATCCTGGGTTGAAGGTGGGAATAATAAACGGTGTTGATGGTCATTGTTCACTGGAACCTCCGAGGGGAAGTATGTTTACCGCAAGCATCACTTGCGGGGATTACGCCTACATCCCTCTCTGTGCTATGTGTATCAGCAAACTTGAATCTGGCAACTGGATTGCTATCTGTGTTTGCATGAATCTAATATATGCAATTGATTTTGGTTTGTCGTCCACTCACAGTTGATACTTTTATTTAATCGAGTGGGCGATCGCTTAATCCATCTGACAATGGAAGAGTAACTCAAACTTTAGTTGGAATTCAATAAAATGACTCAATTCCCCTTCCAAATATAAGATGTCTGCATTTGCTGCTTCACATCTTTGAAAACAGCAAATTTAACCCTTCGGTCATTGTGGGATGAGTCAACACACCATCGCGCAAAACGGTGTAAGGCATTTGAGCTTGGATCACCATCTGCACAGTTGAAATCACTTCACCTGCTTCATGACACAAGAGTGAAGCACCGAGAATATGCCCTGTCTCAGTATCCACGATCGCCTTCAACAAACCATCAGTTTTGCCTAGTGTTCTCGCTCTGGGAATGGCTGAGGCATCCAGTTTTGCTACTCGAATGGCATACCCTTGTTGCCGTGCTTCGGTTTCAGTCAACCCCAAATGCGCCAGTTCTGGATCAATGAACAGACAGGAGGGAATTGGGCGATCGCTAGTGTTGCGGTTGCCGCCATCAATCAAATTTGCTTTGATAATCCGATAATCGTCCAGCGACACATGGGTATATTGCGGGCCGCCATTGATGTCGCCTAACGCCCAAATACCTGGTACATTCGTTTCTAGGCGATCGTTAACTACAATAAATCCACGAGCATCAGTTGCCACACCAGCAGCAGCTAAATTTAAGCTATCGGTAGTTGGCACACGACCAACAGCAATGAGCAAATGTGAACCTTGAAGCTCTATTTGCTGATTAGCAACTTGGATTTGCAGTTTGATTGCATTGCCAGCACGATCAGCCTTTAACACTTTCGCATTCAGCAGAAATTCAATATCCTCTCGTTCCAGCAATGTCTGCACCGCCATTGCAATATCTGGATCTTGCTGTGAAAGAATTTGCTCACTTTGTCCAATCACCGTAACGCGAGAACCAAAGCGCCGGAACATTTGAGCAAACTCCAATCCAATATAGCCGCTACCGAGAATAAGTAAGTGTTCAGGCAACTGCTCTAGCTCCATAATCGACTCGCTAGTCAAAAACCCAGCTTCTTTAAGTCCGGGTATGGATGGAATCAAAGGTCGTGTGCCTGTGTTAATAAACAATCGTTCTGCGGTAATTAACCGAGTATTGCCTTCATCTGTCGCCACTTCAATCGTTTGAGGAGCAACAAAGCGTCCCGTACCAACGATCAGTTCGTGACCAAGAGCTATTTTTAGATTGTGCAAGTTCATTTCACGCATCGATTGCACAACTATTCGTTTGCGGCGAATCACCTCTGCAAAATCAAGGGTGGAAGCATGGACTTTAATACCATAAGCAGCCTTAAGGGGCTACAAAAAGGGCTAGAATGCAGACAGAATAAGTCTCATAGCTCTTTGACCTTGTTGGTAGAAAGGACGCTTATTAGGACTTAATGTCAATA
>NZ_JACJRV010000037.1 GCF_014697475.1 Nostoc sp. FACHB-152
CCGCGTCGGAGCGAAAAGTTGAGCCAGTGCGTTGGACGGGTTCCCCGGCATAAAGCAACTGGCGTTGCGCGTCCGGGTTTCCCGGCGCAAAACTTTTCAAGACAGAGGGGTTGGGGAGAGGTTCATCGAACTCACGTTTACTTAGTTCGCTCTTTGCTATCCGGAGAAACACCAAACGCAAATCGAACTGAATATCATAATATCGGCTAAATTATCGATAATTAAGCTTAAGTATGTTTAATATTGATGAAGATTTAAAAATTAATAAATATTGTAATTGCTTAAAAATCCCTGAAAGTATTAAGATTTCCTTAAGAAAAATTACGAGAAATAAACCTAAGGTCTTTCTAATCTCAAAAAGTGTAAAAGTGCTGGTTTTTCAAGTTTTATTAATTTAAAGATATGTGGTTAGTTCAGTGAAATATATATGCCAAGTATTTTTGCAAAATATACTGACGCAACATTTTGCAATTTCTGTAAATATTGATTCAGAGTGTAAATTTCAGATAAAACTGTAAATAATAATTATTAAGTTAAATTTAATAATCAGAATTTATAGAAATCAATTTTTCCGGATTTAGCCTAAATATAGGCTTGCTTAAGCATTGAATAAAGGAAGTTAGAGGATTGCTCCCCAGCAAGAAAAATACAACAATTGATGCGATTTCAAAATTCATCATCTTTTGATATGGAAGAAATATAAATAGGGCATAATTTAATTTTAGATTTCAAATATAACCGTTCAATTAATTAGAATAAGCCAAGCATGACGATTTTAAATTCGACAGAATCTCAAGTAGATTTTTCCCGTACTCAGCATAACCTAATCTCAGACAAAATATCACTAATTCATCAGTTATTTGAAGAACAAGCATCAATCTCACCTAATACCATAGCAGTAGAGTTTGAAGGGCAGTGTCTTTCTTATCAAGAGCTAAATCAGCGTGCTAACCAACTTGCTCATAATTTGCAAGTATTAGGAGTGCAAGCTGATATTCTGGTTGGTTTGCATCTAGAACGTTCTTTAGAACTTATTATTGCTGTAATAGCTATCTTAAAAGCAGGTGGTGCTTATCTTCCACTTGACCCCAATTTTCCAGCAGAGCGTCTAAATTTCATGCTGGAAAATGCCCAAGTTTCTATATTATTAACTCAAAGCCATCTAAGCAAAGTTTTGTTATCACCAACCACACATTGCATTTGCTTGGATAGTGAAAAAGAAGCTATTGGCCAACATAGAACAACTAATCCCCAAAGCAAGGCCACTTTAGATAACTTAGCCTACGTCATCTACACTTCTGGTTCCACAGGTAAACCTAAAGGTGTAGCAATGCCGCACATTACACTTGCCAATTTGATTGCTTGGCAGTGGCAAAATTCAACAGCCAGTTCTGCTAAAACACTTCAATATACTCCGATTAGTTTCGATGTATCCTTCCAAGAAATATTTGCTACCCTCACCACAGGCGGCACATTGGTTCTAATTTCCGAACAAATGCGTCGTGATCCTAAAAGCCTACTACAATTTCTCAACAAAGCTCAGATTGAAAGGCTGTTTTTACCGTTTGTGGCACTGCAACAGTTAGCAGAAATAGCACAGATAGAAAGTATTATTCCTACTAGTTTATGTGAAGTGATTACGGCTGGGGAACAATTACGTATCACAACAGCGATCGCACATTTATTTAGTCAGTTACCTCAATGTAGTTTATACAACCACTATGGGCCGTCTGAAACTCATGTAGTCACAGCCTTTACCTTGACTGGTTCATCGCAAGATTGGCCAGCATTGCCACCCATTGGGCAACCAATAGCTAATAGTCAAATATATCTGTTAGATTCAGACCTCCAGCCTGTACCTGTTGGCGTTGCTGGGGAGTTATATGTTGGTGGTGTTAGTCTAGCAAAAGGATATTTCAATTCTCCGGAATTGACAGCACAAAGATTTGTTGTCAGCCCTTTTAATGATTGCGATCGCTTGTATAAAACAGGTGATTTAGCCAGATATCTTGCTGATGGCAATATCGAGTATTTAGGACGCATAGATCAGCAAGTCAAGATTCGTGGCTACCGGATTGAACCAGGAGAAATTGAAACTGTACTTGAGCAGCATTCTCAAGTACGGCAGGCAGTAGTAGTTCCTCGAAATGACATTTCTGGAGAACAACGTTTAGTTGCATATATAGTTGCAGATGCGCCTGCTACTTCCGTGAGTGAACTGCGGCAATTTTTGCGATCGCAACTACCAGAGTATATGGTGCCGAGTGCGATCGTGTTACTAGACAAACTGCCATTAACTCCTAGTGGTAAAGTTGACCGTCAAGCTCTGCCAATGCCAAGCTATGGAAATAACCAGGAGAATTTTGTTGCGCCGCAAACTCCTACAGAGATAGCGTTAGCAAATATTTGGAGTGAAATTCTTGGCTTAACGCAAGTAGGAATCTATGACCATTTTTTGGATTTAGGCGGACATTCACTTCTAGCTACGCAAGTAATTTCCCGTATCCGCAATGCCTTGCAAATTGAGTTACCTTTACATTGTCTATTTAAATCAGCCACAATAGCTGAACTTGCAAAGCTGATAGAAACAGATAGGCAACAAATACAAACTATATCGCTTCCTCCAATCCAACCTGTAAAACGCGATGCTAATTTACCCTTAGCATCCGTACAGGAACCATTATGGTTTTTAGATCAGTTAGTACCGAACAATCCCTTCTATAACGTACCAGAAGCCTTTCAGCTAAATGGTTTGGTAAATGTTGGAGCTTTAGAACAAAGTTTCCAAGAAATAATCAACCGTCATGAAATTTTACGTACTACCTTTAAAGCTGTGGATGGGCAACCTATACAGGTGATTCATACATCTCCAATATTTAAACTACCTGTCATAGATTCACCTACAGACCAAAGCCAAATCTGGGAATTAATTATCCAAGAAGCTAGACGTTCCTTTGATTTATCTCAGGATTTGATGCTGCGTGCCACACTCTTTAAGTTAAGTGAAACCGAACATTTTCTTTTGATCAACTTGCATCATATTGTCTGTGATGGTTGGTCAATGAAAGTATTGTTGCAGGAACTGGCGATCCTCTACAGTGCCTTTGCACTAGAACAAACTTCTCCCCTGTCGGATTTAACTATTCAGTATGCTGATTTTGCAGTCTGGCAACGACAGTGGTTGCAAGGTGAGATCCGAGAACGTCAGCTTGCCTATTGGCAAAAGCAGTTAAATGATCTGCCACCCATATTGCCATTACCAACAGACTTTCCTCGACCACCAGTGTCAAGCTATCAAGGGGCGCGACATTTCCTGAGTTTATCCGCATCTTTAAGCACAGAACTGAAAGAATTGAGCCGTCAGGAAGGCGTTACCTTCTTTATGACACTACTGGCCGCCTTCCAAACATTACTTTTTCATTACACTGGACAAGAGGATATTGCTGTTGGCTCGCTCGTTGGCAATCGCCATCGCCCTGAATTAGAAAAAATGTTGGGGTTCTTTGCTAACACCATCGTACTCCGAACAGACTTGTCAGGGTTGCCTAGTTTTAGGCAGCTGCTACAACGAGTCCGAGAGATGACTTTGGGAGCTTATGCTCATCAGGACGTACCATTTGAGGAACTGGTGCAGGCATTACAACCCGACCGCGAACTCAATCAAAATCCACTTGTTCAAGTTGTATTTAACTTGCAAAATACGCCAACATCTACTTGGGACGTGCCGGGTTTGTCGTTAACTCACTTGCCCCTTGATAATAAAACTGTCAAATTTGATTTGTTTTTGGAATTAGCTGAAACACAGACTGGTCTAGTAGGTTACTTCGAGTATAGTACCGACTTGTTTGCAGCGACGACGATCGCTCGGATGGCTGAACATTTCCAAAAACTACTGGAGGACATCGTTGCCAATCCAGATGAGAAAGTCGATAGATACTCCTTGCTCACAAAAACCGAGCAACAACAACTGCATACATGGAATCAGACTCAAAGCGATTTTCCTCAAGAATGTATTCACCAATTGTTTGAAGCGCAAGTATTAAGAACACCGAATGCGATCGCCATTGAATTTGCCGGACAGCAATTAACTTACCGAGAATTAAATCAGCAAGCAAATCAAGTAGCAAATTATTTGCAAACCCTGGGTGTAAAACCGGATGTTATTGTCGGTATTTGCATTGAGCGATCGCTCGAAATGATGATTGGGCTTTTAGCAATTCTCAAAGCGGGTGGAGTTTATGTACCATTAGACCCAGCTTATCCGCAAGAACGTTTAGCATTTATGCTCAACGATTCACAAGCACCAGTATTATTAACGCAGCAAAGTTTGATTGACAAGATGCCCAAACATAATGCACAGGTAGTTTGCATAGACTCTGATTGGCATATCATTGTCAAGCAAAGCCAGGAGAATCCAAATAGTGGAGTAAAACCTGAAAATTTAGTTTATACAATTTACACATCAGGTTCCACAGGTAAGCCCAAAGGAGTGCAAATTAAACACTGTTCACTGGTCAATATTCTATCTTTCATCGCTCAGAAACCAGGACTGAGCGAGCAAGATATCCTCTTGGCTGTGACTACCATCTCGTTCGATATTGCAACTATCGAGCTTTACTTACCGCTAATTGTCGGTGCGCGCATTGCCATAGCTAGCCGCGAAGTTGCTTCTGATGCTTTACAACTAGCTGAGTATATTGAGCGATCGCGTGCGACTTTTATGCAAGCTACCCCAGCGACTTGGCGAATGCTCTTAGCAGTAGATTGGCAAGGTAATCCACATCTGAAAATTCTTTGTGGCGGTGAAGCTTTGACGAGAACACTGGCAGACGAACTGCTTAAAAGGTGTTCCTGTGTTTGGAATGTCTATGGGCCAACAGAGACTACCGTCTGGTCTACAATTTACAAATTAGAATCAGGAAATAATTCGGTACCTATTGGTTGTCCCATTGCCAATACGCAAATTTACTTATGCAAACCTGATAAAAATCACCAACATTCTTTACAACTTGTTCCTATTGGTGTAGCAGGGGAATTATATATTAGTGGTGTGGGTTTAGCTCAAGGATACCTTAACCGACCTGAATTGAACCAAGAGAGATTTATTCATAACTCCTTTGGTAATGGGCAACAAGATTGTCTGTATAAAACTGGTGATTTAGCTCGTTATCTTCCAGACGGTAACATTGAATATTTGGGTAGAATCGATCACCAAGTTAAAATTCGTGGATTTCGGATTGAATTAGGAGATATTGAAACTGCACTCAGCCAACATCCTACTGTGAGGGAGATAGTAGTTGTTGCCTATGATGAGCGATTGGTTGCCTACCTCGTTCCTAAATCAGAAAAATCAGCACAGGATGCCTCTAATACATCCCAAATTGAACAACTACAACAGTGGCAAACAATCTGGAATGAATCTTATAGCCAGTCTGCAATCGAGCAAAATTCCAAGTTCGATCCAAAATTCAATATCATCAGTTGGAATAGCAGTTACACAGGATTAGCGATCGCCGCTCAGGAAATGCAAGAGTGGGTAGATCGAACAGTTGAGCGAATATTATCTTTACAACCGCAGCGCGTTTTAGAAATCGGTTGTGGAATGGGGTTGTTGCTGTTTAGAATTGCTCCCCACTGCTCCTATTACTTTGGGATGGATATCTCAGCAACAGCCATCTGTTACCTAGAGCAGCAATTAAAGCAGCAGAATTTATCCCAGGTAAAACTTGCCACTAAAGCCGCAGATGCACTTGATGAATTAGAACTGGAAAGCTTTGACGCGATCGTGATTAACTCTGTAATTCAGTATTTTCCTAGTATTGACTACTTGGTGAGTGTTTTAGAAAAAGCAGTAAAGTTAGTCAAGCAGGGGGGATACATCTTCATTGGAGATGTACGCAGCTTGCTGTTGCTAGAAGCTTTTCATACATCCGTGCAGTTATATCAGGCTGCCGACACTTTGCCCATAGAGGAACTGCGACAGCGCGTCCAAGAACGTATGGCTCAGGATGGAGAATTAGTTATCGATCCAGCCTTTTTTCATGCCCTCAAGCAACATCTATCTCAGATTAGTCATGTACAAATTAAACTTAAGCGTGGTAGTTATCACAATGAAATGACTCGCTTTCGTTACGATGTCATCCTTCATATCGATACCAAGGTGAATCGCACTGTAGAACCAACTTGGCTAGGTTGGCAACCGGATTTAACTTTGTCTACAATCCATAAACTTCTACAAGACACTGAACCAGAATGTTTTGGTTTAGCCCGTATTCAGAATTTACGAATTCTGGCGGATGTTCAAGCTACTAAATTGTTGGCATCCAATGATTTTCAAACAGTGGGCGAACTACGGGCAAAATTACAGGTAAATACACAGCTAGTAGGCATTGATCCGGAAGCACTGTGGAATTTGGGCAATTGCTTACCTTACACTATCCACACTCAATGGTCAGCTTCAAATGCACCAGACTGCTATGACGTAGTATTTCAGCGACAAACAGATGACAAGAGCATAATTGATTTCTTCTCTGGCAAAACTGCTCCCATCAAACCTTGGAGTGCCTACGCTAATAATCCTCTTAAAAGTAAACAAGCAGACAATTCAGTAAATCTGGTACCGCAACTGCGTGCTTTTCTGAAAGAGAAACTACCTGATTATATGATTCCTGCTGTCTTTGTCGTCATGGACTCCTTACCTCTGACACCAAACGGCAAGGTTGATCGCCGTGCATTACCGGCACCAAACCGAGTTAGATCTGAATTACAGAAAAGTTTTGTTGTACCTCGTAACGATATTGAACAGCAATTAGTACAGATCGCAACTCAAATTTTAGAACTGCAACAAATTGGAATTCATGACAACTTCTTTGAATTGGGAGGACACTCTTTATTATTAGCTCGGATGCTTTTCATGATACAAAAAACATTCCAGATAGAGTTATCCCTGCAAAACATTTTCATGGCTCCTAAGGTTGCAGAATTAGCTGAAATCATTGCAGCAGTCAAAGCTGGAGATGATGTAGCATCAACTATTCCCTCTACTCTCGATCTGCAAGCTGATGCTATTTTAGATCCAACAATTAACTCTAAAACTGCATCGTTTGATTTAGCTTTTGAGCCAACCAACGTTTTATTAACTGGTGCAACAGGCTTTTTAGGAGCTTTCTTGCTTCACGAATTACTTGAGCAAACCCAGGCTAAGGTTTATTGCTTGGTCAGGGCTAGTGACGTTGAAGAAGGTAACGGACGCATCAAGAGCATCCTGAAATCTTACAAGCTTTGGGAACAAAATAGAAGCTCCAGAATTATTCCCATAATTGGCGACATATCACTACCACTGCTGGGGTTGTCGTCTGAAGAATTTCAAACTTTGGCAGAAACGATCGATATTATCTATCACAACAGTGCATCAGTTAACTTTGTTTATCCATACTCGGCACTAAAACCTGCAAACGTTTTAGGTACACAAGAAATTCTCAGATTGGCAAGTCAAACTAAGATTAAACCCGTTCATTTTGTCTCTACTATTGGCGTTTTTTCACCAATTGCCTATCCTGAAACACAAGTTATTTTAGAACAGTCAGCCGATCGCCCTCATGGTCTCTATGGTTACACACAAAGCAAATGGGTTGCAGAAAAATTAGTTACACTTGCAAATGAGCGGGGAATTCCTACAGCCATCTATCGCCCCACTTGGATAGAAGGACACAGCCAAACAGGAATTTGTAACCGTCCCGGCTTTTTACGCAGTCTAATTAAAGGTTGTATTCAACTGGGGTTAGCGCCTGATTGGAATATGCCAGTAGATATTGTTCCCGTTGATTATATTAGCCAGGCGATCGTCCAGTTATCAAAACAAAAATCATTTAATCAGAGAATATTTCACATCTCTAATTCTCAATCTATCTCATGGCATCAGCTTGTGAACTGGATGCAGAATTTTGGCTATTCAATTGAAATAATTCCTTTTCCAGATTGGCTCTCTAAAGTCAAATTTTTTCTCCCGGATATGCCAGAGAATGCTTTATTTCCCTTCTTATCTTTCTTATTTGAAAAGCTTCCAGAGCAGCAACAGTCAATTCCTGAAATTTATTTTCGACAAAAATCTCTGCAATTTGATAGCTCCAATACATTCATGGGGTTAGTAAGCAGTAATATTACTTGCCCACCTGTGGATGATAAACTACTGAATACTTACTTTTCATACTTTATTCACTCTGGTTTTTTGGAGCCTCCTCTCCAATAGGGTGCAGATAAATTATTGAGGCAGGGGCAGAGAAATTGGTTAATCATCAATTTCTCTGCTCCTGCTTCTCTTTACTACTCAAGAACTGCTTGCATCAACAGGTAACTTTGTTAACCCAACCGTATTATCTCTTTTATGAGATGAGGCATTTTATTTTAGGTGCCTAAAAGTAGAGTGAATTTATGTTCGATCTGGATATTTTTGGGGAATTATCTTAACTAAGGCAACAATTTATACTGCTTTTAATAAGTTCGCAGCCGTATCAACAGCCTTCTAAATTTACTCCGGTTTCCGCCTTATGAAAACCCGTTCCTCATCCAGCAAATTCTGGACATTGCCATTACAGCTTGTCCTCATTGTTCCCTTCGTGGTGCAAGTGTTTGGTGCAGTGGGTTTGGTGGGATACTTGTCGTTTAAAAATGGTGAGAAGGCTGTTGAGGATCTGTCAAAGCAGTTGATGAAGCGAACAAGTAGTGAGGTTAACCATCACTTAGATGCTTACTTGTCAATTCCGCATAAAGTCATCCAGATCAATGCTAATGCAATTCGGATGGGATTACTAGATGTCCGAGATCGCAAAACAGTTGGCAAATTCTTCTGGTATCAAATGCAAGCCTATGATTTAACTTACATCAGTTTTAATCTACCAACTGGCGAAGGAGGTGGAGCTGGTCGCTATGATGGCAAAACGGTTACTATCGATGAAAACACCATCAAAACACCTAGCTTGCCGAAAAATTCCAAAACTTACTTGACAGACAATGATGGCAATCGTACTCAACTTTTGTCTACGGCTACATGGGATACTCTCAATGAACCTAATTACACTGAACCTGCCAAAGCTGGGAAACCCATCTGGACGAGGATCTACACCTACTACGATCCTGCCTATCCTCACTATATTGCAGCATCGGCAGGTAGCCCAGTTTATGATGCCACTAAAAAGCTGATTGCCGTGGTGGGGGTTGACATTCATCTATTGAAACTGAGCGAATTTTTGCGAACATTAGATATCAGTCGCTCTGGACAAGTATTTATTGTAGAACGTGACGGGATGTTGGTTGCTAATTCTTGTCCAGAGCAACCTTTTACTGTCAACAAGAACGAAATTAAACGTCTTAAAGCCACAGAAAGTCCTAATCCAGTTGTGCAGGGGATTGCTAAACAACTTCAGCAAAAAATTCCTAATCTTCGGACAATTACTAGTACCCAAGAACTGCAAGTCAATTTTCAAGGAGAAGATTATTCTGTGCATATTGCGCCTTGGCGCGACTCTTATGGCTTGGACTGGCTAGTCATGACCAGCATCCCGCACAGTGCCTTTATGTCCCAAATCAATACTAATACCCAGATTACTGTTTTACTTTGTTTTGGATCACTGATATTGGCAACCATAAGTGGTATTTTCACCGGACGCTGGATTTCACGTCCTGTCCTGCGTCTGAAGCAGGCAAGCCAGGCAATGGCATCTGGCGACTTAGACCAGACAGTAACAGATGGCAACATTCAAGAACTTAACGTCCTTGCCCATTCGTTTAACCACATGGCAGGGCAACTGCGCCAATCCTTTCTGACTTTAGAAAATAGTAATGCCGAACTGGAAGCGCGAGTTGAAGCACGGACTTTTGAACTCAAAACAACTTTAAGTGAATTGCAGCGTACCCAAGCACAAGTAGTTCAAAGTGAAAAAATGTCTAGCCTGGGTCAACTGGTAGCAGGTATTGCCCATGAAATCAATAACCCAGTCAACTTTATTCACGGCAATATTACTCACTTGGATGAATATACTCAAAACTTGTTGCAGATGATTTATTTTTGCCAAGAACGCTATTTTAGTCATGACCCAGAAATTCGAGCATTAGCCCAGGAAATTGATCTGGAATTTCTTAAAGATGATCTACAGAAGATGCTATCTTCAATGAAAATGGGGACTGAGAGGATTCGTAATATCGTGCTGTCTCTGCGGAATTTTTCGCGTATGGATGAAGCGGAATTTAAGACAGTTGATATTCATGAAGGCATCGAAAGTACGCTATTAATTCTGCAATACCGCCTCAAAGACAAACCAAACCGCACAGCAATTGAAGTAATTCGAGACTATAGCAATTTGCCGCAAGTAGAATGCTATCCTGGTCAACTCAATCAAGTTTTGATGAATATTCTGGTTAATGCAATAGATGCCCTTGATGAAGTAGATAGCAAGCGCACTTATCAACAAATACAGGAGAATCCCAGCCAAATTACTATCAGCACTTCCGTAATTGATTCTCAATTGGTAGAAATTGCGATCGCTGATAACGCACAAGGAATGCCAGAATCGGTTCAAAAAAGGCTATTCGATCCATTCTTTACTACAAAACCTGTAGGTAAAGGGACAGGTATGGGTATGGCAATCAGCTACCGAATCATTACAGAAAAGCACAAAGGTAAATTGCAATGTTTTTCTACCATTGGGGAGGGTACTAAATTTATAATTCAGTTACCTATCCAACAACAACTTCTTCAATCCATCTAACAAGAATTCCCAAATTTCTTTAATTTCTCAATTACTCAAAATAAAACCGACATTCAGTTCTCTAAATTATCATCATTATTATGTGTGAAGTTGTTCGTTACTGCGAGATATTGGGACTCGAATTATCAAACGACGACAGTATTTACCGCGACGACAAGAAACTGCGTCAAGTCGGCTGCACAGACGACTAATTGTGGTACATCAAGGCTTCTTCAAATCATCGGCACAAAGTCGCTTCAGCTAGAAATTTTGTTAGCCCTTGATTAATCTCATTCAGAAAAGCTGGAACTTCTTGATAACGGTGGTAACTAGCTCCATCCCAAAAAATGCTCCAAACCTAGATATTCAAGAAACTAGGCAAATCGATGTCAAAGTCTCTCTGTATGTTGAGCAATGAGGCTTTGATGATAAAGTCATTGTAAAAGTAGAAAACTACAAGGTAAAAACATCGATGCTGGATGTGGAGAAACTCTCGACACACCCAGCAGCCTATCGATTCAACGACGATGATTAACGGGAGAATAATGCTAGCAACAAAGGATCAATAACACTACCAGTCCCAGTACTAGTACTACTGGTATTTACTAAGTTTCTATCAAAGAGACTCAACAAAGTAAGACTACTATTGCTACCTGTATTGGTAGTGTTTGTCGTTACTAGGGTTCTATCAGCCAGACTGGACAGGGTAGGATCACTACCACTGTTAGTATTGTTAGAACCACCAGATGAACCAGTACTACCAATATTTCCATTAATCACTAGATTTTCATTTGTCATTAGACTAATCAAGCGACTATTGACAACTTCAACTGATGACCCATTATTATTAATAGTCTCTAACAAAGAAGATCCATTAATAATAGTTGTGTCATTGCCATCATTTCCAGAAAGGTTGACTTGAGCATTATTCAGCAATATTGAATAATTAATTGGCGTATTCACTTCAAAAGTATCATCACCAAATTCACCTTCAATGTTCAATACAGCAGTATTACGGTTCACTTGAATATAGTCATTTCCTGTTCCTGTTTTGATATTGGTAATGTTCTTGGTTCCCAATATATTAACTCCTGGTAACAAGACTCCATTTACTATTTCATCCACTACGCTGCCACTCGCGTCTACTTTCGTCCCTATGCGGAATTTATCATCGCCTGAGCTGCTATCAATATTAGTTGTTGCACTTGTGTTAAGGATAGTGAAGTCATCATTACCTATACCTAATTTAAGATTCAACACCTCAAAACCATTGTAGTAAATACCTTCACCTGTACTTAAACCCGTCAGAGATGTATCTGTTAAGATGCCAACGTTATTGGAGTTATCTCCTGAATTATCTATATTTAAAGTATCGAGGTCATCCTGTGTTTCACCGTAAATAGTTAGGCGTTTTTGAATTTCATTAGTTCTATTTTGGCTGCTACCAATATTTACAATGTCATTGCCTCCACCAGTGTAGATATTAGTTGTAGTAGCGAGTCGTTGAATATTCACAATGTCATTATTGCCTTGAGTAATAATTGACATTTGTTGAGCATTAATCCATCCCTCAATATTGATGGTAGCACCGGCTGGATTTTGATTATTGTAATCACCTTGAATTACAACATTATTGGCATCTGATATTAAAGAACTTGCACTTATTTGAAAGCTATTATTTACTAATAAACTGACATCGGTTTTGGCTTTCAATTGAGCATTATTCAACATTGAGAAGTTTGTTGAGGTTACACTAATATCTTTTGCGGCTTGGAGTAAACCATTATCTACTAAAGTTAAATCCCAGCCATTTAAATGAACTGCATCTTGATAACTAATTACTTTTTGTAGATTAATTGCCGCAGTTACATTATTCACATTTATCCAGCCTCCGGTCACCATATTTAGTGAGCCTGTTGCACCGGTAAAAATAGTTTTAGCATTGATATTCGTGGTTGTATTTCCTGCATTAATGACAATATTATTACCCGCCATAATGCTCTGATAAAAATCAATATTATCTGTGAATTGATAGAGAGCATTTACAGCAGCATTAGCTTGATCTGTAGTTTGACCGATCTCTAAATTGACTTCACCAGTATAACCAGTCATTCTTTGAACATTAACAGTTACTGGCTTTTTGTCAAGAGCTTTTGCTGTCAGGTTAAGATAAGTAGAATTTTGTGCCTCAACGTTGAGATAAATATTGCTATCAGCAACATTAGCTGTAACTGGGCTATAGCCTTGATTCAATTCAGCCGCAATGCCTTGATTAATTGCCCCAATGCTTCCCGCAGCAGTCATTTTCAGATCACGAGTAACGATGTTTTGTGTAGTTCCTTGCCTGAAAATGTTACCGCCACTGTAAAGTATAGTGCGATCGTGAGGATTCTTAATCTTACCTTGGAGAATCAGGTTAGAAGTACCCCAGTTATTAATCGTCACTAAAGTTGAATTAATCGGTAGGGAACCATTAATTGACTTATTAGTGCTGCTGCCATTCACAATGTACTTAAATTGAGATGCTGCACCTAAATTGATAGCATCTATATTATTGATAATCAGATTATTGGCAGAATAGTTATCAATTTGCACCGTATCGTACGCAGGGTCTTTAATGCTGTATTTGCCATTATCAGTCAAAGAACCTTTAAAGTTTGCTTCTCCAAGCTCAGTCGTTTTAATGTCGCTAACTATCGCGTTATTACCGCTGAAATTGACAGTAACATTATTACTCTTTTGCGTAACTTGACCATCAGTACCAATTACTAAGACTGGATTTTCTCCCCGCGCCACAAAGTTAACATAAGAGTTGAAATTAGTAGTCGCAGTGGGAGCAAATGTTTCATTTTTGCTTTCCGAACCAAAGTCCATCGTAATTACGATGTCGCCAAAAGGAGTCCAGATTCTCAACTCCCAAGCTTTGTCACTGTGAGCATCGGTTCTGTAACTGACACTTTCCAAATCTGACTTCACATTTAGCTTATAAACATCCAATGTCGAAGTCGAATCTGTGATGACCTTAGCTGACAGAGGCATATTATTACGACTATCCGAGTCAGTATCGCCTCCAAGTCCATCACAATCAGCAAATGCGATCGCATTGCTGCTGACTTTCTTATAAATAGCGTTGAGATTAATATAATCTCCTTTAAGATACGCTTGAGAACCGATGTTAACAGTAGCATCCGTTCCTGATAGCTCAACTTTGGAATGAGCGTCAATGTTACCAATCAAACCAGCACCTTCAGCCTCAGAACGAGTTTCAACATTGAGATTGTTAACAATTGCCTCAATCGTCAGCGTTCTTCCTTCTAAATGTGCATTGCTATTAATATCCGTTCGATTAGTGCCATCGATGTAGAATTCGCCATTAGCATCCGCATCAGCATAAAAACCTACACCACTAGCTTGGACTTTGACATTACCATTAGTGTTACTATTAGAGCCAATTACAAGGTCATCGTTAGCGATAATGGTAGCGTTATCCTGAACAGTGGTAGTTGTGTCATGTTTTAGACGTGCGATCGCATCAGCATCGGCAAAAGTTATGAGAGAGCCAGCCCCACCAGAAGCGGAAATATTAAGATTATTGTCGGACTGAGCGTTAATAATAACGTTGCCCTGGGCTTGAATTTTAGCAGCATTACCGACGTAGGTATTGTTGGTAGTGTTAACCGTGAGATTAATTTCTGATGCCCCAACCGCGATCGCTCCATAAGTCTCAGAAGTTGTCGCCCCCGTTACTTGAATATTAGATAGGGACTTCACTGTGACATTACCTAATGCTGTTAAAGATGCATTATTGCCTATATAGGTTTTGGAGGTAGGAGTAATATTGAGGTTGGTTCTTGTGCCAGTTCCTCCAAGTAATGCGCCTGCTGAAGCTTGAGAATATGCAGAGAAGACCTGATCACCTTGGCTTGGTAAAACTACGGAAGCTCCCGATGACAATAGATGTTTGTCGCCTGTTGCTGTTCCATTTTCCAAATCGAGATGTAGGTTGTGGATTCCTGTACTAGCACTACTTAAATCGATAACAGATTGTTTTACAAATATATGGCTTGCACCCGTACCAGTTAACCCTGATGTGTCGAGAGCAATCGCCGAGCCACCATTTGTTTTCGACAATTGAAAATCAGACAGTGTAGAGTTTTTAACGTAATAAGTTACATTTTCCTCTAATTCAGTAGTTGCTGTCAGAGAATAGGAACCAGCACCAGCATTTAGAGTAAGTGCTGTACCACTACTAGTAGCAGCTAACTGGAAGTTGTTGTCATCAACCTTAATTACATAGTAGGTTGTGCCATTTGTTAAACCGATTGATGATACTCCACTGTATTTGACCGCTTGTCCTGTCGTAAAACTATGGTTTGTCACAGTAATCTTGTTAGAATTTGCTGTGCTGTACGTAAAATTAGTTACATTAGAAATCTTGAGTCCTACAGTAGTAATTTTGTGGCTTGTTCCTGCGGTAGCATTGGTAATATCTACAATACCAGTTACCGTGTTTGTAGCTTGGTTATATGTTGTACCGAGTTGGAACTTATTGTCATCTACCTTAATGACATAATACTTTTGACCATTAGTTAAACCACTTAAAGCCGTGCCAGTAGCAGAGTATATAACTTGATCACCTGTTTCAAACCCATGACTTGCGGAATTAATTGTATCTTGAGAGACTATATCGCCAGTGCTGAGGTTAAAGATATTCGCCTTACCGCCAGTATCAGGAACTGTTGTATCAACTGTAAACAAGGCAGAACGTTTTTTGTAGACAACAGTATCACCATTCTGGAATACGTTAGCAGTTTTATCGTCTTTCCTGGCTGTTATAGTTGTGACCCCTCCTACTGTGTTGATTCCAGCCAGCTTGGCACCTTCATTCACGTCATCTATAATCGGTGTCTTTGATAATTGAACAGTGTTACTATCAATGACTTTGACATAGTACTTCTGACCAGAAGTTAAACCGCCAATGTTACTTGTGCCACTACTAGCTTCATAAATGACTTGTTGGTTATTTGTGAAATTATGCCCATTAGCAAACTTCAGGGTGTTCAATTTCGTATCGATTGTAGTGGCATCGAACTCACTACCAAACTTCACAGTCTTATCATTAACAGCAATCACTTTGTAGCTGGTTTGGTTTGTTAGTCCACCAATAGTATTACCACCACCATTGGAGTACACAACAGTATCTCCAGTTTTGAGTCCGTGATTATTAGCGAAGGTAATGCTATCTGCTGTGTTGTTGACTGCATTGCTAGGATTAAATGATGTATCAGCAGAAACAGGTGCTTTGCCTAAGCTACTAGAGATGGTTATATTGCCAGCTTCAATTGTGGTATTAGCACCAACATAGGTATTGATTGTGGGGTTCGAGTTAACTTCAGAGAACGACAGTCCAACTGCTAACGCTCCGTAACTTCCACCCTTACTTGCTGCGTCTCCATCTACAGAGACATTAGAAAGAACATTGATATCTTTGGTAACTTTGATTGTGTTGTTGTCACCAATATATGCAGCGACATTGGGATTGACGGTAGCCTTGGCATCAGTACCATTACCAGAAATAATCCCACCAGAGGATGCTTGAGTCGTCGCTGTTACAGTTTCGTTAGTATTCGCCTTGACATTAAGGTTGTCAGTATTCTCAACTTGAATACCACTATCCAGATATGCTTTAGTTGTGCCAGTTTCCTGAGCATTAGCAATCACAGCGCCAGCCGCAGCAAGTCCATAAGATGCTCCTAAACCTTCTACGTTCAAATTAGACGAAGAGTTAGCAATCACATCAATGTTATTAGCCTTAATTATTGCTGTGTGATTGCCAACATAAGCCTTAGAGTTGTTTTCAGAACTCAAAATTGCCACAGCCGCCCCTAATCCCACCAGGCCAGCTGAACCAGCAACAGCTTCTACTGTCGTCGAGTCTACAAAACCAGTGGACTGAATTGTAATATTGCCACCAATTAGTGTGGATCTATCTCCTACATAAGCAGAAGCATTATGCTGAATATTAGCAATGCCTACTGCACCACCAACACTTGCGAGTCCAGCAGATAATGATCCTACTGTCATATTTAATTTAGTGGTCTCATAGGCATTAACAATTATGTTATTGCCAGCGTTTGCTGTTCCTGCAATAAATGCTGTAGTTCCTTGAAGATTGAGTAGGCTGGAAGTAAAATCGGCAGATTTGGTAGAAATGTTCGACTTGCCACTACTATCTTTACCCATTTTGTTCAAGTCTTGTAGTTGGGTGTCTACTTTACTTTGGGTATCGCTAGCAGCTTCTTTACCTTTATCAGACATACCACTGCTGACATTGATGATGGAAACCGCCCCTTGGACACTAAAACCTAACCCTCCACCCAAAGCCATAACATTAGAGGTCAGGGATTTTTGAGTTTTCGCCTCTACAATTAAGTTGTTGTGGGCGTAGATCTGCGACCCTTGAGAATTTATCAGATCACTAGAGTTGATATATGCATTAGTAGCATTCTTCATTGTGGTGACTTCAATACCAACACCAGCTGCTGCGGCTAAACCAACCCCTGCTGTGCCGGCATTGACTTCTACCTTACTATCATTGAAAGCTTTGATATAAACATTGTGTTGTGGAACTGTAGATCCAAAAATTGCATTGATAGCGACATCATTTGCATAGGCTTCGGTTGTATTCTTGAAGGTATTGACAGCTATACTGGCAACAAACGCATATCCACCAGCACCGCCAGTACCAATCGTCACACCAAGGTTGTCTTTGCTTGTTGCTAAGACAGCGACTCCTTGGAAAGATTCTGTAACACCAGTTCCATCAGTTTTGGGAATAATTATGCTTTGCTCGCCCACTCCATCAATACTGGAATTATTCACATAAGCACGGGTTTTATTTTCCAGATTATTGACTGCGATCGTGGCACCTAAGCCCACAAAACCACCACTAAATGTTCCGCCTTTAGTAGTCATCGTGTTATTAGAATCCGCCAATATACCCACACTACCGTTAGCTTTAATAATGCCGTTTTGGACGAAAGCAGAGACATTATTAGTCATCTGATTTACTGCTGCCGAACCAGCAGCACCTACAAATAGGCCAACAGAACCACCCGCTGCGATCGTTTCAATTGTTCCCTTGCTAACAGCTGTGACAAGCACATTACCTGATGTATTGACAGTTGTATAGTTGCCATCATCAGCTGCAATGTAGGCTTTGACAGTGCTGCCAATATTGTTGTAAGCTACTGCCGCTCCAACAGCACCACCGCTAATACTAATACTAATCTGTCCAGCCAAAGACTTGATAGTGGCATCATTTTTAGCAGAAATTTCTAAGCTATTAGCTGAAATTCTGGCATTTAAGGTATGAGCATCAACTGTATTACTGATGTTGTTTACTGATACAGAACCTGTCAAGGAAACGCTTGGCACTGCTGGACTACCAGATACTGAAGCTCCCGCAGACAAGCTCTCAATTTTAGAAGTATCGTTGGCGGTAACCTTGATTTGCCCAGAAGTAGAAGTTGCTTCACTATCGTTGATGTAAGCTTCAATTTTGCCACCATAGTTATTGACTGCAACGGCAGCACCTATAGCTGCTTGACCTGCGGCACTAATTTGGCCTGCTAAGGATTGAATAGCGGCATTGTTTGTAGCTAAAATCTCAATATTTTGTCTGGCTTGAATAATCGAATTATTGCTAATGTACGCCAGGGTTTGAGTGCCAATATTATTGACAGTTACCGAGCCACCAAACGCAAATGCTCCACCACCAGTACCACCAGCCGTAATATTACTAATTTTTGGTGAAGAATTAGCTTTGACTGTCAAGCTGCTATTACTAGAGGTAACTTGGGAATCACTGATATAAGCACTGGTTTTGTTATTGACATTATTTGTAGAAACGGAAGCACCTACACCAGCAGCACCACCGATGACTACTTGTCCTGCTAGCGATTCAATGTCTGAATTATCGTTGGCTAAAATCTCTACCTCTTGAGCAGCATTAACTGTGGCTTTGTCGCTAATGTCAGCTTCGGTAACGGTACCAATGTTATTTACCGATACTGAACCACCTGCGGCAAAAGTTCCGGCTCCGGCTCCTCCAACTGTGGCATTGCGAACTAAAGCTGTTAAGTCTGCGTTGACTAAAACATTACTTGTGCTGGTGACTTGAGACGCACTAATGTATGCACTGACTTTGTTATTTACATTATTTGTGGATACCGAAGCTCCAATTGCTGTATTTCCAGACCCAGCAATTGTGCCAGCAAAAGAGTTGATGTTGGAGTTATCTGTTGCTAGGACTGTAACACCTTGGGATGCTTCAACAGTGGAATTATTGCTAATGTAAGCCAGAGTTTGAGTGCCAATGTTGTTGACAGTTACCGAGCCACCCAGCGCAAAACTTCCTCCGCCAGCGCCAGCTACAGTAATATTATTGATTTTGGGTGCGATCGCTGCTTTAACCTTCACTCCACCAATTGTGGAAGTGATCTGAGAACTGCTGATGTCAGCACTGACATTGTTATTGATATTATTCGTAGAAACAGCCGCACCTACGCCAGCAGTACCACCGATTGCTACTTGTCCTGCTAAAGATTCAATGTCTGAATTATCGTTGGCTAAAACTTCCACCGCTTGGGCAGCATTCACTGTCGCATTGTCGCTAATGTGAGCGTCAGTCACAGTATTGATGTTGTTTACAGATACTGAGCCACCTAATGCAAAACTTTGTCCGCCTGCACCACCCAAGGTAGCGTTACTAATTTTAGCTTTTAAGTCTGCTTTGAGGAGAATGTTATTGCTAGTTGCAGTGACTTGCGAACTGCTAATGTATGTGACAACTTGATTATTGATATTGTTGGTAGAAACCGCAGCACCTATGGCAGTATTTCCGGAAACTGCTACTGCTCCTGAAAGAGATTTAATGGTGGAGGTGTCGAGCGCGCTAGCCAATACCTGAGAGCCTTGAACAACGGAATTATTACTGATGTAGGCAGTAGTAACTGTGTTAATAGTATTGACGGATACAGAACCGCCCAAAGCAAACTTTTCAGATCCGCCACCACCGATACTAATAGCTTCAATGGTTGAAGTTGAAAGGGCGCTCAGAGAGACGAGGTTATTAGAAGTCAGGTTGGAATTGCTAACGTATGCCTTGATACTGTTACCAATTTGATTAACACCAATACCTGCACCAATTCCAGCTTTTTGACCTACTCCAACACCACCAGCTAAAGCTTGGATTGTCGAATTATCACTAGCTGAAATGTTATTTTGACCGTCAGCAGTGAGATTTACAGAATTGAGATAAGCTTCGGTTGTATTACCAATCAAATTAATAGCAACAGAACCGCCTAATCCAACATCCTTGCCGCCACCTACGCCCAAAGCGATCGCCTGAATTACAGCTTTCGACTCTGCCTGAAGTTTTAATTCACCTTGAGTAGATAAGGTAGAACTTTCAATATAGGACTTGACAACATTACTAATACTGTTATATGCAACTGCTGCTCCAAATCCAGCCTTACCACCGCTCAGTCCCACGGCACCAGCTAGATTAGCAATGTCGGAATTATCCTTCGCAATCAAAGAAATGATTCCTGTAGCAGTAGAAGCTCCCTTCTGGGTATTAATAATGGCAGTTTCGGTTCTGTTGCTAATAAAGTTAAGGGAAACAGTTCCGGCTCCAGCTGCGCTACTTTGTTGCGTGGAAATACCTAAAGAAGCAGTAATTGCTTTAATCGAACTTTCATTGATAGCAGAAAGTTCCAGTTTTCCTTGGTGGTCGAGGCTAGAATCTTGAATGAGTGCTTTGGTTGTATTATTAATCCGGTTAAGACCGATCGCTGCCCCAAAGCCTGCCTTACCGCCAAAGCTTAATGCACCACCGATCGCAAATATGCTAGAGCTATCTTGAGCATTCAATCCTACATCCCCAGCAATGGTTGCATTAGTGCCACTCATTGAAGCTTCAGTTGTATTGGCAATCTTATTTAAAGATACAGAACCAGAGACTGCATAACCATTTTGTCCAGGTGCTGCTGCTCCACCTGCGGAGAGGGCAAACAAATCTCCACTGCGAGTTGCACTGAGAGAAAGCTGACTGGCTTCTAAAGTAAGTTTATCCCCGTTTGCAGCACTACCAGAGATATAAGCACTAGTTGTACCAGTCAGGGTGTTCATGCTAAAAGATCCAGCAATTCCAGCCGAAGTGCTGTTTGGATCTTTCTTGGCAGAAAATGACACAGCACCAGAAACAGATCTCAAATCCGAATCATTGACGGCTGTAATATCTAGCGTTTCGCCCTTGATTGTGCCTGCATCGTTGATGTAAGCAGAAACTTTATCTTTAACGTTGTTGATTGATACATCACCAGAAATACCAATGCCCGATTTACCTTGATTACCTTGGTCGTTGGAGCTAGTACTGCCGCCAGAACCGCCTGCACTAGATAAATCTGGTTGAGGTGCGCTAGCTAATTGATCGGTAGATGCTTCTGAAGGTTTTTCGGGGGGTTTATCTTTAACAACTGCTGCCGCTAAGGAGAATGCCCACAATCCACCATCAGCTTTGGCCTCAACTTTAATATCTCCTTCAACTTCAATGTCTGTGCCTATCCCAGCTGTACCAGTTTGATTACCGATCAAGGCAAGTGTTTCCCGATCCATTTCATTAACTGTTACAGACATCCCAATACCCAGGTTTTCGCTTTTAGCAACACCACCTACAGCCGTGATCCGCAGTGTTTCGTCGTTGGCAGTAATTTCTAGCGAACCGCCTGTGACCTTAGCTCCGCTTTCTAGCTGGGCGATCGTTTTGCTTTCTTGATTGGTGTAGGAGAAGGTGCCACCAACGCCAAATTTACCACCACCTCCACCTGCTTGACCTAAGTCAACGTCAAATGCAGTAGATTCAGCATTGATTGTTAGACCGCCATCCGCACCAGTATAAATTGAAGTACCTGTTTCTACCTTGGCGATCGTAGTGCTGTCGTTAAACATTAGGAAGAAGGCTCCGCCAACTCCTCCTTTACCACCACTAGAGCCAACTGGGTTATAGATTGCTAAAGGATCTTTTTTCTGAACTAAGTCTTTTACTGAGTCAATTGAGAGATCAAACTTAAATACACCAGTTACATTAATCAGTTGCATTTCTGTTGTAGCTTCAACAGAAACGGTCTGGTCGTCACTTTCAGGTCTAATATCCTGATTCTGATTTATTTTCGCGCCTGATTTGACAATTGCCTGAGAATTGTTAGTGAATTGCTGATAGTTAACTGAACCAGCTAGACTAATTTCTCCCTCAGTTTCTGATGTACTTACTGCCCAAGAGTTGAGCAGTTCGCTTTGGATGCCCAACTTTCCGTCTAAATACCCTGTGACTCCACCAAATCCCTCTTCTTTCAGCATTGCTCCTACATCGCTGGGAACAAAACGCTCTTGTGGTTCTATACGGAAGGGATAGGAAACCTCAGATGTGATTCGTGTGTCTTTGCTGGCATCAATAACTGCGTTACTTTCAATTGTGGTTTGGGCATTGTTACTATAAAGCCCAACGATTACTGCGGCACTAGCAGATGCCTTTTTCGCTGCGCCGTTTGAACCTTCTGCGTCTTCTGTGGCAGCTTCTGCGGCAGTTTTAATATTTTCGGAGATACTTGCCTGGACGCTAACATCTGCTTGAGATTCTAAAACTGCATTACTACCTATAGTTGCAGTGACATTATTATCTATTTTGGAAAATACAAACGCTCCTGCTGCGGTAACACTAGCATCGCCCCCACTACCACCTGAATTTGAGTTTTTGCTGTAATTATCTTCTGTGAGTTTGCCAATTATTGCACTTACAGCAATTTCTGGTTTTTCAATTTTGTCTGCAATTGAAGGATCTCCACCTACACCAGAGGTTGCATCAGCAGCATCTTCGCTCTCTAGTTGAGCAATAACTCGGATACCAGGATCTTTGAGGATGTGAGCATTACCTTGTACTCCAGTACTCTTGAGGTCGATAAATTTTTCATCTTCAAGGTCAGAGGAAGATTCTGCTAATTGGATCGTGTTCTCATCCACGACCTTAACGTAGTATGTGGTGCTATCCTCTAAATCTCCAATATTAGAGTCAGCATCATTATTGTTCTTATAAATTACAGCTTGGCCATCTTTAAAACCGTGATTTTTAATGGTAATAGTGTCATTATCATTATTCACTGCCGAGCCAGGATTAAACTCGTGTTGTAAGCTGCTACCTGAGACTACTTTGCCGTTTACAAAGGTGTTAACGTCTGCTTTAGAGAAACCCAATGCCGCAGAAATTCCGCCTCTACCACTAGAACCAAAAGATCCTACTTCAGCACTGGCTTCGCGCTCTGTTTTACCATTAGCAACAAGATTAACATTTCCGCCAGCCTCAATCTCTGCTCCTTGAGATACTGTTGTTTTAGAAGTTAATTTTGCATTGGCGATCGCTATCGATACTCCAACTCCTGTTGAATCTGTAGGCTCTTCACCTAGATTTTTTAAGGTGCGGGTAGTCATACCTGCAACTGAATTGGCATCAGATAGAATGTTCACATCTCCTTCTGCCTTGATGATTGCACCTTGACCAATTGTAGTAATTGCAGTTGCATTAGAACTGCTATATCCAATGCTGAAATATTGATTGAGAACTTTGCTAGTACTATCTGCTTTAGCAGTAGCTGAAATCTCAATATCTCCACCAGTGGTGAGTTTGGCATTATTGCCAAGTATTACACTTGCTGACGATTCTCTAATAGCAAAATCAACTGGTAAAGATGCAATAGCAGTACCATAGTCTATTAAGGGTTGTACTAAAAAGCCATTCACCCACGAATTAATTTCATCGGTAGGGTTATCATCCTGTGCTTCTGCTTTCAGTGTAATGTTTTCAGCTTCAATTGAGACATTATTCCCTAGAGAAATTTCGGCTTTCTGAGTGTTTACAATACCACCTGGTAGCAGATTTAGTAACACTGAAGAGTTATTCTTGGCTTCAAAGGAAACATCACCTGAAGTGAAGATATTGACATTATCTAGGATACTAATGCTTTCAGCATTTACCGTTAAATTCCCACCATTGAGAGTTAAATTCTGAGCAAAAATTACCGAGTCATTCCCATCCTCGCCATCAATGGTTAACGATTTAGTAAAATTAGCATCTATTGAATCTACTGTAATTGTGTCATTTCCCAATAGTCCTTTGATGGTTAGTGAATTACTGGGGTTCCAGAAAGTAATGCTCTCAAAAGTACCGTTACTGCTGAAAATAGTCGTTTTTCCTATAGTATCTTTTTTGACTAGGATTTTATCGTTACTATTAGTAGCAGTAAATACTCGGTCTGCCGTAGTAGTATTGTCAAAAATTGGTGCTAACCCGTCATAGCGAATCGTCTTGGTATCGAGCAGAATCTCGCCTGAATGAGGCCCATCTGCAATAAATTTAGCACTGTTATACGTTCCGCCTTCAAGAACCAAAGTCCCTAAATTCCCATCACCTCCATCTGCAACGCCACTGAGATTACCCTCTGGAGTAAAGACAAATGTGGCGTAGTTATTGGCAGCAGCTTTAAGATTTTCAACATTGTGAAATTCAATATTGCCAATGTTTCCAGAGTTGTCTCCAGTGATGTACCATGTTGTGTCAATTTTGGGGCCAAATAGTGTGTCGTTTCCCTGCCCACCTTCAAAGTTAAGTTTTGCCCCCGTATTTTTTAAGGTATCGAATAAAGAACTATCGATATATAAGCTATCTTTATCAAAACCCAAATTTACTGAAATATTTGTATCTTGAGAAAATCCCAGCCCATTTATCTGATAAAAATAGTTGCCATCAGCACTGTATTCTAAAACTTGACCATCACCAACTTTTAGATATAAATTCTCTGCTTTATCTGTACCTAAAAGCATCAGAGAGTTATTTGGTAAAAGCTGATAAGCAAAAGGATCTAAACTGTTAAATAGTGAAGAATCAGAGGATAAAGAATTTGTACCTGAGTAATTTGTATTAATTGAGTTAATGTCCATATAGATAGCAAGTTAATTTAATTAATGATTGTTGTAAAGCTACAAAATATGAGAATTGAGTTAGATAGGCAATGCAAAACTATTCTTAATTAGCCATAATAGCTTTGAATACATAGGGTGCAACAACTGCACCCTATGTGAATTATGCAAATTTGAATCAAAAATTCATGAGCGGTAATTATTGAAGAAACTTCAGATTTTACAGTCTCTATCGGTTTTTTTCTCGGTGATAAAACTTAGTTTAGATATGGCTGAAGATAGAAACTTATCCTTTAGGTACGGATGGTATTCGTATTTCTACTTTCTCTTGTGTATTAGCTGGGGATTTAGATTCTTGTTCTGTGGGGAGATGTCTCGCTTGTTCTTCAGGAATTTCAATATTTAGGATAGTAGAGGGTGCTTTGTTGAGAAATTCAATTCCTGGTGCAACTTCCCGATATGGACGGTTGAGGAGATAGTTCAGTAGGGCATCACGTTGTTGCTCTGTGAGTAAGTAAACTCTTTGCTTAACTTCTGGCATGGCATTTTAATGTCTTGCATAAATTGTAATTTGGGAAAATCAATATTTATAATTTCCCCATACCCAATATTTCACCGCTAGATATATTTGTAATCGGTAAAATAACTGATATCAAGACGATAAGTGATGAATTTTACAGTCAATGCAAATTTCTCAGCGTAACAATTTTATCTAAGCATTACTACTAAAGTAATATTAATTCCTCATAAAGGAAGTAAATTGTTTAACTTATGATTACACTGATAGGAGCTATCACCTCCTATCAGGTTACTGTCAGTGTAAAAATAAAGGGCAAAACTTATTGTAAGGCAGCAACTATTGGACGTTTATACATTTATTTGGTTCATTATGGGTAATCCAAGAATTAATAACAGTATTAGAACGCAAATTGAACATAACGAAAATATTTTAAGTATTGCTAGTGTTTGGGAAACGGCAGTCAAACACAGCATTAGTAAACTAAATTTTAATGTGAGTTTTGCTGAGTTTGTTGAACAACAAATAGTGATTACTGGTATACCATTAATGCCTATCGCCATTAAGCATATTTTAATTGTTTCCCAATTGCCTTTACATCATCGTGACTCCTTTGACAGAATGTTGATCGCTAAAGCAATTGTAGAAAGCATACCTATTGTAAGTGCTGATACAATTTTTGATACATATCTTATACAGCGTTTGTGGTAGGGGCTGTGGATATCTACCAAAAGATTAGTAAACAAAAGACACCAAAAAAACTTAGCATTACTTTGATAAGGCATCATCAGTAATAATTGTATGAGTTATTATATCGCTCCTCGCTTTTTGGATAAAATTGCTGTTCACATCACCAAGAATTTTTTGAATATTCCTGGTGTGCGAGTTCCCTTAATTTTAGGTATTCATGGACGTAAAGGTGAAGGGAAAACTTTTCAGTGTGAGTTAGCTTTTGAAAAAATGGGTGTGGAAGTAACACTCATCTCTGGGGGTGAATTAGAAAGTCCCGACGCAGGAGATCCAGCACGCTTGATTCGGCTACGCTATCGAGAAACAGCAGAACAGGTCAAAGTGCGCGGTAAAATGTGCGTGCTAATGATCAACGATTTAGATGCTGGTGCAGGCCGCTTTGATGAAGGTACACAATACACCGTAAATACTCAGTTGGTAAATGCCACACTGATGAATATTGCCGATAATCCTACAGATGTGCAATTACCGGGTAGTTATGACTCCAACCCGATACGCCGTGTCCCAATTATCGTAACAGGTAATGATTTTTCCACACTCTACGCGCCGTTAATTCGGGATGGACGGATGGAAAAATTTTATTGGGAACCCAGCCGTGATGACAAAGTGGGAATTGTTGGTGGTATTTTTGCCGAAGATGGACTCTCTAAGCGCGAAATTGAACAGCTGGTTGATACTTTCCCCAATCAATCTATTGACTTTTTTAGTGCTTTGCGAGCGCGAATTTACGACGAACAAATCCGCGAGTTTATCCACAAAGTCGGGTTTGAACGTATATCGTTGCGTGTGGTCAATAGTTTAGAAGCACCACCAGAGTTTAAAAAGCCTGATTTTAGACTGTCTCATTTAATCGAGTCTGGTAACTTTGTGATGGCTGAACAAAAACGGGTCGAAAATTCTCAGTTGGTGGATGAATATAATCGTCTCAATCGAGGTAGGAGTTCTCAACCAGCACCACCCGTTGCTGAACCACCAGTTAGTCAATCATCATCTAATGGTTCTCGTAAGCAGGAAGTATCAAACACTCATGTCAGCCTGGAAACTCAAGAACAAATCCGGCGAGTCTTGTCTCAAGGACTTAAACTTACCTTTGAACACGTAGATGAACGCCGCTTCCGTACAGGTGCTTGGCAAAGTTGCGGTACAATTCACATCGATGCTGAGTCTGATGCCATCTCAACTTTAGAATCACATCTAACTGAATACAGTGGTGAGTATGTGCGTTTGGTAGGAATTGACCCGAAAGCCAAGCGGCGGGTTGTAGAAACGATTATTCAACGACCGAATGGGAAAAATTAAAAGTTACAGAGTAGAGACGTAGCATTGCTACGTCTCTACAGAGTTAATATATATCAGGTTTTTGTGAAATGGTCTAACAATTCCCTGGATGGATTTGCTGATAAATTAAATCCTGCAAGATATTGGCTTGTTGATTACTAATGGATATATGCAGACTTGGCAGAGTCATCCGCAGCAGCAAATTTTTTTGATGATGTTGGATAACTTAAACGTTGAATTACCTGTGGTGAAAGTTCGTAATAGGGGGTATCACTTAAAATTTCCACAGATTCTAATAATTCAGCATCGTTGCCCAGTATCTTTACAATGTTTTCACAAATATCTTTGAGATCCGTATCTATCCCAGTGACAATCGATATATCTCGGCTGATACTGGGTTAATTAGATACCAAATTATAGGGTTCCAGGTTAGTCATCTGGGCAGCTATCCGGGGATGGGTGCTTCGCCGCAAGCGGATGTCATCTATCCCTTTAACTAATATTACCAATCTGTCTCTATTTAACTTAGATATTGCATTATTTTTCATAAGCCTGTAAAGGAACAAGCTTGGCACTTGCTAAAGCTTTACGCCAAGCTATCGTTGCTGCCATTCGGTAATCAATTTCTCTAGAATCAACATCATGGTAGCTTCCATTATCAATGGAAATTATCATAGATGTTAGTGAAATATTTGTTTTATGAAAATAGTCAATTATCCCATCGATAATTGCTTCAAAAATTGCTGGGATATAATAAAAAGGAATAATGCTATCATCATGAACTCGCCAGATAATTTGAGTAGTTCGGTATTCAATCATAGGTTCAATCTGTAACCATACATGACCGTAACTCCCAACACTGGTTGCAAATCGAATATATTTACCTTCTGCTATTAATGGTTGAGAAATAGAATAAAGATTATATTCCACTTTATTCCATAAATCTAATTCTATCCTGTCCTCAAAATTATCCCAGATGTTAGCGACCCAATGCCAATTTTCTACATATTTACAAATGTGATCCCATTTGTAATTACGCACACTCTTGTAAAATTTTAACAAATTATATAAGTCACGGATATCTTTTAATTTTGGCTGTTCCTGCTCTATTAATTCAAGTAATTTTCTTGCTACTTCTATTGTTTCTTTTATAAAGAGTTCACCCGTATCTTCATATATTCTTTGTTCTGGTTGTTGATTTAATAATTCAATAGTGCGATGTAACCATCTCACATCTTTTCTTGCTTCGTAAGTATAATATTGAATATTGCTAAGTTTTTTGCTATTCATACATAGATAAAAGATTTTGCTTATGCCTTTACCTATTTGGTGTTGGTTCACCAAATTTAATTAAAAAAGCGATCGCCACACTCACTGCTAAAATTAATGTCATACTCAACGCTGAACCAAAACCCCAATTTTGGCTAACGCCGAGAAACTGGTTGTAAACTAGCCGCGCCGCAGTCATACTCGAAGCACCACCTAAAAGTTCTGGGTCAACAAAATCGCCTAGTCCAGTAATGAAAACTAAGATTGAACCAGCAGTAATTCCTGGTAAAACTTGCGGTACTGTAACTTTCCAAAAAGTTTGTGTGGGATTTGCACCTAAATCTGAGGCTGCTTCTAACAAACGCTTATCTAGTTTTTCTAGGGAGGCGTATAAAATTAAAACCATATAAGGCAATAAGCTGTAACTCATACCAATTAATACAGCCGGAGTCCGGTTAAGTAATTCTAAAGTCGGTAAGCTTAAACTACTTAAAATAGTATTTAATAAACCGGTGGGACGTAAAATTGTAATCCACGCGTAGGAACGAAGTAACGAAGAAGTCCACAAAGGTAAGACAAAAGCTAATAATAATAAATTTCGCCATTGTTTTGGTGCAATTTGTGCTATCCAGTAAGCCACAGGAAAACCCAATATTAAACAAATTATAGTTGTACCCATTGCTAACCATAGCGATCGCCAAATTACTTGCAGATAAAGAGGGTCTAGTATCCGGATATAATTAGCTAAACTACTAGGATTAACTATATCTCCTGGACGAATATTAGGTACTAAACTCAACTGTAAAATTATCAGCGTTGGTAATATTAATAACAATAACAACCAAATTCCGGCTGGTGCTAATAATATTAATGGTTGTAATAAGCTGAACGAGGGACGATTTATTTCTTCTATACTAGAAATATCATCGCTACGATTAATTGAAGAAGACATATTTTTTATATATACAAACTTAGAGGTTTAGTTGTGTAGCTTTACTAATAACAAAGAACAAATGGCAACATTCACTAATTAGTTACTACTAGTTAATCGATCCCAATAGCGTTGATAAACTTCTTCAAAGTCACCCAGAGGTGTAATACGTTCACATTTTTCTAATAGTGATATTTCAGGAAATAAATTTTTATTGTCTTTAAGTTTTTTAGGCAATAGTTCAAACCCTGCACTATTGGGAGTAGAAATATTCAAATTTTTGCTAATCATTGCTGCCACTTCTGGTTGTAAAATAAAGTTTATCCAGGCATAAGCACCATCTAAATTTGGTGCGGTATTGGGCAAGACAATTGTATCAGTCCATAAGGAAGAACCACTGCGAGGAATCACATATTTAAATTTAGGGTTTTCTTTGATAATCTTAATAGCATCGGCGGAGTAACCCATAGCTAGTACTAAATCTCCAGCTAGCAGCTGGTTTTGCCAAGCATCAGTATTAAATGATGCGATCGCAGGTTTTAATTCTTGTAATTTTTTATATGCTTGTTTCAGTTCATCTTCATCTTTTGAATTATACGAATAACCCAACATTCTTAATACTGCTCCCATCACCTCACGCACATCGTCTAGTAAGGTCATCCGCTTATAAAGGCGTTCTCTATTTTGCCAGCAATAATCCCAATCTTCCGGTGCTTGTTTGAGAATTTCAGAATTGTAAATTAACCCTGTAGTTCCCCAGTTGAATGGTAAACTATAAGTGTTGTTTGGATCATAACTAGGATTTTTGAATTGCGGGAGCAAATTATCTAATCCAATTAACCGATTATGGTCTAATTTTGCTAATAAGTTTTTCTCTACCATCTTCTGTACCATATAATCAGATGGGTAAATTACGCTGTAAGCACCACCACCTCCAGCTAATATTTTGGCTAGCATAACTTCATTAGAACCATAAATATCTACAAGCACTTTCACGCCTGTTTGAGTACTAAAAGTTTGTAGTAATTTTTGATCTGAATATTGCTCCCAAGTGTAAAGATATAATTGGTCACTGCGGCTAGATTGAGTAGTAGCACGAACATCAGCTAATCTCCAACCACAACCAGTTAAAGATAAACTAGAAAATGCTGCTAAGGTTTGTAAAAATTTTCTTCTTGTCATTTGTATAAGGAATGTTACCTATAGATTTTAAATATGAATTCAGCTTTGGTGCTAGTTCATCAATAATGCTTTTGATTACCTGAGTTTGTTCCATAGTTAAAAGATTACGTTTATAAGCACGTCTTAGCCAATGTTGAGTTTCATTTAATAACAAATGACAATTAACTATTGACCAATAGCCAAACAATCACTCTCTGCCCATAAAACATAGATTGGTGTTTCACGATCTGGTAAATTACCAAAGGTATTAGGCTGTAAAACATTGATATTTATGCCATTTGTTAATTCCACAACGTAGGTAATGTGAGTTCCCAAATACATGACATTAACTAGCCGCCCTTCAAAAGAGTTAGCTGGTAAATTAGGAGGATATAGTGATAGTTGAATTTTTTCTGGGCGCACACTTACTACTACTGGTTGGGATAATTCTATGGGTGTAACTTCAGAGCGAGTAACGACAATTTTGAGTCCTGTTTTGGTTACAACTTGTATACAATCAGCTTCTACGGCAGCAATTTCACCACTAAATAAATTAGTATCACCAATAAAATCAGCCACAAACGATGTTTGCGGACGTTCGTAAATTTCGCTGGGAGTTCCAATTTGTTCAATTTTGCCTTGATTCATTACCGCAATGCGATCGCTCAAAGACAAAGCCTCTTCTTGGTCATGAGTGACTAAAATAAACGTGAGTCCCAGTTTTTTGTGTAGATTTGATAACTCTACTTGCATTTCTTTACGCAGCTTTAAATCTAAAGCCGCCAAAGGTTCATCTAACAGCACCACAGCTGGATAATTCACTAAAGCCCTAGCTAATGCTACCCGTTGTTGTTGACCACCAGAGAGTTGAGCGGGAAAGCGCGATCGCAAACTTTCCATTTTTACCAGTCTTAAAGCTTCTGTAACTCGGCTTTCAATTTCTGATTTGCGTAATTTTTTCTGCAACCGTAACCCAAAAGCGATGTTATCCCAGACATTTAGATGGTTAAACAGTGCATAGCTTTGAAATACAGTATTCACAGGTCGGCGATAAGGAGGAACATTAGTCATAGACTGACCCTGGATCAATACTTTGCCAGCATCAGCCGTTTCAAATCCAGCAATTAAACGTAACGTTGTTGTTTTGCCACAACCGGAGGGGCCTAAAATACTAAAAAATTCCCCGTGGCGAACATCTAAATCTACTCCGTGTACTGCTGGTTCTTGTTTAAAAAACTTGAACACATTACGCAGTTCCACATCAAGCGGCTGAAAAGAGGTAATTCCTCTTTGATTCTGGGCAACAGATTGAGCCATAATCCTCAGTAGAATGCCGTGATTTTACCTGTTTTTTTCAGTGAAATTAGCCTATTTACTAGACGTAAATAACACTTTGGTTTATTGTATCCGCCAAAATCCTAAAATCAGGAAGATACATTTGCAATTATTACAACGTAAATCCTGAAGAAAGTTTTGGGCATTCTAGACCAAGAATTCTAATTTCAGAATTTATACTTACATTTATGACCTATGTCTTTATTTCCATCATCTTTACCTAACAGCAAAAGAGAGACACGTACTGTCGGACGCGGTATCCAGTCAATATTTTTAATTGCATTTACACTATTGGCGATCGCTGGAATTGAGGGAAGGTTAGCATATTTACAAATAGTAGAAGGGCCACAACTGCGGAAACGCGCCGAATCTAACCGTGTACGCACAATTCTCAAACAACCAGAACGCGGTAATATTTTTGACCGCAATGGCAAGCTTTTAGCAACTACTCGTTATCCCCATTCTGTATATTTATGGCCAATGGCGCATACTAAGCCATCTTGGTCAGTTGTCGGGCCGCGTTTATCTGAAATTTTGGATATTCCGCAAGACGAAATAGAACATAAGCTAGACGCAGCAGGCGCGAACTCTTCCTCACTAATTAGGATTGCGCGTGATGTTAACGATGCCCAAATTACCGCCTTAAAAGAGTATGAAAGTGAACTGAAAGATGTAGAAATTAATACTGATGCTGTACGTTTCTACCCACATGGGCAAGAATTAGCTCATGTATTAGGGTATACGCGAGAACTTACCCCAGAACAGTTAAAGAAAAGGCAGAACGAAGGCTACCGTCTAGGTGATGTGATTGGCCAGATGGGAATAGAAAAAGCGTATGAAAACACACTGCGGGGTGAATGGGGTGGTCAGGAAGTAGAAGTAGATGGCGCAGGTCGCCCAATTAGAATTTTAGGCAACAAAGAAGCAAAGTCTGGTCAAGATTTGCACCTAACCATAGATTTAGAACTACAAAAAGTAGCTGACAAAGCTTTAGGTAAGTATCAAGGGGCAATTGTCGCCCTTGATCCTAAAAACGGTGCAGTTTTAGCAATGGTGTCTCATCCTGGTTTCGACCCCAATATTTTTTCTAAGCAAAAACTCTCTCAACAAGATTGGGAAAGCGTTCAAGGTAAAGACCATCCTCTAGTAAATCGGGCTTTAAGTGCCTTTCCACCAGCGAGTACTTTTAAAATTATTACTACAACGGCTGGGTTGGAATCTGGGAAGTTTTCACCTGGTACAGTTCTACAAACCTATGGTTCATTAACCTTTGGTGGAGTGACTTTTGGTGAATGGAATCACGCAGGATTTGGGACTATAGGATTTCCGAAAGCGATGGCGATGAGTAGTGATACATTCTTTTATCAAATTGGGAAAGGTGCTGGCGGCCCGGCTTTAATTGAATGGAGTCGCAAATATGGATTTGGTCAAAAAACTGGCATAGAGTTTCCCAATGAAGAATCAAAAGGTTTAGTTCCTGATAATGCTTGGAAACAAAAAACCTGGAAGATCCCCTGGACGATTGGCGACACAATTAATATGTCCATTGGTCAAGGTGCTTTGCAAGTCACACCAATGCAATCAGCGATTATGTTTTCTGTTCCCGCCAATGGAGGGTATCGGGTGAAGCCGCATTTACTGAAAGACCATGAAGAAGCCCAAAATTGGCGCGAATCTTTGAATATGAAGCAGACAACTATCAATGTTCTGCGTGATGGACTGCGGAAAGTAATCACTGAAGGTACAGGTAAACGCTTAAATCTACCCACCATCGCCCCAGCATCTGGTAAAAGTGGTACAGCCGAAGCTGGTGTAGGTCGGCCTAATCATACTTGGTTTGGGGCTTATGCACCTAGCGATCGCCCAGAAATTACCGTTGTCGCCTTTGGTGAAAATTCTGGTGATCATGGTGGTACAGTCTGCGGGCCGATGGTATTACAGGTATTAGAGGCGTATTTTCAGCATAAGTATCCAGGTAAGTTCCAAAAATCGGAACAAGAAGGATCAGCAAATTCTCAAAACTCTAGTAATGGTAACGGCGACTAACATTGATTAAACTTTGAAATCAGATTGTCTCAATCAGCTAATAGCTAGATTTACCGACAATGGATAAAATATAAACCAAACCAGCGATCGCTCATTGGGTGCAAACGTTTATTAGGCATTCAAAGGATTAGATTGCTGGTTTTATAAATCAATCTAGCCTACGAGATAAGATGATTGCGCTCAAAAAAAAGGATAGCGACGATGAAAAAAGTAGCGGTATTTGGCAATGCAGGAGGCGGTAAATCAACTCTCAGCAAAAAATTATCCGAAATCACTAGTTTGCCACTTTATATCTTGGACAAAATTAAATATCAACCAGGAGGCGTTCAAGTTTTGGATGAAGACTATAAGCGCACCCATGACGACATTTTAGCCACTGACCGATGGATTATTGACGGGTTTGGTTCTATGGAAACCCTTTGGCCACGGCTAGACGAGGCGGATACTCTGATTTATATTGATTTACCACTATATGTGCATGGATGGTGGGTAACTAAACGATTCATCACAGGTTACTTGAAACCGCCCGAAGGCTGGCCGCAAAACAGTCCGATATTGAGGAGTTCCCTAACTAGCTACCGCGCACTTTGGTTATGTCACAAATATTTAACCCCAAGATATCGTGAGTATATCAAGCAAGCTCAAAGTACCAAAAATGTCTATCACATTCGCGCGACTAAAGATATTTCGCAATTTTTTGAATTAGTGGAAAATGAGACTAAGTTTAAAAATAGTGCATCAGCCTAGCTTTCCCTTTGATAAGATTCTAAAATTCCACTGCGAATCATCAGTTGTGGCCAAACAAATACAAAAAAGCCCATCCAAACCAGTACAGGAATAGACACAAGAATTGTTAGCCAGACAATTTTAAATAGTAACCAGCTACCACTAATTAAAATTACAGACGTGAGGATGATAGACCAAGGTTGACACCACCAAGGTTTGTAATTCCAAGGATTTAAAGGTTTTTGTTCAGACATATAGCACTAAACAGTTAACAGGAATTATGCTGCAAGATCCCCGACTTTTTTAAGAAGTCGGGGATCTGACCAATCTCACTTATCAGTTTACAAGTCAAGCATTCACAATATAAGGTGAATTAATCGCCGCTACTCGACTAGCATCAACCAAAGCTTGATAAACCATCACCGCTACCTCTGCGCGTGTAGCATCGCGGGTAGGGTTGAGTTGCTTCAAGTTAGGGTGATTGACGATAATTTTCTTTTCTATAGCTTTGGCTACTTCATCTTTAGCATAGTCAGGAATCTTCGCTTGGTCATCAAAGATTTTGATAGCGTTTGCTACATTACCAGAAGTTCCTAGTCCTAAACCATTGACTAAAGAAACTAGAACTTGCACACGTTGAATATTTTGATTGGGACGGAAGGTATTATCAGGAAAACCAGAGAGAAATAAACCTTGATAAGCCTGTTGAATTACTTTCGATGCCCAAAAGCTGGCTGGTACATCTTTAAATTGAGTTGCTGCACGGTTTGATGCTGGGCTGAATGCTTTGACGATTAATGCCGCATACTGCGCCCTTGTCATTGTTGCATCAGGTTTAAAGGTGCGGTCTGGAAAACCGTTAATAATTCCCTGTTTGACCAGTTCCCGAATAAAAGCAGCTGCCCAATGATTACTAATATCAGTTAAATCGATAGAAGTGGGTGTAGGTGTTGGGGTCGGTACTGGCGTTGGTATCGGTTCAGGATCAATATCGGGTTCAGGTGTAGGTGTAGGTGTAGGTGTTGGCGTTGGTGTAGGTGTTGGCGTTGGCGTTGGTGTTGGGGTTGGTGTTGGCGTTGGCGTTGGGGTTGGTGTTGGCGTTGGCGTTGGGGTTGGTGTTGGTGTCGGAACTGGAGTGCTGGCAAACTCAACATTACCAGTGATTTTTTTTAGGTCTATTTGATTACCGACAGAAATCAGTTTATTAGAACTGGCATTTTGCAAATCGAATTTAGCGTTATTGCGGAAGATATTGCCTCCTGGTGTAGAAGCATTACCAATATCCGGTAGGGCAGTTGCAATTACTGTTAGACCATCATCGGTATTATTTTCACTAAGATTGTTGCGTAGTACTGGGCGGGCGTTGCCAGAAACGACTATCCCAGAACGGTTTTCACTAAATTTGTTATTTATGAGTGTGGGTGATGCTGTATCACTGATGGCAATGCCAAAACCTGTTTTAAAGCAAGCGTTATCTTGAATTTGACCTTTGGAATTTTTAGCGATCGCAATTCCATTGGCAGCATTTTCTGTAAACACATTACCTTGAATTGTTGGGTTAGCATCGCCTGTGGCAAAAACTCCCTCACGCTTACAATTTTTGAAGGTGCAGTTAGCAATGGTAGGAGTAGTTGATTCAGCCCAAGCACCACTACCACGAGAGGCTAGGTTTGTTACTGTCACACCCCGCAATTGGGCGTTGTCTAGCAGCACAAAGGTAACGTTTTGTTTCGCAAAAGTCCGACTGAGGTATTCACCACTGCCTTCAATTAAAATGCTGCTGCCTTTGTTGCCTTCGTTACCAATAACTTTCACACCCGATGGAATTGTGAGCGGAAAGCTTTCACCGCTAGCTGCGTTGTAATTACCATCTGCTAGTTGAATTGTCGTGTCGGGTGTAGCAACCTTGAGAGCTTGGGTAATTGTCTTAAATGGAGCCTGTTGGCTACCAGGATTGTTAATATTACCTGTTAAAGGATTTACGTAAAAGTTTTGAGCCATATTTATACAGCTAAAATATACATAGACATAGTAATATCGCTAACCATAACAATGGCTAGCGATCGCTAACATTTTGCAACATTAAATATTAAGTTGCTCTCAAAGATAGTAATTAGGGCTAGTAATGGTAGTAATGGTAGTAATGGGGCTGAAAATCTAGAATCAGAATGATCTTTGAGTGCAACTTGCTATAACTACCAAATGGAGCAGTTCGATTCCAGAAAAGTAGCAAAGAATTATTTATTTTTTTTTTCTGGTATACCAATAACCCAGGTAATTAGGACACTCGTACAAAGATACAATCTAGACAGCGAAAGACTTTTAACACTGTCAGCTGTCACATATCCACTGCGGTAACGACAGGATGATATGCCGTAACTGCGATCGCACCGACCAACGAAACCAAGTTGTTAGTGTTGGCTGTGTTTTAAAATCACGGTGTATGGTGTAGCGTAACCAGCAGACTGTGAAGCGACTAGGGCGTGTTTTCAAACTCGTTATATGGGAGAACGGTTAAAACCGTTACTACCCCCACAAAAACCATAAACAGGCAAGCCCAATAATGATCAGACGCTTGTTCCTGGTTATCAATGGCATCCTGTAGATACTGAGAACTAGAGCCTTGGCTTAAGCTAGCCGCGCGATCGCATCAAGTAATCTTGGTCAAACAATAGAGAGTTCCAAAGAATAGTAGCTAAAAAATTAGGGAATCCGTCTCAGCAATACACCAATAAGAATTTGCTTAAGAGACATTATTCCTGGAACTTTTCCGGCCATAGTAACAGATGCCCCTCGTTTGGGAAAAATAACTAACATAACAGGGTGTATTGGGCAAAAAGAGCATTTTTGTATTAATCTTTATCAGTATATTTACTTAATGATGATTAAAATCTCCCTGGAGTTGTTAGTGGCAAACCTTATCCACTAATCGAATCCTGTTTTACAATCTAAGACCAACATATACAAATGCTGAATTTCCAAGAAAATAGTTTAATTTTGGTTGTAGATGACAGTATTACTAATTTAGAAATTATCTCTGATGCATTAACTAATGGGGGATTTGATGTTGCTACAGCTAGGAACGGAGAAAAGGCATTACAACAAATTCAATATACTCAGCCTGAGCTAATTTTGCTAGATGTTATGATGCCTGTGATTGATGGATTTGAAACCTGCAAAAAATTAAAGGCAAATCCAGCAACCCAAGATATACCAGTAATTTTTATGACTGGGATTTCTGATACAGAAACTAAAGTCCAAGGGCTGGCTTTAGGTGCGGTTGACTATATTACTAAACCATTCCAAAAAGAAGAAGTTTTAGCAAGAATTAGAACGCATCTGCAATTACGTTATTTAACAAAGACTCTAGAAAATAGAGTTACAGCAAGAACAGCAGAACTTTCGCAAGCATTAAAAGATTTACAGGCATATCAACTCCAACTAATCCAGAAAGAAAAAATGTCAGCCTTAGGTCAGTTAGTAGCAGGTATTGCCCACGAAATTAATAATCCGGTTAGTTGCATTCATGGTAATCTTGGCCACACTGCTAATTATTTTCAGAACTTAATTAAAATTATTGACCTTTATCAGCAAAATTATCCTGAACCTATATCAGTAATTCAAGAAGAAATTGCGGAAATAGATTTAGATTATATTCGCTCTGATCTCCCGCATTTAATTACTTCAATGAAAGAAGGGGTGCAACGCATTCGGAATATTAGTAACAGCCTCAGGAATTTTTCACGTGCTGATAGCGATCGCAAAGTCTTCTGCAACATTCATAATGGCATTGATAGCACCATTATGATTCTCAGACACCGCTTAAAAGCAAGCAAAATTCGTCCCGAAATTGAAGTTATTAAAAATTATGGTAATTTACCTTCCATAACTTGCTTTAGTGGTCAATTAAATCAAGTATTTATGAATATTATAGCTAATGCGATTGATGCTATAGAAGAATCTAATGTAGGGCGTAGCTATAATGAAATTGAAAAAAATCATAAATATATTTTAATTGAAACTGCTCTCACTGAAGATAAAAATCATGTTGTGATTCGGATTAAAGACAATGGAGCAGGAATGACACCAGATGTTCAAAAGAAAATCTTTGAGCATTTATTTACTACTAAGCCTGTTGGTAGAGGTACAGGTTTAGGATTATCCATTGCCCATCAAATTATTGTCGAAAAGCATCAAGGTAGTTTAGATGTATATTCTGCACCAGAGAAAGGTTCGGAGTTTGTAATTACAATTCCAACTCATTAAAGCAAGGCAGGTTATAGGTTATATGTGACAGGGTTAAAAGTTTTTTGTTGGTCTACGTTGAATCATCTACGATGTTATAACTACTACCAATTCGTAATTAAGATGCGTTAGATATAACATGGTTTTCGGGGTTTGAATGTGATTTTAGAGAATTGGTATAACTCGCCTATAGCTATAGCTGATATTTTTAAATATTTATAAAAAATGACTAATAGCTATTCATCAATGAATGATTAGCTATTAGCCAGCAATGTAACTACAGGCAAACTACAGCTTTTCAGGTTGCTCTAAGGGAACTGAACTTACACGAGCAGTTGTCGCTTGTAAAATTGAGGTATGAGAGATGGAATTGTTAGCCAGGGTGAACAGTGGATTCGATAAAATCCCAGCTAAGGAAGTAGCAATTAAAGTTACTACTAGCCCTACTTGTAAAGGTCTTAATCCAGGTAAATTCCACTGCACTGCGGGATAGTTTTTTACTACATCGGACATTTCTTGGGGTTCTTTGACTACCATCATCTTGACTACACGAATGTAGTAATAGATGGAAACGACAGTAGTTACCAAACCTAGCAAAACTAATCCGTATAGACCAGCTTGCCAACCAGCCCAGAACAAGTAAATTTTGCCGAAAAATCCAGCTAATGGTGGAATACCCCCTAAAGACAGCAGGGAAATACTTAACCCTAATGTCAATAGTGGATCTTTTTGATATAAACCTGAGTATTCGGCAATTTGGTCGGTTCCTGTCCGTAGCGAGAAGAGAATCACACAGGTAAAACCGCACAGGTTCATAAACAAATAAACCAGCAGGTAAAATACCATGCTGGCGTATCCGGCCTCAGTACCAGCAATCATCCCAATCATCACAAAGCCAGCTTGAGCGATGGATGAATAAGCTAACATCCGTTTCATGCTAGTTTGTGCTAAAGCGACCACATTACCCAAAACCATACTGAGAATGGCAAGGGCTGTAAAGACAAATTTCCACTCGTCAGCTACAAGCGGAAAGGCTGTGGTCAGTAAGCGGATGGCTAAAGCAAACCCAGCTGCTTTAGAACCAACCGATAAAAAGGCAATTACAGGGGTGGGCGCACCTTCATAAACGTCTGGTGTCCACTGGTGGAAGGGCGCAGCAGAAATTTTGAAGCCAATACCTGCAATTACGAAAACAAGGGAAATCACCAAACCTAAAGATTGGCTGACATTAGCTGCGGCAATACCATCTGCGATCGCACTTAATTCTGTTTGACCGCCTGATAGCCCATACAGCAGAGAAACACCGTATAAAAATACTGCTGTACTAGAAGCACCAATCAGCAGATATTTCAACGCCGCTTCGTTAGAACGGGGGTCACGCTTGGTATAGCCTGTCAGCAGATAAGAGGAAATACTTAAGGTTTCTAGTGAGATGAAAATCATCACCAAGTCACTAGCACCTGATAAGAACATTCCACCTAAGGTAGCAGTCAGCAGAATAGCGATGAATTCTGCTAAGGCAGTACCACTCTGCTCAACATAGCGAATGGACATCAATATAGTGACAACGGCAGACAAAGCGATGATACCGCGAAACACCACACTGAGGTCATCACCAGTAAAGCTACCAGTAAAGGAGATGGGATTGATGACATCCCATTGATAGACAAGGGCGACAACTGCGGCGAGTAAACCTGCGATCGCTAGATATCCAATCCAACGTGCGGATGTACGCCCCAAAATCAAATCAACAATCAAAACCCCCAAGAGGGTAACAATCACAATTCCCTCTGGCAGAATTGTTCCAGCATTTAACTGGGATGCAAGATTAGCAAAATCCATGAGATATATAGGTTTTGGCGATTAGACATTAAGGCTAACTTTGTTCATTTTATCTATTGTTCATCACCAAAGTTGCATTCGCCTTTTTGTCTTTAGCATAGACTGACTCTTGGGTAAAAGTAGCTAAAAAGAAGCGTAACAGCTAACTACCACCTAAGACTCTATACTAATCATCAAATTAAATTATAGTTGAAATTTTATCCCGCAGCTTGGAATTACAGATCAGCCCCAAATATCTGATTACATATTAAATTTATTAAATTCTGCATTATTTAATACTAGCGAGGTGCCAAAAAATTCGTTTAAGGGATACAGATATCTGGCGCACATAAACCCGGAAATTTCAATGTTGTTACCTCAAAGGTATTTAAATCCACGCGACGAATAGCATGGTTATTAGTATCACTAATATATAAATAATTACCCATAACACTCAGCCCTGAAGGTTCAAAAAAGCGGCTATTATTTGCTTTTCCATCTAGTAAACCAGCAACACCATCCCCGAAAACTGTTTGGCTATTACCGCTAGTAGGACTCACCAATTTAATTTTGTGATTGTAAGTATCTGCTACCCAGAGAAAATTTTGAGCATATTCTACCCCCATACAGTGCTGTAGTCTTAAATCAGTACCTTGTCCATCCACATCACCAAAACCAAATAACTGTTGACTACCGCAAACAGTTCGTACTTGGTAAGGTTCCACAATTCCCAATGCACGAATTGAACTGATTTCACTGTCAGCAATATATAACTCTTGCCCATCAGTAGTAATACCACTAGGTTGAGCAAAAGCAGATTCAGCTATTGTTCCATCAACGCAACCCTCTGCACCAGTTCCTGCATATGTTTTGACAATGTTAGTTTCTAAATCCATTTGCCAAATTTGATGGGAACCTGCCATTGCAATGAATAAAATATTCCCTACTTTGACTAAATCCCACGGAGAATTTAGGGCTGTTTCTAAAGCATCGCCTGCAAGAGGATGAATGTTGTGACTTTGTTCACCAGTTCCAGCAATTGTTTCGACTACTTGATTTTTTAAATCTATTCTCCGCAAAGCATGATTTTCTGTATCAGCTACATAAAGGCTTTGGCTTTCAATATCAAATGCCATTCCCTGTGGTGCAGAAAACTGTGCTTCACTAAAACCACCATCAGTTAAACCTGATTTTCCTGTACCAATTACACCCAAAACTTCACCATCAAAGCTACTCATAACTAAGCGGTGATGTCCAGAATCAGCAATAAATAAACCTGCTGGTGTGGCTAAAACTTTACCCGGAAAAGCTAAGGGTGAGATTATTGGTTGTTGCTGTTTTTCTAGAATATGGCTGATTTCTTGAAAGTTAATTGTGCCTTTTTGTTGGTGTTCTTCAATTACCTTTGCAACTAACTGATCTAAAAAATCGCGCTTGCCTTCACCAGAAACATAACCAATCACGTAACCTTTTGGATCAATAATCATAAACGTTGGCCAAGCACGCACGGTGTACTCTTGCCAAATCCGAAAATCTTGGTCTACGACCACTGGGTGTTCTATGTCGTAGCGCAAGATAGCTTGACGAATATTTTCAGTTTCTTTTTCGTTGTCAAATTTGGCGGAGTGAACGCCGATAACTGTCAGGCTATCTTTATATTTATGTTCGAGATATTTCAGGTCAGGTAGAATGTGCAGACAATTAATGCAGCAGTATGTCCAAAAATCTAAGATGACAACTCTACCCCTAAGTTGTTTTAAAGACAATGGTTTATCAGTGTTTAGCCAAGCATAATTTTGCGGTAATTCTGGCGCTCTGACACGTGGAGTCATATCAATAGATGTTTATATTTTGTCAAATTATTCATAATCGAGTGAATTTGGCAGCGTAATTCCTTTGATTAAATCTTCCAATGGTTTTTTCTCATTCATATTTTTAACGAACTGCACCCAGTTCAATCCTTTCAAAAATAAAAATTCTGGGTCATCTGGTATTTGATTAACACCTGGTAACAATATTGGAATTAAAGGTATCTTTTCTTTAACTCTTCTATCGTGTAGCGATCGCAATTCTTCAAGTTGATAATCACCTAAACCATGAGAACTAATAAAAACTGCAGCTGATTTAGATTGTTTAATACCTTTTTGAATCCAATCTACAAAGCTCTGCCCAACAGGAATTTTTTCTTTGTCTAACCAAGGGTTCAACCCTCGCCTTCTTAAAGAGTTAGCAATTTTTTCTACTAGAGGTTTGTCTTTACTATTATGAGATAAAAATACATCAAAGTCATTGGTTACAAGTTTGCTTTCAATTTTACGCCCAGTATCAGCAGCTTTATCCATTTTTGGAATAGTTTCGTTACTAATTACTGTCAAACTTTTTTCACTTACGGTCAAATTTTCTTCACTATCCAGCAAGGAAACAGAGGTATCGCAGACATTACAGTTAATAAAGTCATAACCGCGCGATCTCCTACCCTCAGCCTGCTTCTCTGTAACAGGCGTTTCGCATTCAGAGCAAACAAAAATGCGACGGCTACGGATACTGTCAGGTAAAGCCCGCCGTTTAAGATGAGTGTGTACATATTTTTCAAATTGCAGCCTTGCCTCTTCACTGGCTTCGGGTTTAAAAAATAGGGTTAATTCGGCTTTGCCTTCATCAATATTGCTGAGGTAACGTAACCAAATGCCATACTCACCACCGTTTGTAGTTGTAAATATAGCAGCATTTTTCCACATTTCTTTACGTTGAAAAATTTCGCTACGAGATAGACGTATTACTAAAGTTGTATATACACTTATTACTGCACCTTCAAATTCAAAAATTACTGTTTTACCTTCTGGATCTGGGGCTTCTGGCCATTCACGGGTTAACTGAGAAGGGAAAACGAGCAAAGGTTCAGGATCGGTTTGAACACGCAAAGCAATTTCACGATCAATTAATTCTTGAACTGTAGCAATTAAAAGTAATTTTTCTTGTTGTTGATCAGCAATTCTTTCACATTCTGGCATCCGAAACCTGGCAGCTAATACGTCTTCTTCAACAATGTAACCCATCCCGTCGGGTTCATCTTTCGCGGCGTTAATAATTGCTGAGGCGTAAGCATCTAAGAGTTCTGGTTGCAGCAGAATCAAATTGCCAAAGCTAAGTCTGCGAATTAAATCCCGCGACTCCACTAGCCCAATACAGGTGTCAAATTGCTCTCTTACTTCTGTACAATCAGTAAGATCATTCCTGTGTTTTAAGAATGCACGGTATAAGTCATTTGCTGGGGATAGCAGCCTTTGATATTTTTCTTCTTGAACTAAAAAATATTTAATTTTCTGAAATACTTCTGTTGAAATTACTTTTGGTAAATTATCCCATTCAATTGCTTCACGAATTGCTGTGATCAGTTCTGGAATTTTCCATCCTTCTTTAGCACTAGTCTCAAAATATTGATCAAAACCTAACTCTTGTACTAAAGCATCAATGCGTTTTTTATTAACACTAAGACTACCTCTATCTGTACGGGCAATGACTAAAATTTTTTTTAAACTGAGCGCACCATCACCTTGCAATTTTTGCGCTTGCTTCAAAGCCCGATTCCAGTAATAAACTCCAGCAAAGGGATCAGTTTCACTACGAGCATCGATTACGATTAAGGCAACAGCTAATTCATTCAAATGTAATTGATGAATTAGGCGATAACTAGGCTGTCCGGCTAAGTCCCACAGAAGTATTTCTCTTACTTCGTGGCGATCTTCATTTAATTGCAAATCTTGTTTGTCAAAAGTCCAAACATGACGACCGTGTGTTGATTCTGTAGGTCGGAATTCTTGATTAGTTAATACTAAACTTAAACCAGACTTACCTACACCAGTTTCACCAACTAACACTACCTTAGCATTTCTGTATAAAGCAGAAGGATTAGTGATAGGGGTATTTAACAAAATATCTGGGTCAATCTTCCAAACACGAATAGCAGTATCAGCTGCGCCTAAAGTTGCCAAAATAGGTTTTTGTGGATGGAAAGCTAACCCAAAAGGCAGAGATTTAGATGTTTCCTCTTTCAGTACTGTTACAGTCTCCCAATTATCACAACGCCAAAGGCGAACAGTACCATCAGCAGATTTAGAGGCTAGAAATCTACTATCATGAGAAAATTTCACACAATTTACTGAGCCTGTATGTCCTTCTAATACAAATAATGTTTGTCCTGTTTGAGGATTCCAAAGCCGAATTGTGTTGTCAACAGAACTTGAAGCCAATAATCTTCCATCTGTTGACCAAGCAACACTATAAACATCTCCAGAATGACCTCTGAGGATTTTTTTCAGTTGTGTTGTTTCTTTATCCCAAAGACGAATTGTGCTGTCGTGAGAAGCAGAAGCCAAAACCTTTCCATCTGAAGACCATGCCAAACTATTTATTTGCCCTGAATGTCCTGGGATATGTTGTCTTTTTCTGGTTTTGATATATCCGAAAATAATTGACCAATCATCGCCTGTCCCGCCACTAGCAACTATTGTGTTATCTGGAGACCACGCCATACACAAGCATACGCCTGTGTGCATGGGGAATGTTTCTATTAATTCCTCAGTCTCAACTTTCCAAACGCGAACAGTATTATCAGCTGAGCCAGAGGCAATATATTTACTATCTGGAGACCAAACAATTGCCCAGACCCGCCCACTGTGGCCTTTAAGGGTATAAATACATTTACCAGTTTTGAAATCCCAAATTTTAACTGTACTGTCAAATGATGCTGATGCTAACATTTCTCCATTTGGAGACCATTCTACTCGGCTAATTAACCCATTGTGTTCGTGAAGCTCATATGTAAGTTGCCAACCATAAGGTATTGCCTTGGCATTCACTAAATTTTCCATATAAGTTTTATCTTTTTTAGCTAGTTTTTATTGTGTAGTTTAAATTCAATAGATTTTCCTTAGACAGGATATACAAAGCATTTTATTTAAAGAACTAATGTTTGATTCGCAAATAATATAGATATACTTATATATAGTCGTTTAGGTGATAATTAAAATTTTTAGCTTATATGTTGGTACCTAGCGATAAAGAATTTTGCTATAACAAAATATTTATATTTTATATAATTTTATACTATTTAGCAGATTGTAATAGGTTAAATTAAAACATTTTTATTGAGAATATAAAGTAAAAATAGAAGTTATCAACTTTAATTAAGGCTTTTTTCGGAAACTAGAGGTAATAAGCGGTAATTAGCGGCAATTTTATTAGACAACTTGGATTTTAATCGCACATAAAGTACCATTAAAAGTTGGAGATTTTTTGATTCTCATTTAAAAAAAAATAAGTTATAAGTTTGCGGAAAAATTAACTTTACAAAGGAATTATTAATATAGGCTTTGGGTATGATCTTAGTTAAGGCATATCTACATATCATGCTAGAACTAAATTCACTGTATCACGGAGATGGTTTTTAATTGTTATACACGCTTAAAAATAGTTAATAGGAGGAAGACATGGCAGCGATTCAAGTTAATGAAGTTATTTTTCAGAAGCTAAAACAGGCATACTCTGAAAAGTTTGGAAGTTCGCCCACTTCTTTAGTCAATAAATTAAATCATGTTTTTAAAGAAGAATTCGATGACAAAAATGAGAAGTTAATTGCAGAGCGGACAATTCGGAATTTTTTTAATTCTCCTGCGGTTCCAAAAATGCAAGAGAAAAATCTTAACTACTTATGTACTGTTCTTTTAGAGAAGAAAAGTTATACAGAAGCTGTAAACGAAATCAAGAATAATCACCCTGATATTGAAGAATATTCACTAGATAGTTATTGGAAACATCTTGAAAGAAAGTGCAAAATGATGAAGGTTTTGGATATGAATGAGCCAAGACCTATAGACAGTATTTATGTAAGGTTTAGTCTGATAAAAAATCCTCATGCCTCTAGGCAGCAAACTATTCAGTCTTTATTAAACTATCCAGATAATGAATTACATGAGAATGTTTATAAACGTTTACGCTTTTCTGGAAATGAATCTTATGAGCCAGCATTAGACGCTGCTATTAAATATCAGAAGCTGATAATTTTAGGAAAACCAGGAGCAGGTAAGACAACATTTCTAAAATATTTAGCTATGCATTTTATAGCAGAAGAATCAAACGATAAAGTTATACCAATTTTTATTGCTTTGCGAGATATATCAGATAACGGAGGTCATTTTAGCTTATTAGATGAAATCATTAAGGAGTTTACTAATTGTATGCCTAATTCAGAAAAAAATGTTTCAAAATTATTAGAGCGTGGGCAATGCTTAATTTTATTAGATGGCTTAGATGAAATTAAGGTTGATAATAATAGTATTTATAGTCAAATTGATGAATTTACAGAGAAATTTCCTGATAATCGCTTTATAATTACTTGTAGAAATGCGGCTTGTGATTATGTTTTTAATGATTTTACAGAAGTAGAAGTTGCCGATTTTGAACCAGAAGAAATCAAAACATTTGTCAGAAATTGGTTTCAATCTCGTGGAGAAGACAATATTTGCGATCGCTTTCTCAAAAAACTAGAAGAAAATCAACAAGTTAAAGAATTAGCTACTAATCCTTTATTGTTGACAATTTTATGTTTGACTTTTGAGGATAACTATGATTTTTCTAGCAATCGCTATGCTTTATATGCAGATGCAGTAGATACTCTTTTAAGAAGATGGGATGCCAGCCGTCGGGTAGAACGTAGGCAGCATTTTAATATATCACGCCAGCGTAAAATTAATATGTTTAGTGAAATAGCTTATAAAGGTTTAAGTAATGAACCAGCCAAATTTTTATGGACTCAATGGGAATTAAAAGACCAAATTGATCACTTTCTTCAAAAAATTGTTTCTGAAGAAATAGATACTCAAGAAATTCTTAAGCGTATTGAAGCAAATCATGGATTACTAATTCAACAAGCCAAAGGAATTTATTCTTTTGCTCATTTAACCTTTCAAGAATATTTTGCTGCTGAATATATAGTAGAAAATCGCCAACCAGAATTTCTCAAGAGTTTCGTCAAACAAAACTTATTAGAAAGGCATTGGCGAGAAGTATTTATTTTAATCACAGAAAGACTCAGCGACGCAGATGAATTTTTAAAGCTAATTTTTTCATATACCAATGACATTGTAAAAAATAGCCCAGGATTACAATCTATGCTTAGGTGGCTACACAAAATGACTTCTAATGCTGGCATTTCATCTAGCGGATGGAGGGCTTATTACTTAGCTATTGACTTAGATGTAGAACTTTATATTAGTCAAGATATCCAAATTGAACGCTCTCTTTTTGGAAAATTAGCAACTGAGTTAAGAAATTATAATAAAAAACGCAACAAGTTAACTCCTCCCCAACCGAAAGCTTTGCTTATCTCTCGATTAGTAGGAATTCATGCTTTAGCTATAGATCAAGCTAATATTGATAATAAACTTAGTGAAAAAACTGAGTTCACCCGCAAAGTCTTTCAACTCAAAAATATTAATGAACAACTAAGTTTTGCAATTGATAAAGCACAAGAAGCAAATATTAATGATTTAGCAAATAAATTAATAATCTTACAAAGCCGTCATCCTGGTAGTAATGCTTCTAGTTTCGAATGGAAGATATGGGCAGTAGAATTACAAAAACTTATGGTTAATTATCTTGAGGTTGGTTACAGCATCGATCTCGCGCCAGAGGATGTTAAAGCTTTAGAAGATTATATTTATGCAAATTACTTATTACTAGAGTGTATTTGTGGAGAAAATAATTCTTCAAGAAGCCTGAGAGACGCAATCATTGATAATTTGCTGTTACCTCAAGATGAGATTCCTACTCCTTTGTTAAATGTTTGACATTTTGTTACGCATATCTCAATACCCTAGCGAGCGCAAACATATAATCTCATCAAAGTTAATTTGTATTGCTGTATACAAATTAACTTTTTTTTAAGGATAATGCCGCTTGTTACCGCTTATTGCCGGATATTGCCGTAAAGTTTATACTTTAAAAAGCATTCTGATACGCGTTTACAAGCAAGTTAGGAACAGCTAAGTTATGTTGAACAAAGATAACACTATCAAACGCTCAGTGAAATTCTGTAATCACAAACCAGGCGATCCTTGGGAAGATGAAGGTTGTTGTGGACAGTTGGAAGTAGCCAATCAAGCCAAAGCGAATCCAAGAATTAATGAAGAAACTGGAGAACTAATCCAGCCAGATGAAGAAGATAATGCTATTCAGTTGACACCTTAAGTAAGATCATTTTTATAAATTTCTGGATGTTGCATCACTATTGAAAAAGCTGACAAGCTTAACTAAGACTCAATTACTCACCTGCATACAGCAAACTACATCCCAGTTTGATACAGGAAAAGTGTGCGATCGCATTCCGCAATTAGCAAAAGCTAATCCTTCGTGGTTTGCCGTTCACGTCTGCTGTATCCCAGGTCAAACTTACAGTTTAGGGAATACAGAATGTGTGTTTCCCTTAATGAGTGTGATTAAACCATTTTCATTTCTGTATCTGCTGGAACAGATGGGTGCAGACACAGTTTTGCAGTGGGTTGGAGTCGAACCATCGGATGCGGCTTTCAATTCTTTAGACCAATTAATTACTGATGGCGGACATCCCCGCAACCCCATGATTAATAGTGGTGCAATTACCCTAGCCGATAAATTACCAGGAAAAACAGCAAGCGATCGCACTTACAATCTGTGTCAGTGGTTAAATCAGCTAACAGATTCCCAACTATATTTAGATGAAATCATGCTGGCTTCAGTACGCGCTTCACGTTCACCAGCCAACCAAGCACTCGTTAATTATCTAGCCGAACAAAATCGTCTCGACAATCCCGAAATAGCTCTTGACACATACGAGCAAATATGCTGTTTATCTGGGAAAGTTGAAGACTTAGCTTTATTAGGAAAAATCTTAGCTGGTGCTAATAATTTACACCATCATCGAATAGTCAACGCCGTTATGTTAACCTGCGGACTCTACCAAGCCTCAGCTAAATTCGCCATCAAAATTGGTCTACCCATGAAATCAGGCATAAGTGGTGGACTGTTAGCCATAGTACCAAACCAAGGAGCGATCGCCTGCTACAGTCCCGCCTTAGATAGTATCGGAAATTCCGTAGCTGCGATCGCTTTCATTGCGACTCTAACCCAAAAACTAGAGTTGAATATCTCTTGAAAAAACTCTGTGTACCTCCCTTCGGGTTCACCAGTCGCCTGCGGAGGGAAACCCTCCCGCAGCGCTGGTTCACCGCGTTTACCTCAGCGTACCTTTGCGTTTAAAAAATTTCTCATTCCTCTTCTTGAGGTGTTGGTATTACCTCTGGCTGTTGTTGTAGTACAGGTGACTCAATAACCTCTGGTATTGCAGGAACTAAAGTAGGTGAAGGCGTTGGAAGTGGACGACGCTGAAAATATTTACCCAACCTAGATTTTAAAGGCTCAGTTTCTTGTTTTTTAGGGACTTCTGTTGCTTGAGGTGTTGGTATCACCTCTGGCTGTGGTGACTCAGTTGGTTGAGTTTCTGGAGTTGGTGTTACCTCTGGTTGTGGTGACTCAGTTGGTTGAGTTTCTGGAGTTGGTGTTACCTCTGATTGTGGTGACTCAGTTGGTTGAGGTGTTGGTGTTACTTCTGGCTGTGGTAACTCCGTCGGTTGTGGTTGAACTACCTCTGGAATTTCAGGTGTTGGAACTGGTTGTTTTTCTGGTTCTGGTGGCTTGGCAATGTAACTTTGATCTACAATGCTTTTTACTTCATCAGCCTTGAGTTCACCTCTGACAATCCGGGACAAGGTATCTTTGCCCTTTGGTTGATAGTTGACCAATCTCACAGTAGTATTAAAGGCATTTTTGACAGTATTACCCTGATTATCTAAAAATTCCAGCTTCACCCAATTATTTCCAGGTATGAGGCCTTTGAGGTAAACTGCTTGCCAGCGATCAAAAACAAAACTTTCACCGTTAATTGTGCAACGAATGCGCCAATCACTAAACGGATCATCTGAGTTATCTTTAGCATTTAGGCGCAGAGGAGCGTTCGTCAAGTAAAAGTCAAGTAAGATTGGTTCGGCTCCGTAACTGCTTTGGGGACGGCTGTAAGTAAGTAGAGGTAGGCTAGGATCAGGGCTGTTATCGTCAGTTTTGGTAAAAATATGAAATGTTGTCTGGGCATACGCACCCTCATTCTTAAAGCTTTCATGCCAAGGACGGGACGCAAATACGCGTAAGGTGTGTGTACCTGGAGACAACTCTGGTAAACTTAAAGGCTGATTTAAATCATACACAGGTATGTAAGGCCGATTATCCAAAATGACATGGAGATGTGGACCTAATTCAAACTGTGGGTCTTTAAATATAGGTAAATCTTTTACCTGAAAGCGAACTGTAACGGTAGTGTCTTGAAGAACTTCATCCGGTTTAGGAGTAATAATATTAACCTGTGGCCGGTAAACTTCTAAAGTTTGGCGTAGTTCTTGAATTATTTCAGGTGGCGCAACTTCAGTAAATTGCTGTGAAATTTGTTGATTTTTTTCCGGGGGACGAATAGATACATCTTGGCTAACCGCTTTATCGCCACAACTGCTTAAGCTGATCGCTAGCATTAGTATTAATAACCACCTATAAATAGTCAAACTCCTAGGGAGGATCTGTTTTAAAGGCTTCACATACCACAAATTCATGCCTTATACCCAGCTATAGCTTGTAAAAACTAAAAAGTATTTTGGAATAAACTATCCATCGGACACCATAGCCCAAAAGGTAAAATTTTAGTCATTTACTTTGCTTTTTTTAGAAGTGATGGCAAAGCGTGATGTTTTTTACAATTTTCGCTGAGAGGTGTTATTTTATTTGCACCAAAATATTACAGATGAAGAGCATGAATACTTAGTTTGCAAGTATTATACCCATGAATCATAAAATTAACGAATTGTTATTCTTTGTAAATTAAATAGGGAAAGTATTGACTTTTTGCTCAGGAGTTTAAAGTTAAAAGGTAAATCAGGCACTTAATCTGAGGAATTTGAATTATTGTTAAAATCTCTCCAACAATGTACAAGTAAAGACTTTATAATTCAACAGAAACAAATTTCCACATAGCGTCTTCATCGCTGCTCCAGCCACCTCTGGAGAATGCGACTAAGGATCACTTTGTGGTTTCATGATTCCTCATTCCTTATCACGAGAGGAGGTCGAATGACGATTAGTCCTCCGGAGCGAGAGGAGAAGAAAGCAAGAGTAATAGTCGATAACGATCCGGTACCAACCTCATTTGAGAAATGGTCACAGCCTGGTCACTTCGACAGAACTCTAGCTAGAGGTCCCAAAACCACCACCTGGATTTGGAACCTCCACGCCCTCGCCCACGATTTTGATACACATACAAGCGATTTAGAAGACATCTCCCGCAAAATATTTGCGGCTCACTTCGGACACCTGGCCGTTGTGACGATTTGGTTGAGCGGGATGATATTCCACGGCGCGAAGTTTTCTAACTACGAAGCCTGGTTGAGCGACCCGTTGAACGTGAGACCCAGTGCTCAAGTCGTTTGGCCCATTGTGGGACAAGACATATTAAACGGTGATGTCGGTGGTGGCTTCCACGGCATTCAAATCACCTCAGGCTTGTTCCAGGTATGGCGTGGCTGGGGTATTACCAACTCCTTCCAGCTTTACTGCACAGCTATAGGCGGCTTGGTACTAGCAGGTTTGTTCCTGTTTGCTGGCTGGTTCCATTACCACAAGCGCGCTCCCAAACTGGAATGGTTCCAGAATGTTGAGTCGATGTTGAACCACCACCTGCAAGTTCTACTAGGCTGTGGTTCCTTGGGATGGGCTGGACACATAATTCACGTCTCCGCTCCAACCAACAAACTATTGGATGCAGGGGTAGCTGTTAAAGATATCCCCTTGCCCCATGAGTTCATCCTGAACAAGAGTTTGTTGATCGACCTATTCCCCGGCTTTGCTAATGGTTTAACACCTTTCTTCACCTTGAACTGGGGTCAGTATGCTGACTTCTTAACTTTCAAGGGTGGTTTAAACCCAGTAACCGGCGGTCTGTGGATGACTGATATTGCTCATCACCACCTAGCGATCGCTGTACTCTTCATTATCGCAGGTCATCAATACCGCACTAACTGGGGTATTGGTCACAGCATCAAAGAGATCCTCGAAAACCACAAAGGCCCCTTCACAGGGGAAGGTCACAAGGGTCTTTATGAAAACATGACCACCTCCTGGCACGCTCAATTGGCAACTAACCTTGCCTTCTTGGGTTCGCTGACCATCATCATCGCGCATCATATGTACGCGATGCCTCCTTATCCATACTTGGCAACTGACTACGCAACTCAGTTGTGTATCTTTACTCACCATATATGGATCGGTGGATTCTTGATTGTTGGTGGTGCGGCTCACGCTGCCATCTTCATGGTGCGAGATTATGATCCTGTAGTTAATCAAAATAACGTTCTGGATCGGGTGATTCGTCACCGGGATGCAATTATTTCCCACCTCAACTGGGTTTGTATTTTCCTAGGCTTCCACAGCTTTGGTCTCTACATCCACAACGACACAATGCGTGCCTTGGGCCGTCCCCAAGACATGTTCTCCGACAATGCAATTCAGTTGCAGCCAGTGTTTGCGCAATGGGTGCAAAACCTGCACACCTTGGCTCCTGGTGGCACTGCTCCCAATGCCTTAGAGCCTGTTAGCTATGCCTTTGGCGGCGGTATCTTGGCTGTAGGTGGCAAAGTCGCAATGATGCCCATTGCTTTGGGTACTGCTGACTTCTTGATTCACCACATCCATGCTTTCACCATTCACGTAACAGTTCTGATTTTGCTAAAGGGCGTATTGTTCGCTCGCAGCTCTCGCTTGATTCCTGATAAAGCCAACTTAGGCTTCCGCTTCCCTTGCGACGGCCCAGGCCGTGGCGGTACCTGCCAAGTTTCAGGTTGGGATCACGTCTTCTTAGGACTGTTCTGGATGTATAACTCCCTGTCAATTGTAATTTTCCACTTCAGCTGGAAGATGCAATCTGATGTTTGGGGAACAGTTGACGCAGCAGGTAATGTGTCTCATATTACTGGTGGTAACTTTGCCCAAAGTGCCATCACCATCAACGGCTGGTTGCGTGACTTCTTGTGGGCGCAAGCTTCACAAGTAATCAACTCCTACGGAAGTGCGCTGTCTGCTTATGGACTTATGTTCTTGGGCGCTCACTTTGTTTGGGCATTCAGCTTAATGTTCCTGTTCAGTGGTCGCGGCTACTGGCAAGAACTCATTGAGTCTATCGTTTGGGCTCATAATAAACTGAAGGTAGCACCAGCAATCCAGCCTCGCGCTCTGAGCATCACTCAAGGCCGTGCTGTTGGTGTAGCTCACTACCTCTTAGGAGGAATTGCTACCACCTGGGCATTCTTCCACGCACACATTCTTTCAGTAGGATAGCAATCAGTTATAAGGAGTGCTGAGTGCTGAGTGATGGGTAATCGCTCAAAGCTCAAAACTCAGAACTCCAAAAGCTGATGCCTGATGGCTAAGGGTCAGAGGAAATATCAAAGCTATGGCAACAAAATTTCCAAAATTTAGCCAGGATCTCGCACAGGACCCAACTACGCGTCGCATCTGGTATGCGATGGCAATGGGCAACGACTTTGAAAGCCATGATGGCATGACTGAAGAAAATCTTTACCAAAAGATTTTCGCTACCCACTTCGGTCACTTGGCAATCATCTTCTTATGGGCTTCTAGCCTCCTGTTCCACGTGGCCTGGCAAGGTAACTTTGAACAGTGGATTAAAGATCCTCTACACATCCGCCCAATTGCTCATGCGATTTGGGATCCCCACTTTGGTAAACCAGCAATTGAAGCTTTTACCCAAGGCGGTGCTAGTAATCCTGTAAACATTGCATACTCTGGTGTTTATCACTGGTGGTACACCATTGGCATGCGGACAAACAATGACCTGTACACAGGTTCAGTCTTCCTGTTGTTGTTGGCGGCAGTGTTCTTGTTTGCTGGTTGGTTGCACTTACAACCCAAGTTCCGTCCTAGCCTCTCTTGGTTCAAGAGTGCTGAACCCCGTCTAAACCACCACTTAGCTGGTTTGTTCGGTGTTAGCTCTTTGGCTTGGGCTGGTCACTTGATCCACGTTGCTATCCCTGAATCTCGCGGTCAGCACGTAGGTTGGGACAACTTCCTCAGCACACTACCTCACCCAGCAGGTCTGCAACCTTTCTTCACCGGTAACTGGGGCGTTTACGCGCAAAACCCTGATACCGCAGGTCATCTGTTCGGTACTTCTCAAGGCTCTGGTACAGCGATTCTGACCTTCTTAGGTGGTTTCCATCCTCAGACAGAATCTTTGTGGCTGACCGACATGGCTCACCACCACTTAGCGATCGCAGTGATATTTATCATTGCTGGTCATATGTACCGGACTAACTTCGGTATTGGTCACAGCATCAAAGAAATGCTGAACTCCAAAGCTGGTTTAGTACCTGGTAGCAAGAGCGAAGGTCAGTTCAACCTGCCTCACCAAGGCTTGTACGACACCTATAACAACTCTCTGCACTTCCAGTTAGGTTTTCACCTAGCTGCATTGGGAACCGTAACTTCCCTAGTAGCACAGCATATGTACGCAATGCCTCCTTATGCATTCATTGCTAAGGACTACACAACTCAGGCAGCGTTGTACACACACCATCAATACATTGCTATCTTCTTGATGGTTGGTGCTTTTGCTCACGGTGCAATTTTCTGGGTACGTGACTACGACCCCGAACAAAACAAAGGCAACGTACTCGACCGAGTACTGAAGCACAAAGAAGCGATTATCTCTCACCTCAGCTGGGTATCGCTATTCTTAGGCTTCCACACCTTAGGTTTGTACGTTCACAACGACGTAGTAGTTGCTTTCGGTACTCCTGAAAAGCAAATCCTGATTGAGCCAGTATTCGCTCAATTCGTTCAAGCTGCTCACGGTAAAGTGCTTTACGGCTTAGACACCTTGCTGTCTAACCCTGACAGTGTTGCTTACACAGCTTACCCCAACTACGCAAACGTTTGGTTGCCTGGTTGGCTGGATGCCATTAACTCTGGCACCAACTCTTTGTTCTTAACAATTGGCCCTGGCGACTTCTTGGTACACCATGCGATCGCACTAGGTCTACACACCACCACCCTCATCCTAGTCAAAGGTGCTTTGGATGCTCGTGGTTCTAAATTAATGCCAGATAAGAAAGACTTCGGTTACGCATTCCCTTGCGATGGCCCTGGTCGTGGCGGTACTTGCGACATCTCCGCGTGGGATTCCTTCTACTTAGCTCTGTTCTGGGCATTGAACACAGTAGGTTGGTTAACCTTCTACTGGCACTGGAAACACCTGGGTATTTGGCAAGGTAACGTTGCTCAGTTCAACGAAAACTCTACCTACCTGATGGGCTGGTTCCGTGATTACCTGTGGGCTAACTCTGCACAGTTGATTAACGGTTACAACCCCTACGGTATGAACAACCTGTCTGTCTGGGCTTGGATGTTCCTCTTTGGACACCTAGTTTGGGCTACCGGCTTCATGTTCCTCATCTCCTGGAGAGGTTACTGGCAAGAGTTGATTGAAACTTTGGTTTGGGCGCACGAGCGTACTCCTCTAGCTAACCTAGTTCGCTGGAAAGACAAGCCCGTTGCTCTGTCCATCGTTCAAGCTCGTTTGGTTGGTTTAGCTCACTTCACCGTTGGCTATGTCCTCACCTACGCAGCCTTCCTCATCGCCTCCACTGCTGGTAAGTTCGGTTGATCTGGCTACTAGTTTTGTAGGTAAGTAATTAAAATCCCCTGCCGCAAGGTGGGGGATTTTTTGTTGGTACAAGTATTAAATTCTCTCTTTACTAATGGGAAGGATAAAAGAAGAGGTAGACAAAATGTTGGAATGTCCAATATTCACTAAATAGGAGCAATTATGCAAAGAGCAAAGATTAACTACATAAAGTGGATTACAGAGACAATCAATAAAATGAATACTCACCAACAGGAAGATCCTGAATCTTGGCGTAAGTTTTGGAAAGAAAGCTATGAAGGTATAAGTAAATATGCAAGCAAAAAAAGTTGCAGAATGTGTGCTGCATACGGTTTATGGTATTTAGGATACATTGTTGATGGTGACAGAGATTTTCAAGACTGGGAACTTTCAAAAATTAACCATGAGTTAGGAAAAAATGCGGTATATGCAGTTATAGCTATAGAAAAGTTAGATCAACAAGAAGATGTAAGTAAAAAGGAATTATGGGCTTATGTTCAAGAACGATATCGGCAGGAAAAATTTCCGAAAAAAAGCAAAACAAAGCAAGCTAAAAGTGAAGCAGAATTTGAAGAGCCGGCTGACGATGATGCAGGAGCAATTAAAATAGCATTGGTGTTATTTACAAATAATCGTATAGTTCAATTATCAAAAAGAAAGTAGAAAAAAGGTTAAATCATAAGTTAATAGTAACTTGTAGGATAAAGCAAACATCTAATTGTAATTAGACTACTATGTAAAATAACAAATGCAAGAGAAACGCGATCGCCTATAAATACTACGCTTATTGAATCATAAGTTCAAGTAATATTATCGCTCTCTGAAGAAGAACGCTACCTTTTAGAAGAAAAGCTATTCTTTAATTCTCCCTATCCATCAACATCGGAGATTATAGAATTATCACAAAGAAGTAAAGTATTTGAATTTTTAGATGATGAACCAGATTTATATACCTTGGAAGACGGGGAGCCTATATAAATGTCTCTAGTAAAAGGAGATATCGTTTTGGTTCCATAGCGAGGCAGGAAAAGCGTAAATTTGAAGACTACAGCCAATAAGGTTGCAGAATTTGCTAAACTCCAACTTCGGAGAGCAGGAATAAACTTAAGTATGGGGAATTTTGGAGGGGTCTTAGGGTGACTCACCATGAACGTGTAATCACAGAACAAATTTATCCAAAAGATATTTCATGGGTATTCTGGCCAATAGTGCCACTCTACCCCTATGGCAGACGGCGAACAATTCGCAAGGAAGTCATCAAAGACACCATCTGGACTTTTGACCAATTGCAGGGCATCTTTTATGTTGTTGTGCCTATTCGGATGACAGTTGTCAAATTAGATGAGGGCGGTTTACTAGTCTATGCGCCTGTTGCACCGACTAAAGAATGTCTTCAACTTGTTCAAGAATTAGTGACAGAACACGGCGATGTCAAATATATTATCTTGCCAACTATCTCTGGCATAGAACATAAGGTTTTTGTTGGCCCCTTCGCTAGATGCTTTCCCAATGCACAGGTGTTTGTCGCCCCTAATCAATGGAGTTTCCCGGTTAATCTGCCATTAAGTTGGCTGGGTTTACCTGCAAAACGGACGCAAGTATTGCCAGAAGACATTAACCAAACACCTTTTGCAGACCAGTTTGACTATGCAATATTGAAAACTATTGATTTAGGCCCAGGTAAATTTACAGAAGTGGCATTTTTTCACAAGCGATCGCACACTTTATTAGTAACAGATTCGGTGGTATCTATACCAGAAGAACCACCAGCGATCGTCCAACTTGATCCCTACCCTTTACTCTTCCATGCCAAAGAGAAAGGTTCTGATATTGTTGCTGATAATCAAGCAAATCGTTTGAAAGGATGGCAACGCATCACCCTGTTCGCTTTGTATTTCCAACCCAGTGTACTAGAAGTACCTGCATGGGGCGAAGTGTTCCGTGATGCATTGAAAGCACCAGAACGTTCTCGCAAAGCTTATTTTGGGTTATTCCCTTTCAAATGGAAACATAACTGGGAGAGGTCATTTTACGCCTTGCGCGGCGATGGGCGTTTATTTGTCGCACCAGTTTTACAAACCCTCATTCTTAACCGCGCACCCAGAGAAACACTTGATTGGGCGGATAAAGTGGCAAGCTGGGATTTTCAGTGGATTATTCCCTGCCATTTTGACGCACCAATTAAAGCCCAACCGCAGCAATTTCGCCAAGCATTTTCTTTTTTAGAAAAGCGACCAGTTGCGAGTACAGGTTTGTTTAATAGTAGTAGCTATCCTTTACCGGAAGATGATTTTAAAATTCTCCGAGAAATTGATGCTGGTTTAAATAAGACTGGAATTGTCCCACCTGCAAAGGAGAAGGTTTAATAGACATCTAAAATAGTAGGCATATTGGTATTGGTACAAAGTAAAAGCCTATGTCACAGGCGATTCTTCAACAAATCCTTAATCAGTTAGACTTGCTAGAACCGGAGGAGTTACAGGAGCTAAATCAAGCTATTAAAGAACATTTTAGGAATCAAGAACAAGCTCAACGCACAAGATTCCACACAGAACTGCTAAATTCTGGTTTAGTCAAACAAATCAAACAAGCCTCTTCTAAGGGGCAAACTGAAAGGCGATTTATTCAGGTACAGGGTAAGCCTGTTTCTGAGACAATCATTGAGGAACGCCTCTAAATGGCAGTTTATTTTTTAGATAGCAGTGCGCTTGTTAAGCGTTACATAAGTGAGACAGGTTCAGCATGGGTTTTGAGATTATGCGACCTGGCACAAAATAACGAGATAATGATTGCTGCTATCACAGGTGTTGAGATTATAGCTGCAATTACACGGCGATCGCGTAGTGGAAGTATTCTTTCTCAAGATGCGATCGCTGTATGCGATCAATTTAAAAACGATCTACAGTCTGAATATCAAGTTGTCGAAATTACAGAAGGTATCATTAACTCTGCAATAGAATTAGCTCAAATTTACGGTTTGCGAGGTTATGATGCAGTTCAGTTAGCAGCTTGCCTTGCAGTTAACGCCCTGTGCATAGCTAACGGTTTACCACCTATGACACTTGTGTCTGCTGATGCCGAATTGAATACAGCCGCAGCAAGTGAGCATATTTTTGTAGAAAATCCCAATAACTACCCTTAACGTTTAATTCCCTTAAACCGTTCTTTTGCCGCTTGGAATTCCTGTTGCATGACAGATTGAATCTTTTGCGGATCGGGCTTTTTACCGCCCATCAAATCACCAAAGTAAACACAGGCTGCTTCGCCTAATGACCAAGTGTAAGCAGCTGCCCAAGAAGCTGCGATCGCACTGCCAAATCCTGGTATAAATTTAACTAGCTCTCGTCCGACTGCTTGGGCTAAAAATCCACCAGCGATCGCACTGACAATACCGCCTGCTTGCGATGGTGTGATTGTTTGCCCGTATAATTTTCCTAAAAGACCGACCATTGATACTTGCAATGTCGTTAATACAGGCATAGTTGCAAAGGGCAATGGGATAGCTGCCAAAGTTGCTGCCATGATGGAAAAGGTCAGCATATAACGCCGGCCCGCATCACGATAGATGTTACCAATTTGTTTGCCCACACCCTGTTCTAACAACTGATGAATTGCACGGGCTTCGGCTTCTGGTAAAAGTTCGGCTAAAGCATCTCTAAATGCTTCTAAACCGTAGAATACAGGATTGTAACCATCTTCTTCTAAAGTGAAGTCAATCAGAACAGCGCGATCGTATAATCCTGCAAAAGCTTGCTGCATTTGGACAAAGGCACGTTGAACTTCCTCCGACTCTGGCGGATAAGCTGGATGATCAGCTGTCTCAGGAGGATAAACCTCATGCAAGCAAGTAACAGCTAATAAACAAGGGATATCAGGATATTGCTGACGTAGTTTTTGAGCAATTTGTCGTAATGCTTCAGTGGCAAAATCATTAATTTTGACTGTGAGAATAAACACCCTCGCGCCGCGACTCGACTGTTGCAGATCACCTACTAATTCTTGAATAATTGCCTGAGTTTCTTGGTTAATGTCTCCCAATCCTACCGTATCTGTAAAAATGAGCAACGGTAGGTCATTAGAAGGATAGGCATAACGCTCAGTATGTTGTGTATGAGGGCGGAATCCTTGACCGACAATTTCCGCCGAAACTCCTGTCAGTCCCCGCACAATCGAGCTTTTGCCAGCTTGAGGCTTGCCAATCAAAAGAGCTTCGGTGGTTGGCAGTTCAGCGCGGACAGCTTCTAAAATCTCTGCCACCTGAGTTTCACTGACACTATACCATTCAACAACGGTTTGTGATACTTGTTCTACAGGTAGGAATTGCATCACGCTGGCTGTTGCTTTCTTCCAGACACCTGCAATACGTTTATTCCAGTCCTCATGACCGGGCTTACTTGTCGCACCTTCAGGAGGTATATCCTGAGGCTGGTGATCATTAGTTTTATTGAACTCCTGAGAATCTGCTGATGGCAAATCAGTATTATGTTGCTCATTCATGGTATCAAAACAGCAGATAGATTCCAATTTAATTTTAGCGATCGCTCAAGATGCTTTTAACTAAGTAATTGCATTGTTAAATCTTGACGATGCTCACTTGTCATTTTAAATGATTCAAAGCCAAGGGCAACGTTAACTTTAACGCAATCTACCAATCAATCAAATTCGTTATACCCTGAGATAGAGCTTCTCTCAACCTTGTTATCACTTATGATTTTTTACTCTGATTATCAGAGCCTAGAACTAGCCATTACTACTAGCAATGATTTGGTAAATTTATTACAATTTCCTTTTATGCAACGCGCACTCATAGGTGCTGTGTTGATGGGGATACTTGGAGGGTTACTTGGCTGCTTTGTGACCTTGCGCCAGTTATCATTTTTTAGCCATGCCGTTGGTCATGCTGCATTAGTCGGTGTAGCCTTGGGTGTGCTACTTCAGTTAAACCCCACTTGGATGCTATTGCCTTTCACGTTAGTTTTTGGTGTTATCGTTCTTTACTTCGTAGATAAAACTGATTTGGGCAGCGATAGCGTACTTAGTATAGTTCTCTCTGGTGCGTTGGCGATCGGCGTAATTCTTTCTAGCCTGATTCAGGGATATCGCGGTAATTTAATGGCGGTGCTTTTTGGAGATATTCTCGCTATTGATGCCAGCGACTTAATTTTAACGCTGCTGGTGTTGGGAATTAGTAGCATATTTTTATTATCGACCCTCAGACAACAGATTTTGTTGACACTGAATCCTGACGTGGCAAAAGTTCAAGGTATTCCAGTGGAGTTATACCGCTATGGATTTGTGATTCTGCTGTCACTAGCAGTTGCAGTAGCTATTAAAGCCGTTGGTGTTTTGCTTGTAAACGCCTTTTTAGTTATTCCCGCCGCTACAGCCAAGCTGATGAGTCAACACTTTAGCCGTTTTCTGTTGCTGTCTGTCGTAGTTGGTTCTTCTAGCAGCGTTGCAGGCATTCTTGTGTCGGGTATTTTCAACCTAGCCTCTGGCCCTAGTATTGTGCTTGTACAGTTTTTGCTATTCATAGCTATATTCATTATGAGTAAGCTGAGTTTGAGAACAGCTTAAATTTATTTACAAAAACACTTGCATAATTCATTTTTGTTTGCTACATTTATAAATCGTGGTGCAAAACAAAAAACGCGCCGGGATAGCTCAGTTGGTAGAGCAGAGGACTGAAAATCCTCGTGTCACCGGTTCAAGTCCGGTTCCTGGCATTATGAATTAACCCCTTGAAATGGTTGGATTTCAAGGGGTTTTTGGTTTATAAACCCTGATAAATACAGAACAAATGTTCTGTATTTCAAAGAAATTTTGGACATTATTGGACACCTTTAGACAAAAAATGGGTGTAAATTGGGTGTAAAAGCAATAGAGTAGAGGAGTAATTACACCTGATAAAGTTATGTTCTCGAAAACTCCTACAGGGCGGGCATCTAAGGGTTCTGTCTCGATCATTAACTCTAATGATCGGTTGCAGCTGCGATTTAGATATAAGGGCAAGCGTTATTACATCTCTACTGGTTTAGCAGATACCCCAAACAACCGGAAATTTGCTGAAAGCAAGGCATCTGAGATTGAGAACGATATGCTCTATAAGCAATTGGACTTAACTCTACAGAAGTACCAACCTCAATTTGCTCTGACTACGATTACACTCATTACACCCATTAAGAAACCTAAACCAGAATTAAACCAACTTTGGGATAGGTATAGCGAATTTAAGAAACCGCAAGTTAGTCCTAGTACCTACGCCAAAGATTTTGTCAAGCATCGAAATCACATCGCTAAGTTACCAACGCGATCGCTAGATGAAGCATCTGCTATTAGGGATTATCTTTTAGCCAACTTAACTCTAGATGCTGCAAAGCGTTGTTTAACTCAGTTCAAAGCTTGCTGCAATTGGGCAATGGAAGAGGGGCTAATTGAGGCTAACCCATTTGCTGCTATGAAAATCAAAGCACCCAAGGGGGCTACTGAAGAACAAGATATTAATCCCTTCAGTAAAGAAGAAAGAGATTTAATTATTCGTACTTTTGCTAGCGATCGCTACTACAGCCATTACACGAACTATGTACGCTTTCTGTTTTTTACTGGATGCTTAAGACAGATGCCAACATTTCAAGTATTAGGAATGTTATTTGAGGTATCTAAAACAGAGGCTAACGATACTTTTCATTATTGGATACCAATTTTACGAGA
>NZ_JACJRV010000038.1 GCF_014697475.1 Nostoc sp. FACHB-152
TTAAATAGAGCTTATTGCGAATAAATGCTCTTTTTCTTTTACCACAAATTGCTACACTCTTTGTAAGATAAGCATTCTAGACCATTTTGTCCCCCCGCAAGCATACTGATATGCCAGATCCGTCCAACCTTCGGGGGGCGTTTGACCTATTTGGGGGAAGAATTCGTCAATATCGCCAGGTACAAAGGTGAAAAGCAACCGAGCTACTCCCGGCCCCAGGTTCACCCATCCATGTATGCTGTTACGGGGTACAACAACCGACGTTCCTGGCCCAGCCTCAAACTCTTCGCCTGCACAGTGAAAGCGAAATCTGCCTTCAAGTACTTCAAATATCTCTTCCCTATCTTTGTGATAGTGGAGTGGCGGGCCTGAGAACGGCGGGACACGCGCTTCGATGATTGAGAAAGCTCCAGCGACATCTCTGCTATGCACACGGATAGCCATTTGCTCACCAGGCATAGTATCGAACCAATTGAGGTCTTCGCCCTGGCTGACAATTGCAACTTTGTTTTTACTGAATTCGGTACTCATGGTATTACCTCTTATAATTGTGCAATTGAGGATCAAAGCTCTTGATGACTTGCAACGATAATGGCAACCATCAACTCTGTTTCCGATTTTGAGTTGAAGATGAGACCAATAATCTTGAATCTTGCAACTGAATTACTATCTGTGTTTGTATGAATTTAATATATGCAATTGACTTTGGTTTGTCGTCCACTCACAGTTGGCACTTTTATTTAGTCGAATGGATTATCGCTTCACCCATCTCATAATGGAAGACTAACTCCAACTAAAGTTGGAATCGAAAGTTAACCAAAAGCACAACCTACAAACTGACAATCCCGCGTTTTACCGCAATAATCACAGCTTGAGTGCGATCGCTTACTCCCAATTTACTAAGAATGCGATTAACGTGAGATTTGACTGTGCTTTCGCCAATAGTTAAAGCAGTTGCAATATCTGAATTACTCATTCCTTGCGCCATTAAACCCAGTACCTCTAGCTCTCGTTCGCTCAGTTCTGGGTTACTCATGCGCTGCACTAGCTTTGCCCCCACTTCCGGTGGAATGTACTGCTGACCGCGATTAACCATGCGAATGGCATTAAGCAGTTCGCTGGGTTTTGCATCCTTGAGCAGATAGCCTTTCGCTCCCGCCTGCAATCCGCGATAGATATCTTCATCGCCATCGTAGGTGGTTAGCACAATAATTTGGGCAGGTTTAAATTTGGCACAAATAGCAGTAATGGCTGCTACTCCTCCCATTTGCGGCATTCGCAAATCCATCAAAGTCACATCGGGTTGATGTTCACCAAAACAAGCGATCGCCGCTTCTCCATCTTCTGCTTGAGCAATTACTGTCATTTCGGGATCGCGATTAATGATGGTTGCCAATCCTTGTCTGACAATGGCGTGATCGTCAACAATTAAAACACGAATTGTAGTGGATTGACCAAGCATGATTCTTACCCTCGATTGACAATGACAATAATTTCTGTTCCTTGCCCTAGTTGGCTGGCAATTCTCAATTGCGCTCCAATTCGCTCTGCCCGTTCGCTCATTCCCAACAATCCAAATCCGCCAACCGAGGGAATGCTACCGACACCAAAGCCTTGCCCATTGTCTTTAATGCTCAATGTAGTTTCTGCATCTCCATAGACTAACTCCAGGCGAATTTCGTCAGCTATCGCATATTTAATCGCATTTGTCAATGCTTCCTGCCCAATTCGCAGTAAGTTATTCTCCACTTCGGCAGGTAAAGGATAGGCTGTACCCTGAATTTCGTAAATCAAAGCAGTATCATCGGTAGCAGATCTCATTTGCGTCACAAGGCGATGGAGGGCGCTAGATAAATCGCCTTCCTCTAATAACTGAGGGCGGAGTGCTGTGACTGAGCGACGAGCTTCAGCTAGCCCGATTCGTGCCAATTCATCGATCATCTCCAGATGGGCCTGTGTTGCTTCTAAATCATCTACTAGCACTTGGGCTGCTGCACCAACTTGAACCAAAATACCTGTAAAGGCTTGAGCCAGCGTATCATGAATTTCCCGCGCCATACGGTTGCGTTCTTCTACAATTGAGGCTTCTTCGGCACGTTTGCGTTCACGCAGTGCAGCGTTTCGCTGTTCGCTGATGTCTGTGATTAACCCATAGTATCCTTTCACTTGACCATTGGCATCGAAATCAGGAATGAGCGAATTACTAATATATTTCTTGCCCAATACACAGGGAATTTCTGCCTCATAGGTTGTGATTTGCCCTGCCAGTGCTTGATTAATGTACGGTTGCATAACTTGATAAGCCGCATCATCCAAGGTTTCGCGAATATGCTTGCCCAAAATCTCATCTTGACTACGAGCAAACCATTCCTCATAAGTGCGGTTGGCAAACCGATAATGCTGCTTGGCATCTACATAGGTGATACAAACAGGTAGAGCGTCTGTAATCACTCGTAATTCCTGTTCTCGTAAGCGAAGCTCATCGTAAACATCGCGCAATTCGGCTTCGCTTTTTTGTAAAGCTGCTGTTCGTTGGGCAACCTGTTGCTCTAAGGTGCAATTGTAATCGGCTAACAATTTCTCGGCTTGTTTGCGCTCAGTAATATCTTGAAAGGCTGCGATCGCATAAGTCAAATTGCCCTGTTCGTCAAAGACTGGAGTTCCCCATGCCTCAATGGGTATTTTGGCGTTTTTGTGGTAAATTTCTATATCATCAACTCTAGTATGTTCGCCCCTTAACGCTCGGAAAAGTGGCATTCTCTCAGTTGGATATTTTTGAGCAGTTCCAGCTTGATAAGCTTGATAAACCTCTGTAAGTTGATCGAGTGTCACAGAAGGATCAATATCTTTAGCCAATAGCTGAGTTGCTCGCTGGTTGAAGTAATAAGGGTGTCCCCATTTATCTACAACTGCAACACAGACTGGAATTGCTTCCAGAAATTGAGTCATCTTACTTTCGCTCTCACGCACCTTGGAGTAGAGCCTAGCATTTTCGATGGCAATGGCTGCTTGAGTTGATAATAGATGTAAAAGTTGCGCTCGCTCTGGTGTAAATGCTCCAGTTGCTAATTGATTTTCTAGATACAACACGCCAACCAGTTTACTTTGATTCAACAATGGTAAACAGATAATCGATTGAGTTTGATTGTTCTGAATATATGATTCATTTGTGAAATTACCTTCACGAGTGGCATCATTTAAAATAATAGATTCATGAGTCCGAATCACATACTGGATAATTGATTCAGGCAGGTGATTTTTAGTTGGAATCGATTGCAACACTCGCGTAGCACAAACACTTTCAAAATCAGCTAGTTCATAAGCAGCTTCAATCAGCCATTCTCCTGAGTTTTCCAAAATCAAAAACCCAGTTTGTGCGCCAGCATTCTCAATTAAAATCTGCATTAAAGAACGAAGCAGGCGTTCGAGTTCAATTTCACTTGAAATCGCTTGTGATGCTTTCATTACCGTCGCTAAATCAAGAGCAACATCTGAGCGATTAGAAGTAGTTCCTGAAGTAGTACGAATTGGTGTACCATCTCTAGCTGACTGCTGAGGAAATAGCTGTGGATACCGAGTTTCTAAATCTTTTACCTTTGCAGTTGCTCCCCAACGTTCATAACAGTAGTGAGCTTCTTTCATGTAAGTTTGAGCAATCTTTGTTCTACCACGTTCTAGATAAAACTTAGCGGCTAACTCATAAGCTAATGCTTCTTCCTGGATAAATTCGTTTTCAGCAGCACCAGATATGGCTTGTTCAAAAAACTCCTCGGCTTCCAGAACTTGCCCCAAAACTCGCGCTTTCTCTGCCTCAACTAAGTGAAATTTGTGTAGATAATTCATTGGCGCATCATGTGCCCATTTCTGCATTCTCTCTTGATTAATATTAACGCGATTTAGCCAAGCCTTTTTTTCGGAGTTTGAGGTATTAGCTAATAAGTTCAAAATTACTAAAGAGTCATAAAAATAAAATAGGGGTACAGAAATTAACGCCGTTACTTCACCTAAATACTGTTCCGCCAAAATAGCAGTTTGTGAAGCTTGGTGATACTCCCCAAACAGATAACATAAAATAAGTTTATTCAGGTAAAAGTGGTGAATTCCAGTTCCATCTTTAACTGAAATAGCACGCGATAGTGCTTGCTCTTCGTTGTATATACAACCAATTAAACAGCTTGGATTTTCAGACTGACCTAGCAAATTAAAAATTGTCTGCCGCAGCATTGAAAGCCAATTAAAGGGGTTTTCTCGCCTAATTTGACTGGTAGCCTTACTGTAAATTGCTGTTTGTTGTTCCAATTCTGTTAGTTCTTGACCAGAAAAATATGAGTAATAACAAAAGTTAAATGCACAGTAAGCAGCAAATTCAAAGTCTCCAGTTTCTACTCCGCTTTGATAACCGTCAACTAGAATTGGCAATGATTTTCTAAGATGTTCTCTCCAGTGCATCACATGGGAACCCACTACCAGCAATGCCTTAGCATTCCCTTTATTATCATTTAATCGCTCTATCAAACTTAAAGCTAATTTGCCAAATCTATAACCGAGTTCAGTATCTTGCACTACTCCACATAATGTCATTCCATAGGCAGCGTAACTAAGCGATGACCAAGTTACATTACCATTTTCGACTGATAAATTCACCATTCTGCACACGATCAACACCATTAATGCTGGTGATACCATAAAAGCAGCAGCTACAATATTTGCCAGGACATAGATTGCTGCCAACGCTACTGGAGTGGTCATCTCCGGCAGATCAATCAAGTCTTCGATTTCCTGCCCAGTTAATAGTGAAGCTGTTTGCGTCAATCCTGCTTTCACATCTAACTGGCTTGGAGTTTCTACTAACTTAACTCCCAAAAGTTTCAGCACTTCCAATCCAATCCTAAGTGCTTCTTTGGGATCACCCTGTGACAAACACGCTTGAATTTGGCTATCGTAAGCTTTCAGTTTGTCAAGATCTGTCTTGGCATGGTTAAGTACTTCTTCTACGAATATGTGCATTTCGTCGAAATGACCACTGAGGTATGCTGCCTGTGCTGCCTCTGAGTACAACGCTAGGGTTAGGTCATATACACTTTGCCAGCTTTCTCCATTCAAGAGTTTTAGTCCCACATTGAAATAGTTGAAAGCCGCTTCATAAGCTGTTGCTGCTAAAGCTTTCTGTCCTGCCATCAAATTCAATCTGGCAATTTCATACCGTTGGGATTGTTCAAAGATCAGTTCAATTCCATGATTGAGATGATCGACAATTTCAAATATCTGCTCTGATAGTCGCTCAGTTAAGGTGTTTTCCAAAAGGTTGCGACCAATTTGTAAATGCACCACCTGTTTATGCGACTCATCAATGAGAGCATAGGCAGCTTGCTGAACGCGATCGTGCAAAAACTTATATTCTTGAATTAACAGGTTTTCGTCTAATTCAGATAAAGGTTGAATTAATCCTGCTTGGATAGCTGCTAATAAACCTCGAAAAACTTCTTGAGCGGTTTTCTCACAAACGATCGCCAGTGTATCTAAATCAAATTCGGCACCGACACAAGCCGCTAACTGGAGAATGTATCTTGTATCATCTGGTAGTTTTTTTAACTTATTCAGCAACAACTCTACAACATTATCGGTGATATTTTGAGCTTGAATCTCAGCAATGTTCCACTGCCAACATAGGTTTTTTGCATTAAAGGTTAGCAGATTCTCGCTATACAGCATTCGCAAAAATTCACCGACAAAAAAAGGATTGCCTTCGGTTTTACGCAGCACTAACTCAGCTAAGGGACGTATAGTCTCTGTATTCTGATGCAGCGTTTCAGCAATCAACTGACTCAATGGCTCCAGTATTAAGGGTGCTAGAATAATCTCCCCAAGCACAACACCTTGTTTTCGTACTCGCTCCTGCAATAATCTGAGTGGATGCGTTGGACTGACTTCGTTATCCCGATAGGCTCCAATCAAAAATAAATGTTGAGTTTGCTCGTCAAGGAGCATTAATTCAATCAGCTTCAGAGTCGCAGAATCTATCCACTGTAAATCATCGAGGAATATTACAAGCGGGTGTGACTGGCAACAAAACACCCGTACAAACTGTTGAAAAACTCGATTAAACCGATTTTGGGCTTCCGCAGATCCAACTTCTGCTACAGGGGCCTGCTTGCCAATAATCAGTTCAACTTCCGGGATTACATCAATAATGATTTGTCCATTGCTTCCCAAAGCTTTTAGAAGTCGCGATCTCCACTGTTGCAACTGCTCATCCGGTTCGCCAAGTATTTGCTGCACCAATTGCTGCAAAGCATCTGCGATCGCGCTGTAAGGAATATTGCGCCCAAATTGATCGAATTTACCCCAAATAAAATAGCCGCGCTTGGCGGTGATTGGTTTATAAATTTCCTGCACTAATGCTGATTTCCCAATTCCCGCATAACCAGAAACCAACATCATTTCGACTTTGAATGTTGGTTTGCTAGTTTGTGCCTGTTCTGAAGTCTTTTCTACATAGTCTCGTGAAGCAGCAACGCATTCAAAAGCTGCTAGTAACATTGCAACTTCCCGATCCCTGCCATAAAGTTTTTGGGGAATTTGGAACTGATCTTTAATGTCTAAAAGACCCAGTTGAATGCTATGAATTTGCCCAATTTTTTTTAATTGGTCAGCACAAATTTCTAAATCCGCTTTGATTCCCCAGGCACTTTGATATCGTTCCTCTGCATTCTTCGCCATCAGTTTGAGAACAATATCTGAAACTGCTTTGGGAATCGTTGCATTCAATTCATGTGGTGGAGGAGGCTGTTTAGCAATATGACAGTGGACTAACTCCAGGATATCTGTTGTGGGAAAAGGCAGATATCCGGTTAGCAATTCATAGAACGTCACACCCAGCGAATAAAAATCAGTGCGATAATCGAGCAAACGGTTCATTCTCCCTGTTTGCTCTGGAGACAGGTAGGCGAGGGTTCCTTCTAAAACATGAGGGTTCTTGAAAGTCGAATTCGTGCGGTTAAATTGGGTAGCAATCCCAAAATCAATAATTTTGATAACGCCAGTATCCAAATTGAGGACGATATTTCCTGGGTTGATATCTTTATGAATGACATTGGCTGCATGGATTTTGCCTAGAATGTCGCAAACAGCGATCGCAATATCTAAAAAAGTGGATAAAGGTATGGGACAGAAAATATCTGGGCGCTTGTGCATCCACTGCTCTAGAGACTCTCCCCCAAAATCTTCTAACAGAATCACCAGAGTGCGTTGATAGTCTTGCTGGCTGTATGCTTTGACAACCCCTTCCAAGTTGAGGGAAAGAATAATTTTATATTCCTGTCTGTAGCGCGTTAATTCTTGAGGTGAGGGATAATCCTGCTTGAGCATTTTTACGATGAGTGCTACTCCATCCTCTCTTATGCCCCGATAAACCAGAGAATTAGAACTTTCATAAATCTTGCTTTGGATGGCAATACCAGGTAGCGCAATCATAGAGCAATTTTTGAGAGTATGATCTGGAATACCTCAAACTATACAGTAATTCTCATTCCGAAAATCATTACTTACTATTTGGTAATCTAGAATAAATTTGATGAAATCAAAGATTTAAACTATGATTTCCGATTCCAACACACTCAACACTTTTTCCTCCAAGTCCGTCAAATAAGCCCGATTCAACTTCCCCAACGACTCCAAAAACCTCTGAACCGATTCCTCCAGTTCAGTAGAATACACCCGCGAAATGCGATAAGCCTAACGGCATGGCTTCGCTTACCGCAAATTTCTTGCATCTGTTCGCATTCCTGGGGCAAGTATTCATAAGACTTTAAATGCTGCACCCCAACAGTACATTCGCCATTCCAAAGCCTTACGGTGCAACTGAACTCATGGATAGCAATCAATATGCACCAACAGCCACCTTTGCCTCTAAGCTCTGGATTCTCCTTTGCTAGAATTTGGCACACCTCCCCAATCTGGTAACTATTGGGTACTCTCGTTCGCTCTATAATTTTTTGCACCACATCAGTTACGATTCTGGCACTGGGAACTTTACCGCCAGCCTGCTGTACTGCCCGTTGCCAAACTTTAACCTGCTGATGGGGTTCTAGCTGTGCGAGAGGGCGCACTTGTCCTTCGTTAGTCGGCAGGATTCGTGAGCAGTTAGGTCGAGCTTTGTCTACTTTCTCGTTTTGGGAACAATTTCCGTTTTATCCACCTCCTCGTTTTGGGAACAATTTGTTCCCGTCGCTATGTTGTCGAATACCACAGAACCAGCTATTAGATAGTTGACTCGACGATGCGTGTATCCAAACCTGTCTTTACAATATTCCTCAAAAGTTCGATGGGTGGATCTGTATAACCTGCGATCGCGCAACTATCGATAAGAAGCAAGAAAAATGCTTGCCCACGCCCAAGAACTAGTTTACAGCCTAAAAGAATTGATGCCGACGCAGTATCAAAAAGATAATTTAGAAGCGATGCTGGCTTTATTTTTAGAGGCACAAGGACACCCGTTACCCGAACATAGTAAAACAAAATCCCCAAGTTCATTAAGCAGATTTTTAAATGTAAATCCTTGGTCAACTAGAGAGATGATTCGTGTTATTCGTTCCGGTGCATTACAAACAGTTGAGAATATATTAACGTCATCAACTCCAGGGCGAAAACCATTTTTACAAGTAATAATTGACCTGACAACTTTAGAGAAACGCGGTAAATTTAAAGACTTTGGTGATTTAATCAAAGTTTATAACGGTAAGCGTGGTCTACATTTAGTTGTAGTTTATTTAGTGATAGGAAAATGTCGTATCCCTTGGAGTTTCCGTGTTTGGAGGGGTAAAGGAACTCCTTCACCTGCACAGCTTGGACTGAAATTAGTTAAACGTTTACCGCAATCTTTAACTCAACATTTCCAGACAATCATTTTGGCTGATACAGCCTTTGGCAGTATAGAATTCCTTGAGGGTGTACGTCGGCTAAAATATCATGCTATTACTGGTGTAGCTATTAGCCGTAAGCTAGCCAACGGTAGACTTTTAAGACGTTTACATCAGCAGGGTCAACAGGTTTATCTGTTTGGTTTAAGCTTTCCTGTTACTGTTTCTTGGTATTACTTAAAGCGCGATAATGGCAAACTAGAAAAACGTTTTGTTTTGTCTACTCGCCCGATTAAAGCTTCTACTCTTAAGTGGTGGGGTAAGCGTCGATGGTGAGCCAGTGCGTTGGGCGGGTTCCCCGACTTGAAGCAACTGGCGAACCCGAAGGGCAAATTGAGGGATGGTTCAAAACCGCAAAGCATCGTTAGGGAGTGCATCGCTTTGGGCAAGGAACTCTGCTGGGGATGTATCGCTGGCTGATTCTTTCGCTGACTGCTTACCTCATCGCTCATTGGACTCATCTGCATATTCAGCCAACATCACCACCTGATTGGGGCCAGGCTGCACAAACTGCTCTTGAATCTATTTTTCCACAAATAGTTGTGTATTTTCTTTTACTTGACGTTGAACGGCTAACTTCCCTTGCACGTAGTCATGGTTTTGACATCCATATTTCCAGGTGCAAGAAGTGAGTTAACCAAAGAACGGTGTTACGTTTCTCAAATGAAAAGCGAGGGTATACAGAATGTATACTCCTGGCTAGTATAAGTTACTTTAACTGTAAGATAACCTCAACATGAGATTCTATATAATTATTTACTCACTGAAAGTATTGTGGTCTCCAACAAAGCGGCTGAAAACTTAATTGCTCTAAAAAATGTCAGAAAATTTTACCAGCAACCTAATGGACAGCAAATTGTCATCTTAGAAAATATTAATCTTGAGTTACGTTCAGGTGAGATAGTTGCGTTGCTGGGGCCTTCAGGTTCCGGAAAATCTACATTAATGCGAATAGTTGCTGGGTTAATCGCTCCGAGTCAAGGCGAAGTTTTATATCATAATCGTCCTCTAGTGGGTCTAAATCCTGGGGTAGCAATTGTTTTTCAAAGCTTTGCTCTTTATCCTTGGTTAACTGTATTAGAGAATGTGGAATTGGGTTTAAAAGCCAAAGAAGAACCACCAAATTCTCGACGACAAAAAGCTCTGAAAATGATTGATATCATCGGTCTGGATGGGTTTGAGAACGCCTATCCCAAAGAACTTTCTGGAGGAATGCGCCAGCGCGTAGGATTTGCCAGGGCTTTGGCGGTAGAACCAGAACTATTATGTATGGATGAGCCGTTCTCAGCTTTAGATGTGTTGACAGCAGAAAACTTGCGGTTTGAACTATTAGATTTATGGTTAGAACGGCGCATACCAACTAAAGCTGTTTTAATTGTTACTCACGGGATTGAGGAAGCGGTAATTTTGGCTGATCGCATTATTGTTTTAGGGCGCAATCCGGGGAGAATCCGCGCTGACTTACCTGTAACTTTACCTCATTACCGCGATCGCAAACACCCTAATTTTCAGGCTTTGGTAGATCAAGTTTATACAATCATTACTAACCCTGATTTAGATAAAATTGACACACCTGTCAATACCTCTGTAACAGCTACAATACCACAACCAAAATATCAATCTTTACCATCTGTACGCATTGGTTCAATTGCTGGTCTATTAGAATTATTAGAAGACCGCCAAGAAAAAGACTTATATCGACTTGCCCAAGAATTGCAACTAGAAGTAGATGATATTTTACCAATTGTAGAAGCTGCAAAATTGATGGATTTTGTAGAACTTGCAGAAGGTGATATCAGCTTACAACCAATCGCGCAAGAATTTATCAATGGTGGTATCGATGAACGTAAACAAATTGTGCGATCGCAACTGCTAACTCATATTCGCTTAGTACAGCAAATTCATCGTCTATTAGAAGCGAAAAATAATCAACGTATTCCTGAAGAATTAGTTTTAGATATTCTAGAAACTCACTTTAGCCCTCAAGAAGCAGAGCAACAATTACAAACCGTTGTTGATTGGGGTCGTTACGCTGAAATATTCGGCTACGATGAGCCATCGGGACAAATATTTTTAGAGCAACCTGCCGCAGTTAATTCTTAGAAGCTTACATCTGTATACGCTTACAGAATTTTGAACTCTTTATGAGAATTTCTTATGACTCGACCCCTCACTCCTGCTAATAAAACTCTGGGACATAACAATTGGACTTGGCAAGATGGATTGCTAATTTTAGTAATTCTTTCCTTGATTGTACTAATTATTAGAACCGCTTCTCAATTCAGTGGAACTTTTCAACCTGAACTAACGATTTCTACAAATATTGCAGCTTTACCAGGATATACAGCCCAAACCTTAATTCGGATGGGACTGGCTTACTTTTTATCTTTAATTTTCACCTTAATATATGCCTATACTGCTTATCGCTCCCGAATTGCGGAACGAATTTTAATTCCGATGTTAGATATTCTGCAATCGATTCCAGTATTATCTTTTTTACCGGGTGTAGTATTAGCTTTAATTGCCTTGTTTCCGGGTGAAAGAATTGGTGTAGAACTAGCAGCTATCTTACTAATTTTTACTGGAATGACTTGGAATATGACTTTTAGTTTTTACCAGTCTCTTCAAAGTATTCCACGAGAATTATTAGAAGCAGCGCAGGTTTATCGGCTTAATCTGTGGCAACGTTTTTGGAAATTAGAGTTACCATCTGGCGCGATTGGGTTGGTTTGGAATAGTGTAATGTCGGTGGCTGGAGGCTGGTTTTTTTTAATTGCAATTGAGTCATTTACTTTAGGAAATAAAGATTTTCGATTACCAGGATTAGGCTCTTTTTTAGGTACAGCAGCTAATAAGGGAGATTTTACCGCTATATTTTGGGGTTTGGCGGTGTTGATTGGAATAATTGTGGCAACTGATTTTTTTGTCTGGCGACCTTTGATTGCTTGGGCTGAAAAATTTAAGTTAGAGATGGTTGAAACAGAAAATGCACCTCAATCATGGGTGTTGGATATTATCAGGCGATCGCCTACTTTACGCGCAGTTAGCGAAAAGGTTGTTCAGCCATTACAATCAGCCATAGACGACGGTTTAATTCGCTCATTTCCCGTGCGTTCTGTACCAGTCAATACTAAGGGTCGTCTGAATTTACCGAGTTTGTTTAATTGGGTATTTGTGAGTGGCTTTACTCTAATAGTCCTGTGGGGTACTTGGGAAGCTGTACTACTTTTGCGGGCTTTGGGTTGGACAGATTGGTTACAGGTAATCAAAGGTGCTGGGTTAACAGCTTTGCGGGTAGTAATTGCTTTAATTTTATCTCTGTTGTGGACTGTACCTGTAGGAGTCGCAATTGGGCGTAATCGACAGTTAGCTCAAGTATTGCAACCATTGGTACAAATCGCCGCTTCTGTACCGGCTACGGCTTTATTTCCCTTACTGCTGCTGGGTTTAACTCGTATTGCTGGCGGTTTGCAGATTGGTGCGATCGCTCTAATGATGTTAGGAACAATGTGGTATATCCTATTTAATGTCATTGCTGGGGCGCAATCAATCCCCTCAGACCTCATTGAAGCAGCTTGGGTATATAAACTTTCTCCTTTGCAACGCTGGCGAACCTTAATCTTACCTGCGATCTTTCCTTATTTAATTACAGGAATTATTACCGCAGTTGGTGGCGCGTGGAATGCCAGTATTGTTAGCGAGTATGTAACATTTCAAGGGCGAGTAATCAGCACTTCTGGACTGGGTGCAACCATTTCTCATGCGACAGCAACAGGCAATTTCTCCCTGTTGCTAGCTTCTACTGTGGTGATGTCTTTATTAGTTGTCTTGACTAATCGTTTGATTTGGCGACCTCTTTACAATCTAGCTCAAGAGAAATATCAATTATTGGTTTAGAGATTTTACAAGTCGTTTTGCGACCCCATGAACAGGAGTAGGGACGTAGCATTGCTACGTCCCTATATTATTAATGTGAAATGGTGTAAACATTCGATTTTTCAAGTAATTCCGGTTTGTTAACTGAATATAGGCGTTTGAACAAAGATTACTAGTGCTTACCACAAATATTTTCTTATGTTCGCAGATAACTTATCTTTCTTCACCCTCAAATCTGCTGGGAAACAGGAAACTCAATATTAGTGGTGCTGAGGCACTAAATTAGACCGTTTAACTTTAATAACAATACAAATACTTTATGCAGGTTACAAAAGAAGTTCCAGCTAAAGTTTTAGGTACCTTTACTAAAAACTCCCATTTTAGTTTCCCATCTTTCGGTTCATCTGAGTTACAAAGCTTTTGTCAACTAGAGATTGAAAATTTAACAAATAAATATCCTATTTTTTGGTGCCGGATTGTTCATTATGATCCATCTATAGGAAATCATCAAGAAGTTACTCACCAGCCTGAAAATCAATATATCTCACAAGAAACTTTAGCATATTTGAATTCAGAAGCATGGTTAGTAAACTTCCTTCCTAGTTTCACTTTTAGTGAAATTGATATATCATGTTTTACATCATCAAGTTGTTATACTTGTCCTTTAGGATATAGAAATCAAAAACCGGAATATATTCTGATACTTGCTCATCAACATTTGCCTTTAAAATTGCAAGAGGAAGTAAGGCGAACTGCAATGTTAGTAAGCAAGTATTTAGATATTTACCTAGAAACACTACGCCAAAAAGCTGAAGTTCAACTGCTTGAACACGTCCTCCAACGTACAGGACATCAGTTGCGCCAACCTTTAGGGCTGATTCGTCTTTATGCAGAAAATTTATATTTGGGATTAATAGATAGTCCTTGGCAAGAACAAGCTGCAATAATTCGTGAGAGTATTCAAGATTTAGATACTAACTTAACTGATCTGATTTATTGTAGCCAAAAGGCAAAATTAAGAGTCGCTCCTCACGATTTAAAATCATTAGTTGCTGAAAGTATTCAAGGATTAAAAGGCTTAATTGTCCAAAAAAACCTACAAGTATCTTATTCAGAGACTTCTGATATATTATCCATAGACCGCTTGCAGATGAAGCAAGTTTTTGACAACTTATTAAGTAATGCTGTCCACTTCAGCCCAGTTTCAGGAAAGATTAACTGTAATTGGCAGATATTCCAAAATGAAGTATTAATTCAGATATCCGATCAAGGCCCTGGACTATCTACAGATGACCTAAATAAAATATTTACTCCTTTTTATTCGCGTCGTTTAGGAGGTACAGGGCTTGGTTTAACTATTGCTAAAAAAATTGTTCTTGACCATCACGGAAGCCTTTGGGCTAATAATTCACCGCAAGGCGGAGCGCAATTTTATATCAGCTTGCCCCGTTCTTATTAGAAGTAGAGAGCAGAGGAAATAAACACTGTCAAATTTTATAGGAGAGTTTTGATATGGCTATTAGTCAAAAGTTGCCAGTTCTTCTTGTAGATGACAATAAACGCTTTCGTCAAGGAATACAAACTTTTCTTGGTCATCATAGCAAAATAGGAAAGTTACCTATAGAAGTTGTAGCTGAAGCTGCAACAACAGAGCAAGCTGTCAGCATGGCTCATCAAAAGCAACCCGCCCTAATTCTTCTGGATTTAGAATTAGCCTCTGGTAATGGTATTTCCACTCTTATTCGTCTAAAAGAGATGTCTTTTGTGGGTAAAGTCTTAGTTTTATCTGCTCACCAAGAAGACGATGCAATCTTTCAGGCAATGCAGGCTGGAGCCAAAGGTTATGTGTTTAAAAATCACGTAGCTACTCAATTATGTGATGCGATCGCCACCGTACTCAATTCAGAAGTTTATTTACCTACGGAAGTCGCCAGCAGCTTTTTCCGTAAATTTTGGGCTGATGCAGATGTTGTGGTGCAAACACGTCAAAAGCTCAATCTCTCAAATAGAGAACAAGAAGTTCTGCACTGGTTAGTTAAAGGTGAATCTAATGAAGAAATTGCTAAACGTTTATTTATTACGGTAGCTACTGTTAAAGCTCACTTAACAAATATTTTTGAAAAATTGCAAGTTACAAGTCGGACGCAAGCCGTTATTGCTGCTTTCAAGTTTGGGTTAATTCAAGCTTAAATTTTTTTCAATCAACACAGGGAGTAGTTCATGTGTCTGTAACTGAGCCGGTTTATAAAGAATACTTTTGTTCGCGCAACGCACCTTTATCATGCGATCGCCTCCAGCAAACAGTTAAAGAGTTTCCTAAAGCAAAATTTTGTTTAGAATGTGGTTTTCCTGCTCTTTTACCAGAAAAAGCTGAGATTAAAGGTAGTCGAGGCACTTATCAAATTACTCGCTTTCTCGGCTCTAGAGGCATGGGGCGTTTGTATTTAGGAATCCAACTGAGTAATAATCAACCTGTTGTAATTAAGGAATATCTGCTACCTAATCATTCATTTAATTCCGAAGAAGCAAGCCAACGCCAAGACACCTTTACACGTGTGGCTGGGGTGAGTCCAGCAGATGGTAAAGTGCAAGACTTTCGCCTAATTAGCCCTTGGGAAGCGATCGCTGATCCCCTAGCACAACGCTGTTACACTGTTACTTTAGGTAATTTAGAAACCTCTCAAACTTTGAGCGAGTACCTCACACAAAAAGGTGCTATGACTGCTTATCAAGTACGTGAGGTATTAAAGCAAGCCTTACAAACATTACAGTTTCTCCATACCCAAAAACTACGACTTGCTTCAGGTCAAATCCAGCAGGGTTTGGTTCACGGAAATCTGAGTTTAAATAGTTTTTTAGTTGTCCAAAACAATCAACAAGACTTTACTATCTATCTTTGTGATTTATCCCTTTGGGAAAGTTTATTTATTCCACCATCAATTTCCCAACGTGGAATTACTAATCCCATACAGGACTTAGAAGATGTAGGACAAGTTGCTTTTCAGCTTTGGACAGGGCGATCGCAAAATCTCAATCCTAGAGATGAACAGCAATGGCCTAACTCTGATTCTGACTTGAAGCAGTTTATTTATCGCTTGCTGGGAATAGAACTACCTTTTGAGAGTGCTGAAAATGCTCGTCAAACTTTACTAAAACTTCCTCAAGAAAATCAAGCGATCGGTTTAACCACAGTAGTTTCATCAGATCAGAAAGACAAAGATTTCCAAAAACTCATATTTTTCTTATTAGCACTTCTTACTTTATTAGTGCTTGGAGGAGGAATATTTTATTTCTTGATGCGTAGTTCAGGAATGCAAGATGATACTAATGAATTTTATAACCTTGTTCCTACTTTCTCCGATGTTAACGGTGTTCCTCCCGGAGATTTTATTTACACAGGTGAACAGAATGGAACATGGAGTAACATTTTAAAGTTTCGTCCCACAAGCGACACTAGTTTAGGAGATTTATTGACTCATCCTAAGCCAGATGTTAATGCTCAATTTAACTATCAGCCTGTATCTTCAACTAATATACAAACTGCTAGTCAATCTATAGAAGAATTAACGACAGGTAAAGCTCAGTTTGCAATAACTAGTTTAGCCAATGATGTCAGCAATAACTTCAACGATCAGAAAGTCGCTTATGATGGCTTACTTGTGTATGTAGCCTTCAGTAAGAAAGACCAAAATCTTCCCAAGGCTCTTAACGGACAAATTAGCCTAGAGCAATTACGTCAAATTTATACAGGTCAAATCAATAACTGGCAACAGCTTGGCGGCCCGAATCTACCCATCAAACCATATGCACCGACAGAGCCGGAAGCAGTGCGTCAATTTGAAAAAATAGTATTGAAAGACGACCCCCAACAAATCGCTTTATATCAAGCAAAAGTTACAACACAACCTACCGAACAAACTCAACAGCAAATCATCACTGCATTTGATACAGGACAGGTTGGGATGATTGGTTACGGCATTCTCAGTAAAACTTGGAATCAATGTGCAGGCTATCCTTTAGCTCTAATAGATGGAAATAAACCTGCTAGCCAAGCTCTCTTCCGCCTCAACGGTCTACCAATTAGTCCTTCAGACAATATATGTGATAAAAACAACCGTTTGGATGTAAACACTTTTATTTCTGGCAGCTATCCATTAGCCTATCCTCTCATTGTTGTATATCCAAAAGATAACTCTTTGCCACCTGCTGGAAGTAAATTTGCAGAGATGTTAACTACTCGCCAAGGTCAGTGTTTGCTAGACAAAGCCGGAGTCGTGCCTTTAAAACCTATACCCGATAAATACTTAATTTCCAATGACTGTAAATCGTTGTCCTAACCCTAATTGTGAGTATTTTAACCGTACTTTACCCAATAATGCTAAGGTTTGTCCTATGTGTGGCACACTTTTGGGTAATGTAGTTGTATCTACTCCAACTGTTGATAACCAGCCTGCACCAGTTGAGCAACCTGCTGTTGTCCCAGCCTCTACTTCCCTACCACCAGCCCCAATATATACCTCACCATCCTCCACTCGGTCAACTCTCAGGTTAATCCATACCTCTGGCAAAGAATTTACCCTGTTAGGAGAAGATGGTTACATCGGTAGACGAAATTTCACTAATAAATCTACACCAGAAATTGACTTAACTGGTATTGCCAATGAGAAGGTAGTTTCTCGCTCTCATGCAAGAATTTACTGGGACAAGGCTCATAACGCATATATGTTAATTGATAATCAAAGTCGAAATGGGACTTATTTAAACGGTAATTTTCTTGCTCCTGGTACTTCTTATCGTCTCAACCACAATGATTCATTAGAACTCGGTCAAGAAAAGTTGATATGTTTTACAGTTAATTTAACTTAAAAATGATGTGGTACCTGTAGGGGCATACAGATGCACGCCCCTACAGCGATTCATCAGTTGACAAATACTTTTGAAAATGGTGTCAGGCGAAATCTGTTGAAAATAAATACAAATTCATATCTTTTACCTTTGGCTAATTACGATTTATCTATAAAAAAGATATTTTGTAATCATAAGCTTGTTTCAGTCATCGTATATCCAACTTATTAAAATGCAATGAATAATAAAATACTTCAATTAGAACAATACCTCAATGATCCGTGGTTATTGAAAGAATTAGCCGAGCGCGTTTACGAGATTTTTTTAGAAGATATGCGTTATCAGCAAGAGCGTATTGAAAATTATGGTAGAGAAAGGAGATTATAATGTTTTCCAATTCTAATATTGATGATAAATATACACAACACAGTTTAAATTTTGTCACTTCTAATCGTTTTTATGTAGAGATAGATAGTTCGATAATGGCATCTTTTACTGAATGCTCAGGCCCAAGTGTACAAATTGAGAAAGAAGTTTACCACGAAGGGGGCGTGAATAATCAACAACGTGTTTTCTTAGGTCATACAACTTTTTCAGATATAACTTTTAAAAGAGGAATTACGGACGATCAAAGTTTTTTTAATTGGTTATGTGAAATATTTGATGAACAGCAAGAAACTACTCGTTGTAATGTAAATATTCTTGTCTTTAATCAAGCAGGCGACATCATGCAAAGTTGGACTCTCATTGGTGCTATTCCCACAGCCTGGAAAGCATCTGATTTTAACGCTGATGGAAGCACTGTTGCTATAGAGGAATTAACTATGTCCTTTGAAGGTTTAAGCATTGGACAAGATGCAGGAGGTGGTAATCGCACAACACGTAATGAAAAACAATTCTTCTCTAGTTCGTGATTTCTTAAATTAATTACCACCCTTTATTGGTAACAATCATGCAAATTATTAAATCTCCGCTTGGAATTCAATCTCCTCTATATCCATCTAGTGTTTTAATACATAATAAATCCCTACTTCCATCTTTATTATTTAGCCCAATATATCCGTTAAACTCTATTCAAGAATTAAGTTTGAGTTTGCTTGAAGCTACTCCAATCAATAGCTTGGTAGAAGTATTGACTACATCTGCAAGTAGCTCATTGATTGAGAAAAAAACTAATGTTCACTACATCGCATCTGAACCAGCCGCAATAAATGAAAAAAATAATGTTCCTGCACGAATTAATACCATTAGTATTAATCAAACCTCTAAAAATTTGCCTAGTCAAAAACAAGCCAAATCTCAAGTTAATAATAAGAAATCTAATGCTAAAAAATCGAAATCAAAAAAACCAGCAAAAGCTACACCTAAAAATCTGGAACCAGCAAATATAGCCATTAGTTCCGTTAATACTAAAGCATCTAAACAAGCATCCCAGACAATTGCATCTAAATCAAAGGCTTTAAAAGCTGATCGCAGTTCTGATATATCATTACCGGAAATTAACTCAGATACAGTACAGCAACTATCTACAGAAAGTAACCTTGTTCAGTTAGTTAACACTACATCCTCTCAGACAAAAACATCTGCTGCTGAGACTGAGATGATAATACCTCAAACATTGGAGAGCGATCGCACTATTGAAACATTATCACCTCAAACAAAAATATCTCCGGCTGAGACTGAGATAAAAACGCCACAACCAACATCTCATCCTCAAATTTTGGAGAGCGATCGCACCCTTGAAACATCATCACCGCAGGCAAAAACATCTCCATCTTTGCAAGAGATGACAACACCTCAAACATTGGAAAGCGATCACACTGTTGAGACATCATCACCTCAGATAAAAACATCGACTGCTGAGACTGAGATAAAAACGCCACAGTCAGTATCTTATCCTCAAACATTGACAAGCGATCGCACTATTGAAACATCATCGCCGCAGGTAAAAACATCTCCGACTGAGATGGAGATGATAGCACCACAACCAATATCTCATCCTCCAATTTTGGAGAGCAATCGCACTATTGAAACATCATCGCCGCAGATAAAAATATCTCCGGCTGAAACTGAGATGAGAACACCACAGTCACTATCTCATAGTCAAATATGGGAAAGCGATCGCACTACTGAAACATCATTGCCGCAGACAAAAATATCTCCGGCTGAAACTGAGATAAAAACGCCACAGTCGCTATATCATCCTCAAATACTGACAAGCGATCGCACTATTGAAACATCATCGCCGCAGGTAAAAACATCTCCGACTGAGATGGAGATGACAACACCACAACCAATATCTCATCCTCAAGCATTGGAAAGCGAGCGCACTATTGAAACATCATCGCCGCAGATAAAAATATCTCCTGTGGAGACTGAGATGAGAACACCACAGTCACTATCTCATAGTCAAATATGGGAAAGCGATCGCACTACTGAAACATCATCCCCGCAGACAAAAATATCTCCGGCTGAAACTGAGATAAAAACGCCACAGTCGCTATCTCATCCTCAAATACTGACAAGCGATCGCACTATTGAAACATCATCCCCGCAGATAAAAACATCGACTGTTGAGATGGAGATGAGAACACCACAACCAATATCTCATCCTCAAACTTTCCAAAGCGATCACATTGTTGAGACATCATCCCCGCAGACAAAAATATCTCCGGCTGAAACTGAGATAAAAACGCCACAGTCAGTATCTTATCCTCAAATACTGACAAGCGATCGCACTATTGAAACATCATCCCCGCAGATAAAAACATCGACTGTTGAGATGGAGATGACAACACCACAACCAATATCTCATCCTCAAACATTCCAAAGCGATCGCACTACTGAAACATCATCACCGCAGACAAAAATATTTCCGGCTGAGACTGAGATGACAGCATCACAACCAATATCTCATCCTCAAACATTGGAAAGTGATCGCATTGTTGAGACATCATCCCCGCAGATAAAAATATCTCCGGCTGAGATGGAGATGACAACACTACAACCAATATCTCATCCTCAAACATTCCAAAGCGATCGCACTACTGAAACATCATTACAGAATACTCAGCCTCAAGTAATAATATCCTCGCCTGCTCAGAATACTTTTACACAAATAAACAAATTAACTGAGCATTCAAATACACCTACTGAGGTAACACAATCGCATATACCAATCATAAAATCAGATACTCAACAACTATCTACACCAGCAATAATCAAAGCACTATCAACACCTAAGATACAACAATTAAATATTAGTGCAGAGACTTCTACAGTTGTTCAAACTCAATCTAATAAAATAGTTGATAATAGTACGATAATTGCGAAAAACCCTTCTCAAATAGAAGTCATAAAAGATACTATACTTGATAGTCCACTACCGCCTAAAGGCTATGCTACAGGCGGACAAGTTACAACTTCTAGTAGTCTAGATAAACAAAAGATAGCACCATCGGATACTGTACCTGCTATGCTTACTCCTGGTGAGTTTGTGGTTAATGCTAAAGATGCACAGAAAAACCTCACCTTGCTGAAGCACATCAATAGTAGTGGGACATTAGACAATCTAACTTCTGATAAATCACTAGATAATCTCACCTCTACAACAACTACAACTCAAGTTAAGGCTTCAAAAGATAATTTAGTACAACCAAAGAGTTCAGATATTAATTCAACAAAAGGCTTGGGTTCTTTAATAACTTTTACTTTAGGTTCAGAAGCAGAAAATCAGAGTATCTTAAATCTCAATTCTTTACAATCAAACTTTTATCATAAGAGAACAAATCAATCAAACCAAAATTCAATTAATTATTTATTAACTCCCTTAATCTTTCGGAAGGCAGCTTCTATTCCTAAATCATCTATTCAACAAGCTGCTTTATCTCCTCACCAGCCTAATATCAAAGAGTTAATAGGTAAAAATGAACTCTATAAAGCTTATGACACTTTTCCTACATCTAGTTCTTCTAATCAAGAATTTCATAAACAGCATCCAGTAGCTTCTATTTCATCAAAACTACCCATAAGTTCTGCCAATAATCTAATTCAATCTAAAAATACTATTCAAGACAAAGACATCATTACTGCTGATGCGACACCAAAAACAGAAACTATAGAAAAGAATTTCTCAAAAACGCCTCAAACAAATAATACTAACCCTGTCGAGTTTGAACAACTTGCTCAAAATATCTATCAACTGTTGCGCCGTCGCCTCGAAAATGAGCAAGAGCGTCATGGTATTTTCTCAGGACGTTTGTCTTGGTAGATTTCTGTAACTTCAATCATTAGGAGTACTCATTCAATGGTTAATTCGCAAACACAAAAAAACCAAACACAAAATAATCTTGTAAAAGCAAAGTTAGTTTGTATAGATGACAACACTAACACGATTGAATTTATGTTTAATCCTAAAGAAATTCATTTTTCAAGAAGTAACAATTGGGAATACCAAACAGGTAATCGCGGAACTTCACTACTACCTAAAGTTTATTTTGCCGGACTTGAACCTTTTAAGTTTGAACTTCAGAACTTAATATTTGACACCTATGAAACCAAAAATTCCAGCCAACAAGGACAAAAACCATTAGCTTATTATATTGACCTTCTAAAAAAATGTGTAACTCCTGTGTCTAACGCTAATGAACGTCCACCAGTTTATTACTTACAGTGGCAGGAAAAATATTTTCATTGCGTCGTTACTAGACTATCTTATACTTTCACGATGTTCCGCAGTGATGGCACACCTTTGCGAGCATTAGTAGATTTAGATTTATTAGAAGTTGATCCTTCTGATTCTCCAGGTGTTATTGAGCAAACTGCTTCTATTGGTTTAGACCGAACAACAGGACAATCTCAAAATTTAGCTCCCATAGAATAAAGAAGTTAACTTTTTTGGAATTTTAAATTATAGTTATGGCTACTCAACAAAAACCAGGACTTTATCTTTCGCAGTTACAGCTACAAATTAATGGTACAGATGCGCCAAAAGAATTGATGAATGATGTATTAGAGGTAATTGTAGAAGAAAGCCTACATTTACCTTCAATGTTTACATTACTCATCAATAATACATATCTTTCAGGTACTAAGGGAAATAAGCCGTGGCGTTACGATAACTATTTTAAGATTGGTGATAAACTCAAATTAGGTTTTTCTAATAGTACAACTTTAGATAAAGACTTCAATAATTACGAAAAGAACTATTTAATCGAGTGTGAAGTTACAGCAGTTGAAGCATATTTTCAAGAAACATCTGACGCTCACATCCTGATTCGTGGTTATGATGTTTCTCATAGGCTACATCGTGGTCGTTACAATCGCTCATTTTTAAATCAAACTGATAGCGATATTGTTCGTAAAATTGCATCTGAAGTAAGTATACAACTTGGTAAAATAGAAGAAAGTGGGGAAACTCATGAATATATTTTCCAAGAGAATCAAACCAATATGGAATTTCTGCAACGACGAGCGGCTCTGATTGGTTTTTTGCTCTATGTTCAAGATAATAAGCTGAACTTTCATAAACCTGAAAAAGATTCTTCTTTAAACCTCAAATGGTTGATTGACATTAATAGCTTTTATCCGCGTGTGACAACTGCTCAACAAGTAAATAATGTGGAAGTTCGCTGTTGGGACTATACGCAAAAAAAACTGATTACCTCAACAGCTAATTCTGAGAATGTTATTACCGAAACTGGTAGTGGAAAAGGAAGTAGCACCAGTACCGATTTTAACTTGAGTAACCAACCTCCCAAGATGATTGTTGTAGACCAACCCGTTTATAACCCCAAAGATGCAGAGATGATAGCGCAAGCTTTGTGTAATGAACTGGGGGGAGAATTTGTTCATGCAGATGGCAAAGCCAACGGTAATCCAGAAATTCGCGCTGGAAAGGTGGTTAAACTGGAGGGAATGGGCGATCGCTACAACGGAGAATATCATATCACCGAAACACGCCACATCTATAAAAACCTAGTTTATACAACCGAATTTAGTGTCCGAGGTTTACGCGATCGCAGTTTACTTAAAACCCTATCACCACCAACACACTTACAACCTGGGCAAACATTCTTAGTAGGTATTGTCACTGATAATAATGACCCCCAAAGCATGGGTAGAGTCAAAGTTAAATTTCCCACTTTAACAGAAGAACATAGTAGTTATTGGGCGAGAGTAGTAGGTTTAGGTGCTGCTAATAATCGAGGATTTTATTGTTTACCGGAAATAGATGACGAAGTTTTAGTTGGTTTTGAACATGGGAATATTCATCGTCCTTTCATTATTGGAGGTGTTTGGAATGGTAAAGATAAAACACCTGAAAAAGTAGAAGATACCATTAACAAAGGTAAAGTCAGGCTACGTACAATTAGAACTCGCACAGGTCACACTGTTGAATTTGTAGAAGACGATGGAGGTGGTGGTAACGAAAATAATAGTAAAGATGGCATCTATATTTATACAGCTGGTGGACATCATATCCGCTTGAATGATCAAGATAGTACCCCAGATGACCAATTCATAGAAATTGAAACTTCTGGGGGTCATAAAGTGCGTTTGGATGATGCGACAACTGCACAAGGTATCAGAATTACATCTTCTGGAGGTCATCAAGTCCACTTAAATGATAAGCCTCTACAATCAATTGAAATTCAAACAACCTCTGGTCAAAATTTAACCCTTAATGATGAGGTGATGATAGTCAGTTTACAAACAAGCGGCGTGATTAGTATTCGGGCAGGAGCCGACGTTAACATTAATGCTACAGGTGCTGTTAGTGTAGAAGCAAGTGAAGTTAATATATCTAGTCTTGCCATCACTATGGAAGCATCAGAAATTAACATGGCGGCTGCATCAATTTCTATGGAAGGTTTAGTAACCGCCAATGCCATACCAGTAGTGTGAAATCTGCAAATAAATACCATACCCTATTAGGGGCGCACAGCTAGTTGTGCGCCCCTACTAATTGAACATACACATAATATTTTCGACCTGCGACCAATAGGCATATACAAGCAACTCTATTATTCTGAATGTTATAGACGTTAAATAGCCAATATGGTTAATAGTCAACAACAAGATTATTTAGGTAGAGGTTGGGCTTTTCCATTACATCCAAATGTGCAAGGAGGAATAACATTAAACGCAGAAGCACAGAAGGTTAAAGAATCTATTTGGATTATATTACGCACTAGTTTAGGCGAACGTTTGTATCGTCCTAATTTTGGTTCACGCTTATCAGAATTAGCGTTTGCACCTATGAATACTGACACCCTAATACAGATGCGTTTATATGTCTTAGAAGCTCTACAAAAATGGGAACCACGCATCATTATTGATGAAGTGCAAACTGACCCAGATCCGATACGAGGACGAGTAGACATCATGATTAATTATCGTCTTAAAGAGGCTCCTGATATTTACAGTTTTGTTTATCCTTTTTACTTAAATTCAATGGCGGGATAATTATGGAATTTGATTTTCTCCCTAAACTGCCTTCTTCTAACTTGGACGATCGCACCTTTGATGAGTTAGTAGAAGAGTGTATCCTACGAATCCCACGCTACTGTCCAGAGTGGACAGACCACAATATTAGTGACCCTGGGATTACGCTGATAGAACTTTTTGCTTGGTTAACTGACCAAATGTTGCTCAGATTCAACCGCATACCTCGTAAAAATTATGTAGCTTTTTTAGAATTATTGGGTATTCGTCTCCAGTCTCCAGCACCAGCACAAACAGACTTGACCTTTTACTTAAGCACAGATTTAGATGAAACTTATACAATTCCGGCTGGGGTGGAAGTAGCTACAGAACGAACAGAAACAACAGAAGCCATAGTTTTTACTACCGATCGCGCGTTGGTCATTGGTAAACCCAAATTGCGGAACTTTTTAACCTCTCAAACCTTAGAAGACCATCCTCAAACTTTGCGCGATCGCGTCACTAGTCAGTGGACTCATCAATCCAATGGTAATTGGGAAGGTCGAGAACAACTGCTATTTGAGGATCAACCAAAACCAGGTAATTGTTTTTATCTAGTGCTAGATCCAGAAGAACCTTTAGAGGGAAATGTCTTGCGAATCACTTTTAGAGGAGCGGCTGCCACATCTACGGGTATTAATCCTAATCGTCCTCCCCGGACTTGGGAAGCGTGGGACGGCGAACATTGGCAACCTGTACTCTTGCAAGAAGCAGATGATGAAACTCGTGGCTTCAGTTTTTATGAAATTGCTCAACAAGGTCGCAATCCCGCGCAAGGAGCAGATGTAGTTTTGCATCTCCCACAAACATGGCCGACTACTAACTTTAACACCTATCGAGGAAGGTGGCTGCGGTGCGTTTTTACAACTCCAGACAAAAACCAACCTGGTTACACTTATTCACCGCGAATTATTGGTTTATCTGTAGGAGCAATTGGCGGCACAGTAAATGCTAGTCACAATATTATTGTTCGCAATGAACGCTTGGGAATTAGTAATGGCAAACCAGGCCAGACATTTCAATTACAAAGCGCACCGATTTTAGAGCGTCAAGAAAATGAGTATATTTTAGTAACTCCTCCTAATGGCTTGCCGCAAAAGTGGCAAGAAGTGAGAGATTTTGCTGATTCTAGTCTGAATGACCCCCACTACACTATTGATTCCCTCACTGGTAAAATTCAGTTCGGGCCTTTGATTCGAGAACCTGACTCACTCAAACGCCAAACACAGATTCGCTCAAGAATACAACAGCCTACAAAAGAAGATTGGCTGACATATAACAATACCAATTCTGAACCATCACTAGAGAATCAATATGGAGCCGTCCCACCGCCGGGAGCAGAAATTAAAATAGTTGCTTATCGCCTTGGTGGTGGAAGAAAAGGTAACGTTCAAAGTGGTACGCTGAGGTTTCTCAGAACGGCTATTCCCTATGTGACTAGGGTAACGAACCATCGAGCAGCACACAATGGCAGCGATGCAGAAACCTTAGAACAAGCAGTTTTAAGAGCGCCGCAAATATTACGCACACGCGATCGCGCTGTTACCGTTGAAGACTTTGAAACTTTAACACTTCAAGCCAGCGCAGGTGCGATCGCTAGAGTTCGTTGCTTACCACCAGACTCATCTCGCGCCGCCGGAACAGTAAGTTTGTTAGTTGTACCAGAAGCAAATACAGAGGCGATCGTGCAAGGTGTGGGGATAGCACCAGACCAGCTTGTTTTAGAAGACGCACTCAAACAAAAAATCCTGCGATATTTAGATGACAGACGTTTGTTAGGAGTGCAGGTGCAATTGGGCGAACCGGAATATATAGGCGTTTCCGTCAGAGCGCAAGTTGCACTTGAATCAGCTTACAACCATCCCAACGCTCAACAAGAAATCTTATTTAATCTCCGCCTTGCGCTGTATCGATACCTCAATCCCATCACTGGAGGCCCAGAAGGTAAAGGCTGGCCTTTTGGACGACCTGTTTATCCCTCAGACATCATTGCACTACTTCAGCAAACCCCTGGCGTGCGTTATTTAGGCCCTGTCTTGCTTTTTCCCATACACAAGCAAGGTCAGACTTGGATTCGACAAAAAGAGTCAGAACCTTATATTGACCCAGGCTTACAAGGTTTGGTCTGTTCTTGGGCTGATAGCAACTTGCGTTCAGGTCATGATATCACCTTGCTTACTCCCTGAAACCCAGACATAAAAACCTAATTAATTTAATGCCATGCTACAAACTCTGTTCAGCACTCCTCTAGTCAGCATTCAACTAACCCCAATGCGGATTCCTGAAACTGTACCAAATCAAGAATCTACTTGGTTTGCTCCTGGTATAGCTACAGAATCCATCACACAAAAGAGTTTACTTGTCCATCCTGGAGAATCTAGTGAAATAGTTGTACAAGTTAAAAACCTAGCACAGCGAAATTTGCGATTAACTTTAAAAGTTGAAGGTGACTTTCCTAGCGAATGGTGTCAAGTTGTCACCGAGGATAATAAGATTGCACCTGGCGCGCAAATGGATGCAGTGCTGTATTTCTCAATTCCTGCTAATTATTTTGAAGACCAACAAGCTATTAATCCTGAAAACAAAGACCGTTTAGTTCTCAATTTTCGTAGTAGGGTTTATGTCTATATCGACCCCGGCACTGAGAAAGAACAAATTGAGGAAGAAGAGTTTAATTTATATATTCGCCCTCATAGCCGCTATATAAATTTTTTGCCAATTATATATCGTGAAGTTGATTTTATTGGTCGCTTCATAAAGATATTTGAAGAAACTGTTGAGCCACTAATTGAAAGTTTCAATGTCATGTGGGCTAATTTAGACTCTTTAACAGCACCACAAGCTTTATTACCTTTTTTAGCTCATTGGGTAGCTTGGCCTTTAGATCCTGTGTGGGATATTGCTCAACAACGTCGCTTAATTCGTCGTGCTATAGAACTTTATCGCTGGCGAGGAACTCGTAAAGGTTTACGTCTTTACTTACATCTTTATACAGGTTTGCCTTTAGATGAGCATATAGCTCAAGAAAGTAATAAACATATTAGTATTACAGAACCTTTTAGTCGAGGTTTTATATTAGATTCAGCAAAATTAGGAGAAGATGCAGTCTTAGGAGGAGGGCAACCATATCACTTTAATATTCGCTTACGTTCTGATAACTATAAAAATATAGATGAAATATTAGTGCGACAAATTATTGAGCAAGAAAAACCTGCCTTTAGCACCTATAACTTGTTTGTAGAAAAATTTTAATAATCCAAGTTTCACAATTTTAACCCCTGGACTTTACTTCTTTAATTACGAATTACAAATTAGTATTATGACTCATCCATTTCCCACACCACCAATTCAACCATTAAACCGCCTTCAAGCCTCCGATGGGTTATTAATTACCGCCGATCGCTGGCGTAAAGCTCATGAATACCATCGCCAACGCCAAAATGCTCACTATCAATCGTTAAATCAGCCTGGGGTTGTTTGTGGCTTAGGTGTAAGACCTATTCCGGCTCCATCCTCAGTCAAAGCTGAATATCGAGATAATCGCTGGATAGAAATTCAACCAGGAATTGCGATCGATGTGGCTGGTAATGTAATTGTTGTCCCAAATGCTATTCCTTTTCGCATCGCTACAGAAGTACCTGATTCCGAACCTGTGATGATTTATCTCGTAGCTAGTTATGTAGATCCCGAACAACTGCGTCGTGATGAGCAAAACAATGATTTTATCCAAGAAACTTTTCGCATAGACGAAAAGCGTCAACGACCAGAACCTACAGAGATAGAGCTTTGTCGGATATTCTTACAACCAGGCCCCGTATCAATTACCTTACCCAGTGATGTCTTTTTCCCCGGCTATAACAATATAGATTTGCGTTATCGCCTTCAAGCTCAATCTCGTCCTCAAGCGATCGTGCGTATGGCTTTAGTCACTCACGGTGATTCTGAATATGCACGCACATTTTTTAATCTTTCCTATTTGTTACAAGCTGTAGAAGTTCTTCATCCCTCTTTACGAGGTGCTGATGATGTAGGTCAAATTTCTTTAGAAGAAAATATTCAAGAATATGACTTACTTTATCTCACTGGTAAGGAAGCACTTTCTTTAAATAGTAGAGAATTTGAAGCTTTAAAATTTTATCTAGATAACGGTGGAGTGCTTTTAGTTGATGCACCACATAATGCTACAGGTTTAATAGAAAGCACTCAAACTATAGCTCAACAATTAGGCTATCTTTTAAAACCTTTAGAAGAATTGCGACGCAATCATCCTCTCAGAAGCAAACCATTTTTATTTGCTGCTTTACCAATGATTAATCAACAAATTATGCAGCTGGCGATCGGGGGAGGAATTATTTTAGCTGTTGGTGATTTAGGTTCAGGTTGGGGGCCAGATCAAGAGTTGAGTTTATCTAGAGTTGTCATTCGCACCGCTCAAGAATTAGGCATTAACATTTTGCAGTATGCTTGGAAAAGGCGGCAGTTATTTGGTTTGCAACAAGAAGATTATTCAGGTCAGTGGTAATAACAATATATAGGCTAGGGGCGTACAGATGTACGTCCCTATGATTTTTTATATGTAGCGATCGCACTTTTTTATACCATTTCATCAAAAAAGTGATACAGATATATTTATCGTAGTAGCGCACAGATGTACGCCCTTACCAAAGTATTTATATCATTCTTACGATCGGCAATTATTTCTAGCCTTCAGACTTTTCGTTTGCCATATTTTGACTTTTATATAATTTTTCGTAGTCTTTATTTCCCAATGCTAGCCATTGCTTTAAATCATCTAAATTCCAAGAAGTCATTTTTTGGATTTTGCTGACTTTACCTTCTTCGGAAGGGGTTATTAAATCGATGAGCAATTTTTCTGAATTTTCAGGCATCTTTTGAAAATCTTGCCAATTTATCTTTTTCTCTTCTCCTTCATTTTCTCCATTTGTTATAACTGTATAAGTCACTTCGAGTTCATTGGTTTTGGATTTTTCTTCAAATATTTTTTTAATGTTTTTATTCTTTACTGTTGTATAATCGCGCAGTTGTGTATACATTTCTCTATCTGTTTTTGCTTTGAATGCTTTGGAATTAGATTTTACGCTTCCAAGTACGTATATTTGATTGTCTTTTACAACTAAATAATCTAATTCTGGTTCTTTATATTTAGTTTTACCAATAGAAAATTGCACATTTGTCCATACCTCTGTATTATCGGGCTGCATATATAGAGCCTTCATAGTTGGAACTGCCATCATTTCCACTATATCTCCTATAGTTTGCATGGCTATTAGGTCTGTAATGTTTCCTTTTTTCTTGCTCATGGCAATATTGAACATCTCCCTAGCTTTGTCGAGCAGTTTTTTTTCTTGCTCATTAAATTTTGTCTTGATTTCCTCTTCGCTTTTAAGCGTTCGTTGAATTAAATAGCAAGGTTGAATTGCTTCTTGTGTTTGTTGCACCACATGAGTCAACTCATGTGCCAACAACTCCTGCCCTCCACGACTCCCTGGCTTATACTCTCCTTGCCGAAAGAATACATCCTGCCCTGTAGTGAACGCCTTTGCCTGTATCGAGCGATTTAACTGATCCGCCTGGGAACTCGTATGAATTCGCACCCTGCTAAAATCAGCCCCGAATGCCTGCTCCATTGGTTCTCTAATGTTGTCAGCAAGGGATTGCCCACCACCTCGTGCCTGGGCGATCGCACTTTCTAGATCGGATGTAGCGGTAATATCACCTCCACCAGCCTGAAGCTGTATTGACGGCTTCATTTGTAGTGTGTTTTCTTGAATATTTTCGTTTAAAGCTGGCTGTGCTGAAGCAGGTGAATTAATTTGATTGACTACTTGTGCTGCAACTTGATCTGCTTCTTGTTCGTATTTATCTCCAGGTTGCCCAATTATCAACTTGGTCTGAACTGTTTTTACTCCTGCATCAAAAATACTTCTTCTAATGACATCTCTCTGGGCTTGGCTAGGAATATTAGTATTTGTTACCTTTGCTGAGGATGAATCTTTTTGTTCTTGGCGAACAACAGCCGAAGGATTAATTTGAGATTGCTTCTTCTGAATTGAGCAATCTCCGAGAGATTTTTGGACTTTTTTATAAACCATAACTCACAGCTTTATTGAGAAGTAAATTGCTTGTTTCTGTAATTACACATATTAATATTCACACAAATTCTAGGCATTAATTACTCAAATATAACGCCTTGAAAAATGTGTAATTAACTTGAGCTAAAAAGTCTAACCTGATAATCAAATATTTATGAATTTCAAAAACTTGTTGTTTTTCTCGGTTTTAATCTTGATATTGATTGCATAAGTTAAAGCTTTATAGCTCCTAGTAAAATTCTACTAATTAATAAATTAATTAGGTATTAACTAAAAGTCGAATTTTACTAAAATATTTTTTCATCCGAAACAGCGAATTGAAAAATATACTTTTGGACAATAGCAAATAATTATATTATGTGGAATATTGAAAATATTGCTATAGGCTATTAACCATATTTTCTCATTTAGTTAGCTAAAAATAATTACTGCATAAATAATATGTGGACTTATATTTAGTTGTTTAAAATTAATCTAAGTGAGAAAGTTTTTGCCCAAAGCATCCGTAAGAAATTGCTTAGAGTTAACCGAGTGGGCGGATTCAAGGACTCTTAAATTATTCGCTTTCTTAATTCAAAGTTTCACATCAGCAATGATTTAATCGTAATGGAGGATGATCATGGCAATCGATCGCTTTGACGTGTCACGAGCAGTTGAACTCGGCAAGACCATTGCAGTCGCCTATCAGCTGTACGATGTAGCGGAAGATAACCGGGCTAACTTTGCCACTAATGCCCTACCGGGTGATTACCAACTGCAAGGCCAAATTTATGCCAACGACTCGCTTTTCGATCCCGCTACGCCGCAATCCCGACGGGACGCGCTGGAAAAATCTTTAGACGGACTGTTCAACACGGAAAAACCCATCGGGCTAATCGCTGTCTCCGCGCAGAAGAATGACATAATTGTTGCCTTTCGCGGAACGCAAAATGGGTTTGAGTGGTTCCATGACGGCGATTTGCAGAAAACAAAGTTTGCGATCGCAGATCCGTCGGGTCAGGATGTCTACATGGGTTCGACTGAGTACGGAATCACATCGCTGTATTTCAGCTGCACAACTGTTAAAAGCGACAAGTCACCTCGCTTGATAGAGGCACTCCGGGAACTGGTAAAGGGCAAGTCCCTGACCATTACCGGGCATAGCCTGGGGGGAGCAATGGCGACACTGCTGGCTATGCACGCCGCCGTCACCCTTAAAGGCATCCCCAACAGTGTCAGCGCCCTGACGTTTGCTAGCCCCCTGATTGGTGACAAGAATTTTGCTGGTCAATTCGACACGCTGATCCCAGATTCGTGGCGCGTCGTTAACCGCCCCGACATTGTTCCGACGTTGCCGCCTATGTTCGTCGGCTATGCCCATGTAGCGTCTGAATACCCACTTAACTCCGACCATCTTACCAAGCACTGCCTATCCTGCTGGCACGATCTGGAAACATATCTGTACTTGCTGGACAATAGCAACCTATTACATCCAGAATGCTGCCCCTGACAGCACGGCTGAAGATGGGGTTGAAAAAGCAGGGGGAGAAAGTAGAAGAAAACCTTGAACCCTTACCCTTTAACCTTTTCCCAAAACCAGATTACAAGTTAAAAATGCTTAACCGAAAAGTATTGTTTACAACATGACTAACTCTAAGCACTCTTCTACTTGTGCGATCGCCTGTGCTGCTAGCACATCCGTATAGATAACTTTCATCATTGCTGGTAAATATTTATCCATTGTCAACACATTCATATAAACTAATTTTTGAATAGGAGTTTCCAGGGCAGAAACACCCTCAGTATTCATGCTAGTTTTCAAACGGGTATCGCCATCTGCAAAACTCATTTCAAAATTACCAATAAGCAAACCATAGTTAGCACGGGTAATTAATTCAGTCATTTGTAAATGCTTATTCTCTGGAGTATTAACTGGCAGAATAGAATAAAAGATAAACACTTCTTTTTCTTCAACAGCTTGAGCAATACAAGTCCACTTACCGTTTTCTCCTTGAAATGTCATACTATAGGCAAGTTCTGTTCCAATTTGATGAATAGGCCATCCATCTGCTTGGAAGAAATTAGAAATTGCCTCAAAAATTTTGCCCATAATCGATTTCCTTATTTGATTACTAGAAAACAGACAATTATATAAGTTGAGCAATAATTGCAGCACTTTCACTATCTATTAATGCAAATTTCTTAACTGATTTGGCTACACTTACCAAGTGACCTGGTACTGTTTTGGTTAGTTTTTTAGCTGAATTTTTGATTATAGGTATACTAACCTTAATTTTATTTTTAATAATTTTCTTTGTATTGTTAAATTTATCTTGACCTTGCTGTGTGAGGGTTTTACTGTCTTCCTTGAGGTGCGAAATATTTAAAATTTGTTCTCGTAACTCTTTGGCGGATTTTCTCTTAATGTCAGATTCATCAACTCCCATTGTTTTCAGCATCTTTATCGCTAATTTATCTGATTGTTTAGCCATAACTACTATTGCAGCAGCAGCAAATTTTGGATGTCTTTGAAATATCTCGTCCTCATTACCCACAGCATTAACTCTAGTATTAAAAGCAGCTTCTTGAGCTTTACCAGCTTGATAACTATCAACAAGCTGTTCTCCTAGTTTCTTGGCTACATTGATTGCAGTACCAAAATATTTAATTACCATTCCAGCTACAGTAGTAATACCTCCAATTTTTAGGGTATCTCCAACTATATTAATGACATTAATTACAACATCAACAGCTTTTCTAATTGCTATATGCGTCATTCTCTTACCGATGATTCCAACAGAATTTTCAAGAGAATGTTTTTGGTATTTAGCTTCTTTGTGTATTAATTCATTTGCATTAATTTGGTCGGTTACTTTATCCATTTCATCAGCATTTTTTATTAAAAGATTAGCATTGATGACAATGTTTAAAAATGGAATACCAGTAACATCAAGCGTATTACCTAAATTTTTACTACCAATGCTTTTAGCTAAATACATAGCATTTAATGTTGCTGCGATTAGATTATCTTTAAACTCAATACCTCCCTCAATTACTTGTTCTTTACCTTGTTTTTTAATTGCTACATCACTTTTATTAGTCCATTTTTTTGCTCCTTCCACTACCTTGGCGATCGCATAACCAGTATCAGTAATGTGTGTTAATACATCAATACTGTTTGATACACCGTTAAATACTTTAGCTGCATCACTACTGTGGGCAAACTCTTTAGAAATAACACCACCGACTTCCGCCGCAGGCTTGAGGATACTCCCACTTGTTTTGATATATCCTTTTAATTTCTCAACTGTGGACTTCGGTGGATTAAAGTTATTACTATAAGTTAGTTTACTGTCATATTTTTCCTCAATTAAAAATTGTTTTTTAATATCATGCAATAGTTTAAGCTTGATATCTATGGGAGTTGGTCTATATTCTGGTGGCAGTTCTTGAAAAGCTTCATTTTCTAATTCTTGAAAGCTTTCTTTTTCAAGAATGTCTTTTTCGGCTCGTAATCTAGATTCTTGCAGAGGATACCCATATCTTTGAAATTGTGCTATTCTTTCGACTTTTAATTTGGCTATTTTTTCAGCTTTTTTGCGCTCAAACTCACTAATTGCTTGTGCTACCTTGGTAGCCATTTCTGGTGCTAAACCTTGTTCTGCTAATTGCCTTTGCTGTTCCGGTGTAGCAGTAGTGGAGAAATCTGTCCCGAATGTTTTGTGGATAATATCTTTAATTACATCTATTTTCTTTGTTTTCTGAGATGATTGTGTATCGATATTTAGTCGCGGTAAAGTTTGGCTGTTGGATGTATTTGTCTGGCTAACAACTTCTGCTGTAATTCTATCAGCTTCTTGCTCATAATTATTTTTAGGTTGTTCATTAATTGATGGTTTTCTTGCTAAATTACCAAAAATAGTTCGATAGATAGCGTCTCTCTGTGGTTGATTAGGGATAGTAGAAATGGCTTTCCGAGAAGAAGTTACTAAATCTGCTTGTGTTAGCTCCTCAGATGGATAAATTTGAGTGTGCCTTCTTTGGAGAAAGGCAGATTTAGCTGATTTTTGCAATCGTTGATAAGGCATATATTAGTTTGCTTTGATTGCTGAATTTATTGCTTAAGTAGATAACAAAGAACAGAGATATGAGTTTGGTGCGTTATTTCGTCACTAACACACCCTACAAATTAAAGTTTTTTTTATCAGTCTCTATCTTCCGCTTGCTGTTCATGTTCTTTTCTTGATTGAAGTTTTTGATTAATTGCGTTTTGCATTTCTTGTTCAGCATTATTTATTGCACCATACACCAGGTTATTGATTATAGATGCAACCTGATACATGATGTTGCTAAGAAAGTTTTCCAATAGCCTTAATATCGCTTCCATAAATTCAAACCTTACTGCTCTAGTAAAATCCTATAAAAAAATATTGAATTACCTATTAATCAAAGGTCGAATTTTATGCAAAATTTTTTAGTTAGTAATAAATGGACTTTTGTCGAATGACAAATAGGCAGATTTTATTAAAAATATAAATATTACTATGCGGTAGTGATTATTTCATAAATTATATGTGGATTTATATTCACTTGTCTGAGTATTTAAAACCAATATAGGTTAGCAGCCATGAAAGTTAAAGTTTTTAATTCACAAACAAAAATCCGAGGAATTGAACTAGATTTCGAGGAGTTATTCACTGATGAAGATGTATGCTTAATCGGGCGATCGCCTGATTCTGCTCTAGTCTTAGATAGTGTTGATGTCAGTCGTGTACATGGTAAGTTTTTTCGAGAAAATGGTGAGATTTTTTACATTGACCTTGGCAGTACAAATGGCTCTAAGGTTAACGATGAAATTGTTGAACCCAATAAAACCTATCTCCTCAAGCCTGGAGATGTAATTCAAGCTGGCGAGTTTGTTCTGTTTATTCAAGAAACTAGCGATTTAATTGAAGATGGAACAGTCGTTAGAGATATGGATGCAACTGCATTTTCATCTTGGCATCCCGATCAAGTAGATGTTAGTAACAAAGCGGGTGCTTTAGTTAGAGTTACCCCAAATCCAGAAGTTCTCGAACCAGCAGATCCCAAGTTGCAAACTCAGGCTTTACTTGCAGCAATCAATAAACGCATCTTGACAGATATTAAAGCTACTGGAAACTGGACAAGAGATACATACATCAAAGCAGTACGTAAAGCGCGTGAGTCCATTGAGAATAACAAACTCATCGATCCTGAAGAATTGGAAAAAGAAGCCGATAAGTACTGGCGATCGCTCTCTCAAGGTACTGTAAATATCAGCACCCGTTTAGGCTCTGTGGCTGTCAAGGGTGTTTCACAGGTAGGAACTCGTTTAAGCTCTGTGGCTGTAAAAGGAGCCACAGAACTGAAAAGCCGACTCGGTTCTGCTGCTCAAGCGGCTTGGAAAGAGATGAAGACTGCCAAATCTCAGAAAGGCAATGATACACCTCACGCGGTTACATCTCTAGATAAGTTGCAGACTCCGCAAGCTGAGTTAAATCAGTCAGATTTTGCAGATCCTCAACCCTCACTTGCAGATAAAGAACCCAGTAATGTCAGTTTGAAACAATAATGTCACGGTAGGGGTGCAACAGCTGTTGCGCCCCTAAATGCGCCCCTACTCCTAAATAAAATGAATCCTCACCCTGCATTTGTTGAAGACAAAACCAACATCCAATACTTAGAGGCTGCTATATCTGCAATTGAGCAAGCTGTTATTGATTATAGCGATCGCCAAGAGCAAGATACAGCATCTACCATTGATATCCGCTCTGTTCTCGCTAATGTGAACGCCACAATTAATAATTCTCCAGCGTTAAACTATCTTTGTACTACATTTGCACTCTCACTATTTGAGTGTCAAATATTACTGTTATGTGTTGCTCAGGCTCTTTTACCCTATTTTTCTCAACTTTGCGCCAAAGCTGAAGGAAATGAGCATTTAGCCTATCCAACATTTGGTTTAGCTATGCGTTTATTCCCAAATGCTTCTGGGAGTGCGCTTTTACCTATGTCTCCTTTGCAATATTGGCAATTGGTTCAAGTCGGAGCTAATCAAGAAATAACTAAGTGTCGCTTGCAGATAGACAATAGTATTTTGCTCTATCTACTGGGTGAACCGTATCAAGATGAACGACTAATTCACCTCATACAGCCAATACCAAAAAGTGATAGCAATTTACCGCTACAACCTTCACACCAAAACATCGCTGAACAAATTGCAACTATCTGGACGCAAACAGAAGCAGTATCTAAATTATCTGTAGTGCAATTGTGTGGTTTAGACACTAATGATAAGTGGGCGATCGCTAATAGGGCTTGTCAGTTGATCGAGCGATCGCTTAAAATCATCTCTGCTCGTAACTTACCTACAGATACCAGCGACATCAACAACTTTATCCGCAGATGGGAACGGCAAGTTGCTTTAACAAATGATATTCTGCTAATAGATTGTGAACAGTTAAATCTAACAGAATCAGAACTGAATACAGCGATTTTACAGTTAATTCAAAATCTCAATACTCCATTAATTATTTCTACAGAAGATAGATTATACTCACCACGCCGTCCTTTAATCACTTTTGAAGTAGAAAAACTTAGCCCAGAAGAACAGCAAAATATTTGGCACTCCTGCCTTGGCAATACTACGTCTGAACTCAACGAGCATATTCCGGTGCTAGTATCTCAGTTCAACCTCAATACTCTTGCCATTCAGTCTGCTTGTTTGCGAGTTCAAAATCAACCAGCTAATCATCAAACTATCCCGACAAATTCCTCCCATCAGTTATGGGATATCTGTCGGACAATGGCACGCCCTCAACTTGATGATTTAGCACAGCACATCAATGCCACTGCTAATTGGGATGACCTAGTATTGCCAGAATTACAGAAAAAGATTTTGCAAAATCTCATTGCTCAAGTTCGGCAACGAGCAAAAGTATATTGGGAATGGGGATTTGCTGGTAAGGGAAATCGTGGTTTAGGTGTTAGTGCCTTATTTGCAGGTTCTCCTGGTACTGGTAAAACAATGGCAGCAGAAGTAATAGCCAAAGAATTGCGGCTAGACCTTTATCGTATTGACCTGAGTGCAGTTGTGAGTAAATATATCGGCGAAACGGAGAAAAATCTGCGCCGGATTTTTGATGCTGCTGAGGCAGGTGGTGCAATTTTATTGTTTGATGAAGCTGATGCTTTATTTGGTAAACGTTCTGAGGTTAAAGATAGTCATGACCGCCATGCTAATGTCGAAGTCAGCTATTTACTACAACGTATGGAAGCTTATCAAGGTTTAGCAATATTGACTACTAACCTTAAAAATTCTCTAGATCAGGCTTTTATGCGCCGCCTGCGGTTTGTAATTTCTTTTCCTTTTCCTGATGCCAAATCACGCGCAGAAATTTGGAGGCATATTTTTCCTCAACAGATACCCACTCAAGGCTTAGACTTTGAAAAGCTTTCCCAGCTTAATTTAGCAGGTGGAAATATCCGCAATATTGCGTTGAATGCTGCCTTTAATGCTGCGGAAGCAGGAGAACCAATAATGATGAAACATTTATTAAGTGCTGCCCAAAGTGAATATTTTAAATTAGAAAAAACGCTAACTGATGCTGAAATTCGCGGATGGGTATAACTATAGCGTCTCTTCATTTGTTCTAAGCCTCTCTCTTTTTAGAGGATAAGTTTGAAGAGGGATCAAAACTCATCCACAGATTGTATTGCGACTTTTAATTAATACCATTGATGCTTGATAGCCGATTGAAGGGTGATATTGTGTTTGCAAGATAGACCAGAGTTTTGAAGTTTCTTCCATATTAGAGAACTCTGGGCTAATTTTTATTAGTCCCATTTGTTCAGCGACAACAGGAACAGATGTAGCAGTAAGAATTGGTGATAAGACGCTAGATTTATTAACTGTTAAAGTATTGTATAAAGCGGTCTGAATAATATCTTGTGTCAAAATTGGTATGTCATAAAATAACTGCATTACATATCCAAGCAGCAGTTCTGTTTGAAAATCTTTAGCTCCATAAACTGTTATTAAGTAGTGAAGATCAAGTGCTAGAGGCGGATTTGTATAGTGTTGTTCTCTCTCAGATTGGGCGATACGCTGTTTAAGTTCTCCGGATGTCCAGTCAGCATTGCGGTTTTGCGTGACTTGATAAAGAAACAGGTTAATGTGACAACGCTCATCTGCTTCCACAGCCATGCGATCGGGTGAGATAGCTGTCACAAGCACATCCCCCATATTAGCTGTAATTGGGTCATTAGTTAGATCATTTTCAATTACATTTTTCAGTACTGCTGTTACAGCTGCTATAGCAAATGTACTACTCATAATTATTGTCCTAAAGATAAATATTAATCTTCGTAGGGATGCACATCTTTACACTCCTACTTTTAAATGTAGAAATTAAATTAACTATCTTCAATAATATCTTTACCAAAGGTAGAAAAAATTAGACTAATTGCTATGAAATTAATCTCCTCAAAATGACAATATAAAGTAAGAACAGCACTCATAGTTAACCTGCTGCTCATATTCAAATGGTGTATGAAAAACCGTACTATTAACGCTAGTCTTTCTACTCAAAGTGTTACTTTTAAGCCAGGTGGTTCACCAGTTGTATTTGGTGTCACAGTGATTAATGGTAGTGAGCAATTCGCTGCTTTTCAATTAGAAGTTTTAGCAGCTGGAGCTAGTCGGAGTTCAGGCTCTCAATGGTATCGTCTTACACCAGAAGTTGCAGCAGCTAAACCTCCGGGTGGTGTTACTGAATTTAAGGTTGAAATTTTTGATGCACCGATACCTACATTTATAGGTACGATAAACCTGACGGTGAGAATCTTTTCACCCCAGCTACGCGAAGAACGCAAGTTGTTGGTGCGTTTGATTATTCAGCCGGGTAAGATATCTACATTATTAAGTTTGGAACTCCCTGTGCGGCGGTTTCAAGTTTACCCTCGCAATTCTGTTGAGATACCAGTGCGGGTGCGGAATTTAAGTCCAATTCAAGTTGAAACTGTAGTTCGTTGTGAAGGTGTTAACTCTTCTTGGATAATTGGTAGTACAGAAAGAAGATTACTTTTAGAACCGGGGGGACAGGAGGAGATTTCTTTTCAATGTCAACCGCCAGCTATGACTCAAGCACCCAGCGATGATTATCCCTTTGTGGTTAGAGCAAGTAGCCGCGACAGTCCTCCAATTTCTGTTGAAGGTGTTTTAGAAGTTTTGCCAGTGGGTTATGTTGGTTTTACTGCCACACCACAAAAACAGACGCTTCCAAATTATAAAAAATGGCTACCTGATTGGAAATCTAAAACAGCATTATTTGAACTATTTTTTAAGAATACGAGCAATCTTTATCAGCAAGTCGATGTGCAACTTCAAGGCAGAGATAGACGAAGATGCACTTATCAAATAGTTCCAGAAAATGTTGATTTAACTATTGGAGAAACAACAAAAGCTCTTTTGAATGTGACAACAAAACGTTCTTGGGTGGGACTGGCAAAAACTTTACGCTTGGAAGTTAGGACTTTACTTGCAGACCAGCGTTTAGGAAGTACAGATCCCTCAACCCAAACCCTTGATTTAAAAGTTTTACCTATAGTTCCACTGTGGTTACTTTTGGCTTTATTGGCATTACTAATAGCATTAATATTATTCCTCCTCATCCCTGAACCTATTGGACATACAGATATCGTCAACTCTGTGCGCTTTAGCGGCGATGCTTTCTCAGTAGTGAGTGGTTCCGACGACTGCACAATCCGTATTTGGTCAGTTGATGAGAACCATCTAGACCCAAAAGGAACGGCTGTAAGTCCTGTGAGTGCTGCTTGTAATGGGAAAAAACCCAATCCTCAAGGTTTATTAGCTGTAGTTGGTAAACCTGTGAGAACTTTACGATTTATGCCAAAAGATGACGATCGCATTGCTGCTGGTTTAGAAGATGGTGAGATTCAATTCTGGAATGTGCGAACACACGAGCGCGAAAATACTCTGCGCGACCCCAACGACCAAACAAGCGATCGCGTTTTTGCGCTGGCTTTTACCGAAAATTCTCTGAACTTGTTTAGTGGTCACGGTAGCGGCAAACTCCGGTTGTGGAAAAGATCAGGCCCAGGTACTAACTTTGAATCTAACCCCCAAGTTACCGATTTAGGCAAAGACCTTAAATATCCAATACGTGCATTGGCTCTTAGCGAGGATGAAACTATTTTAGTTACATCTGGCAACTTTAAGCGTGTTATTTTAATGAACCCAAATAACTTAGAAGATAACCAAAGACAACTATCAACACCAGAATTAAATGGTGGAGATGGTGACTACATTTGGAGTCTGGATTTTGCTCCTAGTTCTCATATACTGGCAACTTCAGACTCAGATGGTTTTATTTCCTTGTGGGATTTAGATAAGTGTCAAACACCGCAGACACAAACCACAGTCAACAATAGCCTAACTCAACAACAATGCGAATTGCGCGATCGCTGGCGTGCCTCTAATTTATCTGTGCGAAGTATTGCTTTTACTGTCGATAGTAGCAAACTGGTGAGTGCTGGCGATGACGGCAGAATCTTCATTTGGCCGTTAACTGCCGAGCAAAAACTAGATCGTACACAAGCACCAAACGGTCAATTAGTTTACAAAGGTTCTTCGCAAATCAACACTATCGATGTCACCAAAGATGTTCAAGGAACCATAGTTGTTAGTGGTGATGATGCGTTTCGAGTCAAACTTTACCGCTAGATATAGAGGCTCAATATTATGCAAAAACCTAGCCCCATTTCCGTGATTATAGATCCACCAGGGATGCAATTCGGTATGCCTGGAGAAACCCTTGAGGTTTATGTTGTTGTCACCAATCAAAGCTCTCAAGGTGCTGTCATTGATGTATTTTTTGATGAAGCATCCGACACCTTACAACAGTGGTGTACTTCCCCTAGAGAACGTTTAGCACTAGGGCCACAACAAAATAGCGAATTAACATTTGAGTTTCACATCCCAATTGATGCTCTACCTGGAACTTATGATTACACCCTAGTCGTAGATGCGCCAGAACATTTCCCCGAAGATACGCCCATACAGTTCCCGCGCCAACTAAAAGTAATGCTCAAAGAGCATACAGCAGTTCGGGTTAATGATCCTACATTTTCGCTCAAACCTACAACAAACCCTAGAAATCCAGCCATTATTAAATCAAAAGAAGCTTTACAAATAGAAGTTAAAGTTGACAACCGTTCAGATAGAGTTGACCGCTTCCGCCTCACAATTCCAGATTTAGAAGAACAATGGTACACAATACGTTATGGAGCAACAGGAGTCGAAGGCCCTGGTTTATTATCTAATCTCAATGGGCTAGAGTTAAATCCTAATTCTCAAGAGCGTATTTGGCTGAAATTTCACCCCCCAGCAGACACCTTCGCAGGTAATTACTCTCCTACAATTCGCTTACATTCTGCTAATTCTCCTGATTTAGTGCTACTCGATTTAATATATATTCAAATTCCTCCAATACATAAGTTAGATGTAGAACTAATTACCTTACGAGGAAAAGTCAGCAATAGTTCTGGTGAGTATCAAATCAAATTTACCAACCAAGGCAACACACCACGAGAATTAAAAGTTAGCATCAAAAGCCGAGAAGAAGAACAACTATTTAGATATAAATGTGAACCTGCTAAAATTCGCTTACTACCCCATAAAAGCTTTAAAGTTAACCTAACAGTAACCCCTAAACCTTGGTGGCGACGACCATTATTTGGTAAAGGACTCCCGCTCAACTTTGTTACTGTTCTTCAAGATAAACAAGACCTACCTGTATCAGAAAAATTACCAGAAGGCACTTTAATATGGAATGCTCGTCCTTGGTGGCAATTTATTCCCATACTTCTGACAATTCTAGGATGTTTAGGAAGTTTAGCTTTTGTAGTATGGCTGTTTTTCTTGAAACCGCCTACACCGCCAAAATTAGTTTATTTTGTCTCAGATAGTATTAATTATCTTCAAGGTGATGAAGTACGTTTAGATTGGCAAATTCGTAACTCTGACAAAATTTCCCAGATAGAAATAGATAATACTGGCCCCGTACCTGCTGCACCGCAAAAGTTTGACTTTAATAAAGGTATTCCTGACAAACTAAAAGATGAATGCCAAATACAGCAAGGCTCATTATCTTGTTTTAATTACGATACTGGGGTTACACAACCAGGTGATTATACTTTTATGTTACAAGTCTTTGCTCACGGTCAAGACAAGGCTGCGACTACAGCAGATGTTAAGGTAGCAATTAAAGAAAAACCAGACCCAAAAGTAATTAACTTTCAACTAGATAAGAACCAATATATGTCAGGAAATGTTATGAATTTGAGTTGGCAAATTCAGAATACTGAACAACTATCGCAGTTGCAAGTTGTAGGTAAAGCAGATAGTGGAACAGAAAATGTCTTAGCCAGCTACACTCCTCGTCAACTCCAGAAACTATGCCAGCAAACAAATCAAATTTTCTCTTGTAAAAATGTTCCTTTAAATACTCCCGAACCTGGACAATACACATTTGAATTAAAAGCTTTCTCCTCTAATCCTGGTAAACAACCTAATTCTCAATCCGCTCAATCTACAATTAGTATCTTACCTAAACCACTAAAGATTATTTCTTTCACAATTAACGGTAGTCAAGAACCAAACATAGTTCTTCAACCCGACCAACCTGTAACTCTGCAATGGAAAGTAGAAGGACAAGAGGCTAGCGTTGAACTTGACCCTTTTGGTAGTGTCCCGCTTTCAGGGTCGAAAGTGCTGACAGCAAATCAAGCCTTCCCGTCATCAATTCAACTATTAGCAACTGATAAGTTTGGCAATAAAGATTCTAGAGGATTTTCTATTAAAGTCAATAATCCTACTCCTGGCTCTGGTGGTTTACAAGTACCATTAACATCTAATGTCAATAATTAACGTTAATCATGCAATCTAACTCGACCTCCGACTAATTGTTTTAAATGATTAGTCTTAATATCCTATATATAGATATCTTTGAATTTTTCCATAAATAAATTAATTCATGTTTTATTTTCAAAAAAGCATCAGAAATTGTTGATTAACTAAGGAGATAGTATGCTAAAAAATCATAGAGTCCTTAATAAGTTTAGATTATTGCGAGAAAATTTAAAACTGGCTAACAAGTTTACTTTACTTTTAATGCTAGTTTTCTTAGGAAGTATTATGATTAGTGGTGCAATTTTATCAAACATACTCAATCACAGAGCGGAGGTAGCTGTTATCACCCAAGCGGATGATTTTTTACAATCAATGAACTCTGTAAGAAACTACACCACAAATAATATTATTCCCCTTCTAGAGTCTAAATTAGAAACCAGTCCAGCCTTTATTCCCGAAACAGTTGCCTCCTTTTCTGCAAGGGCTGTCTTTGAAAATATTCGGACTAATGAACAATATAAGGAATTTATCTACAAGGAAGCTGCTCTTGACCCTACTAATAAGTTAGATCAGGCTGATAGTTTTGAAAGCCAACTAATTAATTTATTTAGTAATAACCCAGAAACTTCAACATCCTCAGGCTTTCGCTCTTTACCCACAGGCAGAACATTTTATATTGCTCGACGGCTGAATTTAGATAATCCCAGTTGTTTACAATGTCATTCAACCCCAGATAAAGCTCCTAAAAGTCAATTAGCTATTTACGGAGACAAAAATGGTTTTGGTTGGCAACTTCACAAAACTATTTTTGCTCAAATGATTTATGTTCCCGCAGAAAAAATTCTTCGTACTGCTAATCATTACTGGTGGTTAGCGATGGGAGTACAAGCTAGTATATTTGCCCTAGTGATCATTGTGATTAATATCTTGCTGAAAAAGGCGGTAATTAAACCAATTATCAAAATATCTAAGCTAGCTCAAGCAGTTAGTACTGGCAAAATTAATACTGATTTCGAGCAGAAAACTAATGATGAAATTGGCACGCTTGCTGCATCATTTAATAGGATGAAATCAAGTTTAGAAATTGCAATGAAACTTCTGAATCAGAAGAACCAGAAGTAGTTGCATAAAATTAGGGACGCACCTGTGCGCCCCTAAACCTGTATATCATTTAATTGGAAATATCTAGGGTTATGCATAACGAGATATTTATAGTAAATCATTTCAACATTTGCTGATAAAAGTTATCAGCTTGTTTTTTATCGGATATTTCTTTAGCTAAAATAATCACTAATTCCTTGTGAGAAATTTGAGGATGAGATGTCAAAGCTGCCTGGATAAGTGAACCCGCTATAGGGCCAATAATTTCAGATAAACTTTCCTCACATTGGCGTAAAAAACTAGTGTTAATAACTGAATTATTTAATACGTAAGGATGGTTTGACCAACTTTGAGTATTGCTAGAAGATTTTTGGCTCCACAATATAGCTTTCTGTTCAAACTCATTTCTTTGTTTTGCAGAAAGATACAGCATTAAATTTTCTAACAGTTCTTGAGTGTTAGGCGATCGCACCGTAACTTCTCGAATTAAGGTATTAGCAATCGGCCCTATAACTTCAGCCAGAATGTCGCTAATTGTCTCTTGTTCCAGCGATAAGATTTCCTCTGGAATACTTTGTTCAACAGGTTTTAACGGTCGCCTAACTGTTGCGTCTTCAAAGTCTGCTGCGGAAGGTAGGGGTTGCTGAATTGTCCCGTCTTCGATGTTAGGTTGCTCAAAAAACGGCTGTTGAATTGTTTCATCATCTAGATTTGGCAGTAAATTAGCTGAACGCCTAACGGTTTTATCATCACTGCTTAAACTAAAGTTAGGCGATCGCCTAACGGTTTTTTCTGTGGATATTTTTTGAAATGGCGATGGTCTAGCTATAGTTTGATCATCGGAACCTTGTGTATAAGTTTGGAAATTTTGAGCTATGGTAAAATCATTAATACTTAATTGAGAAACAGCATTTTGTAGAGCCTGCTTTAACTCCTCTACATTATTAAATCTTTCATCAGGTGATTTTTGCAAACATCGCATTACAACTGCTTCTATCTCTGGTGATATCTGTGATAAACCAGGTAGCGATCGCAGTGGTACTGGTGGCTTAGAAGTATGTGCTAAAGCCCACGAAATTTCGCTAATTTTTTGAGAATTTAAACCTAAACCGAAGGGATCAACACCACTCAACATTTCATAAAGAATGATGCCTAAACTGTAAATATCTGCACGTCCATCAATATTTGCTTTAACTTCTAATTGTTCAGGTGCAGCATAATGATACGTACCTAAAAACATATTGGTTAATTTAGTATGTTCCGCAGTATCTTCGCGGATTTTAGCAATGCCAAAGTCAAGAATTTTGACTAACTCACCCAAAGTTGTGGGTACTAAAAAGATATTGTCTGGCTTGAGATCCCGATGAACTACTGTGATATGTTCGCTGACTGTAGCATTATTGCGCCAGAGAGTTACACCCTCATGGGCTGCACGCAAACCATCACAAACCTGAGTTGTAATGGTGATTATCCGTTCCACAGATAGCCGATTTTCACGCCTTAGTAGTTGTCCTAAACTTTGACCGCGTAGATACTCCATCACAAAGAAGGGATAACCTTCAGCCGTAACGCCATAGTCGCTGACTTGCACAATGTGGTCGCTTCTGAGTGCTGCACATACAGCTACCTCGCGTTCAAAACGCTTTCTCAATTCGCTGGAGTTGGCTAAATTATCTTTCAGTAGCTTTAAAGCCACTTGCTGACCAAGTAAAGTATCCATTGTCAGGAAAACGTCGCCCATACCGCCTGCGCCTAACCGTTCGTCTAGTCGATAACGCTGGCGATCGCCTATTAAACGACCAATCCAAGAATCTGATTTAGAAGAGTTTTTCATTTCAATACTTATGTATTTGATTATTCGTTAATTTTTTAGTGTTTAAATTTGATATGTTATCAATGATTTTGAATATAAAATAATCCCAAAATGAATAGGGACGTACAGCTGTACGCCCCTACAGCTAATTCATGTATTAATGCTGATTACAAAGAACTAACCATGTCTTTAATGTAATGTACAATCGCTTCTGCTGTTGATACATTTGTTGCCACCAAGACTTGGTTAATATTGCATAAACGTAATAAAGCATCCTCATTTGCTTGATTTGTTTGAGGTACTAAAAAATCTTTTAACAAAAGAACCGCTAAAGCTTCTCCTGTTCCCACTAATGACGCAACTCCTTGATATCCTCCTACTGGTACTAAAGGAGTTTTTTGACTAACTATTAAACCAGTTTCTTGGAATAAAAGTTCAGCAATTACAGGTGTAGAAATTGTCAGACATTTTGATAAAAATTCTTGGTGTTGCGCTACAAAATCTACAAGCTCTGATTTTTTGCTGTCGTGAGCCATAAGAGCAATGTATTTTTTACTGATAATCTCAAAAGCCTTGTTTGTGAATTCAGGTGTTTGAGCCGCAATATCAGCTTCTACTTCATTGACATCTTCTAAGCTATCTTCAGATATCTCTTCCGTTGTTTGTGTTGCTAACTCGGACACTGTTTCAAATTGATCAGCTACTTGTGCGTCTGAATTAGCTTGAAGACTATCATTATTGTTAAGAATTTTTACCTCTTCTGGATTTCTGTCATCTACTGCTGGTTCGTTAATTATTTCTGCGTCTAAAGCTCTGCTCATATTGTTAAATTCATCATTACCAGAAGAAGTGTACATTTCAGAAGTATTCTCTTCAGATTCTTCACTTGTTGCTCCTAAAAATTGATTTCTTTTTAACTCAGAAGTATACTCATTATCAACTTCCAAGTTTTGCTGTTGTTCAGATTCCTCAGCTTCTACTTTTGACATTTGAATTGTTGTTAATTCAGAAGCATATTCATTATCTAAGTTCAATTGATTTTCCAATTCTGGGGTTTTTTCTTGCTCAGATTTTTCAGCTTCTACTTCTGACGCTTGAATTGTTGTTAACTCAGAACTATATTCATTATCTAAGTTCAATTGATTTTCCAATTCTGGGGTTTTTTCTTGCTCAGATTCCTCAGCTTCTATTTCTGACGCTTGAATTGTTGTTAACTCAGAACTATATTCATTATCTAAGTCCAATTGATTTTCCAATTTTGGGGTTTGTTCTTGCTCGGATTTTTCAGCTTCTACTTCTGACGCTTGAATTGTTGTTAACTCAGAACTATATTCATCATCTGAATCCAATTGATTTTCTACTCCCAGATTTTGCTGTTCTTTTGACTGTTCATTTTCTGCTTCTAAATCTTGGATAATTGTTTGTTCAGCTTGAATTGTTGTTAACTCTGAAATATGCCCATTATCCAACCCTAATTTATTTTCTTGTTCCAGATTTTGCTGTTCTTCAGATGCTTCATTTTCTATTTCTTGAACAGTGTTCAAATCTAGAACTTGGTTATCATCACAGGTTATATTAACCTCTGCGTCAACAGCTTGTTCATCTTGCAATGAAGTATTCACATCTTCAGTAACTTGCTTGGGAACTTCTGGTAGATTAATATTTAAAGCTGTGCGCCAATCTATATTAGCATTATATACAGTGGCGGCTATTTCTGGCTCTTCAACTTCCTCTTCCAAAACTAGCAGAAATTCTCCAATGCGGACAATATCTCCAGGCTTTAATAAATAACTGCGATCGCACTCAACAAGCTTGTTGTTAACCAAAGAGCCATTTATACTTGCAAGATCAGAGTAATAGTAGTTTCCATCTAAAAGATAGAACTTACCATGTTGTCGGCTCACATCATGACTATCCAGAATCAAGCCAGACTTAGAAGAACGTCCGACTACATATTCTCGGTTGCCATTAGTAACTAGGTCAAGGTTAATTTCATTGATTTTACCTAGTGTTTCTGCGTTAAGAACTTTTATCTTCATCATAATTAATCCAATAAATGATTTTCTAAGAGTTAAGAACCAAAATTAGAGATTAATTGCATATAGCCTTTCCTAATTTGCTGAGGTAATGAGTACATCGCCAATAAAGTTGAAAAAACCTCTGCGTACCTCTGCGCTTTCCTCCGCACACCTCTGCGTTTAAAAAATTCTGTATCTTACTTAACTAAGATCGCTATAATTGCTGGTTAATTTTATTAATCTCTGCAATCCATCGTTTACGAGTTCCGTGTTCCAAATTGAGAATATCATCTTGCGACCAGTGAAAATGGTAAGCAACAAAAGCTACCTCCTCATATAACCTTTCAGAGGGGTAGCTTATAACTCCCCCGCAAGTGCTAACTCAACAGCAAACTGATTATTACAATGCGGACATTGAGTAGGAATATGTGCATTTCCTTGTTGATTCACACGATTGTAAAACTCTTTGAGATAACCCATATCTCGCAAAACAAGGGTTTCTAATAAATCTGGAGTGACAGAATTTAAACTTCCTATGCGAGTGATAACTTGTGAAAGCATCACTAAAAAACTATATGCAGTATTTTCTTGAACATAACGATTTTGTTGAACTATAATTTCATCCTTTGCGGTAGCTAAACGCATCATCCCTTGACGGTGAACTCGGTTTTGACCATCGACCAAACCTGTAGGTAGAGTAAAGGGATATTCAGTATGTATGGAATGTTTACGAGGCATAGAAGGTAAAGAAGTTAAGTATTAACAAGAGTTTCGAGAGGATTATCCTGTTGCTCTAACACATTTGGCACATTCTCTTTATGTTCCAAACCATTGATGTGACGGTAAAAATCTTGGAGATAACTCACATCCTGAGCAAAAAAGTTTTCTACAACCATCGGACTAATTTCAGATAAAGCACCAAGACGGGTAATTACACGAGACAGGATAACGATAGTGGCATAGGCTAAATTAGACTTCACGCGCGGATCTCGCATAGGTGCAATCTCGTCCATTGCTGTTGCTAGGCGCATGATTCCCTTACGGTGAATATTACCGTCAGCGTCTATATAACCTTTGGGAAGTGTAAATTCAAACTCTCTAGGAAACATCTGTTTTCTGGTTAGGTTTATTATGGTACTTGTCATACGCTTCGCGCAGGGGGTAGGGTGTGGGGTGTAGGGAAGGTGTTGGTGTTGGAATGCAACCCCTACCAACATAATTGACCTCAAGAGCAGGGCTTGAAGACCTACCCTTTGTTGGGGCTGTCTCGTTTCCCACACCTCACAGCCCACACCTGCCCCAACGGGGCTTAGTCAATTATTTAAAGACTATCTGCAAAGCTTCGCTCTATATCAGGCAGGGGCGCACGCTTCATTCCTTCAAAGGCAATTTCTAATTCTTCAACAGCTAACTCGGTTTTATCAATTTGAATATCAGCTAATGTGTAATTAGTAGGCCAAGCACCATCTAATTCGTATCTTGCTTGTACTTGTCTGCCCATCGCATTATTGCAAATATTCAAAGATATCACGTGGCGTTGTTTAGCCCAATTCCCTTGTTGAACACTCTCAAACCAATCCCAAAATCTTGTGGAATAAGTTAATCCTCTACGAAGAATAATATTATTACTATTATCATTGCCAGGAATTTTAGTTCTGGTTATCCGACCCTTACTTTCTTTAATACCCCACTTTTGCGGAGTAACTTCACAGATTTGAATCACTTCTTGACTGCGTTGTAATCCTTGGCAATTCATAAATATGCCATCAATTTTGTCGTTGGAGTTATCTAGGCTCAGTTCTATATAGAAACTACAACTTGTTAACCAGGCGAAATTTTTATTAGTCATAATTTATCACTTTCATAATCAGAGAATAACTAGAGATAAAATATGTTTTCCAACTACTTTTTGTGCAGTTAGGGATTTTTAGATCCCCCTAAATCCCCCTTAAAAAGGGGGATTTTAATTTTTTTACATTAAGGGGGAACAGAATACTTTGAAAACACTCTCTAAACTAGGTTAAACAAGATTATTAGCAAATTACAAAGCTATTTTTGAAGCTGATTAAGCTGCTTGAACTTCATAATTTGTACCAATAATCTCCACAGTTTCTATTTGGACTTTGCTGGTAGCATCTAGACCCAAATCTTCTTTTCTGTAACTAGTTGGATAAGCTCCACTCAAATGTGATGAGTGTCCAGGTTGGTTGTCTGTGGTATATTCAATCCACATCATTTCTTGCTTGTTGGCATTTAACTGACCTGTGGTGCATTGGTCATACCATTGACGAACTTTGATATCACCCTGAAGTGTTGCAAACTGTACCGTGATTTTTGTTGCATCTTGCTGCAAAGCAGGTAGAGGTGCTTGTACAGGTACACCTGGTTGACCTTGGCTAGAAAAGCCTACGTTTAATTGAGTTGTTGGCGTTTCTATTGATTGATTAGCGACACTCATGGCGTATTGTGTACCCAAGTTGTCTAAAGTAACCTTAAATTTGCAGCCTTGAACAAATTTTTGTGCTGCGGAATTATCACCTGCTGCCATTTTGATTCTCCTTGATTTAACAAAAAAGTGAGTAAGTAGTATGAAGATAGAGTTGAAAAAACAAAATTATGAGAAATTAACAACCTCTGCTGGTGTAGTCAGACAGTTATGCGGCGGCATCCTCTGATTCAGAAGGCTCCCATTGACTAATGCGAAGGATAACAAACTCAGCCGGTCTGACAGGACAAACGCCTACCTCAATATACATACGGCCTAGCATCCTAGTCTCTGGTGGATTAATCTCTGCGTCACATTTGACATAGTAGGATTGTTTGGCTGTAGCTCCAAACAAGGCTCCTTCTCGCCAAATGCGTTCTAAAAAGACGCTCACATTGCGTCTAACACGCGCCCAAGTTTCTGCATCGTTGGGTTCAAAAACAACCCATTGTGTACCTAATTCTAAGGATCTTTCTATGTAACTCATCAACCTACGGACGCTGATATAACGCCATTCAGTTACTTCTGGTTCGACAAGAGTTCTTGCACCCCAAATGCGGATGCCACGATTAGGAAAGTTACGAATACAGTTTATGCCAATAGGGTTTAATAGCTCTTGTTCGCGGAAATTGATGTCATAACCTAAGCCAATCACACCTCTAGGCACTTCGTTTGCAGGTGCTTTGTGTACTCCCCTTGTTTCATCAATGCGACCCCAAACACCCATCATGTGACCGCAAGGCGGAACAAGGATCGGTCTGCCAGCGTTACGTGGGTTAGCAACTTTAATCCAAGGGTAATAAAGTGCTGCAAACATGGAACGACGGTTAAAGTTATTTAACCAATCCACAACCTCTTGGGGTTTAACGCGGTCTGGAGGTGGGTCAAATAAGACCATGCGATTGGGAGGGTTGGGTATCTCTCCACTCGCAGAGCCTTCACACATACTAATCATCAGTTCCATAATCCCGTGAACTTGCTCCAAGGTCATGAGTCCTGCTTCATAAGCTCGCATGAGGTCGGGGCAAGCAATCATCGTGATTTCATCAATTTCAAATAATCCACGTACCCCTGTACGGTCATCGCGTAGCCCTTCTACATCGCGTGCAAAGCGATCTGGTGTAGATGGAATGATTGGTGGGGCGAGTTCATATTGACCATTAACAGGTCGTCGAGCTAAAGGCCGTCCTGTTTGTGATGCTTCTGCTACAGAGACATACATAGAATTACGCAATGCAGCGATCGCATAAGTTGCTACTTGAGGCTGTACCTCAGCATTCATGGTTAAGTTTTCGTACTGCTCTAGAATGTCCTCGCCTCGACGAATCTGGAGTGTGAAATACTCACCCGTATTGGCAGGGGCTTCTCCTTCTGTACCTTCAGGGAGTGGACGAGGTGAACCGTCACTCACTAAAATCTCGATAGCGCCGCCAATTGCCTGTTCAGGACGTAGGTTAAAAATGAGTGAGGCACGATTTCCTCGACCGTTAATTTGCACTGTAGCAGGCTCTAAGGCTGTGGGTTTGGGTGTACCTGGTAATTGAGTACCAATACTGACAATCCAACAGCGACCACCACCATTCAAGAAATAGCCATTTATTGCATGAGGCAAATAAGCATTGAAGTCTGTATAACCATCGGAATTAGGCCGGGCAAAATATTTAAGATACTGCGACCAATTGGTTACTAACATGGGCTTAAAGACTTCCGCACCATTGCGAACATCTTCTGTAAAACCCACAAAACCAGCAATTGCGGTGCTGACACCTTCAATTGCACGACTGCCCCGGTTTACTTCTTCTATATAGACACCAGGAGCAGAATAATCAAGTCTAGCCATGAAGTCTCTCCAAATCAGGATTAGGATAATGCAAGTTTAGATTGCACATTTTTCGTTACAGCAACACATAGGCGGGGTAAGGGCATAAATAATGAACGCCACTATAGATTATTCATGTGTTGTTTTCAGGAGTTAGTGCTACTTCTTTTAAAGAATAAGTTTTCCCATCTACCAAAGCATGGCACGTCTGGGTTACATAACCAGGACAAGTCAGTGTTAACACATAGTTGCCTAAAGAAAGATTGTCAAACCAGAACAACCCTTCTTGATTGCTGATTACTGACTTTTCGGTTCCTTTAATAGCCACTTTTATTTCGCCAAGCGGCAAATTGGTGACTGCGTTTTTGACAATACCTGCAATGGAAACGCGATGTTGCGCTAGCACTGGGTTTTTGGTATTCTTCTGCTGTTGATTTTCAAGACTAATAATTCGCTCCCAAATCAAAGGTACTGAAGTTTTTTCGGCACCCAAAGGAGCGGTTACTGTCAGGTATAATGCTGGGCGCACAGGTAAATTGAGAGAATTCCATAAAGAGCCGACTTCAATAGGTGGTGAACTAGTAATAGTCATGGGTAACTGTCCATAACCGCATAGTTCAGCAGGTAAAAACTCTTCATTGAGATAGCCATGACGTAGTAATAAAGTCATTGCTTCAGTCAACAGATGATATTCACTCAAAGCTGTACGATCCCAAGCTGTTAGCATCAGTGACACATCAAACCAAGTAGGTAATTGAGTTACTGTGGAAGTTGCTGTTCCTCCTTCTAAAAACATTCGCTCTACCCGCCTACCAGTTTGTTGTAATTGATTCGATAAACGAATATCATACAAATACAAATTGATAGTTGGGACAAAATTGCTATTCGCTCTACTGCCAGGAAGGTTAAAATCAATTTGCTCCATACCGGTGAGAGAAGTTCCCCCAACTAAAATTTCGGCAAGAGTTTGTAGAAGGCTAATTAGCATAGAGCAAGTAAGTGAATCTATTTATATACAGACTAAAAGTAAATTCTGGAAATGATAATTGAACTTTCGTCGAAATTATTCGCTTTGAATAAATAATTCTCGTCCCTAAGCCATGCTAGATAAGGGTTTTGAGAATATATAACATCTGAAAATAAAGAGTAATATTTGCAAATATTCTATGTATAAGTAATATTATTTTAATCAAAAAGTCATATAGATAAACTTATCGTCAGGGTGCTATGCGCCTTTACGAAAGATGTGAAAGATATTTAGCGATTTCTGCAACTAACTGTTTTAAACTTACAGGCTTTGACATATAACTATCTACGCCAACAGCCATGATTTGTTCTTTATCCGATCGCATGGCAAAAGAAGTGAGGGCGATAATTGGGATATGGGCAATGTCTGCGTCGGCGCGAATTTGGCGAGTTGCTTCTAAGCCATCCATTTCCGGCATTTGTACATCCATTAAAATTAACTGTGGTCGCTGGGTTTTGGCAATTTCTACTGCTTCTTCTCCATTATTAGCTAGTACAATTCGATAGCCATAAGCTTCTAAATATTGTGTAATAGTTAAGACATTAGCTTCGTTATCTTCTGCTAGGAGAATCAATGGTGCAGAAGAGATATTTCCACTCTCTACAAGTTCTCTAGTCTCAATTTCAGTTTCTTCTACAACTTCTCTAATTTGTCTTTCCGGTTCTTTGCAGGGAAGCGTAACTGTAAATCTGCTACCTTGATTAACCTCACTCTCAACAGATATACTACCGCCATGTAGTTCGGCAATTCGCTTGACTAATGATAGCCCTAAGCCAGTACCAGCATAACGACGAGTATAAGTATTTTCTACTTGAACGAAGGGTTGAAATAAATTTGACAAATTCTCTGGCGTAATTCCAATGCCAGTATCTACTACACTAAATTGAATTGTCTTAAGTTGATTAGTGATTGCATCTATTTGAGTTGTAACTTCTAGCCTCACTTCGCCATTATCAGGGGTAAACTTCACAGCATTACTCAACAAATTGATCAGTAATTGCCGTATTCGTCGCTCATCGACTTGAATTTTGTTGATATTTTCAGGTATTTGGACATTGAGGCGAATATTTTTCTTGAATGCTTGCTGTTTAACAAAGGTGAGGCTAGATTCACATAATCCTTGTACAGAGGTAGGTGACAGTTCTAATTCCATCTTGCCAGATTCAATTTTGGCAAGGTCGAGAATATCATTGATGAGTTCTAGTAGATGCTTACCGCTACGTTCTAGAGTTTTGAGAGACTTGTGTTGTTCTTCTGTTACTGGGCCACAGACTTCATCTTGCAGTGCTTCTGTAATTCCTAAAATGGCGTTGAGAGGAGTGCGTAATTCATGGCTCATATTTGCCAAGAATGCGCTTTTGGCTAGGTTGGCGACTTCCGCCGCTTCTTTGGCTTGGCGTAAAGCTACTTCTGCGCGTTGGCGATCGCAAACTTCCAGCGTTAATGCTACAAAGTCAGTAATTGAGCCAGCGAAATTTTGTTCAATTAATGTCCACTGGCGAGTAATACCAACCTGTTCGTTAAACACCATTCCCACGACTTCACCTCCAACCCAGATTGGTGCATCCATCAGCGAAACAATATTGTTTGGTTCTAATTGTTCATACCAAAATTCCTGTACTCGTGCATCGTTACGAGTGTCATTAACAGTAATTGTTCTGCTACTGGCTACGGCTGCAAAATACATAGGATACTCTGCTCGGCTACGTTCCTGTCCTGCGGAATGTCTATTATGGCTACGTTCGTAGAGATCTACGCATTGGAGTTTGCTGCGATCACTACTATAAAGCCAGATGCTAACTCTTTCTACTTCTAAAGCTTGGGCAGCTTTCTCTGTAATAATATGAAACGCTGTTTCTAAATCCCCTTCAGAGATTGACCGATGCTTGGCTAGTTCTGCTAATGCCTGACTATGCTGGCTTAGTTGTTGTTCATTTTGAATACGCTCAAAAATTTCTTGTTGTAATTCTTGCGTTCGCTGTTCCACTCGCATCTCTAATTCTTCAAAAGATGCTCGTAACTGCCCAGACATTTGGTTAAAAGATTGACCCAAAACCTCCAGTTCGGCAATACCTTCTACAAAAACTACTGATTCTGTCTCGTTGGTAACACTGCCAGATGTAGCCGTTCCTGCCAAAGTTTTGGCGGCTTTACTCAAGCGGAGAACGGGTTTAGCAATCCAACGAGTTGTTAAAATACCTAATACCGTAGCTAATAAGAAGGCTGCCAAGCAGAGGAGAATTGTAATTTGCGTGTGGCGGTTAATTTGTCCCATGAAGTCACTTTCTGGGATAACTACTGCAATCAACCAATTGATATTTGTTTCAGTATTAAACGGCTCAATTTCTATGAATTGGCGTTGCCCTGCAATCGAAAATTCTAATTCCTGTAAACGATGGATTTGATGTAAGTTGCGAAATTTGCTGGCTAAATATTTTGATGTGGCTTGAGTTAAAGAATTACTACTTTGGGTTGCAGCCAGTCTGACAGTTCTACCATCTTTGACAAGAAAGGGTTGCTCTCCTGTGGAGGAAGCTACTAGAAATCCTGTGCGATCAATAATAAAAATTTGTCCTGATTTACCTACTCTGAAGTTTCTTAAATGCTTACCAATATCTGATAAATGGATCATTGTATTATTAACTCCCAAGAGCTTACCTTGAGAATTGTAAATAGGTACGGAGGCACTAATCTGGAGGTTTTTTTCTGTTAAAGGAGCGTAGATTTGACTAAAACTAAATTGCTTTTGCTGTACTGCTGTTTGATAAAAAGGGCGCGATCGCGGGTCGAAATTTTTGATTACTTCTGGTAATTGAGTGCGTTTACCTTTGCTATCAATTTTATAGCTATAAAGGTTATAATTACTTAACCTTCCCGATTTGCTGATTAAAAATTCATCATTATTCAGCTTCTCTACAAATAAATATTCTTTTTGTTGATTACTAACGGCGATACTAACAGATGAGGGAAAAAGTTCTAATTGCTGCATTAGGTATGGTTCCCAAGCAGTAATATCCTGCATATTTAACAGTCCAAACTGCAAGGCGTTTTTGTTGCCATTTAATACCTGATGGGGAGTAGATAAAAAAGTCTGTAAGTCTTGTCTAACTTGGTTGGCAATTACTTGGCGTAACTCGCTGGTTACTGTATTTACTGCTTTCTGTCCATTGCGGAAAGACAAGTATCCTGTTAACCCTACTGCTAGCGAGATTTGTAAAAGAAATGGGACGACCAAAACACGGCTGAGTGGGACATTCTTCACTAAGCCTGAAAGCCAATTTTGCCCATGATTTTGATTCATTTGCTGACTGCTCCCAATGCTTTGAGTGTTACGCTTTGTGCCTGGGTTAAACCGTTTGCTCCTGTAATATTCATCCCCTCGTAGGGTCTATCTGCTCTCAGGATTTGTACACTCTCACCAGTATGGATACTCCATAGTCTGATTGTTTCGTCTGCACTGCTACTGACTAAGGTTTCTCTATCTGGGCTAAAAGCTACACACAATACTTGGCTACTATGTCCACGCCATGTTTTTAAACATTTACCTGTACTTACAGCCCAAAGTTTTAGGGTATGGTCAGCACTACCACTCGCCAGGGTTTGTCCGTCGTGGCTAAAACTGATTGATAAGACTTGATTGGTATGTTCTTGCAGAGTTTGCAGATTATTTCCTGTCTGCACATCCCAAAGTTTAATGGTGTGGTCAGCACTACCACTTGCCAGGATGCGCCCATCTGAACTAAAAGCTACAGATAATACTGAATTTGTGTGTCCTCGTAAAATTTGCAGACATTCTCCAGTTCTCAAGTTCCAAATTCTAATGCTTTGGTCAGCACTAGCTGTAGCGAGAATTTGCCCATCTGGACTGAAAGCCACGGAAAAGACTGTATTTGTATGTCCTGAGAAAATATCAAGACATTCGCCTGTTTCTCCATCCCAAATTCTGACAGTTTGATCGCTGCTCGCACTAGCAAGGATTTGACCATTAGGGCTAAAAGCTACTGAAGTGACTGTTTCTTGATGTTCGTCCAAGGTTTTTAGACATTGCCCAGTTTCTATGTCCCAGAGTTTTATACTTCGGTCAGCACTACCACTGACAAGAGTTGGTTGATGGGGATGAAGTGCGATCGCTAAAATATGATTTGTATGCCCTGTCAATACTCTAATACATTGCCCTGTAGCAGTATCCCACAGTCGGATTGCTTGGTCATGGCTACCACTGACCAGGATTCGACCAGTGTGAATAAAACTCACAGCTGATATTTGGTTTGTATATCCTTGTAATGTTCTGATACATTGCCCTGTAGCAGTATCCCACAGTCGGATTACTTGGTCGTCTCCCCCACTAGCTAAAACTGCACTATCAGCATTAAATATTACCGTTCGCACACAGTTTTCATGACCTGACAAAACTCGCAGACACTTTCTGGTCGGAACATCCCATAGCCTGATAGTTTGATCGGCACTGCCACTAGTAATAATTAATCCATCAGAACTAAAATTTACTGATAAAATCGAGCCACTATGTCCTAATAAAGTGCTAAGACATTGCCCTGTTTCTGTATCCCAAAGTTTGATTGTTTGGTCATCGCTACCACTGGCTAAAATTCTTTTGTCACTCCAAGCGAGACATTGGATATTTTCACGATGACCATAGAAACTATGCAGACATTCTCCTGTCTGTGCGTTCCATAACCTGATGGGTTCATCGCCTCCAGCTGTCGCTAGTAGTTCGCCATCGTGACTTAAGGCTACAACCTGAATCTGATTGGTTTGGTCTTGTAAAGTTGCTAGAGATTTTCCGGTGGACAAATCCCATAAACTCACAGTTTGATTTCTCCCACGACTGACGAGAATGCTACCTGTGGCAGTACAAGCGATCGCTAAAACTTGGCTAGTATAACGTTGTATGGTTCTGACAGTTTGCCCAGTATTGATATCCCAAAATTGGATGGTTTGGTCGGTGCTATGACTGATGAGAGTTTGACCATCAGAACTAAAACATAGAGATTTTATCGCCAGAGCGTTACCTTTCAAAGTCAAGTGCAGTTGACCATCTGTAACCCGCCATAAATTCACATCGCCTTGATCATCACCCGTTGCCAACAATTCTCCATCGGGGCTGAATGCTGCTGCTAAAACGCTACCAAAAATTTGCCTGAAAACGGATTTCGAGAAATGAGCGTTAGTAAAGTTGACACGGTGTAAATTGATGCTTCTCAGGTCAGCTTGCCAAATTGGTAGATAGGAAAAGTCGTAGTCACTTAAGTCAATTTCTAAATGATGCAATAGATTCAGAATATTCCCTGCTAAATAACCCGACTCTAGAGATGCTTGCTCACGCTGCGTAGCTAAAATTTGCATTAATTGTTGGGCGATCGCTTTTTTGCTACCCAGTTGACGCAATAAATCTGCAATTAGGGGTTTGATAATTAAACGTATTTGTGCATCTTTGACATAATCTTTTGCGGTTGCTTTCAGCAGGACGTGGGTTATTTGTAGGGGCGCATAGATGTGGGTTGCGACATTGTTTCTACCTGCAACAATTTCCGCGGACATTTGTTCAACAAACCGCTCTGTCACATACTCCATAATCACGGGTTGTTGCGTAAACCCGATGATGCTTTGTTCCATCAAAGAACGCCGGAGAATTGATTCTACCGCTTCTAGGAGTTGGTGTTTAAGTAACTGAGGATAAATATCATCTTCCAATTCATATAACGAAATGCCTTCACGGTTAATCGCTAACCAATACATCACGCTTTTTTCAGTTTCAGTCAGGCGTTCAAATTGCTGATTGAGTAATGCGCGGATGCTATTAAAACTGGAAATCCCCGTTGCTAGAAATGCTGCAACATCACCAGAAAATAAATCTTTAATTGCGGTGGCGACAATTTTTAAAGCCAGGGGATTACCACTGTATAGTTCAATTAATTGCTGACTTTCCTGCTCGGATACAGACAAACCCTTGATTGTCAGGATTTCTTGAGCGTCGTTATTTAAACCTGTTAATTGTAGCGATCGCACAGGTAAAATGTCTCCAGCTAAAGCCGCAATTTCATCAGGCTTTTCCCGACTGGTGATTAAAACACAGCTTTGGTGTGCAACTTCGCCTACACGCCGCAATAGTTCGCCATACCCCTCATACTCTGCCAGAAAATTACCTGCATAGCTGCCATCTTGCATCAAAGTTTCTAGATTATCTAACACTAACAAACAGCGATGCTGACGCAGATATTCTATCAACTTAGAGATTTTACCTGCGGTTGTACTTGGTAATTCTGTAGTCTGCTGTGAAGATAAAACTTTTAGTACATCGTCTAGCAAATCTGGTAAAAGAGGCGCATTTCTGAGACTCCGCCATACTAAAAACTCAAACTGGTATTGAATTTCCTCCGCCAGTTTAGTTACCAAGGTTGTCTTACCAATTCCACCATTACCTAAAAGCGCAACCAACCGACAGCGATTTTCCAACACCCATTTTTTCAAGGTAGATATCTCTGCTGAACGCCCACAGAACAAAGTAACATCAACAGCTTCCCCCCAGTCTGTCAGCCCTGCTGAGGTAGTAATTCCTTCCCCTACTCCCCTGCTCCCGCGCTCCTCTGCTCCTCTGCTCCCCTGCTCCCCTGCTCCCGCGCTCTTCCCCTCCTCAACTGCTAACTCCAGAACTCGCCTCGCACCTGTGTAATCTTCCAGTTCTAGTTGTAAATTTACCGCTTTAAATACAAGCGCGATCGAATCCTTGTCAACGCCTTGACACCGCAAAATCTTGCGAATTGTAGCAGGATGCAAACCCTGTCCTTCAACCAATTGAGAACGCCGCACTAATTCTTGAACAGCATAGCGTTCTATTTCTAGCTGAAGCATCCGATTTTGCAGTTTTGCTTGTCCTGCGGGACTTAGCACTACTCCTCGACTTCGCTGTCCTGTAGGCAAATCCATTGCTCATACTCAGTCGGGACAAATGCAATATATCACTTCTTTGCAAAAGACAGATAGGGGTTTACAGATGTACGCTCTACATTAATTCCCAGTTAAGCTGATTAGCAAACCTAAAAGTACAATAATTGTTACAGTGATATACAAACTATCTCGCTGTCTGATAAAAGCGAGTAGAGAAAAGGCGACTCTAGCAACAGGTGTAATTATTAATAACAATAATCCTAGTTGAATAATACTACGACGACCAGAAAAAGCTGTTGTGGCAACTCCTTCAGGACTCCTTAGATCTGGGGGTTCACCGTGAAAAATTTGATAATTAGGAACCTCACTACCATGATGAATTAAGTATAAAAAACCGCCAATAAAAACTAGAGTAGTAGATATAATTACCCCATATCGTAGTAGCTTACCAACTAATATTTCAAATCGTCTTTCGCTCAAGCTTCGTCTGGTGTTCAACATCTTATACTCTCCCAGCTAACCCGTTATAAATCATTTGTATGCCTAAGAGCGAAATTACTAAACTAAAAATCGTTCTTAAAACTCCTACCTTGGCTCTAACTAATACTTTTGCTCCTAATAATGCGCCTAATATTACACCCAACATTACAGGCATTGCTAAACCAGGATCAATGTAACCTCGTTTTAAATACACTCCTGCACTAGCGGCGGCTGTCACCCCAATCATAAAATTGCTGGTAGTGGTAGAAACTTTAAAGGGAATCTGCATAAATTGATCCATTGCTAATACTTTGAGTGCGCCAGAACCAATACCCAACAAACCCGAAAGCATCCCAGCAACAAACATCAGACTAAAACCCGCTCTGACAGCACGGACGTTATAAGCTTGTTCCCCTTCGGAAGTTGGGTAAGTGCTATTTAAGCGCAAACGAGTTGCTAAAGAATCAGGAGGTTGGTCTTGTTGGTGTTCTGGGTGGGGTAGATATGAAAGATAGGCACTGTAAAGTAAGATAACGCCAAACACCACCGCTATGATTTTAGTAGGAGTGTAGGCAGCAATGATAGCACCTGCGATCGCGCCAAATGTAGTAGCAACTTCCAAAAACATTCCCAAGCGCAGATTTGTATAACCTTCTTTGACATAAGCAGAAGCCGCACCCGAAGATGTTGCAATTACAGAGACTAAAGATGCACCAATAGCGTAACGAATATCAACGTGAAATACTAAAGTTAAGAGGGGAACCAGAACTACTCCACCGCCTAAACCTGTTAACGCTCCCAAAAATCCCGCACTAGCAGAACCCAGCCAAACTAATAAGGTAAATTCTAGAATATTCAAGCAATATCACCTTCTTGATTAGGGATAAATTAAACCGTATTCGGAAATTGAGTGGGGTCGTACATCTGTACGACCCTATTTAACGTGAGTTCGACGGATGCTAAAAACCCCTCTCCAAACCTCTCCCCTGCAAGGAGAGAGGCTTTCAAAACTTGTTTTTTCGTTCAAAACTAGGAAGATTTA
>NZ_JACJRV010000039.1 GCF_014697475.1 Nostoc sp. FACHB-152
CGAACTCTAGCTAGTGCCACTGCCAAACTCAACCTCTGCTTCATCAGGCTCATGATTAAGAGGCTTGCAGGTTCTTCCTAAGATGTCAAATGGGTTCTATATTGTTGAGAATGAAACTGGGCAAATCGTGGGTTTTGCAAGTGGAGGTCGAGAACGTACTGGCAAGTACCTAAATTGCGGTGAATTGTACGCTATTTATATTTTGCAAACCTACCAACGCCAAGGTTTAGGCTATCGCCTGATGACTCAGGTAGCCACAAAACTAGTTAAGTTAGGCATTAATTCGATGTTAGTTTGGGTGCTGGCTGATAACCCAGCTTGCCAATTTTATCAAAGCCTTGGTGGTTTGCAGGTCGATGAAAAACAACAAGAGTTTGGCAAAGTTGGGCTAGTTGAAATCGCATACCTGTTCAAAGATATGCGATCGCTGCGACTTCAACATGAATAATAGAATTTAGCAGATTATTGGTATTCAAATCCTGCCACATCAAAACTTTCGCATATTATGACTAACTGGGTCAAAACCACTAGTAAAGCGGGTGCTGTCATCATAACAAGCACCAGTTAAATCTGCGCCATACAGCTTGGCGAAGTTAAGTTTCGCTCCTCGCAAATTCGCATCTTTCAATTTGACACCAGATAAATTAGCTCTGGTTAAATTTGCCTTTGCTAGATTAGCCTGACTCAAGTCTGCTCCCCAGAGTTTAGCTTTTGCTAGATTAGCTCCGCTTAAGTCTGCTCCCCATAAATTAATTCCTGGTAAATCAGCAGCAATTAATTTAACTCCACTTAAATTTGCTGCGCTAAAATACCTTTCTCCTGCGGCGTAACGTTGTTTGAGTTGTTCAGCATCCATGAGTTGAGTTAACCTTCTTCAGTAATTGAGAAGTAATTTGTTCCCATTCCTGGTTGAGTTCGCCGATAAACTCTGGCTGACTGCTGCGGCGATACCAGTAACGCGCATTATGTATATCGCCTTCTTTGCGGTGGAGGTAAGCATGAACCCAAGCACTATCAGCATCGCTGAGATTTTGTACTATTTCATGTGCTTGGTTCCAATTGCCTTTTTTTTCATACCACAGGGCTTGCAATGCTTTTGGTAGGGTTTGGGGACATTGCCCCAGTTTGTCAATTAATCGTAGGAATTCTTGTGTATTCACGATCGCCATTCCACAAGTATCAAACTTATATTTCCAAGATACTCTCTGGCTGGCTGAGGTACGAGCATTCTTTGGTTAATTTTATTCTTTAGCGGCTAATTTGTCTTTTTCTTCAGGTAAAAGAGATGTTTCACCCGCAGGTTGCACGCCAGCAACAGGTACAGTTTTCACCAGATACGGCTTAATAATTATACTTACACCTGTTCCCCAAGCGATCGCCGCCATCCAGCCAGCAATAATATCACTAGGAAAGTGAACACCCAAATAAAGCCTTGTCCAGGCAACAGTTAAAACATACAACGTGCCAAAAATTAACGCTACCCAACGCCAGGAACTCCGCCAAGCTAAAACCAACACAATCATAGCCAAGGTTGTACTCGTCATGGCATGACCACTAGGAAAAGCAAAATCTAACTCTGGTGCTAGAGATGTCCACAAATCAGGGCGTAAGCGATGCCATAATTCTTTAGCTGTGCGGTTGATGAAGGTGCTTCCTAAGGCAGTGATGAGTAAGAAAACTAGCGATCGCCAATGTTTTTGCCAGATTAAAATAATTGCAACGGTAATTAAAATTGGCAATACAGTCCAAAATGAGCCTAATTTAGTTAACACCACCGCCAACGCATCTAATTGTGGGTTAGCTGTAGAGTGAACTGCCAAAAGTACTGGCACATCCCAAGGAAAGCCCGCTTGATATTGCCACACTTGGGCGGCTAGGATTTGGAATATTTGTAATGGTAGATATATACCAACAAATAATAATGCTAGCGATCGCCAACGGGCAACCAGCAAATTTTTGATAAAAGAAACAAGTGTCCTACTCTTTGCTGGAGATATTTTCTCTGCTTCCATATCAGCTTTTGTGCCTTTGTAAAAGAGATGAATACAAGGATTTTTAAGCACCAGACTCTATCAAGATCCCCCTAACCCCCTTAACAAGGGGGGAATAACAAGTCCCCCTTTTTTAAGGGGGATTTAGGGGGAGCTAAAAATATTTGATACATCACTAGTGACTTTTAAAACATCCTCTAACTTTGTGATTGTAAACGCACAGCTACGCTACCTGCATGGGCTGGTAAACCTTCCGCCTCTGCTAAAATCACAGCAGCTTTACCAATTTCTTGCAACGCTGCTTGATTGCATTCTAAATAAGTAATGCGCTTGAGGAAGTCGTACACACTCAACCCAGAAGCAAACCGCGCCGAACGGGAAGTAGGTAAAACATGGTTAGGGCCGCCTAAATAATCACCGATGGCTTCTGGGGTGTAGCGTCCTAAAAACAGACTACCAGCACATTTAATTTGACTCGCTAGTATTTGCGGGTTATCAACGCACAATTCGACGTGTTCAGGAGCCAGTTGATTTAGTAGTGGTATACTTTGAGCCAAGTCACCTACTACAATGACTGCACCGTGATTTTGCCAACTAGCGCTCGCTACTTCTTTACTAGGCAAATTGGTGAGAACTTTTTCAACTGCGGCGATAACTTGTTGGGCGAAGCTTTCAGAATCAGTAATTAAAATTGATTGGGCGTTGGGGTCGTGTTCTGCTTGCGATAATAAATCCCAAGCTATCCACTCAGGGTTATTTTTATCGTCAGCGACAACTAAAATTTCGGAAGGCCCGGCGATGCTGTCAATACCTACAGTCCCAAAGACCTGACGTTTGGCTTCCGCTACATAAGCATTACCAGGGCCAACAATTTTATCTACAGGAGTCAGGGTTTCTGTACCGTAGGCGAGGGCGGCGACTGCTTGCGCCCCACCAATACTATATATTTCCGTTACGCCAGCGACTTGGGCAGCTGCTAAAACTGCGGGGTTAATTTCACCGCGTGGCATTGGTACAGTCATCACAATGCGTTCCACACCTGCGATTTTGGCAGGTAAGGCATTCATGAGTACCGAACTAGGATAACTGGCGCGTCCTCCGGGAACGTAAATCCCAACTTGCGACAGGGAAACCCAATTTAACCCTAGTTTTACGCCGACGGTATCGGTGTAGCCAATATCTTGGGGCAATTGTTTTTGGTGGAAAGCACCGATACGTTCTGCTGCTAATTCTAAGGCTGCTTTCACATCAGTCGGACATTTAGCGGCTTGTTCGGCAATAAAATCGGCACTTAAATGCAAAGATTCCGGGCTGAAATGGTCAAAACGAGTCGTATATTCCTTAACTGCGGCATCACCCCGCGCTTTTACATCGGCGAGAATACCATGTACTGTACCACTAACATCAACCGTTGCTTCGCGGCGATCGCTCACTAAGGCTTGAAATTTAACAGAAAAGTCTTGGTTGGTAGTCTGAAGGAATAGCATGGACAGTACTTTGCAACAGTAAGGTCAATATTTATTTAGTGTAGAGCGACAAGGCACTTATTGATCTCCCCTAGCTGCCTTTCACAAGGGCTACCGTCTACACAAAAGTCTTTTAAAGCCGCCAGTCAAGCGGGTTAATTTTTACCAGTAGATGCATTAACAATGTAAGGCGATACATTAACAATGTAAGGCAATGCATTAACAATCTAAGGCGATGCATTAACAATGTAAGGCGATACATTAACAATCTAAGGCGATGCATTAACAATCTAAGGCGATACATTAACAGTGTGAGGCGATGCATTAAGCAAGTCAGTGTGAACAAACTAAACTATGTTCAAAAAATTTAATTAAGCTAAAACCCTTTTTCCTGCTGCTTTATCTCAACTATAGGATTCATATTTGATTTCTGAAAAAAACTCAGTATCCTTTTATTCCTTCTTTCATGTTCCCTATTGCCTATTGCCTGTTGCCTCTCTACACAAGTATGTTCAGTAATCAAATTAGATTCCTGTATAAATATTTACGCTGTTTTACTTAATAGTGCAGGGCGATGTTTTGTTACACCAAAAAGATAAATTTTCAAACATCCTCTTGTTGAACACCAGCCAGATGCAGCTTATTTGAGATAAATCAACAAATTCAACCCTGGTATGGTGCGCGAAAGCGTCCACAAAATCAAGGTAATATATAGTATGCCTAAACTCCATTGATACCAAGCCAGAGTAGCCACAATTCCTGGTAGATGTTGGTCGCGCAGGCGAATATCATTAAATCCCAATCTGACTAAGTTGTTCAAACTAAAGTCATAATAGTTCAACCAATTCCATTTGCGATCGCCCAATAATGGCATATATCTTTCCCGAAATGTCTGGTTTCTGGGAATTACTGGTAAACGACCAATTAATAATCTCAACTGGCGAAAAGTTCCGTCTTCTGTGAAGTACGAAACATCCATTAAGTCGTGATAGCGTCCCTGTTGATATAGTCTAATTATTAACGTCATTGGCAAAGGGATAATAATAATTAATAAACATCCCAAAGTAAGCCAAGGTTGTTCGGCATTCCGAAAAATCGCTAACAAACTCAAAAATTCTAAGCCAGTAAAACCCATCAATATTGATACAGTCTCGTAGTATGTGGGAATAATTGGTACAGGACGCAGACGGCGGTAACGATCTACTAGCCAAAATAGTAAACCAAAATAAGCGATCGCAACACCACCCACACCAAAAGCTAACCAAAAATTTGTGCCATAGCCACTTAATAGCAATAGCACACTCAACGCCAGCCAACTCCAGGCTTGTAATAACCAATTACCCAAAGAAAGGGGTTCACCAAAACTGAGGCGATCGCTCAGTTTATTATATGTTTCTAAATCAATATCTGCTAAAGTTAGTAATTCGCTGCTATTGCGGAAAGGTTGAACAGCACGACGATTAGATATGGCTTCGGCTTGAGTTGCTGAAAATCCTAAATTGATTAACCTATTTATGGAAGCATTATTAATATTAGTTCTAACCAAACGTTGACTTAATTGCACTAACCGTAAATGCTGCTTTGTATATTCCAATTGATTAGCATCAGCAATTTGCTGTTGCTGCCGAAAATTTTGTCCTAAATTTCTTAAAACATTTTGATTACCTTGTAAGTTTGGTACGCAAAACATTTTACCAATCTGTCCAAGATTGCCTAAAATTTTTGATTGGTTTGAGTTAAAACTTAAACCTGGAACGCTTAAAAAAGCAGTTTTGCTAAAACTTGCATCACTAAAATCTGCTAGATTCAGAATAGCAGCACCCCGCAAATTGACTGGCTGCTCAAATTGGGCTTCACGAAAGATAACAGCTTGTTCAAAAGTAGCATCTGCCAGCGATAAAATTTGATTAAAATTAGCTTTGGTAAACTGTGCTTGATTCGCAAAGCGAACCTCAGAAAAATTAGCATTTCCTTGCCACTGCACATAGCTAAATTTAGTTAACTGCTTAAACAATGCTTGGCTAAAGTTAGCTGCATCCTCAAAAATGCTACCTTGAAAATCAGCCTGTTCTTGAAATTGCACTTGTTTAAAATTAGCTTTATCAAAAAAAATACTGCCCTGAAAGTTGCTAGGTTGACGAAAAGTAGCACCCGTAAAGCTAACAATACGGCTAAATCTGGCAGCACTCCAATTTGTAGGTTGCAAAAATATGGCGTTTTGGGCATCTACAGACTGGAGAAAAAAAGTATTGGGAAACTGTACTTGCCCATTAAACCGAGTGTTAACTAGGGTTAAAGTACCGCGAAAAACATTAATTTCTCCAGAGGTATTGGCATCAGTTGCCAAAAGTGAGCGACAATCTTTAGAGGTAGGTAAAGCGATCGCTAGGGATTGTAAACAAACCAAACGTAAACTTTCTAATTGTTCTTGTTCTGTTGGAGTAAAAATCGGTGCGATCGCTTGCACATATAAAGGTGTACGTAAAGCCAATTCGCTCCCTAAAAAATCTCCCTGAATTAAAGAATAGCTGAGGTCTAAACCCAAAGGTTTATTACTAGTTTTTTGTAATTCTTTACGCAATAACTGATAAAAACTATCACGAAAACTGGCATTTTCCGGACGTAAATCAATCACCATTTGCCGCAAATCTACAGTTAAATTACCTTCGCGGAGTATGGGTGTACGTAGTCTCTCTTGCAAAACTTCTCCAGTTAGAGGCGTGCGTTCTAGGGTCTGTGCGGCTAAAACAGGTGATGGAATCAACAGAGTCGTAAAAATTAGACACAACGCCAAGATTAATTGCCAATTTTTTTTAAACCAGCTTTGCATAAGTTTTAACTAATATCAAGCTCAAGTTTATGAATTGAAATATAAGTTAGATTTTTGATAATAAGCCGAGTTTTAGCAAATAAACCACAGTTATTTCAGATGTTAAGTTCTTTTTAGTAAACATCTGCCCCCAAATTCTCTATGTAATGTTTATCCTGGAATAGTAGGGGAATCACCTTAGCGTAAATTGCCAGCAGGTGTTAGATGCTGCAAATAGAACAGATATTACACCACCGTTATCAAATTCAACGGCAACTTGGAAATAATGGCATTCGCCAAACTTGGCTAGCCAAAGATTTACAAGTTGCTGATGGAGAAGAATCACTAGTTGTGGTTAAACTCTTGGCCTTTGGTGGAACTGTCCAGTGGGATGACTTGAAGTTGTTTGAGAGGGAAGCACAAGTTCTCAAACAGCTAAAACACCCGCGCATTCCGCAATACATTGATTATTTTTGTGTTGATGACCGCACCTTATGGTTTGGCTTAGTACAAGAATATATTCCTGGGGAATCGCTCAAAGAAAAATTAGCATTTGGTAAAAGATGTACAGAAAAGCAAGCCAAAAAAATTGCAATTGAGGTTTTAAATATTCTGATATATCTGCATGAATTGAACCCTGGGGTGTTGCATCGGGATATTAAGCCGAGTAACTTAATATGGGGTGAAGATAATCATGTATATTTAGTAGATTTCGGTGCAGTACAAGATAAAGCGGCTAAAGAAGGCGTGACTTTTACCGTTGTGGGTACTTATGGTTATGCCCCAATGGAACAATTTGGTGGTCGGGCTGTGCCTGCATCTGACCTTTATGCGCTGGGAGCGTCTTTAATTCATTTATTAACTGGTGTTCCTCCTGGTGATTTACCTCAAAAAGATTTGCGCTTACAATTTGCTGACCAAGTTAGTTTAAGTCCTAGTTTTGTGCAGTGGTTGCAAAAGCTGACCGAACCTGCGCCAGAAAAACGCTTTCGTAATGCTCGTCAAGCACTGGATACATTAAAATCTGGCTTGGCTATCAAACCTGTTAGCCAAAAGCTCATTAATAATTCTGGTTGTGGAATAAATTCTCTTGAACCCGTACCGGAAGAAATTTTGGGTTGGAATTGGGGTGCTTTTTTATTGCCTTGGTTTTGGCTGTGGACTAATCAGGTATGGTGTGGCTTATTCTGCTTTGTACCACAAATTAGTTGGGTTATGGCGATCACTATGGGTGCAAAAGGCAATGAATGGGCTTGGAAAAGCAGACAATGGCGCAGTATCGAACATTTTAAAGAACATCAACGCGGTTGGGCGATCGCTGGAATTCTCATTGGCGCACCCTTTAGTATGGTTTTATGGCTAATGATGCTTGTGACGCTCAAATCAATACTGTAAGGGAGTAGGAAATAGGGGGTAAGGAAAGACAGAGACAAGGAGGAAAAGGAAGACAAGGTAGATAAATCAAGAATTTCTCTTTTGCCTTCTGATTTGAGAGAACTGGGTGCTGAGTAAATATTCTCCCCTGCTCCTCTGCTCCCCTGCTCCCCTAACCTTCTGCCCTCTTAGGCTTGTGTCTCAAATACACCCACAGGACAAGCAACATTTGTCCCGCCTAAACCACAATAGCCATTGGGATTTTTAGCTAGATACTGCTGATGATAAGCTTCAGCGTAGTAAAACTGTGGTGCATCTAAAATTTCTGTAGTAATCTCGCCATAACCTGAGCTAGTCAGTGCTTGCTGATAAGCTTCTTTTGATGCTTCTGCTTGCTGTTTTTGGCTTTGGGAATAGACATAAATCCCCGAACGGTATTGTGTGCCAACGTCATTACCTTGGCGCATTCCTTGGGTGGGGTTGTGGCTTTCCCAAAAAACTTTTAGTAGTTGGGCATAACTAATAATTTGAGGGTCAAATACAACTAAGACAACCTCATTGTGACCAGTCATGCCAGTACAAACTTCTTCGTAGCTAGGGTTAGGTGTAACGCCAGCAGCATAACCGACAGCAGTGGTGTAAACTCCAGGGAGTTGCCAAAATTTACGTTCTGCACCCCAAAAACAGCCCAACCCAAATACCACTTGCTCCATGCCTTGGGGAAACGGCGGTTTTAGAGGATTATTATTCACATAGTGATTTGCAGGTACAGGCATTTCCTTAGCTCGTCCTGGCAACGCTTCTTCAGGAGTGGGGAGAGCCAGCTTTTTTTTACCAAATCCAAATAGCACCATTGGTTCTAACTCTGCTGTTTGATATACATCTTTACTGTAGTTAATATTTTAACGATTCTGGCGATCGCTACGGATATTACTACTTCACCTCCAGTACTCAAAAAGAATTAAATTATCATCGAACTTGGCTTTACCACGAGTTGCCTAAACAGACTGAAGACATTCATCGAAGTCATCACCTGTCCAAGTCCCTGCGTGTCTGAAGATGGAACAGACTTTCAACCCTATTGCCTATTGCCTGTTGCCTGTTGCCTGCTGTATCAAGCTACATCAGAAACAACGGAAACAGAGGTATGCACCAAGGGTAACAGAGGCCCTAGTTGTTCTTGTCCGTTGACGGCTAAATCGCTGTGACACAAATAAACTTTGTCAGATACACGCGACAATAAATCTGCCAAAATTCGCTTTAGCCTTTCTTGTTCGGTTAATTTTTCATCCTCTGCTGTCCAAGGTTGACCTAGCCTGTCTCGCAAAAATAACGGCGCACCAAATAAAGTGGCTGCACCACCTTTCGCCCACAACGGTGAACCAGCATCTAGCCAAAAATGCCAACGATGCGATCGCCGACTCGAACGATATTGGAAAATAGTAGCTAAGGTGACTGCTTTTTTCGCTGGGCCGATAGGGCGCAGTGGGTAAGGATTGGCAGTAATCGTACCACGCCGCAACAATTGAATAAATTCCGCTAAAGTATTGCTGAGTAAATATTGCTCCCCTGCTCCTCTGCTTTCTTGCCTTAACCTCGTATCAATTTCCCAATAATGCTGGGCAGTTTCTAGCAATTCGCGCAGTGCTGCCATTTGGTCGTAGGGTGGGTTACTGTCTTTGCACAGAAAATCTTGAATTGCCAGATATAACAAAGAAATTGGGCTAGGAATTAAACGCTGTTCTTGTTGCGATCGCTGCCGTTCAATCCACTGTAATATCTCACTATAAGCTGTGGTCGCTGCATAGCCGATTCTATCCCAACGCTCAAAGGATGTTACAGGTAACAAATTAGGACGCTCAGGATGCGGTACAAAGCAGTAATCAGCAATTAAACCAGCACGTACCGGGTCAATCTGACTGCTAAATGACTGCTGATTAAATACTCCCCCCTGCTCCCCGGCTCCCCTGCTCCCCTTCCTACTCAGTACCAGCAACATCTCCGCCACTGCATCTCGGTCTACTAAGCGTCCCAAGCCAGGATAAACTAGTGCCAACATGGTCAGCAAAGCCCGAATCATCGGTGAACTAATCAAGGGGCGTTGGTCGTTGAGTGATTCGACGGGGATATTTTGCTTGGTCAGAATTTCTGTCAGGGTGTAACGGGCGATCGCATCCAAACCTGGTGCTATAATTGCTACTTCTTCTGGTTGTACTTGTCCTAACTTAATTGCCTTGCCTATCACCTCGGCTGTTTTTCGCAGGATCTCTGCACGGGATGTCATTTGAATCGACTGCACTATTCCCGGTAACTCGACCATCACCATTGGTTGGGTAATAAAATCTACCATTGGTGTAGCGAGTCTATCTGCTAATGATGGTTGAACTGGCTCATACAAAGTTTCTATTCGACAGTGCCTTGCCAACCCTTCCATATAATTAGGATCTGCCCCTAATCCCAGGCGTATTGCACCATCAGGATTGTAACTAAATGCGCCAATAGCACCTTGAGCGAGAAGTGTCTCAAACAGCTGACGTGCTACCCCCGGATATTCATCAACATCATCAGCGAGAATTGCTTGATATCTTTGTTTGAGGCGTTCTTGGTAATGGCGATCGCTTAATAAATGCTGAGTGTAGAGTTCAGTTATAATTCCATAGGTTAGTAAGCCTCGTTCTAAACACCAGTTACGCCAATCTAGCAGCAAAGATGCTAAAAATTCCGGCTCTAGATTTACGCCACTTTCTTCTAAGCCCGTTTCTAAAACCTCAGCAATGGCTTCGCAAGGTTTACCACTGTAAGCGGCTAACTGCAATAAGTCTAAAATCCGTCGCACGAAACGGTACTCATTCACTCCCGCGCGCTGCAAAACTTCCGCATCCAATTGCTCACGCCACAGTTTTGTTGCTAATTCCTGTTCGGTTTCTGGGCGCAGTCTTACCGGAAATTGAGCTTTTAAATTTAACAACTCAATCAATAAAGGCCAAAATAAAATTACCTCATCTTGAAAAAATCCCAACGGAGTTTTACCCCTAATTGGATATTTTCCTAAAGTTTTGGTAACTATTTTATCAGCCAACTCGCGGCGATTGTCATCATTGGCGGCTAAAACTAAGACTCCTGCTTCTGCTTGCTTCAAAGCCAGCGTTTTCGGTATAGATGTACCTGCTTTCTGACCTCGTTTTTTAGTATAAAATAATTCATTGTTATGATGCTCGATTTGCAGCCAGCGACAAAAATGCTCTACCAAGCGAGTTGTCTTACCACTGCGACTAGTGCCGACAATCCAAACAGAATGAGAAACCACAAACATTCTCCTTGTAGATTTGTTAGTATAGCTCGTGCGTTAATTTAGGGTTAAGAAGTACTAAAAAAGGCTGGATGATTGCCTACGATGAATAACTTTGCGTTTAGCCAAAAAATTTACTCTTACTTACTAGCTGCTTACCGTTGGTATTTACTCACACCACAGCGTTCTCTTGATGAAGCATATAAAGCAGCATTACACATTAAAGCCATAGAAGATGAACATTTCAATGGTAAGCAGGTAGATGCGACCTCAAGCGGCTATAGCAGCAGTGTAATGGATTATTTTGAGATAGATTTGCGAAAACAGTTAAAAATTGCCCGGATGCGGCTGACAGAGTTTCGAGCTAGTCGCTGGTTTTCTAACGAATCTAATCAAAAAGCTGCACGAAAAACAGGTATAGAATATCCAAGCCCTGCTGTAACTTTAGAAAAGCTAAGATTCATTGATGAAGTCATATCAAAATATACGATATCCGATATTGATGAGCCTGTTGTAGATGTAATTAAACCACAACAAATAGTTAAATTTGATGGTGCGAAGATGGAACCATCACCCGTAATATTACCAAATAAAAATGTCGAACAAATTCCCAGACCGAAACAAAAACCTCTTGGCAAAGCTAATACAACAGGTATATTACCACGTTCAATTTTAAGCACGATCGCCCGTCTTCAAGTTGAGTTAGATCCTAATTCAGAGCAGGATGTTGTACAAAACTTTCGTCAAGCACAAAGACGAACAATTATATCTATCAGATTTATATTGTTACTGATTATTGTACCCCTGTTAACTCATCAACTGGCGAAAACTTTAGTTGTCGGGCCATTAATTAACCATTTTAGACCTGCCGAAGCAACAAATGTCTTCATAAATGTTGAAATGGAAGAAGAAGCCTTAGCAGAGTTGCACAGGTTTGAAGAGAGAGTCAAATTTGAAAGTTTGATTTTTAATCATCCACCCATTTCAGGGGAAGAATTAGAAAATCGCCTGAAAGAAAAGGCGGAAGAACTGGCTGAAGAATTTCGCGGTGAAAGTGCCAACGCCATTAAAAATGTTTTTTCGGATATGTTTTCTGTTGTGGCTTTCATTTGGCTGTTACTTGTAAGTAAGCCAGCGATCGCAGTTCTTAAAGAATTCTTTGATAATGTAGTTTATGGGCTGAGTGATAGTGCCAAAGCATTTATTATCATTTTGTTTACCGATGTATTTGTGGGATTTCACTCGCCCCACGGTTGGGAAGTGATTTTAGAAGGCATATCTCGTCATTGGGGTTTACCTGCCAACCGAGATTTTATCTTCTTATTTATTGCTACATTTCCAGTGATTTTAGATACCATTTTTAAATACTGGATATTCCGTTACCTCAACCGTATTTCGCCTTCTGCTGTTGCTACCTACCGCAATATGAACGAGTAAATAGTAGGGGATAGCTTACAGGTTACAGATTTAGATGCCCTAACCTATACTTTGATTGCTATATCAATTTTTTGGATGAGATACCACTTAGCGACTATCAGCATCAACATCCCCTTAATTCTGTTCGTTTTTGGAGTGCAGATACCACCATTAGGACACAGGGAACTTAGTCCATTAGAATGTCAAATCAGTAAGTGGAATATCCCAGGGTCTTTACCAAGTAAACTACAACCACTCATCCAAAGATCGCCAATTACTTGTTGTCAAACTGACTTATCTTGTTTAGATCAAGTTCTCTACCAAGAAGACAACAGCAATTTAGCCCAAAAAAAAGCACTTGTAACCTCTATTGACCGCAGTTTAAAATATCTCCAAACACCTCAAGCTGTTGCAACTTATCAAAGCTATCCGGTAAAAGAAATTACACGCGATCGCATCATTAAAAGTTTACAAAGATTCCGCGAACTATTAGTTAACTCTCAATCTGCCACAGAACTTCATGCAGCTATAGAAAAAGAGTTTGTCTATTATCAGTCAGTAGGTAAAGACCAAAAAGGCACAGTTTTGTTTACTGCTTATTATGAGCCACTATATATTGCTAGTCGTGTGCCGACAGCAGAATTTCGCTATCCTGTTTATCGATTACCCCCTGATTTCAACAATTGGCCTCAGCCTCATCCTACCCGCAGCCAATTAGAAGGCGCAGACGGCTTACAAGCTGCAAAAGGCAAATTAAAAGGAACAGAATTATTTTGGTTGCGCGATCGCCTTGAACCTTATATGATTCAAATTCAAGGTTCGGCAAAACTTCAGTTAACCGATGGAACCCAAACAAGTATCGGTTACGCCGGCAATACAGGTTATAACTACAAAAGTATTGGGCGAGAACTTGCCAACGATGGCAAACTGCCTTTACAGGGGATGACGATGCCAATTATCCTCGATTATTTTCAACAGCATCCCCCAGAATTAAATATTTATATTCCCCGCGATCCTAGCTTTGTCTTTTTTCAAGAAAACCACGGCGCACCAGCCCAAGGTTCTATCAATGTACCACTCACAGCCGAACGCTCCATTGCTACAGATAAATCTCTCATGCCTCCCGGTGCTTTAGCTTTAATTCGCGCCGCTTTTCCCTTTGTTACCGCTAACGGCGAAATGCAACATCGAATTGTTAGCAGATACGTGCTTGACCAGGACACAGGCGGTGCAATTAAAGGTGCCGGGAGAGTCGATTATTTTTTAGGGACTGGGAAAATAGCAGGCGAGAGGGCTGGGGTGACAGTTAGCAATGGACAATTATTTTATCTATTAATAAAGCCCACACCATAGAAAAAACTCTAGGAACATTTAACTCAAAAGATAAAATTTTGTTATGAAAAACTATCTATAGCAAACCGTGGAGGATATCCAAACAAATCTTTTGCAAGAGTTCCTATTGCCTGCCTCCACGACTAGTTTGTAAATTAAATAGGATTGCTGTATATCAAAAAATCTCAGATTTTTCTACTGTAATTATAGTGTAAATAAAAAATTAATTAAACTTACTAAATACTGAAAACTACAGTTATCTTTTCCTCAGTATAAAGCAATAATAAAGACAGTTGGGTTTTAAATAGTAAAGTTGTACAAAATAGCCTTAAATTAAGTTAAACATAATGGCATATAGGAAAAATATAATTATTAAAAATACTGCTCATTAAAGTTTAACTAATACTACAAAATACAGCCTTGGAAAAGATGATTTTTAAAACACAAAGTACGATTTTCTAAGGTATGCAGACATAAAAAAGTTACAAACTCAGAGGTAATTTTTGCAACTATTTTGTTGTGCATTATTAGAAGGCTGATTAAAGATTATTAAATTACTGAGTTTACTTCTGCATAAACTAATTGCAGCAAATCCTTTTGTCTATGCTGCTAATTATCGAATTTTTTGCTATTAAACATTTCTGAATTTAGTATTTATTACAGAGGTTTATGGAAAATTTAACTTTTCCCGATTTGTACTGCCCATTTTCATCCCAAATCAATAAATATGGTAATGTTCTAGAAGATTATTCTTTGAAATGGTTACACCACTTTGATTTGCTAGCAAATGAATCAGCTTATCAGCGTTTTGCAAAATCGAAATTTTATTTATTAGCAGCAGGTACTTACCCTTATTGTGAGCTAGAAACTCTCAAAATTACGAGTGATTGGCACACCTGGTTATTTATTTGGGATGACCAATGTGATATGTCAGATTTAGGAAAACAACCTGAGGCTATAAATCTTTATCATCAAAGATTTATAGAAATATTGCTGGGAGCCGAACTGACAAGCCAAGATATAGCTTTGAGTCATGCTTTAAATGAGTTAAGACAACGAATTTTGCAAAGAGGTAATGCAAAATGGTATGAACACTTTGTCAGATGTTGTCAAAATTATTTTCAAGGATGCTTTTTACAAGCTCAATACCGCGCTCAGGGAATTGTGCCTAGCGTTAACACATATATTATGATCCGCAATTTATGTTCAGCTGTGGATAGTTGTCTCGCATTAATTGAACTAGGACAAGAAATCAAGCATCTTGGCTATATCAGAGAACATTACATCTTGAAACAACTTAATGTAATGACCAACAATATTATTTCTTGGTGTAACGATATTTTTTCTGCCCGCAGAGAGATAGAAAGTGGTGATGTTCATAATTTAGTATTTATCTTACATTATCACCACCAAATTAGTTTAGGAGAAGCTGTCAAACTAGCGGCTAAAATGCATGATAAAAAAGTAAAAGACTTACTTATTTTAGAATCATCTATTCCATCATTTGGAGAAAAATTAGATGATGAAACTGCAAAATATATTTCAGGACTACATTCATGGATACGTGGCAATCTAGATTGGTATTTTCAGTCTGATCGTTATCAAAATCAAGGCAAACTTGAGCTTGCTAAACTCTAAATGTTTAAAAATATATACAGCAAAAAGCAATTCTGTTAATAAGTAATAGTTAACTATTTGTTAATCAGATAAGAGCAATTTGTGATTACTAGGAAATATTACAATGTCATTACCTAATCCGCTCCAAACTCAGCCTTTTATTCAAAAGTGGCAATGGTTACTTGATCCGGTTAGATATCTGGAAAATGCAGCTACAAAATATCCTGATATTTTTACTGGTGACATACTGGGTTTTGAGTGTCCAGTAGTATTTGTAAACCATCCCGCAGGTATTCAACAGATTTTTACTAATGATCGCAAAAAGTTTGCTGCCCTCGGTGAAGTTAACAAACTTTTTCAACCCTTAATTGGCAATACTTCAACACTGATGTTAGACGGCGATCGCCACAAACAACGCCGACAATTGTTGATGCCTCCCTTTCACGGTGAGCGGATGCGAACTTATGGTTCTTTAATTTGTCATATTACTCAAAAGGTCTTGAGTCAGTTCCCGCTAAACAAAGCTTTTTCTGCTCGAACTCTAGCACAAGAAATATCGTTGTCAGTTATCTTAGAAGCTGTTTTTGGCTTACATGAAGGAGAACGTTACTATCAAATCAAGCATTTATTAGCTTTGCTGATGGATGTCTTTCAGTCACCACTCGCTTCTGGTTTTCTATTATTGCCCTTTTTGCAGCAAGATTTAGGCCCTTGGAGTCCTTGGGGACAGTTTCTGCGTGTACGACAGCAGATTGATAAATTACTTTACGCTGAAATTGCTGAACGTCGAGAAGAGGCTGATTCTAATCGCATCGATGTCCTTTCGTTATTGATGTCAGCCAGAGATGAAACAGGTAATGGGATGACTGATGAAGAGTTGCGTGATGAGTTAATGACCCTGTTGTTGGGAGGACATGAAACTGCTGCAACGACAATGGCTTGGGCATTGTATTGGATTCATTATCAGCCAGAAGTTCGGGAAAAATTACTTCAAGAACTGGATACTCTGGGTGACGACCCAGATCCCATGACTATTTTCCATTTGCCTTATTTGACCAATATCATTAATGAAACTCTGCGGATATACCCTGTTTTGGTGGCGAGTTTACCCAGAGTAGTACAGGAACCTGTTGAATTACTGGGCCATCCCTTAGAGGCTGGTACTATCGTAGTTGCTGGCATTTATCTCACTCATCATAGCGAGAGTATATATGTAGACCCAGAGAAGTTTCAGCCAGAGCGATTTCTCAATAAACTATTTTCTCCCTATGAATATATGCCCTTTGGGGGTGGTGTTCGTCGCTGTATAGGTGAGGCTCTAGCAATGTTTGAGATGAAATTAGTATTAGCCAAAATTTTATCTAACTATCAACTCCAGTTAAAAAGTAAGCAACCAGAAAAAGCTCAACGTCGAGGTGTCTCTTTAGCCCCAGGCAATGGAGTCAAGATGGTAATAAAAGACCGACGTGTGCGCCAAAAGTCTGTAATTCCTATGGCAAATTAATCTCAGAGGATGTCTGAAAAGTATTAAATATTTCTCTTTATCCCCTTGTCCTCTTTAATGCCCCTTGAAAAGCACGGTGATTTCATACGAAAAAATAAAAATCTATAAGTCGTGATTGATTTGTTTTGTAGCAGAGATCTTGACCCCTCTCCAAACCTCTCCCACGAGGGGAGAGGCTTTGAAATACAGTTGTCTTTTTTCTCTGATTATATGAAACCACCCTGCACTCTCTCCTACGAGGAGAGATTCTTCCAGCATTACTGAATTGATGTTCTAGTGGCGATTCGATAACTTGTGTGTACACAGTAGGACATCCCTTCACTGTTGGATTGGTATTTCAATTACAAACTCAGTTCCTTTGCCAAGAGTAGAATTACAAGCTAATTGACCCTTATGTTTATCTACAACTACCTGATAACTAATAGATAATCCTAATCCCGTACCACTACCTACTGGTTTAGTAGTAAAAAATGGATCAAATATTTTCTGCCTGACTGCTTCTGTCATTCCAGAACCATTATCAGCAATCCGAATTCGTAAAGTATTTGAGCCTGTTATTTCAGTAGAAATGCAAATTTGTGGTTTAGTTAATTGTTCAGAGTTTTCTTCTAAAGCATCGATCGCATTACTCACAATATTCATAAATACCTGATTAAGTTGACCAGCATAACAAAAAACTTCGGGTATTTTTGCATATTCTTTGATAACTTCTATTTCCGGAGAATCGTTCTTTTCCTTCAAGCGGTGCTGCAAAATCATTAAGGTGTTGTCAATACCTTCATGAATATCAACAGCCTTCATTTCCGATTCATCCAAGCGTGAGAAGTTACGTAAACCTAAAACTATATTGCGAATCCGGGAACTACCAACCTTCATAGAATCAAGAATTTTAAGCAAATCTTTAGCTAAAAAATCTACATCAATCTCTGCTGCTTTTGCTTCAACTAAATCTGAAGGATTGGCACATTCTTGCTGATATATAGCTAGTAAATCTAGTAAATCTTGGACATATTCACTAGCATGATCAATGTTGCCATGAATAAAGTTAATTGGATTATTAATTTCATGAGCAATCCCCGCAACCATTTGACCCAAAGAAGACATTTTTTCGCTTTGTACTAATTGGGTTTGTGTGCGTTGCAGCTCTTGCAGAGCTTCTTGCAGATGTTGATTTTTTTTGTTTAATTCTTGTGTTCTAGCTTCTACTTTTTCTTCTAAGCTATGGCTGTATTCCTCCAAGCTTTGATTCGCTTGTGCCAGATTGTTGTAGAGAATGGCATTCTCTAAAGAAATGGCTGCTTGAGTGGTGAGAAGTTTGAGAATTTCGACGCGATCGCGTGTAAATGCACCTGTAGTCAAATTATTCTCTAAATAAAGAATTCCCAGCAGTTTACCTTGATTGATAATTGGAATACACAACAGGCTCTTAGGATGTTCATGGATAATATAGCGATCGCCTGCTAAGAAATCAACAGTTTTAGCATCATCAACCACAAACACTTCTCCAGTGCGCTTCACATATTTCATCAATGTCATGGGAACATCGTTGCTAGACTCCAAAGAAATTGATGGAAACTGTGTAGAAATAGGTGCAGATGTTGAACTAGAACTAATAGCTATGACACTCAATTCTAACTTTCCGTCTTCACTCAAAATCAACGCAGATTTAGAAGCTCCGGCATTCTCCATCACAACTTGCATTAATGTAGCCAGCAGTTGCTCCATCTCAATTTCTCCAGAGAGTGCTTGAGAAGCCTTAATAACAACTGCTAAATCTAGCGAATCAGAAATGCTTGTTTTAGAACCTATGAGTGTTGTGTAACTACTTTGGTGTGATAGCGGTTCAGAAGTAGGAACAGTAGTATTTTCAACGGATTGGAAGCCAAGTTTTTCTTGCTGAAGTATTGGTAGAAGTAATTTAGGATAGCGTGTTGCTAAATCGTCAACTTTGGCTTTTGCTCCCCAACGAACATAGCAATAATAAGCATCAGTAAGATATGTTTGGGCAATTTTTTCTTTGCCCCATTCGAGATAAAATCTAGCCGCCAGTTCATTAGCTAAAGCTTCTTCATTAATGTAATCATTTTCTTTAGCACCATAAATGGCACAATCATAAAATTCTATTGCTTTAATATAATTACCTGTAACGCGATATCTTTCAGCCTCCACTAAATAAAATTTGTGTAAATAATTCATTGGCGCATGAGCCGCCCATTTCTGAAACTTTTGTTGATTAGCTTGTACTTTATCAATAATGTGTTTTTTTTCAGAATTAGATGCATCAGAATAAATTGCTATTCTTGCTAGAGAATCGTAAAAATGGAAAAGTGGAAAGTGCAGTTGTCCTGTCACACTTTCTAAATATTTTCCTGCTAATGCGGCATTGTTCACTGCTTGAGCAAAATCTTGAAATAGGTAGCTCAAATATAGTTTGCTCAAATATAAAGATAAAAGACTACTTCCATCTTTACTTAAAAGGTGAAACTGTAACATTTTCTCTTCGTCGTAGGCTTCACCCTTTAAAAGACAAGGGTTTTTCTCCTGACCTAGCAAGTTTAAGACACTTTGTCTATAGATGGCATTCCAGTGAAATGTTCTCTCTTGTTTGATTTGGGCAATGGCATAACTGTAGGTTGCCATCTCCTGTGCTAACAGTGTTAGTTCTTTACCGATGAAATACGAAGAGCAGGAATAATTGTAAAGAGAATAGGCAGCATATTCTAAATCTCCTGTTTCCAGCCCAGCCGCATAAGCTTCCAGCAGAGATGATAATATTTCTCTGGCGTGTTCCTTCCAATGCCGAATAACTGCATTAAAAGAATTAATAATTTTTGCTTCAATTTCTTTCGTATTAAACTTATTCAAAATGAGCAAAGCTAGTTTGCCAAATTTATGACCAGATTCAATATCTTCTATTACACAACAAAGAATAACTCCGTAATTGAGGTACGCGAATGAAGATAAGGAAGCATTACCATACTGAACTGATAACTTAATTTGCTTAAATATCAGCAAAGGGAAAAGTGCAGGCACACTTTGATAAGCAGGAGAAATTGTACTAGAGATAATCCGCATTATGGCTAGTGGTTGCGCGGCTGTCATCTCTGGTAGATTAATTAAATCTTCAATACATTTCCCACTTAAATCTGATGTGATTTCTGCCATTGCTATCTGAAAATCAGACTGACTGGGATTATTAGAAAATTCTACTCCTAATAACTTTAAAAAAGGTAGTGCAATATTGACGGCTTCTAGTGCTTTATCCTGTGTGCCGTAAGCTTGAATTTTAACTTCATAAACTTTGACTTTTTCTAGTAATGTTTTAGCTTGTGCTAACACAACATCAACTAATTGCTCCATCTGTTCAAATTCACCAGCTAGGTATGCTGCTTCTACTGCTGTTTCATACAAAGCTAAAGTGAATTCATATTGTGTTTCCCAGCTATCAGATGAGAGGAGTTCAATCCCAGTCATTAAATACTTTATGGCTGCTGTATAAGCTGTAGATGTTAAAGCTTTGCGCCCCGCCATAAAATTCATTTGGGCGATTTCATCACGCTTTGTCTGGTCAGTGATCAGTTCTAATGCAGTATTGAATTGATTGACAAGCTGAAAAATCTTGTTTCCCCGTTCTGCTACTGGAATATTTTCTAACAGTAATAAGCCAATTTTTAAATGAATTTGCTTTATTTGATGTTCGGGAATTAAAGAATAAGCAGCTTGTTGTACTCTGTCATGTATAAATTTGTATTTAGGAGCTTGAAACGTACTATTGTCAAATTCTGGATGATTTGCACTTTTGAGAATTTCTGCTGAACTATTACTATTTTGAAATAACTTATAAAGCTCAGTCTGAGGTAACACTATCCCCTCATGTAGAGCTATCCATAAGTCAGATGCTGTCTCTAATACAGATTTATCGTTGATAATTGCCAGAGTTCTTAAGTCAAATTCATTACCAATACAAGCCGCCAGTTTCAAAACATCTTGCGTAATTATTGGCAACTTCTCTATTTGCTGGGCAATGAACTCTACAACATCATCTGTTAGAGCTAATGCCTGGATTGCTGCTAAATCATATTGCCAGTAACCTACATCAAAGTTAAGTTTAATTATGCCATCCTGATGTAAAGATTTAAGAAATTGAGTTGCAAAGAAGGGATTACCTTTGGTCTTGGCAAACACCATTTGGCACAGAGGAATGGAAATTTCTTCATGACAGCTAAGGGTATCACTAATCAAAAAATTTAAATTAGCTTGATTTAGAGGTGCTAGGGTAATTTGATGAATATTAGCTCCCGCTTTTTCAATTTCTTTTAATGTTAAGCAAAGTGGGTGTGCTGGGTAAACTTCATTGTCTCGATATGCACCAATTAGGAGCAAATCTCCGTCAGTCTGAGTAACTTTCGTTTCTTCATTAACTTCCCAAGGCTCGCCATCCAATATAGGAGTCCATAAGTTCTGTTTTGTTTCTCTAGAAACTAAGCTAGAGTTTTGATTGGTGGCATTAGTTTGACTCATCAATAGTTGAATAAACTTCAAAGAAGCTGAGTCTGCCCATTGCAAGTCATCTAAAAAAATAACTAGAGGATGCTCTTTAGTACTGAATACTTGAATGAATCTTTGAAATAATAAATAAAATCGGTTTTGAGCAGCGTTACTAGAGAGATCAAGCACTGCTGGCTGCTTACCAATAATTTGTTCCAGTGCAGGAATTACATCGATAATTACCTGTGCTTGTTCACCCAATACCAAGAGAATTTTCTCTTTCCACTGTTGAATTTGATCATCACTTTCTGACAGGATTTGCTCCATTAAATCCTGAAAAGCTTGTACTAATGCTGATAAGGGAACATCACGTTGGAATTGATCAAATTTACCTTTGATGAAATAACTTTGCTGTCTAGCAATTGGTTTATGTACTTCATTAACTACTGCGGTTTTACCAATCCCAGAGAAACCAGCGACTAATATCATTTCTGTCGCACCTTTGGCTACTCGCTCAAAGGCTGCAAGTAAGGTAGCAACTTCTTGTTCACGACCATAGAGTTTTTCTGGGATGAGAAAACGGTCGGAAATATCTTTGGTGGCTAACTCGAAGGTGGTAAAATTACCGTTTTCTTGCCATTGGTTGTAGCAAACTTCTAAATCGTACTTCAGTCCGTAGGCACTTTGATAGCGGTCTTCGGCATTTTTAGCCATCAACTTGCTCACAATTGCCGACAAAATTGACGGATGATGAGGATTAATTTGGTTGACGGTTGGTGGTTGTTTAGCAATGTGAGCGTGAACTAACTCCATCGGTTCAGTATTGGTGAAGGGTAACTGTCCGGTCAGGAGTTCAAAAAAGGTGACACCTAAAGAATAAAAATCGCTGCGATAATCAATACCACGGTTCATTCTGCCTGTTTGTTCAGGAGATATGTAAGCTAGTGTTCCTTCTAAGACGTTGGGATTTGTCAGGTGTTGAACTTCTCTTGGCAGAAGAGTGGCAATACTGAAGTCGATAATTTTGACTTCTAGGGTACTGGGGTTGATGAGGATGTTGGCAGGTTTAATATCTTTATGAATAATCCGACTGCGATGCAATACTTCTAAGGTAGATGCGATCGCAATGACAATAGGAAAAAATTCTTTAAGTGTAAACCCTGATTCTTGTAACACCTTGTTATGCCGTACCAAGTCTTTGAGCGATATCCCGCCAAAGTCCTCCATGATTAAGGCATAGCCATTGCGATAGTTTTCTAAACACAGAGGTTGAACTATACCTGGTAAGTTGAGGTTTTTGGTAATTGTATACTGATTACGGAATTGAGCAATTTCACTGAAGGTAGGATACTCACTGCGAATCAGTTTAATGACCACAGGTATTTGGTCTTGTTCTCTAATACCGCGATAAACTAATGTCTTGCTGCCACAATAGATTTGTTCTAAGATTCGATATCCAGCAAGAGAGAATGCTTTATCAGATAAGGCTAACATTGCAGCAGTGTTCATCATATTTTTACTGTGCTTAGTATTCCCTTTAAATTAAATGATTTAACGTCGAAAGTTGTTTTTCGCTAATTGGGTCGATTGCGTACTTGCTGCGAATCAAAGCTATTACCTTGAAGCTTCTGATACTAAGTTACGTTCAGAAGTAGTATTCCTACTCTCCTACTCCCCTACTCCCCCGCGCTCTTAATGATATTTAGTGCGCCCCTGTTAACTTTGGTGCTGTCCCTCTAAGGGCGAGCTTGATGGCGATGGATTGTATTTTTTTCTGGGAACAAAACAACTGTTCCGTGTCATCACTAAAGTAGTTCAACTCATGATGATTCCGTGCATCTTAAAGTGGCACATCAAATCTGAAATCACCCTAGTTTTACTTGTATTTAATTATGTAAGTTTAAATTAATGCTAATTCAGATAATGCCTGTCTATATTGATATTCGCTTGATTAATCATCTCAGCGATCGCTGGTTTACCACCAAACACCTGACTACTGACCATGCTTCATTGTCAGCAGCCTAAATACAAGCTTATTAAATGCTTATTCGCTGCATTCATCCAGTCCATAATGGGAGTTAAAAGTGTTCAGGATTTTAGTTGATGCCGATTTAATATTAGATGCTTTAATGAACCGCCACAAATTAACCAAAGATGTCAGAGAATTATTAGATGCTGGGCATCCCTCAATACATATCTATTTAACAGATATTGGCTGGCAAAAAATTGCTGCTTACACCAGTCGCTTGCAAAATACACAAATTGCGGAGATGGTAATTGAGTGGTTACAAGAAAAAATTAGGATTTGTATTGTTGATCAGCATATGGTGCAAACAGCACGCTCTTTACCTCTGAGAGATTTTGAATCGGCTGTCGAGTTAGTTTGCGTCACTGATCAAGCCCTAGATGCGATCGTTACCCATAAACCAGAAGATTTTGCTCAAGCACCAAATCAACTGTGGGTTTGGTCAGTAGCAGACTTGTGGTTGCGCGCAAAATTAGAAAGACAGTTACAAAAATGTCTTTAAGGGATAGAGATTGGGGGCTAAAGGCTAGATTTTATACTTGTTTAAGCATTCTTAATAAAATGAGTCTCACTACTAATACTAAGTTGCGTCAGAAATAGTATTCCTACTCCCTACTCCCAGCCCAAGTTACTATCTTTGATTGCAACTTGGGATAAATACAGTAATCTTTACTTTCAACTCCTTAACCCTCTTTCCTGCTAATCACGGTAAAAACTCTCTTCCCTAGCCCCTAAACCCTAACCCCTAGCCTCTAGACCCTGTATTTAGGTGTAAAACTAAGTTTTTTTAAGGATTTTCTAGGCGCAGGTTTTGTTTGGTGCTAGGATCTAGCACTATAGATTGAGATAAAAGTGCTGTAGCTGTGAAACATAAGCCAAAACCGAGGATCGCTTTGCTTCGTGAGAGAGCAGGGCTAACCCAGCTTGAACTATCGCGTCTTGTCGGCGTGACTGAAAGCACTATTCAAAACTGGGAAAGTGGCAGAACTGGGACAGACCATATTGAGAGAATCATTAGGTTTTGCAAGGCTTTAAATTGCCAAGTAGAAGACCTAATTGAGTATGTGAACGAACCATTAGAAACACCTGTTGTAGCTAAACCAAGTTCAATAAATGAAGTACATCAACTCTTGGGTACTGAGGAACCAACCTCAGCTACTACTCATGAGAATGAACTGCCTCAAAAACACAAAGCTACATCTAGCTAACATCTCTATTGCGTAAATATACTACTGTTATAGCCTACAGTCCGTCCCTAGTGAAGGAACTGTAGGTAAACTCATAGTAGAGTTTTCATTATTTACTCCTGAGGTGAAAAAGTTTGATGTTGCTGCCACAGGCTGTCTATTGTCACAAACTTATAACCTTGTTGTAACAATTGGGGAATCAGGACTTCTATTGTTGCAGCTACGTCTTGTCCGCCACAAACGCCATCGTGCAGAACAATTAAAGAACCGTTTTGTACTTGCTGGAGAACTCGCTGCACCACAGTGGTAATTCCTGGCCTTACCCAGTCTTCTGGTACTACACTCCACATCACCGAACGGTAATTCCATTGACGGAATAATTGTAAAGTTTTCGGTGTAAATAAACCGTTGGGGGGTCGAACATCCCGGACTTGTTCGGGAAGTAGGTTGCAACTATCGTAGATAGCAGCTTGGGTTTTTTCTAAACTTTCCTTGAGTTGATAGGGAGAAAGTAAAGGAAAAGAACGATGATCGTAACCATGTAGACCGATCCAGTGATGGCGATCGCTCACTGCTTTAGCGACATCTGGCGCACGATTAACACAAACACCCAACCAAAAAAAACTCGCTGGAATATTGTAGCGGTCTAAAACTTTTAATACCTGGGGTGTGTATTGGGGATGGGGGCCGTCGTCAAAAGTCAGTGCGATCGCTTTGGAGTTGCGATCGCCATGCCAAAGACACCGAGGAAAACTCGGTTGCAGAATCCGATAAACAAATGGAAACAGAGGCGCAAACTGCATTACTAATCTTTTCGTAGCTTTCCCTAGTCTAGCTTGAGAATCTTGCCAATATTTGCTAACAGTCTGTTGATTCAATAATATCCATCATCTCCTCATCCCTCTTTTATTAGTTCACAGAGAAAATATCGTCTCAAACCTAAACCTTTTAAAAGAAAATTGGCAAAACTTTCAACGAAAAAAAATGCTGATAATTTTTCTAAAATCTGCATAAATAGCTAAACATCAACAGATAAGACAATAGAAGCTCACTCAGCAAAGGCAAAACCCAAGTACTTGAATAGCTTTTGGAATTTAGGGCAAGTAGCTGATTTTTCAGTATTACTTTGGATTTGACCGTTCAACCCTAAGCCTTACAGCCGTTCATCTAAACTTATAAAGAGTTTGCATTTATTGAACTTGCCATTTAACTATTGAGTGTGTATTCAGAAAATTTGTAAAAGTTAAACAAGGAGAATCATCATGAATTTATTGAAGATGTTCATCAAGCCAGCAAAGGTTTTGGCATTTGCTCTGTCATTTCTTATATTATGTTTCACTACGACAGCTATGGCAGTTCCAAATACTTTTGCTACCTTAATTATCACCGAAAAAGCTCAAATTAAAGGTGGAAAATTCAGTATCGATACAACGACTCCAGCTTTACCTGCTACAACAGTGATTCGCTCTGCCAAACTTGTCTTAGCTCCTGGTGAAACAGGCACAATCAATAAAATTAAAATTACTGGATCAAATGGAATTGAATTTGGTTGTCAAAATATTAAAGTAAAGGATGGGGTTGATTTAATTAAAGCTTGTGGTGGCCCTGCGGTTTTAGAAGCAAGCGGCCCGATTACTTATGTAGCTGAAGGAAGTGATTTTGCACCGAAACGTAACACGCAGCTTCAAGTTGTTTTATCAGATGATTTTTAGACAACAGTTTCAATTGGACTGACAAATATAAGACTGAGAAATAAATTGCTCTAGCCTGAATTTCAAGCACAAATATTTTGAAGTGAACCTGATTCAGATAATTTGTGCTTGGAATTTTTCTTACTATTTTCATCAATTATTTATGTCAATAATTTATCCCTTAACACATTTAAGTATTGCATTCAGCGAATGGATATTAATAGGCTGGGCAATTTATCGGTGGCGGCAATCAACCAGCCTCGCAATGATTATTTTGCCTATATTGCTAGCAAGTATTAGCTATGATAATTTTATTCTTTCAATAGGAAGTCTAATTGGAGAAGGAGAGGTTTTAAAAACACTCAGTGCAATACGCTTTCTTTTACACTACTTAGTTGTACCACTATTTATTGTAATTGGTGTTGAACTCGCTCACCGCGCCGGTGCTAGTTGGGCAAACAATATAGTCCGGATTTTATCTTGGGTGATTGCATTAGGACTTGCAGCGATAGATATTGCCAATAACTATATAGGATTAGAACTACTTCCAGTTCAGTTTATGGGTATCTTACGCTATCATATCGCTAATCTGAGTGGCCCTCCAATGATCACGATTGTAGTTAATCTGTTTGTCCTACTAATTGCTATAGGTATTTGGATTAGGCAGAAATGGTGGTGGTTATTTGTAGGAACCTTAGCTGCTCTTGTTGGTAACGCTATACCCGCCTCTTTAGTAGGTACACTTGCTGGTAGCACATCTGAATTTATAATGGCGATAAGTTTGTTGTTAACTGAAAATATTTCTAGTAAAATGCCTCGATTGAGTGTCTAAGCCCAAGGTATCTAAAGTATAAAAATCCTTTTTCCCTGTAAAAATTTAAAAAATCACATTGGATTTATTCTCTAAGGCTTGCCAACAGATAATAAATCTTTTTTTTACTCTTTTCTTAGCATTTTTATGGGTTCATTTTAAAAACAAATTATATTTTTACAAACAATTGCTACAAGTAGATAAACCATTTGTCATTTACCCAACAATTTAATAAAAAAACTTGATTTTGTAAGTAAAATTACATTCTATTAGCATAAAAACATTTTGTATTATAAATGACTTATTTAACAATATATATGTTAGTAAATCAAAAGAAATAAATAATTTAAATTAACTTTTTATTTTTTTAATTGCCTATTATAGAAGTAGGTCAACTACGTTTTAAGATAGATTATGCCAAAGCGTGTAATTAAAGAAGTCAATAGTTGGTTTGAGCGAGATAGAATTGTCAAAAATTTGGAAAGATTTCAAGACTTTATCATTGTATCGCTTTGCCTTGGATTATTCTGCGTCATGCTGCTGAGGCTAGGAGATATGTTTTTCTCCTTTTTACATCCCTTAGATTTACGAGAAATTACCTCGGATATACTGTTTATTTTGATTCTTGTTGAGTTATTTCGCCTACTTCTTGATTACTTACAAACGCAGCAAATCTCAGTAGGAGCAGCAGTAGAAATTACTATGGTTTCTGCATTACGTGAGGTAATTTTACGCGGTGTATTAGAACTACAGCAGAGTCAACTGTTTGGAATTTCAGCATTTTTATTAGTTTTAGCAGTAATTTTTGTGGCTTTACCTTTGATGTCTGGTTTATTTGAACACGTTACTGCAAGCAAGCAAGAAACATTGTCAGAATCAACAGAAATGTTGTCTCATAAAGTTGTGGCTTCTGATTAGTCATTACAACAATACAAGTGAGAAGTTTAACATTAAATTTAGGGTGCGTTAAGGTATTAATATACCCTACGCTACTTTTATTTTGAATTTAGTTGACTTACCGTTAAGCAAAAGATACATTCTAAATAATGTTATGGCTTTTAGTTGATGTATTTTAAAGTACTCAGGATTTATAAATTAATCTTATCCCACATTCAAAAGGAGAGAATTTACCCTTTTTAAATACCCCTTACTTAGTGGGCATTAAAGGCTGTCTGTTTGTCACATAATCTGTAGCAATCTTAAATCAAAGAAGTATAAATATGAATAGGATACTATTTTGCTTTTAGAGTATTATTTGTCAAATTTTGCTGATGCTTATTCAAGCTTAGACAGATAAATCTCTTGTTTTGGAGAAATTAGAGAAATGGATCAGGTTGTCATTAATGACACTACATTAAGAGACGGTGAACAGGCGGCTGGCGTTGCTTTTAACTTACAGGAGAAAATAGCGATCGCCAAATTTTTGGATGCAATTGGTGTACAAGAGATAGAAATTGGCGTTCCGGCGATGGGTGAAGCAGAACAGCAAGCGATCGCTACAATAGTTGACTTAGGTTTGCAAGCTCATCTTCTAGGTTGGAACCGCGCCGTGATTTCAGATATTCAAGCTTCCATAGCTTGCGGTTTAAACCGAGTGCATATATCTATCCCTGTTTCCGAAATTCAAATTGCTGCCAAATTTCAGGGAAAATGGCACATAGTATTACAAAAGCTCAAAGATAGTCTCAGCTTTGCCCTAGATCAAGGATTATTCGTCTCTGTAGGCGGTGAAGATTCTTCTAGAGCCGACGAACAATTTCTCCTGGATGTTGTATCATCTGCCCAAGAATGGGGTGCATCCCGGTTTCGCTTTTGTGACACTGTGGGCATTCTCGACCCTTTCACAACTTATGACAAGGTGAAGAAACTGGTACAATCGGTGTCCTTACCTCTAGAAATGCATACTCATAATGATTTTGGTTTAGCTACCGCCAACGCCTTAGCGGGGATCAAAGCTGGTGCTGTATCTGTTAATACTACCGTGAATGGTTTAGGTGAAAGGGCGGGAAATGCAGCCTTAGAAGAAGTTGTGATGGCGTTGAAACATCTATATAAGATTGATTTAAATATTGATACGCGGCGTTTGTTAGAAATATCTCAACTCGTAGCGACAGCATCAGGTTATCATGTTCCCCCTTGGAAAGCGATCGTGGGCGAAAATACCTTTGCCCACGAATCTGGTATTCATGCTCATGGTGTCTTAAAAAACCCCAATACTTACGAGCCATTTGCACCCGAAGAAATTGGACATGAGCGGCGTTTAGTTGTAGGTAAGCATTCTGGACGACATTTGTTATCTAATGTCTTACAACAACACGGTATTCTTCTCAATCAAGAAGATACTCAATCTGTTTTGAATGCCGTGCGACAAGAATCAATGCAGAAAAAACGTAGTCTAACTATCCAAGAACTTTTGTATTTAGCACAAGTACATCAGCATTCTCATGCAAGTTAGTATAAGCAACAACTACTGGCACTGATTCAATTTGGCTGATGGGCGCAGGTTGCATATCTCTAGAATCTAAGATTTGGACAAGAATGAGATAGACAACTGCCAATAGTATAGAGATTGCGCCTGTAACAATCGCAACTATTTTTGAGCGGTTCATTAGTAGTTCCTCAAATGTAAATTACTGTGTGTTTCCTAATATCCACATTGCCACAGGATATGTAAATGTTCTTGCTTTTCATCCATCGGCAAAGTTAACTAAATTTTGAGTTCAGGCAGGAGAGAATATACAGCACATTGCAGGTAAATGAGATACAAATTTTAGAGGCTATTTATAAGTCTAAAAGCGAGAGAAAGAAGTTACTAGAACGATAAGATACTTCATAAACAGTGTATTTACATAGTTGATCATGGTGCTAAAGTCTGCTCCCACAGACTTAACTGATATGGAGTGGGAAATCTTGGTTCCCTGGATTCCACCAGCCAAATCAGGTAGGCATCCACGTACAACAGATATGCGAGAAATATGCAATGCCATCTAAGATACATTACTTTAGATACATTACTTTTTTGTTGAAATTATCCGAAATTATATATAAAGGACTTTATAAAATGTGAGCAATATGGCGTTTCATTACCAATACGTCAGTATTGAGCAGCCAGCCATCAGTCAATTGATTCGAGAACTCCGGCAAACTTTAAAGCTGACCCAGGAGAAGTTTATTGAGATGCTTTTGAATCCACTATCGGAGTCAGCCGATGCTAAGGTAAGAGAACGCCACTAGGAAATACGTGGGAAATACTTTCCATATGGAACTCAACGTATGAGGGCAGAGGAATCCAAGGCAACGGCTGAGAATTTGTTGATTGGCGGCGAGTTGGGGGAGTTGTTGCTTACGCACGATTGGTCACAAACCTCATTAGGGGCTGTGGAAACTTGGTCAGAAGAACTGAAAACGGCGGTGCAAATTGTACTGACCGAACTCGAACGAGCCAAGCCAACTGAAAAGCCCCGGCTAGACTCTGCTCTGCCACAGGATGGGTCTACCTTAGCAGTCGGTGTCACTCACGATACCTTCCGCCATCTAGTAGAAAACTCACCCTTTGGTGTGTATATCGTCGATGCAGACTTCCGCATCGCGCTCTTGAGCGCGGGGGCGCAGAAAGCTTTTGAAAACGTCCATTCATTGATCGGGCGCGACTTTGCCGAAGTGCTGCGTATGCTTTGGTCAGAGCCGTTCGCCAGTGAAGCGATCGCCCACTTCCGGCACACACTAGAGACAGGTGAAGCGTACCACGCGCTCGGCACGAGCGAGCGTCGCCGCAACGTTGGCGAGGTCGAGTGGTATGACTGGAAGATTGAGCGCATTACGCTGACCGATGGACAGTTTGGAGTTGTGTGCCATTTCTACGATCTTTCGGAACGCCAGCGTTATGAGGCAGCATTGCGAGCAGCAGAAGAGATTTCGCAGCGAGCCGCCCGATTGGAGGCATTTCGCGTTTCGCTGGCCGATGCGCTGCGTCCGTTGGCTGACCCGATCGAGATTCAGGCGACAGCCAGCCAGGTGCTGGGTGAAGCGATTAATGCAAACCGCGTGGCATACTTCGAGGTTTGCGGCGCAGATTACGTCGTCGAGCAAGATTACATTCATGGAGCCGAATCCATTGCCGGACGCTACCCGATCGACTCGTTCGATCCCAGGCAGCTTGCAGCCTTTCGCCAGGGTCGCACTGCAACTTCATCTGATGTGCCAGCCGATCCAAATTTGTCGCCAGAGCAGCGATCCGCCTTCGCCGCTATTGGGATTGGGGCTTATATTGGCATTCCGTTGATTAAGCAGGGTAAGTTCGTGGCAGGTCTCGCCGTTCACACTATTAGACCGCGAGTTTGGACAGTGGATGAGGTTGCACTGGCAGAAGAAGTGGCTGAGTACACTTGGGCAGCAGTCGAACGCGCCCGTGCTGAAGCAGCTTTACGCCAAAGCGAGGCGCAAACTCGGAATATTTTGGAGAGCATTCATGAGGCATTCTTTTCTCTAAATGAATTTTGGCAGATCACTTATGTTAATCAATCGGCTGGAAACCTGCTTGATCGCGCTCCAGAAGATTTGATTGGCAAGAATTTATGGGAAGAATACCCAGGACTGATCGGCAGTGAGTTTGAGCGAATTTACCTGGACGCGATGCACAATCACGTCGCTGGCTCATTGACCCAGTTTTACCCGGATCACGATCGCTGGTACGACGTTCGCACCTATCCCGCCCCAACTGGCATCGCCGTTTACTTCAGAAATGTCACTGACCAAGTTCAAGCCGAGGAAGCACTGCGCCAAAGCGAAGCTCGCTTTCGGCGGATTTTTGAGTGCAACATGGTGCCCATCGCAGTTTGGACAGCGACAGGCAAAATTACTCAAGCCAATAATGCCCTGCTCGATATGATTGGCTATACACGCTTTGAGTTGGAGACGGGGCAAATCAACTGGCAAGCCTTGACTCCACCGGAATATCGATCGCTGGACGAAATTGCCCTCAACGAAATCGCCACGAAGGGGGTTAGTGCGCCCTATGAGAAAGTGTACATTTGCAAAGACGGCAGACAAATTCCCATTTTGATCGGTGCGGCATCATTTCTGGATGATGCCAACAGCGGTATTTTCTTTGCCATTGATTTAACCGATCGCAAACAAGCTAAAGCCGCCCTGCGGGAATCGGAGGAACTCTATCGCACGCTGTTTGAGTCGATCGACCAGGGCTTTTGTCTGCTCGAAGTTCTGTTTGATGCAGATGAAAACCCGTTTGACTACCGCTTTGTTGAGATCAACGAAGCGTTTGAACAGCAGTGCGGCTTAGTTGATGCGGTGGGAAAAACTATTCTCGAACTCGTACCGAACTTCGAGCCTCAATGGGCAGAGATTTACGGTCAGGTAGTCAAGACCAGTGAGGCGATTCGATTTGAAGCCGATGTCCCCTCGCTGAACGGGATCTTTGACATTTATGCGATTCCCAGCGGTGCGCCCGGTCAAAATCTAGTTTCTGCACTGTTTACCAACATTACCGAACGTAAACGTCGTGAAGCCAATCTCGCCTTTTTAGCAGAAGTTCAGGACGATTGCGCTCATCTGACGACGGCTGAGGAGGTGATGCAAACGATTGGCGCAAAAATCGGTGCGTACTTGAACCTTGCCATTTGTGCATTTGTGGATGTAGACGAAGCCCAAGATCAAGCGATTGTGTCCTATTGTTGGCATCGAGCAGACGTACCAAACTTGGTTGGCACTTACCGCATCTCCAACTTTGTTAATGAAGAATTCTACATCGCGGCACGGGCTGGAGCGGTTGTGATTGTCAAAGATACGAATACAGATGCGCGTACTGATGCAGTAAGCTGTGCCGCACTCAATGTTCAGTCGTTCATCCATGTGCCGCTGCTACGCGATGGGCAATGGAAATTTCTGTTCAATGTTTACGATTCTCGCCCACGGAATTGGCGTGAAGATGAAATAGAATTATTCAGCGAACTGGCAAACCGCATCTTCCAAAGACTGGAACGCGCTCGTGCTGAAGTCGCCCTAAGCCAATCCGAGGAACGTTACCGGACGCTGTTTAGCTCGATGGACGAGGGCTTCTGTGCGGTTGAGGTGCTGGTTGAGCCGAACAATACACCGATTGATTACCGCATCTTAGAAATCAACCCGACCTTTGAGCAACAAACTGGAATCCCACAAGCCGTAGGTAAAACAGCACGGCAGTTGAACTTGGAAGACCATTGGATTGAAACTTACGGGCGAGTTGCGCTGACGGGTGAACCCATTCGGTTTGAAAGCAGATCCGAAGTCCTGGGGCGCTGGTTTGATGTGTATGCCTGCCGCACAGGTGAACCAGAGACGCGAAAAGTGGCGATCATCTTCAAAGATATCAGCGATCGCAAACAAGCCGAAGCCACCATCGCCACCGACCTTGAAAATACCCGACTGCTGCACGACTTAAGCGCACGACTGATCAATGAAGACAACATTCAGGTGCTGTACGATGAAATTATGGCGACTGCGATCGCTCTGACAAAAGCAGATGCGGGTACGGTGCAGATTCTAGACAAAGCCACGCAAGACCTTTTATTACTGGCATCTCAAGGCTTTGACAGAACCATGACCGATCATTTCTACCGAGTGAATGCGAGTTCAAACACACCCTGTGGCATTGCCCTGAGGAGGGGGACTCGTACCTTCATTGATTTTGATGTACCAGAATGCGACGACCCCGATGGTTCTTTGCGAATGCACGTTAACGCAGGCTACCTTTCCGCCCAGTCTACGCCGCTAATCTCCCGCTCCGGCAAACCGATCGGCATGGTTTCGACTCACTGGTGCAGGCCGCATCGACCGAGCGATCGAGAACTCCGGTTTCTCGATCTACTGGCGCGTCAGGCTGCCGATTTGATTGAGCAGCGACAGACCGAAGCGGAACGTCAACAGATTTTGCAACGCGAACAGGCGGCACGGGAAGAAGCGGAACGGGCAAACCGCATTAAAGACGAGTTTCTGGCAGTGCTGTCACACGAGTTGCGATCGCCCCTCAACCCGATTTTGGGCTGGACGTGCTTACTGCAAAAGGGCAAACTTGACGAAGCCCGTCGAGTCGAAGCCTTGAGAACAATCGAGCGCAATGCCAGACTGCAATCGCAACTGATTGAAGATTTACTCGACATTTCCCGCATTATGCGGGGCAAGTTATCTTTAACTGTGGCTCCCGTCAGTTTGACATTTGTGATTTCTGCGGCGGTTGAAACGGTGCGGTTAGCAGCAGAAGCCAAGCACATTCAGATCGTACTTGACCTCGATCCAGCCGTTTCTTCCATCTTTGGCGATGCCGCTCGCTTGCAGCAAGCGGTGTGGAACTTACTCACTAATGCCGTCAAGTTCACACCTAATGGCGGACAAGTGACCGTTGAACTGCGGCAAATCGACGGGCTGGGTCAGATTCGAGTCATTGACACTGGCAAAGGCATCAACCCACAATTCTTGCCCCATGTATTTGAATATTTCAGACAGGAAGACGGCTCAACCACGCGCCAATTTGGCGGGTTGGGATTGGGGCTGGCGATCGTGCGGCAAATTGTAGAAATGCACGGGGGTAAGGTCACAGCAGAAAGCCAGGGTGAGAATCAAGGCGCAACCTTCATCATCAAACTGCCCCTCATGCAGCAGGCAACATCGAGCGCATCCGAGCCAATCCACCCCCAGGCAGAAGCAGAAGTGCCTTTAGACGGCGTTCAAATTTTGCTGGTGGATGATGAGCCAGATACCCGCGAGTTTCAGGCATTTGTGTTGTCACAAAGCGGGGCAAATGTGACAGCCGTCGCTTCTGGGGAAGAAGCTTTACAAGCTCTAGAGCAGTTCATTCCTGATGTGCTAGTAAGTGACATAGGCATGGCACAGATGGACGGCTATATGCTGATGCAGCAGATTCGCTCCCGCCCACCGAATCAAGCAGGAACCATTCGGGCGGTTGCACTGACCGCTTATGCCGCAGAAATTGACCAACAAAGAGCATTTCAGGTAGGATTTCAAACTCACATTACAAAACCTGTAGAGCCAGAGAAGTTAGTGAGCGCGATCGCCAACTTGCTAGAACGCAAGTAACTTTCCGCATCTCTATTAATGAGGCTTTTCATCTGCCAGTGCTGCGAAACTTCCTTGCTCATACCGTTTCACTTTAAATTTGATACAAATAGGCCGCAGGGGAGCAGAGAAGAAATTATTTGTATCATTTATAGGGTGAAATGGTATCAGTCGAAGGGCGATCGCAATTTTCAAGCCTCAACCGGGAAAGAGTTGCTTCTAGCATTGATAGATGCTCTCTAAGCACAAAGTCATATACCAATAGCCTTTTAACCCTATTGCCTATTGCCTATTGCCTATTGCCTGTTACCTGTTACCTGTTACCTCCTGTAAGTTAAGGCTGACTTGTTGACAAACAAGAGAAAAATTGTAGATGAATAATTATTCAAAAATATGGTAAAGAAAGTTGCTATTATTGGCGCTGGCCCAGGAGGTTTAGCAGCCGCGATCGCACTGTCAAATCTCGGTTTGGATGTGCAAGTTTACGAACAAGCTCAAGAATTTCGTCCGGCTGGTACTGGTTTAGGGCTAACTCCCAACGGTTTAACTTGTTTAGAAGCGATCGCACCAGGAATAGTTGCCGCACTCACCAGTTCTGGCTGTCAGGTTCACCATACTGTTTTCAAAAGTATGCCCGGAGAAACCATTAGAACCAACGCCAGTATGATGTTAGCGCAATACGGACAGCCATTGTTAACTGTTTGGTGGTGGCGATTGCAACAAACCCTGGCCTCCAGATTACCATCTAATATTATTCACCTCAATCATCGCTGTATTGGCTTTGAACAGAATGAAAGCAGCGTAAAAGTTAAGTTTGACAATGAAAAAACCATAAATGCAGATTTGCTAATTGGCGCAGATGGATTACACTCCGCAGTTAGACAAACCTTATTTGCAGAAGGTCAACCGAATTATGTGGGGAGTATGTGTTGGCGTGCTGTGATTGAATACGATCACGAACTATTCAATTCCTATGACTTAGCCTTTATCAAAGGCCAGCAACAATTTATGTTTCTGCTTAATGTTGGTGGAGGGTACACCAGTTGGGTTACTCGTAAATTCATGCCAGATTATTCTTTGTCACGTAGTGCAGTAGAAGCTAAAGCTCGGATTCTGCATGAATTAACAGACTGGGATGCATCCTTTCGGGCAATTGTAGAAGCAACGCCAGCCGAGCAGATTTGGGAAGGGCCGATATGCGATCGCCCACCGTTAACCCACTGGAGTCAAGGTAGAGTCACGCTTTTAGGCGACGCAGCCCATCCGATGGCCCCAGCAATGGCTCAGGGAGCTAACAGCACATTTGAAGATGTATGCGAACTGCAAGCTTGTTTATGTAATGCAACAAGTTTGACAGAGGCTCTAGTCAGCTACGAACAGCGTCGCCGCGATCGTACCAGTATCATCCAAGCTCGTAGTGCAGTAGGGGAGATGCGTTACTATGACATTGAAACACCTGGGCAGAAGCAGGAGTTATCCCAGTCAAATAATGAAGATTTCCAAGATTGGCTATATAAGTATCAACCACCTGTCCATTCTGGTAAATTGACAGCCATGCTATAACAAGAAATACAAAAAGAAACAGATACTTCAGATCAGCTAAAACCAAAAATTAACTAGTATCAAATTCATTAGCCAGATTTTTATCACTAAATTACTTAAAAGTAGTGTTTACTTAATGTCTAAAAAGCCGTCTCAAACCCCTTCCACAAACAATGCTCATTACACAGATAAATGGCATGAAAGGGTAGCACAAGTAGCCTATCGCTTTAACCGAGAGTATCAAAAACAAACCTTTGAGCTACCAGCAGAAGTCCAGGCAATGCCAATATATCAAGAGTGGATTGCAGGTTTATTAGCAGGAAGAATAGTTTCGCCATTTTGGGAAATTGCTCAACCGCAAAAAAGCCAGCAGTGTTTAGATATTGGTTGCGGTGTCAGCTTTTTGATTTATCCTTGGCGAGATTGGCAAGCATTTTTTTATGGGCAAGAAGTTAGTAACTTCGCACGAGATACGCTCAATTCTCGTGGTTCACAGTTGAATTCTAAGCTGTTTAAAGGTGTTGAGTTAGGCCCGGCTCATCAGTTAAACTATCAGCCATCTCAGTTTGACTTGGCGATCGCCACCGGATTTAGCTGTTATTATCCTTTGGAATACTGGAATCTTGTCTTAGAGGAAGTCAAACGGGTATTAAAACCAGGTGGACAGTTTGTGTTTGATATCCTCAATCCCGAACAGCCTTTGGCGGAGGATTGGGCAGTGTTAGAAACTTATTTAGGTGCTGAGGTGTTTTTAGAACCTGTAGCTGAGTGGGAGAAAATAATGAAAGAGGCTGGTGCTAAAGTTGTCACCCAGCAATCAGGAGAATTATTTCATTTGTACAAAGTGCGGTTTTAAAACTAGCTTTTTGCCAATAAACTCATCCAATCTCAGGGTGCAAAATGATAAACCCAAAGAACTATACTTTTTTGGGTAAGTGAGGATTTTGATATGTCGCCCTGGACAAGTCTGATAACTGTTTTGACATTACTGTTTTACTTAGCGATCACAATTAATGTTGGTCGAGCTAGAGCCAAATATAAAGTACCACCTCCACAAATGACAGGAGATGCCAATTTTGAACGAGTACTGCGTGTTCAGCAAAATACCCTAGAACAATTAGTTGTCTTTCTTCCTGGTTTATGGTTGTTCTCTTTTTATATCAACCCGTTATGGGGAGCAATTATTGGTGCTATCTGGCTGGTTGGAAGAATTGTCTATGCTTGGGGATATTATCAGGCTGCTGAAAAACGGGGAATTGGTTTTGCTATTAGTTCCCTCAGTGGTATGGTGCTACTTTTGGGTTCGCTAGTTGGCATTATCCTCTCTTTAGTGAAGGTGTAAACTGCACTGAAGCGCAAAAGCGATCGCACTGATTTTGACTTATTCTGAGAGTGAGAAATGAGGCGATCGCTTTTGAAATTGGTAAAACTTTATCTAATACTTGGTAATTATCGGAAAATCGATTCAGTAAAAATAATACAAATATTTTACGTACTAATACTATATTTTATTTACAAATAATTATTAAATTATTACATTTAAACTACTGAAATAAGACAAATTTCAGCCTTAATTATGGTTTTGAGCCTGAGAATATTACGAAAAAAGTATTTAATATCACATTAATCCTATGTGATATTTTTACTAAAAAAATTAGCGAATTCATGCATAAATATCCTGATATCAGATTTTGCTGCGAGGAGAATTTATACAGCTATAACCAGACTTTGCTTGGCATCGGGAGTGACTTCAATCATGACTATGACATCTCCATACTTGTTCAAAATTCCAGGAAATTCGGCTATTGAAATTTCGCATGATGAACTGCGATCGCTACTTGGAGAAATTGAAGGGGAACTCCATCGCAGTAGAGTTTATCGTCAAGCTGTAGCTAAACTGCAAAAGTTACTAGGCTCTTGTGAAGAAGCCAAAACTTTGTTTAAAGCTGTAGGTAGAGAAGCAATTGGTTTAGCATTTCAGCAATTTGCTCATCATGCACAAGTTTTAGATACCAACCAACAAACAGATACAGCAGCAGAAACATCTAATAATCAGATAAATCCGCAAACAACAAACACAGATTTATCATCAAAACCTTCGCCAACCCAAGATGTAACTAATACTTGCATAAATAATCCAGAAAATTCAGAAAACAAACATCCTGTAACTGCACTAGTAAACTGGCTTAAGCCTAATCAAAAAACTGCTAAAGCTGAACTAGCCAAGCAAATGGCAGAGGAACAGCGCTTAGAAACTATGCGCCAAATTGGTCAGCAACTTAAACAAGCCCGTGAAGCTAGAGGTTTTTCTTTCAGAGATTTAGCTATCTTCACTCATCTGCCAATTCATCAAATGGAAGCAGTGGAAAGCGGTAACTTAGACTTATTGCCAGAGGATATTTTAGTTCGGGGATTTATTCGCGTGATGGGTAATGCTTTAGGGCTAAATGGCATAGTTTTAGCTAACTCTTTACCTGCAACTAACATTGTGCCTTCGGTGTTGCCTTCTTGGTCTAAACCTAAGCATAGCAAAGGTTTAGAGATAGAAATACGACCGATGCATTTGTATTTGGGATACACAGCACTTGTGGCTGGGACAGTAGGAAGCTTGTCGTTAATGTCTCAGCCTGGGAAAATTGACACAACTGTAAATCCAGAAGTAACGCCTTCTTCGCCTATTTCTCAATCGAGCCAAGATACTGAGATGACTGCTAAACCAGGTATTAAATCCAGTCCTAATGGAATTGGTGTCGGTTCAGATATTGCCCCTCCAGAAGCACTGTAGTAAAAGTATGTAGACGCTGTTAGCGGCTTGCCGTAGGCTAGTCTAAAGTGTGAAGTATGAAACTGTATCGTACTTCACAATACCTATGCCTAGAAATTATGACTACAGACCCTTATGCTTGGATAGAACAATCATTAACCACCATTCATCGAGCAGACTGGTATCGTTCAGTACAGGTATTGAGCGATCGCCCAGGGGCAACTGTGGTTTTAGCAGGGCAAGAGGTAATTAACTTTGCCAGTAATGATTACTTGGGTTTAGCTGGTGATGAGCGGTTAATAAATGCTGCGATCGCGGCTGTTTCTAAATTTGGTACTGGTAGCACTGGTTCTCGATTACTCAGTGGGCATCGAGAATTACACAGAGAATTAGAGATAGCGATCGCATCTCTCAAACAAACAGAAGATGCGATTGTCTTTAGTTCAGGATACCTTGCCAACTTAGGTGCGATCGCTGCTGTTGTTGGCAAACGTGATTTAATTCTATCTGACCAATACAATCATTCCAGTCTGAAAAATGGCGCAGTTCTCAGTGGTGCAGCAGTTATCGAATATCCACACTGTGATGTTTTAGCTTTAAAAACTCAGTTGCAACAACAACGCCAAAACTACCGGCGCTGTTTAATTATTACCGATAGCGTCTTCAGTATGGATGGCGATTTATGCCCTTTACCAACACTATTGCAATTAGCTGAAGAATTTAACTGTATGCTGTTAGTTGATGAAGCTCATGCCACTGGAGTAATAGGCAAAACTGGCGCAGGATGCGTTGAACATTTTGGATGTACAGGAAAGCAGTTAATTCAAATTGGGACTTTAAGCAAAGCTTTGGGTAGTTTGGGCGGGTACGTAGCTGGGAGTGCAGCCCTGATTGACTTTTTGCGTAATCGCGCCCCGACTTGGATTTATACCACCGGACTTTCACCCGCAGATACAGCAGCAGCATTAACCGCAATTGGAATTGTTCAACAAGAACCGCAACGGCGAATTCAATTGTGGCGAAATGTAGATGATCTCAAAAACTTAATGCAACAGCAGCTACCGCATCTCCAATTACTACCTACAGAATCACCCATTCTCTGTTTTCAATTACCTAGCCCAGCAGATGCACTCCAAATAGGTAAACACCTCAAAGAATCAGGCATTTTCGCTCCAGCAATTCGCCCACCTACAGTACCTACAAGCCGCATCAGAATTTCTGTGATGGCTACTCATGAAATGATGCATATAGAAAAATTAATAACTGTGCTAAAAAAACAAATTAATGCCTAATGTTTGAGTTATTTCCGGTGGCGGCGAGGTTGGTGATTGAGCAATCTAATGCTTAGAGTCTGAATTAGATGCTTTCTCCTGTTTGACCTTTTTGATTAATTCCATATAGACATTAATCTCGCTAACTTCTATATCATGTTCAATTCGCGTTACTCTCCAATTTTCCTTATTTATGTAAATTTCTTCTCCTATTCGGGGAACGAATTGTAAATCATAAAATTTTTTGACATATTCTTTTTGTTTTTCTTCCCATAATATTACTTTGGTTCCTTCTCTACTCATTGCTGATCCTGTTTTGTTACTAAATGGAAGTCAGTGTTTAACAAGACTCATTTAGCAAGTTTATCTTAATCATTAAATCCAATAGCGTAGTTAAAACCACATTATTCCTAATATTGCCGGCAACTATATAGGAATCTGGTTTGATTACTGAACTACTTGTGTAGTCAGGCAATAGGGAATAGACAATAGGCAATAGCAAAGAAGGCAGGTAACGATGTACTGATTTTTTTCAAAAATCAAATATGAGTTCTATAGCAATCCTAAATGAATTACACACAAATTTACTTACCACTCTCTACACACTACTCCCTGCATCAACCAGTACTTAAGAAATCAAATAGGATTGCTAGGTAGGGTTTATCTAGCCAAATTTTCTTTTTTGGCTTTTATTGAAAATTTAATAAAATTTCAGCTTTTGAATTTAAAATTTTACAACTTACAACATTATAAATTTATTTAGATACGTACAATATTATCTAAGAATTGACCACTGGCAGAAGGTATTTTTAATTTAAATATAAGAATCTACCTGAAGGTAAATTCCGAAAATTTGCAAACTAGCTTAAGGTATGTATATGCCCTGCCATAAGTATTGGTTGTTTGCAAATCTGTTCATGCCATACATTCATTATTCACACTTACTACGTTATGCCGTTGTAGTTTTAATTGTCGCCACAGCACTAGTAACAATGCTATTGCTTGATCCTTGGATAGGAATGGATGGAACGCCATTCCTACTATTTTTTGGTGCTGTGATGGTAAGTGCTTGGTATGGTGGTTTGAAAGCAGGAATATTAGCAACCTTTTTATCTGTGGTACTGAGCGATTACTTTTTTCTTTCCCACAGGTACGCCCTAGATTTAAATTTAGCTGATGTTGTCAAAATATTGTTATTTGCTGTACAGGGATGGCTGATTAGTATTTTATGTGAAGCATTAAGGCACGCTAAACGTAAAGCTGAAATCAATCTTCAAAAGCTGAAAGTTAGCGAGGAGCGATTTCGCATAGCATTAAGCAATTCAGATATTGTCGTTTTTCAGCAGGATCAAGATTTACGCTATCAATGGGTTCATAATCTTCAAGGCATAAATACAGCCGAGTCAGTATTAGGTAAATCTGATGATGAAATTTTTCCCATTTCATTAGCGCAGCAATTGATAGCAATTAAGCAGAAGGCAATCCAACAAGGTATTTCGACCCGCGAAGAAATCTGTGTAAATCTGCATGGAGATGTTATTTATTATGACTTGCTGGTAGAACCACTCAAAGGCATAGACGGCGGTGTAACTTGTGTAGGGGTGAATATTACAGAGCGTAAACAAACAGAAATTGAAAAAACCAAGTTACAACGAGAAGTTCAGCAAGCCCTTCAGGAAAAAAATGAATCTTTGGCTTTATTAAATGCGTGGATAACCAGTTCTCCCATCGCATTGGCGTTTTTTGATACAGAACTCCGCTATGTTTATGCAAATGAAGCATTAGCCGCAATCAACGGTATACCGCGAGAGCAACACATCGGTCGCACACTACGAGAAGTGCTACCGCAATGGGCAGAGGAACTAGAGCCAGTTTTTCGGCAAGTGATGCAAACAAGGGAACCACTACTCAACCAAGAAGTGGGCGGTGAAACTTATCCGCCTGGGGTATATCGTCAAAGTCTAGTCAGTTACTATCCTGTAAGCTTACCAGATGGTAAATTGCTGGGAGTCGGAGTCACGGGGGTTGAGATAACTCCTTTAAAACAAGCGGAAAATGCATTGCGAGAAAGTGAAGCAAAATTTCGCAGTGTCGTTGAGTCAAATATGATTGGAATCGGCTTTTGGGAAAGAGACGGGAGAATTACAGATGCCAATGATGCTTTGCTGAAGATGCTGGGTTATAGCCGCGAAGATTTAGAGGCAGGAGAACTTAATTGGCTCAATATGACTCCTGTAGAGCATCTGACACTTGATGAGCAAGCACTGGCTCAATTTGAAGAGGGTTCTTTTTCTACTCCTTATGAAAAAGAGTATATCTGTAAAGATGGAACTCGCATCCCAGTTTTGATAGGTAGTAGCCATTTTGAAGGGACTTTAGAGAGAGGAGCTTTTTTTGTTCTCGACATTACAGAGCGCAGGGAAGCTGAACAACAACTGAGATACATTGCGGAAATTAGTAGTTTATTGTCTACCTCATTAGATTATGAGGAAACTTTGCAGCAAATTGCCAAAATTTCTGTACCTCAACTAGCTGACTGGTGTAGTGTAGATATTCTGGCTGAGGATGGTTCGATTCGTCGCCTACCTATTGCTCATGCAGACCCAGCCAAAGCAGATTTAGCCGAGAAACTTCAGCAATATGTACCTGAGTCCCAAAGTACAAATCCGATCGCTAGAGTACTACAAACCGGACAACCACAGTTAATTTCAGAAATTCCAGATTCACTGTTAGTCAGGGCGACTCAGAATGCAGAACAATTAGAGATTATCCGGCAGCTAGGCGTGAAATCGGCAATGATTGTGCCTTTAATCGCACACAAGCGAATTCTCGGCTGCATTACATTTGCGATCGCCGAATCAAATCGTCGTTATGATCAATCAGACTTAGGATTAGCTACTGATATAGCTTATCGCGCCGCCATAGCAGTCGAAAATGCCCAACTTTATCGAGATAATCATCAATCTTTAATTAAATATGCCGAATCTCTGTCACTGTTAGATGCTTTATTAGCAGGCGCACCTGTGGCTGTATGCTTTTTAGATCGAGAACTGCGCTATATCAGAATCAATCAAACTTTAGCAGATATCAACGGTTTAACTATTGCAGAACATCTCGGACGCAAATTTGGCGAAGTATTTCCGGGGTTGGTAGATGAGTTTGAAGCTCAGTTACAGCAGGTGTTAGAGACAGGAGAACCATTACTAAACGTAGAAATCACTGGGGAAGCCTTAGGAAAAGGAGGAACCTATAGCCACTGGTTGGGTAACTATTACCCAGTCCGCAATGCGTTTGATGAAACTATCGGAATTGGCATCATTTTATCGGATGTCACAGCCACAAAAATTACAGAAATTGCCCTGCGCGAAAGTGAAGCTAGATTTCGCGCGATGTTCAACCAAGCAGCTGTGGGCATCGCTTTAGTAGCTTTAAATGGACAATTCCTGCAAGTTAATCCGGCACTGTGCGACATTACTGGGTACAGCCAAGAAGAATTGATGCAGTTAAACTTTCAAGAAATTACTCACCCTGATGATTTAGCTGCTGATTGGGATCAAGCTAGAAGAGTATTAGCTAAGAAAATTAGTGGTTATTCTTTAGAAAAACGCTATATCTGCAAAGATGGTGGGATTATTTGGGTAAATCTGACTTCTTCGGCGGTGTGGGATGCTAACGGCCAAGCGAAATATGCAGTCGGCATTATCGAGGATATCAGCGAACGCAAACAAGCGGAAGCAAACCAAACCTTTTTACTCGAAGCCAGCACCCTACTAGCTGCATCATTAAATTATGAAGTCACCCTCGCTAATGTGGCAAATTTGGCAGTACCTACCCTAGCTGATTGGTGTCTGATCGATGTTGTTAAAGAAGATTATGCAATTCAACCTATTGCCATGATCGCTGATAATCCGGCAAAGCAAAAAATATTAACTCAACTGCGACGACTTTATCCACCTAAATACGAAAACAACCATCCTTTTCGGGAAACTCTGTTACAGGGGCGATCAATTTTTTATCCCGAAATTCCCTACCCAGCACTCACCCAAATGGCTGAAGATGAGCAACATTTGCAATTACTGCAAAGTCTGGGGATGCGTTCTTTAATGGTGATTCCCCTATACTCACGCGGGCAACTATTTGGGGTGATTTCTTGTGTCAGAGGCGAATCTAGCCGTTTATACGAACAATCGGACTTAGCTTTAGCCCAAGATTTAGCGCGGCGGGCGGCCACAGCGATTGACAACGCTAGACTTTATCAAAAAACTCAACAGGCAAAGCAAGCCGCAGAATTGGCTGTCAGCCGCACAGTCCGGTTACAAAAAATTACCGCCGCCCTTTCGGAAGCTGTCACACCGCAACAAGTAGCTGAGGTAGTGGTAAACCAAGGAATTGCTGCTTTGGGTGCTAGTGCAGGTTCTGTTTTCTTGTTAGCCCAACAAGGTAATTCTCTCCAAGTTATCCAAGCAAGTGGCTATCCCCAATCAGTAGTTGAGGCTTGGTCAAATTTTCCAGTGTCGGCTGCTGTACCTTTAGCAGTAGCAGTGAGAACTGGAAAACCAATTTTTATCGAAAGTCCGGAAGCCTTCGCAGCTAATTATCCAGAATTAGCAGATTTACCATCGATGACAAGAAATCAAGCCTTTGCTTGTATTCCATTAATTGTAGAAAAACAAACCCTTGGGGTGCTGGGGTTAAGCTTTACTACTAGCCAAGCATTTGCAGCCGAAGACCAAGGATTTATGTTGACATTGGGGCAACAGTGTGGTCAAGCGATCGCCCGCGCTCAACTTTACGAAGCTGAACGCGATGCGCGTTCCGAAGCCGAAACAGCCAACCGCATCAAGGATGAATTTTTGGCTGTACTTTCCCACGAACTCAGAACACCGCTAAACCCGATTTTAGGCTGGGCAAAATTACTCCGCACCCGCAAAAACGACGAAAAAACCGTAATTAAAGCTCTAGAAACAATTGAGCGCAACGCCAAGTTACAAGCCCAACTAATTGAAGACTTATTAGATGTATCGAGGATTTTACGCGGTAAGCTAAGTCTGCATATCCGCATAGTCGATTTAAAATCAACAATCACAGCCGCTTTAGAAACAGTGCGCCTAGCAGCAGAAGCCAAGTCAATTCAACTGCAAACGGTATTTTCTAAGAAAAACTTAGAAGTTATGGGCGATGGTGATCGCTTGCAACAAATCGTCTGGAATCTCGTTTCTAATGCTGTCAAATTTACCCCGGCTGAAGGTAGGGTAGAAGTACGTTTAGAGCAAGTCGGCTATGAAGCTCAAATTCAGGTAATTGATAATGGTAAAGGCATTACTCCTGAATTTTTACCCTACGTCTTTGAATACTTCCGCCAAGCCGATGGCAAAACCACCAGAGTATTTGGTGGATTGGGTTTGGGACTCGCCATAGTTCGCCATTTGGTAGAATTACACGGCGGTACAGTCGCAGCAGAAAGTGAGGGTGAAGGAAAGGGGGCAACTTTTACAGTCCGGCTACCACTGCATAAAAGTGCCGAATCTTCCGCTTTCAGTGCTGATGCCCAGATAGATGAGACTGATGATACATTACTCGCTGGATTAAAAATTTTGTTGGTGGATGATCAAGCTGATGTGTTAGAGTTCTTTACCTTTGCCTTAGAACAGTATGGTGCAGAAGTCACATCTGTCGCATCCGCCGCCGAAGCATTAGAATCGCTAATCAACCTACAGCCAGATGTTTTATTAAGCGATATCGGTATGCCTACCACGGACGGGTATATGTTAATGCGCCAAGTGAGACAACTACCCCCAAACAAAGGGGGGCAGATTCCGGCGATCGCATTAACCGCTTATGCTGGCGAAATCGACTACAAACAAGCAATGGCCGCCGGCTTTCAAAAGCATATCCCTAAACCAGTTGATCCCGCCGATTTAGCAGTAGCGATCGCTAAATTAGTTAGTAATAAATAATACTCAAGCTAGATGTGGCAAACAGGCGCAGAACGTAAAAATAATCTATATACTCTTGTTTAAAGTTAAGTCTTCATATCATGTCTGCTTGATTACTTAATAAAACCTCTAAGCCGCACCCCGCCAACGAGGAGTGGTGCAATGATTGCGGGAATTATAACTAATTAGCCGGACATCATATCACAACCACTCCAGATGATGTTTTGATTTTCCTACCTGCTACCCAACTTACCCCTTAAGTAAGAATTTTTGCTTGTTTAAGTGGTATTACCTTATACAATCAAATTTTGTAAATCACCCGATCGGGTTAACCTAATGGGCGATGTATTGAGGATATTTCTTATTATAAATTTTGAAATCTAGAGAAAATGCATATTCGTAGGATTAATTTTCACGAGAAAACCAAATTTGTAGACTAAGCTACTTTCGTTAACTCCCACACTTGGTTGAAATTATGGTTGAAATTAAACAAATCGTCCAGCAAGCTTTCAAAAACGGTTATTTGAGTATTGCAGAGCAAAACCAGATCAAAGCACTGCTGCGGGCAAATTATGACTCAGAAGATTTAGATGCTTTTATTATTTTGCAACGAGCGATCGCATCTGGTGAAGTACAACGCGAGTCAAACCGTCGCAAAGCCTCTACATCTTCTAATCACAAAGATCATACATCCAATATCAAACTAGCTTATAAGATAGCTGCCGAGCTTGCTTATACAGCAGCACTAGCTCTATCCATACCAAAAAATTCGCAAGATCAGCCTTCTTTAGGCGCATAAAATTAAATAGTCAGTTAAAACACAAATTCATTGCACCATTATTTCGTGGGATCGTTAACTGTTGACTGTTAACCGTTGTCAGTCAACAGTCAACACCACTGTTTTGTCTCATCGATTTGGCATATTCAATAATTAAATAATTACGAAAATATTAAATTTTGATACACAAAGCAGACACCAGAGGAGAAGTCTGAAAATGGCAAACACTTATGGTGTCAGGTTTAGCAACAATTACAACAAAAGTTTTTAACTTTTAACAAAGTCACAGCTACTTTACAAACACAGTATAAAGAATTGGCAGCATTGAGAAAAGAAAGTCAACAATAACCATAGCTGAACTAGGAGGTTTGCTATCTCTATGCAACCAATTCGCACATTCAATGTTTCACCCTCGCTACCGCAACGCCTGGAACCACTGCGGCGACTGGCGTATAACCTGCACTGGGATTGGAATGTTGAAACTAAAGATTTATTTCGCCGTTTAGACCCCGATTTGTGGGAGTCTAGTCGTCATAACCCAGTGTTAATGCTGGGTACTATCTCTCAAGCACGGCTGTTGGAAGTGGTAGAAGATGACGGCTTTCTAGCACAAATGGATCGCGCCGCGCGTCAGTTAGATGATTATCTGCAAGAGCGCACTTGGTATCATAAACAACGCAGCCAAAAGCCCAAAGAATGCTTTGCTTATTTCTCGGCAGAATTTGGACTAGTAGACTGTTTACCTATTTATTCTGGTGGCTTAGGCGTTCTAGCAGGTGATCATCTAAAATCTGCCAGCGACTTAGGGCTGCCATTAGTGGGTGTAGGCTTGTTGTATCAACAAGGGTATTTTGCCCAATACCTCAACGCTGATGGTTGGCAACAAGAACGCTATCCCATCAACGATTTTTATAATATGACCTTGCACCTAGAGCGCAATCCTGATGGTTCAGAATTGCAAATAGCTGTGCAGTATCCCGGACGCAAGGTATACGCCAGAGTTTGGCGGGTACAGGTGGGCGTAGTTCCCTTGTATATGTTGGACACCAATATTGAACCCAACAATCCTTACGACCACGACATCACAGACCAGCTGTATGGTGGTGATATCGATATGCGTATCCACCAAGAAATCATGCTAGGGATTGGTGGTGTACAAATGCTCAAAGCGTTGGGATATGATGTCACAGCCTACCACATGAATGAAGGTCACGCCGCCTTCTCCGCTTTAGAGCGTATCCGCATCCTGATTCAAGAACAGGGATTAAGTTACGCGGAAGCTAAACAGGTAGTAATGTCTAGCAACATCTTTACTACCCATACACCAGTACCAGCAGGTATTGACTTGTTCCCTCCCGATAAAATGTTGTATTACCTTGGGTACTACGCAGATATCTTTGGCTTGCCCAAGGAGGAATTTTTAGGGCTGGGAAGAGAAAATACTGGTGATTTATCCGGGCCATTCAGTATGGCAGTGCTGGCGTTGAAGATGGCTAGTTTTTCTAACGGTGTGGCACAGCTGCATGGTGTGGTGTCGCGGCAAATGTTCCAAGGTTTGTGGAAAAAAGTACCAGTTCAAGAAGTACCAATTGCTGCTATTACTAACGGTGTTCACGCCCGGAGTTGTGTTGCTAAATCAACGCAAGAATTGTACGATCGCTACTTAGGGCCAAACTGGTCATCCGCACCACCCGATAACCAACTGTGGGAACGGATGGAGGCAATTCCCGATGAGGAATTATGGCGCAATCACGAACGCTGTCGCCTAGACATGGTGTTGTACGTGCGGGATCATCTAGTCAAGCATTTACGCGATCGCGGTGCTTCTCCTTCAGAAATTGCCCAAGCCCAAGAAGTTTTAGATCCCAATGTTTTGACAATTGGCTTTGCCCGTCGGTTCGCTACCTATAAACGTGCTACCCTCTGGATGCGCGATTTAAAACGCATTCAACGCATTTTACTCGGTGATAAAAACCGCAAAGTTCAATTTGTGATCGCTGGTAAAGCCCACCCCAAAGATATTCCTGGTAAAGAACTCATTCGTGAAATAAATCATTTTATCCGCGAACACCATTTAGAAAAACAGGTAGTTTTTGTTCCTAACTACGATATTCATATATCCCGGTTGATGGTTGCAGGTTGCGATATCTGGTTAAATACACCCCGTCGCCCACGTGAAGCTTCCGGTACTAGCGGGATGAAAGCCGCTATGAATGGATTACCCAATTTAAGTGTTCTTGATGGTTGGTGGGATGAAGCTGATTATGTCCGCACCGGATGGGCAATTGGACAGGGCGAAAATTACGAAGATCCCAATTACCAGGATGATATAGAAGCCAATGCTCTCTATGATTTGTTAGAGAAGGAAGTTGTGCCGCTATTTTATGACCGAGATGTCGATGGTTTACCCCGGCGTTGGGTTGCCAAAATGAAAGATGCCATTCGCTTAAACTGTCCATTCTTTAATACAGCGCGGATGGTACGCGATTATGCACAAAGGGCTTATTTCCCAGCCAGCGATCGCTGTCATACTTTAATTGCTGATAATTACGCCCCAGCTAAAGAATTAGCCGCTTGGAAAGCCAATCTCAGCGAAAATTGGTTTAACATCAAAATCAAAGATATTGATGTCTCCGCCAGTGCAGATATTGAGGTTAACCAAACCGTAGCCGTCAAATCAAAAATTGACTTAGCAACTTTGACTAACGATGATGTGCAAGTTGAACTTTACCAAGGTTCGATCGATGCCAATGGTGATATCGTCAATGCTGTGCCAGTAGTGATGGATTACCAAGGGCAAGATAGCCAAGGTTTGAGTATGTACACTGCTGATATCATCTACACTACCTCTGGTTTGCAAGGCTTGTCTTTGCGCGTGTTACCTAAACATCCGCACTTGTCTAGCCCTTATGAGCCAAGGTTGATTGCTTGGGCTGAGTGAACTAGGGAATAGGGAGTAGGGAATAGGGAAAAGAAACCTATAGCGAGATTTTCCCTTTTCTCCCTGTCCCCTAACCCGTTTCCTCTTTCCACTCTCCACTCCCCACTCTCTGAGGAATGACAATGTAACCTGTAGTGCGATCGCCTAATACGAGGTTACGTTGTTCACCCCAATACCACCAGTGGGCGGCTACATAAGCGCAGATTAAACTGTCTAGTTTGTCTTCGATGGCTTTAAGGGCTGCACCTGTAAGACTCAATTGGGTGAAAGAATTCTCGTTAAGGCCGCAGGGGAGCAGGTTTTGCGGTTCCTGGATGAATTTCAGACTAGGTTCAAGACTAGGTAAAACTTCGAGAATATATTGATAGAGTTTGATTAATTCTAGGCGACGCTCATTGATGCGTCCTTTTTTATATTTAAGGATGCGTTGTAAACCAAATAAATGCACGATCGCCGGATGGGGAAAAACTTCTATTTGATATCTGCCCCTTTTTTTGGGTTCGATAGTAGGTGCGTGAACAAAACCACGAGATTCTAATTGGAAGCCAAAGTTAATTGTGCGATCGGCAAAAGCTAAATTTTGATTCGCTGGGTAGCAGCCAGCATGATATTTACCAAAAAATTTATGGCTGAGTTTATCGGGGAGGCGGCTACCTGTGGCGTTGGGGATCAGAGTTGGCGCATCCACTGCAATGATTGCGGGTTCCTCTGGTTTTACCCAGGTATCTATCCAAGCGAGAATATCTGCGATCTCTTCTTTACGATCTAAATCAGCTAATTGTAGCTGTCCTTCTATTAATTCTAAACAGCATAAACCACTTGGTTGCGATTTCCACCCTAAATCAATGCCGATAAATTTCATAACTCATACCATTTTGGATTAGAGTAGCAGGAACCATAAATATACAAAAATAAACACAGATATAGATGTGTACCCTGCCAAACGCCGCTATACATCTATATCTATGTTTACCTGTAGTTTTATATAGCAAACCGTGTAGGAGATCCAAACAAATCTGTTGCCAGATTGCCTATCGCCTGCCTTCACGACTAGTTTGTCAATTAAATAGGATTGCTATATGCGAGATCTAGTCTGATGCAAGAGGTTTAAAGGATCAGCTTCAAAGTCTCCTGCTGTCTGACTATTATCAGTAGGTCGGATGAGTTTACTAGTGAAGCGATCGCTCCTACAGCCTTGTTTAAGGGTGAGTGAAACGGTCAGTTTGGCCATTGTGGTTTTCCACGACTAGGCTATCTTCATAGCTAACCGCTCTACTCAGCCTTAATTTCAACTTAGGTGAGAATGATATCACTAGCACCTAGTGTTACTCCACCTGCTAGAGGATGATATCATTGGCACTTGGTATTGGCCCACCTGTAAATTGAATCTCAAAGTCTGGACTTGTAGTGCCAAAGAGATTTGCTTGCAACAATCCGTCTTGGAATCGCACTTGCCCAACTGCATTAAAGCTTCCAGAGCCAATGAACACGAGCGTTCCGTTATAGAGTGTTCCTAAATCGATTTTATCAACACCAGTAGTGAAGTCTGTGATGGTATCACGGGAATTTGCACCAACTTGTGACTGACTGGCAGAAGTGTAGACAAATCTATCTGCTCCACCTCCACCTGTCAGGATATCTCGGTTCTGTCCACCTATCAGCACATCATTGCCAGATCCACCACTGAGAGTGTCGTTGCCAGATCTGCCATTGAGAGTGTCGTTGCCAGCTCCTCCATCGAGATTATCGTAGGCAGAGCCTCCATTGAGATTATCGTTGCCATCATCTCCAAACCCAGAGATTGCTGTGTTTGTACCACTAGCATCCAACCTATCGTTTCCTACACCACCTCTAAAAGTCACAGCACTTACGCTAGTTCCTCCTAGATTGCCAACGACAAGGCTATCATCGCCTCCTAACCCATTAATCTCGAAACTTTCTGCACCATTGACTGTTAGGGTAAATGGAACTAAATTCAGCCGTTGAAATATGGCGTTACTACCATTTCTCTGTAAGCTGAATTGGTCGCCCGCAGGCGCACCATTGACCTCAACGATGTCGTAGCCAGCCCCACCATTGATGATGTCGCTGCCGTCACCGTTATTCCAAATTAGTCGGTCGTTGCCATCCCCACCATTGAATGTGTCACTACCAGTATTGCCAACTAGGGTATCGTTGCCAGATCCGCCATTGAGTCTGTCGTTGCCTGCTCCACCATTGAGTCTGTCGTTGCCAGATCCGCCATCGAGAGTATCACTTGCAGACCCACCAGTGAGAGTATCGTTACCCCCATCGCCAAAGGCTGTGATTTTGATGGTTGTACCACTACCATTAAAGCTATCGCTTCCTGCACCGCCTCTAAATGTAGTACCAGAAGAAGAAGAAGAAGAAATTGACAAAGAAGAAGAAGACGACGAAGAAGACGAAGACGAAGAAACAGAAGAAGAAGAAACAGAAGAAGTAACAACATTACTTCCTCCTCCTTGCTTTTCGGCCTCTGCTACTACGTCTTTTATAAATTTATCTATATCGAAATCGTCTAGTGCCATGATTAGGTTCTCCTGATTTGCTATCCTTGAAAGACTATCAAGTTTATTAGGTACTAATAGCTTTAGTAGTACCTAATAAACTTGAAATATTTTAAAAAATTTCCTACTGGAAATGTAGGCTTGGCTGATTCAAAAAGCAGTCATAGCTAACAGCATTTATTTGCTTGGTAGCTGTATAATAAACACTACCATTGTCAACTTCGCCTGACAATTCTTATGCATCAAATTTTGGGAATTTTTCTTATTTCCAGCGTGTACCTGGATAATAAATGAAAAAGATAGGAATTAAATCGACACAGTTAGCAAAATACTATTTATCTTTCTGAGAATCGATAATGCTTAAATATGAGCTTTATTTATTCCGCCCATATCTTGGCTAACTCCCCTATAGAAGACCTACTTGTAAGTTTATATAAAACTACGAAAAATCATCCACTTAGATTGTAACTTTTTATAAACTCTATGCATCAATTGAATAATAATCTAGTTTTGACGAAAATGTATAATATTAACTGTTTAAGATCAAGTCATGAGGACTATAATCTTTCACTTTCTCTTGCGCGCTCCACGTAGCATTGTTTTACTTTTATATTCAGCATCTGCAATATTGTATTCACTGTTATTTTGACAATTAAGAAAACCTGTAATTTTCTAAATAGCTACAAAACTTATCTTTATTTGTTATGAGATTTTTTTTAATCGTTAATTGTTATTTATTTAACTTCGGTAGTGTAATTTATCTGCAAAAACTTGGAGCGAGTATTCTAATTTTATTATACTGTTTAACTGGATAAAATATGTTAATTATTTAGTTCTAAGCATCTGATAATTTATATTATTTATATAAAAATAGGACAAATTTAAGTTTAATAACTTTGCCATTATATAGATACGATCGCATATCAGTTTAGTTATAAAAGTGATTATTAAAAATTGAACTTGCTCAATTTCAATTTTTAGGGAATTAAATCATATCACCACTTAATAAATTTAGTCTATTTTGTAACTTCGGTAGGAAATTATGAGCTATAATGCTCTTGAATTGCCAAGCTTGCTGTTAAAAATGCTTCTTGCTTGCCTTGTGCAGAATATGGACATCTTGCTTTTTGATAATCTGTAATTGCCGCTTGATTATTGCCTAATTTACTTTGCAGATTTACCCGATGAAAATAAGTATCTACTTGCCCATTGTTTATAACAATTGCTTTGTTGTAGTTCACCATCGTTTGTTGATTGTGGCCAAGTTGATAGTTAGCAATATCTCTGTTTGTATAGCTGTCGCTATCTTCAGGAGAAAGTTGAATTGCTTGAGTATAATTCTCTCTAGCTTTTGGGTAACTTTTTGAAGCCTCATCAGCTTTGCCTTGCTGATTATAGATATAAGAAAAAGAGGGATTTTGCTTTATAGCGATTATGTCGTCTTTGATCGCTGCTTTATAATCTCCAAGTTGGCTGCTAAGATTAGCACGATATAAATAGGCTCTATCGTGATCTTTGTCGAGTTGGATGACTTGAGCGATATCTTTCAAAACCTCTCCATAGTCTGGTTTATGCCGTTTCTCCAGCCCTTGGTTTACAAAGCTTTCCACCTGAATCGACTGGAGTAAGGGTACTAGAGTTGAAGAAGGTTTAGTGGTAGTACTCGCTGGAGAAGAATGATGATGTTGGGCGATCGCTGGTATAATTTGGAGACTGACAAGTAAAGCACCTATGAGGCTGGCTAGTCCCCATGTGGCAATCTTTTTTAACAGACGGCGCATAGTTTTACTGGATGATTTGATTAGGTCAAAAACTACTGTGGCTTAATCTTCTGGCAAAACATAGTCCAACTGAGGTCAGCTGTTGCTTGTACTGGTAGAAATGCAGTAGAAAAGCAGCTACTAATACTACTCTAACGAACTTTTTCTACATAGATTGTTTTGCCCTGTGATCTTCAACATTACTCTGAACAATGCTCTCGTCTGTCCAAATCTACATCCTCTTTGCTTTCAGATTTAGCTTCTATATATATCTATAGATAGAGGTATGTTCATTAACTTAATGCATAGTTCTTACGATCTATAGAAGGGATGCTGGCAGAGGCTTTGCTGAAACTTTAACAACTTCAAGCTGATTGATTATATCGTTGTCTTCGGAAATCGTATTGTGACAGTAGGTTATGTACTTACCAACTGAAAACCTAAGGGAAGCATAAAAAATTACCAGCACGCTCCTAGCTTCAGGGCTACTCATCAAGTTATGCGGCTTACTTTCATGTCTCTCTTGGTAGATGGCAAATTTTGAAAGCAGAAATCATAAAAAAACGTCAAGAATTACGAAAAAAAAGTCATACATTAAAAACTAAGCAAACACAGCATTGTTAGTGGGTTGTGTCTGTTTAGAATCGTTAATTTCCCTTGAACAAGCTCACTAAACTGATAGAAAGATAGTGCGGCTAAGGTTGCTTATTGATCAAAAAAAATTAATATTTGTCAGGAGAGTTTTTGTAACATTTTCTAGGATAAGAGTAGATAATTTGAAAATTTCATCTTGAATTGCTTATGAAGCAACGCACATATATGCTGATAGGGTTTTTCCTCAGTTTTCTTTTAAGTTTCGTTCCCTTTTCAGTGAATTTGCTCACAGCCACACCAACAGCAGCTGCGCCTGTACCTGGTTTATCTTTTACCCAAGGCGTACAAAAAACAGTATTAGACAATGGCTTGACAGTATTAACTAAAGAAGTGCATACTGCTCCGGTTGTGAGTGTACAAGTTTGGTATAAGGTTGGCTCACGCAACGAAGGTAAAGGAGAAAATGGGATTTCCCACCAGCTAGAACATTTGATGTTCAAGGGTACAACTGACCGTCCAGTACAGTTTGGACGTTTGTTTAGTGCCTTAGGTAGCCAGTTTAATGCTTTTACTAGTTACGATGAAACAGCTTACTTCGGCACAGTACAGCGAGACAAACTACAAGCACTGCTGATCTTGGAAGCCGATCGCATGAAAAATGCGTTAATTGGGGCTGACCAACTCAAAAGTGAAAAACGAGTGGTGATATCCGAGTTGCAAGGGTATGAAAATTCACCGAGCTATCGTTTGAATCGGGCAGTAATGCGGGCAGCTTTTCCAAATCGAGCCTACGGCTTAATGGTGGGCGGCACAAAGGCAGATGTAGAAAATTTTACTCTCGAACAGGTGCAGAATTATTATCAAACTTACTATAGCCCTGACAATGCCACTTTAATAATTACAGGTGACTTTGACACAAAATCTGTACTTAAGTCCGTTAAAGAGACTTTTAGCAAGTTGAAAAATAGTCAAGGGTCAACGGTTAATGCTCAAGGGTCAACGGTTAATGCTCAAGGGTCAAAACCTTCAACTCCTATAGTCCTAAAGGAACCAGGAAGTGCTGCACTGTTGCAAGCTGTCTATCCTTTACCAAATATCCAGCATCCTGATGTGCCAGCAATTGATGTTATGGATGCAATTCTTACAGGTGGACGCAGTTCTAGACTTTATCAAGCTTTGGTTGAGTCTGGTCTGGCTAGTTCTGTAAGTGGTGCGGCGGCGGAGTTAATCGAACCAGGTTGGTATGAAATTGATGCGACAGCTGCGCCTGGTCAAAAGTTAGAGAAAATTAGTCAAGTTCTGCAAACATCTCTATCACAATTACAACAAAAAGCTGTTAGCTCAGAAGAATTAAACCGAGCCAAAACATTACTCCAAGCTTCGTTTGTCTTAGATAATCAAGACATTACTAGCCAAGCTAGCCAATTGGGTTATAACCAAACGATCGCCGGAGATTATAGATATATTGAACGATATTTAAGTGCGATCGCCAAAGTTACCCCAGAGGATGTGCAAAGAGTCGCCAAAACTTACCTCGTTCCAGCAAAACAAACCATTGGCTTTTTTGAACCGACTCAACCAGACGGTAAACCAGGAACTTCTAATGCTGGTGCTGGCCGCACTATGGAAAACTTCAGTCCTGGTAAACCTGTAGACCCCGCAGAACTAGCCAAATACTTACCACCAGCCAACTCAGCTACAAAGTCTAATAAACAACCCCTACCACAGCAGTTCTCTTTGGCTAATGGTTTGCGAGTTTTATTGCTACCTGATCGCAGTGTACCGACAATTAACATTAGTGGTCAAGTCGATGCTGGCTCGGAATTTGATAGCAATCAAAAAGCGGGATTAGCCAGTCTAACTGCGGAAAACGTAATGAATGGTACGCAGACTAAAAATGCTTTGGTTCTAGCACAGACCTTAGAAGACCGGGGAGCTAGTCTAGATTTTAATGTCAGCCGTGAAGGTGTGAATATTAGCGGTCAGGGATTATCAGCAAACTTGCCCATATTAATTCAAACTTTGGCAGATGTGCTACAAAATGCTAACTTTCCTGCTGACCAATTAGAACTGAGCCGCCAAAGAGCATTGATTAGTCTGCAAGCGCAATTAGATGATCCTAATGCTTTAGCTAGACGAGTATTCCAACAAACCATCTATCCAACTAATCATCCTTTTCACAGTTTTTCCACAGTCGAGAGCTTAAAGAATATCACTCGTGATGATGTGTTGGGTTATTACAAAGAACACTACCGACCAGACACGACAACACTAGCTTTAGTAGGTGATTTTGACCCAACTAAGGTAAAAGAGTTGTTGAATCAAACTTTTGCTAAATGGCAAGCTGAGGGTAAACCGCCTGTGGTAAATTTGCCGAAAGTCTCACTACCAGAGACATCGACTCGTCTGAATAAAGTAATTCCTGGTAAGGCTGAGGCGGTGACTTACATCGGCTACAACGGTATCGCTCGCAAAGACCGGCGTTATTATGCGGCGTTAGTATTGAATCAGATTTTAGGTGGTGATACCTTAGCCAGCCGTTTGGGTACAGAAGTACGCGATCGCCTGGGTTTGACCTATGGTATTTACAGTGGTTTTGCTGCTGGGGTCAATCCTGGCCCATTTTTAATTGAAATGCAGACTGCGCCTACAGATGCCCAAAAAGCAATTTTTAGCACTGTAGCTTTACTCAAACAGTTGCGCGAACAAGGCATCACTGAAGCAGAATTAAATACTGCCAAGCGTTCAATTACTAATAGTTATCCCGTAGATTTAGCTAATCCCAGCGAAGTTGCTAGCATCATTTTAAACAATTCTGTTTTTGGACTTTCATCTACAGAAATCCGAGAATTTCCTCGCCGTATTCAGGCTGTAACTATGGCTCAAGTACAACAAGTAATCAAAGATTTGATTCTGCCTGAAAATGCGGTAATTGTGACTGCTGGCCCTGGAGTTACAGTACCCACTGCTAATTGATTGGTATGTAGAGACGTAGCATTGCTACGTCTCTACTGTATAGTTTTTGCGAGTATATATTGCCAAAATTAAAACTAAAAAAGTCAGAATACCTGCTAAATATAATGGGTAGGCATAAGTTTGGGGATAAGCTTGATTAATTAGCATCCCAGCAATTACAGGGCCAATAGCATTAGAAATGCTTAAATAAGAGGAGTTCAACCCCATTGCTGTACCTTGGTCTTGAGGTTTAGCGTTGAGAGAAATTAATGTATTAATCATGGGTTGAACTAAGGAATTAAATAGAGAATATAAAATACTAATGACAACAAAATAAGTAATACTTTGCCAAATTGGCATGAGCATAAATGATAGGCTCCGAATAGATAAAGCTAGAAATAAAATCTTAACAACATTAAATTTGCGGCTTAACAGTGACACTCCCCAAGTTTGCATGATAGTACCTAGCACACCAAACAAGATAAACATTAGTGTCAAAGATTGGCTATTTTGTCCTAAAACCTTAATAAAGTAAGGTTGAAATGCATAAGTAAAAATGGTGAAAGTTGTACCAATAAAAAAATTAATAATTAACAGCACACCAATTTTGGGCATAGCTAAACCACGAATTAAATTACCTAATCCGAGGTCAAAGATATTGTGTGCTTTTTCTGCTTTATTGTGGAGAGATTCTGGCAAGCAGAAAATAGTAATTAGTAAAGCTAAAAATGCGATCGCAGCAGAAACTAAAAAAGCTGCTCCTAAAGAAAATTGCTGCGCCAGCAAGCTGGTGACAGGCCCCAACACAAAACCTAAACCAAAGGCTGCACCATAAATTCCAAAAGCTTTAGCACGATTTTCTGGTGTAGTAACATCAGAAATAATTGCCTGCGCCACTGAAGCATTACCGCCAGTAATGCCATCGAAAAATCTGGCGAAGAACAGCCAAGCGGCTGTAGTTGCAGTACCAGCGATCGCATTGGCAATCACTGTCCCAGCTAAACTAATCATCAATAAAGGTTTACGTCCAAAACGGTCAGATAGTTTACCAATGACAGGCGTGGCAAAAAACTGAGCTATTGAGTAGGTCGAAAATAACAAACTCGTTTGGAAATCACTGAGTCCAAATTGTTTGCCATAAAGATAGATAATAGGTATTAAAACTGTAAAACTGAGGGAATTAATAAAGGCAACTAAAGCAGTAATCCAGAAATTTCGGTTCATCAGCAGTATACGAGCTACTAATATCACTTAGCCACTGCACTGTATCAGAAAATAGCAACCTTTATATAGCCATCCTATTTGGTTCACAAACTAGTATTGGGGATAGGCAATAGGCAATAGGCAATAGATTTGTTGGAATATCATTTAGTGTTGCTATACCTTAGTCATAATTAACGTTTCGCCGTTCTTTTGGTCAATCCAATGAAACTGCTATTCAAAACACTTGTTCGGAAGCAACGACAGCGTTCACAACCTATTATTCACTTGAAATTTCACAATGGGAATTTCGAGATTATGGGCTTAGGTGTATGGCATTCTTACTGGCGTGATCCTTATCATTTACTGCTAACAGTGCCTTGGACTGGCTTTGTATTACTGATTTGTATCTTTTATATAGCTATTAATGCTTTGTTTGCCCTAGCGTACTTGTTAGGAGGAGATTGTATTGCCAATGCTCGCCCAGGCTCTTTTGTAGATGTTTTTTTCTTCAGTGTCCAAACTCTGGCATCTATTGGCTATGGGGCAATGTATCCCAAAACAAATTACGCCAATTTCATCGTCACCATTGAAGCAATAATTGGTGTGATGGGAATTGCTGTGATGACAGGATTAGCGTTTGCTCGGTTTTCTCGTCCAACTGCGCGTGTGCTGTTTAGTCGAGTCGCTGTGATTGTACCGTATGAGGGCGCGCCTACTTTGATGTTTCGCACCGCTAACCAACGGCGTAATTTAATTTTAGAAGCGCAGATGCGGGTTTACTTAATGCGCGATGAAATTACAGCAGAAGGACAATTTATGCGTCGTATTTCTGATCTCAAATTGGTAAGGCAGCAAACACCCGGTTTTGCTTTAAGTTGGTCAGTTATGCACATCATCGATGAGTCTAGTCCTTTATATGGAATGACACCAGAATCTTTAAATCAGACTAATAGTTTATTGATGATTTCTTTGACAGGGATCGACGAAACTGTTTCCCAAGTTGTTCATGCCCGCCATAGTTATAGTGCTAATGACATTTTGTGGAATAATCGATTTGTCGATATCTTGCATCACGCAGGTAACGGACATCGTTACATCGACTACAAGCATTTTCATGATGTGGTGCCTTTGGAGTAGGGGAAGCAGGTGAGCAGAGGAGCAGGGGGGCGAGGGAGAAAACTATTGACTATGGACTATTGACCAATAACTAAATTTGCAACATCCCTTCAGGATTGACTGAGAAAAGCGATCGCCTCTGCAAACCTTCGCGGTATAAAATTTCGTTGGCGGCTAATAAGCCACTACTCACAGCCCTTTCCATTAAGCCGCAAGGAAATGGCATTTTCACCCAATCTCCGGCAAATATTAAGTTAGAAATAGCGGTGATAGTTTCGGGACGTTCCGCATAACTATTAGGTGGATAGCCGGAAAAGTTATGTTGATTCACTAACTCTCGATGCAGCACTTTTGCTTGTTGCAATTCGGGGACAATTTCATAGAGTTCTTTTTCAAAGGTTGTCAGTAAAGCTTCTTGAGTAGGAAATTCTTTTTCTTTATAACAATAAGCGTGTAACTCAACCACACTCCCACCAGTTTTTTCCGCCCAATCAATAAATTGTTGTTGAATGCGATGATAAAGGGTGATGCTATCAGTTAATTGGTAGCCAGATAAAGAAGTAAAATTACTTTGTGACCATTCAAAATCGCGGTCAAACCAGAAGCGACACACCGCAAAGGGATCAGCAATACTCAACTTTTCTACTTGCGATCGCACTGTGGTATTGACATCACCATTTACTCTTTGAAATAACTGTTGCACACCAGGAACATCAGTGGCAAACACATAATAATCGGCTTCAATTGTGGCTGGCGTTCCTGATGTAGAATTAGCTGCTAGTAGTTGCACCTCATCATCTTGGCGTTGCACTACTTTAAACTTAGTTAAATCTCGTTGTGCAGGCCCTTTTAAAACTTTGCCATCAGCCGCAAAAACTGCTCCATGACAAGGACAATGGAATTTCCCATCAGCTGCTTTCTGCACAGTACAACCTTGGTGAGTGCAAGTCAGAGAAACCGCTTCTTGACTACCTGATGGTAAAGCAAAAACTTCATCAGCCGCACCGAAATATTCTATCTTGTCATCGGCGATCGCGCTGTTGCGTTTCACCGTAAAAGCTACGTTATTTTGATTGCTGCCAACGTAATATTTCACACCATTAATCTGTCCATACTGTGCCAAAATTTCACTCACATTGGCATCAGTAATAACTTTACCGCCCTGCTTTTGAATTGACTTAGCAATAGGTTGAACTAAGCTAGTTCCCATATCATCCTTAGTTCCATTAAAAGCTAGTCCTTCTGGGTTGCCAAAAAAATAAAAGTGGAAGAACTGCATCAGTTCTCCGACACTCATGACATCAGGTGCATTTAAACTAGACTTGGCAAAGGGGAGAAAATATAAGTCGTATAAACCTTGCGGAAATTCCGTTTCTACCCAATCAGCAACCGATATATTATCAAATCGCTGGTAGTTCTTTTCGCGTTGAAAACCGGTGATGGCTTGGAATACTTGGAGATGTTTGATTTTGGTCAAATTGATCCCCCACTTGAAACGGTTGGGAGATGCGATCGCTAAATCTATAATATTCCAAGGAAAAGCCGAGCGACTGGGGCGAAATATCTCTGGTTTGTATTTATCACCGTGATAGACCACAGAATAAAAGTTAAGCGATTGGAAGTTATCATTTATCCCCAATTCTGCCACTAAACTATTCAAATTATAGTATTGGGGAAAAAAGCCATGAAAACCATGTTCCATCATGAAAGTTTCCCCAGCCGCTTCTATTTGCCAACTAGCGATTTTACCCCCCAGTTGCGGAGACTTTTCTAACAGCGTAACGACAAACCCCCGTTGACTTAACTCATAAGCACAAGCTAAACCTGCTAAACCACCCCCAATTACCACAACAGTTTTTTCCTGATTCAGTATGCGGGGCAGAGCAAGAGTATCATTTTGAAATAACGTTGGTTTGGGCTTAGTAAACCGAGAGTATCCTGTTACTCCTGCAATTGCACCAACACTAAACAATTTGAGCAGTGTACGACGGGATATAGTAGATGATTCCAGCTTAGACATTGTGCTTCTTGGTTACAAAATTAACTCTTCACGATGCAATCCAGGTGTGAAATTCTAACTGTGTGTTAGTCGATTGTTAGAAGTATTTTTTTCAACACCACGCTGGCATCAACCCGATTTATTTTGCCAGAACCAGAAAAATTGTCAATGCCTAAAGCTAGCTATATTTTTTAACTTGAAACAAATTTGCAAAAATCAAGATATAGCAGGGGACAGGTAATAGGTGACAGGTTATAGAACCCATTTGACATCTTAGGAAGAACCTGCAAGCCTCTTAATCATGAGCCTGATGAAGCAGAGGTTGAGTTTGGCAGTGGCACTAGCTAGAGTTCG